>JAOQAG010000005.1 GCA_025963715.1 Bacteroidota bacterium
TATTGTAAGGAATGTATTTTATAGAGTTGACCTTTTTGCCAAAAAGTAGTTGTCAACTTTCAACTACATATAACCTTATAGTAAATATAGAATAAATAAAATTGGGTCGAAGTGCGACTGTATTACCTTAATTTATTGATCATTGGCATTTCGGCAATGCAGGTGGCGCAGTTGACGAACCACAGATGGACAAATACAACATTTCCTTTTAACTCTTCAATTTTAAATGTGCCGCCATCGAGCTTGTTCAGTTGTACATTTGGAAATGCACAGCCTTTAAGCTGATCGGTGATTTTCTGATCGCAGCTGAGGGCCGAGTCGGTGGAGGTAATGCCTTTTTTTTGCAGGTTTTCCCATGCGGCGAGGGAGCGTTGTTTGCAATCGCTGAAGCAGGTTTGGGAATTAGCTTTTGTGAAAGCCAACAGCAAAATAAGGACAAATAAAAATTTGTTTTTCATTGTTGTCAAAGATCATATTTTTAAATGGCTATTGGGTAATTTTGTCCCAACAGGCACTATTTTTTAATTAGTACAATTATTTATCTTTGAACTTTTTGAAGGCAAAAAGTTACAATCCCGCACGTGCGGGACGATCTTGTAATGTAATTTCTTCTTCCGCTCTCGCTCAGAAGAACCGCGGCTAATGATCGCCAATTAATTCTCAGCATTGATTTGATATATTCAAAAACAATTTTAGTTCTCTTTTTCATTCGTCCGGCGATCATTCCCGCTATTACTGACAAGCTCAAAAAGCGAAGCCCGGAAAATAGTTTCAAATTATAAATCTATACCTGTTTTTTAATATCGGCTATCTCCATGATGGTACTTTCCAATCATAAAAAAGACTTTAAATCATTTGATCTAAAGTCTTTTTTAACACAGCTTCTCAAATCTCATGTCTCACATCTAATATCTCTTTACGCAAATTTTTTCTCGAATGCCTGCATTACTTCCACCAATACATTTACGCTTTCCAGCGGCAAGGCATTGTATAAGGAAGCGCGGTAACCGCCTACATCGCGGTGTCCGCGCAAGCCGCTTAAATTTGCTTCTTTTGTAAGCTTATCAAATTCGGCTTCCAGCTCGGGTTTTGGCATTACAAAAGTTACGTTCATGTTGGAGCGGTCTTCTTTTGCTGTAGTTCCTACAAACAGGGAGTTCCGGTCGATCTCGTTATACAATGTATCTGCTTTCTGCTGGTTGATCTTTTCGATCCAGGCAACGCCACCGTTATCTTTCAGCCATTTCATTGTGAGCATGCTTACATAGATCGGGAATACCGGTGGTGTGTTGTACATGCTATCGCCTTTGATGTGTACCTGGTAATCCAGCATCGACAACATTTTGCGGCCGGTTTTTCCTAATTTGGTTTCATCTACGGCAACCATTGTTGCACCTGCCGGGCCCATGTTTTTTTGTGCACCTGCATAGATCAGTGCAAAATCATTTCCGTTCACCTGGCGGCTGAAAATATCGCTGCTCATATCGCATACCAATGGTACCGGTGATTTTGGGAATTGTTTGATCTGTGTTCCGTAAATGGTGTTGTTGGAAGTAATGTGCAGATAATCCAGGTTAGCAGGAATCTCATATCCTTTTGGGATGTAGTTGAATTTTTTATCTTCGGAAGAAGCAATAACCTGTGTGTTACCGATGATTTTCGCTTCTTTGATTGCTTTGCTCGCCCATACGCCTGTGTTGATGTAACCCGCGGTTCCTTCGGTGCGCAGCAGATTGTAAGGCACCATTGCAAATTGTAAACTGGCGCCGCCGCCTAAAAACAATACTTTGTAATTATCGTTCAATCCCAGTAATTCCTTTACCAGCGCGCGTGCATCATCCATCACTTTTTCGTAGTTTTTGCTCCGGTGAGAGATCTCCAGCAGGGAAAGGTTCAGGTTGTCAAAATTAATACAGGCTTCTGCAGCTTGTTTTAATACTTCGGCAGGTAAAATTCCGGGACCTGCACTAAAATTGTGGACTTTGGTCATTTCTTTTGTTAACATGATTTGTTTAGTATTGAAAATAGGTTTGTATGATAATGGCATACTGCAGGAAAGCCGCTTTTCTGAAAGGAAAGGGTAGGAGTAAGAAAGCTGCTTGGTTTCAGACAGAATGACAAGGAATTCTGATTAAAAATTACTCTACGAAATTAGAAATAATTTGAACGTAAAATCAAAAACAGCGAACAATAATTTCAGCAAATGCCGGTTGAAAACCTTTTTGACGGGAATTTTAATTGAATGGGCTGATCACAAAAACCGGGCTATTTTTCTTTTTTCTTTTTTTTCTTGCGGGTAATGATGGTGTTGCTTTCATTATCTGCTATAGGTCTGCGCGGGTCGTGGTAGATCTTGTCTTTTTCGTCTTTATCATTCACTGCATTTACATCCGCGCCGTAATTCCATTTGCCTTTTTTAAAGCCGAAACCGTCGCAGCTCATATCACTGCAGTAGTATTGGTATTGTCCTTCCAGCTGCGGCTCGATGGGAGCGAGATGCCCGAATACGATAGAATCCTTTTGATTGCTGTATTTCAGCGACATGTTGCAGGTGGCCGAATATTCAAAAATAATGCGTTTCGGGTATTTTTTCTGAAAATTGAAAATATCAGCACCAAAATGCGGCACGCCGTTATTATCGAATGTTAATACTTCGATGATCTTTTTTTGAGAAAATTTATCGTTACCGTCCCAACCCAATAAGGTGTAATAATCTTTATTTTTAGTACTGGTATGGATAATTTTATTGTACAAAGCACCGTACCATTTTTTATTGTCGGTGATGGCATTTTCGGGATTTTTGATCTCGGCGGATTTATCGATCAGGGGATATAACTGTACCGTTGTGGTTTTTGTTTTGTGAAAAGCGGATGTTTTTTTTATGTCGGTGTGCTTTGATTGAATAAAGCCAAAATATTGAAATGTACCGTCGCTGTTGCTAATGTTCCAGTGAATGATGCGGAATTTATTATCCGGCGATACCAGGATGCCAATATCGGGATGGTTGGTTATGAGTGAATCAAAAGCGTAATCAAATGAATAGGGCATGTTGAGCACTTCTTCAAAGGTTGCGAACAAACGGTCGCTCGTTTTTTCTTTGAAATCGTCCGCGTTGCCCTTGCTATGATACAATTCCTGTATAAAAGGCATAATGACGCTTTTTGTAACAAGGTCTATTTTTTTCAAGGATTCCTCGCGGGATATTTCCTGTGAAAAGCCGGTGATGGAACAAATGAGAAGAAAAAGAATGAGCAGTTTTTTCATTGATGTAAAGATAATGATTAAAAAACGCAAAGAAAAATGCTTTATTGTGGGTACAGATAACGCCCGCCTGAACGATTCGGGCAGGAACAGGAACGAAATTACGAATCTGTGGATCTACTAAATACGAATGAATACGAATATACCAATCCGTACGGATGCTGTGTTTTATTGAACCACAAAAGAAAACAAAAGAACACAAAGCCGGAGCGTAATCTGTATGGATGCAGTGTTTATTTCGAAGTCAGATCTTCCTTTATGCGGTCATCCCGTGCCTGACACGGGATCTGTTAATTAAGAACAGGAATAAAATCTGTGCATGAGCTTTTTTCTGTCATAAAAAAACGCCATACTTTTCAGTATAGCGTTTTGTATGATTTACTTGTGGTATATTATACGTGCAAAGTGCCTTTTTTCTCCAATAATTCTTCTTTGGATTCTCTCCAGTTCTCATCATCCACGCAGCAGTCAACCGGGCAAACGGCAGCACATTGCGGCTCATCGTGAAAACCAACACATTCGGTACATTTATCGGAAACAATATAGTACACATCCATTGCTACCGGCGTTTGAGGTACTTCTGCATCAGCTGCAATACCGCTTTTGGAGGTAAACATTCCTTTCAGGCTGGTTCCGTCGGCAAAGCGCCATTCGTTACCGCCTTCATATATTGCATTATTTGGGCATTCCGGTTCGCAAGCTCCACAATTAATACATTCGTCCGTAATTTTAATTGCCATAATAGTATTCTTGTTTTTAGTAGTTTTGTAAAATATGGCACAAATATAAGACAAAGCCGCCAAAAAATAGTTAAGAATAATTATAAATTATATGACGATAGACAATCGAATAAAAACAATGGTGCTGCTGGGTGGCTTCCTGAAACAGTTTTCGCAGGAAGGAAGGAAAGAGGCTGATCATGCGCTGAACGAATTGTTTTACAACGATTTTGAAGAGCTGATAAAAACGGTTCACATTTACAATCCATGGTTTACCGAGAATAATGTGCGGAATGCTATTGGCGCCATTGCCAACAGCTTAACGCAGGAAGAGCTACTGAACTGGCTTTCGCTTTACATTACGCAGCTGGACCGGAAAAAGCCGGTACGCGTGGCTGTGATCATGGCCGGAAATATTCCGATGGTGGGTTTTCACGATATGCTGTGTGTGCTGTTATCGGGAAATAAATTTGCAGGGAAATTATCTTCTGATGATAAATTATTATTGCCTTTTATTTCAAAAGTGATCATCGGCATTGAGCCTGATTTTGCCGATTATATTGAATTTACGGAAGAGCGTTTAAAAAACATTGAAGCCGTGATCGCCACCGGCAGCAATAATTCGGCGCGTTATTTCGATTATTATTTCGGGAAATATCCGAACATTATCCGCAAGAACAGAAATTCCGTTGCGGTATTGACCGGCAAGGAAAGTGTGAGCGAGATCCGGTCGCTGGGAGATGATGTTTTTCAGTATTTTGGATTGGGATGCCGCAATGTTTCTAAATTATTTGTACCGCGCGGTTATGATTTTGATGCGTTTTACAGCCCGATCATTGGTTTCCAGGAAATCGCAAATAACAATAAATACGTAAATAATTACGAGTATAACCGCACGGTGTATCTGATGAGCAGCGACCCGACGTTGCTGGATAATAATTTTTTATTGTTGCGTGAAGATGAAGGATATTCATCGCCGATAGGTGTGTTGTATTATGAGTTTTATGATGATGTGAATGCATTGAATCAGCGATTGGAAAACGACAAAGAATTGATCCAGTGTATTGTATCCAACAGTAAGGAAATAAAAAATGCAGTACCGCTGGGAACTGCACAATGTCCGGCTTTGACCGATTATGCAGACGGTGTGGACACGATGGCATTTTTAATAAATATTTAAATAAATAATAGCATTTATGGAGCAGCTTCCTACACCTGCCAAACTTTTTCCGTATCCGAACAGCTGGTATGTGATTGAAAATTCCGGGAATTTAAAACCGGGGCAATTGATGAATAAAAAAATTGCAGGGCAGGAATTTGTTTTGTTTCGTACGGCAAGCGGGGAAGCATGCCTGGCGGATGCGTATTGTCCGCATTTGGGCGGGCATTTCGCTCATGGCGGACATGTGGAAGGAGAAACGATCGTGTGTCCCTTCCATTATTTTTGTTTTGATACCAAAGGCACCTGCACCAAAACCGGTTACGGTACCAAACCTCCGCCAAAAGCCATTTTAAAAACATACCCGATCCGCGAAAAAAACGGCTTTATCATTTACTGGCATCACCGCGATGGTGTATCGCCTGTATGGGAAGTACCGGATGCCGACAATGAAAACTGGACGGAAGTAAAAACGGCAGATTACCTGTTGAATTCACATCCACAGGAAACTACGGAGAACAGTGTGGATGTAGGACATTTTTCGGTGGTGCATAAATACACCAACATTACCGATCTGAAAGAATTAAGTACTACCGGCGCTTATCTGAATGCATCGTACGGATTTAACCGTGCGCCGGAAGGCTTTATCGGTAAAGGAACACAAGGCATCAAGGCCGAGATCGATATTCATGTGCATGGATTGGGTTATTCGTTTGTGGAAGTGGATCTGCCGGAAATGCAGTTAAAAACACGCCAGTATGTGTTTCCAACTCCGATCGATGATCACACGATCAATTTGAAGATCGGCATGAGCGTAAATAAAAATTTTAAGGCATCCAAAATTCACCCGGTGCTGAGTATTGTACCGCGCAAAATGCTCACGCGTTTTTTACTGAACAAAGCATTTACCGGTTATGCACATGATGTGAACCAGGATTTTAAGATCTGGGAAAATAAAGTGTACATGGATTCTCCGGCGCTGGCAAAAGGCGATGGGCCGATCGGGAAATACAGGCAATGGGCCAAACAGTTTTATTGATTGAGGATTAAGGAATAAAGGATTTAGGATTTTGTGAGATGCCTAAAACTTCCAACTGAATTTATAACGCTTAATCCCAATTCCTTAATCCTAATTCCTAAATATTTAATTGAACAATGCACAAATTTATCTTCTTATTATTCATATTCCTTGCTCCGGGCGACGATATCCAAACCGGGATCCAGTATTTTAATAACCGGGCGGTAAATGTAAAAGGTTTGCAATCCGATGCTACGAATATTGACAAAGCGATCGCGATCTTTGAAAAGGAGCTGGCAAAAAATCCGACATCGGAAACGGCCGGATTTTATTACATGCAATGTTTGAATTACAAAGGACGTTTTGTGGCGATCAATGAAAATGATAAAAAAGTAATTTTCAATAAAGCGATCAAAAAAGGAAATGAGCTGGTGAAGCTGTATCCGAAAAGCGGGGAGATCCGTTTTGCGCTGATCACGTCGATAGGTTTGCTTGCGGAGATCAGCGGAGCGTTAAAAAGTGCGGAGGATGGTGTGGTGCAGCAAATGCTGGAGCATTCCAGAACGCTGATTCAGATCGATTCGATGTATTTTTATGGTGCAGGCTGGAAAGTATTGGCAATCCTCAATTACAAGACACCGTACATTCCGGTGATCATGAGCTGGCCGGATAAGAAGTATGCGCTTAAATTGCTGCAAAAATCTCTGAAATATTTTCCTACCGATCTTTCCAATAATTTTTACTATGCCGAAGCATTGTTGGAAAACGATGAAAAAGTACAGGCGAAAATTTATTTTCAGCTGGTGCTCAAACTTCCTACGCGCAAGGATCTGTATCTGGAAGATGAATACCTGAAATCCGGAGCACGCAAGTATCTTTCTACTTTGTAGTTCATTTGTTCAATAGTTTACCGGTTCATTGGTGTGCTGCAATACCCGTGCAGTGTGCGAAGCGGCTATGTGTGATTTTTTTTCACATAGAACGGACTTTGCTACTAATAAACCAGTGGACAAATGAGCCAGTAAACCAACACATTACATCGGGGGAGTCTGGTTGTGCAGCAGCCAGTAAATTCCAAGGTCTTTAACCGCGATCATAAAATTATCGAAACCTACGGGTTTTACAATGTAACTGTTGGCGCCCAATTCATAGCATCTTTTAATATCGGGATCTTCTTTGGAGGATGTAAGAATGATCACAGGAATTGCTTTTGTGAGCGGATCTGATTTAACTTTCTCCAGCACTTCAATACCGTTTACTTTTGGCATTTTGAGATCCAGCAAAATTATTTTTGGCTTATTGTTGACATTTCGACCTTCATACATACCGGTGCCGAAAATAAATTCGAGTGCCAGGGCGCCGTCTTGCAGGTGAATAATACTATTACCCATGTTGCTTTTTTTCAAGCCGCGCATGGTCATTTCTGCATCACTTGGATTGTCTTCGACCAGCAAAATTTCTATTTCCGAGTTCATAAGTTATAGGGTTTTATTGATTATTAACGATGTGGCAATGAGGGAAAAAGTCAAGCCGGAAAAGAATAAAAAAATGCTGATCATAAAAACAAAGAAGGTTCCTGTATGAATCAACCAGTCGGAAAACAATACAGCTCCCAAAATACTTACGACAAGAAAAAAATACGATGTCCATCGTTTAAGCTTCATGTAAGCTTCCATACATCTTAGTGCTTGATTTTGTAAATATAAAAATAGAACCCACAAAAGCAAACCCTTTTTGCGCTTAAATCTTACATCGTATATAATTAATCAAATTTAGTCAGGTATTTTATTTGAAAATTTAATATAGAATAATTCCCAATTGTGGAATTATCCTACAAACGATCGATGGTTTGGTACCAGGTATCGAATGCTTGTAAAAAGGCTTTTAGAGTCGCCGTAAATTTGTATCAGAAAGGAATTCCTTTAACATGATCAAACAAGCGTAAATGTAGCTTGCTCTTAGAAACCGGCTCAGTGGCCGATGGCAGCCTGCAGATAGATTGGTGTTTAGCACCAGTAGAGTATTAAAAAAAATGATAACCCTTAAAAAATATGACCAAAGACACTAATAAATGGATGGAAAAGCTGAAAGAAGAATATGAACACCTGATCAATGAAGACCCATTGCTTGAAACCGAAAAGTGGGAAGAGCTACTGGAGTTATTGCAAAAGAAAACCGGTAAAAGCCGGGAAGAGATCCTGGCAATGATTGATAAGATGTAGTTCTATAAAGCAAAATTCATCAGCAACAAACGCAGCGGATCTTTTTAGAAATTGTTTGTGCTGAAAAAATCCAATGCTGCAAAGAAATTCCGGAGCGATCCGGAATTTCTTGTTTTATGGTGTTACTATTTTACCACTAAGGCACTAAGCACACCAAGGCTTTTTTTGCCCCGCCCCCTTTAAACCACAAAAGAAACAAAAGAATACAAAAGACGAAGCCCGTAAATTAACGTGGTAGGTTTGTGATAACGGATGCACGCAGTAATCTTAATTTATCCTATTCAAACAGTAAAATAGAAAACACAGCCATCTTTTTTTGATCATAAAAATCCTAATAGATCTGCGTTCCCATTGCATTTAGCATCCTGCAAATAATTACGGGATCCCGCAACAGGTGCGGGATGGGCACTCCTTAAAAGAGTGATAAATGTAAGATCATTGAAAATTAACCAACAAGAGGTTTATAAACTTTTTTCTTCACAGCTTTTGCCGTAATCTCCGTAATGCCTTTGCTGCGATACGAAGGATGCTGTGATTTTAGTTGCAGCAATAAATCAAAAAGTGTGGCAGTGGCCAATGCATCGCCTTCGGCGCGGTGACGGGCTTTATTGCCAATACCGAGTGATTCGCACAATTTACCGAGACTGTAGGATTTTTTTCCCGGCATTAATTTTCTGCTAAGTTGCACGGTGCATAATTTCGGGCGTTCGAAGGTGTGTCCCAATGCTGCTAACTCATCACGGATAAAATTATAATCGAAACTTACGTTGTGTGCAATAAAAATATTGCCGCTGGTGAGTTCCAGCACTTTTTTTGAAATGTCGCGGAAGCGTGGCGCATTTGCGACCATTCCGTTGGTAATCCCGGTAATGTTGGTATACAAAGGCGAAATGTAGCATTCGGGGTTTATCAGCGTGGTATAATTTTCCACTACTGATAAACCGTCATGTACCAAAATGCAGATCTCGGTGATCCTTCCGTTATAGGAATTAAATTTG
Source organism: Bacteroidota bacterium (assembly GCA_025963715.1). Lineage (GTDB taxonomy): Bacteria > Bacteroidota > Bacteroidia > 2-12-FULL-35-15 > 2-12-FULL-35-15 > 2-12-FULL-35-15. The sequence continues at coordinate 9,378 of JAOQAG010000005.1, forward strand.
CCGCCGCAGGTTTCTATATCAATGATGCAAAACATGGGGCAAAGATACTTTTTATCTTCCCATTTCCACGCGGTACGATTGTAAAAACCGGATCACGTTATCGATATTCAGTTCCTGCGCCTTAAATTCGCCGATATTGAGGCTGCATACAAAGCTCCATACTTCCAGGATGTTTTCGGTTTGCACGGTGTATGGAACATACGCGGGATTATCCGAATGGAATTCAAAAATATTGGCGGCTTTTTTCTTTTCGCGGTACAGGCGTTTATACACCAGCCCATCGTCTTTTGTAAGTACAATATACGTTTGCCCGTCTTTGATCTCTTCCAGTGATTCTACATAACGGCCTACCACAATGGTTCCGTCTTTTAACGGCGGCATCGAATCTCCTTTTATAGGAAAAGCGCGGTGTTTCCCGATGATCTTGAACGGAAGGTTCATTACCGGCAGGTCTTCAATAAATTGCGGATCGGCATACCCGTTGAGATAACCGGCCATGGCTCTTACATTTACCACTTCCACCAGGTCGTTGTTGTTTTTGTCTACCTGGATCGGCAGCAAGGTGCGGTGTTTCCCGATCTTCATCATGGCTTCCACTGTACTTTTACTAAAATCCGCACGGATCAGCGCATCAATTGATACCAGGAAATAATCCGATAAACGGATGAGCATATCGATCGGGGGCTGGTTGCGTGATTCTTCGTAAGCACCCAAACGGGCGCGTGTAATTCCTAGATCTTCGGCGAGCTGCTCCTGGGATAATCTTTTTTGATCCCTCAAAGCCTTAATGTTTTTAGCTATTTTCATGATTGCTATGTTTTATAGCACAAAGATACTATATTTTATAGTATGTTTGTATCCGAAAGCAAAATTTTTTTTGTGAGGTTGAAAATGCAGCCCGGGCCGACCGGATCGATAACATAAAACTATCGCCGTGGTTATAACATAATTGGTCCGAAAAGTATCCGGGTTGCATGAGTGGAAAAAAGAAAAAATTTGTTTGTGATCAGTATGTGAAAATGCCGCCCGGGGTAAAACGGGCGGCATTTTTATTTTGAGTAATTTAATTTTTGTCACTTTTTGGCGGCCAAAAAGTAACCAAAAAGCCTTTTAATCTTGTAATGCAATTTCTTCTTCCGCTTTCGCTCAGAAGAACCGCGGCTAACGATCGCCTATTAATTCTCAGCACTGATCTGATATATCCGAAAAGATTTTTTGTTTCTGCATCATTCGTCCGGCGATCATTCCCGCTATTGCTGCACAAGATCAAAAGCGTCTACCCGGGTGAATCGTATTTTTTAATTGTGATTGCAATCCTGTGTTTAATCAATTATCATTTAATAGCTATTTGATAAATTTATATTCCAATCAAATCATAATTTGATCATAAGCGCCACAGGCGATCTTTTTAACATCATAAAAATCATTTTTGATCTGCGTTCCGATACACAGTACTTCGCTATCACTGCACAAGATCAAAAGCGTCTACCCGGGTGAGTAGTATTCTTAATTGTAACGCATTGCTGTGTGTGGTCATCATTAATAAAACATTTCATAAATTATACTCTAATCAAATCATAATTTGATCATAAGCGCCACAGGCGATCTTTTTTAACATCATAAAAATCATTTTTGATCTGCGTTCCGATACACAGTACTTCGCTATTGCTGCACAAGATCAAAAGCGTCTACCCGGGTGTGTAGTGTTCTTAATTATAACGCATTGCAGTGTGTTGTTATCATTAATAAAACATTTCATCAATTATACTCTAATCAAATCATAATTTGATCATAAGCGCCACAGGCGATCTTTTTAACATCATAAAAATCATTTTTGATCTGCGTTCCAATACACAGCACGCCATTACAGGTTGTAATAAAAGCGCAATCCTACCGCATTCTGCAATTTTAAATGCGCATTGGTGGTCAGCTTAATGCCTTCGTAAGATGGATTGTAAACAAACTGTACTCTGAATTTAGTATTTGCATTCAGGTTGATCCCCAATCCGCCAAAAGCGCCAAAACCTGTGCCGATAGGTTTTTTTACGTAATACGCATTGTAGCCGGGTTCGTAATAATAACTGGTAAGGTCGATCAGCAGGCCATTGATCTGAATCTGGTTTTTGTAAAATTTGGAGATGGTAACGTTCATCCCGCCTTCAATAAAAAAGTTTGCCTTTTTGGTAATGTCGCCGAGGATCCGCTGGTAAGCAAGCTGGAAGATCAGGCGTTGCTCCATTCCTTTGATCGCAAATGTTTTGATGGCCTGGTTTACTTGCGTAGAGCCGGTTGGCGGCGTGGTGGTAATAGTAAAATTTCCGTTGCTGGTCAGCTGCACGGCGTTTACATTTAAGAGGATCGCATTTTTAGGATCAACGGAATAACGGCATTGCAAGCCAAATAAAAACGCGGGTTGATAACGCATATTGGCAGGCATATCGCTTTCATTAAAGGTCCATTCGCCATGCTGCACGCCCAGTGCATCGGCAATCTTATCGGGCTGACCGTAACCGCCGCCGTATTCCATCACAATTTTATTATACATATAACTGTTTTCAAAACTGTTGCGGTTGCCGTCGAAATCAAAGCCGTAACCATCGTATAAATTGGCGGTGGACTGGTTGGCGAAATAAGCACCCACGATCATCCCGATGTGGAAACCTTTTTGTTTGCCGGTGTATACAGGATTACCGTCGGCATCGGTACTATCGGCCTGCGCCATTGCCGTAGTTGAAAACACGAGTAACAGTGCGCTTAATTTCAGAATTTTATTCATGGGGCGAATAAATTTATAGCATTTATTTTTTCTTTAAAGGCTGGAGCAAATATTCCAACCCGTTACTTTTTATCTCATACATGGTTTGCAGCAGCATCCCGAGTTTGCCTTCCGGAAAGCCTTTGCGGTTGAACCATTCCAGGTAAGAAACCGGAAGATCGCACAAAACCGTATTCTCATATTTTCCAAAAGGCATTTTCATTTCTACCAATTGTAATAGCAAAGCGGGATTGGGCATCATCATCCGAAATTACAGATTAATCGTTTAGTAAACGGCGAAATTTCTGTAAAATTTTGTTAAATTTAAAAGAAAAGCTTCCATCCGGCGTTAATTTTAAAAAATTGAACGGACATTTGCATTCCTGATGAAAAAAATAATAGTTGTATTTCTTTTACTGCTTCAAAACATATTTCCGGGATCTGCGCAAAGCGATTGCAGCGGAAATTCCCATTCGTCGTTTTTTGGTGAGCGCGCCAAAATGCTGCTGCCACCCGCCGCAAATGTGGTGCGTGTGTTCATGGATAAATCGGGTTTTTATTACCCCGACATGTACATTGCAGATGAAGAGCTGGAGCGCTATTGCAGTTCACTGAAAGAATGGTATGCTGCCAATCCCGAAAAATTGAAAATATTATGCGATCAGTACCGGGTGGATCATTCGCTTTCCGCAGATGAAAAAATAAGCCGTTTGAATGATTCCGTTGCAAAAAGTTATGTGCGCGTCATCAATCAAAAAACAAAAGAGTATCCCACTGTGGATGTGCTGATCCACGGTTTTCGTAAAAAAGCGTATGGGAATGTAGGTGGCACTTCCTCTTATTCCATCAATGATTATGAGCGTTTTGAAAATGTGTTGTCGGGAGCCGGAACAAAAAATTTGTATGTGGAGATTTACTGGGATGGTAAATTTATTACACCGGCTCAATCCTATAAATACAGGGGATTTAAATTATTTGAAAACAGTGCCATTCCCAATGCCGGAAATGCGGGTGTGGAATTGCGCCGGGTTGTTTCGTTTATTGACTGTGAGAACCTGAATGTGATCACGCACAGTTTAGGTGCGCGGGTAGGGTGTGAGCTGTTGTTCAACGCATCAAAAGCCGGATTGCCGGATGAAAAAATACTGCAGACACCGGCGCAGAAAAACGTGCACTTATGCATGATCGAGCCTGCTATTGGTGCGGATCTGTTTGATGATTATTACTCCAGGAACACCACGCTGGATTACAAAAATAAAGACAATTACAAACTGGGAATGGTGTACAATGAAAATGATTTTGTGCTGTTAAAAAATTACCAGTGGAAATTTATTAAAATCGTTTCTTCACCGCTGGAATATGGAAATACATCGCTGGGATGCAATTACCAAAAATGCATTCCTGCATTGCAAAAAACATTTGCAGTGCAGTATCCGAATTCGGTTTTTGAAACACCGTTTAATTTTTCAAATGTTGGAGGCGATCATCGTTTGTTTGCATATAGCCGCGATGCACAGTTTGCAAAAGTGATGGCGTTTTTGAATGATTAGATTTACCACTAAGGGCACTAAGATCACTAAGGAAAAAGAAGAAAGCCACAGATTCACAGATTTTTAAAAGTAAAATTATTCTTCAGATTAAATCGCAAAGCGATTTTGCCGATCCTTGTATTCCTTTTTTAATTTTTTAATCTGTGAATCTGTGGCGGCTTAACTCGCATTTTTTTGCCACATAAGGCACAAAATAATGTAACATACCAATGTTATTACATGCTTAACGGGTATTGCCTTATGTGTTCCTTTGTGCCTTATGTGGTGGCCGTTTCTTTTCATTTTTTATCTGTGTCCCGATAGCTATCGGGGCTGTGGCAACCGCTTTTTAATAATTTGTTAATTCCCCGCATTTAATTTTGATTAAATAAAAATTGGTATATATTTACCACATCACTTCCTGCTGTTTCTTATTATAAGTTATAAGATTAGCAACACATACGCGTTGTAACCTACTCCGTTACTCCGTAAGATAAACCGGCAACATCTCCTGTAAATGGTTTGTATTCTGCAGCAGCATTTTTGGCATTTTCAATCATACTATTAATTTAACTAACTAACCCCAAAATCAGTTTATGAAAAAACCAGCACATGACAAGTCCGCGCTTTTTGATCGCGACCCCTCTCATTTCGAAACCGACAAAGCTGCGGTAGAAGCCATCGTTCAGGCGGCAGTAAATGTGGAATTGTTTACCATTCCATTGTACATGACCAGCCTGTACTCCCTGCAGGGTGTTCACCAGATCAACAGCAAAGGAAGCGATATGTATAAAGGCCGCGTATGGCCGGGATTAGCGCCAAGCTTTAAACCGGGCTCGCTGGGCAATGTTCCTGAAAACGAAAAAGCATTCAATACTATTTTCAGTGTGTTTATTGAAGAGATGCTGCACTTGCAAATTGCATCCAACCTTGCCAATATTTTAAAAGTAAAACCGACATTTACACAAATGTCGACCAAGGCTGATCATTACGCATGGTCGTGTTACGGAGATGACAAAACCGAGATCCCGTACATTCTTGATTTCCGGGATTGCAAACCGCCTTATGATAAAATAAAAGTAAAGCTGGATAAATTATCGCTGGAGCAAAACGAATTGTTCCTTGCTATTGAAGCGCCGGAAAATGATGAGCCGGGAAAAACATCCGCCATTGAGCGAATCAAAGACAATGCATCGGAACGCATCCACCCGTATTTTCCTTCGGTACCCCTGAAGAACTGGAAAAAAGGCGATAAGCTGCCGATGTTCGGTTCCATTGGTGCCATGTACCAATGCCTGTGGGATTATTTTGATATGGAATACAAAGCAAAAGATGGAACGGTTACCACGCTGTGGGAAAAAATGTATTGTTCCGCTACATTGCAACGCGATCTGTTTAACGTTACTTCTAAAAGCCATCCATACAGGGAATACCAGGGATTGGAAACAAAAGTGGAAGGCTGGTTACCGCCTGCAGCAAAAGAAATGGCGTTTAAATTAATTTGCGCGATCACCGATCAGGGCGAAGGAAAAGGAATCAGTAAAAACATCCGCCCTAGCCCGAACATATTAAAAGCAGTAGCACCGGTAAACCAGGCATCGGACATTGCATTGAAAAAAGATTATCCTTCTTACAATGATGAAGGAAAAGAAGTTCCATCTGCAAAAGCACATGCCCGTTTTGGAAACGGAGCAGAAGATCACTACGAGCGTTTCCTTGCGATAAAAACCGATCTGGAATCGAACAAAATTGTAACCTGGGACGAGTGGAGAGCCGGTGAAACCAACAAATGGAAAGCAAAAGACCTGGAAGGACATGGGTATGATCCGAAATATAATAATTTGCCGACTGCCGAAAAAATTGCAGCAGCATTGAATCGACTTGCTAATCCAACAAAAGCGGACGGCACGCCGGACAAAGAAAAACAAAAAGCGAATTATAAACAATTCTGTCAGATTGCTACCGGCGCCATTGCCGGGATTACAACCGTGCTGGATGATTATTGGAAAGATGCAGCAGTTGGTTTTCCGTTCCCATCTATGGGCGGTTCCGGCGATCGTTTGATGATGTGCTGGGCGGTATTTGGTAAAGTGCCTGATCTTTCAGTAGGTATACAACCGCGCCTGAAAGATAAATTATACCATGCCTGCCAGGGAATGGATCTCACAAATGATTTAACTACGGTGGATAATATTTGCGGTTCGCCGGAAGTATACCACAATTGCAAAGGCTCCAATTCCTGTAAAGCCGAAGGCGGCTGCGGATTTGTGCAGCAGGTGGGCCAGTCGCAATCCTGCGGTGGCAGCAGCAGCGTAGCAATATTGCAGGCGCGTGACGGTGTGGAGTTAACTGCTGCTTACAGCGCTCCTGCGGATAATATCTGCAAAAGCTTTGGTGGCTGTGCGGTTCCTATTTCGGCATCGCAGATCTATCCTGATTTTGAGAACACGCAAAAAATGGCGAATGTTGGCGCTATGGAATTGAATGATTTTGTAGGTAAAGATCATAAAACGGTAAAAATACCAAATGCAAAACTGGAATTTAAATCGGGTGATTATGTATACGATGTTGCCTGGAAAGCGTACACCGAAGTGTTGAAGCACCGTAAAAAAACGGTACCGGCAATGCCGGAACCAAGCGATATCCGTTTGGCATTTCCTCCATCCACCTAGTTTGCAGAATTGATATGACTACAACAAATGCACATCGCCTTGGCCTTCCCAATTTAGGGTTAGGCCTTGGCTTACGCAGTAAACATTATGATTACCTGCTGAAGCACGATCCGATAGTGGATTGGTTTGAGATCATCAGTGAGAATTACATGAACAACTTTGGTTTTGCAAGGCATGTGCTGGAGCATATCGCCAATGTAAAACCGGTGGTGATGCATGGCGTTTCTATGTCGATCGGCAGCACCGATCCGCTGAACATGGAATATCTGAAACAACTGAAAGAGCTGGCTGCATTTGTAAAACCGGCCTGGATCTCCGATCATTTATGCTGGACAGGTGTGGCGCATATGAATACGCACGACCTGTTGCCACTACCGCTTACGCTGGAAAGCCTGAAACATGTGGCTGAACGTGTGAACCGCGTGCAGGATTTTTTAGAGCGTCCTTTAATTTTAGAAAACCCATCCACGTACATGGAGTTCGAAGATTCCACCTTGCATGAATGGGAATTTTTATCGGAGCTGGTAAATCAAACCGGCTGTGGCTTGTTGCTGGATGTGAACAACGTATTTGTATCGGGGCACAACCATGGTTTTGATCCCGAATTTTATATCCGCAACATTCCGCACAAAGCGGTGGTGCAGATCCACATTGCAGGCCCAACCGATTGCGGCCCGCTGCTGATCGATACACACGACCAGCCTGTACCAACGGAAGTCTGGAAATTGTATCGCCTGGCGCAGGAGCTTACCGGCGGCGTTTCTACTTTATTGGAATGGGATGCCAACATTCCGGATTACCCTGAAATGGTGCTGGAAGTAGAGAAAGCAAAAAAAGTAATGCTGGGCGAATTACCCGACGTTGCTATTTTTCAATCGCAGCATCCGGAAGTAATTTCCAACCCGATCGATCATCAAATGCAGGCGGCGCATGAATAAGCTGGAAACCACGCAGCGCTGGCTCACGTCCATCATTATCCGGCCCGGCCGTTTGCACGATAAAATTTCTGCAGCCGATAAAACCTATCAACTGGATACGGAAAAAATGATTCGTACTTCCGCGACATTATCGCCGGAAAACAGGATCAGCGTATATGCACGCGGATATGTGCTGCGCCTGATGGAATGCATGCGTGCGGATTACCCGGTATTGCTGCATTTGTTGGGAGAAGAATTGTTCAACAGTTTTGTACAGGCGTATTTGGTAAATGTTCCTTCGCATTCGCCGAGCTTGTATGACCTTGGAGAAAATTTTCCGGCATTTTTAAAAGCATCGCAACCACAACAAAATGAAGATGCGGAAATGTTTGATCTGCCAGTAGAATTGGCCCAGGTGGAACGCACACGGGTGGAAGTGGAGCGGAGTAAGGGATTGGAAACAGAACAAACGGCTAATTCAGACGATTCGCTTTTTCATTTTTTAGGAACCTCCAATTATAATGTATCGCCTTGTTTGCGTTTGCTGCAATTGCAATACGAGCTACTGGATTTTATAAAAGCCGTAGAACGCGGAAAAGAAGCTGAAACACCGGAGCGAAAAATAAATTATTTAGCGATCAGCCGGAAAAATTATGCAGTGAATTTGCAGCAGCTGGAAGCCTGGCAATTCTACTATTTAAAAGCATTGGCAATAACCGGGGATCACAATGCAGCTGTAAAAATAGCGGCAACTGAAAGCGGGATCCCGGAAGAAAGCATCATGGCGGATCTGCTTTTATGGATCCCGGTAGCAATGGAATACGGTTACGTGTTTTTGGATGACAGATTTTAGATGTTGGATGTTAGACTGTGTGTAATTAAAACATTGCAAACACAGTCTAACATCCAATATCTAACATCCAATCGGGATTGTTTCGGGCGAAAAGCCCCGCACATTTAAATCTTACACATTAATCCCACCGCTCACCTCAATGCGTTGCCCGTTGATCCATTTCGCATCTTCGGAACACAGGAATGCAACCACGCTTCCAATGTCATCGGCCTGACCGATCCTGCCCAGCGGCGACATGTTGCCTAATGCGGCTTTCATTTGTGCATTATTCCGGATGGCTGCATTGTTAAAATCTGTTTCAATTGGCCCCGGCGCCACAATGTTTGCACGGATGCCTTTTACACCCAGTTCTTTCGCCATGTATTTGGTAAGCACTTCCACAGCGCCTTTCATGGATGCGTACACCGAATAACCGGGATTTGCAAAGCGGGTGGTGCCCGATGAAATATTAACAATACCACCGTTGTTGTTCATCAGCGGAAGCGTTTTTTGCGTGATAAAATAAACGCCTTTGTAATGCACGTTTAAAAATTCATCGAAAATATTTTCTGTTACCTGCTCAAACGGAACGGTAGCGCCCATTCCTGCGTTGTTTATTAAATAATCGAATTTTTCAGTGTCGAACTTTTCTTTTAATGTTTTTGCAAGCACCGTCACAAAAGCATCCAGTTTCGTAAGGTCTTTCAGGTCGAGCTGGATAGCTGCGCATTTACCGCCAGCCGCTTCTACAGCTTTTAGTGTTACATCGGCTTCTGTTTGATTACTTGCGTATGTGATGATCACGTTGTTTCCTTTCCTGGCAAGGCTGATCGCCATGTCACGGCCCAGTCCGCGACTGCCGCCGGTAACCAGTGCTATTTTTTTATTTTCCATTTTTCTGAAATTTTTATATGTAAAATTATTGTTCTTCCTTGTAAAAGATCTTGTAAAATTTCCGTCCTTCTTCGTCCACGCCTTGCTCGATCAGGCGTGGATCTCCATGAATGTAAATGTGGAAATTCTTATCCAGCTTCAACACGCTTTTAAAGATCTTCGCCTGTTTTTTTACCGCTTGTTGTGAAATATCAAATGTGTCTTCGATCTCTAAATTATTATCATCGCGGTATTCATTGTCAAAATTCCGGAACGATTTGATCACCGCTTTGTCCTGGAACACTTCGTCTTCAAATTCTTTTTTATCAAACGTATCTTTCTTTTTAAAATAATCCACGGAGCGGTTTAGCAGATCGATCTGTTCCGCTTTGGTCACTTCAAAATCTTCCACCACTTGTTTAGCGATAAAATTTTTGGCAATGTTCATGAATTGTTTGGTGTGGTGATACGCATCTTCACACACGCGCAGCAATAAAAACTGGTCTTTCCAGTATTGTGCTTCGGCTGCTTTGTTGGCTTTATCCACGATGCATACTTTATAACCTTCTTCCTTATCAGTATTGATGATCAGGCAGCCTTTATCGAGCTTGTCGATGTTGATGCCGTCTTCGTACTGAATGGAAAAAACATCAGTACCTGCATCCACTTTTAAAAATGATTGTTTGTTTTCCGATTTAAAGATCCCGATCGCATCCACGGCAATATCGTCCATGAGGATGTCTGTAAAATATACAACAAACAGGTCGCCTGCTTTTATTTGCGGGTGGGTGGATAGTTCATACAACTGTTTGGCAATGTACTGGCTGTTGGTATGAAATTGCCCTGCGTGCTCAAACATCTCGCTGGCAAAGCGATACATGGGATTAAGAGTTATGTCGTTGTTGGAAAACGTGAACGAATAAAATTCCGGTGCAGCAAAAGGCTGTAAAAAAAATTTGATCAGCAGCTCTTTTAAGCGACCATCGGAAGTATCCAGCGGTTCGCCGGAAAGGACAAGCTCCTCGTCATTTGTTTTATTTCCAATGCGGTGAACGCTTACTTTATCGATGTTGCAATTGATATGATTGAGCATAATTTTGGTTCAAATTAGGGACTGTAAGATTACGAAATATGCGGGTGTTGTGCAACAGGTTAAACTTAGTTCAAAGTTTAAAGTTTGCTGTATGCAGATGCTGTGTTAAGTTTGGATTTATTATTCTTTCTGCGGTTAGAATGGGTTTCGCAACTTTGAACTTTGAATTTTTAAACTTTGAACTCATAAAACTGGGCTTGCGGGTTGTACAAAATTGGCATATATTGCTATTATTATTGATTGATCTTTCCGTTAAAACGTTTAAAAAAATTACAATAAAAAAAATTTCAAGATGAAAACACCACTCATTCCCATCGATATTCTTTCGATCTATAAAAACAAAGCGGGCAATGCATCGCCCTTGCCCTCGCGCATGGCACAATGTACGCCGGATACACATGCGGCTATTTTTAACATCGCGAAAGATCTTGCTAAAAAAGGCGGTAAATTAATTTTGAGCGATCTGTTCCGCAGTTACGAGATGCAGGCGCAATCGCACCAGGATTATGTTTCCGGAAAGAAAAAAGCATTTAGTCCGGCTCCCGGAGGAAGTTTCCACGAAGCAGGCCGTGCATTTGATCTAGACCTGAGTGAGATCAAAGTTTCATTGGCGGATTTCTGGAAAATTGCAGCAAAACATGGTGTGCTGCCAATCGTGTCGGAACCAAAGGCAAATCAATCGGAGGCATGGCATTTCGATTGCAGGGGAAGTCACCAGCTCGTTTATCAATATTATGCGGATGGGAAAGGAACGAATTTTAAACCGTATACTGCCGCATCTGCCAGTGGTATTTTATCAATTGGTGTGCATGTGGATGCGTTTGGCGCCAATCAAAAGCAGGCAGCGATCCAATCGTGCCTGATCCGGCTTGGAAAGGTAATTGGCAATATCGACGGGCAAATAGGGAAGAACACAGGTAAAGCGCTGGATGAGCTGGGAGTAAAATTTGATCTGAAAAATGTGGATGGAATGCTTACGGCAGTGGAAAATCTGGTGCAGCAGAAGTTTCCGGGAGAGTTTGTAGCAGCATAGAAAAAAAATAAAATATATTTTTTCCTTTGTATTTTTAAAATTATAATCGAATCATTATTTAATAAGGTTATGTTGTAGGAAAATGTTTATTTTACCTGATATTTCATTTCGATTTGTCATCCCGGGTCAGGCCCGGGATGACAGCTCAGGAGAGTATTTCTGTTTCCATAGCAACATTGTTCTACAACATAACCTTTAATCACAATGAAAAAAATAGAACTCAAAAAAATAAATATTCTTTCTACGGGGCAAGGTTACCAGTTTATTCCAATAGGAAATCCCGATCATTTATTTGGTGAAGGAGGCATGCTTGATCAATTAAAAGATCGCATATTTATGCATCACAATGCACCGGTTGAAGACTTTTGGGCGACAGTAGGCCGCCAGGATGGACAGGCAATTGACTGGAAGGGATATATGCTTTGTTCAGGAACGGGAAATGATACTTCTACCGGTATTACCGGTGAAGAAGTAGATTTGTTAAAAAAACTTCATGCCGAAATTTTACTGAACCGGCAAAGAGCATTGGAAAAAGTGCTTGTGTTCGATAATGTAAACTTTGGCGATAACGATGCAAGCCGCCAGCTTCGGTTATCCGTGATGGTTAACCCGGGACAGGGCGCACTGGTGTATTATCAGCATACAACAAGCGATGATCCTTTATCGCAAACCGGTGATATTGAGTATATCCAACCACAGGAAAATAAAAATTATACTGATAATGGACGTGACAGGCTTGATTATTTTTTCGATGTGCCATCCGATCTGTCTTCTGTAAATCGTTTTATTGTAAAAGTGATTACGTTTTCACGAAACCAAAATGAAACGTCAGAAGGATTGTTGAAACGGATCGAAAAACCTCATCAGCTTTTACGTTTCAATCCTGATAATAATGGCTTTGATATTATTTCATCTGTTTCTGATGCGGATCGTAAGCTGAAAACATTATTGCTGATCCACGGAACGGTATCAAGCACAGCAAATTCTTTCAAAGGGATCATCAGCTCGGGTTGGCTGAAACAATTAATAAAAGAAGGTACTTACGAACAGATCATTGCACTTGATCACCCAACTATTTTTGCCGGTCCGGCTGAAAATGTTGCTCAGTTAATAAATCTTATTGGCGCAGGTGCAAAGTTTACAGAAAAAATTCACATCATAACAACAAGCCGGGGTGGACTGGTTGGAAAAACGATCGTAAATGATACTGGTATTGATAGTAATTTGTTTACTGTTGAACGGGTTGCAGCCCAGGCATGTGCAAACGGAGTAGAATATTTTAGGACAGCAGCCCATATTTCAAAAGGACTTTCTGTATTGAAAATGCTCTTCAAAGTCTCAAGCAGAGAGGGACTTGAAATATTTTCGGCCATTGCACAAACAGGAGTTGATTTTTTTCGCAATCAACCGGGTTGTGTAGCAATGACAATTGATTCAACACCGCTTCAAACGATTCTAAGTGGAATGCCTGCAAACCCGGCTATGCGTTATTTTCCTGTAACCGGAAATTATTCTCCTGATAATTTTAAACAACGTGTTTTGAATTTAATGGTAAAAGTTGTTTATAATGACAGACCTAATGATTGGGTTGTGGGAACTACTCAACAGGCGATCATGCCACCTGCTAATTATGCATACGGGCAAACAAAAAAATGGGATTACAACTATTATTTAGCAACAACATTTGATAGTATCCATACGCTATACCTTATGATGAACGTTCCTCCATCGGTACAGGTTGCCCAGGGGATTCCGCAGGATGCGATTAAGAAATTTTTGAAAGATGAGTATGGGGATATTTTGTAAGGTGGGAAATATAAAAATCAATTTTTTACAGTCAAAAATCCTGTTGATACGAATGTTGATAATTAGTGTGCTTTATAAGACTAAAAGCCATGGTTCTGTTACTATTTTTGAGTGGCAGTAAAAACGTTTAGTTGAACGTTATTTTTATTGTCATTGCAATCAATGGAAAAATTAAGATCATTAGAAATATGTGCGGGAGCGGGTGGTCAGGCCTTAGGTATTGAGCAGGCCGGATTTGAACATTTGGCATTAGTCGAAATTGAACCTTTGGCATGCGAAACATTACGCATTAATAAGCCTAAATGGAATGTATATCAATGCGATGTAAAAAAATTTAGTGCAACAGCCTATAAAGGAAAAGTTGATCTTTTTGCAGGAGGTGTGCCTTGTCCTCCGTTTTCGAAAGCTGGTAAGCAATTAGGTCATTTAGATGACCGGGATTTATTTCCGGAAGCGCTTCGCCTGATTAAAGAATGCAATCCCAAAGCAATATTACTGGAAAATGTACGGGGCTTATTAGACCCTAAATTTTCGGAATACCGTGACGAAATTATTTTTGAATTGCAAAAGTTAGGATATGATAGTACCTGGAAATTATTGAATTCATCTGATTATGGTGTATCCCAACTTCGGCCCAGAGCAATTTTAGTAGCATTGAAAAAAAAATATTTCAAAAAATTCGAATGGCCTTTAGCGACGAAAAAAAAACCTGTATCAATTGGTGAGCTACTGTATACTGAAATGGCTCAGTTTGGATGGAAAGAAGTGGAACAATGGAAACAAAAAGCAAATAAAATCGGGCCAACACTTGTGGGAGGATCTAAAAAACACGGCGGTGCAGATTTAGGTCCAACAAGAGCAAAAAAGGCCTGGGCAGAGCTATCAGTGGATGGTAAAGGCCTTGCAGATGCAGCTCCTTTAAAAAATTTTAAAGGTAATCCAAGATTAACGTTAAAAATGACGGCCCTCGTTCAGGGGTTCCCAAATAATTGGGAGTTTGTAGGAAAAAAAACGCCTGCTTACAGGCAAGTTGGAAATGCTTTTCCTCCACCTGTTGCAAAAGCTGTGGGAAAAGCAATATTAAAAGCGCTACATGATGGAAAATAAAGAAAAGGCACCAAAGAGGAAAGGAGCAAGACTTAAGCTTAGAGAATATTTTATCGCAAATGTTGGTAAAGTATTGGATTCTAAAACACTTCAGGGTGTAGCTGAAGGAAGTAGTGAATGGGGAAGGCGTGTCAGAGAATTAAGAAATGAGGAAGGGATGAATATTGTAACACACAATGATCTCAGTGAGTTAAAGCCCGGGCAATATATGTTAGTGAATTTAAAACCGATGCCTGCTTTTGAAAGAGGCATTTCTAAGGAAACACGGGCTTTTGTTTTGGATCGGAACGGATTCACTTGTCAGATGTGTGGAGCCGCCGCCGGTGAGCCCAATCCATTTGATAGTAACAGAAAGACACGATTACATATCGGACATATCATTGATAAGTCGATGGGAGGAACCGATACTGCTAATAATCTGAGAGCTATCTGCTCTGTCTGCAATGAAGGCGCTTCCAACTTAACGCTTAACCGGCCGGATGCAATCAAACTGATCGCTCAGGTTAGAAGAGCACCTAACAAAGATCAACTGGATGTTTTGGAATGGCTTATTAAAAAATTTCCGGAACAATCACTAAAATTTTCTGCTAAGAAAATTTAATTTTTATTTTAATATTTTCTGTTTTCATCAAATATTTCAGCTGGAATTTTTGCAGTTTATTACAATCAAAAAATTTAACAAACGACCTCCAGCACGACCACGAGTAAAAACACAAAACCCGGTAAGTCTTTCGACATACCGGGTTTCTTTTATTTTGAGCGGTCTGGACGGGAGCCGATTTTTTCGACTGTCTTTGTGCCGCAAAATGAGAGTTGTTTTTTGCCCTTAGGACAAATATAACTAAAAATATTTATAGGTTACTATCAATATGATAATAGCCCAAATTAACTTCACAAATGTTGTGAAATCAATTTCAAAATTGAATCTTATCTTCATTTTGAAAAGTGGGGATTACGAAGATTTCGCTGTTAAATAGGTCGGTCTATCACCTACGAGCAGGATAAAAAGGTTCTTCAAGCCTTTCCCGCTCCTTCGATTTTAAGGTAATCAAAAAACCTACGATCCGGTTGGTGCTTGTAACACTAACCGGTTATTAAAAATACGAATTAGAATTAACAGAATTTAAATTGTCAATAACCCAAAAAACATGTCAACAAGGTCACATTTTATTTACGGAAATGAAATACAGGGGTTCACTGAGTGCAGTGAGCCAAGGGAGGTGTTTGGAAAATTTGTTGGTTATGATGCCTATCTGATCATTGGTAAGGAGATCCTAAAATCGATTTCCATCGTCGATCAGTTTTTAATCGTCAAAATGAAGCATGATTACAAAGAGGTACCGGCTGAATTTAAGATATGGGGCGATGCTATTGTAGAATTTAAATACTGTTTCTTAGACGACGAGCTGCTTATTCAGCTGGAAGGCGGCCACCACATTACAAAGCAGATTGTAAGTAATGATTATTCAAAACTAAAATTATAAAAAAGCATTATGAGAGAACAAAAAGAAAGTTTTTTTAGCCGCGAAAAATTAGCTGATATTAGGATTAAAAGCCTTGAATTGGCACACGAGATTAACACCGTTTCCAATGTAAGTTTGGAAACGATAATGGCTTCTGCAGAATATATTTACGATTTTATTTTACAAATCCCAGCTGAGTGATCTGCCGGGAATATCTTAATTGACACAACAACCATTATAGGCGCTGGTTGGCATTTTACTTTAACCTGATCGCCAGGTTTCAATGTTTTTTCCATTTGTTTTAGTTTATTTCAAATATAGTTAAAATGTCAACAACTTCACAATTCCGTTTTTACCTCGATGGCAACTTGGTTTCTGACCCCTTGAATTGGGACGATTTCACTGAAACCATCGAACGCGACGACACCATTAAAGGCCTTCTTCCGAAGTATGAGGTGAAACTTAACTTCTCAGGAGGGGGGTATGAATATTTGTATTCCCAATACAAACAAAATGGCTTCTGTAAGCTCGTTGAATTAAAAATCGACTACAGGTGTGGTGGCGGTTACAAAACAGCTCTAAATGGCTATATTTTCATTTCGGATTGTAAATTTAATTTAAACAAATGTACGGTTGAATGTGATGTGATTGATGATAATTACGGCGCAAGGATTTATAATAACAAAAGCTTAAAAGCAAAATTAGATGTTAAGTATTCAAAGAATGGGGTGGAGATAACCCCAGCGGCAATAAATATTATGAGTATTTACAGCACAACAAATACGTTTATTGAAAATTGCACAACCTTTCAAATAAAAGAAGTTTTTAGATATTTAATTGATTTTATGAGTGACGGAAAGGTCGGTTTTGAAAGCGATCTTTTTACAATCCCGGCAGGCATTACTGCGCAAACCGCAGGATGGCTCTATTTGGTTACCGCACTTGAATTAAGATTAAATAATGGAGATATTCCAAATGTTTCATTTCAAGAAGTTTTTGCTGAAGTAAATAAAAAATATCCGATCGCCTTCACCATCATAAGTGGATCGGACGGGCGGCCGACAATGAAAATAGAAAGCGAAGACTATTTTTACAAAGAAATTGCAGCGCTTCGATTAAACAGTATTCAAGATTTGCAGCAATCTTTTAATAATGAATTACTGTATTCTTCAATTAAATTAGGCGCTCCGGAATCGGATGTGATTGGCAGTTTTCCGCCGATTAGGTTTTTAGCATTTGCCCCGGAGGAATACCAGGTGCAAGGAGAGTGCAATATTGATAAGGTTTTAGATTTAACGGGCATATACATCGCCGATTCAAACATCATCGAACAACTAACGGCAACAGACAGATCAAATGAACAATACGACAAGGAAATATGCTTTATAGAATCAATTTTCGGCGCCGCATCTCAAATAACAAATAGCTTTGTGACACTTACCACGCCGATGTATTATAATGCCAATCTAACGAATAATAGGGTGGCAGAGCGATATTTTGTAGCAAACAATATAGCTTACTACTTAGGAAATAATGATCAGGCATTTCTAGCTACAAATACAGCAAATCAGGTTATAATATCAGCCGCAAATGCCTATACACAAGATCCGATAACCGGTATTTACTCGCTGTCTGCATCTTCTTATGTTTCCTTTCAGGATGATTCTACGCCCCCGAATTTTGATACAACCGGAACCTATGATAATACGACTGCAAAATATATATCTCCTGCCGATGGAGTGTACGGGTTTGAATCCGTGGTGAAGGTGTCTGTCAGGTTTGTGGCATTTCAAGTTCGATATTTAAATTCAAGAGTTAGGCTCGTTGCTGAGCTATTTGACGCGTCGGGCACACATGTTAGCGACACGCCATTTTTAGAAAGAAATTACGATGGCATCCAGGGCGGCGATCCGGCCGTAACCGATTCCATTGACTTCGTTACGCCTGTAATCTATATGCCAGCAACCTGGGGAGTTAAGATAAGAATAGATATTTTCAATGATATTTCGCCACCATCTCAGCCGCCACCAACACTTTACAACAACCAAACCACGTTTATAATAACCACGGGTAGCACATTTAAAACAGCTTTTATTCAAAACGGAGGCGGCATTTACGTTTATAAAAATCCGAATAATTATTTCGTAAGCAGATTTGAGTTTCAGCAACCCCTATCTAATGAAAAATATGAAATATTAAAACTGGATCTTGCAAAAGGCATTGAATTTAACCATGATAAAATAAATAACAAAAAAGGCTGGATAAGAAAGCTGTCGCGAAAATACGCTACTTCTGAAATGAATTGGGAATTAATTTCACAAATAAATTTTTCATCTTAATAGAAACGATAATAATCAGAAAGTAAATGTAATCGAAATAATAGTAACGCCGCCTAAAAAATATGAAACAGACGAGATCAAAGAAAGTGTTTTTTGCCGTGATTCGTAACCGCGCTTGTCGGACTTGTATTGAGAAGCGCTTTTGTAATTGTCAAGACTGGGATATTTTTGATAGCTTTTTATCATTAAAACGGCAGATCCAATGAATAAAAACGAACCGCTGACAATTATATCTTGTTTTAGGTTTGGCCGGTTTAGGTGTTGAATTGTGCCGGTTTGAACTGAATCGGTTTGAGAATATGATTTACTAACGATCAGAAAACAAACAACAATACATTGGAGTAGTATTTTCATTTGATGTTTTTTTACAAATATAAACAAAAACATGCTTAAAGATCTTTCAAAATCACTTCAAGTCAACCCCGATCACCACCACAATAAAACTGCTTGGCTGCGTAAAACATCTCGAAAAATGGCTACTGGGGAATGTACATGGGAATTAATTTCTAACTTAAAAAATACTTAAAATGAAAAAAGAAGATAAGCTTTTGGTTCTTTTTGTTTCCGCAACAGTAATGGGAACGTTTTCTTTATACGGAGCGGTTAAATATTATGACTTTCCAAACATATCGCTTGCTGTGTTTTGGTGGCTGCTGTCAATGAAATCAACGTTGGATTTATATGATCAAAGATGAGACTGAAGCCACGTGGATATTATTTGTAATACCCCTCCACAAATAAGAAAAAGAAGAGCAATTCTTGATAAAATATTATATTTTTTCCATTTTTTTGCTTCGTCTGGATCTGCACCGGCCATATTCATACTTTGGATGCCGTCACGAGAAACATCGGCCGGTAGTCCATATTTAAATAGAATCAAAACCCCGATAAGATCAAAGCACAACCCAATAACATTAATTAAATAACAAGTTTTCATAATCAAATATAATTTAAAAAATACTTAATGTTTATTTTTGGATATTACGTAGCTAGGCTTATATGGGGGTGTTAGCATTTAAATTTAAACCATCCGGTTATAACCCCCAAAATAAAACCAAAAACAATTCCAAGCGCCCACCTAATGGTTTCTTTACTTTGAAAAAAATTATCACCATACATCCATCTGATTTTTGATTTTTGAGTCCAGTTAATCCTAGCAAAAAATAGCCCGGAATCGTTTTGCACCATTACCAATCGTTTGAGGATTTTGCTGATTTTAAATAATTAGAATAATCGTAAACAGTAGTTTCTAGGTTCGTTTTTAATTTATTCATTATGATAGGCCACTTCTTTGGAGGGCACACAATATCCCATCCGCTTGCATCTGGTTCGTTTCCTGGTTCAAAAGGCTGAAGCGCGTAACCGTCGTAAACCCTTCCACCAATTAAATCAGTCGATTTGGCGCAGTATACATTATCAATGTTCATCTTGTATTTTCCGTCCTTAAATCTAAAAGTAACATTGTACGAGTAATTGTATGTATATAATGCACCCATGAATCCGGTTTCAGAAACCGAATAAAGCCCTTTAATCATAATTAACCCCGCCTCTTTATCATCATTTTGAATAACATCTTTAGCAGATTTCCATTCTACTGCTATAAACATTTTGGTGGCGGAGTACAATTCATCCTTTGTCTTGCCTATAGAATCTATACGTTCCCATTTGTAATCTTTTTGAGAAAACAAAGGCGTCCAGCATAAAATTGAAAATACACCTAATAATAGATTTTTCATATTAGTTTTTCTTTTAAAACAAATATATAACTTAAAAATTAAAACACAATACTATCAAACCGATTCCCGCCGCGCCGTAAAACATCCCGGAAACACGCTGTAAATTAATTTGTTTTTCTTTATACCTGCTAGTGGCGGAAAGATAGTCTTTATAGTCACGATAATCCAACATCTGAGGCTTTTGCTGATAGGTTCGCACCACGTTAGTAATAGCCCCTATCGCTACCATGCTACCAGAAAAAACAAGGCACTGTTTAACTCCTTTAATGTTTGCATTTAAATTTTGAATTGGGTGGTTTTCTTGTGGCTGCGTTTGGGCTGTGGCGCCCGAAAAACAGACCACCATAAAAATAATGAATAATTTTTTCATGGAGAGTAGTTTTAAGTTGTATCCGCGTCAAAAATATGAATTATTCTTTCATCTGTAAGATTAATTTATAATCGGGTTTGTGAGATCGAAAAATTGGTTATACTTTTCCCCAAATTTCAATTATAATGCCTTAACCCTTTTTATTTCACTATGAACAAGCTTAATATTCACCTGGGCGTATGTGCGTTCGGTTGTTTTGATTGATTTATGGCGGCGCCCGGCGATCAACCTTGTTCTTCGCAGTAGAATGGAATTCTATATAGCTGCGGAATATGTTTAAAAATGTGTTTGTTTTCATAAAAAAGAGGGTTGACTTATCGCAACCCTCTGATCTTCATATTTTGAGCGGTCTGGACGGGACTCGAACCCGCGACCTCCTGCGTGACAGGCAGGCATTCTAACCAGCTGAACTACCAAACCTCAAAATGTTGTACAATTACTGAACGATGTTCCTCAGAATTGGACTGCAAAAATAGATGAATTTTCCATTCGAGCAAACAATATTCTAAAAAATATATTATTTTTTAGTGTTTGCCTTGAAAATCAGGGTATTATTGAATAAAGAAAAGTGTAAATCCCCTCCTAAATTGTGCTTACACCGCCAAATCAAGGCATTCAATTTAAAAATTAATGTACTTTTACAAAAATATAACCCCGGATCTCTATGACTTTTCCTGTTATCATTATCGGACTTTTTGTTGGTGGCATTTTTGTGCTCATCTCACTGATCTTTGGGATCATCTCACTTGCAAACGGTAAAAATAACAATGCCATTGGCTGGGCTATCGGATTGATTACTGCACTTGCACTGAGTGTTTTTTCAGGCATAATGCTGGCGCACCATATAAAAGATACGATTGTGGATAATATTGAACAGGCTGAGAAATTCTCTAGTCTGGAAGCCGAAGCAAATACGCTGGATGGTGAATTTAAGAAGATACAACGCCAGGAATGGCTGGATACATTACAAATGCACATCAATGATAAATACGACGGTAATGTCCCTCCAGACTTTTATATCAACAAGAAAGCGGAGGTAGCTGCCGATAAATCGATCACCGTTCCGTTCCTGTATCCTTACCTGATCCGTTACAACCCACTTACCTATACCGGGGATCTTATTTTACCGACGAGCGATAGCATTTTTGTAAAAAATGTGTCGGAGCTGGCATTTGACAGCAACTTTGTATTGATCAAGATCGATAATACCCAGTCGCCGGAAGCGTTAAAAGAAGGCCATCCTGAAACGGAATATGTGCTGTTTGACCAGCGCACCCGCAATTTTGAGCCTGCACCTAATAAAGCCAAGCTCGATGATTTTGCAAACCGCATCGGGTATACCGGTTCTACCGAGCTGAACAACCTTTCGGATGATTATAAAGGCTGGACGGAATAGCAAATGATCAAACGCATTTTTTCGACTGCCTACACATCTGCAGAAAACGATTCAGAAACCTACCGCCTTCAAAAAGGAACAAAGCCCGATTATAAAGTAATGCTGATCTGCGTTACCGTGGCTTTTTCACTGACAATGATCAAGTACCTGGGCGATGTACGCTTTATGCTTTCTTTCCTGCAAGGCACACGTTTTACCAACCTCGCTGCTTCTTTTGATAACATCATGACGGTAAACAAAAATGCCGAACTTTATCGCCTGCTGTATTGGGTGGGAACCATGATCGTTTTTTATTTTATTGTTCCCGTTGCCCTGATCCGTTTTGTGTTTAAGCAAACCTTATCCGATTACGGACTGCGTTTAAAAGGTGCATTTAAAGATTATCAGCTGTATGTGCTGATGTTGTGCGTGATGATCCCGCTGGTGTTGTTTTTCTCACGTACGCAAAGTTTCCAGGAGCGTTACCCGTTTTATGACGTACGAAAAGGCGAATCATTCTATCCCAATTTTGTGATCTGGGAAATTTTTTATTTCCTGCAGTTTTTTGCGCTCGAATTTTTTTTCCGCGGGTTTATGCTGCACGGCACCAAACAACGCTTTGGATTTTATTCGGTGTTTGTTATGACCATTCCTTATTGCATGATCCATTACGGAAAACCCTTACCGGAAACCATTGCAGCAATCATTGCCGGAATTGTACTGGGGACGCTGAGTTTAAAAAGCCGTAGCATCTGGCTGGGCGTTGCCATCCATTACAGCGTAGCTATTACGATGGATCTGTGCTCGATGTATCAGAAAGGGCTGCTGTAAGGCAGAATTCGGAAGTTCCAATGCGGAAGTGTACTGGATGTTTTGCTTTGCGCAGATGCTACTATTCTCAAAAAGAAATCAATTCATTATTTTATACTGTCATCCGGGCTTAACCCGGGATGACAACTCCGAAGGAAGAGCATTGTAAAACAAACATCCAGTATAAGAAACTCATCTACAGCATCCACATAGATTGGTATATTAGTAATAATTAGTATTTAGTAGATACACAGATTCGTAGTTTCGTTCCTGTTCCTGCCCGAATCGTTCAGGCGGGCGTTATCTGTACAAATTCTAATCTTCCGCAATTGCAATAAGAATCTTCTCCAGTTTTTTTTTCATTTCGGTAGGGGAGCATTCGTAGTTATTGGCGAGTACGGAAAAGCAAAGCAATTCGCCTTTCCTGTTTTTTACATAACCGGCATATCCTCTGGCACGCGTGATGTAACCGCTTTTTGCACGGAGGTTGTTCTCTGCAAATGTCCCATCGCACAAACCGCCCAGTGAGCCTGATTTTCCGGCAACGGGTAAGGAATTGTAAAAGGCATTGTAATTTTTATCTTTCGATAACAAACGTAAGATCTGTGTTTCTGTTTTTGTAGTGATCACATTGGCGCGTGCCAGTCCGCAACCATCGTTCATAAAAAATCCACTCACATCCACACTTTTGTTTTTCCAAAAATTGGTAATGATCTCGGTTCCCTGTGTTTCGCTGCCGACCCCTGTTTTGGTATAACAAATATATTTCAGCAAATGCTCCGCATACAGGTTGAGGCTTTTTAAATTGGTCCAGTAAATGATCTTATCTAGTGTAGGCGAATAATTGGTATGCAAGGTTTTCCGGTTAGAGATCACATCCGTTCCGGCTTCCCTTAAAGCTCTTACCGTAGTTGATTTTTTAACGATCGTTACATCAATATTTTTTAAAGCAGTTTCAAATGCCTGTGCACAAAACAGGGCAGGATCGGGGATGGAACCATCTACTTCATAATTATTCTGGTTGGCGGGAATGGTTCCCTGTGCCGTTCGGTAATTGCTGTATTGCGATCCGTAAATAAAAGCATTGTCATCGCTGCCGCCGGATACTACATTGTTTACCAGTTGCAGATCGGCTACAGCGGGAATGGTTGTTACAAGCGTTGTTTTTGTTCCGGCCGCGCCGGATTTGTAGATCGCCGTGTATTTATTATCGTGGTAAGTAAGTCCGCAGGCACCGGCCCCAAAGTAATTGCCCATGTCGCCCCAGATCCATTGCGAAGGTGTCATGTTGTCTTCAAAGATAGACGCATCACCAATGATAGCGCCTTCAATTTTTTTCACGCCTTTTGCTTTTAAGATCAGCGCCCATTTTTCTACAGTAGTAAGGCTGTCTTTTTTATCCCTGAAATATTCTGATTCCAGCGTTGGGTCGCCACCGCCAAGAATGTACACATTGCCTTTTATAACGCCGGAAACCGAATCAAATACACCATCGTACTGAATTTTTGTTTGGAACATAAAATCGCTGCCAAGCATTAGCAATGCTGCGCCGGTTGTAACGATCTTCATCGTGCTTGCAGGCACAACGCTTACATTGCTGTTGTATTCTACGATCGCAGAATCTTTTTTTGTATTCATCACGCACACACTCCAGGTGGAATGTTTGAGCGCGTCATCTTTTTTCAGATCCTCAATGGCTGCTTTTAATTTTGCATTTTGTGCAACGCAGGCGCATGCAGGAATGAAAAAAAAGAAAAAGACAATTTTTCTGATCATGTTATTTTCCGTAACAGCGTTTTAATTTATCGGTTAAAAAGCGATGAGCTTCCGTACACCTTATCAATGGCATTTGCCAGCTTCCTGTCTTTTTCGGTAATGGCATCTCCTTCATCGTGTGTGTATAACGAGATGCTTACTTTGTTGTATACATTGGTCCAGTCGGGATGATGGTTCATTTTTTCAGCAGTCAATGCTACTTTTGTCATGAATGCAAATGCATCCACAAAATTTTTGAACTCAAATGTCCGGGTAAGTTTATTTTGTTCTTCGATCCACATTTTTTATCAGTTTAGAGTTATAAAGTTAGTTTAAGGTTCAAAGTTTTGCTGGGCGCAGATGCTAAATTAGTTCAAGGTTCAAAGTTCAAGGTTTGCTATGTGCAGATGCTATGTTAAGTTTGAATTTAACAATCTGTTTCTGCGGTTAGAGCGGGTTTCGCAACTTTGAACCTTGAACTTTGAACCCCTTATAGAGTGACGCTGATCACCGCCATCGTCAACCTGCTGATACACACCAGTTGTTCCTTTTCATTTTTTATTTCGATGCTCCACACATGCGTTTTTTTGCCAATGTGAATAGGTTTTGCTTCGGCATATACATAGCCGCTGCTGGCCGGGCGCAGGTGGTTGGCATTGATGTCGAGCCCCACGCAGGCAAATTTGCTATTGTCCACAATTAAGTTGGATGCAATGCTGCCAAGGGATTCCGCTAAAGCGACGGAAGCGCCGCCGTGTAAAATTTTCATCGGCTGCACCGTACGGTGATCTACGGGCATTCTTCCTTTTATAGCATCAGGCATTAGTTCCGTGATCTCGATCCCGATGGTTTCGCACATATTGTCCTTCAGCATCCACTGTATATCTTCTACTTTATAGGGTTTGAACCAGATATTCATAAGCATTTATTTTTCATCTAAATTAATAAGAATAATCGAATGGATTTGCAATCTGCGGGAACTATAAATAAGTTTTTTAACGGATTAAAAATGGAAAAATTTAATTTTAGTAGTAATTTTAGGTTTCGAATTATTGAAAAAAAATTCATACATAAACCATTAAAATATACCATTATGATCAGCACAAAAAACATCATCGCAGGATTAGCCATTACGGCTTTTAGCTTTGCGGGCTTCGAAACAGAAGCACAAAAATTAAATATTCCGGCAGCCAGTCCGGCCAGCAGCATTAAACAAAGCGTTGGATTATCCGAGATCAGCATCGATTATTCCCGTCCGGGTGTAAAAGGCCGCGTCATTTATGGCGATCTGGTGCCTTACGGAAAAACATGGCGCACGGGTGCAAATTCTTCTACGAAAATTACATTCGGCGAAGACAGCAAGCTGGAAGGAACTGCCGTTCCGGCCGGTACGTATGCATTGTACACCATTCCTGATAAAGAGGAATGGACGATCATCCTGAGCAAAAACACCACGCTGTGGGGAGATTACGGTTACAAACAGGAAGAAGATCTGCTGCGTGTGAAAGTAAAACCAACGGCATTGAATTACAAAGTAGAAACATTTACCATCAATTTTGCGGATGTGACTTCTAACTCCAGCAACATTGAATTACTGTGGGACCAAACGCGTGTGGCATTTAAAGTAACGGTGGATGTGGATACTAAAGTGATGAAAAGCATTGAATCAACAATGGCGAAAGATCAGCGCCCGTACACGCAGGCTGCCAATTATTATTATGATAATGATAAAGATCTGAAACAGGCATTAACATGGGTGAACAAAGACATTGAACAAAATCCGAAATCGTTTTCTTCTTATTTATTGCAGGCGAAGATCAATTACAAATTGAAAGATAAAGTGGCGGGAAAAGCAAGCGCGGATAAAACGATCCAGCTGGCTACGGATGCGAAGAATGATGATTATGTGAAGATGGCGCAGAAGCTGATCGCGGATAACAAGTAATAATTTACCACTAAGGTTTATTTACCACTAAGGCAAGGGGGCACTGAGGCTTTTTTGCTGCGTGTTTTTTGAACTACAAAAGAAAACAAAAGAATCAAAAGAGCGTAATGTAATACGCTGTGTTTTAGTATAAATGATTTAAGGAAGCTCCGTTAACGCGGGGCTTTTTTTGCCACAGATTCACAGATTTTTTAATGGAAAAATAATTTGCTCAGATCATAAAATCGCTTTGCGATTTTTTAGGTTCGTGTAATTTCTTTTTATAATTTTTTTAATCTGTGAATCTGTGGCTTCCTTTTTTATTCTGCAATCATTTTTCTTTTAAAGAAAAACACCTGCAGCAGCCACGCGATCAGCATCACGAGCAGGCAGCCAACCACATTCAGCCATAGGAATGCCATTACATTTGCTAACCATACAATTATTACAAATACTTCTGCGATAAGCGTTGCATAAAAAACCGCTTGCCCGTTTATTTTTTTCATGTAAAACGCTACGAGAAAAACACCGAGTATGGTTCCGTAAAACAAGGATCCCAATACATTTACAGCTTCCACTAAATTGCCCAGCTTACTGGCGTAAAAAGCGGTAAGCATACAAAATACACCCCATGCAACCGTTGCCCAGCGCGATGCCGATAAATAGGTTTTGTCGCTCCCTTCTTTGTTAAAAATGCGTTTGTAAAAATCAACTACGGTGGTAGATGCCAGTGAATTTAAACCGCTGGCAGTAGCGCCCATCGCCGCGAGGAAAATAATAGCAATGATCAAACCGATGATGCCTACCGGTAATTGCTGTGTGACAAATCCTAAAAAAATATAATTGGTGTCATTAATATCGGCTGCCGGATTATTTTTTTGCATCAGCGTGGTTACTTTTTTGCGGATGTCAAGCGTGTTTTTATCGCTTTGCTGTAGCTCGGTGCGCACTTTATCAATGGCTTGTTCATCGTTTGCATGCAGCGCCGTTACCAGTTCATTTACCTTTTGCTGTTTCTGCACAAAGGCAGTTTGGTAATCGGCTTCCAGGCTTTTGTATTCGCTTTTGTACGGACTGTTCTCAATGCGGTTGACTTCCACTTTATTGAAAAAAACAGGCGGCTGATAAAACTGGTAAAACGTGAATACAAGCGTACCAATGAGCAGGATCAAAAACATCATGGGTACTTTTACCAATCCGTTCATAATTAATCCCAGCCTGCTGGCGGTAATGGACTTGCCTGTTAAATAGCGGCCCACCTGCGATTGGTCGGTTCCAAAATACGAGAGCTGGAGAAAAAAACCACCGATCACGCCCGACCAGATATTGTATTTATTGTTGAGATCGAATTTGGTATCAATGGCATTGAGGCGCTTCATTTTTCCGGCAATGTTGAGCGCATCTACAAAACCAACGTTGGCAGGCAACAGGTGAATGACCATGTATGCTGCTAAAAATAATCCGAAAAAGATCATTCCCATCTGGAACATCTGCGTGTAGGAAACCGCTTTGGTGCCGCCGTAAACCGTATATAAAATAACAATAAGCCCTGTAAATAAAATAGTGTAGTTGATGCTGATGCTTAAAATATCGGATAAAATAATAGCGGGCGCATAAATGGTGATTCCCGTTGATAATCCGCGTTGCAGCAAAAATAAAAATGCGGTGAGTGATCTTGTTTTGTTATCAAAGCGCTGCTCTAAATATTCGTAGGCAGTGTATACATTCAATCGCTGAAAAATGGGAATGAATGTGATGCACAGCACGACCATGGCGAGCGGTAAGCCGAAATAAAATTGAATGAAGCGCAATCCATCGCTGTATGCCTGTCCGGGCACGGATAAAAACGTAATGGCGCTTACCTGCGTGGCAATTACGGATAAGCCCACATTGTACCAGGGCAATTGTTTATCGGCCAGTAAAAATCCCTGGATATTGGTAGTGCCGCGGCTTTTCCACACGCCGTAAAATACGATGGAGAAGAGGGTGAGGCAGAGTACAAACCAATCGATGCGGCTCATGAAAAATGCTTAGTGAAAAAATAAAGCAGCACCACGATCACGATCAACGTGACCGTAACAAGGATGTATAAATTTTTCCAGGTTTTTAGTATGGGTGGTTTTTCTTCTTCCATTATTTATTGGTCGGCAGGCTGATCAGGTTTACAAACAAACGGTAAGCACCCGGAACGCCTGCTGGCAATTCACGGAAAAAATCGAGGCCGGTGTACACAAAATTTCCTTTGCCGTATTTACCGATGATCAGGCTTCCGTCGGCAGGTTTTTCTTTTGGATCATTCATCGCAAAAACGGTTTCGTAACTTTTATCAATGTCGGTTGCAAAATAAATTCCGCGTTCCTGGATCCAATTCTCAAAATCTTTTTGCGTGATGATGTTCGGAAAATTCAATGCAGCATGTTTCGGATTTGTAAATGTAACCGCTGCATTTTCATCCGTTACCCGGTCTTTTGAAACGGTAAAAGGATAAGGCCCGATCTTGCTGCCAACCGGGCCAAGGGAAGTATTTGTGTTATATTGTACTACTAAATTTCCGCCGTTTTTCACATAATCCATTAGTTTGGTATAATAGATCTGCAAACGCTCGTTGGTATTGTAAGCACGTACGCCGGTAATGATGCTGCTGTATTTTGAAAGATTATCTTTCGCCAGCATTTCATCTGTTAAGATAGTAACGTTGTAGCCGATCTGTTTTAAACAGGCAGCCACATCATCACCAGCGCCGGGAATGTAGCCGATAGTGGTACCGGTAGTTTTTAAATTCACGTTCACCAGTTTTGCTTCGGCATCGCTCAAAATAAACTGGTAAGGAATGTGATCGTACTCAATGCGGCGGATGCTTTTTGTATACGTAACGCCATCGATCACAACAGATACCTGTAAATTTCCGTCCACGCTGTTTTTGTTTGGATTAATGGTGACTTCAATGGTGGCTTCCTCTTTTTTTGCAGCCAGCACAAATCTATCGTTGTGAGTATGTGCCGTCCAGCCTTCCGGAACAGTTATTTGAAGATCGCCGGTTACGTTTGCCTTATTGGCTTTTACGGTGATCAAAATGGTTTTCGGTTCGTTTGAATTAAACACCAAAACCTTATCGGGAATGTTGATCGTGGCCGGTGGCAGTACTTCCAGCGGTCGGTAGGTTTCACCTTTTACGGGATCGGTGTATTTGTAAACAAGTCCGCGCTCTATTTTTAAATTCAGGTCGTTGATAGTAATATCAAACGTAACGCTTGCTGCTGCATCGTTTTCGGGCTTGCCGATCAGCTGGCGGTTGTTAACGGTGTAAATGCTTACCGGGTGTTTTTCGATGAGCCAGTAAGGCGTTGAGAATGGAGTAGTGGCCGGTAATTGTTGTTTGTTGCTAAACGTGTAAAATTTGTCGGTTTCCAGTGCTTTCGCGATGCTGGTGTCGGCCTGGTTTAAAAACGAAATTTTGTTCAGTTTTACATCGCATTTATTTTTTGCAATGATCTGCGATGTGATGGAAATATCGTTGCCCGGAACGGTGATATAATCGCCTGCGTATGCTTCCATCCACAAACCTGCACAATTTAATAGAAGCGTTTCAGTTTCTTTTAATTTTAATTTTTTCCAATAGCTGATGCTGGCATCACTGTCATCCAGTTGCTGCAATTGTTTGTAAATAGCAATTAAATCCGGAATACTTTTTTCCGGTGCCTGCGGATCGTATTTTTTGATGCAATCGGTAGTTAATTTATCCAAACCTGTAGTAGAAGCAAAGCGCGTCCAGCTTTGGTTAATGCCTTCAAACACATCTTCTTTAGCAGGATCGCCTTTCAGTAATTTAAAAAACTCGATGGCTTCGCCTCTTGATTTTGCAGAACCAAATCCCTGGCTCTTGTGCATGGAGCGGCTTTCGGCAGCAATCTCGCCGTAGCTTTTTCCTAGTAATGGATTAAAAACACCCACATCCAGTTTCATCTGATCGGGTGAAGTAGTATTAACGCCACCAAAATTAAAAGTGTTCCAGAAAATACGTTTTGCCTGCCATACCTGTGTGTATGCCAGTTGTTCGGGAAAGCGCTTTGGGTCTGCAGCAGCGTCAAATGCTTCGAGCGCTAAAATCGCGGAAGCGGTATGGTGCCCGTGACCGCCTTCGCCTGTGGTTGGGAACCGGCACATGATCACATCCGGCTTGAACCTGCGGATGGCCAGCACCACATCGGCAAGGATGCTGTCTTTATTCCAGATCGAAAATGTTTCTTCCGGATTTTTGGAAAAGCCAAAATCATTGGCACGTGTAAAAAATTGTTCGGCGCCATCAATGCGGCGTGCAGCCAGTAATTCCTGTGTACGTACAAGTCCCATTGCTTCGCCCTGCTCTTTCCCGATCAGGTTTTGTCCGCCATCACCACGGGTAAGCGAAAGATAACCGGTTCGCAGATTTTTCTGTTTTGCCAGGTACGCGAGCAGGCGCGTGTTCTCATCATCGGGATGCGCGGCAATGTATAACACGGAGCCAACGGTGTTCAGTTTTTTTAAAGATTGGAGAATGTCGGCAGAATTTAATTGCAGCGACGTTTGTGCGCTTATAGTATGGCTGAAAAAATAGAGGCTGAATAATAGTAGGAATCGTTTCATAAATACGGTGGTTTATTACAAAAATACGATGGAAAAGTTACCGAAAATCAAAAAGTTTTATGGAATCCGTAAGTTGCTGCATCTGTGGGATGTACTTTATTTCAACAAATCCCGTTCTAACCCAAAAAAAACCTACCCCATGAAACCAAATCCTTTTCTTTTTAAAACATTAATTGCAGCCACGGTGCTGCTTACAGCCTGTAACGGCTCTTTCGGTCCTTCGGCCGAAGAAAAAAGCAAAGACGTATTAAAGGAAACTGTTGATAAGGAAGTATCGCTGGCATCTACGACCAACGGTACTTTTTCTGTGAATAAAGTAATTGCCGGTACCGCTGCTCCTGTAATGGATGAAGCCGAAAAATCGAATGGGAACGCACCGGCAACAGAGCAGCAACCGGTTTTGCAATCATCGGCCGCGACCGAAAAAATCCCGGAAAAAATAAAAAAGACGGCGGACATTGACCTGACGGTGGATGATTACAAAGCGGCGCGGGAAGCGATCGGGAAGATCATTGCATCCGGACACGGGTATATTGGCGGGGAAAATGAGCAAAATTCCACGTACAACATTACTAACCGGATGCTGATCCGGGTAACGAATAAAGATTTTGATGCGATGGTGGGAAATCTTTCGGGGATTGCAGCGCATGTAAATTCGAAAAATATTTATACCGAAGATGTGACCGCGCAGTTTGTGGATCTTACGGCGCGTTTAAAAAGCAAAAAGGAAGTGGAAAACCGTTACCTGGATCTGCTTAAAAAAGCGGGGAAAGTGGATGAAATATTAGAAGTGGAAGAACAGCTGCGGGTGATCCAGGAAGAAATTGAATCGAAAGAAGGCGAATTAAAATACCTGAAGGACCAGGTGGATTACAGCACGATCAACTTAAATTTTCACCAGGATTTTGAATACAAACCGGCTGACAGCCCGGGATTTTTCGGCAGGATCGGGAATGCATTCGGGAATGGCTGGAATGGCTTTTTGAGTTTTTTGGTTGGTTTGGTGTATGCGTGGCCAATGGTGTTGGTGCTGGTGATTGGCGGATGGTTTTTGTATCGATTCATCAGGAAACAGGTTAAAAAGTAATTGGTACGGATAGCGAACAGAAACGAAACTACGAATCTGTGTTTTTTCTGTGTGTCAAATGCTCATTTGAACTATTATCACACTACGAAGATGTCATCCCGGGCCTGACCCGGGATCTCATGAATGTTTGCAGGATGTTGATTCCGGTTTTTAACTGGCAGATCCCGGGTCAGGCCCGGGATGACAATATGGAGGAAGAATTTTACTCCGAAATAAACACAGCACCACACAGATTCGTAGTTTCGTTTCTGTTCGTTATCCGTACTAAATAATATCGGGGAATTTCGTTAAAAAATCCGTCCTCACTTTTTCAAATTCAGAAATAATACTTTCGCGTTCTGCGATGAGATTGGCGATGCCGGTGCTGCGTTTGTAAAACAGCATAATCAGGAACCATTTGGCACGGATCTTATCAAAGGTATGCCAGTAATAATACGTGAAAAATCCGCTGAGCGGCAAGCTGATCGCGTAAGCGAGTGTGAGCAGCGGACGGTGGAAAAAATGATGCACAAGCAGGATCTGCACGGTGTCAAAGATCAAAAATGTGAACATACCCAACACCATGCCGATGGCGCCACGGAAATCTTTTGTTTTCCTGGAAAGCAATCCGGGGATCTCAAACGGTAAATAATTATTGATGAGTCCGTAGAGATAAAATGGAAACCCGATGATCAAAAACAGGAATGATTTGGTGTTGCTTCTGAAAAACGAATCGTTGCTGCGGTTGCGGCTGATGTCTTCATCCTCGATATTAAATGCATGCAGCTGGTCAAAATAATTTTTAATGCGCAGCCGCATTGCTTCTACAAATGAAGGATCGTTTTCAGAATAATAATCCACTGCTTTTACAATGTTTTGCGTAATGGAAAATTCGGTTGCTGTATCGTGGCCGGAAACGCCGCGCGCCTGTTTTAACTGGTGTTTGTAAAGTGTTTCAATATCTTTTACCAAATTATCCACGCGTTTATCCTGGATGGAGATCACCAGGCTTTCCATTTGTTTGCGGATCTCTTCGGTAATTTCTTCTGCGGCACTGAACTCATCTTTTTTAAATTCATCTGCGAAAGCAGTAACCGGAATGGCATTGTGTACGTTGATAAACAGATCGCGGTTAAATTTGTGCTGATCGGCGTAATTTAATCCGATGTTGACGATCTGCACGCCCAGCTTAAAATCATTCCGGGCTTCTGCACCCAGTGCAATGCGTGCAGCACCGGTTTTGATCGGTTTTAATTTTCGCTCGGTAATGCTCACACCTTCCGGGAAAATAAGAATGGCGCCGCCTTTTTCCAAATGCTCATAACACTTGTTAAACGTATCCGCATTTTTGTTCATTTGTGTTGGATCGTCCTGTTTGCGGTATACCGGGATGATGTTGAGTTTTGGTAACAGCCATTTTGCAAAAGCGCCTTTGAACAATTCGCCTTTGCCTAAAAAAAATACTTCGCGGTTTACAATGCTGGCAATTACGATGGGATCCATAAATGTGCCTGGATGATTTGCCAGGATGATCACCGGGCCTTTATCCGGAATGGCTTCCTTATTTTTAATGGTAATGGAACGGAAAAACACACGTGTGGTTCCCTGCATTAATAATTTAAGGATCTTATACAGCATAGAGTGGTTAGGTTACGTTACTAAATTAGTAATTATTTATGTACAGATAGCGAACAGAAACGAAAAACGAATCTGGGTACGGATAACGAACAGGAACGAATTTTGCGAATCTGTGTGTGTGCTGTATGTCAAATGTTTATTTGAGAGAATCACACAATGAAACGGTCAGGCCCGGGATGACAATATGGAGGAAGAATTTTACTCCGAAATAAACACAGCATCCACACAGATTCGGGTTTCGTCTTTTGTTTCTTTTGTTTTCTTTTGTGGTTCAAATCAACGCAGCATCCACACAGATTGGTATATTGGTACAAATTGGTATTTGGTAGATTCTTATCTTTACAGCATGTTAACAAACCGGCAATTATTTTACAATCACGTAGCGCAAACAAGTGAAACACCATTGGCATTGGAAATTGAAAAGGCAGAAGGAATTTATTTGTACGACGCTGATGGTAAAAAATACATGGACCTGATCTCCGGGATCTCGGTAAGCAATGTAGGACACCGGCATCCGAAAGTTTTAAAAGCAATCCATGACCAGCTGGATAAATACATGCATTTAATGGTGTACGGCGAATTTATTCAAAGTCCGCAAACCCAATTTGCAAAAGCATTATCGGATCAGTTACCTGAAAATTTAAGCGCTGTTTATTTTGTGAATTCAGGAAGCGAGGCCATTGAAGGCGCTATGAAATTAGCGAAACGTTTTACAGGCAGAACAGAAATTATTTCTTTTAAAAATGCATATCACGGCAGTACGCAAGGCAGCCTGAGCATTATGGGCAGCGAAGAATTTAAGAATGCTTACCGTCCGCTGTTGCCCGATACTAAACAACTTGCGTATAATAATTTAGATGAACTGGAATACATTACGGAGCGTACGGCTTGTGTGATCGTGGAAACGGTGCAGGGCGAAGCCGGTGCTGTGGTGCCGGATGCTGGCTATTTAAAAGCATTGCGCGAACGTTGTAGTGATGTAGGTGCGTTACTGGTGGCAGATGAGATCCAGTGCGGGTTTGGCCGGACGGGAACCCTGTTTGCATTTGAACAGTATGGTTTTATTCCGGATATGATCTGCCTTGCAAAAGGCATGGGCGGCGGGATGCCGGTGGGCGCCTTTATTGCTTCCGCAGAAATTATGCATACGCTCACAAATAACCCGATCCTGGGGCACATTACTACGTTTGGCGGGCATCCGGTTTGTTGCGCTGCAGGACTTGCAACGCTGAATATTTTACTGGAGGAAAAACTGGTAGAGCAGGTAGCTGCAAAAGAAAAATTATTCCGTTCTTTATTAATACATCCGAAAATAAAATCCATCCATGGGAAAGGTTTGTTGCTGGCGCTTGAGTTTGAAAGCTACGAGCAAAATAAACAGATCATTGATACCTGTATTAAAAACGGTGTGGTCAGCGATTGGTTTTTATTTAATTCCCATTCCATGCGCATTGCGCCGCCGCTGGTGATCACTACAGCAGAAATAGAAAAAGCCTGCGCGATCATTCTTCAAAGCATCAATGAAATTCTTTAACATCGTTTAACATCTATTGGCGAAATTCAAAAAGTTGTGGCATTGCTATTGCTTCTTTCCGTGTATAATCTAAAACACATAAAGTCATGAAAAAATTAAGTTTAGTTTTAGCATGTGTGGGAATGTTCTCAGCAGCTACGTTTGCAACCAATTCATTTACAATTCATCACCAAACACCAAAAACGGAAACTAAATCGGAGAACAAAACTACTCCTAAGAAAAAGAAACCGGTGAAAAAAGCGAAAGCTGAGAAAAAAGAAAAAGCACCGGCTGCCGATACTAAAAAATAGTTTGTTTGTTGTTTGTAGTTTGTTTGTGAAGGCTCCCGGGAAACCGGGGGCTTTTTTTGTTGTGGCATGTTGCATTGGTTCAAACACCTATTTTCTACCACATAAGGCACAAAGAAACACATAAGGGTAGGTGTAACATACCGATGTGCAATTGAACCACAAAAGAAAACAAAAGAATCAAAAGAAGCTGTGTGAAGTTAGCTTGTTAAAAAACAAGAGAAAAATTACAGAACAAAATTGTTTTTCTTTTGGAAGAAAAAAATAATATATACACCCGCTTTTGTACACAGTACTTGATACTTAATACTAACGACCTGATACTTTTTCGCTAATACGTACCGATCGAAAGCATCACCAACGTACACGCTTCCAGCGGCTCGATGTTTTGTTTTTGCAGCATGCTTTCAAACTCCGGGTTTTCGGTGCCGGGATTAAATACCACGCGCTTTGGCTTTAAGGAAATTATGTAATCATACCAGGATGGCTGATTTTGCGGGCCTACGTAAAGCGTAACTGTATCTACATTTTCGATGACAGGTTTTCCTTTGATGATTTGAATGCCGTTTATTTCTCCTTCGCGAATGCCAACGGGGATCACTTCGTGCTTGTGTTGCTGCAGCGCTATGGTTGCTTTGTAAGCATACCGGTCCGGTTTATCGGATGCGCCTATTACGACTGTTTTTTTCATGTTATTCTGTTTCTAAATAATCCAAATCCTTATCATGGCTTTCTTCCAGCAGGGCAGTGGCAATGATGGCAATGGGGATCACGATCAGGCCAATTATTCCGGCCGACTTAATGATGCCCATGCCCGGTGTCATTGATTTCCAGCAAAGCGCCATGATCACCAATGTTCCGCGTACAAAATTCGGCACCGTGGTGGTAACTGTAGAACGTATATTGGTACCAAATTGTTCAGATGCAACGGTAACAAATAATGCCCAGTAACCCATGGTAATTCCCAGCATAAAAATGAGCACATAAAATGCAGTTGGCGAAAGTCCGCTTATAAGTAAGAAAATACCGGTAAGCATACCCATTCCTACAATGAATATGATCAGCGCTTTTTTACGGGATTTTAACTGCTGACTCAGGATCCCGATCAAAAAGCTTCCGATGGCTGCCCCGATGTAATGGAACATGATGGATTTTCCCGGATCGATATCGCCGGTTACACCGAGCGCTTTGCCAAATTCTTTTGAAAAAAAGATCAGAATCCCAACTGCAAACCAGATCGGTACACCGACTAAAATGCAATAAATATATTTTGCAAATTTTTTACGATCGGTAAACAGGCTTAAAAAATTGCCGCGTTTAGCAGTGCTTGTTTTTATTTTATCAAACATGCCCGATTCGTGAATGTATACGCGTAATCCTAATAACAATAATCCAAATCCGCCACCGATCCAATACGCCTGCTGCCATCCTAATTTTGCTACAAAATAAGCCAGTACGGCGCCCAATACGCCAAATCCGGCTACAATGGTGGTTCCCATGGCGCGTGTTTCTTTGGTCATTACTTCCGACACTAAAGTGATGCCAACACCCAATTCGCCCGCAAGTCCAAAGCCCGCAATAATGCGCAGTACGGCATACTGATCGAGTGTGTGTACAAATCCGTTGGCAATGTTGGCCAGCGAATACAATAAAATAGTTAAAAATAAAACGGATAATCTTCCACGTTTATCACCCAGCATTCCCCACACAATTCCACCGATCATCATGCCGATCATTTGCATATTACCCAGGTAAATGCCTGCATCCTTGATCCCTTCGGGCGGGATACCGATCGCCTGCAGGCTGGGAATGCGGACAATGCCAAATAAGATAAGATCGTAGATGTCGACAAAATAACCGAGTGCCGCAACGATCACAACAATGTTGAGTGGGTTGGTGGTATTAAGTTTATTCATGTTTTTTTAGTTCAAAGTTTAAAGTTTGCTGGGTTTGCTAAAAATGGTTCAAAGTTCAAGGTTCAAAGTTTCTGTGTGTTATCTACTAAATACCAATCTGTACCAATATACTAATCTGTGTGTGCTAAAAAAGTTACTGCATATCTATGTAAAATAAATTTATTGTTTTAATAAACAGATCCCCTGTCAAGCACGGGATGACGTACGAATTTGAGCTTGTTCTTTTTTTTATGGCTTTTTTAAATACACTATATATTATAAATTCGTGTGACCAGAGCTTTATTAAAAATAAATCTTTTTATTTTTTCTTCGCGCCTTTGCGTCTTCGTGGTAAAATGCTCCGAAGGAGCCACCCGGCAAAAACTCTTTTTCTCCTTTTCCTTCTTAGTGCTTTCTTTTGCCTTCGTGGTAAAAACGCTCCGAAGGAGCCACCCCGGCATCTGCGCACAGCAAACTTTGAATCTTGAACTTTTGAACTTTAAACTTAGATAACGAATGTAAAAATAAAAATGATATATTTGCAGCGCATTTTGGTTTTCGACTGCGGTCGGAATTAAAAGGGAATCAGGTGTAAATCCTGAGCATTTCCCGATGCTGTAAGTTCTAAAACACTCTTAACAATCATTGCCACTGTACGGATAGCGTACGGGAAGGCGTTAAGGGAGAACGAGCCAGAAGACCTGCCATATTGCGATAAATTCAAGGCTTTCGGGTAAAAAGCGGTGAAAAGAAAAACAATTTCTGATTGTTTTTTTCTTCTCTATTCTATTTCCCTATTGCCATATAATTGATTCGGGTAAAATCATTACAGGTGAAAAACGTTGGTGTTATTTTAGGGATTTTTCTTTTTCAATCGTTGCTGTTGCATTCGCAAACGGATACAACCAAACAATTGAAGGAGGTTACGGTGGACGCTCCGCGCAGCAGCCTGTTCAGTCCCGGCACCAAAACGGTAACGCTCGACTCGGCCTATATGGCCCAGTTTTCCGGAAGCAATCTCGCGGAAGCACTCACATTTGACGGTTCCATTGCATTAAAATTATACGGCAGCGGCGGCTTAACTTCTACTTCTTTCCGCGGTGCATCGGCAGCGCAAACGCCGGTAATGTGGAACGGCTTTAACATTCAAAACCCCATGTACGGGCAGGTGGATCTTGCTTTGTTTCCGGTGAACGGAAGCGATAAAATAAGCCTGCAATACGGCGCCGGTGCAGCACAGATCGGGAGCGGCGCGGTTTCTGGCGCTATTGTACTGGAAAATAATCCACATTTCAATAACGGTTTGAACATCGGCGCAAGCTCAGTCACAGGCAGTTTTGGCACGTATAATAATTTGCTGTATACGGATTACGGTTCTGATAAAATTTCGCTTTCCGCAAAAGTGTATTACAATACGGCGGAAAATAATTTCCCTTTTAACAATACGGCTTTGGCCGATGCGCCGCGCGTACAGCAACAACATGCGGCATTGTATAATTATGGCGCTATGTCGCGTTTAGACTGGAAGATCAGCAAAAATCAATTGCTGGGGATCAATGTGTGGTACCAGTATTCCGACAGGCAAATTCCTACGCTGATGACGCAATCGCACAGTGCTGCGGAACAAATTGACATTGGTACAAAAATAAGTGCGGAATGGAAACGGATGTTTGAGCATGCGGTGCTGAAGATCCGCTCGGGCGTATTTAATGACCAGTTGAATTACAATGATTCACTGAGTGCGCTGTATTCGAAATCGCATTCCATCGCTTCCATTTCGGAAATAGAATACACGTATGAAAAACGGAGGAATGTGGTGCAGGCGGGTGTAAATGCGACGTACAATCAGGCTTCTTCGGACGGTTACCCGAATGGATTTGAGCAATGGCGCTATTCGTTATTTGCGTTGTATAAATGGAGCACGGTCAATGAGCGGTTACAATTGCAGGCATCGGTAAGGAAAGAGCTGATCGGTGGAAAAATTATTTCTCCGGGAATTGTGAGCGGTGCTGAGCGCAAGTATTACGATGCTATTCCGGAAGCAACGCTGGGACTGGATGGCGAAATTTTTAAATGGTTGAAAGTAAAAGGAAATATTTCTACGCTGTACCGTGTGCCTACATTAAATGATTTGTATTGGAACCCGGGGGGCAACCCGGATTTAAAGCCGGAGGAAGGGCTTTCGGAAGAAGGAACGTTGGCGGCAGCTTTTAAGATCCGGCATTTAAAATTGTCGTACGATGTAACTTATTTTAACCGGAATGTAACCAACTGGATCATTTGGCTGCCGGGCGATTATTACTGGTCGCCGGTAAATGCCTTAAAAGTATGGAGCAGGGGATTTGAGCATGTGGTGACGGTTGGGTATTCGAAAAATAAATTTTCTGCAAAGTTAAGTGCAAATTATACGTACACGCTTTCCACGAATCAGAAAGCAAAAACGGAAAACGATGAATCGCTGAACAAGCAATTGATCTATTGTCCGGTGCACCAGGGCGCACTGAAAATAAACCTGACGTACGCCAGCTGGTATGTTACTTACCTGCAATCGTACACGGGTTACCGTTATACGAGCACGGATAACCTGGAATATTTGCCGGATTATTCGATCACAAAAATAAATGCGGGGAAGAATTTCGAACTCAAAAAAATGACGGCATCTGTGGGACTTTCCTGTAATAATGTGTTTGATATTGCGTATCAATCGGTATTGTGGAATGCCATGCCGGGGCGGAGTTATGCAGTGACGTTGAAAATAAATTTTAAAGCGAAATGAATTTAGAAGAAAGAATCCAGGAATCGGAGACGCATATTTTTAAAGCGGTATTCCCCAACACAACCAATCATTATGATACGTTGTTTGGCGGAACGGCGATGCACCTGATGGATGAAGTGGCATTTATCACGGCAACGCGTTTTACACGCAAGCGTTGTGTAACGGTGTCTTCCGACAGAATCGATTTTAAACAACCGATCCCTGCGGGGACGATCATTGAGTTGATCGGGAAAGTATCGAAGATAGGGAATACAAGCCTGGATGTGAAAGTGGAGATCTTTATTGAAGAAATGTATACGGATAAACGGCAAAAAGCGATCACCGGAAATTTTACGTTTGTGGCGCTGGATGAGAATAAAAAGCCGGTAAAGATTTTAAATTCTAATACCTAAAACTAAATTCTAAAATTAAATTGAAATCAGAAAAGTATATAAAAGGATCTGTAGAACAGCGCGTCATTGCGAGCGGTAGCGAAGCAATCTCATTTATGGGATAAGCTGGAGTGAGATTGCTTCGTTCCTCGCAATGACGTACTAAGTTAAATTATAAATTATAAATTATAAAACACTAAATCACACACAGTCTAATATCTAACATCTAATATCTAACATCTGAAAAAAAATGAAAACTAAAAACATAAAAATTCGATTCAGTTTATTAGCATTGCTGATCCTGCTTGCAGCATTCTCGCGGATGATTCCGCACATGCCAAACTTTTCGCCGCTGGGCGCGATCGGATTATTTGGTGCGGCACATTTTTCAAAAAAATGGCAGGCATTTCTGATCCCGATCGCGGCAACATGGCTGAGTGATCTGTTTATCAATAATGTAATTTATGCGCAATATTATCCAACGTTCACCTGGTTTTATGAAGGATTTTACTGGCAGTACGGAAGTTATTTACTGATCACGCTTGTTGGGATCTTTATTTTCAAAAAAGTAAATGCACCGCGTGTTGTTGGCGGCGCGCTGGTTTCATCCGTTCTCTTTTTTATCGTTACCAATTTTGCCTGCTGGCCGGGATATCCGCAAACGGCAAGCGGATTGGCAACTTGTTATGCCGCCGGAATTCCTTATTTAAAAGGAACATTGCTGGGCGATCTTTTTTATTCCGGTGCTTTGTTCGGCTCGTTCGCGCTTTTGCAAAGTCGTTTTCCGGTGCTTCAATACCGTACGTATCAATCGTAATCTAAACCAATCAATTATATATAATATCAAAAACAAAATGAAAAATTCTTACACACAAAAAATTAAATTAACAGTTGCTGCTGTTGTGGTCTCTATCAGCGGAGCATGTGCCCAGGTAGATACATCCAGCTTTGACGACTTGACGTTGTCGCCGAACTTTTACAATGACAATACGCCTTTTATAAGCGGGCAAGCAAACTTTAATAATGATTATCCGGGCTATTGGGCTGGCGGATTTGCTTACTCCAACATGGGTGATACAACTACGTCGCCATCGGATTACCTGACGCAGCTTTACCAAACAAAAGCAGGCGCTGCACACAGGGGGCAAAATTTCGGGATCGGAACAATGTATGCGGGAGTGAGATTAGGGTTTGATGACTCTAACTATAGTACTTTCGGGATTTACATTACCAATACCACGTATGCGTATAACAGCATGGCTTTGGGAGATGCATTCGGAAAAAAATTCGGGGACACGAGTACGACGGTCCATTCTGCTGCAGGAATAAATGAAGGTGCGCCGGATTGGTTTAAATTAAGCATTATTGGATATAATGATGGCGTTGCAGGGATAGATACTATTAACTTTTACCTGGCGGATTTCCGTTTTTCGGATAACTCACAGGATTATATTGTGAAAAATTGGCAGTATATTAATTTGCTTCCATTAGGAGGGATTGATAGTATTGCATTCGTAATGAGCTCCAGCGATAACGGGTCGTTTGGAATGAATACACCGGCATATTTTTGTGTAGATGATTTGGCAATAAGTGAGATTGTTACAGGTATTACAAATCCTGCTATTCCAAGTGATGTAAATGTTTATCCGAATCCGTTTGTAAATAGTGTAGCGGTAGATTTTAAAAATGCAAACAAGCGCATTGTTAATGTATACAATGCATTTGGCGCTGTTGTATTAAGATCAGAATCAAATGAACAAAAGGTGAATTTGAATTTAGAAAGATTTGATGCCGGAATTTATTTTGTGAATGTGATCGAAAATGGAAAATCATCCACGATCCGGGTAATTAAAAAATAAGTAATTTTAAAGCAACACTGCGAACACAGTGTTGCTTTTTTTAATTTTTAATATGAAACAATTTTTCTTTTTTATTTTACTTTCCAATGCTGCACTGGCGCAATATGCACCAGCTGTGGGGCAGCCGGGCACTAGTGCTATGGGTAAGGATAGTAGCGCGTTTGTGGCATGGGCTACGGGAAGTATTATACAACGCGGTTATGAGGATCTTTCAAATACATCGCTGGGATTTACAACGGTTGGCGACAGTACTTCCGTAATTGGGATTGCCGATGGTAGCATTGTAAGCCTTGGCGACGGTGGCAGCGCCATTATTTCGTTTGCACACCCGGTTATCAACGGACCGTCCTGGGATTTTGCGGTTTTTGAAAATTCATTTAATGATACTTTTTTGGAACTGGCATTTGTGGAAGCAAGTTCGGACGGGATTCATTTTTACCGTTTTCCGGCCAGCTCGCTTACAGATACAGCTACGCAAACAGGTAGTTTCGGCCCAACCGATCCAACCAAAATAAATAATTTTGCCGGAAAATACCGCGGTTTATATGGAATACCATTTGATTTAAATGAATTAGCGGGCGTTGCAGGTTTGGATGTAAACAACATTCATTACATAAAAATTGTGGATGTGGTAGGAAGCATTCAGCCGCAATATGCCAGCTATGATACAGCCGGTCGCGCTGTGAATGATCCATGGCCAACGGGCTTTGCCAGCGGTGGTTTTGACCTGGATGCTGTGGGTGTGATCCACCAGAATGCAACGGTTGGGACCAACGAATTAACAGAAAATAATTCGTTTGAAATGTACCCCAATCCCTGCAGCAATTCCGAAATGCTTTCTGTTTATACAAACGACGGCACGCGTATAAAAACAATTTCCATTTATTCCATGCAGGGAAAAAATGTAGTGAATACAGGTAATTCCGCTGCCGCGATAAATGTTTCTGCTTTAGCAAAAGGAATGTATCTCGTGGAAGCGATCACTGAAAAAAATGAAGTTATTCGTAAAAAATTAATGATCCGGTAATGAAAAAATGCATTCCTTTTTTAGCTGTAATTATTGCTTTTGCTTCGTGTAAAAAAGACCCTGTGCCTGATAAGCCTGCAACGGTGCAGCAATCGGGATTTACGCAAGGACAGGGCATGTTTATTACCAATGAAGGAAATTATGGTTTCAGCAATTCGAAAGTGAGCTACTATAATTTTTCAAACGGAACGGTAACTACGGATGTGTTTCAGCCAACGAACGGCCGTCCGCTTGGTGATGTATGCCAAAGCATGACGATCGTTGGGAGCAAAGGCTACGTGGTGGTAAACAATTCTAATAAAGTGGAAGTGGTGAACATAGGTGATTTTCACTCCGTTGCCACGATCACCGGATTTAATTCACCGCGTTATTTTTTGCCGGTATCGGCTACCAAAGCGTATGTAACGGATCTGTATTCAAATGCGATCACGATTGTTAACCTGAACACGAATACGATCAGCGGACGCATTCCCTGTATCGGCTGGACGGAACAGCTGGTGAAATCAGGAAATAATGTGTATGTGACCAATCATGTAAATGGAAAAGTATACGTGATCAATAGCATGACGGATGTGATAAGCGATAGCATTGCAGTAGCGAAAGGCGCCAACAGTTTGCAGTTTGATGCTGCAAATAAATTATGGGTGCTTTGCAGCGGCGAGTCTACAACGTCTGCAGCAGGCGGATTATACAGGATCAACACCACTACTAATGCAGTGGAACAATCTTTTTCTTTTGCTGTTGCGGATAGCCCGTGGCGCTTAAAAATAAACAATACGGGCGATACGCTGTATTATTTAAATAACGGAGTGGATAAAATGTGGACCGGTGCCGGTGTTTTGCCATCCTCGGTTTTTATCACACAAGGCACGCGGAATTTTTATGCATTGGGGATCAATCCGGCTAACAACCAACTGTACGTTGCGGATGCCATTGATTATACACAGGCAGGAAAAATTTATTTGTATTCTGCTGTTGGAGCGGAGCAATCGCATTTTAATGCCGGAACTATTCCGGGAGATTTTATATTTTACTAAGAATAATTCTACTGATTGCAGGCAAT
Source organism: Bacteroidota bacterium (assembly GCA_025963715.1). Classification (GTDB taxonomy): domain Bacteria; phylum Bacteroidota; class Bacteroidia; order 2-12-FULL-35-15; family 2-12-FULL-35-15; genus 2-12-FULL-35-15. Next base: position 53,906 of record JAOQAG010000005.1, read on the forward strand.
CTTATTAAAGAAAAATCCAGTTTTTTTTCTACCACATACCGCACAAAGAAACACATAAGGAGTAGCGCGAAAAAAGATTCACCACAAAAGGAACAAAAGAAAGCAAAAGACCGGATTGTTAAACTGTGTGTAAAAACACATGCCGGAATTAGATTGCTTCGCTACACGTTGGTATGTTACACCTACTTCTTTTGATTCTTTTGTTTTCTTTTGTGGTTCAAAAAGGGGCGGTGCACACGTTGGCATTCACAAGATCTTTATGTTCGCAGGACTCCTCTGGAGTTGTTGATTTTATCGCAGCAGCGTTAACGAGCTTAACCAGGTTTTGGGATCAAGGTAACCGCTTTCGGATTTTGCAGTGTAGCTGATGTGCACCACGTAAACGCCCAATTCGGCAGGTCTTCCCATGTAATTACCATCCCAGCCTTCCAGCGGATCTTTTGTTTCAAATATTTTTTCGCCCCAGCGATCATAGATCGTCATGTCGTAGGTGCCGAATACACAATCGTGTTTTGGACGGAACAGATCGTTGGTGGCATTTCCGTTGGGTGTAAAGGCATTCGGAATATAAAAATAACAATGACAATCTTCAAATACCAGTGCAACCGAATCGGTGGTGCTGCCGCAGTTATTGGAAGCTGTAAGCACATACATCCCGGTTGCCGTTGCTGTATAAGGCGAAACGGTGGAACCATCGCGCCACAAATAATACCAGTCCGGATTTACCGGTCCGATCGTTTTTGTTTTTTGCGAACATTCGGGTTGTGCGGGATCCAGCGCAAATACAGGCGGACCGGCAAGGATCTCTACATGGATTGTTGCTGTATCGCTTTCGCAACCATCTATTGTTTGTGTTGCATAAAAAGATTGCAGCCCTGCTGTGGTGGAAACGGGCGTTGGTGCAGTGGCACTTCCGGCAACACTTCCCGGGCTGTTATACCAAAGGATGTTTGTACCGGTTGCCTGCAATGGTTGTGTAGCGCCGCCTTCGCAAATAGCGGTATCGGTGGTAACGGGCATGGGTGGCGGTGGATTGATCCCGATGGTAACGGTATCCGTTGCAACACAGGAAGAGTTGGTGTTAAATGCAAAATCATCCAGTCCGAAATCATTGCCGTAACCGTTCAACTCCAGGTTGATGATCTTGATAGTAACGCTGCTGTTGGCTCCGGAATTCCATACGGGTGCAACATTCTGACTCCAGATCCAGTAAGAAGCTGGCGGCGGCGCTCCGTATGCACCGGTAATGGTAGCTACCACCACATCGCCGGTAACGTTGCCGATAAAGTGAATTTCGAACTGCGGTGCATTTACGCTTGATAAGGTACCCCAAAATGTAAAATTATAATTGGTAAATGGTGTAATGGCCGGAATGGTTTGCTGCCATAAAGTAAGCATGGAATAAGCACCGTCAACAGACATGAACATTTGATCGGTGGTAGGTGTGTGATCGCCGAGGGAATAGCTTGTGGTGAAGAATGTGGGAGCTACATCATAATTACCGGGACTGTACGAGCTTGTATAATTTAAGCCGCATGTAAAACCTGTATTTCCAAGGCTAAAATCGCCATTGGTAATAAGGTTGCTGCTGCTGCCGCTTGCGCCTGTTACTACATAGGTTGTGGCATCTACAACAGTAGCAACAGGATTGGCAATGGTAGAATCTGATAATCCAGCACCCGGCGACCATGAATAGGTTGTAAAACCTGCTGTCGCAGTGAGCTGAACGATGGAGCCTGCACAAACGGAAGTATCGGGACCGGCAGTAATAGGGCAGGTTCCGGGAGGCGGACAGGAAGGATCTATCTGTACGGTAAAATACTGTGTAAAGGAAGCGCATCCGGAAGTGACAAGCACCGAATAATTATCCGTTCCGCTTGCAGATACGGGCACAATAGCTGATGAACAGCCGCTACAGGCTGTTGTGGCCGGTGTCCAGGTGTAAGTGGCAGAAGGAACATTTGCCGCCTGCAGTGTAACACTGTTTCCGTAGCAGCCTGTAATAACAGTAGTATCGGAAGGCCTGCTGAGGCAAACGTTCAGGTTATCGATCTTAGCCGACATTACCCGTGAATAACCGCTCCAGGTGATCATACCCTGGTGAATGGTATTGAGGCCGGTAATGGTAGGATCGATACAATAATAAACGGGAGAACCGGGCAGGTCTGTTGTCATGGTGCTATTGGAATATGCATGCATGGCTACCAAACCTGCAGAAACGCGTTCCAGTCGTACGTATGTATACTGATTCAACGAAGTAACGGTAATACCGGCAGAAGGTGCGGCCAGCACTGTTCCTTTTTTACTGCGTGCTACCAGCTGCCATGGGCCAACAGAGGGATTGGGGCAGCAGCCAGATGAAGGAGTAGGGCCCTGGTAGAGGTAGTATACCATGATCGCATCTTCATTGGTAGTAACATAACCCGAAGCTCCGTCGTAAGAAATAGGATCAAGGGTTCCGGCTGCAAATGCCATTACATAATGTCCGGGTGCATTCCCGGAAATGGGCATAAAATCGCAGGTGGCATTCCAGTAGGTATCCGGGAGAACCGATGGCAGTGCGCGGTACACGCGGTCGTATGCGGCTCCTTCCAGGTTGGTATAGTTTAATGTTCCGCCGGAAATATCGATCTCACCGGGATAAGTGATAATGGAATTCCAGAGGGAAGCATTGGAATAATCGTCGTACAGCACCTGTGTGGTGCACTGTGCCTGGCTAGAGCAGGTAACAATGACAAGCAGGCCGGTGATTAACTTCTTTAAGTTCATGTAATGAGAGAGAGCGTTTTAATCAGAGAGTCGTTTTACGGGGACTTGGTTGCTTTTGCACAAAAATATAATACCGTTAGGCGGATAATTGACCGTTGGATAGGTTTTTTGCACAGAAAAAGGAAGTTTAAAGTTTGAAAGTTCAATTTTGCTGTGTGTGCTCCTTCGGAGCGTTTTTTTACCACTAAGGCACTCAGGGCACTGAGAAAAAAAAGAAGAAAAAGAGTTTTGCTGTGTGGCTCCTTCGGGGTGGTTTTTACCACGAAGGAGCAAAGGCACAAAGAAAAAATAAAAGAGCTGATCTTTTTATCTGACCCTGGTCACACGAATTTATGTTTTAGTGCAGGTATTAAGTTTAATGTTTGCGGATGCTGTATGTGATTCGGAGCACAATTTATTTTTGTTTTTTATACAGTCCCACCAATTCACCATCTGCAAGAATATGCCCTTTCATGGCTTTTATAAGTGCTTGTTTATCTGAATTTGCCGGAAGGTCCAGTTCGGTATCCAGTGCATATATTTTAAAATGGTAATGGTGTATTCCGTTGGGCGGACAGGGACCGGTGTATTTATTTTCTTTCCTCCCGTTGAGTCCCTGCGTACCCGGAGCGGTATTTTCTTCAATATTTTCCGTTACCGGGATGTTCCACATGATCCAGTGATCGAAGGTGCCGTTGGGTGCATCCGGATCATCCATGATCAGCGCCAGTGTTTTTGTGTTTTCCGGAATTTTTTTAATAGTTAGTGGCGGACTGATGCTTTGTCCTTCGCAGGTGTATTTCATGGGAATACTGCTGCTGCTTTCAAATGCCGGGCTCATTACATTTAATGTATTGCTGGCAATAAACGGTAAGGTCATAAGTATGAATATTTTCATGGCGGTTTGTTTAAAGGATTTGCTAAAAAAATATGCCATTGAGGGGAAGGTGCAAGAGAAAAAGTAAGCAATAGACAATAGACAGTAGACAATAAAAAAAGGAAAAAGACAATTTGCAGTAGACAAAGTCAAAAAAGAAAAGAAAAAAAGGAAATACTGCAAGCATTAATGGGATCCCGGGTCAGGCCCGGGATGACAGCAACGAAGGAGGATTTTAGGTAAAGTAAACATTCAGTAATAAAGATCCGGTAATATTGGAGGATGACAGCAGCGAAGGAGAATTTTAGATGAAATAAACATTCAGTAATAAAGATCCGGTAATATTGGAGGATGACAGCAACGAAGGAGGATTTTAGATGAAATAAGCGTTCAGTAATAAAGATCTGGTAATATTGGAAGATGACAGCAGCGAAGGAGGATTTTAGATGAAATAAGCATTCAGTAATAAAGATCCTGCAATGGTTGCAGAATGACGGCAATGCAGGGAGATCACAGATAAAGGAAATATCCGGTAACTATTACGTCGCTCACACACAGTCTAACATCTAACATCTAACATCTAACATCTAACATCTAACATCTAACATCTAATACTTCCCTTCCTTGTATCCTTTGCAAAATTCCCGGTAATCCTGTTTGGTTTTAGCAACCAGTTTTAATGCGCAATCAATGATGGGTTGTTGCCAGTTTTCGTTTTTTCCAAATTCGATAAATTCGTCTGCATTGGCTGCGCCTTGCCTGCCTGCGCTGCGCAACTGAGCAGAAGCGGTGAGTATTGCCATGTCGTTGATCACCTGGTAAATATCGCGGTAACGCTGCTTTATAAGGTCCAGGTTAATACTATCTTCAGTAGGCTGCATTTCCTGGATCACATACGATTCTTTTTTAAATTCTGTGACACTGAGCAAAGCCGGTGCAATGTTCTGCATGCGCTGCTGTATGGAGATCACGCGCTCTGCCTGCATTTTCCAGGCGGGCTGCTGAATATTGATGCAGGGGCTTAAGGATGATTTGCGTGCCTGTTTCATATCCACCAATAGATATTTTTCTTTTTCGTTGGTGCTTTTCAGCAGGAAACAATATCTTTTTAAACCAAGACTGCCAAGTCCGGCCTGGCGGAAAACCACATCTGCTACTTCGTAATTATAAGGACGGCCGCTGTTGTGGGTGATCCATTCCTGGAGATGTCCGCACAATTCGTTTTTTAATGTGAGAGGCAATGCGGTGTATTTTTTATTTAATGTAATGAGGCGTTTTCCTTTTTTGAGGTAGCAGCGTTTTTTGACCAGGTCTTTTTGTTTACGCTTGCATACGGCGGTTAAAAAAGTTTCTACAATGCCTTTTGCTGTTTTCCGCTCAATGTAATATGATTTTCCATCAGCCAGTGTTTGTGAATATACTTTCAGGAAGATCTTTGCCATGTTCATGGCTTTTTTCTTTTCGATCTTCATCGTTTCAAATGCGATAAAAATGCTGCTCACAAAACGCAGCAGATCCCAGGATGCAGGCACAAGGACTGCTTCGTCAAAATCATTCAGATCAAAATACACAAGGCGGTTATCGCCTTTGTAAGTACCGAAATTTTCCATGTGCAGATCGCCGCAGATCCAGGAAGCAGGGGAGAATGGAATGTTTTTTTCTTTGCATAACTCCTGGTAATATAAATGGCAGGTACCGCGAAAAAAACGGTACACATTTTTACTCATCAGTGCATATTTTTTCTGCACCATTTTCGGCAGTAAATCGCTGTTGAAGCCGATAATCTTTCCCTGAAGCGTTTTCATACAATTTGTTTTTATGAAGGTAATAAAAAAATAAGCCGGTTCAATGTGTTCATTGGTTCAATGGTTCATCTGTTCATTGGTCTGCTATGCGTGACTGTGTATTGGTAACGCAGATATAGCGGGTTTGTTAAGATCAAAAAGAATGTGTGTCGGAAGAATAAAAAATAAAATTACGGGTAAAAAATGTAATGAACGGTAGTGTAAAATCCGATGTGCAAAAAACGTTTTTTACGGTAGGGCGCAGGTTGTAATGATCAACTACTTTAGCAGCGTTTTCAATTAAAGAAATAATTATTTAAAAAAGCGCTTTATACTTTCCTACCCCAATTGTATCGTTTTTTTTAATTGTTTTTTTAATCTGCAAATCCTTTCCTCAGGGAAGTGGATTTGTTATATCCCCGGGAAACAGTTGTATCACGTAAACGGTTAAATGAGTCTGAACGAATATTGTTGAAGGCAGCTGCATGAAAATGTACTGTTAAAACATTTCAATAATTTTAAAAGCGGATGCCAAAAAGCTTAAACAGAGTAGGCGCACATTATACTATATGATTATGAAAAAAATCTTTGTCACAGGACTTTTATCGCTTTGCGGATTAATGACATTCGGTCAAACGCTTAGGAAGCCCATCAGTTACCTGCCGCAGCAGGCCAATCATTTTCTTGTTTTGAACAGTGTTGATTTCAGAACAGTAACCACCTGGAAAATTAATATTCAAACACGGGCGCTCAATGCAACGCACGATGGGTATAATTACACCACTGTAAAATCATTTGACCTGTCCACCTATTACACAAAAATAGACGATGCGTATTTGAAAGATGAGTACTATTTGACCATACAAGGCATGGATGCAAGAGGAACAACACTTACTTCGCAAGGTCCGCTTGCAATGAATGGCGATTCACATAGCACTGCATGTCATTGGGATTGCATCGGCCGAACATATGCTTACCGTTTAAATTTATGGGTAAGCGCCAACGGCGGAAGCTCGCATGTTAAGATGGCAGAAATCCGTGATCCATTTGAGTTCCAATGGGTGGGCGACGATAACTGGATCCATTTTATAAATGAGGCCGATCCGTATTATTATGGTTTGAGCAGCTTTTCCATGACAGATCCCGGAAACCCGGGCACCGTCATTCACGTGGTGCTTCCCGTTGGCGAAACACATGAAGATGAAATGGGGACTTCCATTGCCGGATCAATGTATGGCGTGCGTAAATATTTTGGGCCATGGGCAGGTGATTACAATATGATGGAATCAACGGAACATGCGGCTGGCGACAGTTATTGCGATATGGATATCAACGCAGCAATTGCAATGATCAATGATAATCCGGCTGTACCTGAGCACATTGTTTGTACTGGTGTTGGTCAGGAAGGTGGAGAACCTCCTGAGCCTGTAGAGTATTGTCAGTTCAGCAATATTGAATCGTATGTGGAATTTGCAAATTGCATGTACGCTCAAAGTGAAGCGTTAAGCGGTCTGGCCGGTATTACAAATAATCCCGGCGGCTTTCACTGGCCATCAGGCGTAGTTGCCATTACGCTTCAAACATATAACAGCCCAGGCGGAGTAAATAACCCGATCGTGCTGAGCGAAAAAACACTGTTTGATGATGCGGGAAATTACATCGGCTCACCGATCAATTTTGAAACCGGTTTATATACCATCGGCGTTCAATATCTGCATGGAAAATACAGGACCAGCTTTTTTGAATCAAAAGCACCATCCACCTACCGCTTGCAGCAAAAGGATTTCCTGGATGTGGTGGCATTCCCAAATCCAATCACAGGCAATACATTCAGCCTGCGTTTTGTAGCACAATCGAAATTAAAATTTACGTATTCCCTGAAAGATGAAAGAGGGCATGAGTATTTTTCGAAAACGTATGAGTTAACAAAAGGACAGGATCTGACTGACCTGATCGATGTAAGAAGCGGACTTCCATCCGGATTTTTATTCAATAAAATCACATTTGAGGATGGCTCGGAAATTAATTTTAAAACTATAAAATAGTTCAAAGTTGGAAAGTTCAAAGTTTGCTTTGTGCAGATGCAATGTATACAAAGTTAACTGCATGTGAAAGGCTAAACTAGAAACCAATCTGTTAGTGAAAAAAAATAAATCCCGTTACGATAACGGGATTTATTTTTTTATAGAAACTAAAAAGCAAAACAAAAATTAAAATGAATAACCGTCTACTAACAACTAACTACAAACAACTAACAACTAAGGCACTTAGGACACTGAGTTTATTTTCTGTGTGCTTTTTTCTACCACATAAGACACAAAGAAACACATAAGGCGTGGTGTAATGTACTGTATAGAAAATTCATTGGTTTACTCGTTCATTAGTTCATTGGTGCGCTACGGGTGAAATACTATGGGGATTGCCTTTTGTTTTTCTTTTGTTTCTTTGTGGTTTAAATTTTAACATTGGTTCATACACAGCTCACACAAAGCATACACAGTAAACTAATGAACCAATGAACAAGTAAACTAATGAACCAATAAATTTCACCTCTTTCTGTCCTTGTTTCACCTCCAAAAGTGCTGTTTACACCCTGTCGCCTATAATTTTATTGCCGCAATGCAGTTAGTAAACAAAAACAGCTTATTTAACACTGTTATTTTTATCTTCCGGCAGGCTTTGTTATATTTACAGTTCATCGCAGAAAAATTAATTTTTAAAAATTGTATATGAAAAAAATCATTCCTGTTCTGTCATTCATCTTCTTGTTTTCGGTTGCCCCGAAAGCACAAAATGCCGAAGCTGCCTTTACAAAAAGTTATGCATTTGAATACGATACGCAGTATGCGAAAGCGATCACAGCATTACTGGAAGCGGGAGAAGATACCTACGAAATTAATTTGCGCCTCGGCTGGCTGTATTACAGCAGCAAGGATTATGTAAAATCCGAAACATATTATAAAAAAGCCATCAGTATGGAATCCGGTTCCATTGAAGCGCGCTTTGGACTTGCATTGCCGCTTTCGGCGCAGGGAAACTGGAATGATGTATTGGCAACCTACCTGGAGATCCTGAAGCAGGATCCCAATAATTCAATTGCCAATTACCGCATTGCCAGCATTTATTACAACCGAAAGGATTATGCAAATGCCAGCACCTCCATTTTAAAAGTAATTAAAATGTATCCTTTTGATTACGACAGTAATTTATTGTACGGGAAAATACTGATGGCGCAGAATAAAAATGCGGATGCAAAAAAATTCCTGATCAAAGCGGTGGAATACAATCCGCAATCCGACGACGCAAAAGCCTTACTTAAGAAGCTGTAAATTCCTATGAATTGTTTGATCATTGATGATAATCCGATCGCCCGTAAAGTGCTTTCACACTTTATTGACGACCTTGATTTTTTAACGGTTGCCGGTGCTTGTGAAAGCATTATGGAAGCAACCAATATCCTGAATTCGAAAAAGATCGATTTGCTGCTGCTGGATATTGAATTGCCGCGTATGTCGGGACTGGATATGCTGCGTACCATTCCGGATCTTCCGCTGGTGATCCTCATTACTTCCAATGCCGAATATGCTGTGGCTGCTTTCGAATACAACGTGGTGGATTTTTTACTGAAACCCATCAAGGAAGATCGCTTTTTAAAAGCCATTTACCGTGCGAAAGATATTTTTGAGAACAATACAAAAGAGCTGGAAGCCGGGAAAGAATATTTTTTTATCAAGGAAAAAGGCGCATCTGCGAAAGTGATGATGGACGATATTTTGTACATCCAGGCATTAGGCGATTATGTGAACATTCATACGGCCAGCCGCAAATACACGATCCATTATTCCATCAGTGCCATCGAAAAAAAACTGCCTGCATCGCTGTTCATGCGTGTTCACCGCTCATACATCATTGCCATCGATAAGATCGACTCGGTGGAAGAAGGCACCGCTTTTATTTATCAAACGCCCGTTCCGGTGGGTGATAGTCAGCGCGCCGCTTTAATGAAGCGAATTAATATGCTGTAAATCAATTGTTTGTGATTTCGTTCTACATTCAGGGGATTTCAAGCCCGGTTTCTTCCTTTTCATCAAACAATTGAATAAAGCGCTGTTTACCATTGTAATTTTGATTCAGAATAAAAAGAACAAAGATTTTTAAACAAGCAGCGCTGTGGATCGGAACGCAGATCAAAAATGATTTTTATGACGTTAAAAAGATCGCCTGTGGCGAATTATGATTTTTTTATGATTTGATTTTAGTGCAAATTTATCAAAATGCTCTGTAAGCCACCAACACACAGTAAACACAAAGCACTACAATCACAATTTAAAACTATAATTACCCGGGTAGACTCTTTCGGCCTGTTCAGTAATAGCGGTAAAAAATCGCCCCGGGATTGACAATAGAAAAAATAGCATTTCGTTGAATCAAATGAAAGGAAAAGGTGTACTGGCGATTATTTATCCGTGGTTTTCCTGCAGCGCCAGCGGAAGGAAAAATTACCTTACAGGCCAGAAAAGGTTTTTGTAACTTTTTGCCTTCAAAAAGTTAGAACAAAATTAATTGCAAAATTAAAAACTGCAAATTCGCCATGAGCGCAAAATTTAAGATCCATACAAAATCACTCATCATTATCAGCTCCTTGCTGAGCATTGGCTTGGTGCTGTTTATAGCCATGAATGCCAATCGCTACATGGCAAAAATGGCAAGGAATAATGCAGAGCTGTACAATGCATACCGCATCTCCGAGCTCATGAAATCCTTCCGGAGCAGCATTATTACGCTGGATGCAAAACAACAGGGCTACCAGGTAACCGGTGATGGTAAATTTTTGGAAGCATATAAAGCCAAAGAAACCGAAACAAAAACCTACTTAAAAAGTATGGAAAAATATTTTTCGGGAACGGCGGAAGAAGAAACATTTTATGCGCTGAAAGATTATACCTACCGGAAATTACTGGCAGCAAAAGATCTGTCGGCCATGCAAACCACCAGCGGCAGCGATGCGGACGGTTCTCAATCTATGGACCTGATCAACAAAACGATCGACGATATTAACATCAGCCTGAATGCCACCACGCAGCAACTCATTGCCAACGGCGTTGAATATACGGATGCTTCCCAACGCTGGAATATTCTCGAAATTATTTTCGCGGTGGTAACGGCGCTTACCGCACTCATCCTGCTGTTCCGCGATTTTAATTTAAGGATCAAACTGGAAGAAGAATTACGCGTGGCAAAAAAACAAGCAGATGATAACGCCGCGCTGAAAGAAACATTTATGGCCAACATGAGCCACGAGATCCGCACACCGATGAATGCCATCATTGGCTTTTCGGACCTGTTGCGCAAAACGGAGCTGGGCGATACACAAAAAGAATATTTATCGGCGATCAAAAATAGCGGCGCCAATTTGTTGAACATCATCAACGATATTCTTGATTTTTCAAAAATTGGCGCAGGAAAATTAAAGATCGAAAAAATTGCATTCGACATTCATGGTTTGCTTTCCTCTTTAAAATTAATGTTCTCCGAAAAAGCATCGCGTAAAAAAATCGGTTTTGAGATCATCATTGATAAGAACATGCCGCTATTTATTTTCGGCGATCCCACACGGCTTACACAAATACTGGTGAACCTGGTGAACAATGCCATTAAGTTTACCGACAATGGAAAAGTGCAGTTGAAATGCGAAGTAAAAAGCATTGAGCACGACATTGTGCAGCTGGTATTTAAAATAAAAGATTCCGGCATCGGCATTCCCGCCGATAAACTGTCCGGAATTTTTGAAAGATTTGAACAGGCGAACACTGAAACCACGCGTAAATACGGCGGTACAGGATTAGGTTTGGCAATTGTGAAAGAGCTGGTTGACATTCAGCATGGAACCATCGCGGTAAAAAGCGTGGAGAAGGAAGGCTCAGAATTTATTGTAACCATGAGCTACCCGGTTTCTTACGAAGATGTGGATGCCATGGACAGCGCGAAAGATCTGCACAATTCGTTTACGGTAAATCCTGCCAAACCATTGCGGGTATTGCTTGCAGAAGATAATGTATTGAACCAGCGGCTTGCATCCACCTACCTCAGCGGTTTTGGATTGCAGGTAGATGTGGCGGAGAACGGAGAGATCGCGCTTGAAAAATTGCAAAATAAAAAATACGATTTGTTATTACTGGATATTCAAATGCCGGTGCTGGATGGTTACAATACAGCCGAGCGGGTGCGGAAGGTGTTAAGATCGGAGATCCCTATCATTGCCATGACGGCGCACATCATGGTAGATGAAAAAGAAAAATGTTTGAGCTACGGGATGAACGATTACATCTCCAAACCTTTTAAAGAAGCGGAATTGTTCCAGGTCATTAAAAAACACATTGCGGAAGAATACACTACGGCTGTAAAACCAATGGAGGCAGTAATGGAAGGCGGAGAAATGGCGGTGGTAAATGTAAAGGAGTTGTTTGGGATCGCTCGTGGCGACAATGAATTTGTGAAAGAAATGATCGGGATTTTCAAAAAACAAAATGCCGAAGATCTGGAAATTTTAAGTGCTGCAATTGCTTCCGCTGATTTTGATACGATCCGGGTAGTTTCCCACCGGATGCGCACTTCCGTTGGTTTTATGGGAATGAACGTGATGCTGGAACCGCTGGCAAAAATGGAAAAAGAAGCAAAAATAAACCAGGATCTGCAACAGATCCTCCCTGTTTTTGAATTGATAAAAAGTCAATCCGAAAAAGGACAGGAAGAAATAAACACCATTTTATCTACTCTTGATCTCTAAAATTATGAGCATTAAAAAAAACATCGCGATCAGCGAATCCGGATTTATTTTTGATCCTTCCACCGGTAATTCATTTACCACCAATCCCATTGGCCTGGAGATCCTGCAGCTCATCAAAGAAGGCAGGGAGCAGAATGAAATTAAAAAACACATCACCGCCGGTTATCACGTGGATGATAATACTTTTGAAAAAGATTTTTATGATTTTATTTCGACGTTGCAGCAACTTAAACTGACTGTGGAAAATGAAAAAAAGAACGATTAACATCGGCGTTACCGGCTTAAACGCGATTGATAGTCCTGGCCCGGGCGTGCCCGTGATCAGGGCATTGCGGGAGAGTACCGCATTTGATGTGCGCATCATCGGGCTTTCCTACGAAGCAATGGAGCCGGGCATTTATATGCACGATTTAGTGGATAAAACGTACCAGTTGCCGCTTCCGTCTGCCGGGCAGCAGGCACTTTTAGCACGCCTGGAATACATTCACGCACAGGAAAAACTGGATGTGATCATCCCGAATTTTGATGCTGAATTATTCAATTTTATACAACTTGCAAATGTGCTGAAAAGCAATTACAACATCAATGTATTTGTACCCACGCTGGAGCAATTTGAAGCGCGGCAAAAAGTAAACCTGTATGAATACGGTAAAAAACACGGCATTGATGTTCCCAAAAGCAAAACCATTTTTAGCGTAAAAGATGTTTATTCGCTGGAACAGGAATTTGAATTTCCATACGTGATAAAAGGGAAATTTTACGATGCAATCATTGTTTACAGCACCGATCAGGCTGTTGCGGCTTTTCACAGGATCGCTTCCAAATGGGGATTGCCGATCATCATCCAGGAATTTGTAGAAGGACAGGAAGTAAATGTAACCGCTCTCGGCGATGGACAGGGCAATCTGATCGGTGCCGTTCCCATGCGTAAACAATACATTACGGATAAAGGTAAAGCCTGGTCGGGCATTTCCATAGATGACGATAAAATGCTGCAAATGGCTAAAAAGCTTATTCAGTCAACAAAATGGAGGGGCGGACTGGAACTGGAAATTGTACGAACGGATGATGAAAAATATTATCTGCTCGAGATCAATCCGCGCTTTCCGGCCTGGGTATACCTTGCGGTGGGCTGCGGACAAAATCATCCGGAAGCACTGGTACGCATGGCAATGGGTGAAACCGTTGCACCGTTTGAAAAATACGATGTAGGTAAAATGTTTGTGCGTTATTCGTACGACATGATCGTGAATCTCAATGAATTTGAAAAAATTTCTATTAACGGAGAATTATAAAATGTACCTGACAAAAAAACAATATGAACGCCCCGTGATCCAGCGTGTAAACGTTGGCCTTATGAATAAATACGGTACCCGTACGGAATATGAACCGGTAACGCACATCGATGGAAATGCTGTTGCTGACCTGATCACAGCTTACGGTTCACCGGTATTTGTACTTTCAGAAAAAACGATCCGCGCTACTTTCCGCGATGCCAACCGTGCGTTTAAAACACGTTATCCAAAAGTGCAATTTGCCTGGTCGTACAAAACAAATTACATCAGCGCCGTTTGCAATGTGTTTCACCAGGAAGGTTCCTGGGCCGAGGTAGTTTCGGGTTTCGAATATCAGAAAGCAATTAATAATGGTGTTCCAGGTGCAAACATTATTTTTAACGGCCCTGACAAATCCGAAGCGGAATTAATTTTTGCCATCAACAACGGTTCGCTCATTCACATTGATCACCTCGATGAATTGTACCTGATCAAAGAAATAGAACCGCAATTACAAAAACGTGCGCGTGTTGCCATCCGTGTAAACATGGATACAGGCGTGTATCCGGCCTGGGACCGTTTTGGATTTAATTACGAAGGCGGACAGGCGCAGGATGCCATCAATAAAATTATGCTCAATACCAACATGGATTTGGTGGGTTTGCATTGCCACATCGGCACGTTCATGCTCACGCCTAGCGCCTATGCAGTGGCGGCAACCAAAATGTCGGAGCTGGCATTGAACGTAAAGAAAAAATTCAAAAAAACACTCGAATACATTGATATGGGCGGCGGTTTTGCTTCCCGCAATACGCTCAAAGGTTCCTACATACAAGGTGCAGATGCAGCGCCTTCATTTGACCAATACGCCGAAGCGATCAGTACGGCCATTTTAAATGCCGGTTTTACCGAAGCGGACCTGCCTTTGCTGATCCTGGAAACAGGCAGGGCGCTGATCGATGAAGCCGGATTTTTATTAGGATCGGTGATCTCCAACAAACGCCTGGCAGATGGAAGAAGAGCCACGATCATGAATTTCGGCGTGAACATTTTATTCACTTCTTTCTGGTACGATCATAAGATCACACCGGCTCAGCCTTTCGGACAGCACAACGAAAGTACAGTGTTGTATGGCCCGCTGTGTATGAACATTGATGTGATCCGTGAAAATATTTCATTACCACCTTTGAAAAAAAATGACCAGGTGGTAGTGCATACCGTTGGTGCATATAACATGACACAGTGGATGCAGTTCATCGCTTTACGCCCGGCAGTAGTGCTGATCGATATGAACCAAAAACCGCATGTGATCCGCAACAAAGAAACACCTGCCAGCATTCAGAAAGAAGAAGAAATGCCAGCGTATTTAAAAGAGTTTAAAATTTAAAATGAATTTTACATTGCGAGGATATTGTTGAGCGTAGTTTCCCGCTACGCCCTGCTTAACAAGGTATCCCGCCTGTTTATGATTTGTTGAAACAATTTATAATGATCGGCCAGAAGCCAGTTAAAATGGACGTATGTAGGCGCTAGGCTCTGCCTAGTGACAAACATTATAATATAATGTCACTAGGCAGAGCCTAGCGCCTACACACAGCAAACTTTGAACTTTGAACTTTAAACTTTGAACTTTAAACTTTGAACTTTAAACTTTGAACTTTTTTATTCATTATTAAAAATATCTAAGTGCCCTTAGTGCCTTAGTGGTAAAAAAATGCACATTGAAAGAATACATTAAACTCCTTAAACAAGGGCTTCCGGCCAGCTACAGCCAGATCTTTTTTTCGGATCAGCGCCTGTTTGCATTCATGTTGCTGCCCGCTTCTTTTATTGATCCGGCAACAGGGTTAAGCGGATTGATCTGCGTGTTCATGTCGCTCACTGCTGCGCATGTGCTGGGGTTAAATCCCATTTCTGCACGACAGGGATATTATTCCTTTAATTCCTTATTAACAGGATTGGTATTGGGAACCACGTTTCAGTTCAATGCAGCTTTACTCATTTATTTATTGATCGGCGGATTACTGTCCCTGCTGTTTACCGTTTGGTGCTCTTCGTTTTCCATCCGTTATAAAGTCCCGTTTTTAAGTATCCCTTTTATTATTACCATCTGGTTGTTATTCCTGAGCATGCGTGCTGCTCATACCGGTATTGTTGGGGTAGGAGCAAGCCCGTTTCAGTGGCCGAAAGAAATTATTTCTTCGTTGGCAATACAATGCAATTACAATGGAAGCAATTGCCTGCTGCATTTCATGGCCATTTATTTTAAAGCAATGGCCGCTATCTTTTTTCAGCACAGCGTGGTTGCCGGAATTGTTATTTCAATCGGTTTACTGATCTATTCCCGCATCTCATTTACCTTGTCGTTGTTGGGTTTTGCTGCGGGCTTCCTGTTTTTTAAAATAATATACCCGCATGCACCGGAGCCGGATTTTAACTGGCTGTCGTTTAATTTTATTTTGTCCGCTATTGCAATCGGTTATTTCATGATCCCTTCCGGCGCTTCTTATTTATTGGTTTTTATAGCCACGCTGTTAACGCAATTATTTATTTCCGCGCTGGGCGTACTGGCTCAATCGTTTTTCCTTCCACTGTATTCATTGCCGTTCAGCCTTGTTACCATGCTGCTTATAGTAGTGCTGAACAACCGTTATACGATCCGTTATCTTCATTTGGTTCAATATCAGCTGCATTCGCCCGAAAAAAATCTGTACATGTTCCGCAGCGCTTCCGAGCGTTTTAAAAACGATACGTATGTACACATTCATTTACCGTTTTTTGGCGAGTGGTTTATTTCGCAGGGGCATTCGGGAAACATTACGCACAAAGATAAATGGCGCTATGCATGGGATTTTGTGGTAACCGGCGGGGATGGAAAAACCATGCGCAATCACGGTTCGCAGCTGGCCGATTATTATTGTTATTCCCTGCCGGTTACCGCTCCTGCGGATGGACAGGTAATTTTGCTGGAAGATGGAATTGAAGATAATTTAGTGGGAGATGTGAACCTGGAACAGAACTGGGGAAACACCATCGTGCTCAAACACAGCGAAGGTTTGTACAGTAAGCTCAGCCATATCAAAGCGGGCAGCTTTAAAGTAAAAACCGGCGATTATATTAAAAAAGGCGATGTGCTTGGATTGTGCGGAAACTCAGGCCGTTCGCCGGAACCACACATTCATTTTCAATTACAGGCCACGCCGTTCATCGGTTCGCATACCTTAAAATATCCCTTGAGCTATTACATCATCAAAGCGGAAGAAAAATATATTCTCCGTTCATTTGATTATCCGAAAGAAGGCGAAACCATTATCCGTCCTTCACCTACGGCATTGCTGCAGCAGTCTTTCCATTTTATTCCCGGAATGAAACTGGAGTTTGATGTAAACGACGGTAAAAAAACATATCCCGAACAATGGGAAGTATTTACGGACATTTCAAATTTCTCCTATTTGTATTGTCACCGCACGCAATCGCTTGCTTATTTTTCAAACAACGGTACCCTGTTTTATTTTACCAGCTTTAAAGGCGATGAAAAATCGTTGCTGTATTATTTTTACCTGGCAGCATACAAAGTATTATTAAGTTATTTTCCTGCATTGGAGATCCATGATGAACTGCCGGTACAGGACAGCAAAAGCGTATTAAAACCTTTGCAGGATCTCATCGCGCCGTTTCATGTGTTAATGAAAGCATCGTTCCGGTCGGAATATATTTTTGCAGACAATGAGCGATTGCCAAAAACGATCAGGATCGCTTCTGCAGTTACAAGCACAGGAATCAGCACAACCAAAAAAACATTTGAGCTGGAGATAGAGAACAATCAATTAAAATCAATCACGGTCAACAGCGATCAGTTATGTATAAAAGCGGTCAATTCTTCTTTTTAGTACTCCTGCTTTTACTCGCCGGTAAAAACGTATCCGCACAGGATCCGCTTACTGCCGGTGCCGCAGAAGAAGTATCCTACCGGTTGTATCAGCAGGGAAGCTGGGATAGTCTTGCCGCTTACTGCGATAAAGCCATTGCAGCCGGTTACGATTATTATTACATGCGGATGCGTGCCGGAATTGCCTGTTATAAAAAAACAGATTACCGCAAAGCAATCCTGCATTTTGAAAAAGCATTAACGTTTAATGCCAGCGACGACGCGGCAAATGAATATTTATATTTCTGTTATACGTATTCCGGCGAATACGATCAGGCGCGCTGGCTGGCAAAAGATTTTGATTCGACATTCAGTGCCGCAGCCGGAATAAAAAAAGTGCCTGTATCGATGTTGCTGCTCGAAGGCGGTACCAAACTCAGCAGCAGTGATTTGTTTCAACCGGTAGTGTATGCACATGCAGCGCTTTCGCATTATGTGAACAGCCGCGTTTCGCTGTTTCATGCATTTACGTATTACGGACAAAAGGAATCGCGGTACACGATCAACCAATACCAGTATTACCTGGGAGCAAGCATCCCACTACAAAAACGCTGGTCGGTATCTGCCGGAGCACAGGTAATGTACAACCGTAATATTTACCGCGATAGCGTGGATGTACTCATGCAGCAAGGATTTATGGGTGGAGGAGGAGGGCCGCCACCACCGCCGCCATCCGGGCAAACGACAAAAGTGCTGGAATCGGTAACAAAAAATGAATGGAATTACATTGCTGCATTTACAATAAAAAAATCAGTTACACATTTTAGTGCAGCATTAGGTGCTACTTACTGGTACAGGGATACCGCCAGCTTTTATCAATTAAATGGAAATGTAACGTACTATCCGTTCGCAAATAATTTGTTAAGTATTTCGGCTGACGTGTATCTGCACACGATCAACAATTTTAAAAATAATTATGTTTCGGTAGCGCCAGCAGTTACGCTCAATTTTAAAAAATGGAACCTTACTGCAGGTTATCTCAACAATGCAGGCGGCAATGCCATTGAGCACACCGGCTACGTTGTAAATAATTCGGAAGACCTGAGCCGCGACCGGTATACCTTATCGCTTGCATACCGGATCAAAAAGCTTAGCGTGTACTGCACCTATAGTTATGAAACCAAAGAAATGGCAGAAAAAAATCTGCATTATAATTACAACACGTTTATAGCCGGAATTTGTTTTACACCTTATTAATCTACTCTTAAAAATTAGAAACGATGAAAAGAAAAATAAACGCAATTGCAATTGATGATGAGCCAATGGCTACACGCATCATCGAAAATTTTTGCAGCGACATAGAGTTTATTCAGCTCGAAAAAAGTTTCAATGATCCGAAAGCCGGATTAAAATACCTGAAAAAATATCCGGTGGATCTTGTATTCCTGGATATTGATATGCCCGGGATGAGCGGATTAGAGCTGTGCAAACAAATCAGGCAGGAAGCCATGATCGTGTTTATTACCAGCCATCGCGACCTTGCTGTGGAAGGTTTTAACCTGGATGCCGTGGATTATGTCACGAAGCCATTCCAGTTTGAACGTTTTGAAAAAGCAGCAAAAAAAGCCTACGATTTTTTAAGTTTCCGAACAGAGCGCCCCAACGCCGAAAGTGAAAAATACATGTACCTGCGCGCCGATTATAAATTGCATAAAATTACCATCAGCGAAATTGTGTACGTGGAAGGACTGGATGATTATGTGAAAGTGCACATCGAAAATCAAAAAACACTGGTGGTGCGCATTACCATGAAAAAATTATTGGAAAAACTTCCACCCAACGAATTTATCCGCGTCCATAAATCATTCATCATTGCGGTAAACCGCATCAACTGGATCAAAACAGGTAGTGTTTCGGTAGGCGGGCAGGAGCTTCCGTTAGGGCAAAATTATGCAAAAGCAGTAACGGAGGTTTTTCACCACTAAGGCACTAAGAGCACTAATGTTTTCTTGCAGAGACGCAGAGATCGAAGAGCTGTGTAGTTTTACCACTAAGACCACTAAGGTTTTATCGGAGAGATCGCAGAGCAGTGTGTGATGCTATTTATTGGGGGAATCCTCTCTAACGGAGCTGTCATCCTGTCTGCCGTGGCGGACGGGATCTCATAAATGTTTGCAGTATTTAATTCAGAATTTTATTTTTAGAATAGCCGTAACACCCCGCACTTTTGCATTCTTTTGTTCCTTTTGTGGTGGAAAAATACACGTTGGTATGTAACAGCTTGCCTTATGTGGTAGAAATCCACACAGAAATACACAGAAAAATCTTTTTTTCTCCTTTTTTCTTAGTGCCTTAGTGGTAAAACCCCGGGTAACGCACCCAAAAAACAAAGCCGTTTTTCCTGTAAATCTCTTTCAGGTCTTTATACGTTGTAAAGATCTGATCGTAATCCGTAATGCGGGATGCAAAATACGCCGGTTTATCAATGTTGCCGCGCAGCATCCAGTCGATGTTGGAATGCTCCGGATTTTTATCTTCCTTTTTCTGAGGATAAAACAAATACGCATAACTTTTAAAGCCGTACGTTTCTACATAACAATCCTTGTCCTTCAGGTATTCATAAAATTCGATAGCAGCTCCCTGCGTATATTGTTCCACACGTGGCGCAATTACCAACGATGAAATATTTACCGTAAACATCGACACCAGGAAAATTCCAATGGCACCCTGCTGTATTTTTCCTTTTGTAATAAAAAAAAGCATCACCGCAGTGCCAATAATAAACACAACACCGATCAGCCATTCAAATCCCAGCCAGTGTACATTTGCTTTTAAATTTTCCAGCA
This sequence comes from Bacteroidota bacterium, assembly GCA_025963715.1. Taxonomy (GTDB): domain Bacteria; phylum Bacteroidota; class Bacteroidia; order 2-12-FULL-35-15; family 2-12-FULL-35-15; genus 2-12-FULL-35-15. The sequence goes on from JAOQAG010000005.1 coordinate 74,090, forward strand.
TCATTTTGTCTTTTACCAGGCCGGTGGCAACAAGTTGTTGTTTGTATTTTTCCAACAATGGCAGCGCCGAAACCACTATGCCGAAAAGTCCCGCTAACACCATCATTAAAACGCTGCTTGCTTTTTTCCATTTAAGCTGACCATTGATCAGTTTATGAATAGTGTATGCTGCTAAAAAGCTCATCGGGAAATAACACAGGGAAGAGTAATGCACGATCTTGGTTTTTACAATGCTGAACAGGATCAGCACCACCCAAAACAGGATCATCATGTGTAATTTAAAAACACGCTGGAATGCTGTATCGTGGGCATTTGATTTAAAGCCCCGGAGTGCAAATACCGACATGGGGAAACATCCCACCAGCAATACTATCCAGTGATAATAGAAGGGGCCGCCGTGTCCGGCATCCGGTGTGCTGAACAAGCGCACCTGGTAAATAAAAAATTGGCTGATGATCTCGGCATGACCGGAAAACAGCAATAACAAAAGCCATGCGCCGCCTACCAATGCAGCTGTACTGCTATAGATCAGGAAATGTTTGAGCGTCATCAACGGCTCAAACCGCATAAGGATGCGGTAAATAACCAGGCACAAACCCAGGATCAACACGGCTGCCGGTCCTTTTGTTAGTACCGCCAACCCGATAAAAACAGCAGAAAGCAGCAGCCGGTTGACACTTTTGGTATCACTGTAAATAATGAAATAATAAATGCTGCAGAAAATAAAAAGATTGAACCAGGGATCAATGATCCCGGATTTAAAAAAGAAATGCGGCAAGAATGAGCCCGCAAAAGCAAGCATCCAAAGCAATCCAAAGCGTTCGTTGTAGATCTTCCGCCCGATATTAAAAACAGCCAGCAGGGTAATGATCCCGCAGATCGCATCGGGCAACCGCGCTGCAAATGCGTTAATGCCAAATACCGACATGGACAATGCCTGCATCCAGATGAACAACGGAGGTTTTTCCCAGAAAGGCTGAAAATTAATTTTAACAGAAAAATAATTATGCGTTACCAGCATTTCGCGGGCGCATTCGGCAAAATTTATTTCGTCCCAGTCGAATAAATGAGCGCTGCCTAAAAATGGAACAAACAATACAAGCGCTGCAGCTACAATCGCTAAATTGTATTTCCATACACTTACTTCCGATCTTGTAAGCGGTTTTAATTCCAGTAACTGGCCATTACCGGAAGCATAAATGTTGGGGATCGCACGCATCTTTTTCACCTTACACAAAATTTATACCCGCCATTTTTGTAAATTTTTATGGATTGCAATACTGCCATTTTCGGCTGCAATAGGCTCCACAATTGATGATACACAGCTTTATTCATGATCTATTCCTTTTTACTTCTGCAAAACTATGGAAACTTTTAATGTTCTACAAGTTTCCGGCTGCTAATTTTTTATTAGTGCTTAATTTACAGGCAATTAAAATTATTCAAAAGTGGTTTAAGGCTTCATTACCATCCTAATAAATAACTGAAATAGTCCCACGTTTCTCAAAACATGCTGCTGTCAATTTGTAAAAACAATAGAATAATCATTCTGCACTCTTTACCTGAACTTTCTAACACATAAAAATTGGACTTTTTAACAAAGTGGAATGCTGTATTTGTGCAGACCTTTGTATTCTAAAATATAAACATCATGGAAAATAAAACAAATAAATTAGTACTCGTCACAGGCGGAACAGGCTTTGTAGGCGTTCATTGCATTTTACAGCTCTTACAGGAAGGGTACAATGTAAGAACCACGCTGCGATCACTCAGTAAAAAAGAAAAAGTGATAGAAATGCTGAAATTCGGCGGCATTAAAAGTTTCGAAAACCTGTCGTTTGTCGAAACGGATTTGTCTGCCGATGCCAACTGGGACAAAGCAGTGGAGCATTGCGATTTTGTATTACACGTGGCTTCTCCCATTTTTTTAAGAATTCCCAAAGACGAGAACGAAATGATCCGGCCTGCCGTGGAAGGCACATTGCGCGTATTAAAAGCGGCACGCAATGCCGGTGTAAAGCGCGTGGTAATGACCTCCAATTTTGGTGCAGTGGGTTACAGCCACAAAGATCCTACAACGCTTATTACAGAAGAAAGCTGGACCGACCCGGATGAAAAAGGGCTGAGCGCCTACAACAAATCAAAAGTATTAGCCGAACGTGCCGCATGGGATTTCATGAAAAAAGAAGGTGGCAACATGGAGCTTGCGGTGGTAAACCCGATGGGAATTTTTGGGCCTTCGCTTGGGCCGGATCTTTCCAGTGGGTTCGAGATTTTGAAAAAAATGCTGGATGGTTCCATGAAATCCATTCCAAATTTAACGCTTGGAATAGTGGATGTGCGCGATGTTGCCGATCTGCATCTGCGTGCGATGGTAAATCCCAATGCAAACGGACAGCGCTTTCTGGCTTTATCGGGCGGCACACTTTCGCTTCCGCAGATAGCACAATTATTAAAAAATAAAATGCCTGATGCGGCTAAAAACGTATCCACAAAAACATTACCCGACTGGCTTGTAAGATTTGCTGCCCTGTTTAACGCCCAGGCAAAAGCCATCGTTCCCATGCTGGGTATTAACCGCAATTCAAGCAATGCAAAAGCAAAAACTATGTTGGGCTGGGCGCCGCATACCAATGAAGAAGCCGTGTTAGCTTCCGCAGAAAGTATTGTGCGGTTTGGTTTATTAAAAAAATCCTAAATTAACATCATGAAAATATCGGCCATTTCCGCTTGTTATGTTAGTCCGGCTATTTCGGTAGAACAGTTTATTCCCGAGCATTTTTTCCTGTACCTCGCAAAAGGTTCCATGATGGTATACGATGGAAACAAAGAATATACTATAAAAGCAGGAGATTACGGCATTGCCAGGAGAAATCACCTTGCAAAATACAGCAAGATTCCCGATAACGGAATGTTTGAAAAAGTGGTACTGTTTTTTGACCAGGAATTTTTAAAAGAATTCAGTAAACAACATTTACCGGCAATAGAAAAATCAAGATCCGCCGATGCCGTTATAAAGCTTGGTAAAAGTAAGCTCGTGATTAATTTTTTGCAATCACTAACGCCTTATTTTAATGAAGAAGGAAAAATAGACGAACGGTTTTTGAATGTAAAACGTACGGAATTACTGTTGATCCTGCTGAAAGAAAATCCGGAAATAGCCAACATCTTTTTTGATTTCAGCAGCCCGGGAAAAATTGACCTCGAAAAATTCATGAACCGTAATTACAAGTTCAATGTCAGCATCGGGCGGTTTGCGTACCTGACCGGCCGCAGCTTATCGGCATTTAAACGCGATTTCGAAAAAATATTCAATGCCACACCGGCGCATTGGCTGGTTCAAAAACGGTTGGAAGAAGCACACTTCCTGATCGGTAAAAAAAATAAAAAACCATCCGATATTTATCTTGACCTAGGTTTCGAAGACCTGTCGCATTTTTCCTTTGCCTTTAAAAAATTATTCGGGCATGCACCAACGGGGTTAAATGCGCAGCAAAAAAATAAATAGTATGTTTCAGGGTCCTTGCGTTGTTGCCGCTTGCTTCTTCGCCATTTTATGCAGTTCCCGCCGGGCCTTGATATGAAAACCACTTTTCCAGCAGCTTAAACACCAGATCCGCGGGTGCTCAATGTGATTTTTCTTTTTAGTTAAAAAGCGAATTGTTGAAATATCAAACACACTATTTAAGGATAATAAATATTGACGTTGTTCATCGTTAATACTGCAATTAATGGTTTGCCGCGAAATTTTTTGTTCTTTCCCCATTGGATGGATCTCGATTTTTCCGGTCGGTATATATTTGTTTAAGCCCACCTTCAGTTTTTTAATACGTTTATTGGTCAGCTCATCCGTCTCTGTGCTGTCACGCCAGATAACATAACTATAGATCTCTCTCACGTGATGCGCTATATACTTAAAGCACGAATCAGACGTATAAGGCATTGCTGCATAGTCAGTTGAATTGTGCTTAAAGTAAATGCCGGGGTACACCATTTTGAGTTCTCCGGTAATAAGCCTGTCAATTTCCGTTCCTTGTCCCCGCAGATTTGTGGAGAGCATAAGAAGCATTATTAAAAAGCGGGCTATGCGTTTTAGCGTTTTACAGGGAAGTATTATTTTTAAAACGAATCTCCGCATGCGTTTGATCTTCTGTTTTTACTGGTAATTGCAACGCTCTCATTGCATATTCAAATTGCTTTGTACTAAAGATACTGTTTTATCGGAGATCATTAACAACTCAATAACAAGTTTCAATTCAAAATGGTTATACTTTAGTTCAGAATTTCTGTTATGAAAGTTTCATGCGGAAAGCCATATCAGGTATAATTAATTTTGATAAATGATAAAGTATAACTCACACAATCCGGCTTACTCTCTGCTGTTAGTATTGATTTTTTTTACTTCATGCAATGGCCAAAACAAAACCCAATCACAGGAAATTGTAAATGAAACAAAAACAATTCCTGTCGGGCAGCCAAAACTTATTAAAAACCATTTCACTAACCGATATCAGGCTGAGGCCGATAATGTTCATTGTGGGTTGCAGGATAAAGCAGGCAATCTTTGGTTCGGCACAACGGGGGATGGAGTTTATCGCTACGATGGAAAATCGTTTACCAATTTTACCATGAAAGATGGTTTGGACACGAATCAAATTTTCTGTATTTTAGAAGATAAGATTGGTAACATTTGGTTCGGTTCAAGAAGTGGGATCTGTCGTTATGATGCCCGCCTGAACGACTCGGTCGGGCAGCGACAAACCATTACCAAAATCCCAATCACTGTAACTAATAGCTACAATTTCTATCCCTCAAACAATAAACAGCCACCTGCAAAAAACGCAGTGTGGAGTATGATGCAGGATAAAATGGGAAACATCTGGTTCGGCACTGACGAAGATCTTTATTGTTTCAACGGAAAAACATTTACCCGTTTTTTAGATGATCCAGCCATCATAAATAAAAGTAGACTTACGCTAAAGAGTGTTCAATATATGTTAGAAGATAAGAATGGAAACATTTGGTTTGGTTCCGGGCCGATGGCATTTGAAGGCATTTGCTTTTATGATGGAAAAACACTGACCAATTTTAAGCCGAAAAATCAACAATGGGTTCGTAAAATAATAGAAAGTAAAGATGGAAGGATCTTATTTGCAACAAGGCAAGCGGGTATTTGCTATTACGACTTTTCTGCCGATCAAACAGGCGGAAAAATATTTAATAGTTTTCCCACGCCTCCGGAATTCTTCAACGGTTCGCTAACAAATATTTTGGAAGATAAAGCAGGAACTATTTGGATAGCATCTGATTATGGAAATGAACCAGGGGATACTCTTGGCGGATTATGGGGGTCCGGTTTATCCACAGATAAAACAGCTGAAAGAACATTTACAAAGATTACCAATAAGGAAATTTTTTTTATGCTTGAAGACAAAGACAACAATATTTGGCTTGGCACAAGAGGTACTGGTTTGTATCGTTATGATAGAAAAACAGTCACCGCCTTTTCTGAATAATTAAAAGCAGCCTTGTGTGACTTACCTGAACCTATAATAGGCTACCACAAAAGCAAGCATAAAAACAGTTACCAACATGGGGAGCATTTTATACTCCTTTTTTTGAGTATGCACAATAATGCCTGCCACCATGATCAGGCAAAAGCAAACGGCTGTTATAGGAGTGAGTATAGGAACAATACCGGTAAGCCAGGGCACTATGATACCCACACAGCCTAAGAGCTCAAGAATACCAAGGATCCGTACGGGTATTACCGGGGCTCCGGGTTTTATGTGATTGTCGTTTATATGTTTTTGTTTACTACTGCTGACTTTCCCAATGCCGGGTATCAGGAAGAAGGCAGCGAGAAGCCCTTGTATCAACCATAGTGCAGGATTCATCTTATTGATTTTTTGTTATTTTGCAAGCAAGCTTTCGGATCTTTCATAAAACAAAAAAGTCCTTCTGGTCAAGAAGGACTTTTTTGTTTGAAAATTGGCGGGAAAGAGGGGACGAATTTCGGACCACATTCAGTTATTTCCTGAAGTAGAAATCGCTACACGATTTCACTTCAGGCCCGCCACGAAGCGAAAAAGCCTCCCCGATTATTTCGGGGAGGCTTTTTCTGCTTCTGTGGCGGAGAAAGAGGGATTCGAACCCCCGGAAGTGTTACCTTCAACAGTTTTCAAGACTGCCGCAATCGACCACTCTGCCATTTCTCCGCTGCGAAAGTACTATTTTTTTATATTTCACAAATAAAAAATTGAAAAAAAATATTTATTCACTAACTTTGTTTCTCCCCGTTGCCGCATTATTCAATTAAACAAGATGATTTTATGAAAAAGTATTTGATTTTGGCAGGGCTAACTCTTTGTATGTTAGCGCCTAATGTAGTTTCGGCGAACGTAGTAGCATACCTCACCTCCGCATCTTTCAATGTTCCCGGCAAAGTGCCTTATTTTGAAACATACTTGTCCGTGATCGGGAAATCCGTGAAATTTGTTAAAAATTCCAATGGAAAATTCCAGGGTGCAGTAGATATCACGATCCAATTCCTGCAAAATGGCGAAGTAAAGAACGGACGTAAATATTCACTCAACAGCCCGGAAGTAACAGATACAACCAAAGCGCTTCCAAACTTTATTGATCAGCAACGGTATTCACTCCCAAATGGCGCTTACAGTGCGGAGATCTCTATCGCAGATAAAAATAATCCCGGAGCAAAACCTCTGACAACCACCATTCAGCTCACTATTAATTTTGCGGAGAACATTATTGCAGCATCGGATATTCAATTGCTCGAATCCTATGCAAAAGCGGTAACGCCCGGTGCACTTACCAAAAGCGGTTACGACCTGGTGCCCTATGTTTCTACATTTTATCCGGAAAACATCTCTAAAATAAAATTCTATGCAGAGTTTTACAATGCAAAAAAAGTAATAGGAGAGAATGAGAAGTTGCTGATGAGCTATTTTATTGAAGGCTACGAAACAAAATCCAAAATGACCGATTATACTGCTTTTACAAAGCAGACAGCAAACGATGTGAACATTGTGCTTGGCGAGTTTAATATCGAAAACCTGCCGAACGGAAATTACAACCTGGTGATCGAAGTAAGGGACAAAGACAATAAATTACAGGCGGAACAGCGTTGTTTTATCCAACGCAAAAATAAAGCAGTGCAATTGAGCATCGACGATATCAGCAAGATCGACATCAGCAATACCTTTGTTGGCAAATACAAAAGCGTGGATACGCTCATGGAATATTTAAGATGCCTGCGCCCGATCTCCAGCTCATCCGACATTGAATTTACCGAGAACCAGATCCGTGCAAAAAACCTGCAATTGATGCAGCAGTATTTTTATAATTTCTGGAAATCAAGAAGCCCGCTTACACCCGAGCAAAGCTGGCAGGATTATCACAAGGAAGTACAAAAAGTAAACGAGCAATACGGCACCTACGGCTTAAAAGGCTATGATACCGATCGTGGCCGCGTGTACCTGCAATACGGTCCGCCCGATCAGCTTACCCGGGCCGAAAACGAGCCAAGCGCCTATCCATACGAGATCTGGGCGTACAACAGCCTTGTCGACAGGAAACAGGAAATTACAAATCCCTACAACCGCCAGTCCAACAAAAAATTTGTATTCTACAATCCCGACCTCGTTTCCAATAAATACCTGCTGCTGCATTCCACTGCAAAAGGCGAGATCTTTAACAGCAACTGGGATTTGATCCTGCATAAGCGCGATACGCCGCAAAATAATATTGATGCGGATACTGCTCCCGACCATTTTGGCGGTAATGCCAACGATACATTCAGAGATCCCCGATAGCAATATATGAAGATTGCGGTAGTCATTTTAAATTGGAACGGCAGAAAATTTCTGGAAGAATTTTTACCCAGCGTCGTTGCCTGCAATGCTGCCGATGCCGAAATAATTGTGGCGGATAATGCTTCCAGCGACGATTCCATTGCTTTCCTGCAACAACACTATCCGCAGATCAGGATTGTTGTAAATGCCGAAAATGGCGGTTTTGCCAAAGGATACAATGATGCCCTCAAACATGTGCAGGCTGAGTATTATGTACTCCTGAATTCCGATGTGGAAGTTACGCCCGGCTGGATCGATGGTGTAATAAAGCTCATGGACAGCGACAGCAACATTGCCGCCTGTCAGCCTAAAATAAAAGCATTTCACAACAAAAAGCAATTTGAATATGCCGGTGCTGCCGGTGGTTTCATTGATAAGTTCGGCTACCCGTTTTGCCGTGGCCGGATTTTGGAAAACCTCGAAGACGATAACGGGCAATACGATGATGTGCGCGAGATCTTTTGGGCAACCGGCGCCTGTATGTTCGTTCGTGCCGATTATTATCACAACGTAGGCGGTTTCGACGAAGATTTTTTTGCACACATGGAAGAGATCGACCTGTGCTGGCGCTTGAAAAACCTGGGATATAAAATTTTTTATTGCCCGGATGCCACTGTTTATCACGTAGGTGGCGGTACGCTCAACAAAACAAGTCCGCGCAAAACGTATTTGAATTTCAGGAACAACCTTATTCTTATTAGTAAAAATCACCCGCCGCACTATTTTATTTCAAAGCTCATCACCCGTATGATCCTGGATGGCGTTGCCGGATTTAAATTTTTGGCATCCGGACAATTCTCGCATTTTTCGGCCGTGCTTAAAGCGCACTATAGCTTTTACAGCACTTTCGGCAAAACCATGCAAAAGCGGAAAGTCTTAAAAAAAGCAATAAAAAGTTACACCACCACGGCAGTATACATTCATTGCATTGTTGCAGATTTTTATTTAAGAGGAAAAAAAACGTTCAAAGAGATCGACCTTAAAGAGCGCTTCAGATAAAGCTTTCAATTGCCAGCCGGTACGAATCCATCCCGAATCCCGAAATGCTTCCTTTGCATACCGGCGCAATCAGCGAGGTATGGCGGAATTCTTCGCGTGCAGATACATTGGAGATATGCACTTCCACCACCCGCGTTTTAATAGCAGAGATGGCATCGCGCAAAGCAACGGAGGTGTGTGTATAACCGCCCGCATTTAAAATAATACCCTCGTACGAAAAGCCTGTTTCATGCAGCTTGTTGATCAGTTCGCCTTCCACATTGCTTTGATAATAGCTCAGCTCAACCGCCGGGAATTTGCTTTTTAATTCCGCAAAATAAGTCTCAAACGATTGATTGCCATACACACCCGGTTCGCGTGTACCCAATAAATTAAGATTTGGCCCGTTGATGATCAGTAGTTTCATAAATGTTTTATTGCTTAACAAATGTACTAAAAAACCAATTCTATATTTTATTTCTGCTATAAACCAATTCTATGCTTTATTTCTACCACATAAGGCACAAAGGAACACATAAGGTATAGCCCGGTCCAACTTAATATTGTCAAAATAAACACACGGCACGAGTTTAGTCTTATGTGTTCCTTTGTTCCTTATGTGGTTTAATTTTTACACACAGCTCTGCGTTCTCTGCGCCTCTGCGAGAAAAAATAAGCGAGCCTGCGAGCAATAACACACAGTATACACACGGATTCGTAAAATTCCTGCCCGACTAGGTCATTCAGGCGGGCGTTCCTGTTCGTTATCCATACAAATTACCTAACTTTATAAAATAAATGAGCTGGAAGATCTACATAAAAGGCTTCAAATCCTTTCTTGCACTGGAAAAATCCCTTTCGGAAAATTCCATCGAAGCCTATATGCACGATGTAGAAAAACTCTTTCAGTTCCTGGAATTTAAACAATACACCATTGCACCGCAGGATCTAAAGCTCGAAAACCTCCGGGAATTTTTACAATGGGTAAATGAGCTGGGTATGAGTGCACGCACACAAGCTCGTGTGATCAGCGGAATAAAAGGATTTTACAAATACCTGCTGCTCGAAAATGTGATCCATAACGACCCAACTGCTTTGCTTGAATCGCCTAAGCTCGGCCGTAAACTCCCGGATACATTGAGTCTGGAAGACATTAATAACATTATTGTCGCCATTGACCTGAGCACAAAAGAAGGCCAGCGGAACAAAGCAATGCTGGAAACCCTTTACAGCTGCGGTTTACGTGTGAGCGAGCTGGTGAATTTAAAAATTTCCGAATTGTATTTCTCTGACGGTTTTGTAAAAGTAACCGGTAAAGGCGATAAGGAACGACTGGTACCGATTGGGCGGGAAGCCATCAAACAGATCACTATTTACAAAAACCAGGTGCGCATTCATGTGCCCGTTAAAAAAGAATTTGAAGATGTGCTGTTCCTGAACAGGAGAGGAGCAAAACTTACCCGCGTGATGATCTTCACGATCATTAAAAATCTGGCCACAGCAATCGGTTTAAAAAAGCACATCAGCCCGCATACCTTCCGCCATTCCTTTGCCACACATTTGATCGAAGGCGGCGCCGACCTGCGTGCCGTGCAGGAAATGCTCGGTCATGAGTCCATCACCACCACCGAGATCTATACGCACCTCGACCGGGAATATTTACGCTCGGCAATCCTGCAATTTCATCCCCGCAGTTAGTATATAGTCATTAGTTTTTAGTCTTTAGTAATTAGACTGTGTGTAATAGTTAGTGGTATATCCCGCACAAGCCAGGCCTCATGTGTTCCTTTGTTCCTTATGGGGTTGCTTTTTTATACATACAGCATCAAGCCACGCCTTATGTTTTCTTTTGTTCCTTATGTGCTGAATTTGCACAGCATAACACAGCTTTGCGTTCTTTGCGCCTTCTCCGTGTTCTCTGCGGTTAAACACACACAGCAAACCAATGATTTTACTAAATTTGCATCCATGCGCACCATTAAAAATCGTCCTTTCTGGCTCCTTACATTTGCCGCCATTTTTATACTGGTGGTGTCGCAGCTTATACAGGATGGTGCTTTCATGGATGGAATGCTTTATGTTTCCGTCAGCAAAAACCTGCACGATGGCATCGGTACCTTCTGGGATCCGCATTTTTGCAAATTTTATCAATCCTCTTTTCACGAACAGCCGCCGCTGTATTTTGGTTTACTGGCTGTATTTTACAAAGTATTCGGCACCAGCCTGTATGTCGAGCGCTTTTTCTGCTTCTGCTGTTTTGCACTCACCGCGGTTTACATTCATAAACTATGGAAAAAAATAACGTCGGTGTACCCCGATGTTGCTGCCAATAGCTGGCTGCCTGTTTTTTACTGGACCATTATCCCCATTTGTTTCTGGGCCTATACCAACCTGGTGGAAGAAGTAGTAATGAGCATGTTTGTGGTCATTGCCCTGTATTATTCATTCGTGGCTTTGTTCTTAAACCAACGGACAATTTTAAATCTTGCCTTAGCCGGAATTTTTATTTTTCTGTCCTTTCTCACCAAAGGCATCCAGGGAGTTTTTCCGGTTGCTGCTGCAGGTGCTTACTGGCTGGTCAACCGTAAAAATTCTTTTTCTAAAATGCTGCTGCATTCACTCATTCTGTTGGGTGTTCCGGTTCTGATCTACTTTGTGATCGTAAGTACTAATTCCGCTGCCGCGATGAGCTTTCATCATTATTTTTATGATCGCGTACTCGGCACATTCACCAATAAAAATGCAACCACCGGCAATCGTTTTTTTCTGCTCGGCATGTTGGTTTCCCATCTTTTGCCAATTGCAGTCATTTCCATTCTTTTGCGCTTCGCCTTCAAAAAAACAAGTACGGAGCATCCAGCAAAAAATAAATTCAATGCAGTGATCGTTTGGCTGTTGCTGATCGGGCTGGCAGGTTCCCTTCCCCTGATGATCACGCTGGAGCAGCGCACATTTTACCTGGTAACCTCCATGCCGTTTTTTGCCCTGGCCATTGCACTCTGGTCCGAGCCTTTCCTTGCCGGGATCATTGATAAATTAAATACAGGCACAAAAAAAATGAAAGCGATCACCATTGCTTCCTGGCTGATCTTATTGGCATCCCTTGTATTCAGCGGTATGCAAACCGGCAAAGCAAAACGCGACGGCGCCATGCTTGAAGATGTATATGCATTTGGAAAAATAATTCCACACAGCGAAATCGTAGGAATGCCGTCCAGCATGTGTACCGAATTTAATTTTAAAGAATACTTCATCCGCTATTATTACATCAACCTCGATGATACCGATACCCGCAACTCACATCAATATTACATTTGCAGAAAAGGAGAACCGAAAAGCATGCTTCCTGCTAATTTCAGGCTGTATCCGGCGCAAACCAAAGAGTTTGATCTGTATATAAGGAATTAAAAGGTTTGGTGTTGTTGTAGGAAAATGTTATTTTTTTACAATATTCACAAACAATACTGTCAAGCCCGGGATGACAGCTTAAGAAAGTATTTCTATTTCCATAAACGACATTGTTCTACAACATACGATCGATTTTGGATAACACATAAAAAAACACAAAGACATTTAATCTTTGTGTTTTTTTGATCTTAGTGTTCTCTGTGCCTTAGTGGTAAAAGCTATTCTTTCTGTGCTGGCGGCCCATCCGGATGATCCTTCAATTTATTCAGCAATACCCGCTTAAATTGTTCTTCCGCCTGGTATAGTTTTGCTATTTTTTTTACCGGCAGGATCGCTTTGAATTTCGCTGCATATTCCTTACGGAGATCCAGTTCTTTCTGGCGGGAGATCAGGTCATTATCAATGGATTGCTCCACTTCCTTATCCGTCATTTTATCCACATTGTCTTTTGTGTCCCTGGCGTTGTCCATGCGTTTTTTGCGCAAGTCCTGCAGCTTATCATTGTATTGATTGTATACGGGCCAGAATTGTTGTGCCTCTTCCGGTGTCAGCGCCAGCTCTTTTGTAATGTATGCGATCTTCATCGCATCAATATCTTCTTTTTTATCCTGTTGCTTTTGCTGGTGGCCTTTTTCAGCAGGCCTCGGCGGACGTTGTGCAAATACAGTACTTGCAAACAAAAAAGCGGTGCTTAGCAAAGCGGTTTTAAATACGTATGTTTTCATGTGAGCGTATGTTTATAATGCACTGGTTAAATTCGTTTCATCCACATTGTTCTCCATCAGGTAATCCACAATGTGTTGATTTTCATTATCGGTAGTGGTTGTTGTGGCGCTGGCCTGGCTGGCAAGTGCATCCACAATGGTAGATTCATCAATGTTCTGTAATTGCAATTGATCATCCACGGTAATCTCTTCTGCAAACGTTGCTTTTTCAGTTACTGCATCCTGGTTCACGTTGTGGATCCCTGCAAAGGCAATCAATGCGACCGTCAGTACAGGGATCACGAAACGTGGTTTAATCATTAGCTGCAGCCATTCGATCAGCGATGGCGCTTTCGTTCTTTCAACAATTACGCGTTGCTGAACCAAAGAAGGAAGCTCATCAAAATAACCGGATGGAACTGCAAATGGATTGTATTTGGGGATGTTGTTTAATAAAGGCGCTTCAGTTTTTATTTCTTCAAATGCATTTACACGCGACTGCATTTTATCGGCGAAGCTCTCGAAGTAGTCTCCGGCAGGTTTAAACGGATTGTTGATCCCGGCTTTTGAAAAGCGCGGATCCATTCCGTTTAAATCATTTTCATCGTGTATGTTATTTTCGGTACTCATTTTATTTTTTGTCCTTCAAATTACTTTGTACAAGTCTGGACGGGACCCGAACCCAAAGATAAGCTTTTCAGTTTTTTTTTAACATTGTAAACTTTAGCCTGTTTATTTAGCAGATTTCTAAAAACTTACTTTTTATTAACCGATCCCGCAATCCGCCGCGGCGGACGGGATGACAGTCTGGTTGATGATTGGTTTCTAATTTAGCAAACTACATCTGCGCACAGTTAACTTTAAACTATTTTAGCAAATACAGCTAACTTTGAACTTTAAACTTTGAACTATTTTAATACACAAATTCGTAATTTCGTCCCTGTTCGTTATCCGTACATCAGGAAACTTTTTTTATGACTGAACACTCCTAAAAAGGTTTAATGTTTCGCAAGGTATTCTTCAATTTTTTTTACTGCATGGTGGTACGATGCTTTTAATGCACCTACCGAAGTATCAAGGATCTTGCTCATTTCCTCGTATTTGATCTCATCAAAATATTTCATGTTGAACACGATCCGCTGTTTGTCCGGAAGTGTAAGAATTGCTTTTTGCAGCAATGCCTGGATCTCATCTCCTTTAAAATAAGCATCGCTTTCCAGATTGTTTGCCAAAAATGCCGATACATCATCCAGCGGAACACCCGCCCGTTTTTTCTTCTGGTTCAAAAAGGTAATGGATTCGTTGGTAGCAATACGGTACAACCATGTATACAGCTGCGATTCTTCTTTAAAACCTTCCAGGTTGCGCCACACCTTTATAAATACATTCTGCAATACATCGTCCGTATCATCATGGTCGATCAGGATCTTGCGGATATGCCAATACAATCTTTTCTGGTACTCGCGCACCAGCAGGTTAAAGGCGTAATTCCGGGTTTCGGGATTACGGAATTGCTCTAAAAGTTCTTTATCTCCTTCACTCATACAGGCCAATCCGGGTTGTTTAGTAAAGCGATTGGGGGCTATGCTTTGCGGGTAATTACCTTTTTTACGGCAGCCACAATGTTCACTGCATCCAAACCGTATTTTGTCATCAGCTGATCCGGTGTTCCGCTTTCGCCGAAACTATCATTTACGGCAACCATTTCAAGCGGTGTAGGCAATTCCCTTGCAAGCAATTGTGCGATGCTGTCGCCTAAGCCACCGTTCATCTGGTGCTCTTCGGCTGTAACCACACAACGTGTTTTTTTCGCTGAAGCTAAGACTGCTTCCGCATCCAAAGGTTTAATAGTATGGATATTAATAATTTCAGCATTAATGCCTTCGGCGGCTAATTGTTCTCCGGCTTCTATCGCTTTCCAAACCAAATGGCCGGTTGCAAAAATGGTCACATCCGTTCCTTCATTCAGCATTACTGCTTTCCCGATCTTAAAATCCTGGTCAGCAGGTGTAAAATTCGGAACCGTAGGGCGGCCAAAACGCAGGTATACCGGGCCATCGTAATTTGCGATCGCAATGGTAGCCGCTTTTGTTTGGTTGTAATCACAAGGGTTGATCACTACCATGCCCGGCAGCATTTTCATCAAACCAAGGTCTTCCAGAATCTGGTGTGTAGCACCGTCTTCGCCCAGTGTTAAACCGGCATGTGAAGCGCAGATCTTTACATTTTTACCCGAATACGCCACCGATTGGCGGATCTGGTCATATACACGCCCCGTAGAAAAGTTGGCAAATGTTCCGGTAAACGGAATTTTCCCGCCAATGGTCAATCCAGCTGCAATTCCTATCATGTTCGCTTCCGCGATCCCTACCTGGAAAAAACGCTCCGGGTGGTCTTTTGCAAACGCATCCATTTTCAAGGAACCTGTCAGATCAGCACACAAAGCCACCACATTCGGGTTGGATTTTCCAAGCTCTGATAAACCGGCACCAAATCCTGAACGGGTATCTTTTTTTTCGGTATACGTGTATTTTTTCATGTAAATAATTGATTAATATATGTTATTTAAATATCTGATTATTAATTTAGTACAATTTTACGGGTGTGGAAATGCCTGAATCTACCTTAAACCGTTTCTCGATCGTGTAAATAGATTCCCTGGCGTTTCTCGGGCGGTATTCCACGCGGTATTTTCCGGGCTGCAATACAATGGTTTCCTGTAGCGCATTACTGTTCAGGTTGCACACCCATACCAGCTTGTTGTTTTCCTCCAGGTACAAACTTCCCGGCCCTTCACTTGGTTTTACAATAGTAGCGCTGCCCGATTGAGGGATCTCTACCGTGGTGGTTTTGCTTTGGCCTACATCGATCTTGTTCAGCTTTACACGTGGCAGGGTCAATACTTCAATATCATATTTTCCTACAATGTATTTCTCAGTGGAATTGAACTGCTGCACGGTCAATGTTTGCATTTCGCCGTTTTTACGGACAATACATGCCGGGCTTACATTACCCGCCATCTTTAAGCTGATATAGCCCTGCGGCGCATCCACGGCAATAATGTTGTGTTTGCCCGGTACCAGCTCAATGCCTGTTTTCTCTACCGGTGGAATGGTATGCACCACCATTTTGTAAGTCCCGATCGGGTCGATGTTGATGGTATCCGGCACACCTTTATTGTTGATCGTATGCATGTAATTGTATTTGATCAAGCCGGTTTGCTCATCGTAAAAGGTCATGTTCACATCTGTTTCCGTAGGCCGCCCGATCTGGTCGTTCAGATTTACCTGTACGGTGGTATTGTTCAGCGCCTGTGAGATCACCATACTCAGGATGTTCTTAAAGCTGCTTTCATTCGAGGCATCGTAAAATTTACCCACACAACCAAACGAATTCATATAGCTTTGGTCCAGCCCGATGCCGATAATGAAAGGCTTTAATACAATTCCTTTTTTCTGTAAAGCAAGGGAAACTGCACAAGGGTCGCCGTCGCATTCTTCGATCCCATCCGTGATCAGGATGATAATGTTCCTGACGTTGGCATTGGAAGCCGAAGGGAAATCGCCGCCGCATTGTTCCAATGTGTAAGCGATTGGTGTGGTTCCTTTTGGGACAATGGATTTTAACCGGTTTTTGATCGCGGTAACATTTCCGCTCAGGTTGGAGCTGAACGCTACTTCCAGTTTGGTATCGGTACAGCTTCTTTCGGGACGTAAAGGCACCTGGTGGCCGTAACAGCGGAAAGCTATTTCCAGGTTAGGCGCACTCTTAATGCTGTCGAGGAAATCGCCCAGCATTTTTTTCGCGATGTCCATTTTCATCCCGCTTTGCCATTGGCCGAACATGCTGAACGAAGCATCAAATACAAACTCAATACGGGTGAGCGGCTTTTGTGCGTGAGCAGGAGATGCAAGAAGCAAGAAGCAAGACACAAGAAGTGCAGATAAAAATTTGAGTACTGATGCTTGCTTTTTGTACATATAAAAATTATAAATTGTTTGGATAAAAAAGCTAATCTTATTGATTCTAAAAGTATTGATCTATAATTACGTTTAAACAAACATCACTCATACACAGTTCTTGGTTCTTGAATCTTGATTCCTGGCTCTTTTAAACGCGGTCCAAGATCTAACATCTAATAATCCAACATCAGTCAGGCACCCAGTCTAAGATCCAACATCTGCTAATAATCCTTATCGCCTATATTCTGTGCCAGCGCTGCAGCCAATTGTTCATCATTTGGAGCAACGCCGTGCCATTTGTGACTTCCCATCATAAAATCAACGCCGTGGCCCATTTCGGTTTTCATCAGGATCATTACCGGTTTTCCTTTGCCGGTATGTTCTTTTGCTTTTTTGAGCGTAGCAACTACCGATGCAATGTCGTTTCCTTTTTCCAGGTCCAGCACATCCCATCCGAATGCTTCAAACTTAGCGCGTAAGCTCCCCATATTCAACACGTTATCGGTAGAGCCGTCAATTTGCTGCCCGTTCATATCCACGGTAGAAATAATGTTATCCACTTTTTTCGCGGAAGCGTACATGGCCGCTTCCCAGACCTGGCCTTCCTGCAATTCGCCATCGCCGTGCAGAGTATACACAATGCTGTTATCCTTGTTTAATTTTTTTGCCAATGCGGCGCCAATCCCAACGGAAAGTCCTTGTCCGAGCGAGCCCGAAGCCACGCGTACACCCGGCAAGCCTTCATGTGTGGTGGGATGCCCCTGCAAGCGCGAGTTTAATTTGCGGAATGTAGCCAGTTCACTCACCGGAAAATAACCCGAACGTGCCAAAACGCTGTAAAAAACCGGGGAAATATGTCCGTTCGAGAGGAAGAAAAGATCCTCGTTAAGGCCATCCATGCTGAATTTTGAAGGGTTATGCTTCATCACTTCGAAATAAAGGGAAACCAGGTATTCGGAACAGCCAAGTGAACCACCCGGGTGACCGGAATTAACGGCATGTACCATTCTGACAATATCTCTTCTTACCTGGGATACAATTTTCTCTAATTCTGCTGTTGAAGCCATAATATGTTGATTAAATGTTGGTGTTTTTATAATAAGTGCTCAAAAGTACCACTTTTTACAAGGCTTTCGCCTATTGTTGAAAATATACGTTTATTGTTGAAAACTCAATGCAATTAAGGTAAATAAGGGCTTTCTAAAACTTTTGAGATGGCTATATTTGCAGGCTGAAATTAAGTGTAGAATTCCTGAATTTTTTGTTCTCAGATTCTGCAAAATCAAATACTCAACAAACAAAAATTAAAATATGGCATTACAGTGTGGAATTGTGGGGTTACCCAACGTAGGAAAATCGACGTTATTTAATTGTTTATCAAATGCAAAGGCGCAGGCGGCTAATTTTCCGTTTTGCACGATTGAGCCGAATGTGGGCGTAATTACCGTTCCGGATGAGCGTTTGGCGGTATTGGAAAAGCTGGTAAACCCGGAGCGTGTGGTACCAACCACTGTGGAGATTGTGGACATTGCCGGTTTGGTAAAAGGAGCCAGCAAAGGCGAAGGTTTGGGGAATAAATTTCTGGCTAACATCCGGGAAACCAATGCGATCATTCACGTGTTACGTTGTTTTGATGACGATAACATCATCCATGTGGATGGTTCTGTAAACCCGATCCGGGATAAGGAGATCATTGACACGGAGCTGCAGCTGAAAGATTTAGAGTCGGTGGATGCAAAGCTGAAACGCGTGGAAAAAATGGCAAAGACCGGTAATGATAAAGATGCCAAAAAAGCATACGATGTGTTATTGAAATTAAAAGGTTTGCTGGAGCAGGGTAAATCGGCACGTGCTGCCAATCTTGCGCCGGAGGAACTGCCTGCTGTGGCCGATATTCACTTGTTGACGTTGAAACCAGTGCTTTACGTGTGTAATGTGGACGAGGCATCTGTGAAAACAGGAAATGCATACGTGGATAAAGTAAGAGAAGCGGTGAAAGATGAAAACGCAGAAGTGCTGATCATTACCGCTGCTATGGAAGCAGAAATTGCGGGTTTGGAAACGTACGAAGAACGCCAGATGTTTTTAGGTGAAATGGGATTGGAGGAACCGGGTGTGAATTTCCTGATCAAGGCGGCGTATAGAATTTTGAATTTACAAACGTATTTTACAGCGGGTGTAAAAGAAGTACGTGCCTGGACGATTGAAAAAGGAATGACCGCGCCACAGGCTGCCGGTGTGATCCACACGGATTTCGAAAAAGGATTTATCCGCGCTGAAGTAATTAAATACAATGATTTTGTAACGCTTGGTTCAGAAGCCGCTTGCAAAGAAGCCGGTAAAATGGGCGTGGAAGGAAAAGAATATGTGGTAAATGATGGGGATCTGATGCATTTCAGGTTTAATGTTTAAATTAGTAGAGAGTCGTTAGTCATTAGTAGTTAGATGCTGATTGAGAAAGATGTTAGCTGTAAGAAGTATTGAGATATGAGATATTTGATCATCGTTTTCATTTGTTCCGTTTTTCAATACGCGTCTGCTCAAAAAGTGCCAAGAGCATTTAAAAACGAGTCTGATTCTATTCCTCAGTTCCAATTTGGTAAAATAGAATACGATTCGCTGCTTTATTGGAATAAAAAAATGCCAAAAGATGCGCTTTTAGTAGATGGCTTAACGGCCGATGTTGATTTAACTTTTGATATTGATACATCTGGAAAAATAGAAAATATTGTTGCTTCTGATTATTCATTACGTGTAAGCAAAGAGTTCATTGAAAATAATCCGGCTTCTATTTTAAAGCGTTTGAATGATGAGCTGACATTGGAAGCGAAAAGATTGTTATTACTGACGGATGGTTTATGGGAACCGGCAAAGCTGAACAATCAAAAAATAGTAAAACGAATTTATACTACAATTGATCTTAGCGCTTATGATGAGCGATTGAATGGAAGCCAGGAGTTTTTGGATTCTTTACATAAAAACCTGGTTTATTTCCATTTAGCAACCACGGATGTAACAGACAATGCTTACAAACAGCGGAACTTATTTAAGGCTGCAGTAAGAAAAATGAAAGAGAAAAAAACAAAGCTGGCAATTGTTTATTTTCTCCAGGCAATAGATTTTAATAAAAATGATATTAATTCGTATTATAATTTAGGGATCTGTTATTACAGGACACATGATGTACAAAACGCTTGTAAATGTTGGAATACAGGCAAAATGCTGGGCGATAAAGATGTTGAAGAATTATTAAAAAAATATTGCAAATAGTATGAAGTCGTTAGTCTTTAGTAATTAGAGTAATGATATAGTAAACACAGATTAGTAAATTAGTATTTATTCGTATTTAGTAGATGGAGAAAGAAGTAAAATATAACGAAGACAGTATCAAAACGCTGGAATGGAACGAACACATCCGTTTGCGTCCGGGAATGTACATTGGTAAGCTGGGCGATGGTTCATCGCCGGATGATGGGATCTACATTTTGCTGAAAGAAACCCTGGACAACTGTATCGATGAATTTGTGATGGGTAATGGAAGAAGCATTGAAGTGACCATCAAAGATAAAACCGTTCGTGTCCGCGATTTTGGCCGCGGAATCCCTTTGGGAAAACTGGTGGATGTTGTTTCCAAGATCAATACCGGCGCAAAATACGATTCGGAAGCGTTTAAAAAATCGGTTGGTTTGAACGGAGTAGGTACCAAAGCCGTAAATGCTTTGTCGAGCTATTTCCAGGTGCAGGCTTTCCGCGAAGGAAAAACAAAATCTGCTGAGTTCAGCACCGGTAATTTATCAAAAGAAACGAAGATCGTTGATTCGGATACCCGCCAGGGAACCCTGGTAACGTTTATTCCGGATGAAAAAATATTCGGGAATTACCATTTCATCAACGAGTACATCGAAAAAATGTTGTGGAATTATGCCTACCTGAATACGGGCTTAACCATCAACTATAACGGGCAAAAATTCCATTCCGAAAACGGATTGCTGGATTTATTGACACAAAATATCAACGGTCCGATCCTGTATCCGACCATTCATTTAAAAGGATACGATATTGAAGTGGCGCTGACGCACAGCAATCAGCAATACGGCGAGGAGTATTATTCGTTTGTAAACGGACAGCATACCACGCAGGGCGGCACGCACCAGGGCGCTTTCCGCGAAGCGGTGGTGAAAACGATCCGTGATTTTTTCAAAAAAGATTTTGAAGCGGTGGATGTTCGTACCTCCATTATTGCCGCTGTAAGTATAAAAGTACAGGAGCCGGTTTTCGAATCGCAAACCAAAACCAAATTAGGTTCGCAGGAGATCAGTCCAAAAGGACCTTCTGTAAAAGCATTTGTAGGAGATTTCTTAAAAACGGAGTTGGATAATTTTCTGCACAAAAATCCGGAAGTAGCACAATCCATCTTGCAAAAAATTCAGCAGAGTGAGCGCGAACGCAAAGATCTGCAAGGCATCCAGAAGCTGGCGCGCGAACGGGCGAAACGCTCCAACCTGCACAATAAAAAGTTACGCGATTGCAGGGTGCATTTAACCTCCAACGATGAGCGCAAGTTGGAAACTACCTTGTTTATTTGCGAGGGTGATTCGGCGAGCGGTTCCATCACCAAAACACGCGATGTGAACACACAGGCGG
The DNA here is from genome assembly GCA_025963715.1 of Bacteroidota bacterium. GTDB lineage: Bacteria > Bacteroidota > Bacteroidia > 2-12-FULL-35-15 > 2-12-FULL-35-15 > 2-12-FULL-35-15. Next base: position 95,660 of record JAOQAG010000005.1, read on the forward strand.
TATTCAGCTTAAAAGGAAAACCGTTGAATGCATTCGGCCTGACCAAAAAAATTGTGTATGAAAATGAAGAGTTCAACTTGCTGCAGGCGGCATTGAACATCGAGGACGGGATTGAAAATCTGCGCTATAATAATATTGTTGTAGCTACCGATGCCGATGTAGATGGAATGCACATCCGCTTATTGCTGATGACATTTTTCCTGCAGTTTTTCCCGGATTTAGTAAAAAACGGGCACGTGTATATTTTGCAAACGCCTTTGTTCCGCGTCCGCAATAAAAAAGAAACGATTTATTGTTACAGTGAAGAAGAGCGCAGAAATGCAATTGCAAAACTGGGAACAAAACCGGAGATCACGCGATTTAAAGGTTTGGGAGAAATTTCGCCGGATGAATTTAAAATGTTTATCGGGAAAGATATCCGCAAAGATCCTGTGATCATTGGAAAAGACCGTACCATCATCGACATGCTTGGTTATTACATGGGGAAAAATACACAGGAGCGCCAGGATTTTATCATTGATAATTTGGTGGTGGAGAAGGATTTGGTGGAAGAATAAAAGAATCAAGATACAAGAACCAGGACGCTGTGTGTAGGGATTTAGTTTTTTAGAATTTAGAGATTAGAATTTTTTAATATTTATGGATAACGAAAATATAAATGAAGATTTAACCGGTGGAGGTGATGAGTTACACAATGTAATTCACGTTTCCGGGATGTACCAGAATTGGTTTTTGGATTATGCTTCCTATGTAATTCTGGAACGCGCTGTGCCCTATGTGGAAGACGGTTTGAAACCCGTTCAGCGCCGGATCCTGCATTCGATGGACGACCTGGATGACGGACGCTATAATAAAGTGGCGAACATCATCGGACACACCATGAAATACCATCCGCATGGTGATGCCAGTATTGGCGATGCTTTGGTGGCATTAGGGCAAAAAGATCTGTTGATTGACACACAGGGAAACTGGGGGAATATTTTAACCGGCGACCGTGCAGCAGCGCCGCGTTACATCGAAGCGCGTTTATCCAAGTTTGCAGTGGAAGTGGTTTTTAATCCTAAAACAACTACCTGGTTATCCAGTTACGATGGAAGAAACAAAGAGCCGGAAACACTGCCGGTAAAATTCCCCTTGTTATTGGCGCAGGGAGTAGAAGGGATTGCGGTAGGTTTAGCCTGTAAAATGCTGCCGCATAATTTTAATGAATTGTGCGATGCTTCCGTTGCTGTGCTTCGCGGTAAGCGCACAGATATTTTGCCTGATTTTGCAACAGCCGGTATGGCTGATTTCAGTAATTACAACGATGGTTTGCGCGGTGGAAAAGTGAGGGTGCGTGCAAAAATTTCGCAGCTCGATAAAAAAACACTGGTTGTTTCCGAGATTCCGTTTGGTACCACCACCGGATCATTGATCGATAGTATTGTAGCGGCAAATGATAAAGGAAAGATCAAGATCCGCAAAGTGGAAGATAATACCTCCGATTCGGTGGAAATTGTGATCCATCTGGTTCCGGGCATTTCGCCTGATAAAACCATTGATGCCTTGTATGCATTTACGGATTGCGAAGTTTCTATTTCGCCGAATGCCTGCATCATTGAAAACGACCGTCCGAAATTTATAGGCGTGAATGAGATCTTGCGGCTTTCGACACACCGCACACTTGAATTATTAAAGCGTGAGCTGCAGATCGAAAAGGCTGAATTGCAGGAATCGTACATGTTTGCATCGCTTGAGAAGATCTTCATCAAGGATGAAATGTACATCGAGTTCAAGAATTATTCGAACAAGGAAACGTTGTTCCAGTATTTGGACGGACGCTTTACGAAATACAAAAAACAATTTATCCGCGAGATCACCAACGAGGATTATGAAAAATTGACGCAGATCCCGATGATCCGCATCACGCGTTTTGACTCGGCGAAAGCGGATGAAAAAATGAAAGCGCTGGATGCACGCATCAAAGAAATTGATCATCACCTGGCCAACCTTATTGATTACGCCGTGGAATATTTCAAAAATCTGAAAAAGAAATACGGTGTGGGACGTGAGCGGAAGACGGAAATTAAGCCGTTTGAAAGTATTGTGGCAACAAGCGTTGTGGTTGCCAACGAAAAATTATATGTGAACCGCGAAGAAGGTTTTGCCGGTTACGGATTGAAGAAAGATGAATTTGTGGGCGAGTGTTCCGACATTGACGATATCATTGTGTTCCGCAAGGATGGAACCATGCAGGTTTCCAAAGTAGCGGACAAGGCATTTGTAGGAAAAGACCTAATCCACATTGCGGTGTTCAAGAAAAACGATGAACGCACTATTTACAATGTGATCTACCGCGATGGAAAAGCAGGAGCGGTGTTCATGAAACGTTTCCCGGTAACGGGCGTAACGCGCGATAAGCAATACGACCTGACGAAAGGAACAAAAGGCTCGGAGGTGCTTTATTTTACGGCCAATCCAAACGGAGAAGCGGAAATTGTGGAGGTGCAGCTGAAACCAATGCCGGGCTTGCGCAAAGTGCAATGGGATCTTAATTTTGCAGAACTAGCTGTGAAAGGCCGTAATTCCATGGGTAACGTGGTAACGAAATACGCAACTAAAAAGGTAATAAAAGTAAGGGAGGGCGTTTCCACTTTAGGTGCGCGCGATATTTGGTTTGACGATACTGTACAGCGTTTGAATACGGATAAGCGCGGAACATTCCTTGGAAGTTTCGGGCCGGAAGATAAGATCCTGACGATCACACAGAGCGGGCATTACAAGCTTACAGGTTTTGATGTATCCACACACTTTGATCAGGATATGATCCTGATCGAAAAATTCAATCCGCGCAAAGCAGTATCGGCAGTGTACCTGGATGGCGAAAGCAAAACGTATTTTGTAAAACGTTTTATAGTGGAACCAACCGATAAAAAAGTATTATTTGTTTCCGAAGCGGAAGGCTCCCGCATTGAAGTGGTAACAACGGAAGCGTTGCCGGTGGTTGAGGTGAAATTCAGCAAGGTAAAAGACAAAGAAGTGCCTGCGGAAACGATCAACCTCACCGAATTTATTGAAGTGAAAGGTCTGAAAGCAAAAGGAAATAAATTATCGTATGCGAAAGTAAAAGACATTACGTTATTGCCGCCGGTGGAGGTGCCAATTGAGGAAGATGTGCTGGATGAGTTTGAAGAAAGCGGCATGTCGCCTTTGGAAGCGATCAAAAAAGCGCAGGAACCGGTAAAGGAAAAAACAATTCGTTCGATTGATCAGATGATCAATGAGGAGATCAAATTACCATCTGAGGAAAAAAAGAAAAAGAAAAAAAAGGATGAGGATGATGGGGAGCAGATCACGATGAACCTGGATTAATATTTTTTTAATAGAACGCGGATGACGCGGATCTTGCTGACGTACACGGATTTTTTTAGGTGTTGATTTGTAAGGTTCGCGTTATTTTTTTACGTCTGTGTGATGTGCTGCTGTGTATTGGAACGCAGATAAAAAATGATTTTTATGATGTAAAAAAGGATCGCCTGTGGCGCTTATGATCAAATTATGATTTGATTGTAACGCAAATTTATCAGGCAAATAATTAATGGTAATTGTCTTGGTAAACTAAACACAGTACAGCAATCACTATTAAAAAGAATGTTCATCCGGGTAGACGCTTTTGATCTTGTGCAGCGATAGCGGGAATGATCGCCGCACAAATAACAGAAGAGAAATGAATTTGATTTTAAATTTATCAAATCAATGCTGAGAATTAATTGGCGATCGTTAACCGTGGTTCTTCTGAGCGAAAGCGGAAGAAGAAATCGCATTACAAGATCGTCCCGCACGTGCGGGATTGGTTACTTTTTGGCCGCCAAAAAGTGACAAGAAAAAACAAGAACTACCTGTTTTAATTTGAAATGTATCTTTCCATTTTTACATTACATACCAACGTTTGCTATTACCCCATCAAGGGATTTGAAACCCTTGAAGGGATAGTTCTTTTTAACACACAGCAACACACACAGCAACACACACAGATTAGTAGATTCGTATTAATTCGTATTTAGTAGACCCACAGATTCGTAATATTCGTTCCTGTTCGTTATCCGTACATCCGTACCCTTGTTTTTTCCAAATAAAATCCCGTACTTGGTAGTACAAATCATCTCTCAATTAATCCAGAAACTCATTTGAAATGAAATTACAAAAAATCATCGCGCTGGCATCTGCTGCCCTTGCGTTTATTACTGTGGCACCGGCACAAAACTTAAACCTGGTACAACGCGGCCATCTTTCTTACGGTACCCAAACCTGCGCCAACATTTGCGGATACGTGGATTCACTCGGGAACGAATATGCGCTTGTGGGCGCTTCCGTGGGATTATCCATAGTAGATGTAACCGATCCAACCACGCCAACACAAGTGTATCAGCACGTAGGCCCGGCCAATGCACAATCCGAATGGCAGGAAATTAAAGTACGCGGTAAATATGCATACGTAACTACCGAAGCTGGTGGCGGTTTGCAGATCTTTAACCTGAGCAGCTTACCGGATGTTTCCGGCATTACCATGCACAGCTGGACAGGTGATGGCGCCGCAACGGGCCTGAACACGATCCACGCGCTGCACATCGACGGACATTATGTATACCTCTACGGAAGTAATAAATTTAACGGAGGCGCACTCGTAGCCGATATTACCGATCCATGGAATCCGACTTATGCCGGAAATTATTCGGTGGGAACAGGCAGTAACCAGGCATACGTGCACGATGGTTATGTGCGTAACGATACACTGTATGCGGGACATATTTATTCGGGTTATTTTTCCATTGTGGATTTCAGAAATAAAAATGCACCGGTAGAATTGGCAAACCAATACACACCAAGCAATTTTACACACAACACCTGGTTATCAACCAACAGTAAAATTTTATTTACTACGGATGAAGTCGATAATTCCTTTTTAACATCCTACGATATTTCGGATGTAAGTAACATCATTCAGCTGGATAAGATCCAGTCGAATCCGGGCTCGCAATCCATTGTGCACAATACACACATCATCAATGTGGCAGGGAATGATTATGCAGTTACATCGTGGTACCGCGATGGATTTACCATTGTGGATGCAGGCCGTCCGAATAACCTGATCCAGGTTGGTAATTACGATACCTATCCATCCGGCAGCGGTGGCGGCTTTAACGGCGATTGGGGTGTGTACCCGTTCCTGCCATCCGGCACTATTGTGGTTTCTAATATCGAAGACGGCTTGTACGTATTTACACCAACGTATGTGCGTGCCTGTTACCTTGAAGGTGCTGTAACTGACAGTGTTTGTGGCGTACAGCTGAACAATGTCCATGTTACGGTTACCGCCATGATCAATGACAGTACTGATATTTCCGGGCAATACCGCACTGGTAGCGCCATTCCCGGAACGTATTCCGTTACCTTCTCAAAATCAGGTTATATTACCAAAACCATTACAGGTGTGGTATTATCGCCGGGGATAGTAAATAACCTCAATGTGGCATTGGTGCCATTTAATACTGTAGCGCTTAACGGTAGCACCAGCGATGCTTCCAGCACATTGCCCCTTGCAAATGCAGTGGTGATGATCAACGATGCAACAAATGCTTATAGCTTTGTTTCCGATGCATCGGGAGCGTTTAACAGCTGTAATGTGGTAGCCGCTACGGATTATAACATCACCGCAGGCAAATGGGGATACAACACCGTTTGTTTGTCGGGGCAGGACATTAATTCCGCTGCCAGTACACTTTCATTACCATTGGTAAAAGGTTATTACGATGATTTTTCATTGAACCTCGGCTGGACTGTTTCCAGTACTGCAACAACCGGTATGTGGGTTAGAGGCGTGCCGATCGAAACAGTTAACGCCTCTGCGATCTCCAATCCGGGAACGGACGACAGCACCGATTGCGGAAATATTGCTTACATCACCGGTAATGGAGGTGGTACAGCTTCCGCAGATGATGTGGATAACGGTGTAACAACATTAACGTCGCCGGTCTTTGACCTGACGACATACACTAATCCGTATGTTGATTTCTCCCGTTGGTTTTACAATGCAGGCGGAACAGGAACACCAAATGATTCATTGACGGTATCGATCAGTAACGGACTTACTACCGTGATGCTGGATGTTGCGGTTTACAACACACCGGGCAACTCGAGCTGGATCCACAAATCATTTAAAGTAACGGATTTTATTGCACCGACAGCTACGATGAAAATGATTGTAAGAACAGAGGATAACAATCCGGGACATCTGGTAGAAGCCGGTTTTGATAAATTTGTAGTGAGCGAAGGCCCAACCGGAATTGATGAATATGCTATGAATGTACCGGTGATCAGCGCTTCGCCAAATCCATTTACCACCGAAACAACCATTCATTACGAGATCAAAAATAATATGGCTTCAAATGCAAGTATGATTGTAACAGATGTAACCGGAAGGGTAGTGGAGAGCATAAAATTAAACCAGGCAAGTGGTTCTGTTTTGTTGAATACGTCTATTAATTCAGGTGTTTATTTTGTAACGATCATCAATGGGAATCAAGCGAGGATCCCGGTGAAGATCATGAAAATGTGATACGGATAGCGAATAAAAAACGAAAAACGAATCTGTGTATGAGCTGCGTATCTTTACCGCAAAGAGCGCAAAGAAGGCGCAGAGATCGCAAAGTATTATAAAAAAATGTCCCGGTAAACGCCGGGACATTTTTTTATAATACATTTCTTCGCGTCCCCTTCGGTAAAAACACGTACAGCATCTGCGTAAAGCAAACACATCGCAAACTTCCGAATTGGAACTTCCGCATTCCGCCTTAATAACAAATCCAGTACGTCAAAATTTTAAACTTTTTTTAAAAGGAGTAACCAAGATTGATCCCCGCAACGGCATTTAAATGCGAGTTATAAATATCTCCGAAATCTTCCGTATCGAGCTGATAGGTATTTCGGGAACCGGAATGATAATATAATTTATTTGATTTATACCCGAGCCCGGCATATATATCGATCGTAAGCCGGTTGATTTTACCGGCCTGTACGCCAATCACACCATCAATATTAAAATTGCGGAAATCATAATATATATCATTGTAATAACGCTGCAAGCCAATGGAGATCCTTGCATTGGCATACGAAACCATCGGTGCAAAATAAAAACCATACGGCGCATAATGTCTGCGTCCGATCCAATAAAATTTATGTTCGTATTGTACCCGCCAGCCATTGATCTTGTAAAATTCGTTGTGCGGAATGTTTGCAAGATTTTCCACTGCTTTTACAAACAAGCTTTTACCTAAATAAGAAACCGCCAGTTGTTCCGATTGCCTTTTACCGCTGGTAATTTCCATCATCAGGCGGTATTCGGCAGTAAACGGCACCACGCCCCCGGAAAGGATAGCGGTTGGACATGTTTTGATGACCAGCGGCGGAAGAAACATTTTTTCACGCAGATCGCTGCTCTCTTTTTGGATTCTTTTTTTGTAAATGGTATCGGTCGCTACCGCAGTAGCAGTGAAGTGAAGCAGGAGAGCGACGAATAAAAATAAATATGTAAGCTTCTGATTCAATCGCGTTTATTTTAGTTGGTAGCGTGCAAGCGGTGTAATATCCTGTGAGGCAAATTCGGAGCGTAAAAATTTATAATATCCTGTAATTGCTATCATTGCCGCATTGTCGGTACAATATTCAAATTTAGGGATGAAGACTTTCCAGCCCAGTTCTTTTTCTAATCCGTATAATGTGTTGCGCAGCCCGCTGTTCGCGGAAACGCCGCCCGCAATCGCAATTTGCCTGATGCCGGTTTGTTCCGCTGCTTTTTTTAATTTATCCATAAGGATCGTAATGATCGTGTGCTGGATGGAGGCGCAAATATCGTTTTTATTTGTTTCTGTAAAGTTGGGATTGGCCGCCGACTGATTATTAATAAAATTCATAAATCCCGTTTTTAATCCACTAAAACTAAAATTCAGCTCCGGGATCTGCGGCTTCGAAAATTTGAATGCCAGCGGATTTCCTTCTTTTGCATATTTATCGATCAGCGGTCCGCCCGGATAAGGAAGCCCCATGATCTTCGCCGCTTTGTCGAATGCCTCACCGGCAGCGTCATCAATCGTTTCGCCGATCACCGTCATGTCAAAAAAATCTTTTACCAGCACAATCTGCGTATGTCCGCCCGAAACAGTCAAACACAAAAATGGAAATTCCGGGTGTTGTTCGGTTTGTTCCGGCGTGTCAATAAAATGCGCCAAAATATGGCCCTGCATATGATTTACCTCGATCATGGGAATGTTCAAACCCATGGCAAATGCCTTTGAAAAGGAAGTACCTACCAGTAGCGAACCCATTAGTCCGGGCCCGCGTGTGAACGCAATTGCAGTGATCTCTTCCTTGCTGATCCCGGCGCGTTTGATCGCCTGATCCACCACCGGGATAATGTTTTGCTGGTGCGCACGCGATGCCAGTTCAGGCACCACACCGCCATACGCTTTGTGAATGTCCTGGTTAGCAACAATATTGGCAAGCAATTTGCCGTTTTTAATCACAGCAGCCGCAGTATCATCGCAGGATGATTCAATGCCTAAAATGATGGTTGTTTTACTCATAAATCCTTAACTTCGTCCCGCTTAATGCGGGACGCACATTAAAAATCAAAGGTATTAAAAAACTCGGTAACATATTCTTTCGTTTACTGTCAACATTGCTGTTTTTGCTGGTGTTGATCTTTTTGCTGGTGCAGGTAAAATCGGTGCAAACCTATGCCGGGCACCAGGTAGCCGCGTATTTAACCAAAAAGCTCAAAACAAAGGTGGAGATTGGCAGTGTGGAGATCGACTTTTTGAAAACCTTTGTTTTTACAGATGTTTACATCCAGGATCTCCATAACGATACGCTTTTGTATTCCAAAAAGATCAAGATTGATGTGGGCGAGTTCAATGCCGAAAAAGAAAGAATCCGGATCAGCAGCATTGTATTGCTCAATGCCAAAGCCGACCTGATCAAGTACAAAGCCGATCCCGACCTTAACCTGCAATTTATTATTGATGCTTTTGACGATGGCGATACCACCAGGCATGCGCCCCGGAAGCCCTGGGACATTAGCTTTGGAGAGGTTACGGTAGTAAATACCTCCTTTACTTACCGCAACGAGCACGATACTATGGAAACCACGGGGATCAACTTTGTGGATATTGGGACGCGCAATATCAACGGGCGTTTTACGGATATTAAAATTGATAACGATACCATTCTCGGCACCATCGATTATTTATCGGCGACCGAAAAAAGCGGGTTTATTTTGGAAAATTTCAGCAGCTATGTAAACATTAGTCCCGTGGGATTAAAGCTGGACGAGCTGAAGATCAAAACCGCCGAAAGCAACATTCAAACCGATCTTACCTTTAAATACAAGCGTTACCGCGATTTCCTGAGTTTTATCGATAATGTGCGCATGACAGCCGTATTCGACCATTCGCAGCTGGAAATGAGCGACCTGGCTTATTTTGCGCCCGACCTGAAAGGCGTTTACAAAAATGTATCGGTCACCGGAAAGGTAAGCGGCAAGGTGAGCGACCTGCGCGGCAAGGGAATGGATATTTACCTGGGCGGGCAAACCCATTATATTGGCGATTTTGCGTTTACCGGTTTGCCCGATATTGACCAAACGCTGATCCATTTGAACGTACAAAGCTTATCCACCAATTACAAAGATCTGATCTCGCTGCCGATTCCGCCGTTTGACAAACATGAAAAATTAAAATTGCCGGATAATATTGCCAGGCTGGGAAACATGACGTTTAAAGGAACGTTCACCGGTTTGTACAACGATTTTTATGCATACGGAGTATTTAATTCGGCGCTCGGCAGGTTGTACACCGACCTTTCCGTAAAAAATGATTACGATAAAAAGAAAGAATTTTACAAAGGAAAATTACGCTCCGAGGATTTTGATGTGGGTACATTTTTAAAAGCGCCGCTGCTCGGGAAAGTTACCGCCAATGTGGAGATCGACGGATCGGGCCTGACCCTGGAAGATGTGGAAGCAAAGCTGAAAGGAACGATCAACAGCATTGATTTTAACGATTACCATTATAACAATGTAGCAATTGAAGGCGATGTAGCGAAACAGGTGTTCAACGGAAAATTAAATGTGAAGGACGATAACATTGATTTTGATTTTATCGGGAAAGTGGATTTTTCGAAAAAATTGCCAACGCTGGATTTTGTGAGTACGGTGAATAAAGCCGATCTGGGCGCACTGCATTTTATCACTACCGATAAAAAAACAAACCTCACCACGCAGATCATCATCAACGTAACGGGCAACAGCATTGATAATTTAATAGGGCAGATCAACCTGGACAATACCATTTATACTGCCGATAAGGAGGTGTATCGCGTAAGCGTTTTTAATCTTGTATCGGAAGAGGATAAAGGTGTAAAAACGATCAAGCTGTTTTCCGATTTTTGCAATGCCAAAGTAAAAGGCTCGTTCAGGATCCTGGACATGGCCAACTCTATGAAAAGTGTGCTGAGCAAATACCTGCCATCGTATATCAGCACTACAATTGTTAAAAACACGCCGCAGCAAAATTTCGAATACAGTTTTTTATTCAAAAAAACAGATGCGGTTACCCGGCTGTTTACGCCCGGAATAGAGATTGCGCCGCAAACAAAACTCAAAGGGAATTTTAATTCGCTGACCAATACTCTTTCCATGGACGGCACTTCCGATAAGATTAACCTGTACGGTTATGTGTTTACTGACTGGAAGCTGAACAGTACAACCAGCAACGAAGAATTACAGCTGAACATGTCGGGTAGCAAACTGTATTTATCCGATAGTTTGTGGCTCACGGACTTTACGGTGAAAACAAATACGCGTTCCGACAGTGTGAATTTGAAAGTGGATTGGGACAATAAAAAAACGAGCAATTTGTACAAAGGCGACCTGAGCGCATTCCTGAATTTTAATCCCGATAAAACGATTGAATTTAAGATCCAGCCTTCGTCTTTTGTGATCGCAGATTCGGTGTGGGATGTAAACAAATCCAATCAAGTGCTGATCGACTCATCGTATGTGATCATCAAAGACTTAACGTTTGAGCACAAGGAGCAATCCATCGCGATCAACGGCGCTATTTCCGACAATTCAAAAGATGCGTTGCGGCTGGCGCTGAACGATTTTAACCTGGCCAACCTGAATGTTTTTACCCGGCAAATGGGTTTGAAACTGCAGGGAAGAACCACCGGTGAATCTGATATTCTTGATTTTTATCACAACATGGTATTTACGAGCAATACCAATTTTAAATCACTTTTTGTAAACGGCGAGGAGATTGGCGACGGCGATGTGGAAACCGTGTGGGACAAAGCCAAGGAAGCGTTGTATCTGCACGGTACGTTTACACTTGGGATTGTACCCAATATTTTATTTTCCGGTTATTATTATCCGAAACGCATCGGCGATAACCTCGATCTGGAGCTGAATTTACAGGCGATCCAGATGAAAATTTTTGAGCCGTATGTAAAACAATACTGTTCGGATTTTATCGGGCAGTTTTCCGGAAATGTACTGGTGAAAGGCTCTGTAAAGAAACCTTTGCTGAGCGGAAAAATAAGTGTAAATGCAAAAAAGATTACGGTGGATTACCTGAATACATCGTATCGTTCGACGCACGACATCATTATCGAAAACAATTCCTTTGGTGTGGAAGACATGGTGGTATACGATGTGAACAATAACAAAGCGATCGTTACCGGAAAATTATACCACAATAATTTCAAGGATTTTCAGCTGGATTATGATATCAGCATCAACAAATTCATGTGCCTGAATACCACGGAAGCCAACAATACGTTGTTTTACGGGAAAGCGTATGCAACGGGCATTGTCAATATTTCGGGTTTTATTGACGACGAGATCCGCATCGATGCAAATGTGAAAACGGAAAAGATCACGTCGTATGATAAAACAGATAAAATTTCGTTATTGTCGAAAACCGAAATGACACAATTTTTCATCCCGCTTTCGGGCCCCTCGGAAGTAAGTGAGAATAATTTTATCACGTTTGTGAAAAAAGATTCGAGCTTAAAAGTGAAAAATAATTACAAGGTGCAGCTGGGCGGACTGGCCTTGAATTTTGATCTGGAAGTAACGCCCGATGCGGAAGTGCAATTGATCTTTGATCAGAAGGTGGGCGACGTGATCAAGGCGCGTGGCGCGGGAAACATAAAGCTGCAGATCAACTCGCAGGGCGATTTTAAAATGTACGGCGATTATGTGATCGAGGATGGCGATTATTTGTTTACGCTGCAAAATATCATCAATAAAAAATTCGCGATCGAAAAAGGAAGTGTGATCAAGTGGAGCGGCGTTCCGTACAAAGCCGACCTGGACATTACCGCGATCTACAAAGCGCGTGCAACGCTGAAACCGTTTTTTCCGACGGATTCGTCCAGCAATTACAAACGTCGTTACCCGGTTGATCTGAAGCTGATGATGACTGATCAGTTGCTTTCTCCGCAGATCAATTTCGGAATTTACATTCCTACCGTGGATGCCAGCACGCGGCAAACGGTAATGAATTATATTAATACGGATGCGGAGATGAACCGCCAGGTTTTTTCGCTGCTGATGCTGAATAGTTTTGTAACGCCGCCGCAATTGCTTTCGGCCGGAACGGTCACGGGTAACCCCGGCACCGCGGCAGGTACGGCGCTTAATGCGAACAGCGCCGAGCTGCTTTCCAACCAGCTGAGTAATATGCTGAGCAAGATCAGCAAGGATTTTGATATAGGCGTAACGTACCGGCCGGGCGAATACCAGGGCGGGAGCGAGATCAGTTCCAAAGAGCTGGAAGTGGCGCTTTCCAAACAATTGTTCGACGACCGGCTGAGCATTGACGGAAACGTGGGTGTGAACAGCAACAGCACGAGCCAGAATACCAACAATATTGTGGGTGATGTAAACGTGGATTATAAAATTACGGACGACGGGAAATTACGGATCAAGGCATTTAATAAATCCAACGACAATAACCGGATCTATAGCTCCGGGCCGTATACGCAGGGCGTGGGAGTTTTTTACCGGGAAGAATTTGATACCATCGGAGAATTATATGCGCGTTATCTCGGAAATTTACGCGACCGGAAAGCGCGGAAAAAACAAGTGGATGATAATGCGGAACCACCTTCGGATTAATTTGAAAATATGCTAATTTGAAAATATGCTAATTTGAAAATTTGAAGATGAGCTAATTTGAAAATGAGAAAAAATAAAAACGCCTTACAAAATTATTGCAAGGCGTTTTTTATTTCTACATTTTCAAATCTTCAAATTGATTTCATTTTCAAATTATTTTATTTATCCAGCTTCAGCGAGTGTCCCATTTTATCGCGTTTGGTTTGCAGATAAAATTTATTGTGCTCGTTGGATTGGATCTCGATCGCAATATTATCCACGATCTCTAATCCGTAACCGATCAATCCTGCACGTTTTTTAGGGTTATTGCTCATCAGGCGGATCTTGGTGATGCCAAGGTCGCGGATGATTTGAGCGCCAACACCATAATCGCGCTCGTCGGGTTTAAAGCCCAGCTCTTCATTTGCTTCTACGGTATCCATGCCTTCTTCCTGTAATTTATAGGCTTTTAATTTGTTCAGCAGTCCAATTCCACGGCCTTCCTGGTTCATGTATACGATCACACCTTTTCCTTCTTTTTCGATCATCTCCATGGAGCGTTGTAATTGCGGTCCGCAATCGCAGCGGCAGGATCCGAAAATATCACCGGTTAAGCAGGAGGAATGGACGCGCACCATCACCGGCTCGTCTTTTTTCCAGGTTCCTTTGATCAAGGCTAAATGCTCCTGGTCGTTGGTGGTCTGGCGATAAGCGATCAGGTCGAAATTACCGTATTTAGTAGGCATTTTTACCTGCACATCGCGTGTAATAATGGTTTCGTTTTTTACGCGGTAGGCGATCAGGTCTTCGATAGAAATGATCTTCAAATTGTGTTTTTTCGCAACTACCAGTAATTCCGGTAAACGCGCCATGGTGCCATCTTCATTTAAAATTTCCACCAATACACCTGCAGGCTCAAATCCGGCCATGCGTGCTAAATCGATGGTGGCTTCGGTATGTCCGGCTCTGCGTAAAACGCCGCCATTCTTCGCTTTAAGCGGGAAAATATGTCCGGGTCTTCCCAGTTCTTCCGGGCGTGTATTGGGATTTACCAATGCCTGGATGGTTTTGGAACGGTCGCTTGCCGAAATTCCGGTAGTACAGCCGTGTCCGAGTAAATCAATGGAAACCGTAAATGCAGTGCTATGCTCTGCAGTATTGTTGGTAACCATCATTTCGAGCCCCAGCTCAATGCAGCGCTCTTCGGTAATTGGTGCGCAGATCAGGCCACGACCGTGCGTTGCCATAAAATTGATTATTTCGGGTGTTACATTTTGAGCCGCAGTCAGAAAATCTCCTTCATTTTCACGGTTTTCATCATCCACCACAATAATTACCTTTCCTGCTTTGAGGTCGGCAATTGCTTCTTCGATTGTATTTAGTACAGATTGCATTATATAAATATTGTTTAGAGTTACAAAGATAACAATTTACGGGTTGACTTGTTTAAATGAGGGAGGGGAACTTTGTGCCAATTAAAATGCTGCTAACATTTATGAGATCCCGTTCGCCGCGGCGGACGGGATGACAACTTCGGTAGATGATTATTATTCAAATAGACGTTCGCACAGCAATACAGATTCGTAAAATTCGTTCCTGTCGCTATCTGTACAGCAAACTTTAAACTTTAAACTATTTTTACCTTCTTCTCTGCGGCACATTCGCGATCAGCAACAGGAACAACAGAAAAAAGTAAACTCCCATTTGCCGTTCCAGGATGGATTCGGTAAGCATGATCAGGATAATACTGCCAATAATGACGATCCCAAAAGGATTATCCCTGCATTGTTTGATAAATATGAAGAGGGAGAATAAGAACAGCAGCAGAATAAAAATTCCATATGTAACCCCAAGCGTTAAATACTGATTGTGTGAATTGTATTTGTAACTTTCAAACGCAGCCGGATTTTTACTTTTGTAACAATCGTCCAATGTTTTTTGCGAAGCCATGGCGCCGGTTCCTTTCCAGAAATGATCATTAAAAACATCTTTACTGCAATCAAGGATCATTGTCCGCTGGCTCAGGGTATTGTCATCCGCATTAGCGGCAGAAGCATAGCTTTTTACTTCATCCACACGGCTTTTCAGAGATGGGACAATGAAGTAGATCCCGGCGCTGAAAAGCAGCAGCAACGTATAAGTTTTAAATACTGTTTTCTTGTTTTTAATTTTTAAATAAATGATCCGGAAAGTGCCTGCGAGTAAGATCAGCAAAGGCATTTTTGCAGCAAGCAGGATCGTTAAAAATAAAATAATGATTCCGGCAATAATAAAAAATAGTTTTCCGATCACCATCTGGTGTTCAAAATCGTACATGATCCAGAACAGGGTAGCGGCTGCAAACAGGCTGTAATAAGTAGGATGGAGGTGGCTGTAATTTTCAAATAGCAGGCGAAGCAGGTAAGCACCATTTTCATAACCGGCCGGAGAAAATAAAATTCCGTCCGCGATAAGCATTGCCGTTGCGTATGCTGTAACGGCAAAAATGGAAAGCGTAAAGCAAAGAAAATACGGACGTGCATTTTTTATGTTGAAGAGATGAATAAATACCGGAATGGAAACCGGTGCTATAAAAAACAATAGCTTTTTTTGAAATTCGAACAGTATTGTGGCACTGTTCAAATGCAGGAGAAGCTCCAGCAGGTAAGGAATAAAAGGCAGGATGAGCAGCAGGCTTGTTCCTCGGTTTTTCCAGACAGGAACAGGTTCGATATAAATCCAGTAAAGCAACACATACGACGAAAATACACTAAACAAAATATTGGTGATATTGAGCGGCAAAGCCGGAAATGCAAACAGGGCAAAGAAAATCCACTGTGGGATCTTATGTACCAAACCTGTTTTGTTATAGTTTCCGTTCTGCATGCGCCGTGTATTTTTGATTTATAAATGCACGCAGCTCGGTGTGAAAACGGTTGACATTGAATGGTTGCACATTTTTCAGGAAGTCGGCCGTTTCGTATTTCATGTTTTGTTTTTCAAAGGTGCTTATCGCTTTTACGATGGAAACCACGGATTGTTCCTCAAAAAATAAACCGGTGGTACTCAATACGGTTTCTTTGTAGCCGCCAAGGTAAGGTACAATTACCGGCGTTCCGCAGGCCTGCGCTTCCACGATGGTAATTCCAAAATCCTCGTTGGCAGCGGCAACAAAGGCTTTTGCCGATCTTATTTTTTCTCTTAATTCGTTTAATTCCAGGTAACCCAGGATCTGCACATTGGGCGGTGCCATTTTTTTTAATTTTTTCCGGTTGGGGCCGTCCCCGGCAATCATTAATTTCAGATCAGGAAACTGTGCGAATGCTTTTACCAGCAATTCCATTTTTTTATACGCTACCAGTCGCGAAACCGTAAAATAATATTCCTGCTTTTGCTGCTGGATGCTAAATTGCTCCACATCCACAGGCGGATAGATCACGGTAGATTCGCGGTTATAATTTTGTTTGATGCGGTTACTTACGTTGTGTGAATTGGCAATGAAAAAATCAACGCGGTCATTCACCGATCTGTCCCAGTTTTTTAAACGGTTCAAAAAGAACGAAAAAATGCTCCGGCTCAGCGGATCTTTTGTTTCTTTTAAATAATCATCCTTCAGGTCCCAGGCATATCTTACAGGGCTGTGGCAATAACAAATGTGTAATTGACCGGGATGTTTTTTTATTCCTTTTGCAACACAATAAGAAGAGGAAATGATCAGGTCGTAATCCGACAGGTCCAGTTTTTCAATAGCACCGGGAAAAAGCGGAAAAAGAAAACGGTAGAATTTTTTAGCAAAAGGAATTTTTTGAATAAAGCTTTTGGTGGTTGATTTTCCGGATAAAAAACGCTGCCGTTTTGTATCGTCAAAAAAATCAAACAAACAATATACATCGGCATCAGGATAGCAATACAGGATCTCTTTGACCACCTTTTCGGCGCCGCCAACTTCATTGAACCAATCGTGTACCAGTGCTATTCTCATTTTTATTGAAGCGTTTCCAGGTGTTTCAATACCTGCGAAGCCGCATGATCAAAGTTAAAGTTGTTTTTTAATTGTTCCCTTGCCGCTTCCGGAATTTCTTTTTTTTCGATCATCTCCATCGCTTTTTCAAAACTACCGGCATTTTCCGGCTGAAAATAAACAGGCAGGTCGCCGAATGATTCGCGGAACACCTCCAGATCCGAAGCGATTACGGGCGTTCCAAGGCAAAGGCTTTCCAGGATGGGAATCCCAAATCCTTCGTACAGCGAAGGATAAATAAGCGCTTTTGCATTTTTCAGCAGAAATAAATAATCAATGTTTTTTACATCATTTAAATAAGTGATGGCACGATGCTTCGGTAATTCAACGTTTGCAAATACATCCTTTTGGCTTTTTAATATGACCAGCTTGCAGCCTTTTTGTTCGATCAAATTGATGTAACGGATAATTGCCGCTGCATTTTTTCGCGGGTTACCGCAGCCTGTCATTAAAAAATAATTACCACGGATCATGTTGCCATTAGCAGTTTTTAGTTCGGGCAAACCGTTAGGGATGATGCTGATCTTATTTTCCGGAATGTGATAATGCCTGATGATTTCTTTTTTTGAAAATCCGGAAACGGTAAAGATCATTTTTGAATTCCGACAAATGCGAGGGATCATGAATTGATACCATTTTTTAAAAGCAGGTTTAAACCAGTTCTTTTTCTGTTCAAATGCCAGATCGTGGATGGTAATAATTTGATTGTTAAGGCTTAACGGTGCCGCATTGCATAAATTCAGCAAGAGCGTATTTTTTTGTTTTTTAATGTAGCGCGGTAAGAAAAACTGTTCCCATAAAAAGCCATTTTTAGGACCCAGTACTTTTACATTGTTGTGAAAATGAGTATGTTGTGAAGGCGGAGCGATTAGCTCAAAAGCGATCCCTTTTTTTTCCAGTGCCGTTACAATACCGGCCGCAAAATTTTGTACGCCGCTTGCGGGCTGGGTTAAAAACCGACCGTTTATTACTAATTTCATGCTGGAAGCCTTGTGGTTACTCTTACAAATATAAGTAATAAAGCGCGTTTTTTTCTCTTCATTATCGGGAGATAATCAGTTTTTACCAGCAAATTTTTTTCCACCACATAGGCACAAAGAAACACATAAGGTATCGCGTAAAAAAGATTCACCACAAAAGGAAAAAAAGAAAAACAGAAGACTGTGTGCAGATAACTTAAGCCCAAATGTAGTTTAGCGGGTTTCGTCTTTTATTTTTCTTTTGTTTCTTTTGTGGTTAAATTTTATTTTAACAGTTCTCTTTTCCTGCACAGCCTGGCGGGTATTGCCTTATGTGTTTCTTTGTGCCTTATGTGGTAGAAATTTTTTTGTTTTTCCAATTTCTGATTTCCCAAAAAAACAAGCACAAAAAATCTCCGCAACATAGCATAAAAATTGAGATAAAAGCCTTATTTTCGTCGGTATAACATGATTTCGCAAAAGAGCTATTTAGTTTATTTTCTGATCTATAAAAACCTGCAGTTAAAATACAAGCATTCGCTGCTTGGTTTTGCCTGGAGTTTTTTGCATCCGCTATTTTATCTGCTGGTTTTCAATTTTGTTTTTTCAAAAGCATTTTCACAGATCGAGCATTATTCGCTGTTTGTGATCAGCGGGCTTATTTTCTGGATCTATTTTTCCAACAGCTGCAACCAGCTCAGTCAAACATTCATCCGCAATTCACATTTAATAAAATCGCTGAATGTAAAAAAACTGGTGTACCCGGTTTCGGAGCAGGGAAGCGAGCTGGTAAGCTTTTTAGCCGGTTTTGTGCTTTTTATTTTCCTGATGCTGTACCTCGGCATGCATGTCAATTTTAATTTATTGTACATCCTGCCCATCATCGTTTTGTTTTCGGTTTTTACTTTCTCCCTCGGGCTGATCCTGGGCGCGTTAAACGTATTTTTCCGAGATGTAGGAATTTTATGGAATACCTTAAATCCGGCTTTGTTTTATTTATCGCCGATCGCATACGGGCTGGATATTATCCCGGAAAAATATGTTTTTTATTTTAAGCTCAACCCGCTATACCACTTTTTTTACATTATCCGGGATGTGTTGTATTCCGGCACTGCGCCTTCGTTGCACCATGTTTTGTATTGTTTAATCATCACCGCCGTTTGTTTCGGGATCGCCATGCTGATCTACCGGAAGATGCGCAATGGCTTTATTTCAAATTTGTAAAAAATGGAAAAGTCGGTTATACAATTAAACGATGTTTCGGTAAGCTACCTGCACAACAAGCGGGGAATTTATTCAATCAAGGATTTTATGCTGAAAGGTGCATTTCTTTCGCCGTTTGAGCACAAACAGGTGTTGCACAACATCAACCTGGAAGTATACAAAGGACAAACGCTGGGCATTCTCGGAAAAAACGGCGAAGGCAAGAGTACCTTGCTGCGCACCATTGCCGGAATTATTGTTCCCGATACGGGAACCTGTAAAGTAACCATTGAGATCTCGCCGGTATTGGCATTGGGAGCCGGACTGGAACTGGAACTTACCGGGTTGGAAAATATAAAAATTTACATGGCGCTGAGCGGAAGATACCAGAAAAATACGATTGCTTCATTGATTGATACAGTAGCGGCTTTTTCGGAATTATCCATGGAGCAGTTAAAAATGCCGGTAAAAATGTATTCCACCGGCATGCTGGCGCGATTGGCATTCAGTACCGTTATGGCTACACAGCCCAATCTGCTGATGATCGATGAAGTACTGGCGGTAGGCGATAAAGGCTTCCAGGAAAAATGCAAAAAACGCATTCATGAAGTAAAAAATGCAGGCGCCACGGTGCTGTTTGTATCGCACAATCCGGAAGAAGTGATGGAAGTGTGTGAGCGCGGCATTTGTCTGAAAGAAGGAAAGATCATCTGCGACAGCACTTCGCAGGATGCAGTAAAGGAATATTATAATTTGTTTAATTAAGAAGGCATAAGATTTCCATGAGCGGAAAAGAGATAAAAAATAAAAAGCAGCCGGACGTGGGAATACAGAAAAAGGCGGAGCTTATTTTGCCTGAAAAAATAAAAACGGCGGCGGAGCTGAATGACGAATTAAAAAGATCACGTGCCGAAGTAACACAGCTGCATCAGCAGCTCAATAATGCTTTCAGGAGCATTGAGCAATTTCAAAAACGTATTGAGGAGCTGGAAAGCAGCAAGATCTACAAGCTGCGGAAATTCATTTCTTTTTATTTAAAGCGCCTGCGCAACAATGTGAAAATAGGAGGGAAGAAAAATTTCTTTTCGGTGCTGTTCAATTATGTATTTAAAAAAGGCTGGAAAGTGCTGCGTGCTATTTCTGCCCGGATCCTGAAACACATTTACCTGCTGGTAGAAACGCGCAAGGTGATCATCGTGGAAGTGTTTAACGAAATGCTGGCAACAACGGCGGATTATTCGCAATACCTTTACCGCCGGCAATTGAACAAAAGCAAGCGAAAGCAGATCCAGAACCAGATCAGAAATTTTTCATCCAAACCATTGTTGAGTATTGTGATCCCTGTATATGAGCCACCGATTGATTTTTTTGCACAGGCATTGGATTCGATCGTGAATCAATTGTATACCAACTGGGAAATTTGCCTTGCGGATGATTGTTCCAAAGATGAAGATGTGCGCGAACTGATTGAAAAATACCGCAGCAAACATCCCACTGTAAAAGTAATTTACAGGACAGAGAACGGGCACATTTCCAACGCATCCAATTCGGCATTAACGCTTGCTACCGGCGAATATACGGTGCTGATGGATCAGGATGATGTGCTGCGCGAAGATGCTTTGTTTGAGATCGCGAAGGCAATTAATCTGAAAAATAATCCTGATCTGATCTATACGGATGAAGACAAGATCAACGAAAATGGCTTGCATTCCGAGCCGCATTTTAAACCAGACTGGAGTCCGGATAGTTTATTATCCAGAAATTATTTAGGCCACGTTTGCGCTTTTAAAACGGAGCAGCTCAGAGCGATTGGTGGCTGGCGTGTGGGTTTTGAAGGTAGCCAGGATTATGATTTGGTATTGCGTTACACCGAAAAATATTCCAACATTCACCACATTCCGGAAGTGCTGTACCACTGGCGGATCCATCGCGAAAGCGCTGCTGCGAGTGAAACCGCGAAACCGTATGCGTATCATGCGGCACAGCGGGCATTGCTGGAAGCGCTTACACGTCGCGGTTATAAAGGCGATATTGATTTCCTGCAAGGTTTCCGCGGTTATAAAGTGCGTATGGAAATAAAAGAACCGGGTGCGCAGGTAAGCATCATCATTCCTACAAAAAATAAGCAGGATTATTTGAAAAAATGCATCGACTCGATCGTGAAAAAATCGACATACCGTAATTTTGAGATCATCCTGCTGGACAATAACAGCGACGATAAAAAATTCTTTAATCTCGTTAATCAATATAAAAAACAAACGCAGTTTAAATTTAAATACATCCGCGATGAAGGCGATTTTAATTTTGCGCGCCTGATGAATGTTGGCCGTAAAAATGCAGAAGGAAAGTATTTAGTGCTGTTGAACAATGACACGGAAGTGATCACGCCCGATTGGCTGGAGGGATTTATGGAACATGCACAGCGGCCCGAAATTGGCGTGGCGGGTTGCAAATTATTGTATGCCGATGAAACCATTCAGCATGCCGGAGTAGTGGTTGGATTGGGCGGTGTAGCGGCGCATGCTTTTACCCGTGACGACCGCGACGGACCGGGTTATTTTAATTATATTAATTTGTTGAATAATTATTCGGCGCTCACTGCTGCCTGCATTATGGTGCGCACAGAAGTGTACGACGAGGTACATGGTTTCAGCGAAGAGTTTGTGGTGGAATACAATGATGTGGATTTTTGTTTGAAAGCGCTGGAAGCCGGTTACCGGAATTTATATGTTCCGCATGTGGAGCTGTTCCATTACGAATCGATCTCACGCGGACATCCGCATGCAACATCGGAATCGTACAAACGGCATGTGAAAGAAGTGAACCGTTTCCGCAAAAAATGGATGAAGTATGTGGATCATGATCCTTGTTACAATCCTAATTTAACGCTGGGAGCGGAGAATTTTGCGATTAAGATATAGTTTATTGGTTCACTTGTTCATTAGTTCATTGGTGTGCTGTGTGTGAGTTAGTAGTTTGCTTTGCGCAGAACACACCCCTGGCCCCTCTCAAGAGGGGAATGGACGCTGCAAGGATTTTGTTTTTAGTTATTAGTTGATCATAGAATTATAAAATAGTAAAATAATTTTTAGTGCGTGCAGGATCAAATTCCCCTCTTGAGAGGGGTTAGGGGTGTGTAACACACAGTTTCGTTCATTTCGTAAGTTTTCGTTTTTCGTTGATTAACACAGATTAGTAAATTAGTATTCATTCGTATTTAGTAGATAAATGGTTTTTAGTTCACCCATATTTATTTTTTGGTTCCTGCCGATGGTGCTGTTCTTCTACTACATTGTAGCGAAGGAATACCGGAATTGGGTGCTTTTATTTTTCAGCCTTATTTTTTACGGCTGGGGCGAAGGGCGCATGCTTACCATCATGATGGTGTCGGTATTGCTGAATTATTTTTTTGGATTGGGATTGGAAAATGTGCGGACGGAAGCAACAAAAAAGCTCACTTTGTTTTTCGGCATTGCTTCCAATTTATCCTTGTTGCTGTATTACAAATATGCTAATTTTTTTATTGATAATTATAATTTCGCAGCCAGTAAGCTCGGCGTTGATCCGGTGATCTGGGACAAAGTTGTATTGCCGCTGGGAATTTCTTTTTACACATTTCATGGAATGAGCTACATGATCGATGTGTACCGCCAGCATGTAAAACCACAGCGCAATCCTTTGAAATTAGCCTTGTACATTTCCTTTTTTCCACAGCTCATTGCCGGGCCGATCATTCGTTATAAGGATGTGCAGGACCAGATCGATCATCGAAACATGGATGTGGAATTATTTGCTTCCGGGATCAAACGTTTTATAATTGGTTTGGCAAAAAAAGTACTGATCGCCAACATTGCAGGGCGCGTCCCCGAATTTGTTTTTAAAATGCCAGAAAACCAGCTTACCGGCTATTATTCCTGGCTGGCCATGCTGGCGGTTTCCATCCAGATCTATTTTGATTTTTCCGGTTATTCCGATATGGCCATCGGGTTGGGCCGCATGTTCGGCTTCCGCTTTTTAGAGAATTTTAATTACCCTATCATTTCACAATCCATGAAAGAGTTCTGGACCCGCTGGCACATTTCGCTTTCCAACTTTTTCAGGGATTATGTGTATTTGCCTTTGGGCGGAAATAAAAAGGGAAAATTCAGGATGTACCTCAGTTTGTGGACCATCTTTTTACTCAACGGGATCTGGCACGGGCCCAACTGGAACTTCCTGTTATTCGGCGTTTACCACGGCGCATGGCTTACGCTGGAGCGATTGGGATTTTCAAGAATATTGGAAGTGTTTCCACGATGGCTGCGCAGTTTTTATGTGTTTTTAGCATTTGCATTCGGTAATATTATTTTCTCCATCGAGGATCTGCATCACATTGGCGCGTTTTACCGTTCGCTGTTTAATTTCAGCACCGTAGCCGATCCGTTCAGCAGATTGTATTTATACACATCGGCCGAATTTTATTTCATCATTATTGCCGGTAGTTTTCTGTTTTTTCCCTGCGTGGAATACCTGTTCAAAAAGATCAGGAATGAGCGCATCAAGCCCGGTTTGGAAGCCGGACTTTTAGTGATCTTGTTTATTTTATCGCTGAGCGAATTGGCCAACAGCAGTTATAATCCGTTTATTTATTTCAGATTTTAAAAATGAAACGCATCACCTTAATATACATTCTTCCGTTTATTGCAGCCTGTGCTGCAGGATGGATTTGTTATGCGGCATTGCTGAATTCTGATTTTGTAAACAAAAAAGCAAAATTCGAGGTCGAGTTTGAATCGGAGCAGCCTTCCGAAATGCAATTATTTTTGGAAGACGACAAACAGTTCAAAGCAGAGAATATGAGATCGGCGAAAACGGATGCAGTAAAAAACGGCGTCATCGATTTTGAATTTCCGTTTGTGTACCGTCCCGGCAGGTTACGCCTGGATCCGGGCTTTACAAGAGGAAAATGGCTGATCAAAAAAATTACATTAAAAGGATTGAGCAACAGCATCCGTTTTAACGCGGCGGATATTTTTGCAAAATTCAAACCGGCAAACGATATTAAAACGTACCGCCTGGATGCGGGCGGTGTGTATGTGGAGTCGAACGGGCCGGATGCAAATCTTGTCAGTACTTTCAGCATGCCCGAATACATTGGCGTACTCACGGCAACGCCTGCTATCCAGCGTTTTCCGTTTTTACTGAGCTGCTGCCTTGGCTTTATGGTGTTGTATGTGCTCAATAAAAAACTCCGTTATTTCCTCGATCTGCAGATCACGTCTTCGCATTTGCTGGTCCTTATTTTTGTAATCGTGCTGGTATTGCCATTTGCAGGTATGACATTATTTTCCAAACCAAATGCTGACGATTCCGGTGAAAACCGCAAACTGACTGAAAAACCAGTGTTTAATTTTAATAAGTTGCTGGAATATCCAACGGCATACAACCGTTATTTTGATGATAATTTCGGTTTCCGTAAAAATTTATCGACGCTCAACAGTTATTACAAATTAAAGATCTTCAACAGCTCTTCCAAGCCCGACATGGTGGCGATAGGGAAGAAGAGCTGGCTGTTTTCCGTGGATCCGAATTTAGCAGGCGATTACCAGCATTTGAAATTATTTACGGAGGACGAATTAAAAACCATCCAACACAACCTGGAAGAAGCATACAACTGGCACAACGAAAAAGGTGTGCATTTTTTCATCACCATTTTGCCTATCAAATCCAGCATTTACCCGGAGTACATGCCTGATTGTATGAAACAGAAAAGCCGGTATTCAAAATTGCAGCAGCTCAGCGATTACATGAATAAAAACAGTGTTGTAAAAATTATTGATGTAACGCCTGATTTCCTGATCAGGAAACAAGTGGAAGAATTGTATTACGAGCATGATTTTCACATGAATTTTGAAGGCGGTTACATTGCCTATACCAAATTATTAAATGCCATGAAACCCTATGATTCGTTATTGGTTCCAACGCCTGCCTATAAATTCAAAAAAGTATTCCGTCACATTCACAATGCCGATCTCAGCAAGCAGCTTTCGCTGGAAGATGTATTGCTTAATGATGAATGGCTGATGAAGCGCCCGGGTAAAGCGGCGTACAAAAAAGCGGATGCTCCTGTATATGGCTCCGTACAACCCATTCAGCCAACTGTGCATACGCAGATCGCCAACAGTAAATTGCCAAAAGTTGTGGTGTACCGCGATTCGTATTTTAATTTGCTAAGCCCGTTCTTCTCCGAAAATTTTAGTGATTGTATTTATTTATGGACCAATGAAATGTCGGTAGAAGTGGTGGAAAAAGAAAAGCCGAAATTTGTGGTGTATGAAATTTTAGAATCGTCTATTGATAAATTACTGGAAGATAACCCAACCGGCATCCGGAACAAATAAAAGGTTATGTTATAGAATAATGTTTTTTACAACATTCACAAATAATACTGTCATCCCGGGTCAAGCCCGGGATGACAAGTCAGGAGAGTGTCTTTGTTTCCATAGAAGGATTGTTCTACAACATGGCCATTAAATACTGCAAGCAATTACAGGATGACAGTATTGTTAATGAACATCGTTAAAAAACAACATTTATTACAATATAATCCAAATAAAATAGAAAAATGACTTTGAAACGGGATCAGATCCTTACTTATTTCCTGGTTGTGTTATGTGCTTTTACGATCATCCGGTCGGTCATGTACATTGATGCGCAATACCGTTGGAGCCCGATCGATGAATTTGCACACATGGATTATGTGGACAAAGTAAGTGAAGGCACATTACCCAAAGTTTCGGATACAATTTCGGACGAATTGTTTCAATCTGTTATCAAAGATACGCTGCGTTCATTCCTTCATAACATTCATTCCCGGCAGGCGCTTGGGTTGGGTGATTTTTCGTATGAATCACACCATCCTCCGGTCTATTATTTTGTTTTGGCGGTTCCGGAACGGATCATGAAAAAATGGAACTGGGATATTATCAAACGCCTGAAAGTATTACGCCTGTGTTCGTATTTCATTTTCGCAGCCGGAATGTTTTTGTGCATTCCATTGTTCAGGTCGCTTAACAAGCTCGGTTTTAATATCCCGCTTAGCTATGCCTGGGGATGTGTATTATTTGGGCTGGCCATTGTCACCAACCGGCGTTATGGTTTGGGGAACAATATGATGTCGCCGCTCATGATCAATAGCTGCGCTTATTTTCTGATTCAGTATTATGGCAAACCTTCGCAGCGGAATTTATATTTAATGATCACATTTTGCTGCCTGTCTGTTTTTACAGCCTTCAGCAACATTTTTATTGTACCCCTGCTTTTCCTGTTCCTTTTAAAAAAATACAGATCTAATTTTAGCTGGAAAAGTTTCAGTATTTCGCTGCTGATCATCATCACGTCGGTTCTGTTATTGTTTTACTGGCGAAAAGCCACGGCGCCCAATCCGCTTATTGCTAATTTTATTTATACTGCTTTTGCAGGGATTGTTCCGGCCGGACAGATGAAATATGGCATTTTCTGGCAATTGCTGTCGGAAGATATGCTTACACTGACATTTATAAAAGATAATTTGAACATGACGTACGTGATGCTTGCGCTGTTTATAGTCAGTAATGGGATTTGCCTGCTTTATTTAAAAAACGTGTTCAAAAAAAACGCATGGCTTCTTTGTTTTGGCATGCTGTTTTTTACATTCATGCTCTGCACATTTTTCCTTAATAAATATGTAGGCGCCATCTATTGGGATGCGTTCCGGCATTACCTCGGATTCATCCCGGTGATCTACGTTGCCTGTACTGCTTTTATTCCGGTATTGTATTCAAAATACAGGAACAGTTAAGCCGGTTTAATTCGCTTCAAAATCCCTTAAAAAACATAAAAACAGTATATTTGCACACAAAATAAAAAGATATGACAAAAATTAAATTTGGAACAGACGGATGGAGGGCCATCATCGCAAAAGATTTTACAGTAGAGAACGTTGCACGTGTTACGATCGCAACCGGTGAATGGGTGAAAAAGAATTTTGATAAACCAAGTGTGGTAGTAGGCCACGATTGCCGTTTTGCCGGCGAATTATTTGCAGAAACAACAGCAAAAGTACTGGCAAATGCCGGAATAAAAGTATACCTGGCAAAGGATTTCGTGTCAACGCCGATGGTATCCTTAGGAACAAAAAAATTAGGAGCATCATTGGGTGTGATCATCACTGCATCCCACAATCCGCCATCTTACAACGGATATAAATTAAAAGGCAGCTTTGGCGGGCCGTTATTACCTGCTGATATTCAAAAAATCGAAGACATTATTCCGGATGCCAATTCAATTGATGTGGAAAAATTATCCATCGATGAATTTGTGAAAAAAGGAATGATCGAGTATGTCGACCTGGAAACAATGTATGTGGAGCATGTAGAGAAAAATTTCGACATGAAAGCCATCCGTAATACCAACATGAATTTTGCATACGATGCCATGTACGGTGCCGGGCAAAATGTAATGCGCCGCCTGTTGCCCGATATTACATTTATGCATTGCGATTATAATCCCGGTTTTGAAGGACAAGCGCCGGAACCGATCCATAAAAATTTAATTCCGTTTTCTACCCTGATCTCCGAATCAGGTGATATTGATTGCGGGCTTGCTACCGATGGAGATGCCGACCGGATTGGATTATACGACAGCAAAGGAAATTTTGTGGATTCGCATCACATCATTTTGCTGCTGATCAATTATTTGGTAACACAAAAAAAATTCACAGGAAAAGTAGTGAACGCATTTTCCGTAACGCCGCGTGTAAAAAAAATGTGCGAACATTACGGATTGGAATACCAGGTGGTGCAAATCGGCTTTAAACACATTGCCGGGATCATGATTTCGGAAGATGTATTGCTGGGTGGCGAAGAGAGTGGGGGAATTGCCATTAAAGGTCACATTCCTGAGCGCGATGGGATCTGGATGGGACTTACCATTTGGGAATACATGGTAAAATCCGGTAAATCACTGGAAGAATTAATTGATGAAGTATATGCGATCGTTGGCGAATTTAAATTCGAGCGCAGCGATATGCATTTGAAAGAAGAAGTAAAAAACAGGATCGTTGAAAATTGCAAAAACGATAAATACAAAGCATTCGGGCCTTACAAAGTAGCACGTGTGGAAACCATTGACGGCTGGAAATATTTCTTTGAAAATGGCGACTGGCTGATGATCCGTGCTTCGGGAACCGAGCCTGTATTAAGGAATTATGCAGAATCGGAAACAACTGCAAAAGCATTTGCTATTTTAAAAGCAGCGGAGAAGGAATTATTAGGATAGATAGTTCAAAGTTCAAAAGTTTAAAAGTTTAAAGTTAGCTTTACGCAGATGCTGTGTTTACAAGCGGAGAGCTGCTTATTCATTTAAACTGTCATCCCGGGCGCCGACCCGGGATCTGCCAATTAAAAACGTTACATAAATCAAAGCGATAAGAGAAAATCTTATCGTTTTTTTATTTTTAAATGATGTGTTCAGAATTTAAACAGAATCAATAGTTGTCTTTATTTGCAATGCTTCTGGTGGATCATGTAAGTTGCTTTTTTATAAAACAAAAAGTAGTAACAGAATTAAAACAGATTCAGCCAATACCATTGCATTGTAAAAACAAACAAATAACTAAAAAATAATCCATGAAAAAATCAATTTTAATACTTGCAATAGCAGGTTTTGGCACGCTCACAGCGGCTGCGCAAAAAATGAAAGAAGCAGATGTTCCTGCAAATGTAAAAGCTGCTTTTGCAAAACAATACCCCAATACAAAAGCCGGAAGCTGGGAAAAAGAGAACGGGAATTACGAAGCGGAGTTTGATATGAATAAAACGGAGATGTCTGTTTTGATCGACCCGAGCGGAAACATTACCGAAACTGAAACAGAAATCAACGTATCGGAGCTTTCAGCGGCTATCGTTGATTATTGTGCAAAAAATTATGCCGGTAAAAAAATTGCAGAAGCATCAAAAATTGTAGATGCAAAAGGAGTTGTTACCTACGAAGCAGAAATAAATAAAACGGATGTTTTATTTACAGCTGATGGTAAATTTATTAAAGAATCAAAAGACTAGTTTAATTAAAGTTTAGTTTAGAGAAATGCCCGCTTTTTCAGCGGGCATTTTTTTGCGCAACATGGAGCGCTTTATTTCCCATGTAAAAACAAAAAAATCCACCACATAAGACACAATAGAAAACATAAGGTGAAGCCTGCCATGCTAATGCATTATTAAAGCCACAGATTCGCAGATTAAAAAATTAAAAAGGAATTTGCGCAGATCAATACAAATCGCCTCGCGATTTTATCCGTGTAATCCTTATTTAAATAAAAAAATCCGTGAATCTGTGGCAACAAATAATCCGCCTTTTTTATCCGCCCAATCCGTATCATCTGCGTTCCATCATACGCAGATTCGTTTTTCGTTTCTGTTCCTGCCCGAATCGTTCAGGCGGGCGCTATCTGTACCGCAAACTTTTGAACTTTAAACTTTGAACTTCCTTGAAAATCCTTATTTTTGTTTATCCCCAAAACGTTTTACCCCAATACAATGCTACCAATGAAAAAAACACTCTCTCTCGTATGTGTATTCATTTCCGTTTACACGATCCATGCTCAAACTCAACATGATTTCTGGTCGGTTATCAGCGATGCTGCCGTAAGCCCACAGGCCGAACGTACCATTATTCCTGATAAATACGAAGTAGTGGCATTAACATCTAACAATTTAAAGACAACACTTTTTTCGGCACCCAACGAAAAAACAATGCAGTTGAAAAATTCAACTACCATTATAGAATTGCCTTTTCCGGATGGAACTATGGAACAATTCCGCGTGGTGGAATCGCCAATGATGGCAGCAGAGCTGGGAACACGCTTCCCGGAAATAAAAACATTCAATGTTCAAAGCGTAAGTCAGCCGGGCGTTTTCGGGAAACTCGACTGGACCGATTTTGGTTTTCATGCCATGATCCGCACTCCTTCCGGCGATTTTTTCATCGATCCGTATTGCCGCACCAATGTGACAGATTATATTACTTATAATACCGCTGATTTTCATAAAACAAACAAACAAACCGCTCCGGGAACCGATGTGATTGAATCTGCGAGATACAAGGAAAAACATCTACTTTCGTCCGGCATTGTAAAAAGCGAACGAGAAGCAACATGTGCAGGCGATCAGTTGCGAACATATCGCCTGGCAGTTGCCTGTACCGGCGAATATGCACAAGCGGCAACAGGCTTATCGGCCCCAACCACCGCACAAATTTTATCGGCAGTGGTCACAACCGTTAACCGTGTGGATGGTGTTTATGAAACCGAAGTCGCCGTGAAATTAGTGCTGATCGCCAATGAAACCAGCCTTTTATTCGGCAATTATACCACCGATCCGTTTACCGGAAACGATGATGGCGGGATCCTCATCGGCGAAAGCCAGAGCGTGATTGATTATTATATTCCCAATGCAGATTACGACATTGGCCATACATTCAGCACCGGTGGCGGTGGATTGGCATACCTGGGTTGCGTTTGCATTACCGGCGAAAAAGCATCAGCGATTACAGGCAGTACTTACCCGGTAGGTGATGCGTACGATATTGATTATGTAGCGCACGAAATGGGGCACCAGTTTGGCGGCGATCACACCTTTGCAGCCAATACAGGCGGTTGTAACGGAAACGGAAATCCGGGCACGCAGGTAGAGCCGGGCAGTGGCGTTACCATTATGGCGTATGCCGGAATTTGTGATTACAATGATCTGGCGGCGCACAGCATCGCGTATTTTCATACCGTAAATTTTGATGAAATTATGGATTACACCACTTACGGTGATGGCAGTATTTGCCCGGTTGTTACGCTTACCAGTAACCAGGCACCTTTTGTCACAGGATCGGCAACGTATACCATTCCGTACGGAACGCCTTTTATTTTAACCGGTTCTGCAACGGATCCTGATGGCGATGCATTAACGTATCAATGGGAAGAAAATGATAACGGGCCAACTGCCGACTGGAATGCAGGTACTGCACCTTATTTTCGTTCGTACGATCCGGTGGCATCGCCCAGCCGCATGTTCCCGAAATTAAGCGTGGTATTGAGCGGTAATTACACCAGCACCATTGGCGAATATCTTCCATCCACGCCACAAACATTGTATTTCCGTTTAACGGCCCGCGATAATAAAATGGGTGGCGGTGGCGTGTGTTATGCCGATTCGCATGTGATCCTTGCAAATGCAGGCCCACTAAAAATTACGTATCCAAATACAACCGGGATCATCTGGGCAAGCGGCAGCGTGCAAACCATTACATGGGATGTGAACAGCACCAACCTTGCACCGGTAAATTGCGCAAATGTAAATATCCTGATCTCCACCGATGGCGGAACAACGTTTACCACACTATTAGCAAACACACCAAACGATGGTACACAGCTGATCTCCGCGCCGGTGTTGGCGGTTACTAAAACAACCTGCCGGATAAAAGTGGAGAGTGTTGGAAATATTTTCTTTGATATCAACGATAAAAACTTCACCATCACAGCCGGAACTACCGGTATTACAGAGTTTGCTTCTACCGCTCTTTCCATGCAGGTAATCCCAAATCCGTTCAATGATGAAATTCAATTGTCGTTTTCCGGAATTTCCAAAAGCGAAAAAACAAATCTGGTGATCTACGATCTGTTGGGAAATGTAGTGTTAAAAGATACATTCAACGGGGAAGAGGAGCTGACAAAAAAATACAATGTTTCCGCATTGAGCAGCGGCGTTTATTTTGTGACGCTTTTTAATACACAGCAAAAAGCAGTGTCGAAGCTGGTGAAGGAGTAAATAGTTTAAAGTTGGAAAGTTGAAAGTTAGAAAGTTTTGTTGTGCGGTGATACCAGGTTCGTTTCTCTATTAGATTTTTAATTAACGCATTACCTGTAAGACTGCTTCAGAGTATTTTTCTTTCCTTATTTTTTAACACACCATCTTATGTGTTTCTTTGTGCCTTATGTGGCAGACCAGGCGGATAGATTTTAGAACGTCATTGCAAGGGCTTTTCGCCCGAAGCAATGATGTGCAAATTAAAATTAGCAATACAAAAGGTTATGTTGTAGTAAAATGTTTTTTTTACAATATTCACAAATAATACTGTCATCCCGGGCTTGACCCGGGATCTGTTAAATACTAGCAGCGCCTACACAGTTCTTAATTGGCAGATCCCGGGTCAAGCCCGGGATGACAGCTT
>JAOQAG010000022.1 GCA_025963715.1 Bacteroidota bacterium
TTGCGAGGGCTTTTCGCCCGAAGCAATCTCATTCTAGTTCATAATCTGGTGTGAGATTGCTTCGGGCGAAAAGCCCTCGCAATGACGTTCTTAAAATAATTTCTTTTCATGGTGCAAAGTTCCGGATACTCACTATATGTTAACAGGCCTTGCCTTATGTGTTTCTTTGTGCCTTATGTGGTAGATTTTTTATTTTTTTATTTGTTGTAGCGGCGGAAGCCTTGTCAATAAGGACGTAGCGGGACGCTACACCCAACGTGAGATCGCAATAACGTTTAATTTAAGATTCAGTTTCCGAAATACTCCAGTTCTTTTTTCAGATCAAGAGATGGAAAGTCTTCCTGTATATTAACGGCGCGCTGCAAATACGTTGCTTTGAATTTTTGGAACGCAGCAGCATCTTTATTGAACGGGCGATGCTCCATGGCCGTTACAAGATCACTTATTTTTTCAAAAAGTTTTTTTGTATCGCCATCAAAACTGCAATCCATTAACTTTTCAAATACATAATCAATTGCCTGTTGTGTGGGGTGTACTAAATCCGGTTTGTAAAAACGATAATCGCGCAGGTCGTCGATGATCAATTCGTAAGCAGGAAAATAAAAAGCATTTTCATTTTGTTTTACCAATGCGTGTACCGACTGGATCAACACGGCTTTGCTCAGGTTATTCTCCACTACTCCATCGCGGATGTACCGCACCGGGCTTACTGTAAAAACAATATTCAGATCAGGATTAAATTCTTTTAATTGCGCAATCAGCGATGTGTATTCCTTTATAATTTCATCTGCGGAAAGCAATGATTTTACGAACTGGTTGTTCGGCACTTTGTGGCAATTGCCTGCTAATTTATTTCCGGCAGTATGCGTGTAAATAAAAGCGGAACCGAATGTAACGAACAGCCATTTTGCATTTTTTAATTGCAGATGCGCCTGCTCAATGCTGTTATTGATTCCGGTGAAACATACGGCTTTATCAGGATTAGAAAAGCGGCTGTGATGTTCCCAGGAGTTCCAGCAATCATTAGCGAAGAACAGATCGCTTTCCTTTACGGATGTATTGTTCATGTAACTTTTTAACGCTACAGCCATGCTGGCCGGATTGTATAAAATACCGTGCGGATTAATAGCTGCATTAAATTTAGATCGCTGCATTTTTTCGCCGATGTTTTCGGCAAAGCAGGAACCAACAAAAAGCAAGGAATGAGAATAATTTAACTGGCGGCTGAAAGGAGTGACAGGAAAAGAAAGATGAAAATCCATTATTGCTGGCATTTACAATACGGCGAAAAATAAATTTTTGTTTTCGGAAGCATTTCCTGCACACGCTGCTGTTCTGCATCCGGGATCAGGATCACGCGCAGATCAAGGATCTCGAGTTTTTTGAGATAGCGCATTTCCGTCGGAAATTTATCCACGTTATTGCTCCAGAGATCCATGTTTTTTAAATTTACCAAACCACCGATCTGCGGCGGCAAACTCATTAAATTATTTTGATTGAGGTTGAGGTATTGCAGCATTTTTAAGGAACCGATCTCTTTTGGCAAAGATTCCAGATCATTCCTCGACAGGTTCAGTATTTGCAGGCTTTTCAGCGTATCAATCCCGGGAGGAATTTCCTTGATGTTGTTTTTACTCAGGTCAAGGTATTGTAAATTTTTAAAGCGGAAGATCTCGGGCGGAAATGCTTTTAATCTTTTTTTGCGCAGTTCCAGCTTGATCACTTTATCAGGATCTTTCAATGCTTCTTCAATGCTGGTATAACCTTTCAGTGTATCCAGCGTAAGCGAATCGAGTAAATGTGCCTGTGCAAAAACTTTTGAAGAAAAACAAAACACCAGCATTATCAATAGAATGCTTTTTACTGAAAATACATTTCCTGTTTTTATCATACGCTTTTCTGCAAATTTTTATAGAGATGGAGTAGCCGCCAAAATCCGGACTGAATTTTCCCTGTCAATTGCCAATGCGGCTTTCAACTCTTCCAACCCGTTGAATTTCACTTCATCTCTTAGACGTTCAATAAAATAAATAGTTGCATCATCGTCGTAAATAACCTTGTCGAAATCAAAAATATTTACTTCGATCGTTCTGAATTGCCCGTTTACCGTCGGGTTATTGCCAATGCTCAGCATTCCGCCGTACATGCTGCCTTTGTGTTTTACTTTTACGGTATAAATTCCATCAGCCGGAATAAGCTTGTATTTATCCTCCACCACAATGTTCGCCGTCGGGTAACCGATGGTACGTCCAATTTTTTTGCCTTCCACTACCTTTCCGGTGATGCTGAACTCGTGCCCCAGGTAACTTACCGCTGTTTTAACATCTCCTGTTTGCAAAGCATGGCGGATCTTGGTAGAGCTGATCTCGACATGATCAATATCTTTTGCCGGAATTTCTTCCACATCAAAACCATACAGCGGACCGTATTCTTTCAAATGTTCGAAGGAACCTTCGCGGTTACGCCCGAAATGGTGATTATAGCCAATCACCAGGCATTTTGTTTTCATGCTGTTCACCAGGATATCGCGAACGAATTCGATGGAAGTCAGCCGCGAAAATTCTTTGGTAAATGGGTAAATGATCAGGTGATCGATGCCGTAGCGTTCCAGCAGTTCAATTTTTTCGTCCTGTGTGTTGATCAGCTGCAGATCATTATCTTCCGGAAAAAGCACCATGCGCGGATGCGGGTAAAAAGTAAGCAGAACGGTTTCGCCGTTTTGCTCCCGCGCCACATCTTTTAAGCGGGAAATGATCTTTTGGTGGCCCAGATGAACCCCATCAAAAGTACCGGTAGTAACTACCGGATTTTTTACATTTTTAAAGTCGGATATCGTGTTGTAAACTTTCAAGCTCATAGATGCAGATACGGTACGAATTTACTATTAATTAGCTTACAGATCACGTTACGGATCACGAACAGGAACAAATTTTACGAATCTGCGTGTGGTAAAATGTTCAATTTGATTCTAATCAACAAAAGAATTTGTCATCCGGGGCCTGACCCGGGATCTCATGAATGTTTGCAGAGCCTGTTTAATAGTTTTTAATTAACAGATCCCGGGTCAGGCCCGGGATGACAGTCAGAGAAAAGCTGTACTAGAATTGGACACAGCATTCACACAGATTAGTATATTAGTATTGATTTGTATGGTTATGTTGTAGTAAAATGTTGTTTTTTTACAATGTTCACAAATAATATTGTCATCCCGGGCTTGACCCGGGATCTGTTAAATACTTGCAGCGCCTACACAGTTCTTAATTGGCAGATCCCGGGTCAAGCCCGGGATGACAATATTATTTGTGAACATTGTAAAAAAACAACATTTTACTACAACATAACCTAAAATAATAATAGGTTCACCAATTTTTATAGAATGATTCAGTTCCCCTCTTGAGAGGGTTAGGGGTATGTTCTGTATAGATAACAATAATTATTAATTAATTTGTCTTAAAACAACGAAAGCTGACTCGCACCCATGATTGGTTTTGTTGCTTTTCCAAACACCGTGCGGCCGCCGTATTTATAACTTTCATTACGTTCGTGTTCGATCAGTTTATCGACTGAAGAATGAGGAGTAAAATTTTCCTCCAGTAGTTGCGATACGCGCGACAGATTTTTGATCGCCGTATTTTTGTCGTTGTTGCCCAGTTTTGTTTTCATAATTGCGTCTTGTATCAATTGAATTGTTTCATCGTATGTAGTTGTGGGAACCGGAAAAGGATGTCCGTCCTTGCCGCCATGCGCGAAGGAAAATCGCGCAGGATCAGTAAAACGGGTAGGCGTTCCGTGGATCACTTCGCTTACCAGCGCCAGCGATTGGATCGTTCGCGGACCCACATCCTTTAATAAAAGCAGTTCATCAAAATTGCGCAGATCTTTTTCGTGTGCAAGTGCCAGCACACTTCCCAGCCGTTTCATGTTAATGTCTTTCGTGCGCACATCGTGATGTGCAGGCATCATCAAATGCTGGATCTCTTTCATGATCTTATCGGGATTTTCTTTCACAATTTCCAGCATTCCCAGTTTCGATTGCATCGCTTCTGAATGTGTAAGATTCAGGATCTCACCTTTGTTGACGCCATAGATAGAAGTATGTGGTTCGTTCGTATACGATTCAAATTGTGCCGAATTCCAGTGATAGCGCCGTGCCATGCCGTTAGAATCATTTAATCCCTGCTGGATCACAGCCCAGTTACCTTTATCGGAAACCACAAAAGTATGCAGGTAGATCTGGAAGCCGTCCTGGATCGCATTATTGTCCACTTTAGCCGTAAGCCTGCTGCTCTTTACCAGCTCCGTGCCGTTCAACCCGGTTCGTTCAGCCAATGCAGTAAGCTCCGCAGGCGTTTTCATCGATTGTTTTCCTTTTCCGCCTGCGATGTAAATTCCCAATTCGTTAAAGCGCGGGTTCAATGCTTTTTTCAACGCTCCCATCACGGAAGTGGTAATACCCGACGAATGCCAGTCCATACCCATCACGCAACCCAATGCCTGGAACCAAAACGGGTCGCTGAGTTTTTCCAGCACCGTGTCTTTCCCATAATCGATAATAATGTTTTCAATAATAGCACCGCCCAGCAAGCTCATGCGGTCGGCAAGCCACAACGGTACTTTTCCATAATGCAATGGAAGATCAGCGTGACGTGTATTATTATTAAAATGAAGCTTTGGCATACATCAAAGTTACCCAATGAACAGGGTCTTTCAAAGCGAATTTGCTACGTTTCGTAGTTTTATTTTTGCAAATAATTTGTATGGGAAGCCAATTTCTGATGCAAAAAAAATGATTACTGATGTGCAGATTTGCTATGCGCAGAAAAATAAAATTTCAAATTTTTCGGGTATCTGACCAAAGAAAATTAAATAAACAAACCAAAACATTTTCTTCGCGTTTCCGCACCTTCGTGGCAAAAAAATGCTCCAAAGGAGCACACACAGCAAATTTTAAACTTTGAACTTTCTTCTAAATAAAAAATCCCTTCCATCACCGACGAAAGGGATCTAAAAATAAAAATGGACATGCTTTATCTCTGCGGACTCTGCGCCTTCTTTGCGCCCTTTGCGGTTAAATACACATATTATAAGTTGCGGATCGAGTTTGATTTCGGAACCTGCATTCCCACCACCACTACAGCACAACCTTGTTTCGCTTTATCATCCGAAACAATTTCCAGTACCAGCTCCTGCGAAGAGTTCGAATAAAATTCAAACGAATCGGATTTACCGGTTTTGCTGTTATAGATCTCCACGTTGTCCTCGTCAACGATCCTGAAATTAACAGTTCCCAGCTGGCTTTCAGTGCTAACCTGTATTTTATAATTTAATCCTTTGTAAAAGGATAAATGCACCTGCGATGGTTCACCCAATACAAGTGTTGTTGTGCTTACCCCGCCCGTATGCGTGTATGGCGCTAGTTTCCTGATTGCCTCTTTTGCAACATTTTTGCATTGAGCCGAAGCGCTGAGTACCGAAATTGTTAAAATAAACAACGCGATTACCCGTTTAGTTTTATTAAATACCTTCATGTTGTATGGTTAGTTAAAGAGTTAATTTATTTCTTAGCGTTTCTACTTTTGCAAGGATCGTTTTCAGCTGGTCTTTTGTTAATTCCAGCGTAGTATTGTTTCCTACACTTTTCATCGCTTTGTTTTGAGCAGCAGGCCCGTTTGATTTTGCAGGCTGCAACGATTCAAATACAGTGTTCAGGTCTTTCAGGTCTTTTGACAGATCAGCAACTTCCGGATCCGATTCAAAGTTTGCCAGCATTTTGATCAGGTTTTTCATTGGGATCTTTTGTTCAGCCACTAATTCCGAAACCGCGCTTTCCGGCTTTTTATCCGCCAGTGACGCGATGATGTGCATGCCTTCGATCCAGCTTCCAACCGCAATTAATACAGTTGTATTGGTACGCTGATTTTCTTTCAGGTACAGATCAGCATTTACGCTGGCTTCCGATGCGATCACCATTAGCGAATCCATATTACCGGCATTTGCCTGTAATCTTTTGGTGATCTCCTGTCCGTAACTTCCGTCGATGCCCAATGCAGTCGTTAGCTCATTTACATTTTTCAGGTAATTATTAAAATCCTGGTTTTGTTTATACATAAAACAAAAAGAAAGATCGGCAGAATACACACCCAGGTTTACCGATTTTGAAAAGCTGGACGCATATTTCGGCAGCTTATCCACCGGGTTTAGCAAGGCTTTATCAAATTGTGATCCCGACATTTTTAAGATCGTGAACGTTTCCAACGGAGATGGAATGTTGTACAACACAACATCTTTTACACTGTCGGGTTTAGGCGCCACAGCAGTAGAATCCTGCCCGGCTTCCGTATTGCTTTTTCCGGATCCGCCACAGGCAGCAAAGGAAATACAGGCAACAACGAATGAAATGGTTTGAATTGTTTTTTTCATCTGGTTAATTTTATGGATAGTTTTAGTTGAAACAAAACTAATACATTTCGGTTTACGGATAACGAACAGGAACGAATATTAATGTACGGATAACGAACAGGAACGAAAAACGAATCCGGATGATTACAAATTACGAATTAATACAAATTTACAAATCTGTGTGTCCGGATCTCAGCCACGCCCGAATGAACGAATTCATTTGTTCGGGCGGGCCTTCATCCCCTCTCCACGCGCCGACGCTGAAACTTTAGCGCAAGAGTCAAGAGAGGGAGCTATGCGTGAACTGTGTGTATTGGTTTGTGACCAAAGCCCATTAAAATTAATTAACTTTTTCTTATTCTTTGCGCCTCCGCGCCTTCGTGGTAAAAAGCGCTCCGCAGGAGCCACACAACAAAGCTCTTTTTCTTCTTTTCCTTCTCAGTGCTTTCTTCGTGTCTTCGTGGTAAAAAATCTGCTCCGCAGGAGCCACACAGCAAACTTTAAACTTTTGAATTTTAAACTCTGAACTCTTTTCCCTAACTTAGCACTACCAAAATTCCCCGCCATGCACAGCTACGATACCCTCACCGAAGCCTTAAAAGATCTCAAAAAAAGAGGCTATACCGAAGATTTTAACCTGGCATCCGATGCCCTCGTGTGCGACATTGCCCGTTACCACCCCGAAGATTTTGAGATCACCGAAATTTATCGTTTCGAAGGCAATACCGACCCGGCAGATGAAGCCATCGTGTATGCCATTGAGTCGAAAAACGGCTTAAAAGGCGTGTTGGTAAATGGCTACGGGATCTCTGCCGATGCGCTCAGTTCCGCTATGGCAAAAAAATTCAGCATCCACCTGCATTAAATACCGTTTCCGTTCAATAAACACCGCGCTTTTTCGTTTATCCTAAATGCTTAACTTTATGCGATGCGATTGAGGGTTATTTTGCTGTTTTCACTTTTTTTTATGTGTGCGTTTGCGCGTGCACAGCAAAATTATTCATTGTCGGTTTATTCCATCAGGGACGAAGCCATCCTGAAAAAAATCGCCTACCAGAAAAATTTTACTTCCAAAACCGATCGCGATAAAGAATTGCAAAACCTGCTGTTCACTTGTTTTGATAATGCCTATTTAACGGCTGCTTATGATAGTATCATAAATGTGGATTCGCTTGCACAAAAAGCATATCTCACGTTTGGCGCGCAATACAAATGGGCCTACTTGAAAAAAGGAAATGTGGACGAAGGCGTATTGAGCGTAATCGGTTTCCGCGAAAAATTATACAGTAGCAGGCCCGTAAAATACAAAGATGTAAAACGCGTACAGGAAAAAATAATCACGTATTACGAAAACAACGGTTATCCATTTGCATCTATTCGCCTTGACAGCATTGTGATTGCCGGTGATAAAATTTCGGCGCAGCTGAACCTTGCAAAAAATAATGAGCAGAAGATCGATAGCATCATCATCAAAGGAAATGCGAAAATTGCACCCGTATACATGTACAATTACCTGGGAATAAAACCCGGGAATTTGTACGATGAAAGCCAGCTGCAGCGCGTAAATACACGCTTGCGCGAATTACCTTTTGTAACACTTCGCAAACCTTCGTCGGTTACATTTACCAATAAATACAACAAATTAATTTTAAACCTCGATAAAAAGCGCGCCAGTCAGTTTGATGGCGTAATAGGTGTTTTACCTGACAACAACACCGGGAAAATTTTATTTACAGGCGATGTCCGGCTCAAATTACAAAATGGCCTGGGCCGCGGCGAGCTCATCGATTTAAACTGGAGCAGGCTACAGACGCAAACGCAAAACCTGGCGGTACGCCTTGTATATCCCTTTATTTTACGTACGCCTTTCGGGCTCGATTATAATTTTACGTTGTATAAAAAAGACACCACCTACATCGATCTCAATCAAAACATTGGCGTGCAATATTTGCTGAAAGGCGGTAATTACCTCAAGCTTTTTTACCAGAATAAAAGCTCTACATTGCTTTCTACCAATGGGCTGGAGTTTTTAACCACATTACCGGCTTATGCCGATGTGCATTTGAATATGTACGGTGTGGGTTTAAAAATGGAGCGTTTGGATTACCGCTTAAATCCCCGGAAAGGCTATTCGGTATTGGTAAATGCGAGCGCCGGAACAAAAACCATTAAAAAAAATGCAAAACTCAATCCCGTTATTTATGATGGATTGAATTTAAATTCGGCACAGTACAATTCCGATTTACTGGCCAGCGTGTATTTTCCGGTTGGTAATCGCAGTGCAGTAAAAGTGGCAAACCAATCGGCATTTTTATACGGAGAGTCCACCTTTCAAAATGAATTGTACCGGATCGGCGGATTAAAATCATTGCGCGGTTTTGATGAAGAATCCATTTACGCATCTTCCTATTCCATTTTTTCGCTCGAATACCATTTTATACTCGAGCAAAACAGTTATTTATATGTGTTTGGCGATGGCGCCTGGTACGAAAATAAAAGCCTGGGCGAGTACGTAAAAGATACGCCGTACGGTTTTGGCGCCGGGATCAGCTTTGAAACAAAAGCCGGAATTTTTTCCATCAATTATGCACTCGGAAAACAATTTGATAATCCCATCGAATTGAAAAGTGGCAAGATCCATTTCGGGATCGTCAATTATTTCTGATCATCTGAACCCGGATTTGAGCGTCTAATGCTCAGAACTCCATTATTACAGGCCAGTTTCCGATAGCTGCTTTTAACTGAAATTCTGATAAATCTCCCGGATACAAAAAGCCATAAAACCTTACATGTGACTTTTTGATGAGCATATCGAATTGATTCCGCCGGGTCCTATGCTTTTCTTTGTTGTGTAAAGTGGTTATTTAACAGGCCTTAAATTTCCATTTCGGTCTATTCCAATTCCGTTTTCAATGTGTTATTTATATAGTATTGACTTTTTTTTAAAAATAAATTGATTATGCACTGTTCTAAAAATTAATTTATGAAAATTATACAAAAAAAATTATCTGCATTAAGGGAATGGGAAATTATCAGGGATGATGGCTTTGATCACGGTTTATGCAATGTCGTTTTTGCTTTTGGCTCCCGCGAACTCCTGTCTGATGTTTCATTTTATTCTTTTTTCCAAAAGAGCTATCCATTAGCTGAAATAATAATGTGCTCCACTTCAGGAGAAATAATCGATACACAGGTAAGTGATAACACGATCTCCTTAACAGGGATATTTTTTGAGCGAACAGCTATAAAAGTGTGCAGCATTGAAATTGAAAGTGCAGAAGAAAGCTTTGATACC
Source organism: Bacteroidota bacterium (assembly GCA_025963715.1). Lineage (GTDB taxonomy): Bacteria > Bacteroidota > Bacteroidia > 2-12-FULL-35-15 > 2-12-FULL-35-15 > 2-12-FULL-35-15. Next base: position 9,695 of record JAOQAG010000022.1, read on the forward strand.
GGGAAGCGGTTATCGGGCCTGCTTGAGCATCCGGGGCTAAAGCATGTAATGGTTATTTCGGATGGTATGAAAGTAAACGGAACCGAGCTGGTGAATGGTTTGGCGCAAGGTTTACCGCAGGGAGTAATTATTACAGGCGGATTGGCCGGTGATGGATACAGATTTGAAAAAACGATTGTGGGTGCTAATGGGACACCAATAGAAGGGCAAATCATTGCGATCGGTTTTTACGGCCAGCATATCATTACATCGTACGGCAGTGTTGGCGGATGGGGGCCGTTTGGTCCGGAGAGGCTTATAACCAAAGCAAAAGGTAATATACTGTTTGAATTGGATGGAAAGCCTGCCCTGAATATTTATAAAAATTACCTGGGTGAATATGCCAGTGAGCTACCCGGCTCCGGCTTATTGTTCCCTTTAAGTATCCGCAGCAATACTTCCGGAAATTTTCTTGTAAGAACCATTCTTTCAATTAATGAAAAGGAGGGGAGCTTAACTTTTGCAGGAAGTATTCCGGAAGGCGTGTATGCCAGGTTTATGAAAGCCAGCTTCAATAAATTAATTGAAGGTGCATATGATGCGGCACAAAATAGCATAATAGGTACAATTCAGAAGCCCGACCTGGCCATTCTGATTAGTTGTGTTGGAAGAAAATTGGTTTTGGACCAACGTGTGGAAGAAGAAATAGAAGTGATCAGGACAATTTATGGAAACCAGACCGCAATTACCGGTTTTTATTCTTATGGAGAAATTTCCCCTCTCCTGGACTCCGTAATATGTGAATTACATAATCAGACCATGACAATAACAACTTTTACTGAAGCAGATGAATCTAAATAAACTTTTATCACGACAAGTGCAAAAATACTTAGGTGGACTGGAGAATGTTCCTGCCGGTCTGCATGGCTTTTTAATGGCAGTGTCAGAATCGTACGATCACTATGAAAAAGATCATAGAATGCTGGAACGTAGTATCGATCTCAGTTCTGCTGAAATGATAGAGCTGAACAGCGTATTGCGGCAGGAAACCAAAAAACTTAAAGCCGCCGATGACGAGCTCAGAAAATTATTTCAAAATATTGATGAGGTCTTTTTTTCTGTTGATATGAGATCTTATAAGCTTATTCAAATCTCTGAAGCATGTGAAAAAATTTACGGATATAGCCCCACGGAATTTTATACCATTCCTGATTTGTGGAGGAAGGTTGTTCATCCAAGCGATATAAATATTTCGGATCAGCAGGTTGTAAGATTGAAAAAAGGCGAAAATGTGTTTAATCAATACAGGATAATACATAAAAACGGAAGTGAGCGGTGGATTGAAAATAAAATTATTCCTACGCTTGAAGATGGGAATCTTGTCCGCCTGGACGGTATAACAAGCGACATCACTGCGAGAAAAAAAACGGAAAGACTGATTCTTGAATCTGAAAAAAAATACAGGCTGGTATTTGAGAACCCTTTTCTTGGTGTGGCGCTTGGAACAATGGAAGGAGTGGTTATGAATGCAAACAAGGCATTTTATAGTTTACTGGGCTATACGCATGAGGAAATACAAAATGTTCATTTTTCAACATTTACGTATGCTCTTGATATGGAAAAGGAAATGCCTTTTATAAAAAAAATGGCAAATGGGGAGCTGAATCAATACCAGCTGGAAAAAAGATATATAACAAAACAAAATGAAATTATCTGGGTAGAGCTAAGTGTTAGTTGCGTAAAAAATGAGGCAGATCAGATACAATTTGTAGTTGCCGTTATCCAGGATATTACAGCAAAAAAGAAATCAAAAGAATCGCTTCTTAAATCGGAAGCAAATCTTATGAATATTTTAGAAAATACCGATACGGCGTATGTGCTGCTTGATAATAATGGAGACATTCTTTCTTTCAATAAAATTGCCCGTAACATGGGAATAGAAGAAATAGAAGAATCTCTTGAGATAGGAAAAAATTATGCGGACCTTATGTTTGAAGACAGGAAAAACGCTGTACGGGCCAAAATTAAAAATGTATTGGCACACGGAAAGCCGGTTAAATATGAAACCAGTAGCGAAAAAAACGACGCAACCAAATGGTTTTACGTAAGCATGCACCCGATTTTTGGCGAAAATAAGCATGTAATAGGCTTAAGCGTTGCCGTAACGAACATTACTGAAAGGAAAAAAACAGAAACACTCATCAGTGGAAGCAATGAACGGTACGAACTGGTTACTAAAGCCACAAAAGATATAATCTGGGATTGGAATCTTTCTGAAGAAAGATTGTATCGATCTTCAAATTATGAACAAGTCTTCGGCTATTCAAATTCAAATAATATATACGACAAACCATCGTGGGAAAATATTCATACGGAAGACCGGGAAAGGATAAAAGAATCTATTATGAAAAGAATAGGTGATCCGGCTGCTGTTCTGTGGGAGGATCAATACCGCTATTACCGGGCTAACGGAGAGTTGGCATATGTAGATGATCGTGGATACATCATCCGGGACGATAAGAAAAAGACCATTCGGGTAGTAGGTGCAATGCGGGATATAACCGATGAAAAAACACTTCAAAACGAGCGGAGTAAAATGACTTCCGATCTTTTACAGCGAAACCGGGACCTGGAACAGTTTGCTTATATCATTTCCCATAACCTCCGGTCTCCTCTTGCCAATATAATAGGGCTCATGAATTTATTTCAGAATGATTTAATACGGGATAACGATGAATATAAAAAATGCATAAAAGGGCTGCTTCTGTCTACAAATAAATTAGACACGGTTATCAAAGATATAAGTTATATCCTGCAGGTTAGACGTGAGATAAATGAAAAGAAAGAGCCCGTTCTGTTTTCAGAGTTGGTTGCGGATATTAAAATAAGCATCAATAATTTGTTGCAAACGGAGAATGCTTTAATAGAAACAAATTTTGAAATAGACCAGGTTTTTACGCTGAAAAGCTATATGTATAGCATCTTTTATAATCTTATTTCGAATAGCCTGAAATACCGTAATGGCGTAACACCCATTATTTCGATCAGTAGCGAAAAAAGGAACAATAAAATATTTTTAATTTTTAAGGATAATGGATTAGGGATCGATCTGAAAGTTCAGAGAGATAAGATCTTCGGCTTATATAATAAATTCCATTTTCACAAAGAAGGCAAAGGCATGGGATTATATATGACAAAAACGCAGGTTGAAATCCTCGGAGGTAAAATTGATGTGAAAAGTGATGTAAACCAGGGGACGGAATTTTTTATAGAATTAGAACGCTAACTTTTTGATTTTATCCAATTCACTCCAAATTGCTGCCGGTATAGTTCTGTAGCCGTTATATGACGGATGTTTATTTTTATTATTTCATAAATGGGCGATATGCTGATTGTGCTTATTGGCAGGCAATCAGGCGCTCTTTCCTGCCTTCCCCCCTCACGGTGAAAATTCCTTCTTTTTCGCGCCTTCACGGCGAAAAAATCTGTAAATTAGCAATTCAAATTTTTGAGTGTTTTTATGGAGATTTTATTTTTAATTATCGGGCTGGTGTTGGGTTTTGTGATCGCGTTTTTGTTGTTCAGGAACAAAAATACAGCGGTGGCGGATCCGTCCGTGCAGGATGCAAAGTTTGTAGCGCTGGAAAAAGAAAAATTAGTGCTGTCGACCACTTTTGCCAATGCCGAAAAAGAAATTACCCGCATCAATCTCGAATTGAAAAACCTGCGCGAACAATCGGCGCTGGAAATAACTGCCGAGCGCCAGAAATATACCACCGAATTAAATACTGAGCGGGAACGTTACATCGCCGAACTGAATACTGAAAAAGAAAAGCTCAGCAAAGCCGAATCACGCATTGCCCGTGCCGAGGAAATTTACAAATCGCAGGAAGATAAATATACCACATTAAAAACCGACCTGGAAAACGTACACAAAAAATACAGCACCGAGTTTGAAGTGATCGCCAATAAGATCCTCGATGAAAAATCATTGAAATTTACGGAGCAGAATAAATCCAACATGGATATTATTTTAAATCCATTGAAGGACAACATCAAGCGTTTTGAAGAGCAGGTACAAAAATCTTACAAAACCGAATCTGACGAGCGTATTACTTTAAAAACCGAAATAAAAAACCTGATCGATCTTAACAAGCAGATCAGTGAAGAAGCAAATAACCTGACCAAAGCGCTGAAAGGCGAAAACAAAACACAGGGAAACTGGGGCGAGCTTATTTTAGAAAAAGTACTGGAGCGTTCGGGTTTGGTAAAAGACCAGGAATACCGTTTGGAATACAGTACTACCAACGAAGAAGGATCGCGGATCCGGCCGGATGCAGTGATTATGCTGCCGGATAACAAACACATTATTGTGGATGCAAAAGTGTCGCTCATCGGATACGAAGCCTTTGTAAATGCTACCAATGAAGAAGACAGCGCCCGTTATATAAAAGAGCATTTAGCATCCGTTCGCACACACATTAAAACACTGAGCGAAAAAAATTATTCCACTTCCGCAGATTTTAATACGCCTGATTTTGTGCTGTTGTTCATTCCCATTGAATCGTCGTTCAGCATTGCTGTGCAAGCCGATCAGGAATTGTTCAATTTTGCATGGGACAAAAAAATTGTGATCGTAAGTCCATCCACATTACTGGCTACATTACGCACCATTGCATCCGTTTGGAAGCAGGAGCGCCAGACAAAAAATGCCATCGAGATCGCGAAACAAAGCGGTGCGCTGTACGATAAATTTGTGGGCTTTTTGGAAGACATGGACAAGCTCGGCAAGAACATGGATGCATCACGCACCGTGTACGAAGCCGCTATGAACAAGCTGTACAAAGGATCCGGCAATTTGGTAAAACGCGCACAGGACATTGAAAAACTGGGTGCAAAAGCAAGCAAAAAAATTTCGACCAAATACCTGGAAACAGACGAGCCGCCGCAATTAACGGAAGATGTAAATAACTGATAAGATTTTACGATCCGGTATTCCGGCCCGTTCAATGAAAAATAAATAACAATGAAAAAATATTTTTTATACCTGCTTGTTGTCGCGCTCGCTATTGCCTGCGGTACGCCTAAAAAAACAACCAGCTCGGCGCCCAGCACAACGTACAAAAAGGAAGCGAACAGCATTCACCCACAGTTTGCGGTGTTCAATGTGAGCGATTCCATCTCGGAGCTGAATTTTAAGATCGCCAGCAAAGAGTTGTTGTATACGCGTCCCGACGGAATTAATTTTTCATCCAATGTGCTGATCTCTTTTCGCATGTATTCCAGCTACGAATCCAAAGAGATCCTGGATAGTGGCTCTGTACGCCTTGTTGACAAGAACAATGCGCTGGAAGATAAATTCCTGATCGGTAAAATGAATGTGCACGCTATTTCTCCGCACAGCTATTTTGTGCGTTTGAAAGTGATCGATCTGAATCGTAATAATGAAGTGACTGCGGTAACAACCATTGAAAAAGACAATGATCTCAATCGCCAGAATTTCATTGTAAAATCGGCAGAGACCGATGCGCCGATCTTTAGAAGTTTTGTGAAGCTGGGCGAGGAAGTGACTATCAATTACAAAGCAAAAATTGCGGTGAATTTATATGTGCGTTATTACAACCGCGAATTTCCACTGGCATCGCCACCGTTTTCGCTCACAGAGCCAAAACCCTTTATGTATAAGCCCGATAGCGTGTATGTGTTGCAGATGTCAACGGAAGGGATTGCAACATTTACAGCAACAAAAAAAGGATTTTACCACATCCAGCTGGATACAACCAAGCGCGATGGCATTACACTTTTTAATTTTGTGGATGCATTCCCCGACATTCGCAAAGCAGATGATATGATCCTGCCTTTGCGCTTTATTACTTCCAAACAGGAATATGAAGAGATGGTTACCAGCGTAAGCAAAAAAATTGCAGTGGATAAATTCTGGATGGATTGCACCGGCAACCAGGATCGTGCAAAAGAGATCATTCGTAAATTTTACAACCGTGTACAGGATGCCAATACTTATTTTACATCGTATCTGGAAGGTTGGAAAACCGACCGTGGCATGATCTACCTGATCTACGGCGCGCCCAATGTAATTTACCGTACTGCTAATTCCGAAACCTGGACGTATGGAGAAGAAGGCAATATCAATTCGCTGAATTATACGTTTTCAAAAGTAAATAATCCCTTTACCGACAATGATTTTGCACTGGAACGCTCAGCTGCCTATAAACAATCGTGGTACACTGCCGTGGATATCTGGAGGCAGGGACGTGCGTATTTGCAGGACTGATCCAGTAGACAATGAAAGAAGTAGACAAGAAAAAAATAAATAGGCAATAGGCAGTTGGCAATAAAAAAAATAAGAAGAAAAAAAAATAAGTAAAGAAACAATAACCAAACATATGCCTCCGCGAGCTTTGCGCCTTCTTTGCGCTCTCTGCGGTTAAAGCACACAGTACTAACAACCAGCAAAATAATAACTGCGGTTAAAAACACAACAATGCAAACAAAAGAACAACAAAAAGAAAATGAGAATATGATCTTCGGGATCCGCCCGGTGATAGAAGCATTAAAAGCAGGGAAAGAAATTGACAGGCTGTTTGTACAAACCGGTTTAAAAAATGAACTGTTCGGCGAGATGATGGGCATGTTGAAAAAACACAATGTGTTGTACCAATATGTTCCGGCCGAAAAATTAAACCGTCTTACTTCCAAAAATCACCAGGGAGTGGTGGGATATATTTCATCGATCGAGTATCATAAAATTGAAGAAGTATTACCGGCTGTTTTTGAAAAAGGGAAAATACCTTTGATCCTCATCCTGGATCGTATCACGGATGTGCGCAACTTTGGCGCCATTGCGCGTACAGCTGAATGTTCGGGTGTGGATGCCATTATTATTCCCACAAAAGGCGCAGCGCAGATCAATGCCGATGCGATCAAAACGTCTACCGGTGCATTGCACACGATCCCGGTTTGCAGGGAAGAAAACTTAAAACAGGTAATCGAATATCTTCGCGAAAGCGGCTTGCTGGTAATTGCCTGTACCGAAAAAACAAAAGAGAATTATTACCAGCAGGATTTTACATTGCCTGTGGCGATCATGATGGGATCAGAAGAAAACGGGATCTCGTCGGAGTTTCTGAAAATGGCAGATGCACATGCAAAAATTCCATTGATGGGAGAGATCAGCTCGCTGAATGTGTCGGTAGCAACAGGGGTTATTTTGTACGAAGCGGTAAGGCAGCGACTAACGGAATGATCTGCTAAATGCCAATCTGTACCAATATACTAATCTGTGTGTGATGGAACGCGGATGAGGCGGATGAAGCAGATAAAAACAGATTTGTGTGGTGCTGTATTTTGATTTATACTAAAATAAAAAACGTGCAGGATCAATTCCCCTCTTGAGAGGGGTTAGGGGTGTGTCAATACAGGAACGAATTTAACGAATCTGTATCTGCTAAATCCGGAGTACACTCTTAATTTTTAACTGTCATTCTGGTCCGCTGCGGCGGACGGGATCTGTTTATTTAGAACGTGATCATTCGTAACAATAAATATTAAATAGAGTACGTCATTGCGAGGAACGAAGCAATCTCACACTAGCTGTTCTACTGGAATGAGATTGCTTCGTTCCTCGCAATGACGTTTTTAAACAAATTTTACACCGGTACCTTTTGATTTTTGAATAAAAACTTTTGAATTCCATTCATGAATTTCTTCAACAAAAAACAGCTTCCATTTCTTTTACTCTTCATCGCCGTATTCATTACACGGCTTCCCTTTTTACATGCCGGTTACGGTGTGGAAGAAGATTCCTGGGGGATTGCACTTGCTGCTTTTCATACAAAACTAACAGGTATTTACGAACCTTCCCGTTTCCCGGGGCATCCTGTGCAGGAGCTGATCTACTCGGCATTGTGGGGCTACGGCCCAATGGTGTTCAATGGTTTATCCGCTTTTTTCAGCGCCATTGCCGCCTTGTTTTTTGCACTCATTTTAAAGCACCTGAATTTTAAATTTTATTTTTTAGCAGCACTTGCATTTGTATTTATTCCGGTATTTTACATCAGCAGCACCTACACCATTGATTTTGTATGGTCGGAAGCGCTGGTGCTCATCAGCCTGTATTACGTTTTAAAAAATAAATTGCTCCTTGCCGGGATTTTCCTGGGTTTGGCTGTAGGTTGCCGCATTACCAACGGCGTGATGTTGCTGCCGTTTATGATCATCCTCTGGCAGGAAAAAAATATCAAACAAAACATTCTGAATTTATTAAAAATATCAATCCCGATGTGCGTGTTGATATTGCTGGTATTCCTGCCGATCATCCTGCAATTCGGAACTTCTTTTTTTATGTATTACGACCAGTTTCCATACCCGCCGCTGGCCAAAGTGTTTTATAAAATGACACTGGGCGTGTTTGGTTTTGTTGGATTACTGGCCATTGCGCTTACGCTGATCGTGATCGTATTAAAACGAAAAGAACAACATCCCGGCGAATTGTTTGAAAGCATGTTGAATAAAAAAATAATTGCCACCGCTTTCCTGGTCATCGGTTTATACATTATTTCTTATTTCTGTTTACCGCAAAAATCAGGATACATGATCCCCGCTATTCCTTTCGTGATCCTGTTGTTCGGTTATTATGCAAATGCGCGCAATTTTCAATTACTGTGTTATTCACTGATCATTTCTTCATTTTTTTGCAGCATTAATCTAACAGATAAATTGCGCGGCGCCACTTATTCGGGTATGGCCAAAACATTTACCATCTCCGGACAGGAAGTTTTTTTTGATGTGCTCACCGGCCCGGTTATTTCCGATTATTCAAAACGTATCCAGAAAATAAATTACACAACCGAAGTGATCAATGCGGTATCGCAGATAACTACAAAAAAAGTGATCATTGCCGGTTGGTGGTATAACGAAATTATGGTGACGATGATCCCGCTGAAGAAAAATGAAAATGTGTTGTATGAAGCCTACATTGATGAAGATAAAATGAAAGCTTACACCGCATCCGGTTACGAAATTCTATATCTGCCCGAGCAGGATATTTACAACGACCAGATGTTTAAAATGAAAGTAACGGATCCATTGGCCGCACCTTTTTAGTTCCATTGACTGACGATTATAAAATCATTACTTTTACAGTGCAGAACAAAATTTACCGTTAAATCCGTTAAATAACAAAATAAACACATGCCCGTAATCAAGCAACAATACGAAATGGATGCAACACCCGAAGAGGTTTTTGATGCATTGGTAAATCCTGAAACGATCCAGATCTGGAGTCGGGATGAAGCAAAAATGGGAGCAGGTGTAGGTGATGATTTTGTACTGTGGGGCGGACAAATGTTTGGAACCAATATCGAAGTGATAAAGAATAAAAAATTGGTGCAGGAATGGTGTTACGATCAGTGGGATGCGCCTTCTAAAGTTACATTCACGATCAAACCGAAAGGCAAAAAAACGATTGTGGAACTGGTACACGAAGATGTTCCTGAAAAATCGTTAAAAAGCATTGATGAAGGCTGGGATTCCTATTACCTTGGGGCAATGAAGGACATGTTCGAGGAAAAAAAATAATCTGCTAAATACCAATTTCTACCAATATACCAATCTGTGTTTTAAAAACAGATCACAAATTTTACTGTCATCCCGCAATGTTGCGGGATCTGTTCATTAAGAACAAAAAACAGCATCCCGCAAACATTTATGAGTTCTCGACTCCGCTCGAACTGACAGCAGGATCATTATTGTCAGTTCGGGCGGAGTCGAGAAATAGACATTCAGTTATCTCTCCACAGCATGTGACCAAACTTAAATTACACGCTTCATTTTATTGATTTTCCTACCACTTTTTTTTCTTCGCGCCTCCGCGCCTTCGTGGCAAAATCGCTCCGAAGGAGCACACGCAGCAAAAACTCTTTTCCTTCTTTTTCCTTCTTAGTGTTTTCTCAGTGCCTTAGTGGTAAATTTGCTCCGCAGGAGCACACCCGGCAAACTTTGAACTTTTAAACTTTAAACTTTGAACTCCTTCGAACATTTCGTAAATTTAGTGTCCAAATCCAAACGGTAATGAAACACTATTTCTCCTTTTTACTCCTTTTTGCAACTTCTTTTTTAACGGCACAAAACAGGGCAGATGTCAATGCATTTGAACACGGTACCCAAAGAGCAATGCCAACCGATCCGCAAACGCTTGCATCCAACATGCGCAGCGATACTGTTGACATCCTTAATTATACCATCAACCTGAACATCACCGATTTTACCGGAAAAGTCATCCGTGGAAACACACAGTTAAAATTTACTCCTAAAATGAACGGCGTGAATACCCTTGATCTGGACCTGCTGATGCTCAGCATCGATTCCATTAGATCCGGAGCCAGCGTGCTTACTTATACTTACAACGACACGTTGCTGAAAATAAATTTACCTGCAATTTATAACATCAGCGATACATCCGCTGTAACGGTTTATTACCATGGCGTTCCGCAAGGCGATGCTTCCGGCTGGGGAGGATTTTATTTTCAGAGCGGTTATGCGTACAACTTAGGAGTGGGCTTTGCAGCGCTTCCGCACAATTACGGAAGAGTGTGGTATCCCTGCTTTGATAATTTTGTAGAACGTTCCACTTTTGAATTTAACATTACTACCAATGGCGGCAAAATAGCCTATTGTAACGGTTATCTTGCCAGCGATACCACCAATGTTGGCGGCGACCGAACCCGCAAATGGATCATGGACAAAACGATCCCGAGCTACCTGGCATCTGTTACCATTGCCGCTTACGCGCAGATCAACCAAACGTACAACGGCATCAACGGCCCTTTACCGATTGTGATCGCAGCCGTTTCAACGGATACCACTGCCGTGAAAAATTCATTCCTGAATTTACCGGTAGCACTCTCTATGCTGGAAGGACATTTTGGAGCGTATGCATGGAACCGCGTTGGTTATTGCATGGTGCCTTTTAATTCCGGCGCCATGGAGCATGCCACTAACATTTCCTATCCGAAAGCAACAGCTACCGGAACACTTTCGTATCAGAATTTATACGCGCATGAGCTGTCGCATCATTGGTTTGGCGACCTGGTAACCTGCCGCACTTCAGAAGACATGTGGCTGAATGAAGGCTGGGCGCATTACTGCGAATTTTTATTTTATGAAGCGCTTAACGGTTACAGCAATTACATAACAGCTGTGAGAAACAACCATGAAGATGTGATCCAGTTTACACACAACAAAGAAGGCGGTTATCAAACACTTTCAAACATTCCGCAAACATACACCTACGGCGATCACGTGTACAACAAAGGCGCAGACGTTGCACATACTATGCGCGGTTACATGGGCGACAGCCTTTTCTTTTATTCCGTGAAAACATATTTGGCCAACAATCATTACAAGGATGCATCCAGTCTTGATTTTATGAACGGGCTTACTGCCGCAAGCGGAATGAACATGAGTGATTTTTTTAACGACTGGGTGTTCCATCCGGGTTACCCTCATTTCTCTATCGATTCAACGATAGTTACACCAAGCGGGCCGGATTACAATGTAACGGTTTATGTAAAACAAAAATTAACAGGTGCGCCTTCTTATTTTACAAACGTGCCGCTGGAAATTACATTCAAAGCGGCAGACTGGACGGAGCAAACAAAAAATATCATGATGTCGGGCGCTAACATGTCTTTTAGCTTTACCATTCCTTTTAATCCGGCGTTCACAGCCATCGACATGAGCGAGAAGATCAGCCATGCAGTAGCGCCCGAAGTACACAAACTAATAACAGCAGGCACCGCGGTTACATTTGGAAATGCAAAAATGACGATCACGCCAACAGTAATGTCTGATTCGGCATTTGTACGCGTGGAGCATAATTTTACAGCGCCCGATGCATTTCACGCCTGCTGCATGCCTTATCGCTTATCGCCTAACCATTACTGGAAAGTAGATGGTGTGATACCAGCTGATTTTAAGGCAAAAGCAGTCATTAATTACGATGGAAGAACCACTGCGTTTTCCGGAACGTTATGGCTGGATAATTTACTGGGTATTGTAAATGAAGACAGCGTGGTGCTGCTGTACCGCCGTAATGCGGCCGACGACTGGCATGAATACCCATATTATACTAAAAATGAGCAGGGAAATGCAACCGATAAACATGGGATATTTACGATTGACACCATGCAGTTAGGAGAATACGTTACTGCCGTGGTCGATCACGTAACTGCCGGAATTGCCAACCATCAGCTTGTTTCAGCGGATCAGAAAACGATCAGTGTATTTCCGAATCCGTCAAAAAATAATTTAACGGTGGATCTTGCCAATCTTAAAAAAGAACTGAGCGCTGCAGCATTTATTGTGATCACGGATGTGAACGGAAAAATAATGCTGAATGAAAAATTAACCAATCAGCAGGAAACATATAAATTAAACACCGGCAATTACAACAACGGAATTTATTTTGTAACGATAAAAAATGCATCCGGCAGCATCGCGAAAAGTAAATTCATTGTATCGCATTAGCAGAATTTGAATGCCGGAATTTTTGATCATTTAAAAAGCAAACGGTTTTAAACCGCGTGGATATGGGATATAAAAACACACAGGATTGCGTTAATGATTTAGAGAAACACGGGCACCTGATCAGGATCAGGGAAGAAGTAAGCTCGGACCTGGAGATGGCGGCCATTCATTTACGGGTATTTGAAAACAACGGGCCCGCTATTTTATTTGAAAATATAAAAGGTTGTAAATTCAAAGCCGTTTCTAATTTATACGGCGATACTGAACGCAGTAAATTTATTTTCAGGGACACGATCGAAAAAATAAAAACACTGATTGATCTGAAAAATGATCCGCTGGAAGCGCTCAAACACCCTTTAAAATATGCCAATGTAGGGCTGACAGCTTTTTCGGCATTGCCTAAAAAAGCACGGTTCAGTAATCCCGTTTTACAAAATCAAACATCTATATCGGAATTACCGCAGATAAAATGCTGGCCGGATGACGGCGGCGCATTTGTAACACTTCCGCTGGTATATACCGAAGACATTGACAAACCGGGTGTGATGAATTCCAATTTAGGAATGTACCGCATTCAGTTGAGCGGTAATGATTATCTCAAAGATAAAGAAGTAGGCTTGCATTATCAGCTGCACCGGGGCATTGGCGTGCATCAGTCAAAATCAAATCAAAAAGGGAAACCGCTGAAAGTAAGTATTTTTGTAGGCGGGCCGCCTTCACTTACATTGGGCGCTGTAATGCCCTTGCCGGAAGGCATGAGCGAGCTTACATTTGCCGGTGCGCTGGGAAACCGCCGCATCCGTTATTCGTATGAAGATGATTTTTGCATTGCAGCAGATGCCGATTTTGTAATTACAGGCGAAATATATCCCGGTGAAAATAAGCCGGAAGGCCCGTTTGGCGACCATTTGGGGTATTACAGCCTGAAGCACGATTTCCCGGTAATGCGCGTACACAAAGTATATCACAGGAACAATGCCATCTGGCCGTTCACCGTGGTTGGCCGCCCGCCGCAGGAAGATACCGCATTCGGGAACCTGATCCATGAGCTTACCGGCAATGCCATTCCCAAAGAAATTCCGGGTTTAAAAGATGTGCACGCAGTAGATGCATCGGGTGTTCATCCTTTGTTACTGGCCATTGGAAGCGAGCGCTACACACCATATTACAAGGATCGCAAGCCGCAGGAAATTTTAACTATTGCCAATCACATTTTAGGATCGGGACAATTAAGCCTCGCGAAATATTTATTTATCATTGCCGGGGAAGATAATCCTGCACTGACCACACACCACGTAGCGGATTTTTTCCGTCATGTGTTGGAACGGATCGACCTGACAAGAGACCTGCATTTTTATACACGTACAACAATTGATACACTGGATTACAGCGGCAGCGGCCTGAACAGCGGGAGCAAAGTGGTGATCGCTGCAGCCGGAAACAAGATCAGGGAACTGGGAACCGAATTACCGGCGTTGAATTTACCGGATGGTTTCCGTAATCCAAAAGTGGTATTGCCCGGTATCATTGCCATTCAGGCTGATAAATACACGGATGCAACAACAGCGGTAAAAACAATGCAGCAATTAACTACTAACCTGGGACAAACATTTGATCCGCAGCATGCTTCCTCTAATTTTCCTTTATTTATTATTTGTGACGACAGCGATTTTGTTTCAAAAAATTTAAATAATTTTCTTTGGGTAACCTTCACGCGGAGCAACCCTGCAGCTGATATTTATGGCGTGGCCAGCTTTACGGAAAACAAGCATTGGGGCTGTAAAGGTTCCATGATCATTGATGCGCGCATCAAGCCGCATCACGCGCCACCGCTGATCAAAGATCCGGAAATTGAAAAGCGCGTGGATCGTCTCGGCGAAAAAGGCGCTTCTTTACACGGGATCATTTGATGAAAAAAACAATCAGCATTATTGGTTCCGGCCCTTCTGCATTAGTGCTTGCGGCACAGCTCAACGAACAAAAATTTGATGTTACTGTTTACGAGCGTAATTTTGCGCCAGGCCGTAAGTTTCTTGTTGCAGGTGATGGCGGTTTTAACCTGACACACTCAGAAAATACCGATCGGTTTATTTTACGGTATACGCCCGCTTCTTTTTTTCAGAATCTTATTTCTTCCTTTAACAATAACGATCTCTGCGACTGGCTAAAAAATATCGGCATTGAAACGTATGTGGGGAGTAGCAAGCGCGTTTTTCCTGTGAAGGGGATCAAGCCGATTGATGTATTGAACGCGATCCTGAATGAGCTGAAGCGTAAAAATGTACTGATAAAAACACAACATCTCTGGAAAGGCTGGAGCGATAAAAATGAATTACTGTTTGAAAATAATAAAGCGGAGATTACTGTTAAATCAGATTTTACCGTGTTTGCACTGGGCGGTGCCAGCTGGAGCAAAACCGGCTCTGATGGTAGCTGGACAAACATTTTCGAAAAAAATAAAATTGGGATCATTCCCTTTCAGGCTTCCAATTGTGCATATAAAATTAATTGGGACGATTCTTTTTTAGCTTCCGCTGAAGGTAAATCATTGAAAAATATTTCAATTTCCTGCAATGGAAAATCAAAAAGCGGGGAATTGGTGATCACGCGTTTTGGGATCGAAGGCGGAGCCATATATGCGCTGAGCCCGGAGATCCGCGAACAATTAAAGCAACAAAATACAGCCGCGGTGTACGTTGATTTAAAGCCTGTTTTTCCGGAAGAAGAAATAAAAAATAAATTGCTTTCAAAAGGTAACCGTTCGGTTACAAAACAATTGGAAGATGAACTGAATTTTAATGCGGTTCACATTGCCTTGCTGAAATCTGTTTTAAGCAAAGAAGAATTTACAAATTCCGAGGCGCTCGCAAAAAAAATAAAAAACCTTCCTTTAATGATCACTGCAGCAGCACCAATTGATGAAGCCATTTCAACGGTAGGCGGAATCCCGTTAACGGAAATAGATGAACATTTTCAATTACAGAAATTACCAGCTAATTACGTGATCGGTGAAATGCTTGACTGGGATGCACCTACAGGAGGATACTTGCTGCAGGGGTGTTTTAGTATGGGAAGTAAGTTAGCAGGATTTTTAAACGAAATTTAAGTTCAAAGTTTAAAGTTAGAAAGTTCAAAGTTTGCTGTGTTGCCCCTTCGGAGCGTTTTTTTAACCACGAAGGCGCAAAGAAAAAAGAATTTATTTATTTACTTAACAGGCTTGGGTCACGCTTAATACGTAGTTCATAATTAAAAGAAAACTTTACTAAGCATAATTTACATTTTCCTGTGTTAACAAACATTCCGCAGGACTAAAATTAATTACAAAATTCTTTGCGCCTTCGCGACTTCGTGGCAAATCCGCTCCGCAGGAGCCACCCTACACACACAGCATCTGCGCACAGCAAACTTTGAACTTTCTAACTTTAAA
This sequence comes from Bacteroidota bacterium, assembly GCA_025963715.1. GTDB lineage: Bacteria > Bacteroidota > Bacteroidia > 2-12-FULL-35-15 > 2-12-FULL-35-15 > 2-12-FULL-35-15. The sequence continues at coordinate 25,647 of JAOQAG010000022.1, forward strand.
CTTTGAACTATTAATCATAGTTTAACGCCTCCGGTTTATCCATAATAAACTCCTGCAATGAGATCGCATAAAACCAATATGGGTTAAACTTGCCTACCGGCACCGGCAAATTCGGATAATAAGTAAATGATAAACGAATGTTGTTGATGATCAGGTGATCGTTGCGTACCATGATCCCCGCACCAAATGCCTGGTAAATAGTATTGCGTAAATTAATAGAGTTGGGTGTGATCGTTGCAAAACCGGCGTACACAAACACGGCGAAATTAAATCCCAATAATTTATAAGGCGTATACACCACAGTGTTCAAGCTTAGCGATAATTTACTGATGCCACTCAGTTCATGCGTTGTTAAATTGTACAAGCCGTCATCCGTAGATAAATACAATTGTTCATCCGGCTGCCGGTTAAATCCCTGTTTTGCCTTTAACAGCGCATAATGCCGGATCCCGAATTTGCGGATATTCCATTTTTTTGTAATGTGAGTGACACCAAAGCTCAGGATTCCCTGCTGCGCTTTGTTGGAATTAAAAAATGTTCCAAAACCAGCATCAAAAGAAAGATAGCCGATCTTCGGATAAAATTTTCCCTGCCGCGCTTCAATTGCCGAATAAAGAAGATCCCTGGAACCCTCAATGTGCCGGTATCCGGGAATGTAAGCGATCATCACACCTTCCGGAATATCTTCATTATTTCCAAATTTGAATAAATATTTTTCCTTGTAATAGGAGCGGAATGAGATGCCGATATCTGCTAAATAAAATGTATTTGTTTTGTAGTCATCCTGGTTAAATGCCGGGATCTGCTTGTTTCGTGCGGTATAATTGGTTTGGATCACGCGCGCGGAAGTAAAGATTTTCAAGCGGTCGCGGTACACTTTGTATTTTGTTTTTACGTTGAATGTTTTTCCAGCCCACACATCTTCCGTATTGTACTTGATCCGGGCAGTAGAAGTGCTGTCATCGGAATAATAGCTGATCACATCTTTGGTATAATCAAAATATTCAGCACCTGCGTTCCAGTTCGTAACGGGCGAATAAAAGCTTTTTGAAATACTCACACCGTTCTGGCTTACGCCCGATGGCGTGCTGAAATAAACACTTCCGGTAAAAAAAGATCCGAACATATTCGGCCAGGTATAGATTCCGTTGTAAGAAAAATGCTGTTTGTCTTTTTCAGAATAATTAACCTCGTTTGCAAACGCCTGGTTGTATCCTGCAATATTATTGAATGTAAGCCCGTATGATTTTACGGTATCAAACGCCGATGTATTAATGGTGATGGAGATCAGATCCTGCACGATCACATACACGTCCACCATGCCCTCTCCAGCAGGTTTTACAACCGTTTTGGCATCGCGCACACGCAGGCTCCTCCGCAGTAAACGCTCACTTTCCTCGATCTCAATTTTTTTGAGTGGCTTGCCTTCTTCGTACAGTAAATAATTCCGGACAATGTGCTGATTACTGTTGGGATGTGTATTGTTTACAACATCGCGGATAAAACCTTTGGCTTTTACCGTTGTGTCGTTGATGTTGGTACCCATCGGAGAAAGTACTGTAATGTAAATGTGGCGGATGGTGGCACCTTCGTAAGCACCATATTTATAAGTGTTTTCGGTTTCAGTACGCAGGTGTTTGAATTGCTGCTGCATTTTTTTACTGATCGTATCCTGCATGTTGCCCTGTGCAAACGCTCCGCCACGCAGCAAAAAAAGCAGTATCAACAGGCGGTTTCTCATGGTTTGGATCAGTAGCACATCCTTATTATAAAAAAATGTGCCAGCAGGCACGCTACTGTTTTCAGGTAGTTCCGTTGTTTTTCTTCGCAATGAATATGCATGGAATGCCTACACCAAATTAAATCCGTTTTTTAGAAAATAAATTATTTTTTTACCACCAGAAATTCTACTCTCCTGTTCTTCTTTTTCCCTTCCTCATTGTCATTGGATGCAACTGGCTGTGTGCTTCCAAATCCTTTATAGGAAAGTCGTTCCTTCTCAATTTTTTTTGATACGAGATAATCCACCACTTTTTTTGCACGCGCTTCCGAAAGTTTCTGATTTGTTTTTTCATCGCCTGTATTGTCTGTATGGCCGCGGATCTCGATGGTCATGCTCTTGTTTTTCTGAAGCAACTCCACTAATTTGTCCAATGCAGTACCGGATTCTTTCAGCAAAATTGTTTTATTAGATTCGAATAAAACATTTTCCAGAATAACAGGTGCAGCTAAAAGCTTAGCCGGTCTTTTATGCAATGCTTTTGGTTTTTGAGGCCAGTAATTATAAAAATAAATAGTAAATCCTTTTGAGTTGGGATAAGAGCAAGCCACCATTAAATAATAGGTTTCGCCCGCTTTCACCGGCAGCGGCGTCACATAACCGGAGGGCGCATAACCCGATCCCAGGTACATGTTAGTAGCAGATTCAGACAATCCCGTAGAGCTGTTTTTATCAAAATTGACACTGTAACAAAACCGGTCGGCCTTTACTTCATTTTTCCTGATCTTATTCATACAATCTCCATCAGGACACTTGAAAAGAAAAAAATCATAATCCTCACGCGGATAATCAGGGACAATGTCAAAGATCAGAAGCGTATCCAGGTCCATGGTAAATTTAAACCAAGCTGAATTTGTCAATTCTCCGTAACCATAAGGAAGCGTAAAATCTATATGATTGCCGGTTCCTTTGCAAACATTCACTGGCCCGATAATCGAATCATGAATCTCTGTTGCTGTTTCAAAATCACCATTTAAATATACCGGCTCCGCTTTCTTTTTTGGCGCCCGGGGCTTCAATACAATTCCCCAGTGGTTTACATATTCTTGTAAAGGTTCGAGTCCAACAGCAGCCCTGCGTTTATCCACATTCGGAAAATCTTCAACAGGTGCAATGGTATCTTTTCCTGTTTTCGGATCAGTGATGATCTGGCTGCCGTAAATCTGTTTTTTTCCTTCTCCCAACGCTACCCTGTCTTCCAGCAATGCCAGTGCACTTGCTTGTGCATTCCCATTTTTTACAGCTTCACGCATCATTGGCAAATAATGTTCCTGTGTTTTTAGATCAGAATGCTGGATTACCAAAAACAAAGTGGTGTTGCCGTTTAAACCAACAATATCAGGCCCAAGCCAGCCGTCACGGTCTAAAATAGCTTTTACTTTTATTAAATTAATGGAATCAGTCTTGTTTATTTGTTGCCAGAGTTCTTTCAACTCTTTGGAATCCGCTCCATAAGCAGACTTTGTATCATCGATCCTCACGCGATATTGCTGGTCATCCGTGTTAATACTATCAAGTTTCCAGATCAGCGGTTTGTTTAATTTTGCTTCTGCATTTTTTGCATTCTGCTGAACGTTTTCCAGTAATAATTCCCAGCGTTTTTCTTTTTGCAATGATTTAAAAGCAGGTTCTGTTGCAATCATCTGGTAATTATAATATTTCCCGTTTTCTATGACCTTACCAAGCTGAAAATATGCGCTGTCTGGTATACCTGCCATTGCCCATGCGCAAGCCGCGTTGTAACGGTCATCTGTAGTTGCTTTCCAGCGATTGAGCTTAAATGCCTGTGAATAGGTTTGCGCAGATGTTTTGTAATTTTTTAAACGATAAAACCGGTCCGCTTTTTTTAGCAGCTCGTTATACCTTTCCGGAGAGATCTGTGCAAATGAAGTAACACCGGGCAGTAAAAGAAATAAAATAAAAAATATTTTTTTCATGTTATTCAAATAAATTTTGACTGCACATCTGCAATCGGCTCATGTATTTTTTATTAAAATCTTTGGTATTGTTGTAAGAAAATGTTATTGCTTATAACATTCACAAATAATACTGTCATTCCGCAACATTGCGGGATGACAGTTCTGGAGAGTATTTCTCATATACTAAGCTAATTTAAGCTTTAATATTTCGAAAACAAAAGCCCTCGCAATGACGTGTTAATTAAACCTTTTTTAATAAAAATAAAACAGGCTTGTATCAACTTTCCGATAGTCATTTACATTTGCAGCATCAGGTCACAACCGCATCCTGTCCGCTTTCCAGTTTTTGATCGAGCGCTTGATCTCGTCCCCGCTTAGATTTTCTTTCAATGTACGATCCAGTAATATCTTAAATTCATCATCGGGAGTAAAGCGCAATGCTGCTATTTGTCCGAATGATAATTGCGCTTCTGCGGCATCGCAGGCTTTTCCAAACAATTCGAAATACCGCAAGCGAAATTCCAGCCGGACGATCCGGTTTTGATTTCCCAGCGCATAATGTTGCCGCAGCATGATCGCTAAATAAAGCATGCAAAAAGAAAGAATGCTGAATAAAGTCCACTCCAGGCAATGTATAGGATCAGCGAAAGCTTTCCATATTCCAACGCCAATCAATATTCCCATTAAAGGAAGAAAAATAAAATGATGCGGCGCGTAATAGCGTTTGTGATTGGAGTAATTTTGAGTTTTCATATCATAGCAGGATAAAAAATATGCCATTGCATTAAGCTGATCAAGCTCGTATACGCCGGATCTTATCTTTAGAGTTTGTTTAATTCTGCTTTTTTGTTTTGATGTGTATTTCTGTATCAAAATTCATCGTGTTCAATGTAGGATCGGCCGGGTAATATTTTACTTTATAATATCCACCCGGCACCCTTACAAAGCGATCAATCCATAAATGTTCCTGCGCCATTGTTGCGCCATAATATGGTTTTCCGTTAACGGTAAACACGTACATCACACGTTCTATTTCGTCCCCGGTATAATTTATTGTTAAACCAATCGCATATTTTCCAGGACCACTTAATAATTCTTCTTTCCGGCTGGAATTGATCGCCTTTTGTGTTTCATATAAAAAACCGGACACAACGACCACAAGCATAACTACAAAGCCGTTTACCTGCGAATTCCTGAGTTCGTATTTATTTTTGAGCGCTTTAAGCATCGTGATTCTACCTAATAAAAAACGCCAGCATCATGCTGACGTTTTTTCTTGTCTACTTTTTTATTTCTTGTCGACTGTCGATTTATTTCTTGTCTACTGTCGACTACCTAACTAAATAGCACTCGCACCCAACATCAAAATCGGATTTTCCAAATTGTGTTTCAACGTTTGTAAAAATGCAGAACCGGTTGCGCCGTCCACCACGCGGTGGTCGCAGGACAATGTTAATTTCATTACGTTACCCGGTACGATCAGCCCGTTTTTCACAACAGGAGTTTGTTTGATCCCGCCAACCGCTAAAATGCAGGCATCCGGCGGATTGATGATTGCCGTGAATTGCTCAATGCCAAACATTCCAAGATTAGAAATGGTGAATGTATTTCCTTCCCAATCGCTTGGCTGTAATTTTTTCTCGCGTGCTTTCACCGCGTAATTACGAACTTCCGTACCAATCTGTGTTAATGTTTTACCATCAGCAAAACGCACTACCGGAACCAGTAAGCCGTCTTCCACAGCAACCGCCACACCAATGTGAATGTGATTGTTATAACGGATCTTATCGCCCAGCCAGGATGAATTTACTTTTGGATGCTTGCGCAAGCTTGCTGCTACCGCTTTGATCACCATGTCGTTGAACGAAATTTTAATTCCGGCAACGGTGTTGATCGCATCGCGTGCTTTCATGGCTTCATCCATGTCAATTTCCATTGTTAAATAGAAATGCGGAGCCGTGAACATACTTTCGCCTAAACGTTTCGCAATCACTTTGCGCATTTGCGAAACAGGCTCTTCTGTATAGCTTTCCACACCTACAAATGCAGGCGCTGCACCATTCGATTTAAAATTGTCAATATCGCGTTTGATGATGCGGCCGTTGTCGCCGCTGCCTTTCAACGCAGTAATGCTGATGCCTTTATCTTCCGCTAATTTTTTTGCAAGCGGAGAAATTTTCTGACGCTCGCCGTTATTTACTGATTGTTGATTGCTGGTTGCCGGTTTAGCAGAGGCTGCAACACTTGTAGCTTGTTTATTTTCAGAAGATTTGCTTTCTTTTTTTACGTTCTCTGACTTTGAACTTTGAACTTCTGAACTTTGAACTTTTTTATCCGCTGCAATGATCGCAGAAACATCTTCATCGCCTTTTCCAAGGATCGCTAAGATCGAATCCACCGGTGCGCCTTTTCCTTCTTCCACACCAATGTGCAGTAACACACCGTCCTGGAACGATTCAAATTCCATGGTTGCTTTGTCGGTTTGAATATCCGCCAACAGCTCGCCCGATTTCACTTTATCGCCCACTTTCTTGTGCCATTTTGCAACAACACCTTCTGTCATGGTATCGCTTAGTTTTGGCATTCTCACAATTTGTACGGTATCCGGAATTTTTACTTCCGCAACAGGTGCAGCTTTTTTTGCATCTGTTTTTACAGCCTCTTTTTTATCTGATTTTGCATCTTCTTTTGTGTCAGTTTTTGCTTCTTCTTTCGAATCGCCTGCCGGAGCTTTTTCATTCAATAATCCCGAAATATCTTCGCCTTCATTTCCTAAGATCGCAAGGATCGAATCCACCGGTGCGCCTTTTCCTTCCTGAACGCCAATGTGTAATAAAGTTCCATTCTGAAACGATTCAAATTCCATCGTTGCTTTATCCGTTTCAATATCCGCCAGCACTTCGCCCGATTTCACTTTGTCACCTACTTTTTTATGCCATTTTGCAACAACACCATCCGTCATGGTATCGCTTAATTTGGGCATTCGTACTACTTCAGCCATATTTCTTGTTGAATTATAAATTATGGATTATAAATTATTTAAAAGCTTTATCGTATTGATGATGATGCCGTTTAAATTTTATAACCTGTTTTATGTTTTAAATTAATTAAGAATTTGCCAGTTGTAATTGCGATGTTTTAACAATTGCCGTTAAAATATTTACAATCTCGTCTATGTCTTTTAACTGTTTTGAATAATTATAATTTACCAGCTGGCTTTTATCCAAAAGCCGTAACCAGTATTTTGATTCCCGTGCTTCTTTCAATGAGATCCCCATTTTTGCTGTGAATTCTCTTTTTGAAATCGACCCGATCGCTTCCTCCACATTCGCCCCGATACTTGTTGCTGATCTGAGTAATTGTTTTGATAAAACGTATTCTTTATTTTCTATTAAATGCTTGTATAATTCTATTGTTATTAATGAAAAATCAAATGTTTTGTTTGCAATTAAATTATCCTTCCCCATAAAATTTCTTTCTACTAACTCTTTTTTAATTTATAATTCAACATACAGAAAACACGCAGCATTTATAATTCATCATCTATAATTTATAATTGCTTTTTAGCACCCGGCATTTATAATTTATAATTCATCATTTATAATTCCCTTCACCTTAATCAATGATGTAAGGATAATCATGTTGATCATACACATCTTTGTACAATTCATCAACAGTTGGATAAGGGGAATCTTCACCAAATTTCACTGATTCCGCAACAATATCCTCTACATTTTTCTCCGCTGCTTCAATGTCCGCATCGCTCATCCATTTATTTTTTTTGATGGTCTCCAATACTTTTTCGATCGGATCCTGCGCCTGGTATTCTTTTACTTCGTCTTTCGTTCTGTACGTTTGCGCATCGCTCATCGAGTGACCTTTGTAGCGGTATGTTTTCATTTCCAGTAATGTTGGCCCATCGCCTTTGCGCGCTCTTTCTGCCGCTTCCGCGATGGCATCATGCACTGCTTCACAGGTCATACCGTCTACTGCTTTGGAAGGCATCTCATACGACAAACCAATTTTGTATAAGTCATGCACATTGGAAGTCCGTTCAACGGAAGTTCCCATGGCGTAATGATTGTTTTCAATGATAAAAATTACCGGTAATTTCCACAGCATGGCCATGTTGAATGCTTCGTGCAATGCTCCCTGGCGAACAGCGCCATCGCCCATGTAACAAAGCGTTACGTTATCATTGCCGTTGTATTTATCTGCGAAAGCAATACCTGCGCCCAATGGAATTTGTCCGCCCACAATACCATGTCCGCCAAAAAAATTAAACTCTTTTGAGAACATGTGCATCGAACCGCCTTTTCCTTTGGAACAGCCTGTTATTTTTGCCATCATTTCGGCCATAATATATTTTGGATGCATGCCGCGCCCGATCGGGTGTGCATGGTCGCGGTACGCCGTGATCATATTATCTTCTTTGCGGATCGCCGATACAGCTCCCGCTACCAGTGCTTCCTGCCCGATGTATAAATGACAGAACCCGCGGATCTTTTGTTGTATGTATAAATGGCCGGTTTTTTCTTCGAATTTGCGCATCAGCAGCATCGATTCGTACCATTTGATATAGGTTTCCCTGCTGAATTTGGTCGCTGATTTTGTTCCAGTCACTTCTGCTTCTTTTTTTGTTTTGCTTGCTACTTTTTCCATGATCTTGATTTGTGTAGAACCACAAATTTAACAATAAAAATTATAATCCCCAATCTCTGTTTTTTATTCTGAAAAGCTCAATTTTCAGCCTTTTTTCAGTTCTTCCGCCTTGAACATAAAAGGCAGCAGGTCGCTGATGCTTTCCACCATCCTGATCCTGCCTTTTTCGCCCGCCAAAAGGATCCTGATCTTCGAATTGTGGCGCATTTCATATTCGGCAATGGCCTGGCGGCAGGCACCGCAGGGCGATAAGGGTTCGTTTACCTCAAATGCCGGTGATTTGCAGGTTACTGCAATGGTTTCAATGGCTTCATCCGGAAAGGTGGCTCCGGCGGCATAAATTGCAACGCGTTCGGCACATAATCCGCTCGGATAAGCCACATTTTCCTGGTTATTCCCGGTAATGATCTGCCCGTTTTTCAGCAACAATGCCGCTCCCACGTAAAAGTTGGAGTAGGGAGCGTATGCCGACTCAGCAGCCACACGTGCTTTTTGTAATAATTCGCGGTCGGATTCATTCAACTCGCTTTCATTTTCAAACTCAGCGTAGGATATTTTTAATTCGTGTCTTTTCATCTGAAATACTATTTATATCAAAGATACGGGTTAATTTGGAAATTAGTACGGATAGCGCCCGCCTGAACGATTCGGGCAGGAACAGGAACGAATATTGCGAATCTGTGTGGCTCCGAAGGAGTACACAACAAAAGCTCTTTTTTCTTCTTTTCCTTCTTAGTGTTTCTTCGTGCCTAAGTGGTAAAACCGCTCCGAAGGAGCACACACCGCATCTGCGTACAGCAAACTTTGAATTTTGAACTTTAAACTTTGAACTACTTTACTTATAACAAAACCGTTTGATCACATTATACGCTTCCAGAATCCCCAACTCTCCCGCCTTGCTCAAATCAATACAGGCATTATTATTATCGTGCAAAACGATAAGCAACAAGCCGCGGTTGTAATACACTTCCGAAAGGCTTGGATCGCAGGAAAGCGCCATGGTGTAATCTGCAACAGCGCCTTTGTAATCATTCGTTTTTATTTTTGTAGTAGCGGTATTGAACCAGGCATACGTAAATTCAGGGTCCAGCTGCAAGGCTTTTGCATAATCATTCAGCACCATGTCGTACGTATTATCCGTGTAAACGCGCTTTTGATAGGTTTTAGGAACATTACCGCTGGCATCAAATGCCGGAACGTCATCAAACGAATACAGCAATTCCAGTAATTTATACCGCGTGTTTGCTCTGCTGAACCAGGCCATTACATTGGTAGAATCAAGCTTTATAGACATGTTGTAATCGGCGATCGACTGGTTGTATTTTTGCACGGTGGCATATAAAATGGCACGGTTAAAATAATTACCTGCATTCAAACTGTCTTTTTCTATGACCGTAGTTAGCGCATTTATTTTATTAAAAACAGCGGCTTCATCCAAACTATCTGCAGGCGTATTTACCAGTGTAAGCACGCTGTCTTTTTTATTTTTTAAGGGAACTTTATACAACCTGAATTTTTTTTGCGCCGGGAACATCGTCACCGAAAAAATAGATTGCGGCTGAATATCGGCATTGCTGTATTGTACTTTTTCTTTGGAATTATTCTGACTTTCGGAACCGGCACTCAGCGACATGAACTTCATCAGTTTGGCACTTTCTTCCACGCGGGCACTATCGCTCAGCGATGTGTTGGAATTGTGGATCTCTACCGATTTATCGTGATCGCGTTTGGAATCTTCCGGTTTATTCAGATCCTTTTCCACCTGTGAACGGTTTTCATACGCATCGGAAAAATTCGGGAATAAGGCAATCACTTTGTTATAATCTTCCAGCGCGCCTTTCAGATCGTGATGCGAATATTTTAATCCCGCACGATTATAATAGGCGAGAATATTCTGTGGATGAATTTCCAGTACTTTATCATAATCATACAAGGAACCGTTGTAATCCTTCATGTCGCTTTTTAACATCGCGCGATTAAAATATGCAGTTGCATTATCCGGCGATAAGCGGATCACTTTGTTGAGATCTTTTAAGGCTTCCGCATTTTTTTTATCATCGATCTTTAAAATGGCGCGGTTCAATAATGCGTCGGTATTTAATGAATCGTGCTTCAATACAAAATTCAGATCGGCAATGGCCGAATCTTTTTTCTCCATGGCCACCCAGGTTTCAGCGCGCTGCATGTATGCGAAAATATTTTTATGGTTTTTACTGATCACACGGCCAAAATCTTTGATCGCATTTTCATATTGGGTCAGGCCCGATTTGGCCGCGCCTCTTACGATGTATAAATTTTCGTTGTTGTATTTTAATCGTTCTGCATGGTTACAATCATCGATCGCCAATTGGAATTTTTGCAACGCAAGGTAAGTGATCGCGCGGTTAAAATAGATCACCGGGTTTAAAGAATCCAGCAGAATGGCTTTGTCATAATCTTCAAAAGCGCCCTGGTAGTTAAACATTTTATCGCGGACCAATGCGCGTGAAATATAGGCATCCACCCAGCTCGAATAAATGCTGATGGATTTGGTGTAATCTTTTTCCGAACCGATATAATCATCCAGTTCTTCCTTCGCAATAGCGCGGAAAAAATACGCATCAAACGATTGGCTTTGCTGCCCGATCGCGAGGTTAAAATATTCGATGGCTTTGGTAAAATGCTCCTGGCTTAGCTCATACCGGCCCATTTGCAGATAGCTGGATTTTAACTGCGCATAGCCCGGCAACAAACAGCAGCAATGCAGGATCAGTACCAAAACTATTTTCTTTATGCGCTGCATCTCGTTTTTATCGTGCCTGTATTTTTTGCTTGTTTTATCATCCTGCATTAATTTCCACCCGGTGGTGGGCCCATTCCGCCCGGAGGTGGCATGCTTCCCGGAGGCGGCATTCCTTTCGGAAACTGCATTTGCTCCGGCTCCTTCGATCCGTTTTTAAAATGCTTGAATGTATAGGTTAAAGTTACCATAAAATATCGTTTCAGCACATTTGTATTGCTGTCTTCCGTATACGTTTCGGTCACAGTCCGGCTGATGCTCCTGTTCTGGTTCAAAATATCATACACCGAAACTTTTGCCTCCAGCGACTGGTTCTTTAAAAATTTATACCCGATGTAGGCATTCCACAATACATAATTCTGGTTGTAGCTTTTTGTCAATCCGGTATAATACATTTGATTCACATCGGTATTGAATACTACTTTTTTCAATAAAATATAATTTACTTTCAGCGTAGCGGTATGATTAAAATACGCATTGTCGGATTGCGCCTGCAGCGTGTTTTTTACGGTATTGTAACTGCCATTGTATGCAATCGAAAAATCAAACGACGTGCTGATGTTGCTGCTTAAATAAATGCCGCCGCTCACTGCATTGTTGCTCGAATAATTTATTGCATCGTTGATCAGTGCCGGTGTGTGCGCATAGGTATAACCTGCGTTGATGTTCAAATTGCTTTTGATCGGTTTCAGCGGAAAACTATACACGCCAAAAGTGCGCAGGCTGTAATAATTATTCAGGTTTACCGGTTTTATCAATTGGCTTCCGCGATTGATCGTGTAGCCTTGCAACGAAGTGTCAGAGCGGATCAGGTAGGTGGCATTGCTGATGTAATTGGTGGTTTGGTTCGCCATCAGGAAAATGAAAAAGTTTTTTGCTTTCATCGGATTTCCCAGGCCTAAGCGCACTGTTAAATTGTTTTCAAATGTTTGTTTCAGATCCGTATTTCCCGATTTTACCAGCAAGGGGTTGGAAATATCGATCACATTTTGCAGCTGCGTTACCGAAGGCGATCGCGTGGTGGTCCGGTAATTAATATTCAGGTTTTTTGTTTTGCTGAACTTGTAGCTATACATCGCGGTTGGCAAAATATTATTGAAGGTGCGGTTCAGCTTAACGTTTTCAGGATACGTTTGATTGCCGCTTAATACAGCCTGTTCCACATCGGCGCCCACCATAAATGTTGATTTTGGTTTGTTCAAACGGTAGCTCAAACCGCCGCGTTGACTGGTATATGTGTTGTTGTATCTATTTGACAATGCTGTATCCAAAACCGAATAATCGCCTTCGCCGTTATTATTATTTGTGGTTTTATCCGCTTCGTTTTTTGTGTACGACGGACGGTAGGTGATCATCATTTGCCCGTCTTTCCCCACTGGTTCCGTATAAGAAAGGTTTCCGCCCCAGGTTGTGCTTTTGCTTACGTTTGTATATTGCTGATCAAGCACAGTACTGGTGGTAAGCGAATCGTTGTAAATACTCGACGAATAATAACTGCCGTTTCCATCGCGGTTATTTATTTGCGTATTGATATTGAATGAAATGGTTCTTCCCTTTTTTTGAAATTTATGTTGCAGCAATAAATCATTCTGAAAATTATAACCGGTGTTGATCGCCTTCGTTCTGTTTTCCGTCTGGCTCAGGAAGGAGGCGCTGTCGGGCAGACTGTTTGTTCCCATCAGGTCGCTGGTAGCATTGTTTTGCTGGAACGTAAGCCGAGGTGTCAGCGTGATCGAATTCATCGTATCGATCGCATATTCCAGCTTAAAATTTATTTTGTGGTTCAGGTTTTTTGTACGCGATGTGCTCGTTTGATCATACATCAGTTTGTTGTCCGTAAAATAATTCCGTGCAATGGTTCCTGTATTCAAATTATCCGTTTGATTGAAAAAATAACTGCCGGATACATTTATTTTTTTGCCCCAGGCATCCGAATAATTTAATCCGGCTGCAGTAGTAGTTGCAACACCGCTTTGCTGTCCCGCAAAAAAATTGGAAGCGCCACCGCCGCCCGATCCGCCCATTCCGGGGCCGCCGCCGCTTTGTCCGGAATTGCTCATCACGCTCATGATGTCCGAAATATTAAAATTCTGCTGGTTAATATTATTCGACATCCCGATCACGGAGAAGCGGCGTTTGCCGTTAAAGCTGTTGAATGTTAAGCCACTGTTGTATTTCAATTCAGAGGCATCGTCATCCGTTCCTGCGCCGCCATAAATTTTCCCGAACTGCCCTACATTTCTTCCCGGCTTCGTAATAATGTTCATGGCTTTTTGTTCGTCACCGTCTTTAAAACCGGTAAATTGCGCCTGGTCGCTGTTTTTATCATACACCTGTACTTTATCAATAATATCCGCAGGTAAATTTTTTAATGCAGCAGTTGGATCATCACCGAAAAACGGTTTGCCATCCACAAATACTTTTTTTACTTCCTCGCCATTTACTTTCACCGTAGTTCCGTCGGAAGTAACGCCCGGCATTTTCTTCACGAGATCTTCTGCAGAAGCATCCGGATTAGTTTTGTAGGCGTTGGCATTAAACTGAGTGGTATCGCCCTTTTGCTCCGCACGCTGCTGTTCGCCTTCTACCGTCACTGTTTTTAAAACCGATGCGTTTGTTTCCATCGCCATCGTTCCGGTGTAGACATCTTTATCGGCAACCGTAATAAATTTTTGTCCGTTTTTATAACTGATGTAATACGCAGTTAATTTATAGCGCGCCGGTGTCACATTTGCAAATTCAAAATTTCCATTCGCATCGGCAGCAATGCCAGTTACTTTGGTTGTATCTGCAATGTCAGTCAATTTTACAATGGCGCCGATCAGTGGAACAGTATCCGTTTTGGAAATGATGCGGCCTCTCACATGGTAGGTTTGCGCTTGTGTAAAAAAAACAAAAACAAAAATGAAGATCGCGGTAAGTGTATATTTTTTAAGAGAGATGTGCAACATGAATTTTAAAATTTCATTGATTTAGAAGCGAGGTATTCCATAAATTCATTTTTATGCTGGTCCGCGATCCTGATGTGATTTTTACCGATGATCACCTGTGTTCGCTCAATCGCTTCGATCTTTTCGAGATTGATAATGAATGAACGGTGTACCCGCATGAATTTCGAAGGCAGCTGTTCTTCCAGTGCTTTCAGGCTGATCAAACTAAGTACCGCTTTGTCGGCGTCTTCTAAATGGATCTTTACATAATCTTTCAAACCTTCAAAAAACAATACTTTATTCAGATCAATTTTAATTTGTTTGTATTCCGATTTCACATACAGAAAAGAATCTGTTTCCGTTTTTTGCTCCGGGTTTAATTTTGTCCTGAACCATTCTTTCGCTTTGTTAGCGGCTTTCAGGAACTCTTCGTAATTAAATGGTTTTAATAAATAATCCAGTGCATCTATACGAAATCCTTCCAGCGCATATTTTTCAAAAGCGGTTGTTAAAATTATTTTCGGGCCGTTGGTAAGCGTGCGCGAAAATTCAATACCGTTCAGATCCGGCATCTGAATATCTAAAAACAGCAGATCAATGGAATTGGAATTCATCAGCTCCATCGCCTCAAACGCATTCGCACATTTCCCTTTCAATTCCAGGAAAGGTGTTTTGTTCACATATCCTTTGATCAAATGAAGCGCAGGTGGCTCATCATCCACAATCAGGCAATTTATTTTTTTCATTTACAACATACAGGATTAAGGGTGCAAAAATACTTAAGGAAAACCAATTAAACCCTGCCATTTAACACAAATTTCAGGGTTCTTTCACTTCGAGCATCAGCGTATCCGAATTTAAGCCCGTAAATATCCCATATCCGTTGCTAATACTGGTGGAAGGATTTGTTAAATTTTGTGAACTCGTGCTGTTATCATCATACAGCGTGGCATAATCTGGCAATACATGGTACAAGATCAGGCGATGCGTGCCGTAATACTGGAATTCATTCGCCCGGATCTCAATACTGGTGCTATTCGTAGGTTTTTTCTTAAAACGGTTGCCCGGAGGCGCATTGTTCCCAAAATCGCGGATCGGGTCCAGCGTGGCTTCAATATTTTCGATCACCACAATGTAATAAGAACCGTCTGTATTCGTCCAGCTGAGCGTTACCGGATCGGGCATGGTAAAACCGCCAGCCATCGGTGTGCTGGTGCTATCCATGCGTGTGATGGCTATCTGCGTCACCGATTGCGTATACCCCTGTGGTTTCGCAGGAATGTACGTATAAGCAGTTACCGGTTTTTTATTATAGGTAAACGATAAATTATATTTTGCACCTTCCGCCACGATCAGGTTGCTATCCGCATATTGCCCGTTGCCATAAGCGGTGAGCGGATACGTAACATTGTTACACGTAACATTTACACTCAGTGCATTAATATCATCAGCCGAATAATTTACGCCCGACGAAAATGGGATCTGTCTGCTCAGCTTTACATTCATTACATTTCCCGGCTGCAGGTACGATTCGATCACCGGTGTATCCGTAAATTCGGAGCTGTCCTGTTTTTTGCAGGCCGTTAAAGCAAACGAAAGCAGCGCTACTGTTATTCTGATTTTTACACGCATTTATCTTAATTTTAGTGATAAAGTAAGGTTGGGAGTGATCCCTAAATAATTCACATTTGTTTCAATGATCTGTCCGTCCACAATGCTGTATTGCTTGTACCATACATTTGTCCGGTTGTACACATTAAAAATGCTAAAGCCGATGTAGCCGATGTCTCTTCGTTTTTCACCCACCAGTAATTTATAATTTACCGAAATATCGGCGCGGTGATAATCCGGCAAACGCAAGCTGTTTTTTGCCGTTACAGTAAAATAATCCTGCGTGGTTCCGTCGAGCAACGTAATCGTGTATGCTCCCGATGGTGCGGTGTATGGCCTGCCTGTGGCAAAGATCCAGGTAGCGGAAAAATCCCAGCGCTTGTATTTATACAATCCCACAATTTTAAATTCGTGCGTTACATCCTGGCTTGCGGGATAATCATCGGTAGAATAAATCGCGAAATGATTCATCGCTTCCGCGAGTGTATAACTTACCCAGCCGTTAAATTTTCCAAATTTCTTCTGCGCTAAAAATTCAATTCCTCTTGAATAGCCGGTTCCGTTAAAAAAGTTTTCGTTGTAATCCACGCCTTCCGGACTGGCATTAAAACGCAATGAATATTCCGTGAGTCCGGACAGCTTTTTATAATAACCTTCGGCACTGAATAAATAATCGTTTGTTTCATAGGAGATTCCCGCAACGTAATGAATGGCAGAGCTTACCGGGATCTTATTTCCATCCGATAATACCCAAAAGTCGCGGCTGCCCGATAAAATATCTTCACGCGTTACGCGGTTAGCAAACTGGTAATACTTGCCGGTAGCCGCTTTTAGCGAGATCTTACTTGTTAATTTATAAATCGCAGAAGCCCTCGGTTCGTAATATGGCTTGCCTGTTACATCAAAATAACTGATCCTGATTCCGGGTAAAAAAATTAATTTATCATCAAAGAATTTTGTTTTGCTCTGCACGTAACCACCTGCCAGCACTGCAAAATTATGGCGGTCGAGGATCGTGTTTGTATCATTTTGTGCGTAGGTATATTTGATGTCAAAATACGTTGCGAAACCTCCGAATTGTAATTGACTGTTTTTAAAAATATTCCATTCATAATCCGATTTGAAGCTGTAATCCTTTAAATTATTATTTTCGAAAAGTCCCGTTTTGGTTGTTACTGCTGTTCCTGCGGCGTTCGTCACCGTGCGCTCCTGCGAACGGTCCCGATCGCTGTAATAATTGGAGTAGCTCAAAATAGTATTGCCGTATAATTTGGACGACCATTTGCGTGACCATTTTAAGCTGCTTCCGATATTCCCGTATTTGGTAAGATCGGTGGAACTCGTGCTGAAACTGCTCGGTGCATTTGCAGAAGAAGCTGCTGCTGTTCCGTTGTTTAATTTATCCGTTCCGTTAAACAAGCTGAAAGAAATAATATCCTTGTCCGTTGGCCGGTACGTGAGCTTTGCATTCAGGTCGTAAAAAAAAGATACCGCTTTCGATTGTTGCTTAAAACGCCCGCCACCGCTGGGTTGATCGGAAGTGGTGGTTTGACTGCTGTTAAATTTATTGAAAATTTTATCATACACATATCCCTGGTACGATCTTCTGAACGCTACCACCGATGTGAATTTTTTACCGATCGGAATTTCCACAAATGCATTCGCGCTCAGCAAACTAAAATCGCCGCCCATGTTAAATTTTTTCTGATTGCCTTCTTTGCCCGCAATTTCCGTCACACTCGAAAGCCTTCCGCCAAAGCGTGATTCGAACGCACCTTTATACAATTGAATGTCTTTTAATGCATTCGAATTAAATGCGCTGAAAAAACCGTACAAGTGATCCACATAATAAATAGTAAAACCATCATACAAAATTAAATTCTGGTCGGGTGTGCCGCCCCGCACATACAATCCCGATGATGATTCATTGGAAGCGCCAATACCCGGCATCAGCTGGAATGAGCGCATAATGTCTTTCTCGCCGATGTTAGGCAATTGCTCCAGTTTTTTCGGTGTCATTTTTATCGTGCTGATATCTTCCTTGTTGGAAAGTACAATGTCTTCCCGCTGGCCTTCCACAACAACTGTATTCAGCATCTGCGACGATGGTTTTACTTCGATCAGCAAATTCCGTTTCGGCAATTGCGGATTTAAATACACTTCCGTTTTTTGGTAACCCACATACTGGATCACCAGTGTGGCCGTATCCGACGGCACTTTTACCAGTGTAAAATAACCATCGGTATTGGTCGCGATGCCGTTCGTAGTACCTTTGATCTGCACCGTTGCAAACGGCAATGCTTCTCCGCTCGCAGCATCCCGCACAATTCCGGAAAGCGTATAATCAAAAGTTTTCGGCGCGCCAAAATATGTTTTTTGCGGTGCTTTTTCATCCGCTGCTGCTGTTTTTACTGATGTTTCCTCTTTTTCATCTTCATCCGGAACGGCCACCGTTTCTTTAAAGTCGGAAGTGATATCAGCTTGTGCCACAGCACCAACAGCTTTTACAGCCGGTATTGCCAGCCGGATGGTTTTAAACACGCCCGTTAAATGTGCCGCTTTCACATCCTGTGAATTAATGCTTTCATCATTCACTAAAAAAAATAAATTTTCCTTTCCCCTCGAATAACCAAAGGAAACAAGGCTTACCAGCGAAGAAATGCAATCCAGCTTTTCTGCGGCAGTAGTTCCATGATTGGGAACATAAATAAATTTGTAATTAAAAAAAGCAGGCAGGTCTTTGATCGTATCCTTTGTATAAGCTTCCATGGGCGATTCTCCCGGCTTTAATAATTCAAATACCACCGGTTTTGTATCCAGCGAATAATTTCCATCGGCAGTGTAAGAAACAAATTGCAGGTAACAAGCGTTGCCGGGAGCGTTCAGCTCACACTCTTTTTGCGCTTCCGCAAGGTGTACAAGCAAACAAAGCGCAAGAAGCGGGAATCCTATTTTTTTCATCAGGTAAGCGGGTTGATTATTTAATCGATCTCAATAACTAAGCGGGTGAGGAATACATCGTTTATCACTTCTGTTGTAAACGTGTAATGATCTTTATAAAGGAGGTTCAAACGTTTTTTTAAATTGTCGAGTCCTATTCCCGAACCGCTTTTGTCCAGATCAGTTTTTGGGAAATTAGAATTTTCTGTTAAAAAATAAATTTTGTTGTCCAGGATCTTCATCTCAAAAAAAATGAAAGATTGCTGCGTGGCGGAAATGCCGTGTTTGTAAGCATTTTCCAATAAGGGAACAAATAATAACGGCGGCACGCTTCGCGTGATCTGTACTTTCGGAAAATCATAGGTAACGCTTGTTTTATCTGTCAGGCGCAGCTGCATCAGCTCAATGTATTTTACTAAAAAAGAAATTTCCTGCGACAGCTCCACCGTGCTGTTCCCGGTTTCATACAACAGGTAACGCATGAGTTTGCTCAGGCTGTGAACGCCTTCCTGCGCCTTTTCCGGCGAATTTTCAATCAGTGAATAAATCGTATTTAACGAATTAAAAAAGAAATGCGGCTGCACCTGGTAACGTAAATGCAGTAATTCTGATTCCAGGTTTTTATTCTCCGCTTCCTTTTTTGCCGTTTCCGTTTTAAACCAGTGCTGTGTGATCTTGATCGCAACGCTCATTACTACGGGCAATACAAACGGGCTCGACATTTTAATGACGATCATCAGCCTGTTCGGCCTTGCCATCTCTTCTTTCATAAAATGCCCGAAAGGCAAATCGTGACGCGGCCAGGGCATATCAACCCGGAACAGGTTGTTCAGGAAGGAGCACAGCGCGATCAGTACAAGATTGATCAGCACAAAAATGAGCACTTTCTTTTGAAAGATCAGCCGCTCGATCAGGATAAAATAATTGATGTAAAAGATCAGGAGAAAAAAGAACAGGAACTGTCCCGACGATTTTAAGATAAAATCCCAGTCAACCGTTTCCCGGAAAGGAGAAGGGGAGAAGAAGATTAAAAAAACGAAAAAAACACCCCACATAAGCACATGTGTTGTTATTTCAAGAAACCGGCTTTTGATGATCGCTGTCATAACTGGGTGTTTTTCGTTTTTCAACTAAACTAAGCGTGGGGATGTATGTTGCTAATTCTAATTGTGAATCGGGTACAAAGATGTTTGTGAAATCATTCATAAAAAAATAAAATAGAAGTACCCACCGATTTCATAGAAGAACCCCTGTATTTTACCTTTGAATTACAGGAGATAAACGTACAATTGACGGATAAAGCCGACAGTAGGTTTAAAATATACCGACACAATGAAGCAACTGACCTCAATAATTTATAAACAGCGCGCGGGAACTTCCACTTTTAATTTACCTTTACAGATATGAACAAGAAAACAAGCCAGATCATCATTCACGTTATCGGTTGTGTGGTTTTCCTTGCATTTCCCATACTTTTTTCGCCGGATCTGTCCACCACCTTCGAGTTTATTAAAATCGGCGGTTTTCAACGGGATTTCCTGTACTTTTCCCTATTGATCCTCTTTTTCTATTTCAATTATTTTTTCCTGATCCCTAAATTTTATTTCAGGAAACGGCACCTCCTGTTTTATTTGCTTTCCGCTTTGTACTTCCTGTTCATTTTCCTGTTGCCGCTAAGCCTGATCGCGCCAACACACTTTATGGGACCGCCTCCCGGCCACCTTTTCAGCCCGGAGCATTACCACGATTTTGATTTTCCGCATCCCTTCCGCCATTTTCTTTTCCAGGAATTGCGCATGCGTTTTTTCCAGTTTTTCATCGTTTTTATTTTCTCCCTGATGTTGCGTATCAACAACCGCTGGAAACGCAGCGAACAGGAAAAATTAAATACCGAATTATCCTTCCTGAAAGCGCAGATCAATCCGCACTTTTTATTCAATACGCTCAATAGCATTTATTCTTCCGCCATCGAGGAAAAGGCAAAAAGCACTGCTTCCGCGATTGTAAAGCTTTCCGGACTGATGCGTTACGTGATCAGCGAAGGAAATACCGATTTTGTATCGCTTGGTAAAGAGCTCAATTACATCAGCGATTACATCGAGCTGCAAAAGATCCGCCTGGTAAACACCATCCAGCTTTCCTACACCATTTCCGGCTCCACCGAAGGCAAAAAAATTGCGCCGCTGATTTTGATCCCCTTTATTGAAAATGCCTTCAAGCATGGTGTTAATCCCGAAGAAGCGTCCAATATTTCCGTCAACATCGAGATCATCGGAAACCAGCTCATTCTGCAGGTCAACAATAAAAAAGTATATCACCGCCCGTCCATGGATCGCCCGAGCGGATTGGGGCTCGAGAATACCAAAAGCCGTTTGCAGCTCAGCTATCCGCACAAACACAAATTATCGATCACCAATGATCCGAAAGATTTTTTAGTTTTACTCCAAATTGATTTGTAATGATCAGAGCAATTGCCATAGATGATGAGCCACCGGCGCTAAAAGTAATAGAAAGCTTTTGCAGCGATGTGGATTTTATAACACTCGAAAAAACATTTACAAAACCCAACGAAGCATTAAAATACCTTCGCAAATTTCCGGTGGATCTGCTGTTCCTCGATGTGAATATGCCTGCATTGTCGGGTTTGGAATTGTATAAAAAGATCGATCAGGAAACACTCGTGATCTTTACCACCGCCTATCCCGAGTTTGCCGTGGAGGGTTTTAACCTCAACGCGCTCGATTATTTATTGAAGCCCTTTACCTTCGAGCGTTTTTTGCAGGCGGTGACAAAAGCAAAAGAATTTTACCGTTACAGCAATAGCACCACTGAACCCGCACAGGAGCAATTCCTTTTTATTCGCGCCGATTACAGCCTTATTAAGATCACCCTTTCCGATATTCTTTATATAGAAGGACTCGACGATTACATGAAGATCCATTTGCACAATCAAAAACCAATTGTTGCACGCATGACCATGAAAGGGATTTTAGAAAAGCTTCCTTCCAAAGAATTCATCCGTGTACACCGCTCTTTCATTGTCCCTTTCAGCAAGATCGAGAACGTCCGCAAAAAAAACATTACCATCGAAGGCAAGGAAATTCCAATCGGCACCAGCTACGAGACTGATTTTTTCAGCATCTTTAAAGAGTAATGAAAAGAATTGATAATGGACAATTGATAATGGACAATGAAAAAACAACTATCTACTGCTTTTCCATTCATCCCGTCTACGAACTTCTAACTCCTAACTACTAACTACTAACTACTAACAACTAGCCACATTATCAACTGTCAATTCTCCATTATCAATTCCTTACCAGCTATCCGCTACCCACTTTCACCGACAAAAAACCTTTTTTCATCTCATTTATTTTTAACATGATAAAAAATGATGAATATTTGTATCGGTTTATTTATGAATGTTTTTTTTAGTTTGTTTAAAAAAACAACATCCTGCAATCCTGGTGTGTACGGCACCAGGATTGCTTTTTTTTATACATGCCCCATCTATAGCGCCATTCCGGCATCATCCCGATAAAATCAAATTGTTTACCTCAATAATTTTTCATGCGTTAATGTTTTGTTCACTTTTGAATAAAAAATAATTAACCCATGAAAAACATAAAATTTACATTAAGTATCTTTTTGATCGCCTGCCTTTTTGCTCTTCAACCGGCAAAAGCCCAGCAATGGGGTAACTATACACTATATAGTGTACAGAACAGCACCAATACTTACCTTATTGATACCAACAGTGTCGTGTATCATACCTGGACACATACATCTGCAAACAAAACCGGTTACTCGTCTTATTTATTACCGGGTGGCAATCTTATCCGTACCATCACATTAAGCGGAACCACATTTACCGGTGGCGGTATAACAGGTAAAGTTCAGAAAGTAGACTGGAACGGAAATATTTTATGGGATTATACCTATTCCACATCTGCCTATTGTATGCACCACGATATTTGTCCGCTGCCAAACGGAAACGTATTATTAATTGCGTACGAATCAAAAACGGCGGCACAGGTAACCGCTGCCGGTTGTTCGTCCAGCATTGTCATGTGGCCCGATAAAATTGTGGAAGTGCAGCCAACCGGCACAACCACGGGAACAATTGTATGGGAATGGCACGCCTGGGATCACCTGGTGCAAAATGTAAGCGCAACCGGCGCCAACTATCAAACCTCCATCGTTAATCACCCCGAATTGTTGAATATCAACTTCAATCCGCAAAAAGAATGGATGCACATGAACGGTATCGATTACAATCCAATGCTCGACCAGATCACGTTCAGCTGCCATAATTTAAGCGAAATGTTTGTGATCGATCACAGCACCACTACCGCTGAAGCAGCCAGCCACAGCGGCGGAAACTCCGGTAAAGGCGGCGATATTTTATACCGTTGGGGACATCCTGCCGTGTACAGCGCAACCGGAACACAAATTTTAAACGTAGTGCACGATGCACACTGGGTGCCCGAAGGTTCGCCAAATGCAGGCTATTTAGTTGGTTTCAACAACCAGGGAATTTCCAGCTCAGCATCCTGTATCGATCAGTTTTTACCACCTTACAATGGTTACAATTATTCATTAACATTGGGATCGGCATACACGCCTTCCACCTACGGATTGCGCCAGGCTGTTGGCGGATACAGCAGTAACATGGGTAATTCCATACAATTGCCAAATGGTAATATGCTGGTATGCATTGCTACTTCCGGCATCATCAAAGAATTTGGGCCAACCGGAACATTGTTGTGGTCAAAAACTGCAACAGGTGCCGTTCCGCAGGCACAGCGCTACGATTCCTGCTACGTGGCAAACGCAGCGCCTGCCATTCCCCTGATCAGCGAAAGCAGCGGAACCTTAACAGCAACCGCTGCAACTACCTATCAATGGTACATGAACGGTTACCAGATAAGCGGTGAAACCAATCAAACATACACACCAACCCAAAGCGGAATTTACATTGTGCGCATCACCGATACAAACGGTTGTGTGTATGAATATTCCACCGGTTATCATTATACTTTAACAACAACAGGCATTTCAGAAGCTGCAAAAAATAGTTTGATCACCATTTTTCCAAACCCATCTACCGGCGTTTTTAATTTTGATGATGCAGCTATCCGTAACGGAAATTACGAAGTGCGCGTGTACGATGCAGTAGGTAAATTGATCATCTCACAAAAAGATCAGAACGGAATTGATCTTTCCAATTATACCAACGGAATTTATTTCATCAACATCACATCGCCGTTAATTGGCAGCATCAACAAAAAAGTATCATTACTTAAATAATATAATTCAATTTTTTTAAAAGAGATCTGATCATGAAAAAAATTATAACGCTTGCTTTCATCCTCGCCACTGCATTTTCCGCTACAGCTAAAAAAGTAAAATTTGCAGTCGACATGACCGGCATTACCATTAATTCCACCGGGATGCACGTTGCCGGAGATTTTCAAACCGTAGCCGGATTTTCCGGTGGCGATTTTAATTCCAGCAGCACTTCCTTAACACAGGAAGGCATTACCGATATATGGAGCATTGTGGTTGATATTCCCGCTTTCGCGAAATATGAATACAAGTTCCTGAACGGTGATCAGTTTTACGATGCCGAATTTGTTCCCGTTGAATCCCGCGTTGGATACGATTTTGATGATAACCGCTGGATCTACGTGGATTCACTGGCAAATGATACCACCGCCGTTGGCGCTGTATTATTTGCAGGAAATGCACCAGCCGGTTTAAACCTGATCCGTTACCTGGTGGATCTGCAAACACAATCTTCCATTGCAAGCACAGGCGTTCATGTGAGCACAGATTACCAATCGTATGATCCTGCAAAAACACGTTTGTATTCTTTCGGTTCCAACATTTACGAGATCATTAATTATGTAACAAGTGGTACACACTTGTTTCAATATGTAAATGGCAATACCGGTGTTTCTGCAGAAATTGTTCCTGCTGGCTGCGCTACGGGCACTTATCGCTCCGTCACTGTTCCGCACGATACCGTACTTGCCACCGTTTGTTTTGCTTCCTGCAGCGCTTGTGTTGCGGCTGGCATCGCGGAAAATGAAACTGCAAAAACTCCTCAACTATTCCCAAATCCGGCAAACGAATACACTACACTGAAATTTAATAGCACCAGCACACACACCGTTTATATGAGTGATGTAACCGGCCGGATCGTTCGTTCTTACAATTATGTAACCGATGAGTTACGTATTGAAAAACAAGACCTGAATGCAGGTATTTATTTTATCAGTATCCAAAACACAGATAAAATAAGTACTTCACTTAAATTGATCATTCAGTAGTCGTTAGTTTTTAGTACTTAGTCTTTAGATGTTGTTAAAAGTTGGTAGTTAGTTGTTCGTAGACGATGCATTAGCGTACAATTAATTTAACATTTAACACAGCATCAGCGTACAGCAACCAAATGAACCAATGAACTAATGAACGAGTGAACCAATGAACACATAGTATCAGCGCACAGCAAACTTTGAACTTTAAACTTTGAACCTATTAATGAAGCCAATAAAAAAAATAATAACTCCTGCACTAACGTTCATCCTGTTGATGGCAGGCACTATTATCCACGCCCAAACAACATTTTACGACCTCAATACCATTCAAAAAATTGAGATCACGTTTACCCAACCCGATTGGGATTACCAGATGGATACAGCCAAAGCAGGTGCCGAAGGCTACATCATGGCGCAATCTGTAAAAATTAACGGTGTCGAATTTGATAGTGTAGGAGTGAAGTACAAAGGCAATAGTTCCTACAATTCAGCCAACCTGAAGAACCCGCTGCACATTGCACTTGACGAATATAAAAGCCAGTCCTACCAGGGCTTAAAAGATGTGAAGCTCGGTAATGGTTACGCCGATCCTTCCATGATCCGCGAAGTATTGTCCTACGATATTTTAAAAAATTACATGGATTGTCCGCGTGCTAATTTTGCAGAATTGTTTATCAACGGTGTATATGTTGGTGTGTATTCCAACGACGAAGCCATCAATAAAAAATTCTGCTCCGATCATTTTTATTCTTCCGGCCATACTCTTGTAAAGTGTAATCCCATTGTTAATCCAAGCCCTTCCACCAAAAGCAATTTAAAATACATTGCTTCCGCAGATAGCACCGCATACTTTAATTTTTACGAAATTAAATCCGATTACGGCTGGAACGATCTGGTGAAATTATGTGACACCGTTACCAATTATCCGGCTGCAGTAAGCGCTACAATGGACATGGACCGCGCCATCTGGATGCTTGCTTTTAATAATGTATTAATCAATCTCGATAGTTATACCGGCGTATTTGCACAAAATTATTATTTATATAAAGATAATACCGATCGGTATAATCCAATTGTCTGGGATCTCAACATGTCCTTCGGTGGCTTTCCATACGTCGGAAGCGGTACCACCAGCCTCGGAAGTTTAACCATTACCAACATGGAGCAGCTTTCGCCTGCTATTCATTCATCCGATGCCAACTGGCCGCTCATCAAAGACGTGATCAACAATGCATCGTATAAAAAAATGTACATCGCACACATGCGCACCATCCTCAACGAAATGTTTGTAGCCGGTACGTATCAAACTACCGCAACACAATTGCAATCAATCATAGACACATCGGTGGTTGCCGATACCAATAAATTTTTTACCTACGCGCAGTTTCAAACCGCTATGACAACCGATAATACCTTCGGAAGCTACACCGTTCCGGGCATCAGCAATTTAATGAACGCAAGAGTAGCTTACTTGCAGTCGACAACCGATTTTTTGTATACTACTCCTGCAATCTCGGCTGTTACTGCAAGTACAGCGGCTCCTGATCCTGATAGTACGGTAACCATCACTGCAAATGTAACCAACACAAATGCTGTTTATTTAGGTTACCGCTTTAGCGCCGATTCAAAATTTGTTCGCGTTCCGATGTACGATGATGGCTTGCACAACGATGGTGCAGCTGCTGATAACGTATACGGTGCCGCGTTTACAATGGGAAGCCTGCAGGCGCAGTATTATGTGTATGCAGAGAATGCAAATGCCGGAATGTTCTCGCCCGAGCGTGCCGAACACGAATTTTACACGCTGCAATCTTCCGTACACAATCCAACTGCCGGAGAAGTGGTGATCAATGAATTTATGGCATCCAACGACGATTATATGGTAAACGATTACGGAGATTATGAAGACTGGATCGAATTATACAACACCACATCCAACCCGGTAAGCTTATCGGGTTTATACCTGACGGATAATTATTCCAACCCTGCAAAATTTCCATTTCCATCAAACACCACCATCCCGGCAGGCGGTTACCTCATCGTGTGGGCCGACCAGGATACAAGCACTGCCGCGTATGTACACGCCAATTTTAAATTATCGGCAAGCGGGGAAGAGATCATGTTCAGCAATGCAGCGGGCATTCCACTCGATAGCGTTTCATTTGGTGCGCAAACAACAAATATTTCTGTAGGAAGATGTCCGAACGGAACCGGGCCTTTTTTGCAGCTTTCATCGCCCTCTTTTGCAACATTCAATTGTGTAACCGGTATCGATGAAAAAAATGTAGCTTCAATTAGCATCAGCATATATCCCAATCCGGCCAATAATTCCGTGACCGTTGCGATGGATCCAAAAATGAAAACAAACATTATCAGGATCGTTAACACACTCGGACAACAAATGTTCGCAACCACATCCGGTAACGATAAAGAGATCATTGATGTGTCCGGCTTATCGCCCGGGCTGTATGTATTAAGCGTAAACGATAAAGTGTATAAGAAGCTGCAGGTAACAAGGTGATCCGGGTATTCCGGACCCGAAAAATCAGGTCTGAAATAGTAACAATAAGTAGTAAAAAATGAGCGCTGGCGCAGTTCTCAGAACCCGTTTTTTGTTTAATTTTAAACTCGGAAAAAATACTATCTTTAACACTACATTGATCTTTAATTAACTCGCGTCATGAAAAAATTACTTGCAATAACAGTCATCGCAATGCTGCTCATCGTTTCCTCCTGCAAAAAAGGACCGGGCGAAGGCGGCAATTCTACCATCGTTGGAAAAGTATGGGTAAAGGATTATAACTCCGATTTTACCATCTTTAACGGCGAATATGCCGGGGCAGATGAGGACGTATATATTATTTACGGCGACGATGTAAGCTACGGAGATAAGCTAAAATCCGGCCCCGACGGCGTGTTTGAATTCAAATACCTGCGCCCCGGAAAATACAAGGTATATGTGTATTCAAAAGACCGCACACAGGTTACCGTGTCCAATATGGTTGCGGTATCCGCCACGCCCGAGATCACTAAAAAGAAACAAACCGTGGATGCCGGTACCCTTCAAATCTATAATTAATCAGCTCATGCGCTCAATAAAAAAAATAATTCCCGCTTTTCTTATCACGCTTATGTTTACGGTCGTTGCCGATGCGCAAACAAAAAAAGAAGTGAAAAAATTCAAGATCAAATCAACCACTGTAACGGTAACCGACGTTGTGGATGGAAAAGAAAAAACACGCAACGATTCCTATCAGAAATTTGATAACGCCGGAAATACCATCGAAGATGTAGAGTACAACAAAGACGGATCTATAAAGAAAAAAGAAACACGCCAGTTCAATAAAAATAATGATCCCATCGAAGAAATAATTTACGATGAAAAAGGAAATATAAAAAAAAGAACCACCACGGAATACAATTCCAGCAACGATAAAACAACGGAGATCGTATACGACGGCAAAGGAGCAATAACCGAAAAAACACAATACGGTTACAATGCCAAAGAAGAAAAAATATACGAGATCACATTTGACAGTAAAGGTAACACCCTTAAAAAATCAATCTATACTTACGACCGCAACAGCCTGAAGATTGAGAAGAAAACAACCGATGCAAAAGGCGTTGTGATTGCCGTTAAAAAATACACCTACGAATATTAATCCGCAGCATGCAATCCATAAAAGATATATTACAGGGGTTTGACCCCATTTCCCTCAGGGAGATGGATGGCTCTGAATTAATGGAGCGCATGGACCTGAAATATTTTTTTACCGTTGACCAGTTACCTGCTGTTCTTTCGCATCTGACAGAACATTACAAAGTATTGTGTATCCTCGATAACCGGCTTTGCAAATACGAATCGCTTTATTTTGATACTCCGGATTTTGAACTGTTTTACAATCACCACCGCGGCCGCTCCAACCGCCGTTACAAGATCCGTTTCCGGAAATACGTGGAATCTGAATTGCATTTTTTTGAAGTGAAATTCAAGAACAGGAGAGGCCGCACCATCAAGGATCGCGTGATGCAGGGCCGCATGAGTGATGTGATCCAGCACAATGCAGAAGAATTTTTAAAAGAAAAAACACCGCTGGAAGCCGGAGAGCTGGAGCCTAAATTAATGGTGCGCTATTGCCGCATGACGCTTGTAAATAAATTAATGGCCGAACGCGTTACCATCGATCTTAATCTTAATTTTCAAAACAATGACGGTGGCGACAGAACAATCGATAACCTTATTATTGCCGAAGTAAAACAGGACAAATCATTTGTATCGCCGTTTATAAAAGTCATGCGTGAACTGCACATCCGTGAAGCATCGTTAAGTAAATACTGTTTCGGGGTCATCACTCTCTTCGAAAACATGAAGCACAATAATTTTAAACCCAATTTAATCTACATAAAAAAATTACTAAATGGTACTCTTGCAAGAACAACTCACTGACGAAAACGTCTCCACCGGATTTGCCCTGTTTGAAAAATTAGGATTCAAATTCTTTATGCGCTTAGCCATCAATTTTGTTTCGGTGTTTATTCTCATTCGCTTTATTTATTATCCGGTTTACAAAAACCGCGAGAACTTTTTTACGCTCTTTATTTTCAACATCATTATTTTCCTCATCACTTTTATCCTCAATAAATCGGATATGAGCATGGGTGCGGCATTTGGTCTGTTTGCCGTTTTCTCGATGTTGAAATACCGTACCGAAGGTATTTCTTCCAAAGATATGACCTACATGTTCCTGGTTATTGCCATGGGATTGATTACCGCATTAAGCAAAGGAAGCTGGCTCGAATTGTCCTTCATCAATGTGCTCATCATCCTTTTTACATTCTGCCTCGAAACAAATTTCCTGATGAAAAAAGAAACCTCGAAAACCATCGAGTATGAAAACATTGAAATGATCAAACCCGAAAATGTAGCGCAGTTGCAACTCGATCTCGAAAGTCGTTTGGGAATGAAGATCAACCGCATCGAAATTGGTAAAGTCGATTTTTTACGGGATTGTGCCGTAATCAAAATATTTTATTTCGAACCGAAACAAACACATAGCATGTCGTAATGAAAAAAAATGTTTTTTTAATACTCATCCTCGCAAGCTTTGTAATAAAAGCTTTTCCGCAGGCGTCAAATGATGCAGGCTTGTGGACAACCTTGAATATTGAAAAAAAAATCAACCGGAACCTATTGGTATTTGCAACAGAAGAATACCGCTTGCGCGAAAACTTTACCCGTAATAATTTATTTTATACCGATCTCGGCATCGCGTTCAAGCCTTACAAAATTTTAAAAATAAGTATTGCCTACCGCGGTATTCAAAAATCCCTCATCGATGAAACCTGGAGTTTCCGCCATCGCTTAATGCTCGATATTTCATTGAAGAAAAAATTCGGAAATTTTGGATTGTCTTACCGTCACCGCATTCAATCTGAAGTACGTAACGTAAATTCCAGTGAAGATGGAAAAGTTCCGGAATGGTATTCACGACATAAATTTGAAGTAAAATATGATCTCGGAAAACGCATCACACCTTATGTTTCCGTAGAATTTCGTTACCAGATCAGTAATTCACGCGCCATCGAATCCGACCAAACCTGGCACCGCA
Organism: Bacteroidota bacterium; assembly: GCA_025963715.1. GTDB lineage: Bacteria > Bacteroidota > Bacteroidia > 2-12-FULL-35-15 > 2-12-FULL-35-15 > 2-12-FULL-35-15. The sequence goes on from JAOQAG010000022.1 coordinate 56,200, forward strand.
GCCGCTATGCCGCAGGCTTCGATTATGAGCTTGACAAGCGCAACACCTTCGGCGCTTACTACCTCATTCAAAACGAATACAACGTTGCCGCCCCGCAAAATTTATACATCATCGGTCTGGAATATTCTTTGTCACTGTAGTTTTATAATAGTTCAATTTGAAAAGTTCAAAGTTTACTGCGTTGAAAAAAAAGTTCAAGGTTCAAAGTTCAAAGTTTGCTGTGTGTGCAAAAAAATTGGAATAAATCAGCCTCAACATTCCTCAAAATTTAGTATAAAGAGAACAGCCCTACAATAAAATATTCGCGAGTACACGTTAGCATGTCCACGCTTCGCCTTATGTTTTCTTATGTTCCTTATGTGGTAGAATAACACACAGCTTCTGCGATCTCCGCGTTTCTGCGAGAAAAAAAACAGGCGAGTCAGCAAGCACACATTAGCATGTCCACGCTTCGCCGTATATTTTCTTTTGTTCCTTTTGTGGTGAAATTTTTTGCGCAGGCAAATACTTAGTAGCCTAAGTGCCTTAGTGGTAAACAGGCAGCACTCTGTGATCTCTGCTCTTCTCCGTGCTCTCTGTGTTAAAAAGCCGAGCCTGCGAGACACATTAGCATATCACACTTCGTCTTATGTTTTCTTTTGTTCCTTTTGTGGTGAAATTTTTTGCGCAGGCAAATACTTTGTGGCCTAAGTGCCTTAGTGGTAAACAGGCAGCACTCTGCGATCTCTGCTCTTCTCCGTGCTCTCTGTGTTAAAAAGCCGGGCCTGCGAGTGCAACTTACGCTCTCTGGATCAGCGCCACCGCATACGCGCAAACGCCTTCCTCCCGCCCTACATACCCCATTTTCTCATTCGTCGTCGCCTTGATCGCCAGATCTTCCGGCTCAATCCCCAGGACCGGACAAAGCGTTTGTTTCATCGCATCAATGTGCGGATTTATTTTTGGTTTCTCTAAAACCAGTGTACAGTCAATGTTGCCGATCGTATAGTTTTTTTCAGTCAGGAGCGTAACAACACGCGCCAGTAAAATTTTACTGTCAATACCTTTAAATTCAGAAGAAGTATCCGGAAAATGAAAACCAATATCGCGTAAACCAGCAGCGCCCAATAATGCATCACAAATGGCATGGATCAGTACATCCGCATCCGAATGCCCTACAGCGCCTTTCGTGTGAGCATGTTTGATGCCACCTAACCAAAAGTCGTTACCTTCCTTTAACTGGTGAACATCAAAACCAAAACCAACACGTATTTTCATAATTGTATTGCTGACTGAAAATGGAAAGCGTATAAAGGTTACTGTTTATTCACTTTTCGCACCTTCATCATTCTGCGCTTTAAACGCATCAAAGTCAAATGTAAGTGTAAAACGCAACGTGTTTTCCAATGGATTGCGTTGTTGTGTCGGGATCAGGTAAGCAAAATCCAACCCGAATACATTGTACCGCACACCTGCACCAAGTGTAAAATACTGGCGGTTTCCTTTAGTCGGATGCTCGTAAAAATAACCCGCACGCACTGCAAATAAGTGATTATACCAGTATTCCATACCCACCGAATAGTTGATCTCGTGCAGCTCTTCTTTTGCACCACCCGGAGCATCGTTAAACGATCCGAAAATTCCTTCCGCAATACCACGGTTAGGATCTTTTCCTGCCAGGATCAACGGGTTACCATCTGCATCAACCGCAATCCCTTTGTCTTTCCCGGTCGAATCATAATCATGCTTGTAGATCGGTGGAGTAGGAACAAGCAATTTATTAGCATCTGCCAAAAAAGTAATAGAGTTGTAATCATCCAGCTGAACAATCAGCCCCCCGCCTAAACGTAAATTGATCGGAAGAAAATCCGCCTGGTCATTGCCGCCCCTGTCGGAATACGACATTTTATTTCCAATATTTGTTACCGCAATCCCAAACGATAAAATTCCTTTTTTATCACCCAGTTTTAATTTTTCTTTCCTGTACAATGCCGAGATGTCAACCGCAATCGCACGGCCTGCATGTGTTTCTGCGCCTTCCACTAAAGCGCCGCCTGTTAAGTTAGAGTTGATAAAACGCAACGCACCACCCACCGAAAATTGTTTCGAAAGTTTTACAGCGTATGCAACATCCAGTGCAAATTCATTCGGACGAAATTGTCCGACTGTATTTCCATTGGCATCCGTAAACGTAATGTCGCCCAATGAAAAATAACGAAGTGAAGCACCGATCGTACCTCTCTTTTTAGTTTTATAATAACCCGATAAATAAGCAAGGTTGATATCCGGCACCAACGCTCTTAACCAAGGTGTATAGGAAACACCGATCCCCATTTTTTTATCCGCAAACGCTAATTTTGAAGGATTCCAGTGAATCGAATTAATATCGGTAGAGGAGGCAACCCCGGCATCACCCATACCGCCTGCGCGGGAATCCGGTGTGATCATTAAAAACGGTACGGCAGTGGTAATGGTATTCAATTGAAGTTGATCAGCCCGTTGACTTTGGGTAGTTTGTGCCTTCATATTATTCCCAACAACAAAAGCCAAAGCAAGTACATATATACTTTTGCTATATGCTCTAAAATCTTTCATTTTTTTCTTTTTAGGATCGCTAATTTACTAATTAATTTAAAATCACAAGTTTTTCATATTTTTCCGCCGTCTGTCCTGTACTTGTTTTTACTTTCAAACGGTACACATACACGCCCTTACCGATCTTGTCGCCAAAATCATCGCGGCCATCCCATTCAATAGGAGCAGAGCGGTAACCTTCGGCGTATACAAACTGACTGAAATTTTTTACCAGTTTACCCGATACCGTAAAGATCTGCAATTCCACTTCCAGCGACTGGCAGCATTGATTTTGCTCAAAATAAAAGCTGGTCCTTGTTGTAAACGGATTTGGATAATTCAATACATGGTCCAGCGCCAGCGAGGCCGATTTTGCAACCACAAATTCCGTGTAGGCCTTCGACGAGTTATTGTATACATCCCACACTTTCATATCCAGCGTGTGATGTCCTTCACTCAGCGAATTGAACGGATACCGGATGCTTCCACTCTTGTAACTGTTCAGGTCCGCCTGGTAATAATCATTCAGCACGATCGAATTTTCCGTATTTGCATCCAGTATCGCCGTTACATCATGCCCGATTCCGTTACCAACCGTGTTGATCCCGTTATCATCCTTCAAAACAGCATACAGATCAGGATTTTCATCCGTCATCCCGCCAAATGCAAACTTGTTGTCATTCATGAATAATTTTATTTCCGGCCCCACATTATCCGCCGTCGCTGTATCATTCGAGCCGCCGATAATTATTTTCTCATAATAACCGCTCGCATCATCCGTTCCGTTTTCTGCATAATAGCTGATCCGGCCAATGCCATACTGATAAGCAATGTCCTTCGGTACCACAAAAGTGTATTTGAAATAACCATTGGTAACGCTCACTTTTCCTTTGTACAGAATATTTTTTTGAAGTTTAAAAGTATAAGGCGGGCTTAGCGAAACGCCGTCATTCGAAAGCGTGGTAATGCTTTGCGCTTTGTCATATACCGTCGGATAAAGCACACCGTTATAATTTGTCAGGATCGCGCCGCTTTTGCTGCGTACAAATCCACTCACCGTTACTACCGATAACGCTTTGATCGTATCATGCGATGCAGACGTTACAAGAGCCATATTCAGCGTATCCGTGGAAACGTTAAACTCCGGGTAAGCCAGTCTTAATGCAGGATCTCCAAGCAATGTAAAGTTACGGCTGTTCACCGAGTTTCCGCCCGGCTGCGTTTTAATGTAATAATACAGATCGCCCAAACGTGGCATCCTGCCTGCAACCGGTGTAAAAACAGTCTGGTAAAAATCTTCATTCAATGTAAAGTTCGGACTGGCATATACCAAACGTACCGTAGTGAACAGTGCAATACCACCGCCATTCGGGTTCAGGAAAACATCCTCACCTGCAGAAGTACGCTCAGGATCATCAAAACGACTGAACTCACACGTTGCAGTAAAAAACAAAGGCATGTTATTAATGTTGTCCCATCTGTTGATGTCCGATACTTCCACGATCCGCTCATGCGCTAAGCCAACCTCGCCGCCATGTCCCGTATAATTAATGATCAGCGCGCCTTTCTCCACACGTTTGTTGATCGCATCCGTAACACCAGGATAACGGTTTCCGCCCGGAGTAGATTCCTGCTGGTACGAATCAAGGAAAATTTTATCCACGTTGTAATTGTTGTAGGTCGTGTCCACGATCGTTGCCAGCGTGTTGGATTGTACAATGTGCAAATCGCCATCCTCATCATCACCGATAAAGCAAACCACATTGCGCCAGTCGCCAAACGGAGAGCTGGTAGTTTGCGTACAACTGCTATTGTTGCTGCTGGCCGTAGAAGGCAATCCTGTTTTGCAATACGCTAAAATTTTGTTCACTGCCGTTTGCGCTTCTGATTTTGATTTCACAGGAAAACGACCGATCCCTATATCCACCGCATCGTTGTCGTCTTCTTCCCAATAACCTTCTGTATCATCCAGCAATCCGAAAAAATCATCCGATACGTATGAAGTGGTGGACATCGTTGAGTTGTACGATTGGTAGGTTACAATAAAATCAGTGTTGTTGCTAAATCGGTTTTTGTTATCATATGATCCGTCACCGAATAACAAAAGGTAACGCGGCATATCGGTAGTGCTTGTAGAACGGTCGTAAAACATTTTTACAAAATCGCGGATCGCCGAAGCATCCTGTGAACCGGATGAATACTCGTTGTAAATTTGCTGCGGTGTTACTATCAGCGTCGACAAAGAATCATGCGCTTCGTGAAAAGAAGCCAGCTGCATCGCCTGATCGTAAAAATCAGGATACGCCACGATGATCAGGTCTTTGTTCGTCATCCCATGTAAATCCTGGTTAGCAACCGTTCCCGATGCTTTTGGTGTTTCAAATCCGCCACCCGTATAAGCTACAAACTCGTGCATCGCATCCGCAGGCAACACAAACTGGTAATCGTTCGTCCCTACAAGATTGGTAGCCTGGAGCTTAATATTGGTCGGATCTGTAATGTCCCACAGCTGAACCGGCGTATTGCTCGTTAAATCATATTGTGCTACATGTCCTGCTCCCACTGATTTTGCATCCCTGAAGGCCATTTGTGTTCCAAACATGATCAGTTGCCTTCTGGCATTTACCTCCACAAAATCCATCCAGCCCAATGCATCCGCAGTTTGTTTGGTTACATTCACCGTTAAGGTTGTGCTGAGGCTTGTTGGGTTAAATGAAAAACAGCCGTTCCCGATGTTTGCATAATCATCTTCCGAAGCGCCCGTTACTTCCGGGATGCCAAGGTTAATGCTGCCCGATTGGCAGCTCACAGAATAATAAGCATTGTTGATGGCCGTCGACAGATCCTGGTAACGCGATGCCAGCCTCACTTTTACATAAGCAGGCGCGCTGTGATCGATGTTCGGAAAAGAATAGGAAAAGTTGTAAGAAGCAATATTGTCGAAGTATTCACCGTACCACTCACGTCCCGATTTAATAAAATTAGTGGTGTTGTTTTCTGTAAATCCGTGATCGTCAAAAGTAGTTACAAAATGCGTCGGCGTAAGGGAAGAAGAAGACTGGTTCGAAACGCGTTTCCCCGGACCCAGATCAAAAGTGATAAAATAATAAGCCGAATCGGAATACAGGTTGGATGTGTGCGTAAAGTTGGTGCAGGAGCTGGTGTCGTACTTCCATGTATTGGCGCTGGTTCCGTAAAACAACGCGTAATCTCCCGAATCAAATACCCCGTCGGTTTCACCCTGCACATAAATTGCATTCTCTGCAAGGTCATCGATCCGCGGATCAGAATTTTGCTCCGACAGCATTCCGCCGCCATTTCCATAGATCCGGAGGTTTTGCGGATTTACAGCTGCCATGTTAATTCCCAGGCCCGCTAAAAATGAATAAGAGATCTTGTAGATCCCGTCCGTAGTAGTAGCGATCTTATACCATTTGCCGCTTTGTAAAACCGAATTTGCTGCGTATGTACGGCTGCGTGTAAACGATTTTGGCGTATACGAAGTGGTCACCTGCAGGTCGAAAGAAACTAATTTTTCGTATTTGCCGGTAGTGCTGTTTTTCCGGATCGGGATAAAAGAAGCTACGCCGGAGTTGGTTTTTTTGTGAGTAAGTACGTGAGTAGTAATAACAATGCTATTCGTAATTCTGCTTTTTCTGCTGATCAGGGCGCTTTCCGCATCCGTTAGCTGTTCATAAACAGCATTGATCAGTGTGGCGGTAAAGCTATTCTCATTGCCCCGCAGATCCACACGCTTCGAATAACGCGGCAGGTATTGATCGCTGTGCTCATGATCAGCACCCTCAAACGATAATGCTTTGGCGTCTTCCCCTTCTATTTCGCTGATTTTGACCGGCGCCGTCCATTTAATTGAATTGGCCGCTGCTGGCGGTAATTTTGCACTTAAATTGGAAGTTAATGGAGCAGTGTTATACTTGGTTTGTCCCAAAAGGATGGAATGAACGAAGAAAAGTAGGATAAATAATTTTCCGATTCTCATAGTAGCTTTTTGTAAAGAATTCAAATTTAACTAAAAATTAAGCAATAATATTGGCAGATATGAATTTTTAATATAAATTTGTGTATTGGATAAAATCAATTCAGAACGATATTATTTATTTTTTATTGCTTTTAAATATGTTTTTTTTAACATTAAATGAAACTATTTATTAAAAATTATTGTATAATTGTGTCCCATTAAAATAAAGTAATTATGTTAAAACGGCTTGTTTTAATTTTAACTGTGTTGTTTTCATTAGGGTTTGGCGGTAATCTATTTGCTCAAGATCCTGAGTTTACACAATTCTACGCGAATCCCCTTTATTTGAATCCTGCATTTGCAGGTACAGCACGCTGTCCGCGGATCTGCCTCAATTACCGTAATCAATGGCCAGCAATTTCCGGAACCTATGTAACCTACTCCGCTTCATACGATCAGCATTTTGATGCGATCAAAGGTGGTTTGGGATTATTAGTTACCAATGACAAAGCAGGCCAGGGAACACTTACAACCACAAATGTTTCAGGAATTTATTCTTACCAGTTAAACATCAACCGCGAATTCTCAATGAAATTCGGCTTTCAGGCAACATACTTTCAAAAAAGTATCGACTGGAGCAAACTTACATTCGGTGATATGATTGACGAACGCAGAGGTTTTGTTTACAATACCAATGAAGTTCCCGGACAATCAAAAAAATCAAACGTGGATTTATCTGCAGGTTTATTGGGATACAGCAAACGTTATTTCTTTGGATTTGCAGCACATCACTTAACACAACCGGATGAAGGATTGATCGGGCCAAGTAAATTACCGATGAAATTTACCGTACACGCCGGAGCCGTTCTTCCGATCGGCGATAAAGGCAACCAGACAATGATTTCCCCGAACGTCCTGTACCAGAAACAACAGGATTTTCAACAATTGAATTTAGGTGTATATGTAAACAAAGGATCCATCGTTGGTGGGCTCTGGTATCGTAACCAGGATTCATTCATCGCCCTGATCGGTTTTACACAGCACTTCTTTAAAGTAGGTTACAGCTATGACGTTACCGTGTCAAAACTAACAAACGCAACCGCAGGTTCACACGAGATCTCTTTCTCCCTGCAGTTTGAATGTAAACCGAAAAAGAAAAAATTCAGAACAGTTAGCTGTCCATCTTTTTAATAATCAAAAACAATTTTTTACCTGATATATAGTTATAGGCATAAGAATTAGTATTAACCAAATCAATGAAAATGAAAAAATCAGCGAGCAAACTAATTTTACTTGGAGCAACAATGGTGGCTTTTTCAGCCTGCCAGAAAGAGCGTTCTCCGGTAACTGCTTGGGAATACAATAATCCTAAAAACGGAGGATTTGAAGTTGGGCCTTACGAAGAGCAAGAAACCGGACCTGGATTGGTATTGGTTGAAGGTGGTACCTTCACGATGGGTAGAGCTGAGCAGGATGTAACCTATGACTGGAATGCAATTCCAAGAAGGGTAACTGTTTCCTCTTTCTATATGGATCAGACAGAAGTACGCAACCTGGATTATCTTGAATATTTACACTGGACATCAAGAGTGTTCGGTCCGAATTTTTATGATGTTGTTAAAAAAGCATTGCCTGATACACTTGTATGGCGCGATCGTTTAGCATTCAACGAACCTTACGTTGAATACTATTTACGTCACCCGTCTTACAGAGATTACCCTGTTGTAGGTGTAAACTGGTTGCAGGCTTCCGATTTCTGCGCCTGGCGTACTGACCGTGTGAATGAATTTATCCTGATCCGCGAAGGTATCCTGGAGCACAATCCTTCACCAACTGAAAACGATTATTTTAATACCGACCAATACCTTGCAGGTAAATGGCAGGGAACTGTTGCAACACCAATTCCTTCTATGGATCCTAATGGTGGTGATCGTTTGGTACGTATAGAAGACGGGATCTTTTTACCGCGCTACCGCCTGCCGACAGAAGCTGAATGGGAATTTGCAGCTTATGGTCTAATCGGAAACACTGTTGGTGAGCGTATCACCGACAGAAGATTGTATCCCTGGAATGGTCACGGTACCCGTAACCCTGATTCAAAATATTTAGGCCAGATGTTAGCCAACTATCAGCGTAGTAATGGTGATATGATGGGTACTGCAGGTCAATTGAACGATGCCGGGGATATCACTACACCTGTGTTCTCATACTGGCCGAACGATTACGGTTTGTATAACATGGCAGGTAACGTAAGTGAGTGGGTAATGGATGTATACCGTCCTTTATCTCCTGAAGATAAAGCAGATTTCCGTCCGTTCCGTGGTAACGTATTCAAAACACAGGAGCGCGATGTGGATGGTATCATGATCAGCGATACAATTAAATACGATGTTGATAGTAATATCGTGAGCATCCCGGGGATGGTTCGCTGGAGAGATGTAAGCATTGCTGTTCCGGATGATAATCTGGACGAAAGAAGAAATTACAAGTATGCTGATAATATCAACTACCAGGATGGTGATGTTCAGTCACAGATTGATGGGTTGGCTGGTATTTCATGGACAGATAAATATGATCCTGCAGCTTCAGGAAAGCCTGAAAGCAGCGGAATGTATAACGCACCTGTAAAAGTAGATGATCAAGATCCTTCTTTAACATCTATGGTAAACGATAAAGCACGCGTTTATAAAGGTGGTTCATGGAGAGACCGTGCATATTGGATGGTACCGGGAACAAGACGTTTTCTTGATCAGCGCCAGTCAACAGCATGGATCGGATTCCGTTGTGCAATGACCCGTGTGGGTAGCCCTGTTGGTTTAGGTGGCAGACGCTAATACTTAAAACAGAAAATACAATATAAAAAGAGCGCCCTTACATTTTGTAAGGGCGCTCTTTTTATATGTCCGGTATGGTGCAGTATGATTATTTTGTTCTTCTCAAATCTTACATCTCATTTCGCAGAGCTAGCTGTTAAACAGGAATGTCAAAATACTGGATCATGTCCCTGATCATCGTTTCCACATGTTTTAATTTATCATTCTCATTTGTTTTTTTCAGCATTGCCTGCAATTTTTCTACATATTGCTTGCGCTGCGTGCTTTGCCATTGAGATGTATAATAGATCGCTTTGATCGTTACATCGTTCTCGATGTTCTTGCTGGTTCCTGCGGTAAGCTTTTCATAGCGCTTGTAACATTCCTGGATCCCCTCATGATCGCCAAGGTAAAAATATCCAATAATTAGTGTGGCAAACAATGCATCATACAAACGCTGAAAAGCGATCTGCTGAAAATTTACCAGTAGTGATTCCAGTTTTTCCACCGCTTTTTGAATCTCTTCTTTTGTTCCCAAAATTAAAAATCCGCAGTAAATATTGTTAAGATTAATAAACCGCACATACAATCCCTCATCCCAGATTGGTTTTGCAAGGATCTCTTCACATTTCTTTTTATAAAAACCAATTTGTGTTTTTATTTCTTTCGGAAGATTTTCATTGTAATCTTTCCGGTAACCGTAACAATGATGCGTCAGGTAATAGCTTGCCTGGATGCTTAAATAAATGATCTCGGGCGTATTAACGTAGTTTTTCCAGAAACGCAGTGGTTCTCTTTTTTTGATCAGCGCCGCAGCTTCCTTCTGCAATTCATCCTTATCCAGCTTGTGAATTAAAAGCTTCAGTTTTAAATAATCAACGTTCAATTGGATATCATCCGAAAATGAAAAAATAATGAATCCGTTTTTCTCCAGGTCATCCGTTAATGTATCCAGCTCTTCCGAAATTTCGGTGCTGTAAAAGCGCTCGGCATTTAAATAGTTCAGGGTTTGGCAATAGGCAAAGCGGCTTAAAAGCTGAATGCTCAGTGATTCGCTTTTTCGGTATTTGTCATAAAAATTCAAATGCTCTTCCATTTCCTTATCCGACAAACTGCTTTTTCCCTTAAAATTGAGATTTTGGCGCATGTACAGATAGATCTGGTTTACAATATGCTCGTATTTCAATAGCTCGCTGATGCGCTGATGATGCTTGATCGCAGTAGTTTTATTTTCCGTTATAAATGCCTGTTGCGCGTAATATTTATGGATGGCGATGGCTGTCGAAAAATCTTCTATTTTTTCGGCAATATCCAGCAATACCTCCGCAATATCATTTGCTTTTTGAAGCTCACCCTTGTTGATGTACTGCTCTATCAGTGAAATGTTGTGATGCAGGAAAGACGGGTGGTTCCGGCTTAAGTAAGACGTAAGACGAAAGGTATAATGGACCAGCTGAAAAAATTTCTTTTTGCTTTTTTCATCCTTGGAGTCATACACCGCCTTGCACAAATGATCCGACTCTTTTTGGAGCCATTCATCCTTGCGGATTTGCGTGATTAATTTTAGTGGAAGTTCTGCATTGCTTTCTTTCAAATGGTTTTTAAACTCATTGAAATGATAATCGTCCAGCAATAATATTACCTTTTGTATGCTCAGCATAAATGCGATGTAAGCTCCGAATTTACATAAAATTTATTTTAGATCACAGAATTTAACAAACCGGAAAGTGGTACAAAATTATTCTGGGGAGTAAGCAGAAATGATTGTTCCCGGCTGAGATGTCTGATTTTTAATTTCCATCGGTAGCTAAAGCAGGATGTACAAAACGATTGTTTAGTTGCATGCAGGATCATTTATATTTATTTTTTTACAAATAAATGAGCGTTCAGCACTTACAAGTGCTGAACAATACATCAAAAAATAGTAAAGAAGCAGATGATGAAGTCGGGGAAAATGGCCCGCTTGTTCAAATGGAACAGCGGGTCATTTTATTTTATGCTCCAGTCGATGGGCTGAATCCCTTCATGAGCAAGCAATTTATTGGTTTTTGAAAAATGTTTGCAGCCAAAAAAAGCACCGCGGGCAAGGGGAGAAGGGTGGGCTGCTTTTAAAACAAAATGTTTATTCTGATCGATCAGCGCTTCCTTTGATTGCGCAAAGCTGCCCCAGAGTAAAAAAACAATTCCCTTTTTTTTGTCCGAAATCGCTTTGATTACGGCATCCGTAAATGTTTCCCAGCCTTTTTTCTGGTGTGATCCCGGAGTATTGGCCCTTACTGTTAAGGTAGCATTTAAAAGCAGGATGCCTTGCCTGGCCCAGGATTCAAGGTTGCCGGTATTCGGGATCGGGATGTTCAGATCGGTATTCAGCTCTTTGAAAATGTTTTTTAAGGAAGGCGGCGTAGGAATGCCGGGGCTTACCGAAAAACACAATCCGTTTGCCTGTCCGGCTCCGTGGTAGGGATCCTGCCCGATAATCACCACTTTTACATCCTCAAAAGGAGTATAATTAAAGGCAGCAAAAATTTTATTGCCCGGCGGGTATACGGTATGCGCTTTTTTTTCAGCCACTAAAAACTGCTTCAGATGAACAAAGTAAGGCGCCGAAAATTCGCTTTCCAGCACTTTCTTCCAGCTTTCATCAATTGCCGGGCTTATATTTTTTTCAGAAGAATCCATATTAAAATGATTAAATGACCTTGCAAAAGTAATTTATTGAGCAGGTAAACGTTGTATATTGTGTAAAAAATATTTCTTTTCGTGCTTGCATAACTGTAGAATTATCTTATTTTTGCATTTCACATTTAAGTTAAAAGAACAATTTTATTTACTCTGACGATCATGAAAAAAGTTTTGATAGTTTTTGTTTCCGTTGTTTTTGTAAGTGCTACGCTATCATCTTGCAGAAGCCATGAACGTTGCGCGGCATACGGTAAGATAAATAAAATTGATTCCGGGAAATCATTTGTGAATAAAACAGAAAAATCGATCTAAATTAATCCTCTCAAAATCCTCTCTACCATGAAAAAATTATTCATCGTTTCTATATCGGTTCTTTTTGTTGCAGCTTCTGTATGTTCTTGCAGACAACCAGCTCATTGTCAGGCTTACAGCACTACTAAAATCGTAAAAGAAAAAGTGGACAAAACCGAGAGATCTATCTAATCAGATTTCATGGACTGGTTACTTCTTTCAGAGGAAAATCAACTGGTTGAAATTTACGAACGCTCATTCGAGCCGGATATCAAAGGAATCATACTTTTTAAGCACAGCACCAGATGTGGTATCAGTTCAATGGCCAAAAGCCGTTTGGAGCGTTATGGCAATTTTGATGCACCCGTTTATTACCTGGATTTGCTTTCATATAGAAATTTATCCGATAAAATTGCCGGGCAGTATGATGTGGAACATCAATCGCCGCAGGTTATTATCATAAAAAATGGGAAATGTGTTTACACCGCTTCCCATTCCGAAATTGACTTTGCGTCCATTCAAACATTTCTCAATAGTTAAAAATTACCGTTTGTTTTAACTCCGCGCTCAGGCTTTTGCTTACAGGGCAAGTGCGTGCAGCATGTTCCAGTAATTCTTTTTCCTTGTCGCTGTAATTGTTTGCTGGCATAGTAAACTCTACAATGATCTCGCCCACCCTGCGCGGGTTTGCTTCCATGATTTTTGTAATGTCCACCGTTGTGCCTTCCATTTTAATGTCATGGCGCTGTGCAACAATCCCCATGATCGTAAGCATGCAATTGCCAAGCGAAGTAGCCAGCAGGTCGGTAGGTGAAAATGCCTCGCCTTTTCCGTTATTATCCACCGGTGCATCAGTGATCAGGGTTTGCCCTGATTGAAGATGAACAGCCTCTGTTCTTAAATTTCCAGTGTATGTTATTTTCGAAGTTTTCATGAACAAAATTCTCCTTTTTGTGTTTAAATTAATACATTTGTAAGTACAAAGATAGTTGAATGTTTAAGAAATTATTCCCTCTTTTCGCGATCACATTAATTTCCTCCGGTTTGTTCGGGCAGGAGTTGAAAGACGATCTTACACGTTTGCAAAACGGCGAAGATCTGAATGTGATGTACCGTAATGAATCCTCGTTCGGGATTTATGCGCACAGTGCTGGCGGCTTTGGGCTGGCTTACAGGCGCGGACAAATGGTAAATGTGAAACGCAAACGCATGCTGGAAGTGGAATTGCAAAATTTCAAACATCCGAAAGAAGTAAAAAGTGTAAATTCTTATTTCGAAAATTCCAAAGGGTTTATTTACGGCAAATTAAATTCATTCCTGATCCTGCGTCCGGGTGTTGGTTATCAAAACCGGCTGTATCAAAAAAGCGATAAAAAAAGTGTAGAGATCCGTTATTCCTATTTTGTAGGCGCCACGCTGGCATTTGCAAAGCCGGTATACCTGGAAATTGTGAGGGACAGCCAGAAGGGGATTGTTTCAACAGAACGATACGACCCGGAAGTGCATTCGATCGATATGATCTATGGAAAAGCCCCGTTTTTTAAAGGAATTGAAAAAACGAAGATTTACCCGGGAGCATACGCAAAGCTGGCACTCAGCTTTGAATACGCCGATCGTTATAACAGCATAAAAGCCATAGAAACAGGCGTAGTGTTTGACGTATACCCGAAAGCACTGCCAATGATGGCGTATACCCCTAAACAAGAATTATACGCCTCTTTATACCTCAAAATAATCTGGGGCAGAAAATGGTTCTAGCATAAAAAGATCAGAGGAGAAATCAGCGATGTCCGATAATATGACCGAAGTTGCAGAGCAACAAAAGTTTAAACGCAAACCCGATTGGTTAAGAGTTAAACTTCCTACAGGAAAAGAATACGCCGAAGTGCGTAATATTGTTTCCACTCACAAATTACATACGATCTGCGAAAGCGGAAATTGTCCGAACATGGGCGAATGCTGGGGTGCAGGCACTGCCACATTCATGATCCTGGGGAATATCTGTACGCGTTCCTGCGGTTTTTGCGCCGTAGCAACCGGTCGGCCCTTGCCTGCCGACCTGAAAGAGCCGGAACGTGTGGCGGAATCTGTAAGATTAATGAATATTAAGCATTGTGTGATCACTTCTGTGGACCGGGATGACCTGAAAGATGGCGGATCCATTATTTGGGTGGAAACAATCAACGCTATCCGCAGGGCAAGCCCGCAAACAAAATTTGAAACGCTGATCCCTGATTTCCAGGGAAAATGGGAAAACCTGCAGCGCATCATCGATGTAAATCCGGATATTGTTTCACATAACCTGGAAACTGTTCGCCGTCTGACCAAACAGGTGCGCATCCAGGCAAAATACGACCGCAGCCTGGAGGTGATCAAACGCCTGCACGATGCAGGAGTAAAAACCAAATCGGGCATTATGCTGGGATTGGGCGAAACAGAGCAGGAAATTTATGAAACCATGGACGATCTGCGTGCTGCGGGATGTGATGTGTTAACGATGGGGCAATATTTACAACCCACTCCAAAACATTTGCCTGTGGCAGAATTTATCCGTCCGGAAGCATTTGTAAAGTACAAAGAAGTGGGTCTGCAAAAAGGGTTTCGTTTTGTTGAAAGCGGCCCCTTGGTAAGATCATCCTACCATGCAGAAAAACATATTTTTTAGCACGTTTGGAAATACAGAGATTATTTTTTTTTAAACCATTTTATACTATATTTGTCACGCATCCTAAAAAAGTCAATAATAAAATTTTATCATGAAAAAAATCTACAAATTCATTCTTCTTGGTTTGGTTGCAGGCGGAGCAAATTTTACTGCTTCAGCTCAGCTAAATTGCGGATCAACAGAAGCTACTCAAAAATTGTATCAGGAGCATCCGGAGCTGAGAGCTGCTCAGGATAACTACAATACAATGATCACAAATGCAGTTGCGGCTAAAAGAGCAAACCGTTCTACTACTGCAGATCCTGTTTACATTATTCCAATTGTATTTCATATCATTCACCAGAATGGCATTGAAAACATTTCGGATGCACAGGTAATGGATGAGGTAGCGATCCTTAACCGCGATTACCGTAAATTGAACCCGGATACGAGTGCGATCTATGCGTCGTTTGCGCCTATAGCATCGGATTGTTCTATCGAATTCCGTTTGGCACAGATCGATCCGAATGGTAATTGTACCAATGGTATCGACCGTATTTATTCCCACAAAACGAACAATGCGGATGATATGTCGAAATTAAACGGATGGCCGCGTGATAAATACCTGAATGTATGGGTTGTGAAAACAATTGGTACAACCGGTGTTGCGGGTTATGCATATTATCCTTCGGCAACAACTGGCCCTTTATACATTGCGGATGGTGTATTGATCTTAAGTGAATACATCGGAAGCATTGGAACCGGAACTGCATTTACTTCCAGGGCATTAACGCATGAGATCGGCCACTTTTTA
Organism: Bacteroidota bacterium; assembly: GCA_025963715.1. Classification (GTDB taxonomy): domain Bacteria; phylum Bacteroidota; class Bacteroidia; order 2-12-FULL-35-15; family 2-12-FULL-35-15; genus 2-12-FULL-35-15. The sequence continues at coordinate 71,976 of JAOQAG010000022.1, forward strand.
AACCTGCAGCATCCATGGGGAGATACCAACAGCCCTGAGGTTGCTTGTGGTGATGACCAGGTAACAGACACTCCTGTTACAAGAGGGCATTTATCCTGCGATATGTACAATCCATACTGTACGTTTGTAACACTTAAAAAAGTGCTTTACAAATTCGACAGTGTTACTACAACTTCCGGAACAACAGATCCTACGCCTTTAACTACAACTGATAATGTGGTGATGGGTGGGTTTTCCGCGATAGGTGTTTCGGCTAATCCAACAGCAAACGGACGGTTTGAGTATTCGAACTGGGGAACAGGCGCTGCTGATGGAGCTACAACATATGCTTCTTTAACAGGAACTGTAAATACTACTAAATATTTTGAATTTTCAATCAATCCTAAAACAGTTGATTCTTCGTTTACTTTAACAGGGATTTCATTTGTTGTGAACCGTTCGGCAACAGGGCCGCGTACGTTTGTAGTACGTTCCAATGCAGGCGGTACATTTACAACTGTAAACTTAACAGGATCTATCAGCCCGATCAATTCAAACCTTGTTATTGCAGGGACCAACAACTTCTTTATTACACATGATACAACAACTTCCCTTATAGGATCAAAAATCGCACTTACTGCTGCTCCTTCTACATTCTCAGGAAGAATAACACCGATCACTTTCCGGATCTATGCTTACAATGCAGAAGATGCTGCGGGATCATTCGGGATCGACAGTGTTAATATTACCGGAATAAATGGTTTGATCGAGAATACACAAAATTACATGGATTACTCGTATTGCTCTAAAATGTACACACTTGGTCAAAAAGACCGTATGCGTGCAGCTTTGGAAAGCTCTACTTCTCACCGTAACAACTTATGGTCGCCGGCAAACTTAGCTGCTACCGGAGTATTAAACCCAAGCCCTTGCGTTCCTCATCCTGATTTTTCAACTGACAGAACCAGAGTTTGTAAAGGTGATGTGGTTAAATTTACAAGAAACGTACTTTACGGAACTCCAAGTACATTAACATGGAGATTTGAAGGCGGAAGTCCTTCTTCTTTAGTAATTACACCGGTGCCTGCAACTGTATCTCCTGTAACCGTTACTTATAACACACCGGGAGTGTACAAAGCAACATTGGTTGCAACCAATGCTGCCGGTACTGATTCGGTTGTTAAAACCAGCCTGATCCGTGTAGATGAAGATTGGGCAGACGTTGCTTATCATGGCGCTTATACCGAAGATTTCCAAAGCTATTCCAGTCCGGGAGATTTTTACTGGAGCTGGCAGGTGAATAACTACGATAACAATGCGAATACATGGGTAATGAATAACTCTACCGGTTACCTAAGCTCAAAATGCGCAATGATGAATGGTTACGGTGATTACCGATATGACGTGGATGACCTGGTAAGCCCTTCTTACGATTTATCATACACTACCGGAAATATCCTTTCTTTCAGATGTGCTGCTGCATCAAGTGCAGGCGCTTCTGCTGATCAGAATGATAAATTGAATGTGTATGTTTCCATTAACTGCGGACAAAGCTGGAATTTACGTTCTTCGTTCCACGACAGTACGCTGATCAACAATGGTTACAGTGCCGGACCTTTTACACCGGATGCTTCTTCAAGATGGGATTTGAGAACAGTATCAATTCCTGTAGCTTATGCTACATCAAACGTTCGTTTTAAATTTGAGTATACATCGGGAACTGCAAGCAATAGTGTATACCTGGATAATATCAATCTTGCGGGCGTTGTAGGTATCAACGAAAATTCCACATCTGCATACAGCTTATCGATCTTCCCTAATCCTACCAGTGATAACAGCACAATTGCTTATCACCTGGAGAAAAAAGCGGATACGAAGATCACGGTAACGGATGTGCTTGGTAAAACGGTTTTTGTACAATCCACTTCCGGACAACCGGAAGGCGATTACAATGTGGCGATCTCCAAACAAAATTTAAACCTGAGAAACGGAATTTATTTTATACGCCTTTCTGTAGGTAATGAATCGATCACGAAAAAACTGATCATTACACAATAGGGTATAACAGCATTTTTACAAAAAGCCCGGAACGATGTGTTCCGGGCTTTTTTTATGGTATGATGCCTTGGCCAGAAAGGGTCCTGAGATTTTTGAGGCAAAAATGGGAAATCAGCTATTAAATTATTATATTTGCTGTAACATCCCTTTTACAAAATACAAGTAAACTATGAAAAATAATTTTTACAAACTGATGGCAATTGGTTTGTTATTTTGTGCGAGCAATAGTTTTGTTTCCGCACAAATTAACCCCTGCGCCACAACCGAATTTACTCAAAAGCTGCGTGCGCAAAATCCTCAGCTGGATCGTGATTTTGATAATTACAACCAGCAGCTAAAAAGCATGGCTACGCGGTCGACAGTGGACACTACGCTGTACATTGTGCCGATTGTATTCCATATCATGCATGTGAACGGTGCAGAAAACATTTCGGATGCGCAGATCTTTGCACAAATGAACCGTTTGAACCTGGATTACCGTAAACGGATGGCGGATACAACAGCTATTGTAAAGCCTTTTGATACGTTAAATGCTGATATTCACATTGAGTTCCGTTTGGCGCAAATTGATCCAAATGGTAATTGTACGAATGGGATCGATCGTATTTACACACACAAAACATTCCAGGCGGATGATGCATCGAAAGTAAATCAATGGCCAAGAGAAAAATACCTGAATGTGTGGGTTGTTCACGATATTGCAGGAAGTACCTCAACTGCTACTATTTTAGGTTTCGCCCATTTTCCTTCGGATGTGGCCGGTCCTTTATATATTTACGACGGTGTGATTGCTGTTTACAGTACTATCAACGGTTCTTCCAGAACGCTGACACATGAGATCGGACACTTTTTAAACCTGCAGCATCCATGGGGATCTACCAATGATCCGGGAGTTTCCTGCGGCGATGACCAGGTGGATGACACCCCTATAACAAAAGGACACTTTTCTACCTGCCCTTTACTGGATGCAGCTTGTACGTTAGGTCCATTTACAGAAAATTTTAAATTCGACAGTGTAACAACTACTTCCGGTAATATTGACCCAAGCCCGGTTGCAACTGCAATTGCAGGCGCTGCGATCACTAAGTTTAAAGCGGTAGGTGTGAATGCGAATTCGAGCACCAACGGTAAATTTGAATTTGGCGGTTGGGATACGGGTGCGCCGGATGGAGCAACTGCTTATTCATCGCTTACGGGCAGCATCAATACTTCAAAATATTATGAAGTGAAGTTTGATCCTCAATTGCAATACAATATGAAGTATACGAGCATCAATTTCCGTTTCAACCGTTCGGCAACAGGTGTAAGAACCTTTGCAGTACGTTCCAGCAGAGATGGATTTGCAGCCAACATTGCTGTAGCTTCGATTGGAGTTGCGGATACGGCAAACATGTCGATCCAGACCGGGAATATTTTTTATCTGAAACGTGATACGACGTCAACGATCACTACCGGTAAACTTACGATTACAAGCACCTTGTATTCAAATGATACAATGCCTGTGACTTTCCGTTTTTACGGATGGAATGCGGAAGATGCAGCGGGTACATTTGCACTTGACAGTATGAATGTTGTTGGTTCAAGCGATCTGATCGAAAACGTTCAGAACATTATGGATTACTCGAGCTGTACAAATATGTTTACAAAACATCAACGCGACAGAATGAGAGCTGCGATCGAAAGCAGCACTTCTCACCGTGATAATTTATGGTCGGCAGCAAATTTAGCCGCTACAGGTGTTCTTACTGGTTCTAACTGTGTGCCTTATCCTGATTTTTATTCCAACAGGAACCGGATCTGTAAAGGTGACATTGTGAGATTTACGAAAAATATCCAGCATGGAACTGAAACGGCTTACACCTGGACATTTGAAGGCGGTACACCGGCAACGGCTACTACATCGCCTATCAATGTGACCTATAACACGCCGGGATTATATAAGGTAACGTTAAAGGCAAGCAATGCTGCAGGTGCTGATTCTGTAATTAAAACCAGCTACATCCGTGTGGATGAGGATTGGGCGGATATTGCTTACCATGGCGCTTATGAGGAAGATTTCCAAAGCTATGGTACTCCGGGAGATTTCTATTGGAGCTGGCAGGTGAATAACTACGATAACAATGCAAATACATGGGTAATGAATAACTCTACCGGTTATCAAAGCTCAAAATGTGTGATGATGAACGCATTTGGTGATTACCAGTTTGATGTGGATGACCTGGTAAGCCCTTCTTACGATTTATCGTATACCAGTGGTAACACCCTTACGTTCAGATGTGCTGCTGCATCAAATGCTGGTGCTTCTGCAGATATGACGGATAAACTGATCGTGTATGTTTCTTCTAATTGCGGACAAACATGGGTACAGCGTGTATCGTTCCACGACAGTACGCTGATCAACAATGGTTACCGTGCCGGTTCTTTTGCTCCTGATGCTTCTACCGTATGGGATTTAAAAACGGTATCGATCCCGGTTGCGTTTGCAACGTCGAACGTTCGTTTTAAATTTGAATATACATCGGGTATTGCAAGTAATAACGTGTACCTGGATAATATCAATATTGCAGGTGTTGTGGGGATCAATGAAAATATATCATCGGCTTACAGCCTGTCGATCTTCCCTAACCCTACAAGTGAGAACAGCACTATTGCTTATCATCTTGATAAAAAAGCGGATACGAAGATCACGGTAACGGATGTATTGGGTAAAACAGTCTATGTACAATCTGCTTCCGGACAACCGGAAGGTGATTACAATGTGGTGATCTCCAAACAAAATCAAAACCTGAGAAACGGAATTTATTTTGTACGCCTTTCGGTAGGCAACGAGTCGATCACGAAAAAACTGATCATTACTGAATAGTCAATAACACATTTTCACAGAAGCCCGGAATTTTTAATTCCGGGCTTTTTGTTTTTATTTGTTAGATGTTGGAGTATTAGATGTTGGATGTTAGACTGTGTTTGCAATGCTTGATTTTTCCGTCATTGCGAGGGCTTTTTACTCGCGGCAATCTCATTTAATTGAGGCGCTGGTGTGAGATTGCTTCGTTCCTCGCAATGACGTTCTTAAAAGGAGTTATGTATAAAGTCCGGATCCTCATTTATTATTAACATTTGTTTGATTTAGCTTTTCGCTATTTCAATTATCTTTACATAAAATTTAATAAAATGAAAAAGATAAAAGTTGCCATCAATGGATTTGGGCGTATCGGAAGAGTTTCGTTCCGGGTGATGCTTGAAAAAGAAAATATAGAGGTTGTTGCGATCAATGATTTAACGGATAGTAAAACGCTTGCACATCTTTTAAAATACGACTCGGTGCATGGGATCATCCGTGCGGATATTAAGCACGAAGAGCATGCATTGATCGTGAATGGGAAAAAAATTACGGTGTATGCCGAAAAGGATCCTGCTAACCTTCCCTGGAAAGAGTTGGGGATTGATGTGGTGATTGAATCGACCGGATTTTTCCTGACGAAGGAAACTGCCGGAAAACACATTACCGCGGGAGCACGCAAAGTGATCATCTCGGCTCCGGCCAACAGCAATGATATTAAAACAGTGGTATTGGGGATCAATGACAGTATTCTGACAAATGAGGATGTAATTATTTCAAATGCTTCCTGCACCACCAACAGTGCAGCGCCATTGATCAAGATCCTGGATGATAACTGGGGATTGGAAGATGGTTACATTACTACGGTTCACTCGTATACCGGCGATCAGCGCCTGCATGACGCACCTCACAGGGATTTGCGGAGGGCTCGTGCGGCGGCGGTTTCTATTATTCCAACATCCACGGGAGCTGCAAAAGCAATTACAAAAATATTCCCGCACCTGGATGGAAAATTCGGCGGTTGCGGAATGCGCGTACCGGTGCCTGATGGTTCGTTAACGGACATTACCTGTGTACTAAAAAAGAAAGTAACGGTAGCAGAGATCAATGCGGCATTTAAAAAAGCGGCGGAAAATGAACTGAAAGGAATTCTGGAATACACGGAAGATCCGATCGTATCGATTGATATTGTTGGTAATCCGCACTCCTGTATTTTTGATGCTGAATTTACGTCGGTGGTGGGGAACATGACCAAGGTGATCGGTTGGTATGATAATGAGTTTGGTTATTCGAACAGGATCAGTGATCTGGTGCAGAAGATTGGTTAAGAAGTATTTAGTCTTTAGTAGTTAGTCTTTAGGCTGTGTGTGAAAGAAATATTTGATGTTTCATGAAAAAATCCTCGCAAATCAATGCGGGGATTTTTTATGAATTTATTATATCAGTAATTAATTAACCGATCCCGCAACAGGTGTGGAATGGCAGCCCTGAATAAGAATAGCTTTACTAGCATCTAACTACTAAAGACTATTTATTCCCGCCTGGAGCGGCATACTGTTTTTTCAACTCCTCCACATATTTCGCGCGTTCTTCCGGTGTCATGTTTTGTAATTTTGCTGCATCGATAGCCGGTGCTGTTGGTGCACCTGTTCCGGCAGCAGCAAGTTTATAATCTGCAGGAATTTCAAACAGGCTTGCTGCAATGTCTTTCTTTTCAAAGGAAACAAGCTCCATGGTCATTTCCATTCCGCGTTGATCTTTGGTCACGCTTTTTACGATAAAGCCATCAGCACCGTTTTTCGCCAATGCAGCTTGTGTGCCATCGTTTCCCATGAATTTATTTTTGCTGTCGGCTTTCCTGTATTTATCAAAATCTGCAATTTCAGTTGTCGTCCAGTAGTCTGATGTTTCTTTCCCTCTTGTAACCTGCGCGTGCGTACAATTGTATTTTCCCACTTTTTCTTTCCCGATCACTTTTACAGTAACAGGTGTGTTGTCAGTAGGAGCAGCTGTTGCCGGTTTTGTTTCTGCAGTGGTGTATGTTTTGCTTTTTTGATCCAGCGAATAAATAGTGCTTGGCTTATCGCTTTTAATAATGCTGATCTTTGAAATGCCACCCGGCATTTGTGGAGCCATCATGCTCATTTCCGTACGGGTATTTTGTCCGGAAAAATAAATTTTCATGGTTCCGTTAATGTTCTTGTCAGCGGATGTTAATTTGTACTCAATTTGCGCTCCGTTTTGAGCAATGATGCTGCCTGCAAAAAATACCAATAGGATCATTGCAGCTGAAAATGTTTTTTTCATGGGATTGATTTTTAGTTTGTTTTTTTAAATACATGTGCGTGCGAAGCACATAACAAAGATGATGCTATTTTTTGTAATTTAAAAGGGAAAGTGTTTCGCCGTCGAACACCGCATAGGTATTGTAATGTACCCATTCGCCAAGATTAATGTAGCGGCTGCTGTCCGGTAATTTAATATCCAGCGGAAGGTGGCGGTGCCCGAAAATAAAATAATCGAAATGCTCTTTTTGCAACACTTCTTTTGCGTAGATCACCAGCCATTCATTTTCTTCGCCATGGAATCGTTCATCTTTCGGTCCGTTGGAAAGACGGCTTTTGCGCGACCAGAAATTGGCGATGCCCAATCCTAAATTGGGATGAATGCGTGCAAACAGCCATTGGCAGACTTTATTTGCAAACACTTTTTTAATGAATTTATATCCGCGGTCGCCGGGCCCGAGCCCATCACCATGGCCTAAATAGAATTTTTTATTGTTGAATATTTTCGTAATTGGCTCGCGGTAAATGGTAACGCCAAGCTGTTGCGGCAGGTAATCGAACAGCCACATATCGTGATTGCCGGTAAAAAAATAAACAGGAATGCCGGAGTCGGTTATTTCTGCAAGCTTGCCTAACAGGCGTATGTAGCCTTTTGGAACAGCGTGTTTGTATTCGAACCAAAAATCAAACACATCGCCCATTAAATAAATTTCTTCTGCATCGTTTTTTACTTCGTCGAGCCACTGCACGATAAGTTTTTCGCGCTTCATGCTTTCTTCGAAAGAAGGAACGCCGAGGTGAAAATCGGATGCGAAATATATTTTTTTATTTGCTTTCAATGGTTGTTTATAAAGAAAAATTTCTGACCAAATCAAATGGGTTCACTAAATTAAGATTGAGTGTAAACCGTATTGTTTCCGGGTAAGAAAGGTTATTTGCTTTTTTGTAATCCTGCATGTCTTTCGAGATCAGCAGGGGAAAATAAATTTCAAAAACATTTTTTTTGATGGATAAACATACACCGGCATCGTACAATACTTTTTCTGTATTGATGCCATCTGACGCGCAGGTTCCAAGATCACCGTACAGGTTCACCGGAATTTTTAAAGTGCCGAGTGATGATTTCACATTCAGTGCAGCAAGCCATTTAGAGGTTTGCCCGAGTGGTGAATAAAATTTAAATCCGCCATCGCCTTCCACAAACTGGTTGGCAAGCACGCCGTCGGTTTCTGTACGGCCTAAATAAATATTGTCGTATAAATAATCCTGGTAACCTCTGAACCCGCTCATGCGGAAGCGATACGGACCCGCATCAATTGCTTTTGTTCCCAAAAATGTTCCTGCAAAAACACGTACATCAATGCCTTTGTTCTTTTTCCGGAATTTGTAACTGTAATTGGCTGTGAGTGATGTTTTCATCATTTTTTGCCCTTCCTGAAAATTTACTGCAATGCTAAATGGATTGATGGCATCGCTCATGGCGAATTTATAGGTAAGATCATTGAAGTTGAAATGCAAGGTATCGCGCGAATAAATAGTAGGCGTAAAATCGTAATTGCCTTTGTATGAATCCTGGATAATGCTGATGTTGCGGTAACGCAGCGTGTGTGTAAACGGACTGCGCGCTCTTCTTTTTTTGAATTCGATGTTTAATTCCGGCGCTAGCTTGTTAAAATTCATATCAAACGGATCGTTGGAATAGGCATAGCGTGTGGCTGTTCCGCCGATGGAAATTTTTTGGAACACATTTCCTTTCGGAAAAATATTGTAGGCGATCCGTCCGTAACCTGCCAGATCTTTTGTGGTGGAGCTGTACATCGGCATCAGCTCAAATTCAAATTTTTTCTGCGGTGCAACGCTGTTATAAAATGCAAGTCCGAACATCCATTTGTTGTAATTATTCCAACCCGCTACCGGCGTAAAAAATAATTGTGTTTTATCCGGATCATCAAGACTGCCGAGAAATTGCAGCTTGAACGGTTCCGTTTTTTTGAAAATACCGCGGGTGTAAATAGTGTTGTTATCGCGGTTGATCTCCGGCATGTTCTCGGTATAATCAATTTTAAAATAATCAACATCCGAAGGCGGGAAGCCCAGTATTTTCTTACCATCAAAACCTTCGTACATCACTTCACCCACCAGTTTTTTATCTTTTATTCCGTAAATAATTACCGGCCCTTTGATGTCGCCGGTGTTTTTTACGCCAATCTCCCAGGAGCCATCATCGCGGTGATGCACGCTGGTAACTTTATAATCCAGTTTTTTTGTGGAGTTGATCATTCCATCAAAGAACCAGCTCAGATCTTTCCCGGTTTCGCGTTCCATTACCTTGCGGAAGTCTTCCGGCATAGGATGTTTGAAATGCCATTCTTCAAAATATTTTTGCATGGCAGCATCGTATTTTTCATCACCCAAATATTTTTTCAGGTAATCAAAAACGATCGCTGTTTTTGAATATACATCGCCGCCGTAATTTAATTCGGTGTAATCGTATGCCGGTGCTTCAATCGGCTGATCCTCATTTTTGGCGGCAGAAAGCAAATAGGTGTAATAATATTCCGATTTGTGTTTGTAACGGTTGAGATCAAATGCACTTCCGAGCGTGCTCATCAATCCGCTGTTACCAATCAGTTTCTGATCCGGATATTTTGTTTCCACGTAACGTAATTCATTTGCGGAGTTGATGCCTTCATCCATCCAGGCATGGGCGCGTTCATTGGAGCCTAACATGCCGTAAAACCAGTTGTGTCCCACTTCATGCGTGATCACTACATCCAGCTGGAATGCGCTGCCGGATGAACCGATCACGGTAATGTTCGGATATTCCATGCCGCCTCCGGCGCTGATGGTGCCATCCACTGCAGTACAATGATTGTAAGGATAATCGCCGTTCCACAACGAATAATAATAGATCGCATCGTTCATGTACGGAATGGCATTTTTCCAGTAATTGCCTTCTGCATTGGTAAACATGATCCATGTGGTGACTTTGTGTTTGGTGTGCGGTGTCATCACTTCGCCTTTCAGCACATGATAGCGCTTGTCGCAAAACCATGCAAAGTCGTGTACATTTTGTTGTTTGAAGCGCAGTGTTTTGGTAATGCTATCAGATTTTGGAAAATCCAGGTCATCCTTGTCATACGCTTCTATTGCTTCGGTTTCATGCACTTTATCATTGAGCCATGCTGTTTCCTTTTCGCCATCCACCATGTCGCCGGTAGCGCCCAGCACATAATTGCGCGGAACGGTAATGCTTACATCAAAGCTTCCGAACTCCGAATAAAATTCGCCCTGGTTTAAGTATGGCATGTAATTCCAGCCATGGCGATCGTATACCGCCGGTTTTGGATACCACTGCGTGATCTGGTAGGATTGCCCGATGTGGCCCAAACGGGAGAAAAGTCCGGATGGAATTTTTACGTGAAAAGGGGTGGTGATGGTAATTTTGCTGCCGCTTTTCAAGGGTTCGTTCAAATACATTTTGCAGATGTCGATACTGTCTTTCAGCAATTCCCATTTCACGGGTTTGCCATCCACTTTAAAATCGAGCTTGTCGATGTACCCGCGGTCTTCTTCTTTTGAAAAATAAAAATTGGTTTCGCCGTTCTCCAGCTTTTGTTTGGCAAGCGGTGTGGAATTATCTTTGTAGCCATTCGCCCATAAATGCATGTAAATAAAAGTAAGATCGGCAGGCGAGTTATTGATGTATTCAATGCTTTCATCTGCGGTAAGCTCATCGTTTACATCATCTAATTTTACATGGATGGTGTAATTCACTTCCTGCTGAAAGTACGTCTGCGCCGACAGTGGAGCGGAATGAAAAAATAAAATAAGCAATGCAACAGGCGGCAGGCACTTGCAAAATGATCTTAAAAAAAGCGGGTAGGAGAGGTTTAGCTTCATCTGTTTTTGTGTTGGCGGAAATTCTATTTAAAGATCTCCGCTAATTTTTTTTCCAAATCTTCCCCGCGTAAATTTTTTGCCAGAATGTTCCCGTTTTTATCGATCAGTACATTGGACGGAATTCCGTTAAAATTATACAGCTTCACAACCGGTGATTGCCATTCTTTAAAATCGCACACATGATTTGGCCAGGCCAGGCCATCTTTTTGAATGGCGGCTTTCCATTTGTCTTCATCACGGTCGAGCGATACGCTGAACACTTCAAATCCTTTTGATTTATACATGCCGTATGCTTTCACTACGTTTGGATTTTCGGCACGGCAAGGGCCGCACCACGACGCCCAGAAATCAACCAGCACTACTTTTCCTCTCAGGGAAGAAAGCGCAAGTGGTTTGCCAAATACATTGTTCATTTCAATTTCCGGAGCCGGAGTGCCGATCGCTAGTTTTTTTTGCGAAGCCACACTTTCGTGGAAAGTTTTGATGTAGGAAGAGTTTGGATATTTTGCAAACAAAGCTGCATCCAGTTTGATATAGGTATCAATAAATTCATCCGGCGTTAATTGCTGGATCGCTGCTAATGCTGCAAACGAAGTGGAATTTTTTGTAATAAAATCCTGCAAATATTTGTTGTGTGCTGTAACCAGCTCGGTATACGGTTTTTCCATGGTGTTGCTCATGGAGTCGATGCGGGTTGTATCATTACCGGCAGTGGCTGCAAACGTTTGAAATACTTTTTGAAGTGAATCGCGCTTGCCGTAATTTTTAATGGAAGCCTGGTTAACATCCCAGAATAATTTTGATTCGGGCGAACCATCCACGGTATATGTATTTCCCAGATCCTGTGCATCGCCGGTTACAGTTACATGCTGGTTTGCATCCAGGATAAGTGTTGCGAAGTTTTTATCGCTGATCCGTAATCTGTAAAATCCTATTTCTTTGACCGGAGCCGTGATCGTAAATTCTCCTTTTTCATCGATCTGGGCTGTATCCATTGGTTGGATGCCTTCCGAGGAAAGTTGTTCCAGGTATATTTTTTCGTTGTGTGAATTACTGAATTTTCCTTTCAGCTCGAAGCCTGTTGATGAGGAGGTGTTGCCGGAACATGCTGCTAACAGTGCAATTGGAAGTGCAAAAAATAAACGGTTGAATTTCATTGTGTGATTTTATTTTAAATTTTTATGTGTATCAAAGTGTATCAGATTTATTCGTCGAGTAATTTTTTGACCAGTTCGTTTGCCATTTTCGGATCGGCTTTTCCTTTTGATAATTTCATCATCTCGCCCATGAATAACCCTAATAAATTGGCATTGCCAGCTTTGTAAGCGGCTACTTTATCAGGGAATTTAGCAATGGCCTGTTTGGCAAATTCCGTTAATGCGCTGCTGTCGCTTTCCTGGATCCAGTTATTTTCTTCTGCAATTTGTGCAGGAGTTTTTGTTGGCTCTTCCAGCATTTTCGGAAATATTTTCTGGATCGCGATCGTGTGGCTTGCCTTGCCCGTATCAATAAAATCAACCAGTTGCGCAATACGCTCTGCAGGAACTTTAAAATCCGAAATATGCAAAGCATTGTCGTTCAGATACGCTTTTACCTGCACGGTGAGCCAGTTGGAAGCCGATTTTACATTTTTTGTATTGGCGATAATATCTTCAAAAAATAAAGCAATTTCTTTTGAATCCGTTAATACACCTGCATCATACGCGGATAATCCAAGCGCTGTGTATTTTTTGAACAAGTCGTTTGGCAATGGAGGCAAGGTGCTTTTTACTTTCGCGATGTATTCCTCTGTAACAATTACAGGCTGCAGATCCGGTTCCGGAAAATAGCGGTAATCGTTTGCCATTTCCTTGCTGCGCAATACAAATGTTGTTCCGGCTACCGCATCAAAGCTGCGTGTATCCTGCGAAATTGTTTCACCGTTCTCAATCGCTTCGATCTGGCGTTTTACTTCGTATTCGATGGCGCGTTGTACGTTGCGGATCGAGTTCATATTTTTTGTTTCCGTACGTTTCCCAAATTCAGTCGCACCTTTCAATCGTACCGATACGTTGGCATCGCAGCGCATGCTGCCTTCTTCCATGTTTCCGTCGCAAATATCCAGGTAACGTACCAGCTTGCGTACTTCTGTTAAATATTTGTAGGCTTCTTCGCCACTGCGGAGTTCCGGCTCGCTTACAATTTCCAGTAAGGCAACGCCTGCACGGTTCAAATCGATCAGCGTATCGGAAGGATCAATGTCATGGATGCTTTTTCCGGCATCTTCTTCCATGTGAATGCGGGTGATGTTGATGTTTTTTTCAGTGCCGTCGTCTTGTTTGATCGTGATGTAACCGCCGGTACAGATGGGAGTTTTGTCCTGCGTGATCTGGTAGCCTTTCGGAAGATCGGCGTAGAAATAATTTTTACGCGCATATTCATTCACTTCGCGGATCTGGCTTTTTACGGCTAATCCTAAACGCACGGCATATTCGATCACGCGTTTGTTTGATTTTGGCAATGTGCCGGGATGACCTAAGGAGATCACGCTCACATTGGTATTTGGTAACACACCATATTCGGTTGAATCGGATGCGTATGCTTTGCTTTTGGTGGATAATTGAGTATGGACCTCTAAACCGATCACTGCCTCGTATTTCTCGTAAATGCTCATTTTAATTTTTGAAATTTAAAGCACGAAAGATACGAAAAAAAGAGTTCAAAGTTTAAAGTTCAAGGGTTCAAAGTTTGCTGTGTGGATCGCTTGCGCGATTGTTTTTTTTACCACTAAGGCACTAAGAAAAAGGAGAAAAAAAAAGAAGGAAAAAAATTTGTTCTTAATAAGCTTTGCTCACAAACCAAAATACACAGCTCAAGTATTGCCCCCTCTCCACAAGAGAGGGGATGAAGGGGAGAGGTTTGTACCTATTGCTTAACAATTCGTTGTGTATAATTCAGCTCTTTCCCCACAATTTTTAATTCATAAACACCTCTGCTGAGAGTTGTAATATCCAACTGTTTGGTAGTACTTCCCGGCGTAATGTATTGTAATTCGGCGCTTACTTTTCTGCCGGTCACATCATACATTTCGATACTCAGGTTGTTAATGTCTTTTACACGGAATTGTAAATTAAGTGAGTTCACTGCAGGATTCGGGTATACCAATACTTCGTCATCCAGCAGGCGATAATCCGCAATGCCTACAACGGAATTGTGCGCTGATAAGATCCACAGATCCGGATCGAATTGTAGATTTTCTACGGCAAAATTGATGTTAACCGTAAATGTTTGTCCCGAAAAGGTGTGGTCAAAAACAATGACGGTATCCTGTGTGGCGCCATGAAACTTAACAGGCACAGGCATTTCGAAAAATGAAACCGATGGATCCGATTGTGTTTGCCCGATTGTGAGCGTTACCGCGCCGCCCGATTGTCCCCATAATAATTGGTAAGAAGGATAACCCTGGTTGTAATACCACTCGTTAAAAAAGCTGGTCAGGTTTTGTCCGCTTGCAGCTTCCAGGTGTGCTTTTAAGTCCGGTGTTTTTGCATAATTCCCGGCAAGGTTCGGCGCATTCTGATAATTTTTTAATGCCGTAAAAAAGTTCGCATCGCCCAATTTCCAGCGGAGCATGTGCAATAAATAAGAGCCTTTGTTGTAAGTAAGCCTGCCATCAAAAATGCGGCTCACAGAAGTGGTATCATCGCATAAAACGGAACCATTTGGCAGCGACGTAACGCTGCTGATCTTGTCTTGTTTCCAGTTTTGCCAGGTGGCCGGGAATAAAAATTCTTCCGTCAATCCTTCAAAATACGTAGCAAATCCTTCGTTCAGCCAAATGTCCTGCCAGCTGCCGAGCGTTACGTGATCGCCAAACCATTGGTGGGCGCATTCGTGTGCGATGAGTGAATGATTAAATGCCACCACAAAACTCATCGTCTGGTGCTCCATTCCGCCGCCCCAGCCAAATTCGGCATGACCGTATTTTTCCGCCGCAAAAGGATAAGTAATGGTTAGGCTGTCGTATAATTTAATAACATTGATAATGTCAGGCGTCTGCGATTGCGCGTCCAGTAAGTCTTCCGGGTAAACGTAATTTAATACTTCAATGGAATCGCCGTTGGAAAGCGGAACGTAATCCGAATAATAAGCATAGTTGGTAACGCCAATGGCCACAAGGTATGCAGCGATCGGGTAATGCGTTTGCCAATGATAAATTTTATTAATTCCTACAGTCGTTTCCGATTTTAAAAGCCCGTTGCTGGCCACCCGGTAAGCTTGTGGCGTGGTCACGATCACATCCAGGGAATCCACTTTGTCGTTCAGGTTTTGATGACAGGGCCACCAGTCTTTTGCACCGAATGGTTCCGATAAGGTCCAGATCACCGGTGTATTCAAATCGCCGTGCGTGGTTTGCACAAACGAACCAAAGCCTGTATTTGGCGGCATTCCGTGATAACATACCGTTACAGAATCCAACACGTTCATTGGCAATGTGCCTGCAAAATTTAATTGTAAAATATCGCCGGTAAGTTGTGAGTAAGATAAAGTGGTGTTGTGGTATTTGATGGAATCGATGGTGAATGTATTATCCAGATCGAATTGCATGGTATTGAACCCGCTTACGGTTGGTAAAAAATAAGAAGTGATAACGCCTTTGATCCAATCCACGGCGGGGTCCACCCACCATTCGCAACGGTGATATTTAAGATCATAATTATTGGCAGCGCCGGATAAAAGCGATCTTGATCTTGCGGTTTGTGCTTTTTGCTCCATTGCCGGAATGTCGGATGAAGTAGGAGCAATGCTATGTGTTTGTGCAGATGCCGCGATCACAGAAAGGATGAGCGTGGATAAAAAAAGTAAAGATCTTTTCATTTTAAAAATTCTTTACTATAAAGATAATGAAATTTACATCTACTAAATACCAATATTTACTAATATACCAATTTGTGTAGACACCTCTCCCCTTCATCCCCTCTCCGCATGAGAGGGGGCAATACCCGAACTATATGTTTTTGGTTTGTGAGCAAAACCTGTTAAGCTCCTTCTTTTTTTCTCCTTTTTCTTAGTGCCTTCGTGGTAAAAAAACGCTCCGAAGGAGCACACACAGCAAACTTTAAACTTTTGAACTTTAAACTTTGAACTTTTTAAAGCTCCTTCATCAGCTCTTTCATGATCAGCGTCATTTTCTTTTCCGCCAATGCTGCCACGTGTTGCACTTCTTCATGTGTTACTTCCACAATTTTTCCTTCTACGCCTAAATCAGTAATGATGGAGATGGCGAAACACGGAATGTTCATGTGGCGTGCTACAATTACTTCGGGCACGGTGCTCATTCCTACTGCATCAGCACCCATGCGGTGCACCATGCGGTATTCTGCAGGCGTTTCAAACGTTGGCCCGGATAAGCCCAGGTATACGCCTTCCTGTACTTCTATGTTGTTGTCCGCTGCTACTTTTTTCGCTTTCGCGATGATCTCTTTGCTATATGCTTCGCTCATATCCGGGAAACGCGGCCCCAGCTCTTTGATGTTTTTACCGATCAGCGGATGCTCCGGAAAAAAATTAATATGGTCGTTGATGATCATCAGGTCACCTACCGAAAAATTTGCATTAACGCCGCCGGAAGCATTGGAAAGAAACAATTTCTGAATGCCTAAAAATTTCATCACACGCACCGGGAATGTCACTTCCTGCATGTTGTATCCTTCATAAAAATGAAAACGGCCCTGCATGGCCACTACATTTTTGCCGCCCAGCTCACCGAAGATCAGCTTGCCGGAATGCCCTTCCACCGTTGAAACCGGGAAGTTCGGGATCTCTTCATACGCGATCGTGTGTTTGATGTTGATCTCTTTCACAAGCCCGCCAAGGCCTGTTCCCAATATAATTCCAATCTCCGGCTGAAAACTGATTTTACTTTGAATATACGCTGCCGTACTTTTGATTTGCTCTAACATAATGTACTATTTGTTCGTTGAATTGCTCTTTGTCCTTGTCGTGAAAATCAATTTCTATTGGAATGTAAAAAATGGGGAGATCTTTCAACGCCTCTGCATATTCAGGGTTTTTCAGTCGCATCGCATCCTTTTCCGTCGTCAATATAATTTTATTTGCGGCTGCAATATTATTAAATATTTTTTTAACATTCTCAATATCATTTCCGGTAAACCGGTGATGATCCGGAAATTTCATCCGCTCCATGTTTTTTACCTTGTCTTTTAAGTAATATTCCAGCGATGAAGTATTGGCAATTCCCGTCAGCAGGATCATGGAATAATTGCGCTCAAAATAAAATTCTTTGGAAAATGGATTTTTCTGCTCGCCGTTCAGCGGTAAAAAATCACCGTATTTAATGTACGAAAAATACACGCGTTGGTGTGGCATCGGCTTTAGTTCGCTGATCAGGCGTTTGCGCTCGATCGGCAATAAAATTTTCGGGCATTTTGTAACAATGATAATATCCGCACGGGTGGCACCACTCCTGAATTCGCGCAGGCTGCCCGTAGGCACTACATAATCGTGCTTGTAAATTTTGCTGTAATCTGTTAATAACATTGATAATCCCGGATTTACCGCCCGGTGCTGAAAAGCATCATCCAGTAAAATAGCTTGCAGGGAAGGATAATTTTTTTGCAGCTGCTCAATTCCGTTTACCCGTTTTGCATCCACTGCCACGCGGATATTGCTGTATTTTCGCTTGAATTGTAAGGGTTCGTCGCCAATATCGTTTGCTGTAGTTTGGGTATCGGCCAATAGAAATCCTTTGGTTTTACGCCCGTAACCGCGACTGAGCGTAGCTACATAAAATTCCGTTTTTAATAAGCGCACCAAATACTCAATATGCGGCGTTTTGCCGGTTCCGCCCACGCATAAATTGCCGATGGAAATTACCGGAACCTCAAATTCCCTGGAGGAAAAGATGCCCCAGTCATACATTTTATTGCGCAATGCCAATACTATCCCGTAAAGGAATGAAATAGGAAATGCAAGGATTCGTAAAAACTTCATTGCTTAAAAATACAGTTTTTTTCAAATGAAGGAGTATTTCCTCTGAAGTCTTTAGTTGTTAGTACTGACTGATGGTGCCGAAGTAAATTAGAATAAAGTTAAACAAACACAGAAAGCGCACAGATTAGTATATTAGTACAAATTGGTATTTGGTAGATCCATAGATTCGTAGTTTTATTCCTGTTCGCTATCTGTACAAGAGATTTGTATCTTTGTAAAAAAACGGATCCATGCTTTTAAAAGAAATTACCGATCACCTCGAATCCATTGCACCGCTTGCTTACCAGGAAAGTTATGACAATGCCGGGCTCATTTGCGGTTCGCCCGATATGGAGATTACGGCGGCCCTGATCTGCCTCGACAGTACGGAGGATGTGCTGGATGAAGCCATCGCCAGGGGTTGTAATCTTGTGATCGCGCATCACCCGATCGTATTTTCGGGCCTGAAAAAATTTAACGGTAAAAATTACGTGGAGCGGGTCATTATTAAAGCCATCCGCAATAATATTGCGATTTACGCGGCACATACCAACCTGGATAATGTATCGAACGGTGTAAATGGCAAGATCGCTGAAAAGCTGGGGCTAATCAACTGCTCGATCCTGGCACCGCAAAAGGGCGCCTTAAAAAAGCTGGTTGTTTTTAGCCCGGAAAGCGCTGCTGCAGAGGTGCGCGCTGCTTTATTTGCGGCAGGAGGAGGACAAATCGGCAATTATGACGAATGCAGCTTTAACAGCGATGGTACGGGCACTTTCCGGGCAAACGCCGGTGCTAATCCTTTTGTGGGGGAGATCGGAAAACAGCATCATGAAAAAGAAGTAAAAACGGAGGTAATTTATCTCGCACATTTGGAGGGAAAACTCCTGAAAGCCATGTTCAGCGTACACCCATACGAGGAAGTGGCTTATGATATTTTGCCGCTGGCAAACAGCAATCAATATGTGGGAAGCGGAATTATTGGGGAATTGACTGCGGAAACTACTGAAATGGACTTTTTAGCCGGTTTAAAGTCGGTAATGAAGGCTCAATCGGTGCGTTATACTGCTTTGCGTGATAAAAAGGTGAAAAAGGTGGCTATTTGCGGTGGTTCGGGCAGTTTTTTACTGCCAAATGCGATTGGCGCCGGAGCGGATATTTTTGTAACTGCTGACTACAAATACCACCAGTTTTTTGATGCCGAAAATCGCATTGTTATTGCGGATATCGGGCATTATGAAAGTGAGCAGTTTACAAGCGAATTATTTTATGAGATTTTGAACAAAAAATTTAGTACATTTGCACTCCATTTGTCAAAAATCAATACAAATCCAATAAACTATTTATAAGATGGCAAAAACTAAAACTGACGATATTTCTGTAGAGGAAAAGTTAAGAACCTTGTTTGAATTGCAAGTAATTGATTCAAAAATCGACAAGATCAGAACTGTAAGAGGTGAATTGCCTTTAGAAGTAAGAGACCTTGAAGATATTGTTGCAGGACTTGAAACCCGTACCAATAACCTGAGCGAAGAATTAAAAACGCTGGAAGAAGGCATTACTGAGAAAAAGAACGTAATGAAAGATGCAGCTGCATTGATCAAAAAATACGAAGCACAACAAGGTAAAGTACGTAACAACCGTGAGTACGATGCAATCACCAAAGAGATCGAGTTCCAGAACCTGGAGATCCAATTGGCTGAAAAACGTATTAAAGAATACAAAGCGAGCATTATTACCAAAAAAGAAATTATTGGTCAATCGGAAGAAGAATTAAAAGAAAGACAAAAAGATCTGAAGCTGAAACAAAAAGAGCTGAACGAAATTGTTGCTGAAACTGAGAAAGAAGAAGAATCATTGTTGAAAAAATCAAAAGCTTCTGAAGCATTGATCGAAGAGCGTTTATTAAATGCTTACAAACGGATCCGCGGAAACGTGATGAACGGTCTGGGTGTTGTAACTGTTCAGCGCGATGCTTGCGGTGGTTGCTTTAACAAAATCCCGCCTCAACGTCAATTGGACATCCGTACACACAAAAAAGTGATCGTATGTGAGCATTGCGGAAGAATTTTGGTAGATGCTGAAATTTTAACCGGCAAAGTTGCTGAAAAGGCATAGTCATCAAAAAATAATTTTAGAAAGAGCGTTCATGTTGAACGCTCTTTTTTTTGCTGAAAAATAAAAAAATCAACCACATAAGGCACAAAGAAAACATAAGGAGAGGCGTGTTGCTGTGTGTTTCTTTAAGTTATTGATATTGTCTATCTCGACTCCGCTCGATATGACAGTTGATGATCCGTTTCCATTTTTTTGTTAGAGTGTTTGTCAGTTCGAGCGGAGTCGAGATGGGGCGTGTGTAAACTCGTTGGATGCTACGCCCAACAGATCGGAGAAAGTCGCCACAGATTCACAGATAAAAAAGCGATGAAAAATTACACAGATAAAATCGCAAAGCGATTTATCTGTGTAATCGATTTTAAGTAAAAAAATCTGTGAATCTGTGGCTTTGTTGGGTTGTGTTCTTTCTTCGTTGGGCGTAGCGTGCCACCCAACAAACTATTCCTGAACAGAAGCTTCGTGTTCTCCGTGTTCTTCGTGCCTTAGTGGTAAAAAAAATCGCCTCAAAAAAAGCCCTGCCGGAATTTAATCCAACAGGGCTTTTATAAATTGTATTCCTGAAATTATTTCGATTTCGGCACCTGCTTGTCTAAAAAGCTAGCAACGCTGGTGTTCCATTTGTTCAGTAAGTTTGTCCTGTTTGTATTCAACTCGTTGTTCACGGCGTTATAGTCGTTCGAAGCTTTGTTAAAATCATTTACGGCTGTATTATAAGAATCCACATCTTCCTTTGTTCTTGATTTTGCATCCTTTGCATCCATCGCTGCTTTGATCTTATCGAAGTTCTCTTTTTTAACTGCAAAATTCACGATTACCGGGATCTTTGCTGTCGCTTCTTTTTTGTAGAACTCCAGCATGTCTTTACAAGCAAGCTTTAAGGTATTATCGCCTTTAAATGCTTTCATTGTATCCAGCTTTGCCAAACCTTCATCAGAAACTTTTGCAAGCGCATCCGCATTTTGTTTCAGTGCATTTACATCGTTCTTATTCAAAGCATCGATCATGTACATTTCCTGTTTGTATGCTTTAAAAAAGATCAGGTAAGGTACATTGTAGTATTTAAAAGCCGCACCGGCGATCTTTAAATTTTTCTCCAATTTATCTTCATTCTCCGTCAGCGTGATGCCATGCTTTTTTGCGAAATCTTTGTATTGCACATCAATCATTTCACCGGAAGCATCCAGCTTGTGATTTGCTTTTTCCTGCGCCAGCAAATATGCTTCCATCGCATCATACGACTGTTCGGCGATATCTTCCATGTCCACGATCTTGGCGTAATCGTAATTGATCACGTTGTAGCTCAATGTAAGAAAAGCAAGCACCGAATCTTTCAACGTATTATCGCCTTCAAAAGCGCCCATGCCTTTGATCTTCGTTTGTGCATCCTTGTTGGATTTTAACACATCTTTTCTCCTGTTCTCTACTTTGCGCGCGCTTTTTCCATGTGCAACCGCACTTGTATAATCCCACATGTCTGCGGAAATATCTTTGAATTCTTTTGACATTTTGTCCATGTAGTCACCGGCAGACTGAGCAAAGCCGGAAACGCTGAAAAGTGCAATCATGACAATTGTCAGCAGAGTAGTTTTTTTCATTTGTAGATAAATTTAGTAGTGGTTTTATTGAGTTTTGCCAAAAGTAATTAAATCTTTTAATACGAAGTAAACTTCCTCAATATATATATCTTCCCTGATCGTTTTCAGTGATCGCTCATTGATCTCTTTGCCGGACTCGTCAAAGTTATTCAGCTTTTGATCATAGGCGTTGTTGGTTACCGTAAACGTGGTGGTTGAATCGTATAAATTCTTTTCCATGTCATCCAGTAATTGCTGCGTTACCTTTTCATTCTTCTTAAAGAATTGTGGGTTCAGGATGTATTTTTCTTCCACGGTTGCCTGCTGGCTCAGTGAATCATTGATCTTTTTTAAGCGTACATAATTCGGGTTGTTCTGCAGGCGGCTTTCGCTTTTTTGCTTCAATGCAGCCACAGGCAATGCCGGAAGCGGCGTATACATTACCTTTTTTGAAATGCTGTCGTTGGAGAGTGCAAATTCATTTGATGCTTCTTTGTACTCCTCATAAAAATAAGGCTCCAGTAAATTTACATCCGGTGAAACACCGCGTTTCTGATGTGTGGCATTTGTTACGCGGTAAAAACCTTCCGTAGTGATTTTAATATAACCCAGCTTGCTGGTTTTTCCGCCTAATGCGCCTGCCATAATTTCGGGCAGCGTGTATGTTGTGTCCAGCGGGATAATCACCTGCCCGGTTGCCTTACCATAGGTGGAGCTTCCAACGATCACCGCCCTGTTATAATCCTGCAGCGATGCAGCAAAAATTTCCGAGGCCGAAGCACTCAGCCCGTTTACTAAAATTACCAAAGGGCCGCTGTACGCTGTACCGCGATTAAAATCTTTCAGCAGGTAAGGTTTTTCGTTCCGTGATTTGTAAATGCACAAAGGTCCTTCATCAATAAATAATCCGCTTAAGCCGATGGCTTCCTCCACCGATCCGCCGCCATTGTAGCGCAGATCCAGCACCAGGCCTTCCACATTTTCTTCCTGTAATTTTTCAATTTCTTTTGCTACGTCGTTTGCGCATCCGAGCGGAGTTTTATTTTCAAACTCGGTATAAAAACTCGGAAGCGAAATGTACCCCAGCTTTTTATCGCCGTTTAAAATGTAGCTCTTTACTGTATTTTCTTCCGAGCGGACCTTCGATTTGATCAGCACCACATCCTTGATCTCCCCGTTGCTTTTGCGTACGGTAAATTCCGCCTGGTTGTCACTGAATGCCGCCATCTCGTCCATTGCCTCATCCGCGCTCAGCGATGTAAGATCAATCTCCTTTCCGTGCTCCGGTTTGATTTTTAGCACCACATCGCTTTTGTGCAGCTGATTGGATTTCCAGGCCGAACCACCCGGTGTTAAGTAGGTGATCTCGATCTCTCCATTCTCGTTCTCATCAAAATAAAAACCGAAGGTCAGCTCATTTGTGGAGAGCATGGCTTCAAAATTTTGTTTTTCCGTTGCCGAAAAAAAAGAGGAATGCGGATCATAAACGGAGATCAGCTTATTCACATACTGCGACGCCATGTAATCGCTGTAACCACCGGCATGCTCTGTAATACGCTTGATTATGCGTTTGTTGCGCAGTGCTGTTTTTTTGCGTGCTTCCGGTTCTTTTACAAGGATGTTTTTTATCTCTTCCGAGAACGGATCTTTGTCTTCATCCGTTGGTGTGTACAGGTATTTTAAGGTTTGGTATTTCAGGTATTTTGTCCAGCGTTTTACCAGCTCTTTTTCATTGGCCGGATAATTTGTTTCTGTTTGTTTACTGCGAAAAAAGATCGTGTCCTTTTCATTAAAATCAAAAGGTTTGTTTGTGATGAATGTAATGATGCTATCCGCGCGGTTCAGCCTTTTGAGATACAGATCGGAGATCGCCGTTAGGTAATGAACCGATTTGTTCTTTATTTCATCATCGATCTTTGAATCCCAGCTTTTTAATTCAGCAATGTCTGCTTTTGTAAAATAAATCCCCGAAGGATCAAGCGCTTTTATAAACTCTTTATTTATTTTTTGCGATAAGTCATCATTCATCATCTGCGGTTTATAATGGTATTTGTCGAGTACTTTATACGTCATAAAAGCCTGCTCTGCGTGTGTTTTATCAACTTCGGGCTGCGCAGTCAAAAAAGAAGAACCGGTAATCAGAAAGGAAAAGAAAAAAATACCTGCTTTTTTTTGCAGGCTGTTCAGGAGTAGATTGATCATTGATGAGATTATTTCTGCAAAAATAGGAAATATGCGCAGATGGAACATTTTAATTTAAGATCACATAAGACTATAAATATTCGGAAACGCGTTTCTCGTGAACCAACAAACTACTAAATAAAAACAGTTGCTGCACCCAACTTTCTTTTGCCTTAGTGGTAAAAAATATGCTAAAATAAAAACGCCTCCCTGAGATCAGAAAGGCGCTTATTATATAAATAAATAGTTCAATTAAAACCGTACACCACCAGTCAGCATAAAGCTGGAGCTTTTGTAATTGCCTTGCACGGCTGTGGTAAGCGATGGATCGTATACGTAATTGTATTCGCGGTACATGGTAAGTACGTAAGCAAAATCAAGGAAAAAATTGTTATGTCTGTAACCCACACCTGCCGTATAGCTGTTGCGTGCAGCGGTTTCGTTTTCGCCGTTGCGGAACGGACTTCCATACAATGCATATCCTAAACGGAAAGCAAACGGATCGAAACGGATCTCGCCACCAACACGGATATTGCCGGTTGAATTATATTTGGTGCGGATGGTTGAATTTACATCGCTGAATACTTCCGGTGAAGAATGTAATCTGGCGGTGCTGTAATCCACATATTCGTATTCTGCGTTAAGCACTGCTATTTTATTGATCACAAATCCAACGCTTCCGATCGCTCTGAAAGGAGTTGTAACCGTATAATCAAAACGTCCTTCTGCGGAAGCTGTATCGTAAGTGACGCCGCCTCCCAGATCCGACTGCATGGTGCTGCTGTATACATCCGACATGCTGAGTACGGTAGGTGTGTGAATGGCAGCTCCTAAACGTAACCAATCGGTAGGTTTCACAATTACACCTACTTTAAAGTTGAGTCCTTTCCCTTTGCTGGTAAGGTTTTGTGTATAGTTGAATGAATTAAAATTTGCAATGGTATCTTTTAAATCGGTTTCGGAATACTCATTTACTTCTTCATAACGCGCATTTACATACCCGATGGTAGCACCGATCAGAAATTTGTCTTTGTAATTGGCACCAAAGCTAAAAAACGTTTCACCCATCGAGCCTTTTGATTGTATTGACCGTTGCTGGTATTCGCCGTAATGCGGGATCACGTGATTGTATTGCAGATCGCTGGTAGTATCCGCAGGATTGATCAGGTAGGTATACCATGCGAGGCCGGTTGAGAACTGGTCAAATTCCGAAGGATCATGTCCGTTTGCATTGTTAACAAACACATCCAGCAGGGAACTGTTTGTATTATAGCCCTGCACGCTGGAACGTGTCTGAAAGTTATTGGTGCGGTTGTAACCAAATCCAAAGTTCACATTTTGCCAGCCGCTGGAATTGTCTTTTAAATTAGCGGTTGCCACTAAGCCGATGTTGCCAAGGTTGAAATTTAGCTTGCCATCGTCGGCAGTGCTGCCATTGTATGTGGAGGTTGTTTTTTGTGCGAAGATGGAAGGGGTGATCGACAATTCTGTTTTTTTGAAAACAGCGATCCCCGCAGGGTTAAAGCTTAGCGTGGAGATATCACCACCCAAAGCACCCATGGATCCTGCCATGGAAGCAAACCTGGCTGTTCCGCCAAATGTAAGCTGTGAGTAGCGCATGGCATCAATGTCGTTTTGAGCAACCGATGCGTACGCGCATACCATTCCTATTCCTAATATTAAGATTCGTTTTTGCATGATTTCTAAAGCTTAAAAAAATTATCTTCTTCTTCCTCCGCCACCGCCGGAACTGGATCTTGATCCTCCACCGCCGGAACTAGGAGCAGATCCTCCTCTGCTTCCTCCGCTACTACCTGAATTGTAATGAGGTGTAGGGGCCGGAGCTGGTTGTGGAGCCTGGTAGGTTTCTCTCGGCCGTTCGTTTTGAGGTCTTTGATATTGTGGCTGCTGTTGCGTTGGCTGTTCTACCGGACGGGTTTGCTGCTGCGTCGGGCGTGTTTGTGGTTTTTGATAATAATCATTATCTGCAGGCTGTGCGGCTGGTTGTGTTGCCGGTTTGCTGTTATACACAGGGCGTTGTTCCGGTGTATTTGGCGATGATGAATTATTATATGTTGGCCTTGTTTCGTTTACCGCCGGTTTTGTCCCGTTCATATTGCCTGTATTAGGCGTATATGTGGTATTTGCAGGTCTTGCATTGTATGTAGGGCGATCGCTTACTGTATTGCTTACTGGTCTCGACATATAATCGTGAACTGTTGTAGGCTGCATGTATGGATTATTTGCACGGCCGAAAGTTTCTGTAAATGGCTTTTTAGTTTCATTTTCTACGGCTGAAATATACCGGTGTGCCAATGTAGGCTGTGTGGTTGTTCTTCCGTTTGATCCGGTTGTACCGCGCGGGCCGTAATAATAGCTGTTGTTATCATAACTGTTAAAATAGTTGTTCGGATAACCGTTACCATATCCGTAAGGATTGTAGCCGTAACCGTATGGGTTGTAACCGAAAGCTCCGTAGTACGGATCATATCCGCCATATCCGTATGGGTTGTAGCCGTAGCTGCCGTATCCAAAACCGCCACCGAATCCACCGCCATAACCGCCATACCAGTTATAAGAAGGGTAGTAGCTGTATGAACAATAAGACGGGCCCCAGAAATTATAGCCCATGTATACGCTTGTACCATAGTTATAAGGGTTTCCGGAATACCAGTAGGAGTTAGTGTAATAATCGTCGTAATAACCGTAGCTACCAACGTTATTGTGGAAACGTCTTAATTTGGTAGCGTATTCATAATCATAATAATCGTCATAATTAAATGGCTGATCATAATAGTTATTGGTAATATTGTCTGCATTTTGAGTAGTTGCCTGACCGGATCCCTGGTAATAATCATCGGTTCCGGTAGCGGTATTCGCATTGTTGCGGGCTGCAGCAGCCTGTTCGTCTTCCTGCGCTTTTTGTTCTCTTTGCGCTTGTTCCGCTTTTCTCTGATCTTCTGCCTGCTGCTCTTGTTTTTGTTTTTCTTTTGCTGCCAAAGCATCTTTTGATGAATAATATACATCATCGCTATACGCACCGGAAGCAGCGCCCTGAGGGGCTGTACAAGCTGTGAAGCTAAGTGCCAGGATCGTAAAAATGCTTAAATAAGTTTTCATTTTAGTAGTTGTTAGTAAAATGGGGATGCTATTAATTTTATTTATATTATAGACGAACGAAAAGGTAAAAGGTTTATTTTATATTTTTGTTGCCTTATTTCAAGTATTAAAATTACAAATACTATACCATAAAAAAAAGATTATGAGCAAGGAATTATCAACGCGTGCCGCGAATTATTCGGAATGGTACAACGAACTGGTTGAAAAAGCCGATCTGGCGCAACACTCGGCTGTAAAGGGATGCATGGTAATAAAGCCTTACGGGTATGCAATATGGGAAAAAATGCAGCAGGCGCTTGACAAAATGTTCAAGGAAACAGGACATATGAACGCTTATTTTCCGCTGTTTGTGCCAAAAAGCCTGTTTGAGGCAGAGGAAACAAATGCAGAAGGTTTTGCAAAAGAGTGTGCTGTGGTAACGCATTACCGCTTAAAATCGGACCCGAACAATAAAGGAAAACTGATCGTTGATCCGGATGCAAAATTATCGGAAGAGCTGATCGTGCGCCCTACGAGTGAGGCGATCATCTGGAGTACTTACAAAGGCTGGATCCAGTCGTACCGCGATTTACCGATCCTGATCAATCAATGGGCGAATGTGGTGCGTTGGGAAATGCGTACGCGCTTGTTTTTGCGCACTACGGAATTTTTATGGCAGGAAGGCCACACGGCCCATGCTACAAGGGAAGAAGCGATAATTGAAACGGAGAAAATGCTGGATGTGTATGCTTATTTTTCAGAAACATTTATGGCAATGCCGGTGTTGAAAGGCTTGAAAACAGCAAACGAGCGTTTTGCGGGTGCAGATGAAACATACTGTATTGAAGCGATGATGCAGGATGGAAAGGCCTTGCAGGCAGGGACATCCCACTTTTTGGGTCAGAATTTCGCGAAAGCGTTTGATGTGAAATTTGCCAATAAAGAAGGAAAACAGGATTACGTTTGGGCAACGTCCTGGGGCGTTTCCACCCGTTTGATGGGTGCTTTGATCATGTCGCATTCGGATGATAAGGGATTGGTATTGCCTCCAAAACTGGCGCCGTTCCAGGTGGTGATCGTACCGATCTATAAAAGTGAGGAGCAGCTGGCACAAATTTCGGAAGTGGCAAATAAAATGAAAAAGGCGATGGAGGCGAAAGGCATTTCCGTGAAATACGATGACAGGGATAATCAGCGTCCGGGCTGGAAATTTGCAGAATATGAAATGAAAGGTGTTCCGGTAAGGATTGCGATCGGTGGCAGGGATTTGGAAAACAGAACGGTGGAAGTGGCGCGAAGGGATACGATGGAGAAGGAAACTTTACAGCAGGCCGATCTGGAAACAAAAGTGGAGCATTTGCTGACGCAGATCCAGGATAATCTGTACCAAAAAGCGCTGGCAATGCGTGAAGCGAAAACAACGACGGTGGATACATACGAGGAATTCAAGGAAGTGCTGGAAGGAAAAACCGGGTTTATCCTTGCACATTGGGACGGAACGCCGGAAACGGAGCAAAAGATCAAGGATGAAACAAAAGCGACGATCCGTTGTATCCCTTTAAACAATAAGCAGGAAGCCGGGAAGTGCATTTATTCGGGGAAACCGTCCACACAGCGGGTTGTATTCGCGAAAGCGTACTAGGTAAAATAAGCATTAAAAGCCGAAAACATGGAAAAACAAACGCCACATGAGCTGATCTTACGAACGCTCAAAGAAAAATCGAGCATGAAGCAGGATGTGTATGTAAATACGCTGAATGCATTTAAGGTGATGAAAACGACAGCGAAGTCGATTGCGGCCGAGTTGAAAAAAGAAATGTCGGCGGCCGACAAGCGTGTGGTGATTGAGTTTAAGGAAAAAGGGGAATTTGAATTTGAGCTGCGTGTGGCGGGCGATCTGCTGATCTTTGCGATGCATACCAACGTTTTTGATTTTGATAAAAGTCATCAGTTATGGAAAAGCTCGTATGTGAAAGAGGATCAGGCGCGGGCTTTTTGCGGGATCATCAATATTTACAACTTTTTAAATGATTCGTTCACGTACAACCGTGTGAATGACCTTGGATACGTGATCGGGCGGGTGTTCATCAATAAGGAAAATCATTATTTTGCAGAAGGGAAGCGGCAGCTGGGCTTTTTGTACAATGATTTTATCCATTCGGTAATTGATGAGGCGGCGATCAAGGCGATCGTGGAATCGAGCATTTTGTATTGTTTAAATTTTGACTTGTTTACACCACCGTTTGATGCGATCAAAGAGGTGTCGGTATTGGATATGCAGACGGCAAGTGAAAGCATGCAGATCAAGACGGGGAAACGTTTAGGCTTTCGTTTTCAGGCAGATAGCGATGGGATCGATTAATTTTTGCAGAAAATCTTCAAAATATTTTGCATAAATAGATTTTTCATATACATTTGCACTCCCAAAATAATGGCCCGTTCGTCTAGGGGTTAGGACGCCAGGTTTTCATCCTGGAAACAGGGGTTCGATTCCCCTACGGGCTACGTAGAAAATCGAAAGCTCCGGATAAATTATCCGGAGCTTTTTTTTTGAAATTGATGAAGGTCTTTCTGTCGCTAACTACCCTGATTATCTTTTATTTAAAAATCGTATTTCAGCTTTTTTGGATTTAAATCGTTTGAGTCTGTATTAAAATTATTGCCTGTAGAAATGTGTTTCTACAAAATGGCTGGCGGTTAAAATAATTAATAAGTGAAACCTCCTGCGGATATTACCGTTAAAGAGAGCCTCTACTCATCCCCCGTTTGAAACTAAAGAACTAATTTTCAGGAAATTTTTTTCCGGAAGATACTATGAATGAAATTTAAAGTTTTTCTTATTAAAATGTATTTGCCATGAAAAATTATTTCCCATGGCAAATACATTAGATTTACATTACCACATCTTCGTGTCCGATGATATTGGAGCCCGAAACGTGTATCGTTGTTTGATAATTAACTGAATTTTTTATGGTAGTCGCAATCCAGTCTTTGGTTTTGAACCATGTAATCGGTTGAAGCGTGAGCACGGTGTAGCTGTGATCGCACAAATAATCATCAACCTGCGTGTAGGTTGCATCGGCATGTGCTTCGCTAACAGCTGGCACTCCGGAAGTTGATAAAACAATTGTTGTTGCTGTAAAAAGGCTTGCGAATACAAATCCTTTGAACAAAATTTTGCTTAACTTTTTCATGATGAGTAGATTTATTGGTTTAAGCAAAGGGACTTCATTCGTATTTCATTTCAATGGACACTTTTGGCTGTCTGTGACATTTTTTTTAAATTGCATTTTAAATCCATCTTTATGATAGAATTGTTTTCACTACTTAATGGCTTACATCAGGAAGAGATCAAAACAATAAGGGGTTCGTTCAAGAAAGTGAATGCAGATGCGGAAAGTCTGTTTATGGCGGAACTGTTCTCGATCATTCTTTCTTCGAATGGGAAATTTATCCAGGATAAGGAATTATCCGTGATGGTGTATGGGCAGGAAAAACTGCTGGCAATTGCTAAATTAAAATCAAGGCTTTTTCAATTTATACTGGAAGTACTCAGCTCTGATGCGGTGTTATCGAAGGAGCAGCTGTTCGATCATTCGGATTACCAGGTGATCCGGATCCGGAAAAAAATTGTGCAGTTTCGTGTGTTGTACCGCAAAAAATATAAGGTGGAAACATCGGTAATGTATCATTTGCTGAGTGAGATCATTAAGGAAGCGAAGGAATATGAGCAGTATGATGTATTGGTGGAAGCATTGTATTTTAAGAAAACAATGATGATTATTCGTAAAGGTTTTTCTGAAATTGCAGCAATTGAAAAGCAAATTGATCAGTACCATTATGCATATAAGGCGCTACTAAAGGCAAACAGTTATTATTTTGAGCTGGTGGTAAGCCAGGACCTAACGCATAGAGCAAAAACAAAATCAGACCAGGTAGATCATGCAAAAGAATTCCTGAAAGAGGCTATTCAGGAAATGGAAGGATATATTATAGAAACAAATTCTGTTTCTATAAGGTATATTCAAAAACTTTTTCAGCTGGACGAATTATTAAGGAGTAACATGCACGACAGTGGAATTGATGTATGCCTTGATATTTTGAATATTTTAAAGAAGCAAAAACATTTGTACAGGAGCGAGCGTGTAGGTTTTGTGTACGATAATATCAGCCTTTGCCATGTTTACAAAGGCAATGTGGACGATTCGATAGTGAGTGCGCGAAAGGCCCAGGAATATTATTCTCCGGGCAGCTTTAATTTCATGATCTCGAAAGAGCAGGAATTTTTTGCCTGTTTTTACGGAAGCTCCTATAATAAAGCACATTCGATCATTACGGAACTGTTAAAATTTCCGATCATGAATGTGGGAGAATTCCGGCATGATAAATATTTATTTTTTGAGGCAGCGACTTTGTTCAAGCTTGGAGATCAGCGCAAGGCGCTTATTATAAGTAATCAGGCATTGGAAATTAATAAGGATAAAAGCCGTTGGGATCTTGGAATCCGCTACCTGCGGCTGATGTGCATGGTTGAGCTGATGGATTATGATCAGGCATATGCTGCAATTGAAGCATTGAGGAAAACAATGAGCCGCAATAATAAGCAGATGGCATACAGGGACGAAATTGTTTACCGGGCCTTCAATGAGTTTGCATCTACAGGCTTTTCGGCAAGTCCGACAAACCGGTTGGTTGAATTGCTGCAGGATCTTTCTTCGCAGGAATCGCTGAATGCATGGAATTATTATACGCATGAAGTGATCCCGGTTCATAAATGGATTGAATCAAAAATTACTACAAAGAAAAATGCACCGTCCTATGTTGTAATATAGAAAGGCCTTTCATTTTTTAAATCTTTTTTTATTTCTATTTTATTTCTGAATTTTTTATGTTTTAAATTGTTTGTGTGCGTAAATAAAAATGCGCAACGAACGGTGTGAAATTTTATTGTGATTTATAAAATAAAAAACTCCCTCCTTAATTTATTTTTACGAAAAAAGAAATCCTAACGTGCTGATTATCTATTAATTGGTTTTCAATACTTCTGTTCTACACTGTCTGATTTGTAAAAAAACTGTCCTTGTGTTCAATACTGCTTTTGAACTTAATTTACTGTAATTAAAAAAAGTATTAAGAACACTATTTATAAATCTTGAAATAAAATTCATGGCAGTCGTATCTAAAAATGTTCTTAAAGGATTCTTTACTCCGGGATCCATACCTACTTCTCAGCAATTTGATACGCTCATCGATTCGACCGTAAGTTTTATTGACGACAGGTATGTACTTGGTTTAAAAAATTATGACCCGACATTGATCTATGTTGCCGGTGATACGGTAATTTATAATCAATTGCTTTACCAGGCAAACGGAACAACAGTACAGGGAGCGTTTAATATAAGTAAGTGGAATAAGATCGCGGGCGGTTTGCCGGGATCTGTTACATATAAAGGAACCTGGAATGCTACTACAAATAGTCCTGATCTGAATACGATCGCAAAAAACATTGGTGATTATTATGTAGTAAGCACAGCAGGAAATAGTGTTTTGAATACTCCGCCTAATGAAATTTCCGATTGGGAAGTGGGAGATTGGGCCATTTATAACGGAACGCTTTGGGAAAAGATCGACAATAGTGATGCGATCACGGATGCGGCAAATGTAGCAGGGAGCGGAGCCGGATTGTACCAGGGAAAAAGCAGCACCATTTTAGAATTTAAAAGAATTACTAATAGTGATGGATCGGTAACAATAAATGATGGTACTGCTGCAGTTGATTTTACGATTCAGTTTGGCGATTCGGGAGTTTCTGCAAACCGTCCATGGTCGGCATACAAAACAAACAATGAGCTGAATGCCAAACAGCCTTTACTGGGTTATACTGCCGAAGACGAGGCAAATAAAATAACGACTTTTATTGGTACTCCTGATGATACGGAATATCCGAGTGCAAAACTTGTATTTGATCAGCTTGCATTAAAACAGGCAAACCTTGGTTATACTGCTGAAAATGCAGCGAACAGGGTTAGTGCGTTCCAGATAACACCGGATAATATTCATTATCCAAGTGAAAAACTGGTTGCCGATCAATTGGCATTAAAACAAAATCAGCTGGGTTATACTGCGGAAAACACGGCAAATAAAGTAAGCGCGTTCCAGATGACACCGGATAATGTTCATTATCCGAGTGAAAAACTGGTTGCGGATCAGCTTGCTTTAAAACAAAATTTGTTAGGTTATACTGCGGAAAACGAAGCGAATAAAGTAGTTGTGTTTCAGTCAACACCGGATAATATTCATTATCCAAGTGAAAAGCTGGTTGCAGATCAATTGGCTCTCAAACAAAATTTGTTGGGCTATGTTGCAGAAAATTCGGCAAACAGGGTAAATGCTTTTCAATCTAATCCTGATAATACGCATTATCCGAGTGAAAAGCTGGTTGCGGATCAATTGAATTTGAAGCAGGATGCGTTAGGATACACTGCAGAAAACGAAGCAAACAAAGTAGTTGTGTTTCAGTCGACGCCGGATAATATACACTACCCAAGTGAAAAATTAGTTGCAGATCAATTGGCGCTGAAACAAAATTTGTTGGGTTATACCGCAGAGAATAACGCGAATAAAGTAATTGCATTTCAGTCGCTACCTGATAATACACACTATCCAAGCGAAAAATTAGTTGCGGATCAATTGGCGTTGAAACAAAATTTGTTGGGTTATACCGCAGAGAATACCGCGAATAAAGTAAATGTTTTTCAGTCGACACCTGATAATACGCATTATCCAAGTGAAAAATTAGTTGCGGACCAATTGGCGCTGAAACAAAATTTGTTGGGTTATACCGCAGAGAATAACGCGAATAAAGTAATTGCATTTCAGTCGCTACCGGATAATACACATTATCCAAGTGAAAAATTAGTTGCAGATCAATTAGCGTTGAAACAAAATTTGTTGGGTTATACCGCAGAGAATAGCGCGAATAAAGTAATTGCATTTCAGGCTACGCCGGATAACACGCATTACCCAACTGAAAAATTAGTATCGGATCAGCTGGTACTGAAACAAAACAGTTTGGGATTTACAGCTGAGAATGTTGCTAATAAAGTAAGTGCCTTCCAGGCAACGCCGGATAATACGCATTATCCTACTGAAAAATTAGTGGCGGATAAATTTGCAACGCTCAGCAATGTACAAAATACAAAAGTAAATTTTACAGCTACTGTTGATCCTGCCGTTACAAATGATAGTACACAGGGATATTCTGTTGGTTCTTCGTGGGTGAATACGGTAAGCAAAAACGAATTTGCATGCGTGAGTGCTGCTTCGGGAGCTGCTGTGTGGAAATTAATAACTGCTTTCTTCGGGAATGATTATAATATGCTGGAGGTGGTGATGACCAGTTCTACATCCAGCACTACGTTTCAAACATTTGGGTTAACGCCTCCGGTAACGAGCCCTCTTACTCCGCCTTTAAAAATATCTACGGGTGGGCTTACAGGTACGTATCGCATTACATGGTCGTGTGTGGCATCCAATAATGGTTCGCTTGGGGAGTACCGACTTACAGATGTAACGGGCACAGCAACTGTTGTAGGACAAACGTTGGTGATGCAGACTTCAAATTCCGGCGAGCGAAATTCCATCGTGGCAACAGCAAATGTGGTGCTGACGGGAACAAATAAAGATTATGTTATTCAGTTTCGTGCACAATCGACCCTTTTAAATACGCAGACGATGTACGAAGGAAAATTGGAAATATTCAGAGTGAAATAAGATAGCAGATGAAATTAGGCGCCTATAAAATAAATGAGATCCCTGTTTCCGATCTGGATCAATACGATGTTTCGGAACTGGAT
This sequence comes from Bacteroidota bacterium, assembly GCA_025963715.1. Classification (GTDB taxonomy): domain Bacteria; phylum Bacteroidota; class Bacteroidia; order 2-12-FULL-35-15; family 2-12-FULL-35-15; genus 2-12-FULL-35-15. Next base: position 106,837 of record JAOQAG010000022.1, read on the forward strand.
GGAAATGCTCCTTATGTAGTTGCGAATACATTAGCTGCCGGATACGAAGATATTTCGGGGATTGAAAATTTTGACCGTTTTGGTTTTAATGTATTGGGTGCAGCATACGGTTTCAAGGACTGGAAATGTTTGCAGCGAGAGATCAAAACATTGGTGATGGGAAAAGTGGAGGATGATATCAATGCGAATTGGGATGAGCTGAATGCAAATGAAAAACTGATCGCGTGTAAATACATACTAAGTAAAATTCCGGCTGCAAAATTCGGGGCGGTAATAACTGATCCGGATGAACGGGTAAAGTTCAGCATTGAATACGATTTTAATAACAGGCAGGCGAGAGGGAGCTGGTCGAATGTAACGGGAAGGATCCAGATCATACGTGTTTATTTATTTGGAAAAATAGGCGCTACAAATGCACTGGAAGTTTTTTACGATGTGGTGAAAGATGGTTTGCTTGAATTATATGAAGGTGGAATTGAAGGAACGCAGGAAGATGGAAATTTAGGGATCAATGATTTTTTGCTGGCACGCAGCGGTACTTTTTATTCGTCGGATGGATTAAAAGGAAGAAGTTATCCGGTCATTGATGGAAGCGGGGATAGTTTGGCAGATGTGGCGAATGCCTTAGTGAATATAGTAAGCAATGGAATTTATTAAGCCGGAAAAAAAATGATTGATAAAGCACTTAGGTTTCTTACGGATGAATTGAATATTTACCTGGATCTGCAAAATGGAGGTAATGTGGGTGATAAGCTGGTTGTGCTTACCAATGTGGCAGATGGTTCGGGAGCATGGGCGATACCGTCGCATAAAGTGGGTGTGTCGCTGATCAACATTGAAGAGGAAAAAGTTTTTAAAGAACAGCAAACAAATTTCAGGAATGCTGCCGGAGAATTTGAGCAATACAACCCGGAAATAAAACTGAATTTATACATGCTGGTGTGTGCAAATTTTGTGACAAATGACATGGATCAGGATGGTTACGAGCAAGGCTTGAAACAATTATCACGTGTGGTTTCCTGTTTCCAGGGTAAAAATGTATTTACACCGGACACAAGCCCGACAATGGATCCGGGATTAAAAAAATTAATTGTGGAACTGTACTCGTATTCGTTTGAGCAGCAATATAATTTCTGGACGGTACTGGGTGCTAAATATTTGCCTTCGGTATTATACAAAGTGCGGTTGATCGCATTCCAGGAACAACGTTTACTTAATCAGAATGAGCCGATTTCGGCAATTACTTTACAAACATCTAATTTATAATTAGAACAACAGAATGGCAGGCATAGCATATAATAAATTATTTAGCACGCAGATCGTACACGATTTTTATGCGGACAATCTCAGCAAAAGAGACCTTGCTGTTGTTCCGACAACGAGTACAAATCTTGCGATGAAAAATAATAACATGTTGTTCCGGAATGACGCAAGCGGTTTCAGAGTGCTTTACAAAGCAGATAGTGCAGGTGCGGCGTTCGTCAATTTCAGCAATGTGCGTTTGGTGTTTGCGGTGCAGTTGTTAAACCTTACACAGTTTTTAAATTTTACAAACCTGGGGGATGGTGTTTTGAATTACACGGCAGGTAAAATACTTTATTTCACCAACAGGGGAAGTGTAACAACAAGCAATTTAACCTATTCACTGTTGGATTTTTTAAGACCTGCAACATTCACTTACCAGTTTCCGCAAACTACCGGCACTGTGGGGTATATAAAAATAACGAATGATGCGAATGTGGATGTAACACCCGTAACGCCTGACCCGAATACAATTCTTCCGGATGCATCCAACCGGTTTTTTTATCCGGTTGACCTGAGCAAGCTGCCGAAAGGATTGTACAAGTTTGAAACCGGGACGGACCTCGCATCAAGCGTTACCAAAACAGTATACATTGATAATGAGCTGGCAAGCCAGGGAGTTTTCGGGATTGTAGATATTCTTGCAGTAAATGCATTGGCTGTGAATTATCCGGTTGATAGAATGTACACCATGAAATTTATAAGAAGGGCAACACAGTGGAAATACATTCTTCTTTTAAAATCGCCGGGAGTAACACCGCCGCCACTAACATCTATAACACTGGACATTGAAGATACGGTAGCGCCGGTAACACCTTATGTTACCATTCATTTTAATCCGGCGGTGGATGGAACGGTAAATGGAATCCCGGCCAAGATCATCACTTCGGTTTCCACAACGATCCCATTTTTTGAAGTACCAAAAATGGGACTGACAGTTAAAAAAGATCCGGGCCCGTCAGCAATCACGATCATGGAAAATCTTCCGGGTCCGCCATTGGGAGTAGTAAGCGCACAAACATCGCCGACAGTGAATGCAGGCATCACAGAAATTTTTGTAATCATATAATAAAAATAATTCATAACTAAAAAATAAAAAGCAAATGGCAACTTACAAAACACCGGGCGTTTACGTCGAAGAGATAAGCACCTTAGGCTCTTCAGTAGCAGGCGTACCAACAGCAATTACGGGCTTTGCCGGATACACGGAAAAAGCAACTCTTCTTGACGGCACACCCGCCACTATGACCCCGGTGAGAATTACTTCACTGTTGGAGTATCAACAAATTTTTGGTGGTGCTTTTCATGAAACATTTACAGTAACATTAACCGGTGCTGTATCGGGCGGTACGATTGCTACAGCTCCAACATCAGTTATTACGGATGTTGGACCTCCGATCGTTCGTGCATTGTCCAGCTATATTTTGTTTTACCAGGTGCAAATGTTTTATGCAAATGGGGGCGGTACGTGTTACATTACTTCGGTGGGTGATTACACCGCGACTATTAGCGAAACAACATTGAATGCCGGAATTGATTTGTTTGAACAAATAGATGAGATAACATTACTTTGTGCTCCAGAAACTGTTTTTCTAACAGATACCGGTAAAAGAAAAGTAGTGTATGATAACATGGCTGTGCAATGTGCAAAATTGCAGGACAGGTTTGCTGTACTGGATGTTGTTCACAATGGCAACAATACTATTTATGATGATGCAGGTGATTTCAGAGACAGCGATATTGGTGCTAATAACCTTAAATATGTAGGTGCATATTATCCGGCTTTAAATACACCGATCGGTTATTTTTATAACGATGCGGATGTGAAGATTGTTGATAACAGGCCATTCCTGGGTACAGGTCCGTATAGCCTTGCTCCGAATAATACATTAAGTGCAATAAAAACAACCAGCGTAGGAACGCTGGTGCAGGCTTCAAGATCCTTTACTATTACAGGTTTGCCTGCTACTCCTTTTGGGCCATCTGATCTGTTTGAAATTAAAATTACTACAGGTGTTGATCAGGTTTTTACTCCGAATGCTTCTCCAGGGCCAGGAAATTATAATCCAGGTTTGACTCTCGCTGATAGTCTCAACCATCTTATAATTGCAATTAATACTGATCCTGCTATTTCACAATTTGTTACAGCCTCTCTTGACTCACTGATTACACCAACTATTCTTACTATAACAGCAAATCTATCTGGTAGTATTGGGAATAGTTATAAGTGTATAATACCAGCAGGCTCATTAAGATTTGGTGCAGGTACTCCGGGTACAGTTTCTCTTATAAATGGTGCCGGATCGCCTGCTGACCTTGCACTTTACAATAGGATCACTGCTGAGCTTGCAAAATATACATTGACCTTGTACCCTGCAGCAGCGATGACAGGTGTATATGCACAAGTTGATGCTGCACGTGGTGTATGGAAAGCACCTGCAAATGTGGGTTTGTCATTAGTAAATAAACCATCTATCACTATTACAGATGAAGATCAGGAAAATCTGAACGTAGATTCTACTTCGGGTAAATCCATCAATGCGATCCGGACTTTTACAGGGCGTGGGACATTGGTTTGGGGTGCACGTACATTAGCAGGTAATGATAACGAATGGCGTTATATCAATGTAAGGAGACTTTTTATTTATGTAGAAGAGTCTATTAAAAAAGCAACTGAGTTTGTTGTGTTTGAATCCAATACTGCAACTACGTGGCAGCGTGTAAAAGGAATGTCAGAAGCATTTTTAACAAGTGTTTGGCGTGATGGTGGTTTGGCTGGTGCAACTACAAAAGATGCATATTTTGTGAACGTTGGTCTGGGAACTACAATGACTGCACAGGATATCCTGGAAGGAAGAATGATCGTGGAAATTGGTATGGCAGCTGTTCGTCCGGCAGAGTTCATCATCCTAAGATTCGAACATAAATTGCAGGAATCCTAATTCACAATTATTAAGAGTTATAAAAAATAATATTCACACTTAAAATAAAATAATATGGCAACTTACACAACACCGGGAGTTTATATTGAAGAAATTCCTGTACTTCCAGCATCCATTGCAGGTGTATCTACTGCAGTGCCTGCTTTCATCGGCTATGTTGAAAAAGCAGAAAGCAATGGCGTTGGTATCCCTTTCAATACTCCAGTACGCTTAACTTCATTTATTGAGTATCAAACAATATTTGGCGGTGCAGACGGCCAGAATTTTTCGATCACTGTAAATGATAACATAACTGTTACACCAACATTGAGAACGGTAACGGTTGTGAAAAATGCAGAATCCAGATTCAAGCTTTTTTATAACATGCAAATGTACTTTGCAAATGGCGGCGGCCCTTGCTATGTAGTGCCTGTAGGCTTATACTCTATTGCTACATTTCCCCTGGGTAATACAGATATGCTGGCCGGATTGGATGCTATTGCAAAAGTAGATGAGCCAACGTTATTGCTTTTCCCTGATGGTGTTTCTTTATCAACAGCCAATAGAAAAGTGGTATATGATCAGGCATTGCTACAATGTGATAAATTAGGCGATCGTTTTGTAATCATGGATGTTGTTCACACCGTAAATAAAACTGTTGTACAAGATGCAGATGATTTTAGAAATAATGGTGTTGGCCCTGATAATTTAAAATATGGTGCCTCTTATTATCCATTTTTAAATACAACTTTAGGTTTTGGAGTGGATCAAAATCTGACACATATAACTTCTCAAACTCAAACTGTCACAGGCCCGACTACAAGCCCTTACCCCAATTCTGCTGAAGTAATTGATTTGTTGAATAAAGTAGAGATTTCGGTTTCAACAGCAACGAATGGTTTTTCTAATGCTAAAATCCGGCTTGCTAATTTAAGCACGGCGGGAACCATAGCTACTTTTGCGACAAATATTAAAACTGCGCTTTCAGATATTACTGCGGCTATTGGCCTGGCACCAACTGAATTTGGAGTATTATCTGCCAGCGTTACTGCAGCTTATAATACTGCAAATACTGGTGGTACGTTTGCCACCGCAAATTCTGACTATACCGGCGCACAAACGCAAACGAAGGCAGATGCATTAATTGCTGCATATAATCAAATGATATTGGCTCTTGCAGCAATAAGAACATTGGCATATTCTACTCTTAATAACACACCTTCTTTATCAGTATTTGTAGTTGGTAGCTTAGCAGATTTGCAAAGCAATAATCCTGCACTTTATAATGCCATCAGTCCACAATTGGCTAGCTACAGCGTTCAGCTAAATCCATCCGGAGCAATGGCTGGTATTTATGCACGTGTGGATAACGACCGCGGCGTATGGAAAGCTCCTGCAAACGTAGGCGTGTTATCTATCACCGGCCCGTCTATTAATGTTACTGCAACTGAGCAGGGCGGACTGAATGTGGATGCTACCAGTGGTAAATCCATCAACGTGATCCGCTCGTTTACAGGAAGAGGAACATTGGTATGGGGAGCAAGAACGCTTGCAGGTAATGATAACGAGTGGCGTTACATCAACGTGCGCAGATTATTTATTTACGTGGAAGAATCCGTAGCGGAAGCAACTGAATTTGTAGTGTTCGAACCGAATACCGCTAATACATGGCAACGTATAAAAGGCATGATCGAAGCATTCCTTACCGGTTTGTGGAGAGACGGTGCTTTGGCAGGTGCTACTACAAAAGACGCCTACTTTGTTCGCGTTGGGTTAGGTGTTACCATGACAGCACAGGACATTCTTGAAGGAAGAATGATCGTGGAAATTGGAATGGCAGCGGTTCGTCCGGCTGAATTTATCATCTTAAGATTTGAACATAAATTACAGGAATCCTAATCGTTAACACATAAAAATTAAATTATAAACTCAATAAAAAACCAATCAATATGGCAACTACAACTTATCCAATACCGGTTTTCCATTTTCAAGTAGAATGGGGTGGAACCAGAATCGGTTTCACAGAAGTATCAGGATTAACAACTGAACTTGAACCAATTCCTTACCGCGAAGGCAGCTCGTTAAACTACAACGACACAAAAATGCCGGGCAGACCGAAATTTACGGATATCACTTTGAAAAGAGGAATCTTTGAAAAAGACAATGAGTTTTTTCAGTGGATCTCAACTGTTAAGTTGAATAAAATTGACAGACGTGATATTACGATCAGTCTTTTGAATGAGAACCACGATCCTGTAATGGTATGGAAAGTGGTGAGCGCATGGCCATCAAAAGTGGAAGGCCCATCATTGAAATCAACCGGTAACGAAGTGGCGATCGAGTCGATCACATTAGTTCACGAAGGAATCACATTTGAAGCTCCATAATCTTTTGATCTATGCCAAGTTATTATCCACCGGTAGGTTTTCATTTCAGGGTTGATTTCGGAGGTTTCCCTTCGGAGGGCGCCGACATCCGTTTTCAGAGCGTTACGGGGATCAACGCATCAGTGCCTAATTCCAAGTCGTATGCGGAAGGCGGAGAGAATCGTTTTTCTCACCGTCTTCCGGAAAGGGCTACTTATGAAAATCTTATATTGAAAAGAGGGATGCTGGTTGGGTCGCAATTGATCGGCTGGTTCAAAGATGCTGTTGAGAGCTTTAAATTCAGCCCGAAGCTGGTTACGGTAACGCTTCTTAATTCTTCGCATGTTCCATTAGAGCAATGGGTATTTTACAATGCCTGGCCAACAAAATGGAACATCGATGGTTTTGATGCAGAAAAATCAGGGGTCGTAATTGAAGCGGTAGAATTTTCTTACCAGTACTTTGAACGGAAAGAAATAATAACAACTCCAGATCTTTAAATCATGCCAATAGAAATAAAAGAATTGCTGATCCGTGCGTTTGTAACTGAAGACAAAAAAAATACCGGGCATAGAGAAAAACCAGTAGAAAAGAAAAGAGATAAGTCGCAGGCTTCTCTTGCAATGGTTGCGAATATGTTGAAACAAGAAAAAGAACGTTAGTTATGGCCAATCCAGTAAACATTATCGGCTTATTAGGAAAAGTAAAGTTTATCTTCTATTCAAATCCGGATATACCAGGTATTGGGATTCCTTACCAACCGGTTTATAATCCTACGGAATTTTCGGTTAGTTACAATAATACGTATGATGAAGGTCAGCAAGCTAATTCAGGGGATTCAACAAAAAAATTTGTAAGTTTTAGTCCTCGCACATTGTCGATGGAGCTTTTTTTCGATGGAACCGGTGCTTCACCGTCGAATAGCCTGATCAATTCTATTGGTATTAATACTGTTGATCTTCAAATCAAAGCATTTCTGGCGTTGGCATTTACTTTAGATAAGGAAAAGCACGAACCTCATTTTGTGACAGTGGTCTGGGGTTCCTTTATTCTGAATGGTGTATTTACGACTGCAGACGTTAGTTACACAATGTTTGAGCCTGACGGTCGGCCGTTGAGAGCAACAATTAAAATTGAAATTGAAGAAACAATCGCAACGTCATTGTTGGGTAAGTTGTTGGGTTTGCTATCACCGGATCTGTCCAAATCAATTGTGGTAAAAGAAGGAGATACATTACCGTTGCTTTGCCACCAGGAATATAACGATGCGTCATTGTATCCAAAAATTGCAGAAGTAAATAATTTAAAGAATTACAGAAAATTAAAACAAGGAATGGAATTGTTATTTCCACCAATTGATAATCTCGCATAATTATGGGTTTTCTAAGCACACTTGTTCCTAAAAATCAGAATCTATCAACATCGTCATTCAGTGTTACCATCAATGGTGCAAAACTGAAAGATACGTACGCTGTTTCTGCATTAATGGTGACCAGGAGTGTGAATAAAATACCATTTGCGCAATTGATTCTTTTGGATGGTGATGTTTCTGAACAGGATTATCCGGCCAGCAGCTCCGAAACATTTATTCCCGGCGCTAAAGTAGAGATACTAATGGGGCACGGACAAAAAGACAAAAAAGTGTTTTCCGGCATCATCATCAAACATTCCATTCAGTTATTGCAGGGACAGCCAATGATGCTTACGCTGGAGCTGAAAGATGAAACAGTGAAATTAACGGTTGGAAGAAAAAATAAATTTTTTGAAAATAAAACGGACGATGCGATCATTAAAGATGTATTGAAATCGTTTGCCGGTAAGCTGGAACCAACAACAGTACAGCATGAGGAGATGGTGCAGTATTTTTGTACCGATTGGGATTTTGTAATGTCAAGGGCAGATGTTTCCGGACAATTAGTATTTGTGGAGGATGGGAAAGTAAATGTGAACAAACCTGATTTTACACAAACGCCAAAGCTGAGTGTTGTTTTTGGTGCCAATGTGTATGAATTTGAAGCGGAGATGGATGCGCGGGATGAATATAAAAGTGTGGAAGCAAGTTCATGGGACGATGCTACACGCAAAATAGTTAAGAAAACAAGCAAACCGCCGGTTTTGGGTAAAGAAGAAGGAAATCCAAGTGGAGCAGTACTCTCCGACGTGATCGGCCTGGATAAATTTGCATTGCAGCATTCCGGTCAGGTAAAAGATATGGAGCTGGAATCCTGGGCAAGCGCTAAATTATTGCGCAGCCGCATGGCAAAAATAAAAGGACGCGCACGCATCGACGGTTACAATGATATAAAACCGGGCGACCTGATCGGGATCGATCAGTTCTCCAAACGGTTCAACGGAACGGCGTTTGTATCTTCGGTAATGCACAGCCTTTCGGCTGATTCATCGTATTATACAGACATTCAGTTTGGCTATTCACAGGAATGGTTCAGTAGAAAATACAATGATATAACTGAAATGCCTGCATCGGGCTTATTGCCTTCGGTGTATGGGTTGCAGGTAGGGATTGTAGTAAAAATTACAGAAGATCCGCAAAATGATTATCGTGTAAAAGTGAATTTGCCGATGGTCGCCGTGGGCCAGGAAGGTGTGTGGGCAAGACTTGCAAATCTGGATGCCGGAAAAGAACGCGGTTCTTTTTTTTACCCGGAAGTAGGCGATGAAGTGATCCTGGGTTTTATGAATGACGACCCGAGAGAACCGGTAATATTGGGAATGCTGTACAGCAAAAATGCAAAAGGCAAACCACCGCTGGAGCCTACAACGGATAATTTCAAAAAGGGTTTTTATACCAAAGAAAAATTGAAGCTCGAATTTGATGACGATAAAAAAAGCGTCACCATTGAAACGCCGGGCGGAAATAAAATAATTATAACGGACAAAGACGATTCGAAGATCACGATCTCCGATTCAAATAAAAATATAATTGAAATGTCGAAAGACGGTATTGCGATCACCAGTGGGAAAGATTTGAAAATAAAAGCAAAAGGCGATATCACAATTGAAGGAGTGAACATTACATCAAGCGCCGACTCAAAATTAAAAGCAGAAGGAAATGGTGGAGTGGAGCTTTCATCGAGTGCCAATGCGGTGATCAAAGGATCTGTTGTACAGATAAATTAGTAAACAAATAAAAAATAGTAGACAGTAGACAAGAAAAATAAAAAGTAGGCAATAAGGAAAAATGCAATAGGCAAAAAAATAAAAAGTAAACAGTAGACAAGGGGAAAATAGGTAGTAGATAGGCTTTGGCAAAAAAAATAAAAAATAAAAAGCAAATAACAACCCCAGACTAATTACTAAAGACTAACAACTAAAGACTAAAAAAAATGCCGGGAGCAGCAAGAGTAGGCGATACAACAAATCATGGCGGAACCGTAATCGGGCCGGGTATATCTACCGTATTGATCGGAAAAAAACCGGCGGCAGTATTGGGTGATAATCATGTTTGTCCGATCCCGCCAAACACAGGACATATAACAAGCAGTGTATTTACAATGGGTAGCGCCACTGTGCTCATCGGCGGAAAGCCCGCATTACGTGCAGGCGATGTATGTGTGTGCGGCGCCTCAGCAGCAGTGGGCGAACCAACAGTAGTATTAGGATAAAAAAGCATAGAACATGGCAGCAAATGATTTTATAAATTCTTCGAAAGCCTTTTTAGGCAGAGGCTGGTCTTTCCCTCCCAATTTTGTGAAAGGCGGGAATGCCGTGGATATGCTGGAAGCAGAGCTGGATATTAAAAGCAGCCTGATCATTATACTTTCCACCACGGTGGGAGAGCGTGTAATGCAGCCTGATTTCGGCTGTAACCTCGATAAATTAATTTTTGAACCGCTGGACACTACGTTCTCAACATACATTACTTCGCTGATTAAAAATGCGATCCTTTATTTTGAACCGCGTGTAACATTGAATGATGTAAGCTATGATGCGGATGAATTAAATGGAAAAGTGGAGATCACTATAAACTTTACAATTAATGGTACCAATACACGATCAAATATTGTGTACCCATTCTTTTTAAACGAAGGCACTGACGTTACTCAATGATAAAAGATTGTAATACACGGAATCCTCTTTTGAGGGATGGTACAAGCCAGCAACAACGACTTCTGAAAGCGTTGCTGCCGTCTTATGTATCGGTGGATGAGCGCAGCATGCAGGACTTGATCACTTTTGCCGGAAAGTACGGGAAAGAGATCAATTATTATGATGCGAACAATGCAGTGAATGGCGACTGGCAATCGTTTTTTACCAATATGGTAATTGATGAAACCGGGCAAACGACACAACCGCATTATGCATTATTCGTTGCTTTCCTCGAAATTTTCAAAATTGCGCAGGATGATTTAAATACGATCACGCAGCGGCATCTTGATTTTTATTACCGCGATGTATTGCGGATGGAAGAGCAGGATGCGATCCCCGACCAGGTATTTATTATTTTCGGATTGGCGCAGCAGGTTGCCTCCACACTGATCACGCAAGGTACACAGCTGAATGCAAAAAAAGATGCAACAGGTGTGGATCTGGTCTACGATACTACAAAAGATATTGTGGTGAACACCACTCAGATCACCGATCTGAAAGCATTGTATTATAATAAGGATTTTGATAAGCGTTTATACGCATCGCCGATCGCAAATTCGGCTGATGGCAATGGAAAGGAAATTGAAGGGGATGAAAAAAAATGGGAAACATTTGGAGCACCAGCTGATCCGTCCCTGCCTTTTAACTCGGCATTAATTGACAGAACGCAGGCTGAAGTTGGATTTGCATTTGCTTCCCCGGTTTTACAAATGGCGGAAGGAAACAGGATCGTGAAAATGACCCTGACGTTTGATAATCTGTTGAACCTGCAAACGGCCGATCTTCAGAATACATTCACGATTTTATTCAGCGGTGAAAAAGACTGGATCGCACCATCTGCAGATCCTGCAAAATCACCGGCAGATTCCATTTATATTGGGGCAGCAGGAACAAACAGCATTGTGATCGTCCGCACTATTACTACCGACCAACCGGCAATTGTAAATTACAGCCAGGTTATTTTGAAAAGCCCGTACAGCACCCTGTGGCCGGTTGTAAAAATAGTATTGAATACCGCAGGAACTTCCTCGCCTTATATCTACGAAAAATTAAAATCACTGGTGCTTACCAATGCACAAATTTCGGTGGATGTGGAAGGTGTTAAAAACCTGATCCTTCAAAACGATCAGTCGAAACTGGATCCATCAAAACCATTTCAGCCTTTTGGGAACCGTCCGGTTTTAACTTCTGGCTTTTACATTGGCAGCAGTGAAGTGTTCAGTAAAACATTAACTTCCATCGATCTTAATATTACCTGGAAAGGATTACCGCTGGACGCTACCGGTTTTGCCGGTTATTACCACAATTATCTTCCGCCCGAAAGAGTGCGTTCCAATACTGCTTTCAGGGTAAATGTGGATATCCTCGATGGTAAAGACTGGCATAACCTGCTGGCATCTGATACAAGTGTGGTGAGCATTGCTTCCACAGCTACAGCTGCCAGTAGCAGTGCTGCTGCTTCCGCACGTGCATTTTCATTTTCACACACAATAGGAAACGATAATGCGCGCTTATTCAACCCGAATTATGACGCGGCTATATCGCCATTCAGAACTATTTCGATTACCAATGCGCTGGCATTTTATAACCGGGATGCGGATTTTAGTTTGGAGGAGCTTACCAAACTGGATAACTCTACATCGCGCGGATTTTTACGCCTCGCATTGGAAGATGTGGATTTTGGTCACCAGGATTTTCAAATTTCATTTGCAACGCAGGCGATTAAAGCTGCAAAAGCAACAGCAACGGAAACGGCAGCCAATACGTATCCACTACCGAATGAACCTTACACACCGCTGATCTCCGAGATCACGCTGAACTATACTTCTACAGTAAATATTTCGCTTGTAAATAATGCAACAACCAATAGTCAGAACGGTTTTAATAATCGCGTGGACCAGTTTTTCCATGTAGAACCTTTTGGCGTTGCTGAAAATCATCCTTTCATTACAAAAAATACAGCGTTTATTAATTTATTGCCGGTGTATACTAATGAAGGATCCTTGTACATTGGATGTGCAAACCTGAATGCACCTGAAACACTTTCCATACTTTTTAAAGTAGCGGAAGGCAGCGCAGATCCTGATCTGGATAAACAACCGGTGGAATGGAGCTACATGGTGAACAACGAGTGGATCCAATTCCCACAGTTGAAGATCCTTTCGGATTCCACCAACGGATTGCTTACTTCCGGCATCATTGTTTTTGATATTTCCAAAACAATTACCAATACCAATACACTTTTACTAACCGGTTTGTGCTGGTTGAAAGCGTCTGTAAAAGATGATTCATCGGCGGTATGCAAATTAATTGATTTGCGTACACAAGCAGTTACTGCGGTGTTTGCAGACAATGGAAATGATCCGAACCATTTACTGGTAAGCCTTCCGGCAAATACCATTACGGAGCTGGTGGACAGCAATTCGGATATTGAAAAAGTAGAGCAGCCGTACGCCTCTTTCGGAGGAAAAATAAAAGAACAAAGCAATGAATATTACACACGTGTGAGTGAGCGTTTGCGCCACAAGCACCGTGCAGTAAATATCTGGGATTACGAACATTTGGTGCTCGAAAAATTCCCAACGATCTACAAAGTAAAATGTTTGAACCACACCGATTATAGATCCTCTACATATATTAAGGAAGTAGCACCGGGGCATGTATCGCTGGTGATGATCGCAGATCTGAAAAATAAAAATTCGGTAAATCCATTACAACCGAAAACAAGTTTGATCCTGCTCACAGATATTGAAGAGTATATTAAAACCATTAATCCGCCTGCAGTAGAATTGCATGTAAAAAATCCATTGTACGAAGAAATTGCCGTAGAATTTAACGTACGTTTTTTACCGGGATTTGACAATGGTTTTTACGGACAGAAACTGGAAGAAGACATTAAAAAATTTCTGGCACCATGGGCGTATTCGGTTACCGATATAGCATTTGGCGGCACCATTCACAAATCCATGATCATCAATTTTGTGGAAGAGCAGCCGTATGTGGATTTTGTGACCTGCTTTAAAATGGACCAGATCATCGGTACCATCGTTAACAAAAATATTGAAGCAGCATTTGCAACTACATCTGCATCGGTGCTTACATCGGCGGCAGCGCATAATGTACATGTGCTGGAAACAGATGAATGCGATTGTGATGACAATGTGGTTACAGCGCCGTTTGAGCCGGTTGATAAAACCTGCGATTGCGGTTGTGATGATTGCGGCCATTCATCAGGCAGCAGTTCCGGTACAACTTCTCCCGGCAGACCACGTCCGCGCCCTTACGGTATCGGTGCGTTTTCGGTAGCCAATAATTTTATTGTAGGCAATGGAATAGCATTTCCTGAAAAGGGAGTGGATTTTATGGGAGTAGAAGACGATTTTCAAATTGATTAATACAATACTAAAAATAGATAAGTCATGCCAATAGAACCTAGAGACCAACTTAAAACATATTTTGAAACCGGTGACATCCCAACACAGGATCAGTTTGACGCCGTACTGGATTCATACGTTCATAAAACGGATGATGGCATCACGATCTATGATCTGCCATCGAGCACCGAAAAATATTTCGGGATCAATACACTTGTTCCTGAAGCTCCGCTGGGAATTACCGCTATGGGCGATGATGATACAATTGCATCATTTAATAAATCCGGCGATACAACGGCAACCTGGTTCCTGAATTTAAACGGGGAAGAAGGAACAGGTTTCAACATTGATCAGGCGCTTGTATCCGGCCATACCAGCCGTTTGTTCATCAGTGAAACAAGCGGAGCGGTGGGACTTGGTACTACTACGCCGACACAAAAATTACAAATAGAAGCGTCTTCCGGCAACAATGTAACTGCTCTGAAAATTGTTAATACGGCAACAGTTGCCAACGACGGGTTTGGTGTGGGACATGAGCATAGCAGCGGCGATCCGGGAATAAATGGATCCCTTGTTATTTTTGAAAATGAATTTTCACAAAGCACAAAACGCATGGTATTCCGCCCGGGCGGAAATGTGGGGATCAATATTCTGACCCCTGATACAAAACTGCACGTTGGCGGTGATCTTAACAGTCCGCCTATTGACCTTGACCTGATCGAAGGTACAGGCCTGGTAACAATAGGGCCGATGGAAAGCAATGTTATTTATGATTACCGCGGATTACAGGCACGTGAAGGAAATTATGTAGGAACGGTTTTGAATTTAACGGCTTCCACATTAAACTTACAGCGCCTTGGTGGCGATGTGCTTTTTTACGGTGATGATTCTTTTGATGATACCGACCGGACCATTTTAACGGAAGGATCTTATTTAGGGATCGGAGTAATTGATCCGGTACAACGCATTGATGTTGACGGCGCCATCAGGATCCAGTCGACAGATAAAGAATATGATGGAAGCATCCGTTACACCGGTGATGATTTTGAAGGATTTATGGATGGTACATGGCATTCGTTCACATCCGGCGGCGATGGTGGTGGCCAATGGACACAGGTAGGCAGCATCATTTATTACAAAAAAGATATAAAAACATTTGTTGGGATCGGTACTTCTGAGCCTGAAACAACGCTTGATGTGGAGGATGGCGAACATGCAACCGGCAGCAATACTGCTGTACTTATTTATAACCATGCTGTAACCACAGGTAAAAACAATACAGATAAACGGATCGGGCTCGAGATAAAAAACACAGGCGATTGGGGAAATCCGAAAGGAAGAGACATCGGACTTTATATTTCAGACGTAAGCGGATCTACGATCACTGTGAATGGTAACATTGCTGCTATAATGAATGGTAACGTGGTGGTAGGTGACCTTGATGAGGTAAAACCATTTTTAGGCTCAGGCGCTAAAAATGTGCTGGCTATCAGAAACGGCGGAGAACCTTTTGCAGCCGGTGGCGTTACCAGCGTTCAGTTGTATTCTCAGAATTATGGTATAACAGGCGATTGTACATTGCATATTTTGAATGGAAACGGTGACCTGATGCGGCTTTACAAAGAAGACGGCCTGACAGAAGCGGATGAGCATGATATTTCGATAGATACATACGGAGCAATCGAAGCGGCTGTGATTGAAAATTTACGGACCCGGATCAACCAGTTGGAGCAACGCTTAATGAGATTCGGATTAATAGGAGATCCCGTTCCTGCACCTTAAAAAATAAACATTATGAAAGAACTAAAACTTACACTTACTGTAAACGAGACCAATCTTATTTTGAAAGCATTGGGAAATATGCCTTTCAATCAGGTGACCGAACTTGTAGGGAAAATTCATACACAGGCACAGCAACAGCTTGCTGGCACAGAAGAGCCAACAACACTGGCGGCAAAAAACGGGAGTCATTAATAGCATTTAGAATAATTGAGAAATGGCTGAAAGTATAACAATATCAAGAACTCCACCGGATTTTAAAAGTATGCGGTTCGACTTTTTGCGGGCGGAAGGATTGAAACATATAGAAAATCTTGCCGGAAAAGTATGGACAGATTATAACCTGAGCGATCCGGGGATCAGTATCCTGGAAGTGCTGAGCTATGCCATTACCGACCTGGGATACCGCGCTTCTTATCCGATCAAAGATATTCTTGCACAGGATCCGGATGCACCGCAGGTAGATATTAAAAATTTTTATACCGCAAGGCAGATCCTGCCGATGGCGCCTGTAACCTTTAATGATTACAGGAAATTACTGATCGATACCGATGTGCATGATCCTGCTGATACAGGCGCCGAATTTGTAGGTGTAAAAAATGCCTGGATCGATATTTCACCCGATAATGAAATTCATTTTTTCATTCATCATGCTACCGATAAACTGGATTATACAGCTGAAATACCGGCACATCCGGAACAGGTACATCCCAAAGTTTTGTACAATGTTTTGCTGGAGCTGGATACCTGCGAAAAATTCGGCGACCTGAATGAAAATACACTCGAAGGAATTGTAACGCTTACACCGCCGCCAACGCCAACTACCTTGTCGGTATTCTCCGGGTTAAAAGTAAAAGTAAATGTAGAATTTCCAAGATGGGATGATCCTGCGGTGGATTGGAATGATATTGCAAGCATCCGTAAAAACATCCGCAACCTTACACTTACATTTCCAAAAATGCCGCAAGGCTATACATTGGAAGGTTACGGATTATATCCCGATAAAACAGTATGGGTAAGCATTACGCAGCTTCCGCTGGTACCGGCAGTTAGCACAGCGTTTATTGAAAATGAGATCATGGCGCTGATGTATACCGGCTCCAATTCGCTTATCGTGTTGTACCAGGAAAAAGTGCGCAAGATCCTGGAAATTATTGCGGCAGTGCGTGCACGCATGATGGCCAACCGCAATTTGTGTGAAGATCTTTTTAAGATCAGCGCGTTAAAAATAGAAGAGATTGCAGTGTGTGCAGATGTAGAATTAACTGCAAATGCAGACGTGGAAGAAACGCTTGCGAAAATATATTTTGAGATCGGAAAATTTCTGGCACCGACCGTTTATTTTTACACGCTCGAAGAAATGTACGACAAAGGAAACCGTACAGAAGAGATCTTTGAAGGCCCGCCGCTCAACCATGGTTTTATTGACAATACCGAGCTGGAAAATGCAGGTAGAAGAAAAGTAATTCATGTTTCCGATCTGATCCACATCATCATGGAAATTCCGGGTGTGGTGGCAGTAAAAAGCATCCAGATCGCAAACGTGCCGGAAGACAATGTGGACAACATTGCATCCGTAAGTGTGAGATGGTGCCTCGACCTGGCATTTGATCACAATTATGTTCCGCGCTTATCAACCGACCTTTCTAAAATTACGTTTTATAAAGATCTGTTGCCGTTCAAAGCAAATTCGGATGAAGTGGATGCGCTGCTTGCCGAACTGGAAGCAAGCGACCGTCCGCAAAAAATTGAGAACGCCATATTGGATCTTCCTGTTCCGGAAGGCGAATATAAAAATATTGAAGAGTATGTAAGTACACAGGATGAATTTCCACTGGTGTATGGCATCGGGCCGGAAGGCTTACCGGAATCATCCACCGAATTAAGAAAAGCGCAGGCAAAACAATTGAAAGGTTTCCTGATGTTTTTTGATCAGCTGCTGGCCGATTATTTATCACAGCTCTTTCATGTGAAAGATCTTTTTTCCATGAATGAGGAACGCGATGCCTATGGGAATTTTATTATTGATAAAAGTTATTTTACGCAAAGCCTGGTGCCAAGTGTAACCGATGCTACCAGCCTGCTTACCGATCCTACATTTTACGCGGAGCATGTACAGCAGATCACGGAAGATCCAACGTTGTTTGACCAGCGCAGGAACCATTTCCTGGATCATTTGATGGCGCGCTTTTCGGAACAATTTACAGATTACGCCATGCTGGTGTACAAGATCGATGGCAAAAAAGCGCCGGACGATCTGTTGCAGGATAAGCTGGAAGTACTCAATGCTTATCCGGAGATCAGCGGAGGAAGATTTAAAGGATTTAATTATGAAAGCCCTTGCAATTTATGGAGCGTTGATAATGTTTCCGGTTTGGAAAAACGCGCGTCGCTTTTAACAGGGATCGATCCGCGCATTATTGCCGATCTGTATTTTAATGATAATTTTAAAATGACGGGAACAATTCCTGCATTGAGTTTTACCATCTTAGAAAATACCACACCTACAGCGGCGGATGTTTTAAGAAACAACGCAGGGGTTAGCTATGAAACGGTAGATGCCTGGAAATTTGCGATCGAAAAAGTGATCATCAACGGCGTACAGCGCGAACGTTACCAGATCCTGGATGTTGCAGGAAATGTAATTGACGCGGAAAATCCGGCAACACCCACAAATGCACCGTATACTTTCCGTTTGATCTGCGATAAAGGAAATGTGTTGGGATTAAGTCCTTATTTGCCATCTACCACGTTACCGGTTTTATATTTGACAGAAGGGGATGCGGAAGATGCAATTGAAGATACGATCACTACCATATCGACGGAATTTTACACCAACGTGGAATCCAACCGGAATGATTTAACCTGCCCGATCGAAGATTATTTTGATGTTTTTCTGTTAGCGCCAAACATGGTGGCCGATCCTCCAACGTTTAAGTTTGATTTTACATTGTATAAAAATCCATTTGATTTTGATGGATCAAATACCATATTGCTTACCGGCAGTTATACCGGAAAAGGACAGGCAAAAGATTCCGCTGAAATTATTGCAGTAACCGATACCGTAAATAAAAAAATAAAGCTCAGCGGCGATTATACCGGCAGAATAATTTTAGGAGATGATGTAAATATTAAAAATTCGGATCAGAACGATGGTAATTATACCGTTGAGGCGATGACTCCTATCGGTGCCGATACCGAGGTTACGCTTTCCGGCGGTCCGGGTGCATTGTCAACTTCCATTCCTTTGGGAAGCCTGTATTACAATACGCAAACAGAGGCTGAATTAGAAGCATTTGCGAATGCAAGCATCAACGAAATTTTATTCGAGATCTCGCTCGATGGCACCAGGGAAAAACAATACACGTACGATACACCTTCTCCGAATAATTATCGTTTTAATGTGGCTGATCGCTGCGGCGATACGCTGGCAACAAGCGAGGAAAATAATTTTAATACAGCCATGGCTGCGATCACGCTGAACCATCCGGGAAGCAACATTCCAACAAATACGAATGTGATCACCATCGCGGGAAATGCCGTACCTTCCAATAACGGTAATCACATTGTTGCCAATGCCACTGCCGCAGATGATACGGTGGTTGTAAATACAGCCGATTCATTAACAAATGTTGCAGGCGGTACTTTATCGTTCGATGGTTCTTATACTGTTCTTGCAGCCAACCGTTTCACACGTACATTTACAGTAAGTGCGGTATTGAACCGTGTTATATTTCCGGGTGAGATCATTACCATCAGCGGATCGTTACTGAACAGCGGAAGTTACACCGTAAAAAATATTCTCATCAGCGGAAGCAATTCCCTGATCAATGTAGAAGAAAATATTCACGATAGTTTAGGAACACTGGGTTCACTGCATTATTCCAAAACATTTGATATTATTTCCATTCTGCCGGTAATGGCGGGCGGAACCGATATTACAATTAAACCCGGAGCGCAGGTTGTGGCGGCAGAAGAAATGGTAGCATTTTTAACCACCAAATTTTTCTCACACGAAGGATTGCATTTGGTAGAGCACATTTTGCTTCGTCCGAAAGTAAATACAGATGTGTTTGTGAAAATGTCGACCGGCGTAAATGCGCTTACACCAAGTCTTACACCGCAGGGAACGCTGGAATTTACTAAACATTTTCAGATCATATCTGCCAACTCGCATACCAGCATGTTTTTTGTTGCAGAAGATATTGCATCGGAGCTTGCGCCATTAACTACCATTACTGTAAAAGGTTCTGCTGCTGGCATCAATGATAAAGACTATACGGTGATCATGGCCGGTACAACCGTAGGCATGCACACCGGGATAAAAGTAGTGCCGCAAATCCCTGACGACAGCATTCCTACAAGTCCTCCGGGAGGTTATGGAGATCTTTATTTCAAGGTAAAGCTGCCGATAGAAAGCACTTCCAGCTTATCGGTGGATGTACACGGCGATCTCGATACGGAGATTGATATAACAACTCCGGCGATCATCACACTTTCGCAGGATGGCAAAAATAACGGGACTTATAAAATCAGTGGCGCTGTATTCTCGTCCTCAACCTTAAACACCACCATTACATTCAGTGATGTATTAACGCATTACCAGGATGATTTTTTACCGATCAATTTAAAAGACGATTGTGTGAATTGCCGCATTGATGATCCGTACTCATTTATTGCAAGCGTTGTAATGCCTTACTGGCAGGGGCGTTTCATTAACCAGGATTTCCGCAATTTCTTTGAGCGTTCATTGCGGTTAGAATGCCCGGCACACATAGCACTCAACATTTGCTGGGTAAGCCCCGATCAGATGAAAGAGTTTGAGCTGCGGTATAAAACCTGGATCGTGGAAAATTCCCGGAAGGTAAAAGATCCGGCTGTATTATCCGGCTCGCTCAATGCGCTGATCGATATCCTTATAAAATTACGCACCGTGTATCCTCCGGGAACACTGCATGATTGCGAAGCAGATGATACACTTCAAAATTCAATAATACTTAACAGAACAGCATTAGGAACCATTCAAATATAAAAATAGATAACATGAGCAATCTTCTCAATTCATACCCAATATTCGAGAACAACCAGGTACTTACCAGCTCCCAATTAAACAGTTTGGTAGCTTATCTCGATGAACAAAACAGGCTTACCCGCGTGAAGCTTATCGGAGACGGGATTGTCTGCGGATTTGACCTGAAGCTAACCCAAACGCCTATCAATACGGAGATCACTATTTTTCAGGGTGTGGGTATTACCTCTGAAGGTTTTCTGATTATCGAAGGCGATGCTGTAACACACAATTACAGGAAATACGATCTTCCTGCAGGTGTAAGATATGTTCCGTTTGAAGATCCGGCCACAACCGTTCAGGATGTGTTGCTGTACGAATTACTTACGGATGATGCGCCTACATTGCCTACAGATGTGATCATTCCGCTGAGCTCGCCTTTTATAAATGATAAAGTGGTGTTGCTTTTCATCGAGCTTATTGATGTAGATAATTTATCATGTCTTGCTAAATCATGCGATGATACCGGCGAAACGCGCATGTTTAACCTGCGTAAATTACTGATCACTAAAACCGATCTGAAGAAAGTAATTGCCCGCACCTGCGCGCAAACTTCTTCTTTCCCGGGTAAATACGATTTGCCGGAGATCTTCCTGCAGCGTGCGCTTTTCAAAAGTGTGGCTGAAAATTTTCCTCCTAATCCTAATACGGTCGATTATTTTTCTTTTTCAAAAACATACATTAATGCGATCAGCGCACCGGCATTACCTGCCGGAACCGGGCCTACATACACCCAGTTATTACAAGCATTGCAACAAACGTATGTTGATTTTTCGCCGATCCTTGCCGATCAGTACAATGGTGTAAACCCCTTTATAAATATGCCAGCGGTACCCGATTGGTCTAAATTTGTGAATGGTACATTAACTCCCGGCCCACAGTATTTAGGGATGCAATATTTTTACGATTTTATAAAAGATCTGATCCTTGCATACAACGAATTCCGTGATGTAGCTTTTGATCTGATGTCGGAATGTTGCAACGATATGGATTGTTTTCCTCAGCACCTGATGCTGGGTGAAGTGATCCCGACAGGCAGCGACAAACCATCTCCATTCAGGAATTATTTTATTTCATCGCCGCTTTTCAATAACCAGACTGAAAAGCTGAACCGTGCCGTTTCATTATTTCAACGCATGGTATTGATGACACAATCATTCGATCTGACATTAATAAACAATCCGCCAACAACTGTGATTGCTCCAAACCCTTTACCGGTGCCAATTTACATTACACCAAGCAACGAAAAAAGAGATTTCCTGAGCAAACGCGCCATTCCATATTATTATCGCATTCACGAAACACATACCACGCTCGGAACGCTGGAGCAATCCTGGAATTATGAGTACAAGCGCAAAGCTTTGTTCAGCCAGGGATTGACACCACTCGCGTATGGCAACCAGGATTTTAACCAGGCAGCCATCCAGGGACCAATTAAAACACCGCTGTATTACGACCTTGATCCGTATAATTTTTTACGGATAGAAGGACACCTGCGTTCAAATGTAGTGGATGTACAAACGGAGCTTGATAAAATAAAACACAATTTTGATCTGCCGTTCAATGTGGTTGCGCTTCGCCTTGCCGGAGATCCGATCGATGACATTACAAAACGCTGCGATTTTAATGATCTGCGTACACAATACACCACGCTGAGAATTGAATTGCTGGGGCTTCGTAAATTTACATTCGACCGTTTTGGAACATTGGTGAACGGGCAGGTAAGAGGAAAAGCATTGCCTCAGTTCCTGAAATCCTTTATCGCGGATATTGATACAGGTATTCTCAGCTGCTCCATTTTACAGCCGCAAATAGGGGTTGTAACATTGCGTGATGTAGTAATTGCCCCGGATGGAACAACAACTGCACAACCGGCAGAGGCGCAGCCATTGCCGGACAGAACCAACGCAAGCGCCAACGCAGCAGCCAATACGGTTCCGGTATATGCACCGCAGCGTACGCTTACGCAGGTAAAAGAAAAATTAACGAGCGACGGACAGGATCTGCTTGAAGCGCTGAACGCGTTGAAAAATGACCTGCCGTTTAATATGAATGATTTCAAGCTCGGTTATACCGGAACTGTACAGGATTCTACTCCCGGTTTTCTCCAGGATTATTTTACCGCCATGCAGGCAGCCATCGATGTAAAAGTAGGGCTCAATCAATTGATGGACATTATTGTACGCACAACAAAAATTAAAAACACGCCAGAGCTCTATTTTGATCTGACTGCTTATATCAACGAATTAGGCGGAGTGCTGGAAAGCTTTATTTCCGATGTGCGGTTTGCAAGCCTTACCTTGCTGAGCTATACATTGCAATACAGGATCAATTACCTGAAAACGCATGATATGACGCTGTTCTCCAATTTCATTAAAAAACATCCGGGGATTGAGCACAAAGCAGGTGTTCATCCCGGAGATACATTCGTTCTTTTAACACCGGGTAATTCGGTTGCTATCAATCCAATCAAACGCAAGCTGGTGATTGAACAAACAAGAGATCTGAAAGCGCTTAATTTACAGATTGAGCAGATCAAAGCGCAGCCGGTTATAAGTGTGCAGGATAAACAGATCATAGATAATAACAATGCGAAGATCCTGAATTACGGTTTGATTGCACAGGAAATTGCATTGCCTGCGATCCCGATTCAAAAGTTTGCAATTGATGCACACCAGGTGATCGCCGATTTTACATTGCCTTATTTATGTTGCTGCGATTGCGAATGTGATGAAATTCCTGTTCCGAAAGCAGCGGAAGATCTAAACATGCCAACATTTGCAACACCGTTCTATGCGGAATACAGTCTTGGTGATTATGCATTCGGAAAAGACATACATGTAGGAAGCAGAACGCTGGAGGGAGTAACAATTGACATTGTTCCGATGCTGCAATACGATAAAAACCTTTATCAGCCATCGCAGATCCGTTTGTACGTAGTAGATAAATTTGGAAATAAAGTAGTGTTTAACCAGGTAGTTCCTCCGGTAGATGTGGCAATGGCTACCGGCAATTATCCAAATGTGCCTACGTATAAAGCAACAAGCGGTGCTGTGTCGATCCCTGCCAACAGTGATAAAACACGGGCACAATATTTTGTGTACTCGCCCCTGGATGAGCAAACACAAATTCCGGTAGTGGATAGCTTCTATTACATGTTTGAAATTGTTTCTAACGAGGGAGGAACTGTAATTTCACGCTCGAGCATGGGTAAAGTAACAGTTACTATTTGTGTTTAGTAAATTATTTTTTGACAATGTTCTTTGGGTTGAACATCAATTGACGGGAAGGTTTTTTTCTTCCCGTCAATTATTTTAAAAACAGGCGTATCATGTCGGATGAAAAACATACCATCAAAAAAGCAATTGTGGAAATACATCTTTCCAAAGCAGATGGTGCGCATGATGCACAAAATAAGGCGCTGGCCTATTTTAAAGAAAAAATTGTTCCGCTTATTGAACGTATGATCGACCGGCTTTCATCTCCCAATGAAGTGATCCGGATCGAGAAGCTGGAACTGGATTTTCACCGGTTTAATTTACAGCAAACCGATGATGCCGCATTGCAGAAATTTGAACGGCATGTGGAAGAAAAATTAATGAAGCTGATCTCGGAAGAGCGCAGCAATCATTTTCCGGGTGAAGTGATTGCAGAGATAAAAAAAATTCCCAGGGACAAAGCCGATCTCGAATTACTCATTCATTTATTAAAAACAGGAAATTTACCCTGGTGGTCGAAAACAGAACAAGCGATTGTTCTTGAAACGCTTGCGCAACAGGTTCTTCATCAAGCGCCCGATCCTGTAAAAAAAGAGATCGCGGCAGCGTTGATTATTCCGGCGGTAAGAAAAAGGATTGCACATAAGCTCTCTGCCGATAGTATCGAAAAAATAATTTCGCTGACAGCTGTTTCGCCTTATACACTGCTTAATTACGTCAATGAATTTTTACGATTTATAAAAGGAAGCGCTGAAATTCCGGAAAGTCTGCGTATGGAACTGTATGAATACGTACTGGCCCGCACTGCTTTTTCAGAAACAGATCTTCAAACGTTTGTGTTAAATTTTATCAGGACAAAAAATGATGCGGTTCTTGCCGGACAATTATACAAACAAAGCAATGCCGTTGCTTCGTCTGAAACTACACTGGCGATAAAACAATCGCTTGTGGCAGCAAATGAACATTTTGAAGGCAGGATCAGGAAAATGTTTACCGGAAAAGATGTGAAATTATTTTTTGAAGAAAATAAAGAAGAACAAACGGAGCGTAAAAAAGAAGCAGCGAAACAAAAAGAGGAAGATAAAAAAGCAGAGGATAAAAAAGTAGAGGAGAAAAAAATATCCGTGGCAGGGGGTAATAAAATAACGGAGAAGGCGGCAGATAAAACAGCTGAAAATGCTGTTGAAAAAGCAGCTGAAAAGAAGATGGATGAAGCAAAAGAAAAACGGGCTGATCGTGCGAAAGAAAATCCGGAAACAGTTGGTAAAACAGATGAAAAAAATCCTGCTGAACTGATGTTGCAGCAAGCCGCCTTAAAGAATGAAGACGGCGATTATTTTATAAAAAATGCCGGAGTGGTGATCCTGGCGCCGTATTTGTCGGCTTTGTTCAGGCAACTGGGATTATGCGACGGCAATGCATTTGTTTCCGAAGAAGCGAAAGAGCGTGCCGCTTATTTACTGCAATACCTTGCAACGGGAGCTACAGATGCGGAAGAGCACGAAATGGTATTAAATAAAGTCCTCTGCGGTATTGATCTGCAGCAGCCATTTACACTGCAGTTCATTATTTCCGAGCAGGAAAAAGAGGAATGTCAGGGATTGTTACAGGCGGTTGCAGATAACTGGTCGGCATTAAGAGGAACATCCGGTGAAGGAATGCGTGATGCATTTTTTATGCGTGACGGCATTCTCGAACAGCAATTTAATGGTTGGAATCTAAAAATCGAAAAAAACACCATCGACATCCTACTCAATAAATTACCCTGGGGGATTTCCATCCTGCAAATGCCCTGGAGCAAGGAAATGATCTTTGTAACATGGTAATTTTTTTATGACCTGAAAATTTTGTAAATTTCATTATTCAATAAAACATGGGAACATTCCAACAGATCCAGCGAAAAAACGATCATTCTTCTCCTACCTATATTCAGGCTCATCTGGAGGTAGGTAAGGAAGATGATGAACATGAAAAAGAAGCCAACCATGTAGCTGATAAAGTGATGCGGATGCCGGAGAAAGAGGAAGA
>JAOQAG010000012.1 GCA_025963715.1 Bacteroidota bacterium
GATCCCGGGTCAAGCCCGGGATGACAGTATTATTTGTGAATATTGTAAAAAAAACATGTTACTACAACATAACCTTTTGTATTGCTAATTTTAATTTGCACGTCATTGCGAGGGCTTTTCGCCCGAAGCAATGACGTTTTAAAACAATTTCATCTTTTTAGTACAAAGTTCCCGATACTCATTAAACATTAATCTATAGGGAGTTGATAATGGAATTTTCTAATGTCTATTTCAGGCTTTTACTCACAACCGTCTGAAAATATTTGCAGTACGGCCTTAATCCGCACTCCCCGCATTTGGGTGTGCGTGCCACGCAAATATAGCGCCCGTGCAGGATCAGCCAATGGTGCGCAATGGCTACTTTATCTTCGGGAATATATTTTATTAATTCCTTTTCGGTTTGTAAAGGCGTTTTCGAATTGGTGGTCAATCCCAAACGGTTAGAAACCCGGAACACATGCGTATCCACTGCCATCGTTGGTTTTTCGTACACTACCGAAGCGATCACATTTGCCGTTTTACGGCCAACGCCGGGCATTTTCTGCAGCTCATCCACATCCGATGGTACCACGCCTTTAAAATCATTGACCAGCATTTTTGCCATGCCTACCAAATGTTTTGCTTTATTGTTGGGATAGCTGATGCTGCGGATGTATTGAAACACCTCATCGCTGCTGGCTACTGCCATTACTTCGGGCACGGGAAATGCCCTGAACAAAGCAGGTGTTACCATGTTGACGCGCTTATCGGTACATTGCGCCGACAAGATCACGGCAACCAGCAGTTCATACGGATTTCCATACTGCAATTCCGTTTCCGCTATGGGTTGGTTTTTACTGAAATAATCGATTATTTTTTCGAAACGCTCTTTTTTTGTCATTTTCCGTTCCCCTAAATTTTAATGCCTACCACTACAATATCATCCACCTGCTCCATATTGCCCTGCCAGCTTACCAAAATTTTATTCAGCAGCCCCGATTGCTCTTCCAGCGGCAAATGTGCAATGCTCAACAACACCTGTTGCAATTGTTTGTATTTGAATTTTTTACCGTGCGGGCCGCCAAACTGATCGGCATACCCATCCGAAAACGTATATAAAAGATCGCCTTTCTGCAATTTTACTTCGGTTTGCGAAAACGGTTTTAACTTTTCGCCGTAAATCCCTACAGGCTGTTTGTCGCCTTTAAATTGTTTTAATTCAAATGCACCTGACTCATTTTTCCGTAATAAATAAAACGTGTGATTGGCAGAAGAATACATCATGCTGGAATCTTTCTTATCGATCACCATCAGCGTCAGATCCATTCCATCCTGGTGTTCGCCGCTGATGCCTTTTTGTTTTAACGAAGTAATTACTTTTTTGCGCAATTTGCTCATCACCAGCGCCGGTTCAGTAAGCGCATATTCGTTGATGATCTCATTTAAAAGCGAAATGCCCAACATGCTCATAAATCCACCCGGAACGCCATGGCCCGTACAATCTGCTGTTACAAAAATGATCTTGTTCTCTTTTTCCGAAACCCAGTAAAAGTCGCCGCTGATGATATCTTTCGGCTTGAATAAAATAAAACTTTCTTCAAAATATTTTTCAAAATCCTGTTTGGTCGGGATCAGGGAAGTCTGAATGTTTTTTGCATAAAAAATACTGTCCGTAATTTCTTTGTTCTTTATTTCAATCAGCTTGTGCTGATATTCGATCTGCGTATTTTGTAATTGCAGCTGTTGCTTTTGCGTTTTTAACGTGACGTTGATCAGGTTCAGCTTTTCGTTCGATCTTTTTTTCTGGTTAAAAGCACGGAATACAAGGAACAGGATCAGCGCTACCAGCGCCAGCCCGATGAACAATCCATCGCGGATGTATTTTTGCCGCTGAATTTCTTTATCTGCCACCGCATCCTTTTTTTCCTGCATCAGGTCCTGCATTTTCTGCTGCTGCGAAAATTCAAAATTCAATTGCTTTTTCGTAAATTCTTTTGATGTCTCGATGTTGTAAATACTATCGCGGATCACAATGTATTTATTGAAATTCTGAAATGCATTTTTATAATCGTTCAGCTTTACATAATCGTTGCTCAGCAATTGATACGCATCCTGGCCGATGGAGCTCATCTTTTTTTGCTCCGCAATGGCAAGGCATTGTCTGGCTGTTTCAATGCTTTTTGCATACTCCCCGGTTTGGTAATGCGCATCAGCCATGGTCAGATAACTTTCGGCCATGCCTTCCTGATCGTTGATCGTTTTGCGGATCATTAAACTGGAGTCGATGTACAGGAACGATTTTTTTTCCTGGTGCAGGTTCAGATAAGTTTTGGCAATGTTGTTCAGCACCTGCGCTTCGCGGTCGCGGATCCCAATACGCCTGCTAATCGCCAATGCCTTGAAATGATAATCAATTGCCTTTTCGTATTCGCCCAGCTTTTGATACAGTTCCCCGATGTTGGTATAACGGCCGGAAACGCACTGCTCGTCCTTGATCTCGCTGCAAAGCGCCAGGCTTTTAAACTCCGATTCAAGCGCACGCTGCCACTCTTTCATCACATATAAAATCTTATACTGACTTAAAAACGAATTGGCCAAACCGCGCTTATCGTTTATTTTCTGACGCAGCACAATGCTTTTCTGGATGCAATCCAGCGCTTTTGTATAATCGCCCAAATACGAGTAATTAAGCCCCAGGAAAGAGTAGGAAGCAGCTATTCCAGCTGTATCGCCAATAACAATACGAATATCGAGGCTTTTCTGCAACAGCATCCCTGCTTCCTGGTATTCGCCCATATCATTTACAACGGAGCCTTTCAGGTAATAACAATGTGCCAGTCCTTTTTGATCATTAACAGCCAACGCTTTTTTCTCAGAGATAGCAAGCAGTTCCAGCGCTTCTTTGTATTTATCCAATGCAGCCAGCGCTTTGGCTTTGTGGTTGATGGTTTTTATTTCTCCGGGAATATTTTTGATGGAAACAAAAAGCGATTGTGCGGAATCCAGCGAGGCAATGGAATTATCGTATTTGCTTTGATTGTACTGGATAATGGCTTTATAGCAGATCGCAGAAGCCAAACCGTACACATCATTTATTTTTTGAGAAAGTGCGCGTGTAACATTTATTTCTGCGGAAGCACTGTCATACTTACCGGTTAAAATGTAGCTGTCGATGATCCTTAATTGCAGCGCAACTTTACCGGTATCATCCGGCATTTTTTTCTCCTGCGCGATCAGGGCAGACACGTTATCACTGTACGTTGTTTTAAAAAACAACAGGCAAATGATAATACTGAATCCTTTAATTCTGATCATAAAAAATGCGGGGTAAAAGTAGTAGCTAACAAATATAAGCAAAAGGTACAGATAGCGAACAGGAAACCTCTCCCCTTCATCCCCTCTCCACAGGAGAGGGGGCTAGCCCG
Source organism: Bacteroidota bacterium (assembly GCA_025963715.1). Lineage (GTDB taxonomy): Bacteria > Bacteroidota > Bacteroidia > 2-12-FULL-35-15 > 2-12-FULL-35-15 > 2-12-FULL-35-15. Next base: position 3,405 of record JAOQAG010000012.1, read on the forward strand.
AACGGTGTTTATTAGGATGTACGAATATAAATGAGTGTGACCAAAAGCAATTATGAAACAAGCTTTTTATTTCCTTCTTTGCGCCTTTGTGGTAAAAAATACTCCGAAGGAGCCACACAGCAAAAACTCTTTTTCTTCTTTTCCTTCTTAGTGCTTTTCTTAGTGCCTAAGTGGTAAAATCGCTCCGAAGGAGCCACCCAGTAAAACTTTGAACTTTCTAACCTTGAACTTTGAACTAATATTTTAGTAAATCCAGCAGTTGCTGCTCAAAGCGTTGTTTCGGTAAAAAATTCCATTCCAAATCTGCATTCATAGGTACAGGCGTATCCAGGCTTGCAGAACGCATCACAGGTGCATCCAGGTTTTCAAAACAATTTTCGGTAATCACCGCAGAAAGCTCTCCGCCCAATCCGCCAACCAGCGTATCTTCATGGAGAATAATTGCTTTTCCGGTTTTGTTCACAGAATTGATGATCGCTTCTTTGTCGAATGGCAACAAGGTTCGAAGATCAATTAAATCGGCAGAAATTCCGGGATGTTTGTCCAATACTTCCATTGCCCAATGCACGCCAATGCCGTAGGTGATAATGCTCACCGCATTTCCTTCGCGCACTGCTTTTGCTTTGCCGATAGGTACGGTAAAATAATCATCCGCTACATCCTCTGTAATACTGCGGTAAAGCGCTTTTTGCTCAAAGAACATCACAGGATTGGGATCTTCGAACGATGCCAGCAGCAAGCCTTTTGCATCCGATGGAAAAGCAGGATACACCACTTTTAATCCCGGTGTATGTGTAAACCATGCTTCATTGCTTTGTGAGTGGAACGGTCCGGCTGCAACGGCGGCACCTGTCGGCATCCGTACCACTACATCGGCATTTTGTCCCCAGCGGTAATGCGATTTTGCAAGGTTATTCACGATCTGGTTAAATCCTTCGGTCACAAAATCAGCAAACTGCATTTCCACCATGGCTTTCATGCCGTTGATGGACAAGCCAAATCCGCTTCCAACAATGGCAGCTTCACACAAAGGTGTATTGCGCACGCGTTTTTTTCCAAATTCTTCCACAAATCCTTCCGTGATCTTAAATACACCGCCGTATTCGGCAATGTCCTGCCCCATCAGCACCAGCGTTTCGTGCTTGCGCATGGCCAAACGCAAACCGTCCGAAATGGCATCGATCATGCGTTTATTGGTGGTGGCGCCTGTTGGCTTTATTTCTTTAAAATCAAAGGGAGCATACATGTCAGCCAACTCCAATGCGGTGTTTGGCGGCGGTAATGTTTCGGCATACGTCAGCTCCAGGCTGTGTTCAATGTCTTCTTTTATTTCGGAACGGAAGCTTTCAATCATTTTTTCATCGAGCACACCTTCTTCCAGTAAATATTTTTCGTAATTATTAAGCGGATCTTTTTTGCCCCAGATCTCCAGCAATTCCTTCGGAACGTATTTGGTACCGGACGCTTCCTCGTGTCCGCGCATCCGGAACGTGATCAATTCCAACAATACCGGGCGTGGGGTTTTCCGGATGGATTCTGCCAGGCGTTTTACGGTATCGTACACTTCCAGGATATTGTTACCATCCACCTGCACGGCTTCCATTCCGTAACCAATTCCTTTATCAATAAACTGCTTGCAGCGGAATTGTTCGTTGCTGGGCGTTGATAATCCATAACCGTTATTCTCAATCGCGAAGATTACCGGCAGGTCCCACACGGCAGCCACATTCAGCGATTCGTGAAAATCACCTTCACTGGCGCCACCATCGCCGCTGTATACCAATGTAACTTTGTTATTTTCCTTGAGTAAATTCCCGAGTGCAATTCCATCCGCCAAACCCAGCTGCGGGCCTAAATGCGAGATCATCCCAATAATTTTATATTCCTGCGTTCCGAAGTGAAAAGAACGGTCGCGTCCTTTTGTAAAACCGCTTGGTTTGCCCTGAAACTGGCAGAACAAGCGCTGCAAAGGAATGTTACGGGAAGTGAACACACCTAAATTACGGTGCATCGGCAAAATATATTCTTCTTTATCCAGAGCCATGGCAGCACCCACAGAACCTGCCTCCTGCCCGATCCCGCTAAACCATTTGGCGATGCGGCCCTGACGAAGCAATACCAGCATTTTTTCCTCGATCATCCGCGGCTTCAAAATGCCTTTGTACAATTCAATAAGCAATTCGTCCTTGTACTTTTTACGGTCGTACCTGATAGCTGTTTCTGCTGTGATCATAGATTTTGATGTTGAATAAATTGAACAGCAAAATTATCAAAAATTAACAACTTGGGACGGTATATTTTTTCGTAATTTTACAATTGATTCTTCTGTGGAAGTAATCATACAATTCAAAAAAACATGATCCAGCAAATTGCCGTTTATATGATCCTTTTATGCGCTGTGGGATACATCGGCTACCGCTTTTACCGCAGCATTAAAAAACAGCAGGCCTGTGATAAATGCGGCCTGATGGAAGCGGCAAAAGCTGCTCAGAAAAAATAATCCTTTATGAAAAAGAGCCTTCTTTTTTTCTATTCCTTCGGAGTTATCATATCCGCTGTTAAAGCGCAGGATACTACCAGTACGGGCTTGCTGTACGGGCATAATCATTCCTATTATTTAACAGCGCCGCTGGGTTGGGTAATGGATCATGAAAGCGGAAAAGACCAGGGCCTCACTGCTGTGTTCTATCCAAAAGGATCGAGCTGGGCGGGTGCCGAAACGGTAATGTATGCCAGCTACGCGAGCTACGACACAACGAAGAAAGAAACAGTGAAAAATGTGATCACTACGGATAGTTTGCAATTCCTGAGCACTTCTCCCGATTTAAAAGTAAGCAAGCAGGATCCGGTCAACATCGGGCGCGGAAAAAAAGCGCTGGTGTACAGTTATTCGGATAATGTAAATTCCAACTATGAAACGGTGGGCTATATTGCTGAAAAGAAAGGCGTGATCATGATCATTATCTCCTCCCGGAACAAGAACGGCTGCATCAATAATTACAACACTTTTGAAGCGCTGATAAAATCCTATAAGTTTTTAACGGATAAGGTAAATGTAGATTGATTTGACGGGCATTACCACAATCCGAACATGTTTTTGATCATCTCCTTGCCCCATGGATTTTTCCCGAAATCTTTTTCCAGTTTCGCTTTGATCTCTGCCGTTTTATAGATCTTATTTTTTCCTTTATTAGGTTTTAGTTTTTCCGCCGGTTGCGCGGAGATCTCCACTGTTTTCGCAAAATAGATCACGCCGCCATCTTCGGTAGCCAAACCGAGGATCACGCCGGGCAAACCAGAAAAGCTTTCGGGGCCAACGCTGGGCATCAGCTCATCGGCATACCATGCATAAATACGCGTACTGTCGTTTGCCTGCCAGATGGCTTTGCGGCAATTGTAACCGGCAATTTTCCGGTGGCTTTCCGTAATTTTCCACTGGCGTTTCCAAAGTGTATCTTCCACAAAAAACTTTTCTCCCCACAGGTCTTTTACCGATAAACGGGCTCCGGTCAGTAAATTCTGATACACCGTATTTTTATCCGTTGCCCAGCTCATTTTTTCTTTCAGATCGCTTTCCTGCGGCTGAAACAGCGACATGCTATCATTAAAATACAGCTCAAAAACATCCACTTTATTCTTATCCTCTTCCTGCAGCCATTCTTTTACATCGTCCCCTTTAAATTTTTTATACAAATTGGTCTTCCGCTCATACACCACTTTTCCGCTGTGGATCTGCGAAAACAAGGAAGCAGAAACGATCAGCAGCAACAGCAGCACTACCTGTTTTTTAATTAAAGTCGTCATTGTCTTTTGTTTTTGTGCTGTTAAACTTAAATACCGCTTTCAGTAAAAAATAACGGCTGATGATGTTTGTTTTGGTATCGGTAATGATATTGTCCTGGATGCTCCTGCTGGTGCTGATATTCTGGTTCAGCAAATCATTTCCGATCAGGGAAACGATCAGGTTTTCATTTTTGAAGAATGTTTTGTTGATAGACGCATTCCACAGGAAATAATTGATATTGTATCCCGCAGTACGCTGGGAATTAATATTGTACTGCACATCCGACTCGATCGAAAATTTGAACGGCAGTTTTAACATAATGCTGGCTGTATAGCGCTGTGCCGAATATGGTTTGGTGCTGCTGCTGTTGAGGCTGGAATTGGTGCTGTTGTAATTGTAATTGGCGCCTAACGAAAAAGTAACGGTATCCAGGTCGATGTAAATATCCATTCCGGCACCAACACCTTTTTGTGTGTTGACATTCTTTTGCAGGTTGATGTAATTGGTATTTTTACCAAGATCCGCATTTACAGAAGGATTCAGGTTCAGCTTTTTCGAAAACAATGGAAGCCCCCCGCCCAAATAAGCACTTGCCGTATAGTTGCCGTTCACATTCACCGTTTGCGAGATCGTCCTGCCAATGCTGTCATAGCGCGTGGAATTGCTAAAGCCGTTATTGGTAAGCGTATAATTTGCACTTGCCCACATGTAGCGCCCGGTAAGCGGCTTATACGTGTTAAACGATGCCTCAAATTTGTGCTGGTACGATTGTTTCAGATCGGCATTCCCGATCACGATCTGGTTTGGGTTGGTATTGTCCTTTACCGGCTGCAGCTGGTAAATGCTGGGTTGATTGGCCGCTGTATAATACGAAAAATTAAAACGCTTGGTATCGCTGAAACGATACGTGTACGTAAGATACGGCAGCAAGGAATTTCCATTTTGCGAGAATTTCTGATTTTCAAGAATATTGTAACTGATCATTTCGCGCTGTTGTGCGCGGGTACCCAAAGCAAAACGCGTTTTTTTCGTTTCATAAATGAATTTCACCCCCGCTTTGTTCAGCATCTGAATATTTTTAAAATTGTTGCTGTAAAGCGGATCTACAACCGTATAATCGCCGTTTGCAAAATTGTTCGACTTTTTATCCTGCTTGGTTACGTTATAATTGAAGGTGTATTCAAATTCCAGCTTTATTTTTTTTGTCAGCGGCTCCGTATAAATCAGCTTTGCACTATGATTTATCGTTTGACTGGTATTGGTCTTTTTCTGGTTTACGCTCAAACTATCATCCGCAATGGGGATTCCGGTATAATAAGAGGTATTGGTCGACTGGAGAATCCCATTAGCATTGTCGTTCTTCAGCACATTGTTATAAGTAAACACCAGCAAGCGGTCTTTTTTCTTAAACCTGCGGGTAAGCTTGGCAACGGTATTGAGGTTGTAACCGAAGGCTTTGTTCTTATTATTTACCGCAGTCCGGCGCGTTAATGTATCTGTGGATGTGAGAAAATCCGTAACCGAGCTACTGCTGGTATTGTTGGTGGAATATTGAAACTTTGGGGTAATTTCCAGGTCGGTCATCGAATCAATGTTTTGAACGATCCCGAAATTAAGCGCATGACTTTCGGTAAGCTGCGTGCTTTCGGTGGTATTATCCGTCACATAATTGGTATCGCTCAAAAAATATTGCGAGCGGGTAGACGATTTTGTTTGTAAAAGATTGTTATTGTACGTGTAATTAAAGTTGATCTTGGTATTTTTTGCCACTTTGTCCACATAATAAAAACCGGTTTTCAGCGTCCGCGGAATTCCCTGCGCCTGGTTATCGGAGGTATACCAATAGCTGTTCCCATCGTCATCGGTGGACTTGCTCACATCATTGTCGAGTCCGTATTTATACACATCGCCCCAACCGAAACCCGAACGCGGCGTATTACTCCCCAAAGCAAACACAGATATTTTTTGCCTTCCTTTAAATTTATTGGCAAGGAACTCTCCTTCGTAAAATTTTTGTGCATCGGTTGCGCCGGATGCTTTGCCAAAATATCCTTTTTTAGCATCGTCTTTCATTTTCAGGTTCATCACCTGTACTGTTTCCTTGGAATCGTCGGAGGTATTTTCATTCTTCTTTTCGTACACCTGCACGGATTCTACGCCGCTTGCCGACAGATTTTTGGTAGCCACGGTAGGATCGGTACCAAAAAATTCATCGCCATCCACCAGCACCTGGTCAACGGCCTTTCCCTGCGAGGTAATTTTCCCCTGCGCATCCACACGCATCCCCGGCAGCTTTTTGATCAGGTCTTCTACGGTAGCATTGGGTTTTACCTTAAAGGAATCGGCAGTATATATCAATGTGTCGCCTTTGTAGTAAACGGGATCTTTAAATGCGTAGATCACCACTTCACTCAGCTGCTGGCTTTTGGGTGGAAGTACGATCTTACCGAAATCAAACTCGTGATTTACAGCGCTTCCGAATACATAATAGGTTTGTTCGTTAAACTTAGGGCTGCTGATGGTCACCTGCACGGTATCGATCGCCAGGTCCTTCAGCTCAAAATGCCCATTGGCATCGGTACGCGAAAAAGCCACCAGTATGGAATCTTTTATCCTTACGGCAGTAACTACCGCATATTCGAGCGGGGTGTTCGTAACTGTATCTTTTACGGTTCCGGAAATACTCATTTTTTGTCCGGAAGCCCAAAGAGCCGGAAAACAAAAAAGCACGAGAAAAAGTTTACGCATATAGTTTAGCTTCGGTACAGTTTAATATGATAACACAAGGTGGTAACACAAAATTGTACGTCTGTTGTTTGTTTAGAATCATACAAAGATATAATTCCGGTTGGATAATAAAGATACAGGTGAAAAAATAAATAATCTTATTGCACTGATACACAACAAGATAAGATTAAATTAAGCACAAAAAAAAAGAGCATCGCTATCCGATACTCTTTTTTTAAGTTTTGCAAAAAGAAAATTATTTCTTTTTGCCACCTTTTTTAGATGCTTCAGCAGCAGCAATTGAATCATTCATCGCTTTCGTTTTTGCTTCTTGAGCAGCAGTGTAAGTGGTGATTGAATCATTCATTGCTTGTTCTTTTGCAGCAGCTTCAGCAGCTTTTGCAGCGTCTACAGCAGCAATTGAATCTTGTTTTGCTTTTTCAGCAGCTGCTTTTTCTTCAGCTGAAGGACCGCAAGCTACTAACGCAGAGATAGAAGCTACAGCAACCAATGTAAATAATTTTTTCATTTTTTTTTTGTTTGTGATTTTAATTAAAATTTGCGCAAATGTAAATTATTTTTTCAATACAATGCAAATTTTATTTTATTTTTTTTGAAAAGAGGTAATAAAAAACGGGATGCAGTGAAACCGCATCCCGTTTTTTATTGCAAAGCAGGGTTAAAATTAACCTTTACCTTGACCAGCTTTTACTTCAGCTTTTTTAGGTGCTTCTTTTGGTTTAGAAGTTGATTTACCACCTTTTTTAGATGCATCTGCAGCAGCGATTGAATCAGCTGTAGCTTTTGCTTTTGCTTCCTGAGCAGCAGCGTAAGTAGCTGTAGAATCAGCAGTTGCTTTTGCAGCAGCATCAGCAGCAGTTTTTGCAGCAGCGTCAGCAGCAGCAATTGAATCGTTTTTTGCTTTTTCAGCAGCAGCTTTTTGTTCTGCTGTTGGACCGCAAGCTACTAACGCAGTGATAGAAGCTACAGCAACTAATGTGAAAATTTTTTTCATTTTTGATTTTTGTTTTAATTGGTTAACCGGGCACAAAAGTAGTTTTTTTTTTCAATCAAGCAAGAAAATAGAAATAATTGTATTGAATTATTTTTTTATATATTTGCAGTGATTTAAGAAAATTATTAGTTAACTATATTTAAAAACGAGAATTTCATGAAAAAACAAATTTTATCAATTGGAGCTTTTGCTCTTTTGTCGCTTGCATTAGTGACTAGTGGTTGTAAGAAAGAAGATGCTGACACAACTGCACCATCTGTAGCTGTAGTAGGTTCTAATCCATATTATATCCAAAAAGGAACAACATGGAGCGATCCGGGTGCTACTGCAACTGATGATGTTGACGGAAGCCTTGCTGCTTCTGCATCAGGAACTGTTACTACTTCTACTGTAGGTGGTTATACTGTAACTTATACAGCTACAGATGCTGCAGGAAACGTAGATACTAAAACAAGAACTGTAAATGTAGTGGATGTTGACGGTTATTTTGCTACTGCGGTAGACGTTAGCCCATTCCCAGGCGGAACTGTTAGCACTTACAACGAAACAATGCACTTAGTTACTGACGGTAGCGGAAAAGTGAATTTGACAAAATTCGGTGATTATGTTAGCGGAAGCGTTTATTTTAACCTTACCGGTTTAAGCACACTTTCTGTTCCTTCTCAAACTGTTACCTGCGGATCACCTTCTGCAAGCAGAATGTTCAGCGGATCAGGAACTCTTAGCAGCTCTGCTCCACAAGTTACCATCACTTTTGATGAAACTACAGGCGGAACTACTATCCACTCACAAGATGCATACACCCGCTAATCTTTATTAGCTTATATAAAAAAGCCTTTCTCCGGAAAGGCTTTTTTTTGCTTCATACTTTCCAACGCTTATTTTATTCACCTGTCGCTCCGCTTCGTGTGTATTTTTTTATCTTTGGAGCTTAATTTCTGATCCCCGTGAATTATTCCAGCTTATTTGTCCTTCTTAAACGCCTGGCAGCGCTTCTTGCTATTTTCACACTTTGCAGGATCCTCTTTTACGCATTCAACCACACTTATTTTTCGGAGCTGGGTTTTACCGGTTTTATGGCGATCCTCTACCACGGGGTTTATTTTGATGCCTCCACCGCTGTTTTACTCAACTTTGTTTTTATTTTTCTTGCCCTGCTTCCTTTTCCTTTCCGTGAACGGTTGGGTTACGCCCGTTTCCAGAAATGGCTTTTTATGATCGTGAACAGCATTGCGCTGCTCTCCAATTGTACCGACCTGGTTTATTTCCAGTTTACCACCAAACGTACCACTGCTGATGTGTTCAGCTTTTTCGGAGGCGGGATCGGCAATGATCTTGGGCGCCTGCTTCCCTTGTTTTTAAAAGATTACTGGTATGTGGTACTGATCTGGATTGCGCTGGTGTGGCTATTGGCGAAAAGCTATAACAAAGCAGAAAAGCAGCGGACGATCACCTGGGACAAAAAGCAATACATCCGGCAATCGCTTGTATTTATGATCTGCGGTGCAGCAGCTGTGATCGTTTACCGCGGTGGGTTTCAACTGCGGCCGATCGGGATTGTAAATGCAGGCGAATATGTGGATAGTAAAAATGTGCCGTTGGTGCTGAACACGCCTTTTTCGATCCTGAAATCGATGGAAGTACAGGGAATTGAGCCGAGCATTTATTTTACGGATGAAGCTGCATTAAAAAAACAATTCGATCCCTACCATGTGCCGCACCCGAAGGGAGAATTCAAAAAAATAAACGTGTTTGTGATTGCGCTGGAAAGCTTTTCGAAAGAATATGTAGGGGCATTAAATCATCGCGGAAGCGGCTATACTCCTTTCCTCGACTCGCTGATCGGGCAAAGCCTTACTTTTGTGAACGCTTTTTCGAACGGCAAAAAATCCATCGAAGGCATTCCATCTATTATTGCCAGCATTCCCACCTGGACGGATGAACCTTACATTACATCGCGCTACGGCAGCAACCAGATCAACAGTTTGGCAAGCATTTTAAAAGCGGAAGGATACAATACCTCGTTTTTTCACGGTGGCACCGATGGCACCATGGGGTTTGATGCTTTTGCGAAGCTGGTAGGCTACGATAATTATTATGGCCGCAAGGAATACAACAATGAGAAGGATTACGACGGGAACTGGGGGATCTGGGATGAAGAATTTTTGCAGTACACGGCCAACATGGTAAATAAAAAGCAACAACCATTTTTTGCCACCTTGTTTACGCTTACATCACACCACCCGTACCCAATGCCGGACAAATACAAAGGCAAATTCAAGGATGGCCCGCTGGAAATTGAAAAAACCATCGGCTACAGCGATTTTGCTTTGAGACGCTTTTTTGAAACGGCAAAAAAAATGCCCTGGTTCAACAATACGCTGTTTGTACTTTCGGCCGATCATACCGGTATTTCCAACGATCCTTTTTATACCAACCGCATTGGTAATTACTCGATCCCGATCTTGTATTATATGCCGGGATCCGACCTGAAAGGGCTTGATAGCACGGTCACGCAGCAAATTGATATTATGCCTTCGATACTGGATTATCTGAATTATCCGAAACCGTATTTTGCGTTCGGGAACAGTGTGTTTGACACTACGGGCGCGCATTACGCCATGACATTTAACAGCGGGCGCTACCAGCTGCTGGAAAATTATTATTCGACGGAGTTCACCAGTTATAAAACGGATCTTTATTATTATAAAAAAGACAGTTTTTTACATTACAACCTCAAAGCGCAGGACAAAGATCTGATGCTGAAGATGGAAACCAGGATCAAAGCAATCATACAGACGTACCAGCAAAGCATTATCAATAATAAAATGCATTGACGGATGTTGGATTGTTGGATGTTGGACTGTTGGACTATGTGTAATAAATTTATAAAAAAGGAACTTGAATTCTAAAAAGAAAATATGTTTTATTGTTAATCCGATCTCCGGGATCGGGAAACAAAAAGTAATTGAAACGCTGGTGGAGCAACAGCTCGACCATACGCGCTTTGATTATGAGATTGCATATACCAAAGCAGCAAAACATGCCATTGAACTGGCGCGGAAAGCGGCGGCTGATGGTTTTGATATGGTAGTGGCTGTTGGCGGCGACGGTTCTGTAAATGAAACGGCTACCGGGCTGATCCATACAAACACGGCCATGGCGATCATTCCAACCGGTTCGGGCAACGGGCTGGCCAGGCATTTAAACATTCCGCTGAACCTGAAAAAAGCGGTGGATGTGATTAACAACGGGCAGGAAACCACAATTGATTCGGTACAACTGAACGAACACGTGTTTGTGAATGTAGCAGGAATTGGCTTTGATGCACACATCGGCTGGGAATTTGCGAAGTTTGGCAAACGTGGCTTTTCTTCGTATTTAAAAATAATCTCCCGCGAATTTCCCAAATACAAAGCACAGGATTTTGAGCTGACAGTGGATGGAAAAAGTGTTACCAAAAAAGCTTTTTTGATCAGCTTTGCAAACGGCTCACAATGGGGTAATAACGCTTACATTGCTCCTGCTGCGGATTGCAGGGATGGCCTGATCGACATTGCGATCTTAAAAGATTTTAATTTACTGAGCGGCATTTCGATCGGTTACCGCTTGTTCAAAAAAACAATTCATTTGTCGAGCCGCATGGAACTTATTAAAGCAAAAGAAGTAATTGTAAAACAACCCGGATCCATTGCGCACATCGACGGTGAACCGATCGAATCAGGAAACACGCTGCATATAAAAGTAAATCCCTTATCCTTAAAAGTTATTATTCCCCGCTGAACTCATGAGCAAAAAAAATAACAAAGACGGTTTTGTATTTTCTACCAATAAAGATTTTCAGTTTGAAAATGAGGAGGAAACACCCGGAGCTTCCTTACCGCCACAACAGCAAAATTTAAAAATTTACCTCGACCGGATAGGTGGCGGAAAATTAGTAACACGCGTCAACGGTTTTATCGGAACGGAAAGCGACCTTGAAACATTGGGAAAAATGCTGAAACAAAAATGCGGTGTGGGCGGTAGCGTAAAAAATGAGGAGATCTTATTACAGGGCGATCATCGCGATAAGGTGTTGAAATTGTTGACGGATGCAAATTACAAGGCGAAGAAAGCGGGCGGGTAAAATTTAGTTCAAAGTTTAAAGTTCAAAAGTTTAAAGTCTGCTGTACAGATAACGCCCGCCTGAACGATTCGGGCAGGAACAGGAAGGAATTTTACGAATCTGTGTGTACTATGTTTGATCCGGAGTATAATTTTTCCTTTTTACTGTCATCCCGGACCTGACCCGGGATCTGTTAATTAAAAACGACAAATAAAGTATTCTGCAAGCATTAGTGAGATCCCGGGTCAAGCCCGGGATGACGATCCTATAAAAAGAATAGAACTAAAAGAAACATTTAGCCACACACAGATTAGTACATTGGTATTTATTTGTATTTAGTAGAAATCAAACTTCCAATTTTTGTTTCTGCTTGTTCAACACACTTTCATACAACGCTTCATACATAGGCAGGATGGCGGCAATGTCGAATTTTTTCGCCTGCTCATAAGCATTTTCTTTGAACTGTTTTAAGGTTGCATCCTCTTTCAAAATATGGATCGCATTTTTTGCCATGTCTTCCACATCTCCTACATTGCTTAAATAACCGGAATACCCATGTACATTTACTTCGGGCAAACCGCCGGAATTGGTAGAGATCACGGGAACGTGACTTGCCATTGCTTCCAGCGCCGCCAAACCGAAGCTTTCGGTTTCGGAAGTCAATAAAAACAGATCGGCAATAGCCAGCACCTGCTCGGGATTTACAATTTTACCAAGCGATTTTATATCATTACAGGTATCCAGCTCCCTGCATAATTTTTCAATGTTTCCTTTTTCGGGCCCATCTCCTACGAGGATCAATTTTGCAGGCATTACTTTTCTTACTTTATCAAACACGCGCAACACATCTTCCACCCGTTTTACTTTCCGGAAATTGGAAACGTGGATCAGCAAACGCTCATTTAAAGGCGCGTACATTTTTTTCTGACAGCGTGAATCGTGATTCTTGTATTCTTCCAGGTTAATAAAATTCGGGATCACGTGGATCTCTTTTTTAATGTCCGGAAAGTTGGTGTAGGTATCTTGTTTCAGGCTTTCGGAAACGGAAGTAACGGCATCGCTCTGGTTGATCGCAAAGGTGATCACAGGTTCAAAGGATGGATCTTTTCCTACAAGTGTAATATCAGTACCATGCAGCGTAGTAATAAACGGAATATTAATACCCTGCGATGCTAAAATTTGTTTTGCCATATAGGCTGCGGATGCATGCGGAATGGCATAATGCACGTGCAGCAGATCCAGCTTTTCGTATTTTACCACATCCACCAATTTGCTTGATAACACCAATTCATACGGCTGATAATCAAACAAAGGGTAATCGGATACGGAAACTTCGTGATAAAATAAATTGCCGGAAAAAAAATCGAGGCGCACCGGCTGACTGTACGTAATAAAATGAACCTGGTGTCCTTTTTCTGCCAATGCTTTTCCTAGCTCTGTTGCCACAACTCCACTACCACCAAATGTGGGATAACATACAATTCCGATTTTCATGCTGTGCGATTCTTATTTTTTTACAAAATTACGAATATCTTATCTACTAAATACTAATAAATACCAATGTACTAATCTGTGTGTTTAAACCTCTCCCCTTCATCCCCTCTCCACGCGCCGACGCTGAAGCTTTAGCGCAAGAGTCAAGAGTCAAGAGAGGGGGCTAGGCCTGAACTGTGTTTGTTAAATATGCCAGTATAAATTTGTGTGAGCAAAGCCTATTAAAAACCAATTACTCTTTTTCTTCTTTGCGCCTTCGTGGTGAAAAATGCTCCGTAGGAGCCACATAGCAAACTTTAAACTTTTGAACTTTAAACTTTGAACTATTTTAAAGAATCATAAATCAACTGATGGATCTTCCCCCTGATCCCTGATTTTGCTAATTTATTATCATCGGCATCCGGGCAAACGCGGTTGGAAAGAAAAATAAATACCAGTCCGTTTACAGGATCAGCCCAGGCCATGGTGCCTGTAAAACCGGTATGGCCGTAACTTTCCGGCGTTGCGCTGTAACAAACCGGACTTTCTTTTCCCGCAGTCATTTCGGGTTTATCAAAACCAATTCCGCGGCGGTTATCAAAACAAAACTGGCATTTTGTAAATTCCTTTACCGTTACCGAATCAAGGTAACGCTTGCCACCGTAAGTTCCTTTGTTGAGGTATAATTGCATCATTACGGCAAGGTCATTTGCATCGGAAAACAATCCGGCATGGCCGCCCACACCGCCCAGCATGGCTGCTCCCTGGTCGTGCACATCACCTAAAATTAATTGTTTCCGGAATTTTGTATCATTTTCCGTTGGCACGATACGGTCTAAACTAAAACGCTCACGCGGCCGGTAACCCATTGTTTGCAATCCAAGCGGCGCATAAAATGTTTTATTTACAAAATCATTTTCCGGCATCTGCTCATTTTTTTCGATGATGCGTTTCAAATAATAATATCCTAAATCGCTGTACAAATACTTGCCTGTATCCTTGATCGGCGATTCCGCAATTTGTTTGTACATAGTATCTTCATACGTTTTTGTGATGTATAAATTTTCGGCTACGCGGCGCGAATACACATCCGTTTGTGTTTTATTATAAATGCCTTCTTTGTAGCTTCCATCCTTGTTCACGGTTTTTGTCCAGAAGGGGATCCAATCCTTTAAACCTGCCTGGTGCGTCATCATTTCGCGGATCACAATGTTTTGTTTGTTGGTTCCGGCAAGCTCCGGCAGATACGTCACAAGATGTTCATCGAGGTTTATTTTTTTCTCATCCACCAAATGCATTACACTTGGCGTGGATGCTACAATTTTTGTAACGGAAGCCAAATCGTACAAATCATCATTCTTTACTTTTAATTTATTTTCATACGTGTGATATCCGAATGATTTCTGGTAAATCACTTTTCCGTCTTTCGCGATCAGGATCTGGCAACCCGGATAAATTTTGTCCCGGATGCCTTTCATGGCAATGCTGTCGATCTTATTTAACAACTGCACATTGGCGCCCACTTCCTCCGGAATGGTGTATTTAAAACGCACTACTTTTGTATCTATGCCTGTTCCGGCTTTAAAATACGCGCTGGCCGTTACCGGTAATTTTCCGGTTGCCGCAACGCCGCCAAAGATCAATTGCGCGGCATAACTCTCGCTGTAATCATTGTCTTCATAGCTCATCACCACGGCATCTGCAAATTGCAGGCTGTCCATTTTTGCAAGGATGTAAGGATTTGCCGCCACATTCACGATCACTTTATTTTGTTTTAATACCGCTTTCAGCATGTTCATTACCTGCGGTGTCATTCCAAAATCTTTATCGGGTTTGTTGTTGCAATTGTCGATGTGTACGATCACAAGATTGTAATTTTTCAATTGCGCCAGCGTCGAATCAAATGATGCCTGTTTTGCATCTTTATCCACACCGAAATGTGTTACATTGGCATAATTGGAAAGTGTTTGCTGAAAGATATTCAGGTCTTTGTAACCCAATGCCAATGACGCAATTTTTAATGTATCAAGGTTTTGAAGCGGGATGATATTGTTTTTATTCTGCAGCAGCGTGAGCGATGCTTCCGTTAATCTACGGTTGATCAGCTCGGCTTGTTTTGTATTGAGATCGTTGTATAAATTTTTCGTTTTTATTTTCTGATAATGATCCAGTCCGGCCCATTGTTTTACCATTAAAATTTTCATGCAGCGCTTGTCAATTTCTTCCTGCGAAATTTCCCCACGATCGATCGCAGCGCGGATCTCTTTAATTCCGGTTGGTACATCTTCCGGAAAAAGCAATACATCGTTTCCGGCGATCAGCGCTTTTACGCTGATCTCGCCCGGTTTGTAAAATTTGCTTACGCCTTTCATGTTCAGCGCATCGGTAAAGATCAATCCTTTAAAACCCAGCGTATCTTTCAGCAAACCCGTAACAATGCGTTTGGTAAGCGTGGAAGGCTGATTGGGCGTTGTATCCAAAGCCGGAATGCTCAAATGCGCCACCATCATACTTCCCAGCCCGTTTGCAATTAATTGTTTGAAGGGATATAATTCCAGGGTATCCAGCCGTGCGCGGGACGATTTAATGGTCGGCAGTGTTTTGTGCGAATCGCTGTCGGTATCGCCGTGCCCCGGAAAATGTTTGCCACAAGCCAGTACATGATTATCCTGCATGCCTTTCATGTACATCAGCGCTTTTGCAGTTACATTATTTTTATTCTCACCAAAGGAACGGTTACCGATCACAGGATTCAGCGGATTGTTGTTGATATCAATGTCCGGCGCAAAATTCACCTGCATACCCAAGCGCTTTGTCTGGCGCGCCACTTCCACGCCCATTTCATAAATCAAACTATCATCCTGGATCGCGCCCAGCGTCATTTGCCGCGGAAATTTGGTGGTGCTGTCCAGGCGCATTGCCAAACCCCATTCGGCATCCATGGCAATCAGCAAAGGCACTTTTGATAAACACTGGTAATTGTTGCAAAGCGCTGCCTGCCGCAAGGGCCCGCCCTGGAAAAAGATCAGTCCGCCGATCTTATTTTCACTGATCAGCGATTTTATTTCTTTCACATGCGCTTTGTCTTTGTTGGAATACGCCGCCACCATAAACAATTGCGCAATGCGTTCGTCGGGCGTTAAGGTTTTAAAAACCGAATCGGCCCAGCGGGTATTTCCTGTATAAAACGGTGGATCCTGTTTTGGATGTTCCTGGATAAAACCCATGAGAACGATGGTAACAAGGGAAAGTATAGCGAAGGTGTATTTTTTCATTAACAAAATTGGGATTTAACGGACATGCAACATAAAAATTCAATGCTAAAAATACGCTGATTCAGAGGGAGGAAGCGGGCATTGAATTTTAACTTTTCAACTTTCCAATGTTAATTGAAACAAGGATGTAAGCGCTGCAAATTGCAGAGATTTGCGGAGTTTTGTAGTTATATTAACACGAATAAGTTTGCCACAGATTCAGGATTAAAAAATTAAAAAAAGAAATAACACGGATTTTTTCTAAATCGTTATACGATTAACTCATCTGTGTAAATATAATTTTCAAGTAAAAAATCTGTGAATCTGTGGCTCCAACCTTTAATTCATTTACATGTACAGAAAATTATTCAATGTAATGGTATTGATGATCAGCGTGCTGACGGTAAATTTACTGACAGGCTTTATCACTAACCACATTATCCATTACAACATTGCTTTAAATCCCTACAAATTTACGGGCATTGCCATGCTGGCATTGGTGTTCATCCTTGTACCCGCATATAGCTACATGAGCGCACAGGTCGAGATCCTGATTGCGCGGGTACTGCTTTCCGGTAGTAATTCGTTCGGAAAAATAATCGGCTTATTGCTTTCGTTTGCACTGATCTTCAGCATCCTGTTTGCGATCTACCTGCACGAATGGTTCAACATTAACCTGCTGACGGTGCTGAAAAACAAATTGTTTTAATTAAGTATTTGAAACTTTGCACCAATTTAATTCATATTAGTGTTTATTTTTTGCTTTAACTTTTTGAAGGCAAAATTTACAATCCGCCGCGGCGGACTGCCTGTAAGGTAATTTTTCCTTTCGCTGGCGCTACAGGAAAACCGCGGTTAATTTCGCGGATGCAATTATCGCTTCGTAGCTATAATTTTTCTGCCGCTCATTCCCACTATTACTGAACAGGCCGAAAGAGTCTGCAAAATGAGTATCCTATTATTTTAAAAATTGGCAGCAGAATGTTGCGAAAGGTCTACAATTTCATTTTGGTATAAACTTGCCGATTTCACCTTATTTTAATTACAGCTGAAGATCCGTTTCGAAATAGCGCTGCCATCTCCCAATGCTTCTGCTCTTTTGTAAGCAATACATGCATTTGCTTTATCGCCAAGCTGGGTGTACGCATCGCCAAGCGACAAATAAGCTGTAATGTAACTGAGGTTGTAACGCACCGCTTTTTTGTAATACGCAATGGCTTCTGTGGTTTTGCCATCCTGCATTAAAATATTTCCAATATCGTTGTACGCAAGCGCATACGTAGCATCCGCCTCTAGTGCTTTTTTAAAGCTCTCCATGGCTTCTGCATTTCTTCCGAGATATAATTGAGAAACACCGATCGCCGCCCAGGCTTCTTTCATCCCTTTATCAAGACTTACTGCTTTCTGATAATCGAGGATCGCTCCTTCATGATCTTCTTTTTTGCGTTTTACTTTTCCCCGGTTGTAATAAAATACCGCCGAATCGGGCAGAATTTTTATGGCTTCCGTATAGGATTGAATGGCGCCATCATAATCGGCTTTCTCCTGTTGTTTCAGAGCCTGGTTAAACAGCCGTTCTCCCGCTACAAGCTTTGGATCTAGCAGGTCGCTGCACTTTTCCAGCAAATAAACATGTGCAGGCCAGAAACTCATTTTTTCTGCCGCCTGCATATCCTTGCAGGCCGCTTTGCTTTCGCCGAGCGAATCTTCGGCAGTACCCAGCATATATAACGCTTGCGGGCTTGCCGGATCCAGTGTAGCCATGGTGCTAAAATCTTTTTTCGCGCCTTTATAATCGCCCGACTGCATCTTTACATTGCCACGCTGATTGAGCATTTGCAGATCTCCCGGATTAATTTCCAAATACCGGTCGAGTGTGAGAATTGCATTTTTAAAATCCCTGTGCGTGATGTACACCACGCTGAGGTTTAAATAAGCCTGGTAATTCGAAGGCTCCAGCCGGATGCTTGTATTGTAATCATTAATGGCCAGCTGTGTTTTTCCCAGCTCATCGTAGGAATTTGCCCGCATGCCGTATGCCAGCATCAGGGTACTGTCGAGCGCAATTGCCTTATTGCAATCATCGATCACACGCTGGTTTTCATGCAGATCATACAAGGGCCTGCTGCGTGAATAATAAAACCCGGCATTCATTGGATCGAGAGCAATAGCCGCATCGCAATCGGCTACAGCGCCAGCATCGTCATTCAATACATCGTCCTTAAAACCAGAACGCTGAATGTACATTTCCGCACTGTTTTTACTCAGCTCCAGTGCCCGGTTCAGATCATTCATAGCGGCATCCACGTCGCCTGTACTTTTATAATACTCTACGCGCTCCACGTAGGCGTCCGGCACGGTTGGAAATGCAGCAACAATACGGTTAGCGGCATTTTCCGCCTCTTTGTCATTTTTCATTAACAGGTATACCCGCATCCGGTTTGCATATGGATTTGGATATCCTTTATCCAGGGAAATGGCTTTTTCGTAATCAGCAAGCGCTGCCTCATATTTTTGCTGTGCCTGAAAAAGAAAACCGCGGTTGTTATAAGCAATGGCACTTTTAGGATCCAGGGCAACGGCTTTATTAAGATCACTGAGTGCAGCTTCATATTTTTTTTCATTTAATAAAATAATGCCCCTGTTGGTATACGCATTAAAATAATCGCTGGCAATACTGATCGCTTTCGTATAGCTTTTAACGGCTGCCGCAGTATCTCCAATATGAGAATATAAAACAGCTAAATTGAAGCAATCTTCGGCATTACCGGAACCGGTACTGGCTTTCTGCATGTATGCTTCCACCAGGCTGTTGATTTCCTGCTTACTGACCTTTTTCCAGTTAATCGTATCTGCCGCAGTACTCAGGGATGGAAAAGCCAGCATGGTTGCGGGTACATTCTGAGCAACAGCCTGGATAGAAAATAGCAGGAGCAGCGCTAATTTTGCGATTGTCTTCATTTTTCAAATGTAATTAAAAAACGTACGGAATTACCAGCGGGAAAGCCCTAAATCAAGCTGACAATTCGTCGGCATTTCCATTAATAGTATTATTTTTGCAAAGAGAAAAAATACGATGCCTGATATAATTCAACTTTTACCTGATTCGGTTGCCAACCAGATTGCTGCCGGTGAAGTGGTTCAACGACCTGCTTCTGCCGTGAAGGAATTAATGGAGAATGCACTGGATTCGGGCGCCACACATATAAAATTGATCGTTAAAGATGCCGGAAAAACATTGATCCAGGTAATTGATAATGGTTGCGGCATGAGTGAAACCGATGCCCGGATGAGCTTTGAGCGCCACGCCACTTCCAAGATCCGGAAAGCCGACGATCTGTTTTCGATCCGCACCATGGGATTCCGCGGCGAAGCGCTGGCTTCCATTGCTGCCATTGCGCAGGTGGAAATGAGAACCCGCCGCATTGGCGATGAGATTGGTGTAAAGATTGACATAGAAGGCAGCGAGATCAAAAACCAGGAAGCCTGCAGCACGCCGGAAGGCACCAGTATTTCGGTGAAAAACCTTTTTTACAATGTTCCGGCACGCCGTAATTTTTTAAAAACCGATTCGGTGGAACTGCGCCACATCATTGATGAATTTCAACGCGTAGCCATTCCTAATCCCGAGATCGCTTTTACATTCCATCACAATACTACTGAAGTATTTAATTTGCCTGTAGGTAATTTAAAACAACGGTTAATGAATTTGTTCGGAACTTCCTATAACTCGCGTTTGGTACCGGTGGAAGAAGAAACGGGGATCGTAAATATCAAAGGATTTGTGACCAAACCTGAGTTTGCGAAAAAAACACGCGGTGAACAATTTTTCTTTTTAAACAAACGCTTCATCAAAAACGGATATCTGCATCACGCAGTTCAATCGGCATTCGAACAATTATTACCCGGCGATAGTTTTGCTTCCTACTTTTTAATGTTGGATGTGGATCCCAAAACAATTGATATTAACATTCATCCAACCAAAACGGAAGTAAAATTTGAGGATGAAAAAGCGGTGTATGCATTTTTACGCTCCACGGTAAAAAAATCGCTGGGCCAGTTTAACATTGCACCCAGCCTGGATTTTGACCAGGAAGCGCATTTATATAATATGCCGCTGAAACCGATCGATGGCATTATTAAAGCGCCGACGATCAAGGTGGATCCGAATTACAATCCGTTTAAAACGGAAACGCCTCCAACATATAGGAAAAATTATACGGACCGCGAATTATCCAACCGTGCCAACTGGGAAAAAATGTACAGCAGGCATTCGGAAAATCAGCACGAATTGGAAATTCAGAAGGAAGATTCGCAGCAATCCATCAGCCCCGACTGGGATAATGAATTGCATGAAAGCAATAAAAAAACAACGTATCAGTTACACAGCAAATATATTTTATCGCATATCAAAACCGGTTTTATGGTGATCGATCAGCAGGGTGCGCACGAGCGCATTTTGTATGAGCGCATCATGGACAGTTTGGAAAAACATAAATCGGCTACGCAGCAGGAATTATTCCCGAAAACATTGGAATTAAATGCTGCGGATTTTGCACTGGTACAAGAGCTGCATGCAGAGATCCAGGCGATGGGATTCGACATCAGCGAGTTTGGAAAAAATACATTTGTGATCCACGGCGTACCTGCGGATACTGTAAATTATGATTCGGCGGCATTGTTGGAAGGATTGATCGAGAATTACAAACAAAATTTACTGGAATTAAAATCCGATAAACGTGAAAATTTAGCGCGTTCCATGGCCTGTAACATGGCCATAAAAGCAGGCAAAACACTGGCGCAGGAAGAAATGAATAATTTAATTGACGAATTGTTCGCTTGTAAAATGCCGTACAGCACACCCGGCGGAAAACCAACGGTAACCACCTTTTCGCTGGAAGATTTAGATAAAAGATTTAAAAAATAAGATTATGTTGTAGAATTAATATTGCTATGGAAACAGAAACACTTTATGATCTGTCATCCCGCACTGGTTGCGGGATCGGTTAATTAAATACTGCAAGCATTCACAAGATCCCGCAACCAGTGCGGGATGACAGTATTTTTTTATGAGTATCGTAAAAACAATATTTTATTACAACACAACTAAAAATAATTGCATCCTGAATCACAGGATCGTCATTCGTAAAAAAGCAAAAACAAAATGGCATACCAGGAATATCGTCCGCAGGGAGGTGGCTTAAGCAGCATTCCCACCGTTGTAAAAAACCTGCTTATCCTCAATATTTTATTTTACATCACCACGCAGATCCTGCAAAGCAAAGGAATCGACCTTACGGACAAGCTGGGCCTGCATTACTTTACATCGGATAAGTTCCAGCCTTACCAGCTGATCACGTACATGTTCATGCATGGCTCGATCACCCATATTTTATTTAACATGTTTGCGCTGTTCATGTTTGGCAGCCAGTTGGAAAAATATTGGGGTGCCAAACGTTTTTTAATTTTTTACATGATCACCGGCGTTGGCGCCGGATTGATCCAATCGTTTGTGACCTACCTGCGCATTCGCTCCTTATTACCGGACGTTCCCGCTGACCAATTAAACGAATTGCTTACCCGCGGAGGCCAGATCATTGAAGAAGGAAAAAACTTTATTAATCCCGCTGCCGCACAGGCAAATTTACTGATGTATACAGTGAGCATTGGTGCTTCCGGCGCTATATTCGGGATCCTGGTTGCGTTTGGAATGCTTTTTCCGAATACGGAATTGTACCTGATGCTGATCCCGATCCCGATAAAAGCAAAATATGCGGTGGTCTTGTACGGTGTGGTCGAATTATTTTTGGGTGTCGCCAATTTTGCAGGGGATGATGTGGCACATTTTGCACACGTTGGCGGCGCCATATTTGGTTTTATCCTGGTCAAATTCTGGCAGCGAAACAGCAAACATTTTTATTAACGTATGAGCTCTATTGTTAACGATATTAAGCAGCGGATCAAAAGCGGAGATGCCGTTACACGGCTGATCATTATAAGCATTTCGTTTTTTTTATTTGCCGGGATCTTCCGGATCCTTGTTTTTGTGAGCGGCAGTGCACCTTCGGTTGTTTCTGCGCAGGAATTCCTGATCCAAAATGTATCGGTACGTTTTAATTTTGCGGCATTGCTGCAGAAACCCTGGACGCTGATCACCTTCATGTTCAGTCATTTTGAATTTGCTCCGCTTTTCTGGAACATGATCGCCTTGTATTTATTCGGAAAAATTTTATCCGATTATACTTCCCCAAAAAAGATCATTCCGCTTTATATACTCGGTGGTGTGGCAGGTGCGCTTATCGCGATGATGCTGATCACTTTTATTCCGGGATTTCAGGGTTATTCAGGCAACTGGCTTACGGGTGCATCTGCGTCTGTTACAGCCATTATTGTTGCTGCTGCCACGCTGGTGCCAAATGTAAGGCTAAACCTGGTGCTGCTGGGGCCGGTAAAATTACTGTACCTGGCCTTATTTTTTATCTTAATTGATATCTTAAACCTTGCATCTTATGCCAACTTAGGTGGCAATCTTTCTCATTTAGGAGGCGCATTGATGGGTTATTTATTTATTGTTCAATATAAAAAAGGAAAAGACATGGCAACACCATTTAACCGCTTTTTCGATTGGATCAGCGGCTTGTTCAACCGATCATCCAAAAGCAAAATGAAAGTGATCCACAAAAGGAATCTTACGGATGAAGAATATAATTACAACAAGATCGTTAATCAAAAACAACTGGATGCGATTTTGGACAAAATTTCCAAATCGGGTTACGAAAGTTTGAGTAAAATGGAGAAGGAAATGCTGTTCAGGGAAAGTGGAAGGAAGTAAAATTTAAGTCAAAAGATTAAATTCAAAAGTCAAACTGCTGTGTATTTTTCCACCACATAAGGCACAAAAGAAAACATAAGGCTTTGTGTTGCTGTGTGTTTTCACCACAAAAGAAAACAAAAGAGCACAAAAGGCTGTGTGTAAAATACGAATACAATATTTCTTTTTTCGGGCTTCGCCTTATGTTTTCTTTTGTGCCTTATGTGGTGATTTGGGGGGGATCTCCGTTAGTATTTATTTGTATCTTTTCAGTAAAATTTCATTATAATTTAAACCTGATTAGTACCTTGTTAAAGATTAAATAATGACCGAACAAAAAGCGATACAGGAAGAACAAAAAAAGCGAAAAGGCAAACGGAATTTTCTGAACCGCATCGCTATGTTTTGCAATCACATTGCCGTGATCGCCCTGCTGATCTCTTACCTGGCGCCAAAGGTCAGTCCCGAAAATTTCTGGTTCATTGCATTTTTCGGACTCGCCTACCCGATCCTGGTCATCATCAATTTATTTTTTATTGCCTTCTGGACGATCCAGCTTAAAAAGCGCGGGATCTATTCTCTTGTGGTGCTGCTTTGCGGCTGGATGCTGTTACACCGTTTTGTGCAGATGAACAGTGGCTCTAAAACGGAGCTGGAACACAAAGCCATTAAAGTAATGTCGTACAACGTAAAAGTATTTGACTTGTACAATTGGTCGCATAACAAAGAAACACGCTCAAAAATATTTGCGCTGATCCAAAATGAAGCGCCTGCAATTGCCTGTTTCCAGGAATATTTCCATCGCGATAGCAGCGAATTTTGCAATACCGATTCATTAAAAAAAATGAACGGCTGGCAATATGCGCATGTGGAATACACCTCACACGGAAAATTCCTGCAGCATTTCGGGATCGCTACGTTTAGCAAATACCCAATCATTCATACCGGAAGAGTGGATTTTGGCTACAAAGGAAATAACGTTTGTATCTTCTCGGATCTCGTTGTTGGGAAAGATACGTTCCGCGTGTACAACATGCATTTGCAATCCATCGCGTTTAGTAAGGATGATTACAAATATGCAGAAGACCTGACGAAAGATGTGGAAACGGAAGACATCGAGCATTCCAAAAACATTTTGCGCCGCTTAAAACGTGCTTTTGTAAAACGCGCCAAACAAGCGGAGCTGGTGGAAGAAAGCATTTCTAAATCGCCTTATCCGGTAATTGTTTGCGGCGATTTTAATGATACGCCCGCATCCTACACCTACAGTACCATCTCGAAAAATTTAACGGATAGTTTTATTGAAAGCGGAACCGGTTTTGGAAAAAGCTATGTGGGCGCATTTCCTTCTTTCCGCATTGATTATATCCTGCACGACAAAAAATTTATATCGCATCAGTTTACTACGATCCGGGAAGAATTGTCGGATCATTTTCCGGTGATAACGTATCTGGAAGTAAGGTAGTTCAAAGTTTAAAGTTCAAAAGTTTAAAGTTTGCTAACCGCAGAAAATACCTAAGCTTAGAATTTGAATTTATAAGCATCAATAATTAGTCAAACGCCTTCCGAAGCTGTCACCCCGGGCCTGACACGGGATCCCGTAAATGTTTGTAGTATGTTGATTCTGCTTTTTAATTAGCAGATCCCGGGTCAGGCCCGGGATGACAGATGAAAAAATGAATGTACTTCGTTTTAAACACAGCATCTGCGCAAAGCAAACTTTAAACTTTTGAACTTTAAACTTTGAACTACTTTTTTTTCACGCGTTTTAGTGAAAGCATATTCATCGGGTTCGAGGTCAATCCTTCAATGTTATTTTGCACCAAACGCACCACCTGGTCATAATATAACGGCACTACCGGAGCATCATTCATCAGGAGCTGATCCATTTTCTGATAATCGTCGTAGCGGATGGAATCATTGAGTTCGCTCTGCGATTTTTCATACAACATATCAAATTGCGGATTGGAATAATGCGTGTAATTAAATCCTTTCGGGCTCCAGTTTTTGCTGTAGAACAGCGACAGAAAATTTTCCGCATCCGGGTAATCGGCAAACCATGATTTACGGAAAAAATTCACTTTTAAATCCGCGATCGATTGAAACAACACAGATGCTTTTTGCACATCGATCCTGATCTTTATTCCCGATTCTGCAAGCTGTGCCTGGATGTATTCTGCCAGCTCCATGTATTGCTCGGAAGTAGCCAGCCAGATTTCCGGCAATCCTTTTCCACCCGGAAAACCAGCTGCATACAACAGATCTTTTGCTTTATCAGGATCATAATCGTATCCTTTTACTTTTGTTTCGTCGAACGATGGCAAACCCGGAGGAATGAAACCTGCCGTAGCCGCTTTACCTAAATTTTTCCGTAAATATTTTACCATTTTTTTACGATCGAAACCATAATTGATGGCCTGGCGGATGGCTTTTATTTTCAGCGGCGAATTTTTTACTATCGGTTGATTTTCATCAATAAAAAATCCGAGATAATCCGTTTTCAAAAACGGCTGTGTTTGCATTTTCATCTTCGCCGCATACTCGTCTTTTAATTTCCCTTCCGTCGTCAGCACTTCATCCGTATTGATCGCATCCACACCCGAAACCATGTCCACATCTCCTTTCAGGAAATTCAAAAAAGAAGTTTCACGATCTTTGATAAAAGAAATAGAAATCGCATCCAGGTAAGGTAAACGGTCGCTTCCTTCCATTTCAAAATAATTTGGATTTTTTACAAACACCAGCTTTGAACCTTCTTCCCACATTTTAAATTTGAACGGACCGGTGCCGCATGGTCTTCTTCTAAAATCTTCTCCTTCTTTTTCGATCACTTCTTTCGGCACGACCGAAAAATATTTCATTGTTAAAATTCCTAAAAATGGAGTGAACGGCTTTTGTAAATGGATCACAAACGTGGTGTCGTTGGCCGCTTCAAATCCTTTTCCGTTCTTATTATCAATGTTGGTAAGCAATGTCGTGGCATTGGATGTTTTGGCGTCCAGCAAACGGTTAAAGCTGTATACAAAATCCGTTGCAGTTACTTTTCTGCCTTTTCCATCCGGAAATGCATCATTATCGTGAAAAAAAACGTTGGAATGCAAATGAAAAGTATAGTTCAATCCGTCCGGTGAGATCTTCCAGGAGCTGGCAATCGATGGCTCGATCAGCAGCTTATCACTCATTTCCACCAATCCGTTAAACAGTTGGTTAACGCCCCAGATATTTTCAAACGTGCTGGATTTAGCGGGATCAAGCGAGGAAATGCCGCCCATCTCGTTATATTTAAAAACAGTGCGCGCATCGCGTTTTTTGTCGCCCGGCGAAGAACAGGAGAAAACAAAAACAGCGAGCGACAAATAAATGAACCGGTTTTTCATAATGGATTTTTTCTAAGTTCAAGTTTAAGAAATGATCGTATGCAATCGGGATTTATTCTGTTACAATTATGAACAGGCTTTTTAACACAGTACGGATAACGCCCGCCTGAACGATTCGGGCAGGAACAGGAACGAAAAACGAATCTGTGGATCTACTAAATACCAATTTTTACCAATATACTAATCTGTGTACAAAATAAATCCGTTTAAATCCGTCCTATCTGCGTTATCCGTGTTCCATCACACACAGCACCACATAGATTCGTAAAATTCGCTCCTGTTCGCTATCCGTACCCTCTTTTTTTGTAAATTCGCGTTCCCAATGAAAAAAGTAGCATTCCATACCCTCGGCTGTAAGCTCAACTTTTCTGAAACAAGCACCATTGCGCGTCTGTTCCAGGAAAACGGCTATCAAAAGGTTGATTTTACACAACCTTCCGATGTATACGTGATCAACACGTGTTCCGTTACAGCTAATGCAGATAAGGAATGCAAGCAGATCGTGAAATCGGCGCTGAATGTTTCCCCGGACGCATATGTGGTGGTGGTAGGCTGTTATGCACAGCTCAAGCCGGAAGAGATCGCGAACATTGAAGGCGTGGATTTGGTGCTGGGCGCTTCCGAAAAATTCAAATTACTGAATTACCTCGAAGATCTTCAGAAAAAATCCAAAGCGGAAATTTACAGCTGCGAAATTGAAGAAGCCAACTTTTTTGTGGATGCTTATTCGTTTGGCGACCGGACCCGCGTGTTTTTAAAAGTGCAGGACGGTTGTGATTACAATTGTTCGTTCTGCACGATCCCGCTGGCGCGTGGCAGCAGCCGCAGCGACAGTATTGAAAATGCCGTAAAAAATGCCCGCAACATCGCCAGAGAAGATGTGAAAGAGATTGTTTTAACCGGTGTGAACCTTGGCGATTTCGGGAACAACGCTTCCAAAGAAGGAAACCGCAAACAGGAAACATTTTACGATCTGGTACAGGAGCTTGATAAAGTAGAAGGCATTGAACGGTTCCGCATTTCCTCAATAGAGCCGAATTTATTAAAAGACGAAACGATCACCTACGTTTCACAATCCCAGCGTTTTGTTCCGCATTTTCATATTCCTCTGCAATCGGGGAGCAATAAAATTTTAAAAGCTATGCGCAGACGGTATTTGCGTGAGCTGTACGCTGATCGCGTATCAAAAATAAAAGCGCAGATGCCGCATTGCTGTATTGGTGTGGATGTGATCGTTGGTTTTCCGGGCGAAACAGAAGAGGATTTCCTGGAGACCTACAACTTTTTAAACGGGTTGGATATTTCTTACCTGCATGTATTCACTTATTCGGAGCGCGACAATACAGATGCGATCACACACCCGAACGTGGTTCCCGTAGCGATCCGCAAAAAACGCAACAAAATGCTGCGCATCCTTTCTGCAAAAAAGCTCCGCAGCTTTTACGAGCAGCATTTAGGACAAACCCGCACAGTATTGTTCGAAGCCGACAATAAAGAAGGTTTTATGCACGGTTTTACCGATAATTACATCAAAGTAAAAACGCCTTACAACAAAGCACTTATAAACCAATTGCAGGAAGTAACACTTACAGCGCTGGATGCAGATGGCTGTGTTTTAATTGACATTCTCATTAACGAATTTGTTTCTTAGTTTTTCTTAAAGAGGAATCAAGAAGCAAGACACAAGAATCAGGACTGTATGATTTTAGTTCCCGGGCAATTACCTTTTTAATTTATAATTTCACACACGGCTTTATATTTCACTCACAGCCTTTGCGAACTTTGCGTCTTTGCGAGAAAAAAGCACGTGCTATTTTACACAACTTCGCGGGAAACACATCATCTGCATATCAGTAATCTGCACATCAGTAATCTTCTTAGTGTCTTTGCGCCTTCCTCGTAAATAAATTTTACTAATTTTACTTTCAAACTACCCCACATTATGTCCGACTCTCTCGAAATTACAAAACATGCAGATCACAATTCTTTTTCATTAACCGTGCGTACCGACGGCATTTTACAGATCAACATGAAACCCAATGTAAAGCTGAGCTTAGCCGATGGAGAAGCCATGGTAAAATTGTTTGGCGAACTGGGAAATAAAAAGAAATTCCTGTTATTATTCATTGCAGGCAACGATACTTCCGTTGCCACAGAAGCAAGATATTATGCTTCCACACCTGATGCCAATATTTATACCATTGCCAGTGCCTTTGTTGTAAAAAACATTGCGCAAAAACTGCTGGGGAATGCCTATGTAACATTTAATAAGCCTGTAACTCCAACCAAAATCTTTACAGATGAAGCAGAAGCCGTTAAGTGGCTTACTTTGCAAGCTGTTCAATAGTTAATTAGTTCACAGGTTCATTAGTGTGCTGTGTTTAAGCTGTGTGTGATTAATTACACTTAGCACGAGTTAGCACACCAATGAACAAATAAACCAGTGAACCAATGAACTTTTTTTCATTCAAAAAAGTAGTCGGTACCATTTATACGAAAAAATTATCAGAAATCAATATGAGTTTAAAACTTTAAACTTTTGAACAAAAACCCCGCTAAGAATAACAAAATCAAGGCATTGTTATTAACAGCCAATTCCTCCCACCAATAGCCAAAAGCATTGATTATATTTGAGTATCAAACAACATTTGAAACAGATATACGATGCTAACACGAATCTCTTTAATTAACTCAAAAGGTTACGGCAAAGCCGAAATGAAACTCGACAATTGTGATTCTATTCAGTTGGTCGGGCCGAATAACATTGGAAAAAGTACGTTGATCTACGCACTTAACTTCCTGTTTGTGGTTGACGGGCAAAAAATGTCGTTCAGCGGACAGCGTAAGGGCGACAAGGAAACCATCCATCACTACTTCCCTACTCATAACAAAAGCTTCCTGGTGTTCGAGATCAACAAAATGGGCTATTACTGCATTTTGGTAAAACGCAATACCGACGGGGAACTGGAGTATTATAAAATCGACAGTGAATACAACGAGGAATATTTCTTTGAGAATGAAGGCGCACATCAGCGCTTATTAAGCTTCGACGAAGTGCTGGAACGCCTTGTGAGCCGTGGGATCATCCACAGTAAATTTGCTACCAAATCAGATGTGTTCAACCACGTATATCATCGCGGCAATAAGAACAACGCCGTGGTTTGGCTGGAAGATACCGTAAAAGCGGACGGTTTGAGCAACAACTTCTCGAAAGTGTATCGTTACCTGATCAACTCCAAGCTGATCACCAACAAAACGCTGAAAGAATCGTTGATCATTGCGGATAACCGCGAGAATGAAAGCCTGAATTTTTCCCAGAAAAATAAAAAAGACATTACCGATTTATTGCGCATCAACGAAGAGATCAAGAGCATCAAAGCGGTACGTACCGATTTCCTTGAGTTCCGCGAGCTGGTAAAAATGTACAATTCCAAAACCACGATCGTGAGTGAACTGCTGTACGCGTTTAACAGCGCTTACACTGCCGCGATCCCTGAACTGGAAATTTCGTCGGTAGAGCGTGGCCGCCACATTGCTGCGGTGCACAACGAGATCAACGAAATTTTAAAACCGAAAGAATTAAACTACGCATCTTACATCGGTGAAAAAAATGCGGAGATCAAGAATAAAACCAATTTCCTGAACGAAAAACAACAGGAACTGGATGAGATCAATAAATTTGAAAGCATTGATTTCCTGAAAGAATCACTGAAAAACCTGGACAAAGAGCGGAAGGAAATTGAAACCCGCATCACCACCATCGAAAGCCAGAAATTATCGAGCAAACATTTGGAATTCCGTTTGGAAAAAGTAACCGATAAAATTGCTTCGGTAGAAAACCAGATCGAGAATTATAACAATTTGCTGATCCATAAAATTTCGGACGACGAAAAAACAAAACAGCTGTTGAACGCCATCCTTTCCGAGCAGGTAATGAGCTTGCCGAGCAAACAGATCAAAAAACAGATCAAAAATGTATCGGAAAAATTACTGAATATTTTTGACGGTGAAATTGACATTACCAAAGGTTTGGAATTGACTGAATTTAAATCGGTAAAAGAATTAAAAGAAGAATTAAAAGGATATCAGCTGGAGAAAAAACAAACGGAAGAATTATTAAGAACCGTTGTTGACAAAGAAAAAACCGATTTCAAATTAAAAAGCATCCTTGGCGAAATTGAAGTGATCAAAGAAAAGATCAAAGGAATTGAAACCAAACCACAGTTGGAACGCGCGATCAAAGGCATCATTGAAGATATTAAAAATTTCAATGAAGAGAAAAAAGATCTGGAAATGCATTTGAACGAGCTGGTAAAAGAGATCGCTTCAAAACAGATCATGCTGGATAAATTGAACGAGGAAAAACGAAACCTGGAATTGCGTGTAAAAGAATTAAAAGACCGCAAAATGGAGATCGAAGCCATCGACGTGGAGCCGCGTGAATACGAAACAAACGACAACCTGGATTATATTTATTCGAAGATCCAGATCCATCAAAAAGACCGTCACGATTTACGCACAAACAAAAATCTTTCTTTTGAAAACCTGAAACACCGCTTGCGCAGCAGCATTGCCGACGAAGTGGAATTTATCCGTTTTGTGGAAGAAGAAATTGCCTGTTTGTCGGATAAAGAAAGAAGCATCGACGGCTTGCTGCAAAGTATCTCTACACAGTTTGCCAATCCTGCGTTTACACTGATCAAGCGTTACGAAGAGTTCAAACAATTTGTGTACAATAAATTCAATACAAAATTAGCAACCACCCGCATCTCGAACATTGAATCATTAAAAATTGATCTGATCGACAACGAGCGCATTTTGGGTGAATTGAAACAGATCAGCTCCATCCAGGAATTTAACGGACAAATGAGCTTTGATTTTGATCAGTCGGAAAATTTAAAGATCTTAAATAATTACCTCGATACCGGTAAAAAAGTTGCGTTTGATGAATTGTTCAATATTGAATTATTATTGGAAATCAAAGGAACAGAAAAACGTGTGGATCTGGCCAACCAGGTGGAATCCGACGGAACCGACAGGATGATCCGCTTGGTGATCATCATGGCGATCATCAATCGTTTGGCGATCACTGACGAACAAAACAAGATCACGTTATTTATTGATGAGGTTGCTACGATCGATAAGCAAAACCGCCCGGAATTGGTAAAATTCTGTAACGCGCACAACTTCATTCCGATTTTTGCAGCGCCGGATGCAGTAGAAGGATTCAACAAATATTATTTCATTTATCCTTCGAAAGGCAAGATCAACATCAACGAAAAACAAAATGCGATCATTGTTGAACGTAATGGTGTAGTAGAAAAACCAGCGATCAAAAAAAATCTGAATTAAGAAATCCATTGTAAAATTCTGTTTGTAAAAAGCGGAATGACGAAATAAAAAACAACAGAAATGAAAGCAGAACCAAAAACCATACTGCGCTTTTTATTGGAACATTATGATGTGATCTCTGATTTGTTTGAAACACAATCAAAGGATGGCGTTATCGCATTCGAAGTATTGAATGAGATCGTCGCAAAACATGATAGTGATATTAAAACGCAGCTGGTTGAATATAAAATATTAAGTCCGGTTAACGATAATTACGAGATCCGCACGGTATATTACAACCTCATCGAGTTTATCCTGAGCGAGTTCAAGCCGATGTTGCCCGAAACGATCGAAAAATACCACTTGTCGATCGGCGAATTGTTCCGCAAGATCCGCGAGAACATCAATGGCGACAAAGTTACACTGAGTCAGCGTTTGAACGATTTAGCCATTGAAGTACGCTCGTTCTACGAAATGGTGGAACGCAATACCATGAGCTTGTTGCAGGAAACACGCGAATTAAAAGCGAACGTAAAGAAAATTGATTACCGCGAAAAGATCATCCGTGCATCGCGCTGGATCGACGAATATATTATTCCGCTGAACAAAATTCTCGACATCAATCACTCTACTTCCATCGCGAATAAATTATACGAGATCTCGGAATATTCAAATAAATTCCGTTTGAACTTTGATGATGAAGGAGCACGCGTTCAGTTTGAAAAGCTTTATTTTCAACTGATCCAGGTGAATGATAATTTATTGCGCCAGTCGAAAATCCTGACCAACGAATTATTGCCGCTGATCGAACGCATCCGCACGGAGTCCATTATTTTAACAGGTTGGATCACTTTCCTGAAAAATCCGTACAAACGCAAAGCACCGAAATTATTAAAACGCAAAGAAGTATCGATCTACTCGAACGATACGTTTTACAATGCTTCCGAGATCTTCGAACAATTCAAGAACGAAACGGATGTTTATTTTGAAGAAGAAGAGAACGAAGCGGAAAAATGGATCTTTGATAAAGAACATTATACGAAAAAGTTAAAAGATAACATGCCGGTGGAAAATTTCTTCAGCTGGTGTAATAAAACCCTGAAGGAAGATTACAAAAAAGTAGAGATCGAAAAATTCTTTGCACTCACCACGCTGGCATTCGATGATGATATTGAGCGCGAATACGGCGCAAAACCGCAATTTGACAAGATCAAGATCAACGACCTTACACTGACAGTACCAAAATTTACAATCAATCAGCAACAACAATTAATAGATCCGAAAGATGGAATTTCCTAATCACCACCGCCAAATAGTAGAAGACCTGATGTCAGGTAAATTTATGCTGCCGCAGGAACGCACCTACCAGGTGTTAAAAGATAACGAGCAATCGTACACGTATTTTTTCAAAGCGTCGTTCAACTACGAGCTGCGCTTAACGCAGGATTACGCGTATGTGGTTTCGGAAGAATCGGCAGAAATGCTGTCACGCGATATTTGTATTTTCATTTCGTTGCTGAGCTATGAGCTTGACCGCGATGGAAAAAACTTTTTAGAGCGCATCCAGTTCAGCGAATTTGAAATAGAAGAAATTGAAAATTATTTTACCAATTCTTCGTACATCGACCTGATCCTTTCCAACAAACAATTGAAAGATGCGGATGCACGTAAAAACTTTATCAATACACTGAACCGCCGTAATATCATTGAAAAAACAGGCGATAACCGTTTTGTATTTACATCCGCACATAAATTTTTCATGGATTTTGCAAGTGATATTGTGAAGTATGAAAATGCGGAGAAGGAGGAATAAAAAAACAGTTCAAAGTTTAAAGTTTAAAGTTTGCTGTACGCAGATGCTAAACCTGAGAACTATCTGCATTTTATACTGTCATCCCGCACTTGTTGCGGGATCGGTTAATTAGAAATGTTCAAAGTTTGCTGTGTTTGTTAAAAAAGAAAGCGATTCATTTTATTAGACTGTCATCCCGGGCCTGACCCGGGATCTGCCAGAATAAAACTATTTTTCAATTACAAAGGGGGCATCACGCCCCTTTTTAATACACCAAAATCAAAGCCCCAATGCAGGAAAAATTCAAAATCTTATCATCAAAGGGATTTGTGATTGCCCTGGCATTGCTGCTGCTGAATGATTTTATTTTTAAAACAACTTTTCACAATTGGTTTACCGGAAAATTATCTGACGTAGCGGGATTATTTATTTTTCCAATCTTCTGGACTGCATTTTTCCCAAAACAAAAGAAAACAATTTACTTTTTTACTGCACTAATTTTCATTTTTTGGAAATCACCGTTCTCACAGTTTCTTATTAACGACTGGAATGCACTGAATTTATTAAGCATTTACAGGGTTATTGATTATTCCGATCTTATTGCCTTATTGATCTTACCTTTTTCATTTCAACACAGCGCTCCTGAAAACAGGAAAACTACATTTGCAATTCACCCGATTTTTTTAATTCTTATTGCTGCGTTTTCATTTGTTGCTACCAGCAAATATGACAGAAACACGTTACCAGCATGGGATTATTATTCTTTTAAGGATGCTCCTTTAAAATATGGAAAAGAAATAGCTGTTCAAAAAAAACAATACACGTTTGAAATCAGCTCTACACAGTTAGCACATTTAATTAACACCTACCATCTTAGCTATTCCGAAAGACTAAAAAATGATTCATCTTTCCTTTTCGCAGCACTTCCATCCAGCTACGACAGCGTTTCGCCGGTTATAAAAGCAAGTATCATTCAAAGTCCCGATCATGCTATACTGGTTATACGATCCGTTATTTTTGATACCATTCTTTTAAATCCAAAATACGAATTCAAGAACAGTAACAGCTATTATTTTACTTCAAACACTGATTTTTTTATACACTCATTCGCGCAATGGTTTTTCCCAAAACTTCAAAACATTAAAACAGCAGATTCTTTGGGCAACGTTGGTAAAGCATTGGTAACAACCAACCCTCAGGCTGCGATCAATTCTCTGAATGCAGCGGTTAATATAGCCTCCGGTTGGGTTAACTGCGAGCTGCTTTTGAATAACACTATCGGAGATGCTTATTTTAATATGCAACAATATCAACCCGCATTAAAATATTATTACAAAGCCGATTCGCTGGATGAGCAATATGATAGCTACCGGCACCGAAGCCTGCCATACAAAGGACTTGCGCTCACATACAAACAACTGGGTCAAAAAGATAGCGTGAAAAAATATAATAAGCTGGCACATACATTTAAAAATTATCACAACGATTAATTTATTGTCATGGCTAAAAAAGAACCAAAACCCATCACGTATAAAAGCAAAGTGTACAAACTGGAGCATCTGAACGGGCATTATGTGGATGTGCCGCCGGATGTGATCGATCATTTTGGAGGAACGTTTAAGCTGCGCGTGGTGTGTACGCTTAATGATAAACTGAGCTTCCAAACCGGCTTGATAGCATTAAGCAATGGCAACGGCTATATCAACCTGAGTGCAGCGCGCATGAAAAAATTGGGGATAAAATTAAAAGATACTGTTACCGTTACGCTCAAAAAAGATGAAAGCAAATACGGCTTTGATGTGCCACCCGAATTAAAAGAATTGCTGACGCAGGATGAAGAAGGAATGCGCCGATTCAAATTATTAACGCCCGGAAAACAACGCTACATCATCTATTACGTAAACGGTGTAAAAAGCAGTCAGTTGAAAATTGAACGGGCAGTAAGGCTTATCACCAATCTGAAAAACACACGAGAAGGAAAAGAATCGTTCAGGGAAATCCTCGCTTAATTTCACCACGAAGGTGCAAAGACGCGAAGAATTTTTATTTTATAATGAAATTCCAGGGTAATGGTCACAAGATTTTATATCCACGGTTTTTTTTATGATTTTCCTGTACTATATACTATAAAAGAAATTACTTTAAGAACGTCATTACGACCGCGTGTCGCCATAGCTTTAGCGGTGGCACAGGGCTTTTCGCCCGACGTAATCTCATCCCCGTTTATACGCTGGTGTGAGATTGCTTCGTTCCTCGCAATGACGAGCTATGTTAAATGTTCTTTAACGCTCATTTTTCTTTGCCTATTGTCTACTGCCCTGTTGCCTATTCCCTATTTGCGCCTTCGTGGTGAAAAATCTCCTGCTGAATATTCGCCAGTAATTCGTAAATTCGTGAAAAATTTGTAATCCGCATTCTATGTATCCATCCTTATACTACGCAATAAAAGACCTGTTTGGCTTCGACCTTCCTTTTTTTAAAATGGTTCAAAGCTTTGGTTTTTTTGTTGCGGTCGCATTTATTTTTGCCGCTTATTTTTTGTCCAAAGAATTAAAACGCAAAGAACAGCAAGGTCTTATACAACCTGGTACTATTAAGGTTTTGAAAGGACAGCGCGCTACTGCCGCCGAGCTGATCACCTCCGGTTTAATTG
Source organism: Bacteroidota bacterium (assembly GCA_025963715.1). Lineage (GTDB taxonomy): Bacteria > Bacteroidota > Bacteroidia > 2-12-FULL-35-15 > 2-12-FULL-35-15 > 2-12-FULL-35-15. The sequence continues at coordinate 39,727 of JAOQAG010000012.1, forward strand.
GTTTTATTGCAGGCTACAAGATCCTGTACATTGCCATGAATTTTTCTGCGTTCACCGAAAATACACAGGGCTTTTTATTATCATTTAATGGAAGCTGGATCGGTGGTTTGCTTGCTGCCGCCGTATCTGTGTATCTGAAATACAGCGAAAAAGAAAAAACAAAACGCGAAATACCTGCATGGGAACCGGAAATCGTGCATCCGTATCAATTGGTAGGGAACATCACACTGATCGCGGCTTTTGCAGGAATTATCGGTGCTAAAATTTTTCACAACCTCGAAAATTGGGATGATTTTATTGCAGATCCGCTCACAGCACTCGTTTCATTCAGTGGATTAACAATGTACGGTGGATTGATCGTTGCTTCCGTTGCCTGCATCTGGTACGGAAAAAAGAACGGAATAAAAACCACGCATTTGATTGATTCCGCTGCACCGTCGTTAATGCTGGCCTATGGTATTGGCCGCATCGGCTGCCATATTGCAGGTGATGGCGATTGGGGAATCCCCAGCACACACCCAAAACCATTCAGCTGGCTGCCCGACTGGATGTGGAGCTACGATTATCCGCACAATGTGGTAGGTGAAGGTGTACCATTAACAAATTGTTTAAACGATAAATTCTGCAACCACCTGGTGCCACCCGTTTATCCAACGGCATTCTACGAAGTGGTGATGTGCATCAGCTTGTTTTTTGTGCTGTGGTATCTTCGCAAACGCATCACTATTCCCGGCGTTTTATTTTGCGCTTACCTGATCCTGAATGGCATTGAGCGTTTTTTCATCGAGAAAATCCGTGTAAATACACTATACAATGTAAACGGATTTAGATTCACACAAGCCGAGCTGATCTCTACGATCTTGTTCTTTTTGGGAGTAACCGGGATCTTTTATTTCAGAAGATTGCAGCAGAAAGAGCTGGCTGCGAAGAATTAAAAGCATATCTGCAAAAAGATTTTTTAAGAACGTCATTGCGAGGGCTTTTCGCCCGAAGCAATCTCACACCAGATTATAAAACCAAAATGAGATTGCTTCGGGCGAAAAGCCCTCGCAATGACGCAAAATTAATTTTTTTGGTTATGTTGTAATAAAATGTTGTTTTTTACAATATTCACAAATAATACTGTCATCCCGGGCTTGACCCGGGATCTGTTAAATACTTGCAGCGCCTACACAGTTCTTAAGCTGTCATCCCGGGTCAAGCCCGGGATGACAGCTTAAGAAAGTATTTCTGTTTCCATAAACAATAATGTTCTGCAACATAACCATACAAAATAAAAGGCATTTGGTATAAACTTTCCGATAATCATTAAACTTTATTATAATTTGCGGAACGGTTTCAATTCGTCGTAATCGTAATTTACCCGGATATTCAATTCATCTTTATCTATCAATACGTTTTTCCGGTATAAATACATTTGCCGCTCAACTCCATTTACATAAATCGAATCATTTTTTAAAATTTTTTCATAGAAACTGCATAAAATTTCCGCCTTTCCATTTTTTAAAACAAACCGGTATGAATAATCAACCGAATCTTTTTCGTCGTAATTAATTTCAGGATCAACATTATTTAAATACACAATGTACGGTTCTTTGTATAAGTGTATTGTAGTATCTACAATCCCGGAAAATTTTAATTTAAAACCCGCCTGGTAAGATTCAAATACATAATTCCGGTAGAGCGTATACACTCCTACGAAAAGAAAAAGAGAAATTACAAATGCCAGTGTTTTCCAGGCTTCTTTTTTTGTCATTGCAGATTTTTTTTCGAAAACAAATCAACTCTAATTACTAATAAAAAAAACTAAAGACTACTCCGTTTCTTTGTTATACGTTGATTCCGTAATGTTTTTTCCGTTCTTATAAAAATAAACGCCGCCCCAATTGTATTCTTCTTTTTTATACACATAATCCACCCCATCAATCGTTACCGTGATGTTGGTGATTTTGCGGCGATCTTCCTGCACCACATTTTCCACTTTATTTTTTACGATTGGTTTTGCCGGAGGATCCGGAATTACTTCTACCGGTTTAGGTTTTGGCGGCTCAGGTTTGTATTCCGGTTGTTTTACTGCAACAGGAATGGGATTGCTTGGCGCGATGGTTTGTGTGGGTGGCGGTGTGGTTTCCGCACGCGGATTTGGCGTTGGCGGTTTTGGCTTCGGAGTTGGATTGGCTTCTGCCTTTTTCTCCATCTCCTGCGCCGTTTTTGTATAATCATTATCAAAATCAAAATCGCCCCTCGCCATTGTATATTTGATCTTGCCTACCGGTTGGGAATACGTTACGATCTGATCTTCGGGCTGCGGCTGCAAACTCACCTCCGACACCATTTTTGCAAACTCCTCTTTTTCCCTGCCGTTGGGAACATGTGTATCAACGATAACAACTTTGGTAATATAACCGGGTTTGGTAAACGTAAACGAAAACTCAGAACCCAGCTCCAGGTCAATATTGTATTTGCCTTTGTTAGGGTCGATCACACGATACGGTTTTCCATCACGGGTGATCGTGATCAGCGAATTTTCCAATCCGCCGTGATCTATTGAAAATTTTAATTTGATGCTGAATTTAGGAGCATCCTGCGCAAGCGCCGCACTGAAAGAAATTAATAATATAAACAACAGCCAACGGTTGCAGATCGGGGAAATGTTGCGTCTATTAAAGGAATGGTCCATGAATCAGATCAAAATTAGTCAAATTATTCAACAGCACTTTTTATTGATACACAGGTTTTAAACGTAACTTTGTGTATAAACTTTACAGATATGCCGGTTAATTTACAAACACTTTGCCAGGAAGTATGTGCGCTGGGCAAAGAAGTGGGAGCATTTATCAAACAGGAACGCGCGGTATTCTCTACCGAGCGCGTGGAAATAAAAGGAAAACATGATTTTGTATCGTATGTAGATAAAACATCCGAACAAAAACTGGTAAGCGGTTTATCGGCATTACTTCCCGAATCCGGCTTTATTGCCGAAGAAGGAACATCCACAAAAAAAGGCGAACAGTATAACTGGATCATCGATCCGCTCGACGGCACCACCAATTTTATCCACGGTGTTCCCTGCTTTTCTATCAGTATCGCGCTGATGCGGAAGGACGAACTGGTGATGGGAATGATCTATGAAATAAATGCTGATGAATGTTTTTATGCATGGGAAAACAGCAAAGCCTATCTGAACGGACAGGAGATCAGCGTTTCAAAAGCGCCAACACTGGCCGATTCACTCATAGCTACGGGTTTTCCGTATTACGATTACAACCGCCTGGACGAATACATGGAAGTGTTCAAAGATTTTATGAGAAATACGCACGGGCTTCGCAGGTTAGGCTCGGCAGCAACCGACCTGGCGTATGTGGCCTGCGGGCGGTTTGAAGGATTTTACGAATACAGTTTACAGCCCTGGGATGTCGCAGCAGGCGCTTTTATTGTGCAGCAGGCAGGCGGAAAAGTAACCGATTTTAAAGGCGAAAATAATTTTATCTTTGGAAAAGAAATTGTGGCTGGTAATGCCGCTTGTTTCAATGAATTTTTACAAACAATACAACGTCATTTCAAATAGCATGAACGACAAACCAAAAACCACCTGGCAATACATCAAAGTTTATTTCCCTGACATCTGGCAATACATCGTGATTGTTATCACCATTATCATTGCAGCTATTTTTATTCTTTAAATTTTGTATTAGATAAAATGTAGTTTTTGTTTGAATCCTTAGAAGTCTAAAATCGAATGCTGCTTCATTTCCTTCTCTTTTCTTTTTGTCTTGAAACAAAAAGAAACAATCCCGCACCTGCGGGACAAGAACAATCCGCCGCCGCGGACCAGACACCACCTGACGCGTCCCCGCTACTTGTTCCGGCCACCGCGCCCTTCTGAATTTATTGTTTTTACTCCCTTCGGATCGGATAGATTAAAACCGTGCTCCGCTTCTCTAACATTCTACTGCCACTTTTTCAAAACAATAGGATACTCATTCTGCAGACTCTTTCGGCCTGTACAGTAATAGCGGAAATAAGCGCTGGAAAAATCATCGCTACGAAGCGATCAACCGCATGCGCGAAATTAACCGAGGTTTTCCTGCAGCGCCAGCGGAAGGAAAAATTACCTTACAGGCAGTCCGCCGCGGCGGATTGTTACTTTTTGCCTTCAAAAAGTAAACATATAGAAATGAACTATTTGATTCAAACAAAAATTTACATTTTTTTAATACAAAGCCATTTTTTAAGCCACCGTTCCGGCATCCACCATATTGCTTTTTACCAGGAAATCCGCGATCCGCTCCAGATCCGCATCGTATTTTTTTGCACTGGCCGTTCCCGCATCTTTCAATGCCTGTAAATTGCCCGCGGAAGCGTCATCCATTTCACTGTTCGCTCCACCTATTTCCGGGCTGATGCGGATGTAATTTTCACTGCTGTCGATGGCATCAAAAATTTGTTTCAGCTGAAAATCGATCGTATCACTGGCACCCGACATCAAAATATCAATGATCGGCTCGATCCAACCCAACTGTCCCCATTTTTTAGCCTGATCATACGGATAACTTTTTTTGGTGGATCCTGTCCCGATCGATACCATGAACATATCGGTGGCAGTCACATTTTTGGAACCATCCAAACGCTTGAATTGCTGCCGCGCTTCTGCGTAAGCACACATGGCGGGATTGTTGGCAAATACGCCGCCATCCACCAGCGGATAAGTAACACCGGTTAATGAATGCGCCAGCGCCGGTTCAAAATACGTAGGCGCAGCGGATGTAGAACGCGCTGTTTCCCATAACAGGTAATCGTAAGCGGGATTTTGTACAGCATCGTGCTGCGTAAAAAAGTGAGTGGTACGCGCAGAAATATCGTAAGAAGTGATCAAACACGGCTTGAGTAGCTGGCTTAGTTTAATATTTTTAAAATAGGTTTGCAGGATCTTTTCCATGGGCGCCGCCGGATATTTTTCTTCCGATACACCATCCAGTGTTTTTAATTTATTCATCAGGCCGTTCTTGAAGATCGTGCCTCCGAATTTTAAATACAGATCCACCGCTTCTGCAGCGGAAAAACGCGGACGGGCAGGATTGTTATCATCCGGACACAAATACAAACAGGTTAAAATCCCGCCGGTGCTGGTACCGGCAACAAGGTCAAAATAATCGGCGATGCGCGCATTGGCATTGCCTGATTTTGTTTGTAATTTTTGCTCCAGGGCCACCATTATTTGTCCCGGTAAAATCCCCCTGATGCCACCGCCATCAATGGATAAAATACGTAAAAGCTGAGTCATAATACGAAATGTTGATGTATAAAACGAGGAGTAAATATAGATCAAAAATAATACGAAACGAATTTTTTTGCGGATTTTACAGCGACACGCTCACCTTACTTTTTTTGCTGATGCACCAAAGTCCAATGAAGGTTAGTAAACCGTTAAGGATGATCATTTCGAAACCGAATTTATAACCGCTGAATAATTGCACGGAATATTCATTCAGGAAAATACAGCTAACCGGCGCAATACAACATACTAAAGGAACAAAGCGATCGTGAATTTCTTTTTTGGTGAACAGCCCGAATGCATATAATCCCAGCAAGGGGCCATACGTGTAAGTTGCCCATGTAAATAAATTGTTAATAACAGCGTCGTTATTCACCACTTTAAACAGAATGATCACTAACAATAAAAGTGCTGCAAAAGCAATGTGTACGCGCTGACGGATCTTCTTTTTTTCTTCTTCGGTTTTGGTTTCATCGTTTTTTAAACCGAGAAAATCCAGGCAAAAAACACTTGTCAATGCCGTTAATGCACCGTCGGCACTTGGATACGCGGCGGAGATCAACCCGATGATAAAGAAAATGCCTGAAACCGGCCCGAAATAATGCAGCGCGATCCGCGGGAATACATTGTCGGAAATTACTTTTCCGCTTTTATCTGCCATGAGCGGAATGGATTCCTGGTTCACATAAATGTAAAGCAAGGCGCCGAGGATCAAAAATAAAACAGTGACAATAAACATCACAGTGCTGAACGTCAATACATTTTTTTGCGCATCCTTCAGGTTTTTACAGCTGATGTTCTTTTGCATCATTTCCTGGTCAAGCCCTGTCATAGCAATGGCAATGAACATCCCGCCAAAGAACTGTTTCGGAAAATATGATTTTAAATGCCAGTCGCCGAAAAACGTTTGCGCATAATTACTTTGGGCGATTTTGTGATACACATCGCCCATTCCCAAATGTAATTTACTCATGATAAAAATGATGGACAACACCACCGAAAGCAGCATGAAGGTGGTTTGCAGCGTATCTGTATAAACAATTGTTTTAACGCCGCCCTGGTAAGTATACAACAGGATCAGCACAATAAAAATGCTCACGGTTGCAATAAACGGAACGCCCATATCGTCGAACACAAATACCTGCAGTACGTTTACCACAATGTACATGCGGAATGCAGCGCCAACCACCCGCGAAATGATAAAAAAGAAAGCGCCGGTTTTGTATGCATAATTCCCAAAGCGCTGTTCCAGGTAACTGTAAATGGAAGTGAGGTTCAGCCGGTAATACAATGGCAGCAATACGTACGCGATCACGAGGTAACCAACCAAATAACCTATTACTACCTGCAAATAACTAAATTGCGATACGCCCACCGCACCCGGAACGGAAATAAATGTAACGCCTGAAAGCGATGCACCGATCATTCCGTACGCCACCAGATACCATTTGGAGGAACGGTTCCCAACGTAATAACTTTCATTGGTAGCGCCGCGGGATGTCCACCAGGTAACGGAAAACAACAGCACGGAATACGCAAGCACACAAATTAAAATGAGGGTAGACGACATATTAGTTCAAAGTTTAAAGTTCAAAAGTTTAAAGTTAGCTGTACAGATAGCGAACAGGAACGAAATTACGAATCTGTGTGGAAACTATACAAACAGCTGGTTGTAAAATGTTTATTAAAAAATCAATTCATCATCTTGTACAACACAATTAAAAAATCCGTTCCAATCCGTTTGATCAGCATCATCCGCGTTCCATCACACGAGCTTCGTTAAAATTACTTATTCATTGCCACATTCCACCTCAGGCATTTTTAGTATATTAACAAAGTTTTTCACACAGGTACCATGAAACAAAAACGCATCGCCTTTCTCTCGGTCATTTTACTGATCGCATTTACCATTCCGTTCATCACCTCCGCTTTTAAAAGCAACGTTATTGTTGGGAATGACCTGAAAGTGGAGCAAAAAAAAGCCAGATCAGGTTACAATTACACTATTTTTTATAAGAACGATCTGTTGCTGGATGTTTCGCTAAAGCGGCCGGATAAAAACGATAAAAATATTTTAATGTGCATTCCCGGCGCATATACCAATTTGCAAAGCTATGATGTAGATGGATTGTACATCGATAATGGAACCGTGTATCACAAAAACAATGTGAATTATTCACTGGGCGGCGCCATTAAAATTGTGAATGGCGATTGCGAACTGTTTCCCACAAACAAAGGAAAATTATTGAACGATTCGCTCATTAACACCGTGGTGGCAAAAAAAGGCTCGCTGTTCCAGCAAATTTTAATGATTGAAAAAGGCGTTGGTGCAACTTACAAAGACGTTAAATTATTTCAACGCAGGGCAATTGTAAAATTAAAAGGAAACAAAACCGCCATCATCGAATCGTACGAACACATTACATTAACGGCATTTACCAACGATCTGCTGGAGCTGGGTGTAACCGATGCATTATATACCGACATGAGCGCATGGGATGAAGGCTGGTATAAAGATCCGGCGGATAACAGCGTGATAACCATCGGAAGAATGAAAACACAAACCGACAAACAATGCAATTGGGTGGTGCTGAAAGTGAAATAATTGTACAGATAGCTAATAAAAACGCCCGCCTGAACTATTCGGGCAGGAAACTGCGAATGGGTGTGTTGTTTTCTACGTGTACTACAAAATGCAGCACACTAATGAACCATTGAACTATTGAACCACTGAACGAATTAAAAAAGTATGTGCGGCATTACAGGAATCCTTGCATTTAACGAAAACGGAAAAAAGAAGCTGAACCACATCAGCGCAGCAACCGCCTGCCTTGTGAAGCGCGGTCCGGATGGCGACGGCGTTTACACGGATAAAAATGCAGCACTCGGGCATCGCCGCTTGTCAATCATCGACACCAGTAATTTAGCGGCCCAGCCTTTTACCGATGCCAGCGGAAGATATACCATCGTGTTCAACGGCGAAATTTTTAATTATAAAGAACTTCGCGAAAGCCTTGTAAAAAAAGGCATTTCCTTTAAATCACAAAGCGATACGGAAGTATTGCTGTACTTGTACGTTAACGAAAAAGAAAATTGCGTAGCGCAGCTTGACGGCGAATTTGCTTTCGCGATCTATGATAAAGAAACAGAAGAAATCTTTTTAGCGCGTGACCGTTACGGCATCAAACCGCTGTATGTTTATACCGATGCAGATAATTTTATTTTTGCTTCGGAACTCAAAGCAATTATGGCTTTTGAGATCCCGAAAGAAATAGACAAAGCATCCTTACAAGCCTACCTGCATTTGAATTACATTCCCGCTCCCTACTCCATTTTTAAAAATGTAGTGAAATTAAATCCGGGAAGTTTTTTAACCATCAATGCGAAAAAAGAAGAAACAAAAAAAAACTATTACAGCATACCGTATCACCGCGAATTAAAAAACATTCCCGATTACGAAACAGCACAAAAGCAATTAAAAACACTGCTCGAACATTCGGTACAACAACGCATGATCGCCGATGTTCCGCTTGGTACATTTTTAAGCGGCGGGATCGATTCCTCGATCATAACCGCAATTGCAGCACAACATACGCAACACCTCAACACATTTTCGATTGGATACATGGACGAACCGTTGTTTGATGAAACGTATTTTGCACAACTCGTCGCTAAAAAATACAACACCAATCACACGGTATTTGAGCTGACCAACAACGATCTTTTTTCCTGCCTGCATACAGTGCTCGATTATATCGATGAACCTTTCGCGGATTCATCAGCACTGGCTGTAAATATTTTAAGCATGCAAACAAAAAAGCGCGTAACAGTGGCGCTTTCGGGCGATGGAGCGGATGAATTATTTGCAGGTTACAACAAACATGCGGCGGAATTGCAGGCACGCAGCGGCGGATGGAAAGCCAATCTTGTAAAGGCAGCACACCCGCTGTTGAAACAATTACCAAAATCGCGGAACAGCAAAACCGGGAACACCATCCGCAAAATGCAAAAATTTGCAGAAGGAATGAAGCTGAGCGAACAGGAACGCTACTGGCGCTGGGCGGGATTTGCAGGCGATGCTGTTTTAAAAGATACAGACAATACAGAATTTCAAAAACGCAAAAACGAGATTTTGCAACATTTAAATTCCGATTACAATTCCGTATTGCTTACCGATATGCAGCTGGTATTGGAAAACGATATGCTGGTGAAAGTCGACCGCATGAGCATGAGCCAAAGCCTGGAAGTACGTGTGCCTTTCCTGGATCATCACGTAGTGGATTTTGCATTTTCCTTACCGGCCAATTACAAGATCGACAATTCACAACGTAAAAAAATTGTGAAAGATGCCTTCCGCAATTATTTACCGGAAGAACTGTACCATCGCGGAAAGCAGGGATTTGAAGTGCCGCTGCTAAAATGGTTTCAATCGGATCTTAGATCCATGATCACAGATGATCTGTTGAAAGATGATTTTATAAAAGAACAAAACCTGTTTGATCCGGAAGCAATAAAAAAATTAAAAACGCAATTATTCAGCACCAACCCAAACGATGCCGTTGCAAAAGTGTGGGCGCTGATCGTGTTTCAATACTGGTGGAAAAAAAATTACAGATAACGCCCGCCTGAACGATTCGGGCAGGAACAGGAACGAATTTTACGAATCTGGGTATATAACTGTACGCAGCACACACCCCTGGCCCCTCTCAAGAGGGGAATTTGCCGCTGCTTAGTTTTAATTTTTTAGTTATTAATGAATCATTTAGATAAATAGATAGTAAGATAATTTCAATTTGTGCAGGATGCATTCCCCTCTTGAGAGGGGTTAGGGGTGTGTAACACAATACCTTCACACAGTAATCACGCAGATTCGTAAATTTGTATTCATTTCGTAATTTGTAACACACCCAGATTCGTAGTTTCGTTTATGTTCGTTATCCGTACCAAATTTTCTAACTTTAAACTATAAATGACCAAAATACTCCGCATCATCAATCGTTTTAACCTGGGCGGGCCAACCTACAACGTGGCTTACCTGAGCAGATACATTTCGCCTGCGTATGAAACATTATTGGTAGGCGGTGCAAAGGATGAAACCGAAGAAAGCTCGGATTTTATTGTGGAAAATCTCGGTTTAAAACCCCTGATCGTGGAAGAAATGATGCGCGAAATTGATCTGAAAAACGATTATGCCGCGTATAAAAAAATCAAAAAAATAATCAGGGAGTTCAAGCCTGATATTGTACACACACATGCTTCAAAAGCAGGAACATTGGGCCGTTTGGCCGCATCTTCCTGCAAAGTGCCGGTAATTGTGCATACTTTTCACGGCCATGTTTTTCATTCGTATTTCGGGAAATTAAAAACTACTTTTTACAAAAATATTGAGCGTTATTTAGCACGCAAATCTACCGCCATTATCGCCATCAGCGACATTCAGAAACATGAGCTGGTGGATCTTCACAAGATCTGCAAAGCAGAAAAAGTGCATGTGGTACCATTGGGATTCGACCTTTCCAAATTCCAGGAAAATACAGTGGAAAAACGCACGAACTTCCGTAAAAAATACAACCTTGCGGAAGATGAAATTGCCATTTCCATTATCGGCAGGCTTGTTCCAGTAAAAAATCACGCTTTATTTTTAGATGCCCTGAAAATTGTATCTGCAAAAACATCCCGCAAAATTCGCGCTTTTATTATTGGCGATGGCGAATCACGGGCGGAAATTGAAGCGAAAGCAAGGGAATTGAACATTCCGTTTACAGATGGAATCCAAACCAATGAAAAACAAGTACTCACGTTCACATCCTGGATCAAAGACATTGACACAGCGCTGGCCGGAAGCGATATTATAGCGTTAACCTCCTTTAATGAAGGTACGCCGGTAAGCCTGATAGAAGCGCAGGCAGCCAATAAACCCATTGTGACTACCAACGTGGGCGGCATCGAAAATGTAGTGATCCCCAATCAAACAGCCTTTTTATGTGAGAATAACAACAGCACACAAGTGGCGGAAGCATTACTGGAACTGGTTGAAAACGACGAATTGCGCTCCTCCATGGCACAAAAAGGCTGGCAGCATGTAAAAGAAAAATTCCATTATACCCGTCTGGTTTCCGACATGGAAAAATTATATCAGCAATTGCTCAAAAAGTAGTATTCCGTGATGGTTCAGTTTGATTTGCTAAATGTTTCAACAGGCTCAACACGACTTTGAAAGTCACTCTGAGCTGGTCGAAGAGTAATTGATTGAAAAATTGTGCGTTATAACTCCTCAAACTAAACACGATGTATTTCGGTTCTGTTATAGAGCGTTTCGGAATATTTGCTAAATTTGTTCGTTAATCTCAACATATTTTTATGCGCAAACTGCTCTTACTTCTTGGAATTGCCCTGTTTTTATCTGGTTGCGGATGGCTGAATCCCAATATCATGCTGAAAACGCCAAAGGATTTCCAATATACCAAGTTCCCTGATTCTACCAATACAAAGGAATACCGGTTATCCCCAAACGACATCATTGAGTTCAACATTTACTCAAACGATGGTTTTAAGCTGATCGATTTAACGTCACTGAACAACGCCAACAGCGGTTACCGTTTTCAAAGCTCGCTGGAATACCAGGTGGAAGCCGACGGTTATTGCAAGCTGCCTATCATCGGGCGAACCAAGCTGAGCGGATACACCATCAAAGAAACAGAGCTGATGCTGGAAAGTCTTTATTCTGCATTTTATGTAAAACCATTTGTGCTTATGAAAGTGCTGAACAAACGGGTAATTGTATTCCCCGGAAGCGCCGGTGATGCCAAAGTAATTCCGCTTGTAAATAATAACACCACGCTGATCGAAGCCATTGCACTGGCAGGCGGTATTGCCGAAGACGGAAAAGCCCGCATGGTAAAGCTGATCCGCGAAAATAAAGACTCACACGATGTATACCTCATCGACCTTTCCAAAATCGAAGGGATCAAGCAGGCAAGCATGGTGGTACAGGCCAACGATATCATCTACGTGGAGCCAAGAAGAAAGATCAGTTCAAAAGTGGTACAGGAGATCGCTCCTATCGTAACGATATTAACCAGTATATTCTTAGTTGTTACCTATTCCAAGGCTATCTCCAGATAGATAACCTAACCCGGCATGCTACAAGAAAACATTTCGAAGACCAACGATAACTTTGAACAATACAAAGAACGGATCTCGAACTTTAGTGGAGAGTTCGAGCTTGGTCTTTTTATTCACATTGCCCGTAAAAGCATTTTATGGGTGATCGCGTTTTTTCTGCTGGCATGGGGCGGCGCCGTTATTTACCTGCGTTATGTACAGCCGGTGTATGAATCCTCGAGTGTGATCCAGCTGCAAACCAGCGATCGTGCCACCAAGATCCTTGATGTAAATAACTCCATGAACGAGAACAGTAACGAACTGGCAGAAGCCGTGGAATTGCTGCGTTCGAAAGTATTTTTTAAACGGATCCTTTCCAAGCTCGACCTGGAAGTGGGTTATTACACCGAAGGAACTTTTATTTCTAATGAATTATACCTCGGCAGTCCGTTTACCGTAAAAGCTACCATTTTTAACCCCGAGATCACCGGCACACACATTTACGTTGATTTTACAACCATAAACGGCGGCGTGGTAAATTACAAGATCAAAGGAAAAACCTATTCCCAAAAATTTATTGCCAATCAGCCGCTCAGGTTTGAACATTTTGAACTGACCGTTTCGGTGAAGAATTATAACGAGATCAAGCTACAGCAAAACCTGGTAAAGCGCAATTCCTATTATTTTGTTTTTAATGATATCAACAGCCTGGTAAACCAGCTATACCCAAGCCTGGAAGTAAAACAGCTGAACGATGCGGCAAAAACCATCCAGCTTTCCTTCAAAGATTTTAATGCGCAAAAAGCGGCCGACATTGTTACAAAAATGACGGATGAGTACAGCGATTTTGATACCGAGCGCAAAGGCGAAAGCGCCAAAAGTGTATTGAACTTTATCAACGAGCAACTAGATGTAGCCTTCGATAATTTGAAAACATCGGAAGGCACCGTACAGGATTTCAAAAAAACAAATAACCTGGCAAGCGAGCAGCAGGAGCTGAAAGTGGTGAACACCACCCGCCTTAATGATTTGCAGGACAGGATCATTCAACTGGACCTGCAGGAAAATGTATTGAAAAAAATTGCGTCCAACATCAACAACACAAAAACGGTAGACACCTACAAAATGCTTGCAACCCTTGCAGGTACCGAATATGAAGGAAGCATTTCCAATTCGCTCGACGAGATCAATAAATTACTCATTGCCAAAGAAAATGCGTTGTACGATGCCACGCCGGATAACCAGTCGATCAAAAACATCGATTACCAGATCGCGGTACAGCGCAAACTAATGGTTGAAAGCCTGGATGCCATTGTGGAAAGTGTTGTCGACAAAAAAAATTCACTGATCAACAAAGCAAACGAGTTTGAACACTCCTTTGCAAACACGCCGGAAAACGAAATGGAATACGGCCGTTTGCAACGCTTATTCGCGATCAACGAAAAATACTATACGCTTTTACTCGAGAAAAAAACAGAATATTCCATTTCCAAAGCAGGTTTTGTTTCGCAAAGCGTAACGCTGGAAACCGCACAGGTTCCTTCCACACCGGTTTCACCCAACAAAAAAACAACACTGCTGATCGCCATGCTCATTGCGCTGCTGTCCAGCCTTGGCCTCATCCTCATCCGCTATCTTTCCCATAACCAGATCAGTTCCCTGAACGAGATCACCAAGCACACACAGGCAACAGCAAGCATTCTGGGCATTGTGCCAAAATACCGCCAGCACATTCCGGTATCACAGCTGCTGGTAGATAAAAGTCCGAAATCACTGGTAGCAGAAGCATTCCGCTCGATCCGAACCAACCTGCAATTTATTTCCAATGCACCCGGCCCCAAAATAATTGCCCTTACCTCCACTATTTCCGGTGAAGGAAAAACATTTGTAGCCATCAACCTTGCCGGGATCATTGCCTTTTCAGGAAAAAAAGTGATCATCCTGGATCTGGATATGCGCAAGCCAAAGATCCACATGGGGTTTAATGCCGAAAATTCAAAAGGGATGAGCACCCTGCTGATCGAAAAAGATGAATTGTTGAATACCATTCAGCACAGCAGCATGCAGGGACTGGATTTTATTACGGCTGGTCCTATTCCGCCAAACCCTTCTGAGCTGATCATCAGCCCGAAAATGGAAGAGATCCTGGAAACATTAAAAACAATGTACGATGTGATCATTGTGGATAATCCGCCGGTAGGACTTGTGAGCGACGGTATTGCCATGATCCAGAAAGCAGATTACCCGATCTATATTTTCCGCGCCGATTATTCCAAACGTAATTTTATCCAGATCGTGGACCGTCTTTACAACGAAAGCAACATCAAGCATTTATCCGTGATCCTGAACGGTGTGGATGTGGAGCGTAAAAGCTACGGATATAATTACGGATACGGTTATGGCTACGGATATGGCTATGGTTACGGCTATTACGATGACAATAACGGCAGCAAAAAATCCGGAAAGAAGAAAAAACCTTAAACACATTTTTTACACACAACATGCAAATCATTAAAACAGAAATTCCGGATCTATTGATCATTCAGCCAAAAGTATTTGAAGATGAGAGAGGGTATTTCTATGAATCATACAACAAAAAATTACTTGCGGAAAACGGATTGGATGCCAATTTTGTACAGGACAATCAATCCATGTCGCAAAAAGGCGTTTTGCGCGGCCTGCATTTTCAGGCGCCGCCCTACACACAGGGCAAGCTGGTAAGCGTGATCAAAGGTGCCGTGCTGGATGTAGCGGTGGATCTTCGTAAAAACTCCGCCACCTACGGAAAACATTATTCCATTGAGCTTACCGAAAAGAACAAAACTATGTTCTGGGTGCCCGAAGGTTTTGCACATGGCTTTTTAACACTGGAAAACAACACCATTTTTAGTTATAAATGCACCAATTATTATCACAAAGATTCGGAAAATTCCATCCTCTGGAATGATCCCGCACTTAGCATCAGCTGGGGCATTCAGGATCCTGTATTATCTGAAAAGGATAAAGCCGGAAAATCCTTTACCGAATTTGAAGGAATGTTTTAATATTCCCATTCTTAAAAAATAGTCATCCTACAGAAGAATGTTACTATGGAAACAGAAATAATTTCTAGTCTGTCATCCCGCATGTATTACGGGATCGGTTAATTAAATACTGCAAACATTTACGGGATCCCGCAACAGGTGCGGGATGACAGTATCATTTATGAGTATCGTAAAACAACATCATTTTATAGAACATAACCTAAAAATCATTTTTTTTACTTAAATTGTATCTTTATTTATCAGATTAAGTATATAAGCAATCTATGGACGGGAAACTCTACTTGATTTTGATTTACAGTTCTTACTTTATAAGCACTGTTATACTTTCTTTTTTAATCAACGGCTTATTTCTAAAATTTGCAACCACACTCGGCATCCGCAACGCCAACGAAACAGTGATCCGCTGGAGCCCGCAGGCAAAACCTTCCCTGGGAGGAATTTCATTTTACATCATTTTCCTGCTCTCCATCGCCAGCTATCCCATCTTTTTCGAGCAATCAAAGGTATTGTTCAGCAAGCCCTTATTGGGAATTTTAGCGGCCTGCACGCTTGCTTTTTTAATGGGCCTGTCGGATGATGCCTACAACACCAAACCGCTGTTAAAGCTTATTATCCAGATCTGCTGCGGACTTATCCTCATCTCCACCGGAACCTATATTTCTATCTTTTCGAATATCTATATCAATTACGGACTTACGCTATTCTGGGTGATCGGCCTGATGAACTCCATCAACATGCTGGATAACATGGACGGGATCACCACACTCGTCTCCATCACCATCATCATGAGTGCGCTCTTTATCCTCTACCTCAACCACGACGATTACAGCATTCACATCCTCTTACTTTTGGGTGTTCTGGCAGCATTGCTCGGTTTTTTATTCTTCAACTGGCATCCCTCCAAAATGTTCATGGGCGATACCGGCAGTCAGTTCCTGGGGCTTTTCCTTGCGGCGATGGGTATTGTGTATTTCTGGAACACACCCGATGTACACGGGCAGCTCATCCAGTCGAAACAATTTTTTGTAACTATACTTACCTTTGCCATCCCGATCATCGATACCACCTCGGTAACGATCAACCGACTGCTCAAAGGAAAATCGCCATTTGTGGGTGGCAAGGATCACACAACACACAGCTTGTTTTTTATGGGATTAACAGAAAAACGGATCGCCATTTTATATGTCGGTATCTGTTTGGTTTCCATGTTCTTTAATTTCCTCATCATCAAATGCATTGATAACTGGGGTTATTTACACATCGCACTGTTTTCCATTTATTTCCTGCTGCTGTTTTGGTTCCTGTATGCGCCTACACGTAAACACGGACGCTGATGAAAAACTTTTTCAATAAACTGCTTCAATTCCTGAATGCACGCAAAAAATACGGTGTAGCGGTTATTTCCGCATTGGTGGTCATCAGTATTGTTAAATTGTTCAATTACTCCATTTCCGATAATTTATCGGATTCCGATTACGACGATTATTTTAATGCCAGCTACAAAGTATTCAGCATTCACATTCCAAAAAACCTGAATTTTGCAGGCGAAAAAGTCCCTACCACCGATTTTACCGTGCGCGAAGCCATGGAAAAAGAGCTGATCATCAACACCTACTGGCAATCACAATCGCTGCTGCTGCACAAGCGCGCCAACCGCTGGTTCCCGGTGATCGAACCTATTTTAAAAGCAAACGATGTTCCCGACGATTTTAAATACATTGCCCTGATCGAAAGCCAGCTTACCAACGTGGTTTCTGCACAGGGCGCCACCGGTTTCTGGCAAATTGTAGAACCAACCGCCAGGGGCTACGGAATGGAAATTACCGACGAAGTGGACGAGCGTTACGATGTAGCAAAATCCACACAGGCAGCCTGCAAATATTTTAAAGAAGCGTACAGGCAATTCAATAACTGGACACTGGTAGCTGCTTCCTACAACCGAGGCATGGGCGGCATCCAGGCGGCGCTCGATAAGCAAAAAGTAAACAATTATTACGATCTGCTCCTTACCGATGAAACAGCACGTTATGTGTTCCGCATTTTAGCGATGAAAGAAATCATTTCGCGCCCCAAAGTATACGGCTACATCCTGCGTAAAAAGGATTTATATCCGGTGATCGCCACAAAAAAAATAACCGTGGATTCCACCATTCACGATCTTGCTGTTTTTGCTATTTCGCAAAAAACTAATTACAAGATGCTCAAAACATTTAATCCCTGGTTGCGCTTAAATGCGCTCACCAACGATACAAAGAAAAAATACGTGATCGAGATCCCGAAAGGCAGCATCAATATTTACGACATGGATGGCAATTACGAAGGCAGCAATAAATTAACTTCGAAGGACTCCGTAAATCTTGTAACGGCTTCTGATCTTCCAAAGAAGGATACAGTGAAGAAATCAGATTCAGGTAGCAGGTAGCAAGACTAAAAAAAGTAGACAATAGGCAGTAGACAAAAGAAAAACAATAACCTTATGTTTTCTTTTGTACCTTATGTGGTTCAACACACACAACTCACACCGGGTTCGCGATGTCATCCTGAGCTTGTCGAAGGACGTTCATCTTCTTTACCTGTAACAAACACAGTGAATCCTAAAAAAATCTTATTTAAGCACAGCAAATAAAAAAAAACAGCTATCTTTTTTTATCATAAAAATCCTAAAAGATCTGCATTCCAATCATACAAAACGTTTAACACACAGCAGCACTCCAGCCTTTTGTGTTCTTTTGTGCCTTATGTGGTTCCATTTTACACACAGCTCACACCCGGATTGGTATATCGGTAGAAATTAGTATTTAGTAGATACACCGCACTAAACAATTTAAACCATTTTTTGTTTCTGTAGTCTTCTCATTAATTAAACCACCCATCTTGCATTCAGCCTGATAATTTCGTATTTTTGCACTCTCAAAATGAGAGAAATACCCGTACATTTCAATACCTAATTTTTAATCCATCAATGCCAAAAAAAGAAGATATTATTAGTGAAAGCGAATTCCTGGAAGTGATTGGAGCACGTGTACACAATTTAAAAAATATAGATGTTACCATTCCGCGCAACCAACTGGTGGTAATTACCGGTTTGAGCGGCAGCGGAAAATCGTCACTCGCATTTGATACCATTTACGCAGAAGGCCAGCGCCGCTACATCGAAAGTTTTTCGGCCTATGCCCGCCAGTTCCTTGGTAACATGGAGCGTCCGGATGTAGATAAAATTACAGGACTCAGCCCCGTGATTTCCATCGAGCAAAAAACGGTCAATAAAAATCCGCGTTCCACTGTAGGAACCATCACCGAGATCTACGATTTTTTACGCTTGTTGTATGCACGCGCATCCGATGCATTCAGTTATGTGACCGGCGATAAAATGGTGCGCTATTCCGATGACCAGATCATCAACCTGATCCTCGAAAATTTTACCGGCAAAAAAGTACTCATCCTGGCGCCAATTGTAAAAGGCCGCAAAGGACATTACCGCGAGCTGTTTGAACAGATCAAAAAATGGGGTTTTTTAAGAGCCCGCATAGATGGCGAAGTGATCGAGCTTACCAAACGTATACAGCTTGATCGTTACAAGGTACATGACATCGAGATCGTGATCGACCGGCTGGAAGTGGATGAAGATTCGCGCCCGCGCATTTCCGAATCATTACAGGTAGCTATGAAACAAGGTAAAGGCATCATTATGGTGCAGCCGTTTGAGAAAAAAGGACTGGATGATAAATACGGAAAAGTAAATTATTACAGCCGCCATTTGATGTGTCCCGTTTCCGGAATTTCGTACGATGAGCCGCAGCCGAATTTATTTTCCTTTAACTCGCCTTACGGTGCCTGTCCGAAATGCAACGGATTGGGCGTGATCTCCGAAGTGGATATTAACAAGATCATCCCGAATAAAAAATCCACCATCCGCAAAGGCGCCATTGCTCCCATCGGGCCGCACAAAGGCACGTGGATCTTCAAACAACTGGAAGCCATCGGTGATAAATACGGGTTTACGCTGGATACGCCGGTAGAAGATATTTCCGACGAAGCGATCAATACCATCCTGTTTGGTTCCGACGAGATCTTTAAAATAAAACAATATGCAGAAAGTTCTGCAACCAGCTATAGCGTTGCTTTTGAAGGCATCGCCAATTTTATTGTCAAGCAAAACGATGAGCAAAGCTCCCCTACCATTGAAAAATGGATCCAGGGATTTATGAATAAAGTGGAATGCCCGCTTTGCCATGGTACGCGCTTAAAGAAAGAATCGCTGCATTTTAAGATCGATGAAAAAAATATTTCCGAACTGTCCAACATGGGTATCGGCGAGCTGAAAGAATGGTTCAAAGGAATTGAAAAACGCCTCGATAACAAACAAAATGTGATCGCGAAAGAAGTATTGAAAGAGATCCGCACGCGCATTGATTTTTTACTGGATGTAGGTCTGGATTATTTAACATTAAACCGCAGCTCGCGTACGCTTTCGGGCGGAGAAGCGCAGCGGATCAGGCTGGCAACGCAGATCGGATCACAGCTGGTGGGCGTACTTTATATTTTGGATGAGCCTAGCATCGGTTTGCATCAGCGCGATAATGTGCGGCTGATCAATGCCTTGAAAAATCTGAAAGATGTTGGAAACTCCGTATTGGTAGTGGAACACGACAAGGAAATGATCCTTGCTGCCGATCACGTGCTGGACATTGGCCCGGGTGCAGGCGTACACGGCGGACATGTGATTGCACAGGGAACACCAAAAGAGATTTTAAAATACCACACTCTTACTTCCGATTACATCAACGGAGTAAAAGGAATTGCTATTCCGGCCCAGCGCCGCAAAGGAAGCGGGAAATCGCTGACACTAAAAGGCGTGAACGGCAACAATTTAAAAAATGTATCGGTAGAATTTCCATTGGGAAAACTGATTTGTGTAACCGGCGTTTCCGGCAGTGGAAAATCCACACTGATCAACGAAACCCTCTACCCTATTTTAAGCAAACATTTTTACCGTTCGGAAAAAAAACCGATGCCTTACAAATCCATTTCGGGTTTGGAGCACATCGATAAAGTAATTGATATTGACCAATCACCCATCGGGCGCACACCGCGAAGCAACCCCGCCACCTATACCAACGTCTTTTCCGATATCAGGACCCTGTTTGCAGAAATTCCCGAATCGAAGATCCGTGGTTATAAAGCCGGGCGTTTTTCGTTCAACGTAAAAGGCGGCCGCTGCGAAACCTGCCAGGGTGCGGGATTAAGAACCATCGAAATGAATTTTTTACCGGATGTATACGTCAATTGTGAAGTATGCAACGGCAAACGCTATAACAAAGAAACGCTGGAGATCCGTTACAAAGGGAAATCCATCAGCGATGTACTGAACATGACGATCGACAATGCAGTTGAATTTTTCACAAGCATTCCGAGCATCATTCAGAAGATCAGGACCCTGCACGATGTAGGATTGGGTTACATCACGCTGGGGCAACAAAGCACAACGCTCTCGGGCGGAGAAGCGCAGCGCGTGAAGCTGGCAACGGAATTATCGAAACGCGATACAGGCAACACATTTTATATTTTAGATGAGCCTACCACAGGTTTGCATTTTGAAGACATCCGGATTTTGCTGGAAGTGCTTGATAAACTCGTGGAAAGCGGAAATACAGTACTGGTGATCGAACACAACATGGACATTATTAAAGTATCCGATCACATCATTGATTTAGGCCCGGAAGGCGGCAATGGCGGCGGAGAGATCCTTTGCTTCGGGACACCGGAAGAGATCATCAAAAACAAAAACAGCTTTACCGCTAAATTTTTAAAAGACGAAATGAGCACATCGCTGAGAAAAAAACAGTAGTTAGTATCAAGTATTTAGTATCAAGTACTGTGTACGCAAAGCCTTGATACCTGATACCAACGACTTGATACTAAATCTTAACACACAGTACTTAATACCTGATACTAAAGACTTGAGACTAACGACTTAATACTAACCCATGACAAACCAAGACGAAGACAAGATCCGGCAGGCTTTTGCAAACAAAGACTGGAACGATATAAAAGCAACCGACTCGTGGCAGATCTTTAAGATCATGAGCGAATTTGTAGAAGGATTTGAAAAAATGAGCCGCATCGGCCCTTGTGTTTCCATTTTCGGATCGGCACGCACCAAAGCCGATAACCCGTATTACAAACTTGCAGAAGAAATTGCATTCAAATTAACACGCGAAGGCTACGGCGTAATTTCCGGCGGCGGCCCCGGTATTATGGAAGCAGCCAACAAAGGCGCAAAAAGCGGTGGTGGAAAATCGGTGGGATTGAACATTGTATTGCCGTTTGAGCAATTTGCAAATCCCTATGTGGACAATGATAAGAACATCAACTTCGATTACTTTTTTGTACGCAAAACCATCTTCCTGAAATACTCGCAGGGATTTATTGCCATGCCCGGCGGCTTTGGTACCTTAGATGAAATGTTTGAAGCGATCACGCTGATCCAAACAAATAAAGTAGCACACTTCCCGATCATCATGGTAGGAAAAAAATACTGGAGCGGGTTGATTGCCTGGGTAAAAGAAACCATGCTGTACCAGGAGCATAACATCAATGAAAAAGACCTTGACCTGTTTCACATCGTGGATGAAGCCGATGAAGCAGTTGCTATTATCACCGAATTTTATTCGAAATACCTGTTAAAACCAAATTTCTAAAAAATGAAAAAGATCGTCGCTGCCTTTTTTTTATTGTTCGTTTCCACTTTAGCTGTCGCGCAGGATGGCGTTGGCTATTACTACGATTACAACAATCACCTGTATGTATTCGACCATGGAAGGAACATCCAGGTGGAAAGCAACCTATGCGACAGCCTTATGGGCGGCGATGATTACATGGCGTACATTGATCAGCGCAGCGATTTACGGGTGTATTACGATGGCGATGTAAATACAATTGAAGAAGAAGTACCGACGATCATGATCGCAACAGCACATTGCCTGGTGTATAAAATGCAGAACAGGCTGATGATCGTGGAGAAAGGCGTAAAGAAAAAATTAGATAATTGGGTCGGCGATTTTTCGGCAGGCGACTCGATCGTGGTCTGGCAATCACAGCCCAGCATGGATATTATGGCATATCAGAACGGCGAGATCAAAACAGTGGAAGCAGCTGTTGGAACCAACGTGATCAACAGCCACAAAACCGGGAAAGATATTTTTGCATACAGCGATCTTAACAATGAATTTAAAATCTACGACCAGGGAATTGTAGTCGATTCCAAATTAAATAATATCCGCAATTTTAAATGCGGCCGCGATATTGTGGCGTTTGCCGACCGTTTTAACGGTGCATTTAATGTGTACAGCAATGGCGTTGTAAACACCATCAGCACACAGATCCCTAAAAAATATTATGTGACCGATAACATGGTAAGTTATGTGGATTTTGACAGCAATTTTATGATCTATTATAACGGTGTGGCCACAAAAGTAGAATCGTTTGAACCGCAGTATTATGTGGCGAAAGACAATGTTATTTTATTTTTTTACGAACCGGAATTAAAGGTCGTTTACGGCGGTGCTATTTATACACTCGAAAAATTTTTTGACCAGCGCGATGTAACGGTGGGGATCAATTCCGCATTGTACATGGACAATAACAACCGTGCAAAATATTTTTACAAAGGAAAAACGTATGAGAATTTTCTGATCGACAAACCAAAATCCATGCAGCTGTTCCGCGATCTGCCAGCTATCCGCTATGGAAACAATACCATTGGTTTCTTTTACGGTGGCAAGATCTACGACTTCGAAACCAACCAGTACTAGGTGATCGCTTGCGCGATGTTTTTTCACCACTAAGGCACTAAGAAAAAAAGAGAAAAAAAAATTTCACCACATAAGGCACAAAAGAAAACATAAGGCAAGGTGTATACTAAGCTCGTTACACACAGTTTCTCTGCGAAAGCGAAGCCTCAAAAACACCACTAAGGCACTTAGAAAAAGAAAAAAGAAATTTTCACCACATAAGACACAAAGAAAACATAAGGCAGGATGTGTTATACAAAACCCGTCACACATAGCTTCTCTGCGAAAGCGCAGCCTCAAAAACACACAGAATAAACACAGTAACATTTTAGCCTCCGCGAACTTTGCGCCTTCTTTGCGCACTCTGCGGTTAATATACACAGCAATACCCAGTCTCTGCGAACTCCGCGTCTCTGCGAGAAAAAACACACAGCCCTTAGTGCCTTAGTGGTAAGATCATCGTTTTACTAAAACAACAATGTTAATAACCATAAAATTAACATTCATCCCCGCCATTCACGCTTACACCGAAAACCCTTTATTCAAGCCAATTACAGCGCTCTGCTAATTTCATTGAGTTTCCCGTCCAGCCATTATTAATTTTACGGTTATTAACAAATCACTGTTTGTAATTACGAAACAGCCCCCTCCCAATCCCTATACAAATTAGAATAGTTTTGTTCAACATAGCTTTATGGCATGTTATAGATTTTGCTGTGATCACCAATTAAAATGCTGCATGTACAAAAATCAACATAATATGATAAAGAAAATTATACTCTCTTTCCTTTTATTGTTTGCGGTTGCAGAAGCGGTCAACGCTCAGAAAACACCCAAACAATTGCCTTCTGTTGCAGTAGGTGTAGGCATCCTGTCGTTTAACGGAGATGTTGGAAATGGCGTTGATCTGAGTTCTTTCAGCCGTATCCGCGGAGGATACAACCTGGTGGTGGAAGAGCGCATCGGAAAATTCCTGGGCGTATCATTAAGCGGTTTGTACGGTAAATTATCCGACAGCGATAACCGCCTTGGTCACAATCTGAATTTCGAATCCAAGATCATGCAGGGCGATATTAACCTGGTGATCCATTTTGATAATGATTTTATATTAAAACGTACCAGTGTTTTTGCGCCCTACCTGTCTGCCGGTTTTGGTTATTTAAAATTCGATCCGATGGGCGATCTGAAAGACAAACACGGAACACCTTATAATTACTGGTCGGACGGAACCATCCGCAACATTGCAGAAACAGATCCGGGTGCATCTTCTGCCGTAATTATACAACGCGATTATAAATACGAAACCAAATTAAAAGATTCCACCACCAATTACGCACACAATACATTTTCCATTCCCTTAACACTTGGTTTCAATTTAAAATTATCCGATAACCTGGGAGTAAACATTGCAGCTTCGTATTATTTAACAATGACTGATTGGATCGATAATTACAAGAACGGTGCAAACGATAAATTTATTTATGCACATGTTGCTTTAAAATATTCGTTTGGTAAACCTTACGATGACAGTGATCCTGTTTACCAGAAAGTTGATTTTTCTTCTCTCGACAAAATGGATACTGACGGTGACGGCGTAAACGATGGCGACGACCACTGCCCGGGAACACCTGCAGGTGTAAAAGTAAGTAACCACGGTTGCCCGCTGGATGATGATGAAGACGGCGTGCCGGATTACAGGGATAAAGAATTAAAAACACCAAAAGGTGTATTGGTGGATGAGAACGGTGTAACATTCACCGATAAAGAAATTGCAGACAAACAGGCACAATGGGATTCACTGGCAACGGAACGCAGCGAGCTTTTTAATGAAAATCCAAGCCTGGCTTATTTAAAAAGTGTAGATGAAAAAGCAGCTGAGATCCGCAAAAGCAACCCGAGCGCAGCAGCATACAGCAAGATCCCGCCAGCATTAAAATCGGCGGATAAAGACAATGACGGATATATTTCTTCCGCAGAGATCTCAGCAGCGATCGATTCATTTTTTGATGGGGATTCGGTTTTTACAGTAGAAAAACTGAACGACCTCATCGATTATTTCTTTGAACAATAACCAAACAAGTACA
Organism: Bacteroidota bacterium; assembly: GCA_025963715.1. Taxonomy (GTDB): domain Bacteria; phylum Bacteroidota; class Bacteroidia; order 2-12-FULL-35-15; family 2-12-FULL-35-15; genus 2-12-FULL-35-15. Next base: position 65,027 of record JAOQAG010000012.1, read on the forward strand.
CACCTAAATAAAAATATATATGTTAAAATACGGCGTCCTATTATTCAACACCATTGCATTGTTGATATACCAGTTTTTTTTCGCTGATGCTATTACCGTTACGCAAAATATTCCGTCCAGCGCAAAACCGGATACAGAATTCATTGTAGAGCTTACCATTTCAAAAGGTACAACAGGCGGATTTGCAAAGCTGCAGCAGGATCTGCCGGAAGGCTTTACAGCGGTGCAGGACGAAAACAACGGCGCATCCTTCACGTTCAGCAATCAATCTGTAAAATTTATCTGGATGTCGCTGCCAGGTGAAAAAGAATTTAAGATCAAATACAAAGTAAAAGTTGCGGCAGGTGTAAGCGGCGATAAGATCATTTCCGGAAAATTTTCCTACGTAACCGACAATGTAAAGCAATCGGTGGATATTGCTCCTTCTACGATTAAGATCGATGGCGGAACAAGTACACCGGTGGCAGCCAGCACAAGTCCGGCAACTACTACAACCGCTTCTTCAACCCCGGCAACAACAACTCAGAATACCTCTACCGATAATACATTAACATCGCAACTGATTGAAAAATCAGCGCCAGCTCCAACAACGGAAGCATCTTCCATTACCTGCGTGCGCACAGTACCGGCAAATCCTTCCGGAGATTTTACCGTGGAGATCAACGTTAACAAAGGAAATGTAAGCGGCTTTGCTAAATTACTGGAAACATTGCCTGCCGGTTTTACCGCTACAGCTATCGAATCACAAGGTGCTTCTTTCAGTTTCCTGGATGGAAAAGTAAAATACGTATGGGTTTCCATGCCAGCATCAACCGAATTTAAGATCCGCTACAAAGTAAGCGTAGCAGCAGGTACAAGCGGCAGCCAAAACATTGATGGTGTATTTTCCTACATCGAGAACGACGATACAAAAAAATACGTATTACCTACTTCTACTGTTACCATTGGCGGAGCATCACAACCGGTTGCTACAACTCCTGTAAGCACCACACCGGATAATACAACAAAAAGTGTAGCAACTACACCCGACAATACAACACCGGTAGCTACCACACCTGTAACTACGCCAACTGCTGATAAAACAACAACACCGGCTACAACCAACGCAACTGATAATACGGCAAAAACATTAGCGGCCAGCACCATTCCGGCGCCACAGGGAAATGTAAATTACAAAGTGCAGATCGCGGCATTGCATAACGCTGTGGATGCAGATAAATTAGCCATACGTTTCAACATCAATGAAAAAGTACAAACCGAAATGGCAGAAGGATATACTAAATACCTGGTAGGCGCTCACAATGATTATAAATCGGCACGCGATTCCCGCGAAACGATCAAATCAAAAGGAGTATCCGATGCATTTGTTACGGCATACAACAGCGGAAAAAGAATTACTGTTCAGGAAGCATTAATGATCACCACCCAAAAATGGTACAGGTAATCGTCTGAAAAGCAACCCCTATACTCAATTTAGCATCTTTGCAGCATGTTAAATTGAGTTTTTTGTTATATTTGTGTTTATGGTAAAACGTCTCTCAGTTAGTCTATTGTTTGCTTTGTGGAGTTTATTCTCCTTCGCTCAGCAGAACGATGCTGCACCGTCCGACACGACCACTACTCCCAAAAGTGCCCCCAAGCCTAAAAAAGAATTTGTTTTCAAACCCACCATCGGTCTGGGTACAGGTTTGCTTTCTTATTACGGCGATATTTACGACAAACATTTCCAGAATCCATCTGTAAGCCGTATTGCTTACGAACTCGGCGTTTCACAATATTTCACGGATTACCTGCAGTTTAATTTTTATGTGTTGTTCGGCCGCCTTGGCGCCAATGAGCGCAACACTGTTAACGGACGTAATCTTAATTTTGAATCCCAGATCCGTGCAGGCGGTATTAACCTTACGTATAATTTCGGGAATTTTTTACCGAAGAACAGGTGGGCCAGTCCCTACGTTTCACTGGGGATCGAATCGTTTGAGTTCCTTTCAAAAACCGATCTGTACGACGGAAAAAGCAATAAATATTATTACTGGTCGGATGGCAGCATCCGTGATAAAGCCCAGAACGACCCGCTTGCAGCCAGCGCCGTGGAGATCCATCGTGATTATACTTACGAATCCGATATCCGCACACTCAATTACGACGGGTTTGGAAAATACCCTGAACGCTCCTTTGCTGTGCCCATTGGCGTGGGCGCGATGATGAAGATCAACGATTATTTTACATTCAAGATTGGAGCCACCATGCATTTTACCTTTACCGATTATATTGATGGTGTAAGTAATAAAAGCACCAGTAACCGTGTAGGGAACAGCAAAAATGATAATTTTATGATGAGCTCCTGCTCACTGAATTACAATTTAGGCCTGAAGAAAAAATCGGTGGATACCGTAAGTGAAGATGATTTTAAAGATGTGGATTTTTATGCGCTTGATCTCGAAGATTTTGACAAAGACGGGGTGCCTGATTTTAGAGATTCCTGCCAGAATACACCATTGGGAGTTCCTGTGGATGAAAAAGGTTGTCCGCTGGATGACGACGGCGACGGCGTTCCCAACAATGTGGACGACGAGCCCAACACACCAAAAGGAATGCTGGTGGATACAAGAGGCGTGCAGCTGAACGATTCCACCATTGCTTATCAATACAGCGTTTACACTGATTCTACCGGCATGTTCGCAAAAGTGGAATACCACAATCACAATGGCAGCAGCTTTAAGAGCACCTTTTATCAAAAAGAATACACAGTGGAGCTCGGCGAGTTCAAAAAAGGATTATCGCCGGAGGTAATGACCAAATTTTTAAGCGTTAACGATATTTCCAGCACCGTGGTAGATGATTCCACTACGGTATACACCGCCGGTAGATTCCCGGATCTGCTCAGTGCGGAAAATCGTAAAAAAGAGTTGGTTGCCCAGGGCTTAAACGATGCAAAAGTAGTATACAAACAAAACGGTAAATTTTACGATGCGCCGAAATACGGTAATACGCCTGTAGCTTCGGGAACCAACACACCTAATAATTCTGCAAATACAGCAGGCAATAATGGCGGCAGTACTTCCGGCAACAATGGAGGCGGCAACCATCCTGCAAATGGAACACAAAGCGGTACAAACCCTGTAAACAATACGCCAACGCACCCGGTTGCAACCAATACACATCCGGCTAACGGTAGCGGCAATACTTCAGGATCGGGTACCGGCGGCAGCGATGCAGCACTTAATCAGCAGGGAATTGTATTGCGTGTACAGCTAGGCGCTTACCACAACCGTCTGTCCAAAAATGTATTCAAGGACATCAACGACCTGATCGAAATAAAAACCGACGATGGCCTGTATAAATACATGACGGGCTCGTTTACTAATTTTGACGATGCAGCCAAACACAAAGTGGAAATGTTGCTGAAAGGTTACAACGGGGCATTTATAGCGGCTTACAAAGATGGAAAACGTATTTCCCTGATGGAAGCAGGCGCCATTATGCCGAAAAAAGACGAGCAGCCGGAAGTGTCGGACAGTTCCGCTGTAAACGGCGCCAACAAAGCATTGGTGATCTTTAAAGTACAGGTGGGCGTGTTTAAAAGCGAGCCACCGGCGGATAAACAGGAACAATACAACAAAGTAAAAGGCATTACCAAAGAAGCCACTTCTACCGGCCTGAACAGGTATACTGCCGGATCGTTCAACGATTACAAAGCGGCAGTAGCATTAAAAAATGAGCTGGTGAAAAATGGCATTACCGATGCCTTTGTGGTTGCTTTCTTTAACGGCGAATATATTTCCATCCAGGAAGCACTGGAGCTGGCTAAATAGCGGAGTGCTTGACTTGTACGCTTATTGGCATTATCTTTGCAAAATACTTTTTAACTAAAAAAACAAACCCTCACACCATGAAAAACATACTGAAAATAACAGCTTTCGCAATGTGCCTGGCTGTAGCGAGCAACGGTTTTGCACAAACCGATACAAAGAAAAAACAGGAACCGGCTAAAAAACAAGAAGCAAAAAAATCGGACACCACCAGCGGAAAACAAAAAATGGCGATCTCGGAACAAGGTGTAAATAAAAATAATAAAAAGAAAACAGGTTCGGCTAATGCTGCTGCCACAACAACCACTCCTCCACCCGCCGGAGAACAAAAAAAATAATTCAGAAAGGCTTCATCACGAAGCCTTTTTTTGGCACTAATTTTTAATGATTACTTCAGGTTTGGACTTAAACGAAAGCATTTAAAATACGTCATTGCGAGGAACGAAGCAATCTCATTAATGGACGACACGCTGGTGTGAGATTGCTTCGTTCCTCGCAATGACGGGTAGATGTTAAACATTTCTTTTATAAAAGTGTTTATTCATTTGGTATCGGCTTTCTTTAGAACGTCATTGCGAGGGCTTTTCGCCCGAAGCAATCTCATTCTAGCTTAATTACTCTGGTGTGAGATTGCTTCGGGCGAAAAGCCCTCGCAATGACGCGTTGATTAAAATTTTTTCAACAAAATAGCTTGACATAAACTTTCCAGTCAATTATTTATTTAAAACCCGGAAAGAGAATTTTGAATTGTCATTTACCCGGCATTTTTCATTTTTTAACAACCAGGTTTCAATCTGAAAACGGAAATTGGACGTATATTTTGAAAACCAATTAATCAGAAAATGAAAAAGATATTTCTATTTTTAACCGTTGTTTCGTTTGGTACAGGTTTTACTTCCTGTGCTCAGAAACGCACGGATTATGCAGCCAATAAACCGAAACCACAAACAACTACAATAAAGAATACAGGAACTATGGATACAGCAACATTTGCCGCAGGATGCTTTTGGTGTGTGGAAGCACAATTTCAATTACTGGACGGGGTGATCTCGGTTGAATCGGGATTTACAGGCGGAACAGTGAAAAATCCCGCTTACAGGGAAGTCTGCAACGGAACCACCGGCCATGCAGAAGCATGTAATATTGTATACGACAATACAAAAATAAGCTACGACGAACTGCTTGCCGCTTTTTGGCAGGTACACGACCCTACCCAATTGAACAGGCAGGGAAACGATGTGGGAACGCAATACCGTTCGGCGATCTTCTATCACAACGAAAAACAAAAAGAGCTGGCCGAAAAATATAAAAAAGAACTGAATGCTTCCGGTGCATGGGACAAGCCTATTGTTACCGAGATCAGTCCGTATACCGTATTTTACAAAGCCGAGGATTACCACCAGAATTATTACAATCAAAACGGCGAGGAACCCTATTGTCATTTTGTGATCCAACCGAAAGTGGAAAAATTCAGAAAGGTTTTTAAAGACAAGCTGAAACACTAAAGCACGTTGCTTTTTTACACAAAATGTAGCAAAATGTTGTTATCTTTGCCGAATGCTTGCAGGCAAAGAACTCATATTAGCAACCAAACCATTTGCAAAAGAAATCCGCTGGAAAAGCTGGTACCACACAATTGTGGGGTTCCTGCTTTTAACTGGGTCTATTTTGGGTACCTACCTGGTTCCCCCGGTTTGGGGTAAAATTCTCTGCAGCCTTTTCGCTGCCGCGATGTTGTCGCGTGTTTTTATCATTTTTCATGATTTTCAGCACCATTCCATCCTGCAAAAATCGGTTCCGGCCAACGTGCTTTTTACCATTTTTGGCATTTACATGATCACGCCGCCAAGCATCTGGAAACGTTCACACGATCACCATCACAATCACAACGCTAAATTATTCAGTGCCAGCATCGGTTCCTACCCGATCATGACCCGCCAGAAGTTTATGGAGGCGACCAAAGCTGAAAAATTTATATACCTTGCCATCCGCCATCCGCTCAACATGTTTTTTGCCTATTTCACAACATTTATGTACGGCATGTGCATTCAATCGTTTGTAAGCAGCCCGCGCAGGCATTGGGATTCATTAGTAGTATTGATCCTGCATTTTGGTTTTGCTACCTTTTTAGTTGTTTATTTCGGCTGGATCACCCTGCTGCTGAGTTTTATCATGCCGTTCTTTTTATCTCACATGCTGGGCGCTTATTTGTTTTATGCACAGCACAATTTTCCGGGTGTGGTTTTCCGTAACAATGTCGACTGGCATTATGCCAATGCTGCATTGGAATCGTCCAGCTTTATGGCCATGAACCCCGTTTGGAACTGGATAACTGCAAACATCGGCTATCACCACATTCACCATTTGAATTCAAGAATTCCTTTTTACCGGTTGCCCGAAGCAATGGCAGCCATCCCCGAGTTGCAAAAAGCAACAAAAATAACCCTCAATCCCGGCGATATTATCCGTTGCCTGCGCTTAAAAGTATGGGATCCTGAACAAAACAGGATGATCGGCTTTGCTGAAATGGTAGCTACCGATATGCCGGTGATCCCGAAAAAAGCGGGTTAGTGCTGTAAGAAAATGACCTGCATAAATTGCCGGTTTAAGAAATACGATCTGCGATCCTGGTTCTGAAACAATAGTAACAGCTAAGATGAAACATCTCTTCACTTTCCTTATTTTTATATTTTTCATTAGCTGTGCAAACAGGTTAACTTATGTAAATAAAAGCGGGAGCTGCCGTATTAAATTATACAACGATTCCACGTATCATCTAAAGTATCCGACTTTTTTTAAAAATATACGGAAAAACGGAACTTATAAAATTACGGGGAACTCTCTTGTATTAAAGCGAACCATCAAAAACATCGTTTACGATAGCACAGATTGTTCATCCATTTACTACATCGACCATCCTGACACGGTAGAATTATCATTCAGAAACCTCAACGACAGTTCTATTAATGTAGCCTTTACGATCAATCAAAATTCTACTGTTTTTAAAACGGATCATTCAGGCCATTTAAAAATTTTGTACAGTGACCTTGTATCGAAAAAAATAATTTCCAGCGACAGTTCCTTTCATTCGATCAGCATTTCCTTTAACAACACTGCTTATTTTATTTCAGGCAAATCAATGTTTCCAAAACCAACAAACATTGACATCCAGCTGAACCAGTTCGTTGGTCAGAAAACGGTTACCCTGTACCGGAAGTTTGACTATTTAAATGATACGGTTATTGTTAATGGCATGGATCCAAAGGCAATTGGGCGTGACCGGAAGCTGACAAGGAGATAATAAAAATAAAAAAGCATGACACTTTCGCATCATGCTCTTCATCTATCAAATTCTTTTTTCCCTATAAATTACTGCACAATCATTTTCTTATTTATCACATTATGATTACTATCTATAATCTGTAAATTATAAACACCCTTTGCCATCTCTCCTTTTTCTATTATCAATTGTTTCCCGGAATATACGATCGTTTTGACCTCCCGGCCTGTCACATCCGTTATTTTCACAATGACATTTATTTGTTCTTCAGGGAAATTAATAGTTGTTTGTTCTGAAAACGGGTTTGGAAAAACACTGATTTGTTCAGCTGAAATTTCGGAAATGCTAGTAGTTAACGTTGGGTAAAAATTATACGTTATTCCTATGGATGGAGTTCCATCTATTGAAGTGTAGGCTGGGCTACATGCTGCATAAAATCCATATGATGGTAAATTGGCAGTACCTGTAAGGCAAAGAATGCCAAGACCACTACAGTCACCATAAAAGAATTGTACACTCGGCCCCGGATCCGGGTCACTTGTTCCATCCGGGTATCCATAAGTTAACGGGTCTGTGTCATTGTTTCCAAAATGAATTTCAATATGACTATCCAATTCAAATAACCAAATTTGAAAATCAACATAATCAGTAGAATCACTTACGGGATAATAATTCCTAAAGCCAGCGTTTTGCCATTCAGCCTTAAAGATATGCTGTCCGGTAGTACCCGTAATTTCATAAGAAAGTGGTGAGAGCGATGTAAGAATTCCTCTATCAATTAACAGAGACCCCGCAAAAGGGCTATAATAAACCATCAATTGATTATTTGCACTTGTACCTGTAAAACCTATCTCCCCTCCAGCATCTATATCTATTGTAGTATAAGCGTATCCAGAAAGCATGAAGTTAAAGCCCAGCGATAAATGATAAGAAGAGTTCGAGTTCCAAACTGTCCCAACATTTAAAGAAATAGGAGAACTTAAAGGTTGATAACTAGTTGTTGTAGTAGTCATAGAATATTGCCCGTTAGAGAATAGGCTAATCAACGACAGCAAGTAAATCAATGTAATTTTTTTCATTTCATTTAGTTCTAAAACATCTTACTGCTTATTCTCCCTCTCCAGCGTATTTAAACGTTGCACGATCGAATCCAAATTACGGAAGTGAATGTATGCTTTTCTGTATTTGTTTGCATCAAATGCCGGAGAACCCATTTGCACTTCTCCTTTTTTGGTAATGCTTTTTGAGATCCCGGATTGCGCCGTGATGATCGTATTATCAGCAATTTCCAAATGTCCAACAATCCCAACTTGTCCGCTGAACATGCAATTTTTACCGATCTTTGTAGAGCCTGCAACCACACCGTGTGCGGCAATGTAAGTATTTTCGCCTATTTCCACGTTGTGTGCAATGTGGATCAGGTTATCAAACTTAACGCCTTTACGTAAAATAGTGGAACCCAATGTTGCCCTATCGATCGCACAATTCGCGCCGATCTCCACATCATCTTCAATGATCACATTTCCAATCTGCGGAATTTTTTGGTTATCATTTTGCGGATTAAAACGGAAGCCATCGCTGCCAATTACCGTTCCCGAATGGATGATGCAATTTTTACCGATCTGCGTTTCCGAATAAATTTTAACGCCGGAAAAAAGCGTGGTATTATCGCCAATCACGCTGTTATCACCAATGTATACCTGCGGATAAATTTTCACGTTGTTTCCAACTTTTACGTTTTCGCCAACAAAAGCAAACTCGCCCAAGTAAATGTTCTCGCCTGTTTTTGCGCTTTCCGAAATAAAGCCCAGTTTGGAGATCCCAGTTTTATTCAGTTTTACCTGGTTGTACATTTCCAGTAATTTTGAAAATGCAATTTCTGCGCTGTCAACGCGGATCATTGTTGCAGTAACGGGCTCTGTTGGCACAAAATCCTTGTTAACAATTACCAGCGATGCTTTGGTACCATAAATATATTGCACGTATTTAGGATTCGCCAAAAAAGAAATAGAACCCGGTTCGCCTTCTTCGATCTTTGATAATTTGCTGATCTTTACATCTGCATTTCCTTCTATTTGTCCGTTTAATAAACCGGCTATTTGCTGTGCGCTGAATTCCATCTGAGTGTTTTTTAATTGTTGTGGTTTAGAGATCCCAAATATATTATTTTTTTGCGAGACGTGTTGCACTGGGTTTTGAACCATATAATTTCTGATAAAGTACTGTGCGGTTTGAACCACAAAGGAAGGCAAAAAGCTAAGTCTAATATACTGTGTATTTTTGAACCACATAAGGAACATAAGAAAACATAAGGCGGGAGGTAAAGTGCTGTGGAGCTTTTGAACCACAAAAGAAGACAAAAGAAACAAAAGGCGAGACGTAACTTACTGTGTGTTATCACCCCTGACAGGGTTTGAAACCCTGACAGGGGTATCTTCGTAGCAGGCGTATGGTTTGGCTTTTCAAACGCAGCATCTGCGCAAAGCAAACTTTGAACTTTGAACTTTAAACTTTTGAACTTTGAACCTGCAACTTTGAACTATTCTTCAGCAGCGTTCGAGTTGGCATATCCGCGCCATTTGGTAATTGCAGCCTGCATATCCGCAGGAAGCTCCGAATCAAAGTGGATGTATTTTCCGGTAATAGGATGGTTAAAGCCCAGTGATTTTGCATGCAATGCATGACGTGGCAACAGGGCAAAACAATTATCTACAAATTGTTTGTATTTGGCAAAGGTGGTTCCTTTTAAAATGCGGTTTCCGCCATAAGTATCATCATTAAAAAGCGAATGGCCGATGTGCTGCATGTGCGCGCGGATCTGGTGCGTACGGCCGGTTTCGAGCTTACACTCAATCAGCGTTACGTAACCAAAGCGCTCCAGCACGCGGTAATGCGTTACAGCATGCTTGCCGGTCTCGCTGCCTTCGGGATATACCGCCATTAATTTACGATCGCGCAAATGCCTGCCGATGTTACCGGTTACAGTTCCGCTTTCTTCTGTAAAATCGCCCCATACCAATGCAATGTAGATCCTGTCAAGGTTACGGTCGAAAAAATCTTTTGCAAGTTTTGTCATGGCTATTTCACTTTTAGCAACCACCATGATCCCACTTGTATTTTTATCGAGGCGGTGCACCAAACCCGGGCGAAGCCCTGCGCTTGTAGCTGATTGCGCTGTGGTTTCCAATGTAGCACCGGAATTACTTACCGGCAGGTTTTGAAAATGATACACCAATGCATTTACCAATGTGCCTTTGTAATTTCCGTAACCGGGATGCACCACCATGCCCGGTTGTTTATTGATAATGATCAGGTCATTGTCTTCGTATACAACATTGATCGGAATGTTTTGCGGGATCAGCTCAATTTCGCGCGGCGGATGCGATAATACAATGGTGATCGTATCGTGGGGTTTTACCTTGTAATTGGATTTTACAGGCTTGTCATTCACCAGGATGTTACCATTTTCGGCGGCCTGCTGAATTTTGCTTCGCGTGGCATTTTCGATGCGGTTCATCAAAAATTTATCGATGCGCAACAATGCCTGTCCTTTATCGGCTGTTACTCTGTAATGTTCATAAAGACCTTGCTCTTCTTCATTCTCATCGGGGATATCTAACTCTTCTTCGTTCATGCTCTTCGTCTTTATTGTGGCTGCATACAGCCCTATTGCATTAAAAATGCTAGTTGGAAATAATAAATTTATTCAGGGAAACATCGCTGTTATTTACGATCCTCACAAAATAAATTCCATTCGATAAATTGGAAATATCAATGTATCCGGGCAATGCACCGGTATTTTCCAATACCGTACGGCCGTACATATCAATTACGGTACAGGTGGTTTTCTGATCGGTTACCGGCGCTGTACTTCTTAAATATAATTTATCCTTCGCGGGATTCGGGAATACCGTTATTTTATTTTTATCAGCCTTGTCGTAGTCGGCAATACCAACTGCTCCGGCGGCAGATCCCAGGATCGGACGCATCATCAGCGATCCGGAAAACGGTGATGTGTACCAGGTGCCGCTGGTGCTGTAATATGTTTTGTCCTGTGAATTTGTATTCACATCTACCCCAATGTTGATCGGCTGCGTGGTATTCTGGTCGAAGCCTACAAAAAAAGTAGTGCCACCCGCAAGGAATAAAGGCGTTTCGAGGTAATACCGTGTAAATGCATTTCTGCCGGATTGATTGTAAGAAGGTGTATCCAGCGCAGAATAAATGTACAGCACAGATCCCGGATTTCCGGAACCGCCTACGCCCCAAACTTTTAGCTTGAAGGTAAACAAGGAGGCATCGGTCCATTGCGGATTAAAATAAATATCAACGGCACGTAACGAATCATCTACTGTAGTGGCATATTTTTCTGCCAGCTGTGCGTGCAAAAAGCCGACAAGCCCAAAGGAAATTTCGGCAGTTCCATCATCGTAAGCATAATAATTATCAAATTCCTGTTTGTGACGGATAGTATCGTTACCGAGCAGCTTATCTTCGGAAGGCGAAGGCGCAATGCTGGTTTCAATGGTATAATTTGTTTTTCCGGTTAAAGCCGGAATGGTGTAATTAACAGGCGGTGAAGCAACGGGAGCCGCAGAAATATAGCCGCTGGTGGCATACGGATCAAAATTAACCGCACCGGCATTATAGGTGGTATTTACCTGCACGTTGTTCTCATCATAAATACGGTATTCGAAATTACCGCCAAAGCTGGTAGCTGCATTGTTATTCCTCACAGTAGTGGAATACCCTGTTTTCATAAAAGATGCCGTATACTGCTCCCAGGGCATTACGCTATAGGTATTGAGCAGCGAGGGTGTGTTGTACACAAAAGAAATATCGCGGAGCAAGGTATCCGACCGGTTTTTGTTGAGGTATACATCGTCGATGTGCCAGTGATCGCCGTTACCGCTTAATGTGGCCCAGTTGGTAAACCGGAACTGAAATCCTTTTTGCAGGTACACCGGATTGGTTACATGCAGCATGACCATTGAGAAAGCTGTATCGGTAATATCGGTAAGCAAGCCGGGTGTAGCCCAAACATGGTCCCAGGAACCGGAGAATACATTTTTAAATTCGAGGATCAGGGAATCATCGCGGTCAGGGAAATTTCCACGTCCTTGTGCCTGGTAATAAAAGCTGAAATAAACGGAAGTATCTCCCGGAAGGTACAGGTCAATGGGTTTTGATGTAAGCGTATCCGCTTTGCCGCTGCTGTATTGGTCAGCCAGAAAATTGTAAGGATAACCGTTTGCATTCAGCCCGTCGAATGTAGCAACACCCAGTGTTGGCGGTGCAATCGGTAAATCGCGGTTAATGTATACGGAATTATTCAGCCAGAATGCCGTATCGGGATACGGGCCTTCATACGCAAAATCGTCTTCAAAACCGGCAATCCCCAGCGAAAGTGTATCGGTGATGGAACCGCCGCTGCGGAGCAGGGATTTTTTTTGCAGCTCATCGTGTTTTGCGATCAGCGGGCCGTTCACGGTCAATGCCGCTTTTGTCCAGCCTTGCGCAAACAAGCCTGCAGAGAAGAGCAGCAGCAATGAAAGAAGTATGTTTTTTTTTGTTGTCAAAATCGTTACAGTGTTATTGAGGATCATCGTCATCATCAGGTGGTGGATTAGAACCGGAACCAGTTCCGATCTTGTCCTTATCAGACGTAAGGTAAATGTCTACGGTTGCCCCCATGTTAATAGTTCTGTCTTTTCCACACGATGGCGACTGGCGATAAACGCGTACCGCAGTGGAAGATGAATCGTTTGGGTTATCAAATGTTACAGCCCCGATACTCAGCGAGCTTTGGGCCAGCTTTTCCATTGCTTCTTTGCGGCTAAGGCCGGATAAGCAGGGAATTCCTACTTCTTCATCGCTCAATCCTTTACCTACCACCAGGTCGATCACGGTACCTTTTGCAACGATTTCGCCCGGTGCAATTTTTTTACCTTTTACCAGCTGATCGAGTACACAATTGGCGCATTGATCGGGTACAAATTTGGTTTTTCCCATTTTCAGCCCGTATGTAATGATCATGGACGATGCCTGGCGCAGGGAACAGTCGATGAGCTTTGGCATTTGAATGCTTGGCGGCATCAGGGAAGTAACATATAAAAAGATAATGCGGTTTTCTTTCACTTCGGCGCCTGCTTCGGGTTCCTGTTTTACAACGGTTCCTTTTTGCGCTTTTACATCGTAAATGGAATCGATCACGAGGTAACGGATGTGTTTGTCGCTGGTAAACTGATCGAGATCACCGATCTTCACACTGGTAAAATCAGGCACTTTTATAATCTGGCCGTGGTTTGTAGCGGACTGTAACCACATCAGCAACAGCCAGACCAATAAACTTAAGGTTACGACGTAAATCGCCAAATGTTTTAAAAATGTCTTACTTTTTATAAACTGGAAAATGCCTTTTAACATATACGGATCGTGGTCGTAATTAGGCTACGAATGTACGAATTTTACGGGAACGGGAAAAGGAGAATTTTATTATACAGATGGTGAACAGGAACGTCCTTCGACAAGCTCAGGATGACAACGAATCTGGATTGTTGCTGTGTGTGTTTGCCACAGATTCACGGATTAAAAAATCAATAAAAATAATTACATGGATTAATTGCACAAAAATCGCAATGCGATTTATTTGTGCAATTTTTTTTACGGTAAAAATCTGTGAATCTGTGGCTGAAAACAAATGATAGTATTTAATTAACAGATCCCGGGTCAGGCCCAGGATGACAGTTAAAAAGGTAAATGGGATTTTGATTTAACAAACACAACATCTGCGTACAGCAAAACTTTGAACATTGAACTTTGAACTTTTTTTACACAGTATCTGCGCACAGCAAACTTTGAACTTACTTCTAATTGGCAGATCCCGGGTCAAGCCCGGGATGACAGTTAAATTAATGAATTGAGTTTTTTTATAAACACAGTATCTGCGCACAGCAAAATTGAACTTTCTAACTTTGAACTTTGAACTCCCTTTTCTGTTTCGCAAATCCAAATTCCAAAATCCTGTCAATAAAATCATAAGGTTTGTAACCGTTGATGGCCGTTTGATGGAAGATGCAGGTGGCCGGTGTCATTCCCGGTAAGGAATTTACTTCGATAAACACAACCTCTACCCTGCTTACATCATAAATGCGTACAAATGCATCGATGCGGCAATAACCGTTTACGTTCAGCACTTTTGCGGCGGCACCAAGCGTTTGTTTTATTTTATCGGAGATTTGCTGACGCTCTACCGGATCTTTGGAATAACGCGCCGGTGTAATGTTCTGACCTTGTCCGGCAAGAAATTTTTCTTCCAGCGACAATACTTCTCCTTCGCTTAATGCTTCGGATGCTTCAAACACTTCATAGGCTACATTTCCGTTTGTATCATAATTGGTAAGCATTCCACCGGTGATCTCTAAAAAATGTTTTGCATCGCGTTTCGAAATTAATTCTTCTACGAGGATCACACGCTTTTGCGGAAATTCTTCTTTGTCTTTTATGTGTAATAAATCAGCTGCGACCTGGTCCAGTGCTTCCTGTTTGCGGAAGATCAGTTTTGCAAACGCTTCAAATTCTGCTGCGGTTTTTACTTTCCGTACGGCGGAGCTGCAGCCATCGTCCACCGGTTTGGCAATAAACGGATAGGTGATTTTTTGGTTGATTGCAGCCAGTATTTTATTTTTATCGGCATTCCATTCTTCTTCGGTCACTAATAAATGTTCCGCTACTAAAAAACCATTTTCTTTCAGGATCTCGTTGGTGCGGTATTTATCAATGGTAATTTGTGAACTGTCCACTCCCGAGCCGTTATAAGGTAATCCTACTTTTTCGAGCTGCGCCTGTACGGCACCATCTTCGCCCGGGCGACCGTGTAAAGCAATAAATACAGCATCCACCATTTTTGCCAGCTCATCATACGTCAACCGTTTGGGTTTTGCCAGGCTATCGGTGCTGGAATATTTGGTGGTGATCTCCGAACATTCAGCAATGATCTGCTGCACCATTTCATGGATCTTGTAATGATCGATCTTGTCTTTGATATCATCGGCATTGTCTTTCAGTAAAATATTTACCGGGATCTGGTAAAGAATGTGCTCATCGGAATTACCGGTTAAAAACACAGGGATCGGTTCATACTTGGCGGATGATGCTAATTTTTCATAAATATTTCTTCCGCTTTCCACGGAAATATGTCGTTCGGATGAATAACCACCCAGGATCACGGCTACTTTTATTTTAGTAGTTGCCGCATTTTTATCCAGTTTGATGGCTGCATCCAGTTTTTCGAGCAGGGCATCAAACGCGCCGCTGTTCTTGCTCGCAATGATGCGTTGCGCCAAGGATGTACGGATGATGTACGTTAAAAACTGTGAAGGATTCAATCCGATCTCGGCTGCCTGGTGAAAGAAAAAAGAAGAAGGCATCATCCCGGAAGTGGTGTTGGGATCGTTCAAAAATATTTTTCCATTCGTGGATAAAAATCCATCGATACGGGCATACACATCAAAGCTGAGCGCATGGAACAAGCGCTCGCATTCGCTGCGGATGGCCTGAATTTGCTCATTTGGTAAATCAATCGGCGTAATTTTGCGGGATAATCCCGGCAAATATTTGGAGCGGTAATCGAATAGTTCTTTTCCTTTGCGGATCTCTGTCGGCGGCAGCGCGATTGGCTTTCCGTGTTCGTCCTGCGCTACGATACAGGAAAATTCCTTTCCTTCAATAAATCCTTCGATCAGTACTTTGCTTTCTCCATCAAGCGCTGCGAGGATCGCACCTTCTTTTTCGGTTTCAAAAAGTGTATCCAGATATTTTATAAGATCAGTTGGGTGATATACGTCAACTTTAACCTTTGAACTTTGAACCTGTAATGGCATTCCGATCCCTTCACGAATATCGGCAAGTGTGCGGATGAAACTATTTTTTTCTGCAGCAGTTAATTTTTTCCATTCGCCTGCATCCATCCATTTGGTGAACAATGCTTTTTCGATGGCTTCCATGAATTTGAAATGATCGTCTTCATGCAAAATGCTGACACCGATGGAAGAACCCTGGTTTGCGGGTTTGATCACGAGTGGAAAACCGATCTCTTTTTTCGCTTTTTCAAATAATTGGTTGCCATATGTGCCATTGATGTATGCGGCACGTTCCACGGTCATAAATTTAGGACTGTTGAACCCGGCATTGACCATCAATTGTTTTTGAATGCTTTTATCGATGCCGATCGCGGAAGGTAAAATGCCGGAACCGGAATACGGAATGCCCATGTATTCGAGCAATCCCTGGATCTTGCCGTCTTCGCCGAAAGGCCCGTGCAAACATAAAAAAGCAAAATCAAACTGATTTTTCAGATCGCCTGCTTCTATTTTTTTTCCAATCTTACCGATCATTTCCAATTGCTGCGCTTCGGTTAATTTACCGATCTGCTCTGCGTAGATCTGGAAATCGCCATCGGCAGTGGGAATGAACTCTGCAGGCGGATAAAAATCGCGGATGCTGCCTTTGTAAACAAATTCCCAGTTGAGCAGCACAAAATTCCCGAAGCTGTCCACAAACACGGGAACGGCTTCAAACAATGATTTATTGAGATTATCGTACACGGTTCTTCCGCCTGCGAAAGAGATCTCGCGCTCTTTGGAAAAACCTCCGAAAATGATTCCTATTTTGATTTTCATATTTTTACCACTAAAGTTTTTTTACCACTAAGGCACTAAGGACACTAAGACTTTTTTCTCGCTATCCTTATATTTTTCTCGCAAAGACGCAAAGCACGCAAAGACTAAGCGTATTTAAAAACTAAAAACATTTTATTGAGCGAAATGTTTATGTCTTGATTCTTGTGTCTTGATTCTTGATTCCTTTTAGTCCTGATACTTATTACCTGATACTTGCATCCTGCTACAAATTTAGCCTTCTGCAGGAGCATTTTCAACCAAGCGTTTTCAAGTATTCAACAAGTTTGTTAACAGCGATGCCGCGGTGGGAAATTTTGCTTTTTTCGGACAACTCCATCTCGGCAAAGGAGCGGCTGTAACCTTCGGGCTGAAAGATGGGATCGTAGCCAAAACCTTTATCACCGCGCTTTTCCTGCAATATAATGCCATTCACTACGCCTTCGAATTGCTTTTCTTTTCCATCGATCACCAATGATATAACGGTTTTAAAACGCGCATTACGATTGGTCATTCCCTGCATTTCGGCAAGGATCTTCTCCATGTTTTTTTCTGCATTTTTTTCTTCGCCTGCATACCGGGCCGAAAGCACACCGGGCCGTCTCTGCAATGCTTCCACCTCTAAGCCGGTATCATCGGCAAAACAATTGTGGCTGTAATTTTCGTACACATAAAATGCTTTTTGCGCGGCATTTCCTTCTATAGTTGCTTGTGTTTCGGGAATTTCTTCTGTGCAATGGATATCATTCAGGCTCAGAATTTTTATGACTTCAGGGATCAGCACCTGGATCTCTCTGGCTTTATTTTGATTGGCGGTAGCAAATACTAATTTCATTGTTTTTTTGAGTGGCTGTATTACCTGATTTGGTGCTTTCGGACAAGATTTACAGCTACAAAATTACGCAATATATTTTAGTCGGTATATTTATACTTTTGTTAACTTTGAACACATTCAAACAGATATGAAAGCCGACCGTTTTTTTTTAGTAGACACATATAAAAAAATCAAGCACAACTTACCCGATTACGTACTGAAATCAATCGTTCGCCTGTTCCCTATTTACCTGCTTTCTTCTATTTTTGAAATTTTCGGTTTGGTGATCCTTTTCCCGGTCATAAAAATTGTGATTGAGCCTTCTTACATCCAAAATAACAAATACGCTTTTTTCCTTTATAACCTTTTCCATTTTCAAAGCAGCATCAGCTTTGTTTTGTTTCTTTTTTCATCCATTACCATTGTTTTTATTTTAAAGAATGCGATCATCCTGCTGATCACAAAAATGCAGACGAATATTTCCTTTAACCTTGCCAGCAGGCTTTCGCTGGAAAAATACAGCACCTACATCGGGAAACCGTACAGCTTCCATTCGGAAAACAACACAGCGGTGCTGTTGCGCAATTTTACACAAATGCCCTTTGAGCTGATCCTGTATGTGATCATGCCCTTTATTGCTATTTTAAGCGAGCTGTTTGTACTGGTATTGATCATTTGCGCGATCACCATTTACGACCCGGTATTGTTTTGGTCGCTGATCATTTTTACAGCGCCTTTCCTGTTTTTTTACAATCGTTTTTTTAAGAAAAAGCTGCGCGATATTTCCACCAAGCGCGATGCGGAAGGTGTGTACATGTATAAGCTGGGCTTACAGTCGATGGAGGCATTCCGCGAGATGATCGTTTTTAATAAAAAAAGTTATTTTAAACCGGTGTTCAAAAAAACGGTGGACAGCTACAGCAAATCGCTGGCGGATATTTACCTGATGAATTCTTTTTCTCCGAAAATTGTGGAAACGGTTGCGATCCTCGCAATCTTCTCCATTTTTGTTTCGGGTTATATTTTAAACAAGGACATTACGATGATGGCACAATTCCTCATCATTTTTACCATTGCCGCTTACCGCGTGATCCCTTCCATGAACAAGATCATTTTATCCTCCAACTATATCAAATCCAGCTCGTACGTGTTCCAGTATTTTGATAAATCGGATGTTTCCGTTGCAACGGATGAGCCAGCATCAAACGAGCACATCCGGGATTTGGATTTTAAAGAAAAGCTGGAAATAAAAAATTTGTCGTTTAACTTCCAGAACAAAAGCGACAATGTGCTGAACAACCTGAATTTAAGCATTGCAAAAGGACAAACGATCGGGATCATCGGGACTTCGGGAGCGGGAAAAACCACGCTGCTCAATATTTTACTGCGCCTGTATGAAGAAACCGAAGGCGGGATCTATGTGGACAATGCGAAGATCGATAAATCCAACCTTTACTCGTGGTACAAACTGGTGAGCTATGTTCCACAAAACATTACGCTGCTGGATGGTTCTATTGAAGAGAACATTGCATTCGGTATTCCGGCTGAAAAAATTGATCATGCATTGTTGAAAAAAGTAATCCGGCAGGCACAACTGGATGTATTCATCAGCAGCCTGCCACAGAACACAAAAACCGAGATCGGCGAAAAAGGGGTAAAGATCTCGGGCGGACAACGCCAGCGCATAGGCATTGCACGGGCGCTCTACCATGGCGGCTCCATTCTTATCTTTGACGAAGCAACCAGTGCGCTGGATCATGAAACGGAAGAAATGCTGACGGAATCCATCAATAATATCTCGCACAAGGAGCTTACGATCATCATTGTGGCACACAGGATCCAGACGTTAAAATACTGTGATGCGATCTACCGCCTGGAACATGGAGAAATTAAATCGAAAGCCATGGCCTACCATGAGATCTAAGCCCGTTTTTTTCTACATTTGTTAACACTCTACTTTACACACAACCATTATGGATATTCAAGACACCAGCATTCCTCACCTGATCGATTTTAAATCTATCGGTTCAACCGAGCTTGGATATTTGACCGTTGCCGAATTCCCTTCCAATAT
Organism: Bacteroidota bacterium; assembly: GCA_025963715.1. Classification (GTDB taxonomy): domain Bacteria; phylum Bacteroidota; class Bacteroidia; order 2-12-FULL-35-15; family 2-12-FULL-35-15; genus 2-12-FULL-35-15. The sequence goes on from JAOQAG010000012.1 coordinate 84,684, forward strand.
TCCTTTCCCGATCAAAAGAACGTACTGGACCTATTTTACTCCTAATAATGTGGAACGCGGCAATCATGGCCACAAAGAGCTGGAGCAGGTAATTGTAGCCGTTAACGGGATCATTGAATTTGATCTGGAGGCAGTGGACGGCACTAAATTTAATTTTAAGCTCGACAATCCTGAAAAGGGTTTATACATCCCGAGAAGGTACTGGCGTGTGATCCATTTTTCGCACAACGCGGTAATGCTGTGCATGGCATCGGAAGGATATGACGTAGTGGATTACATAAGGAATTACGACGATTTTAAAAATTTAAAATAAAATGCCCCATTTCATTCACCCGAATGCACTTGTTGAAACCACGGATATTGGTGAGGATACCAGGATCTGGGCATTTGTGCACATTCTTAAGGACGTAAAAATAGGCCGCAATTGCAATGTATGCGATCATTGTTTTATTGAGAGCGGCGTAACAATCGGTAATGATGTGACCATTAAATCGGGCGTGAATATCTGGACCGGCGTAAGCCTGGAAGACAATGTATTTATAGGTCCCGGCGTAATGTTTACCAACGACCTGCATCCGAGGAGTAAACAGGCATTTAAACTGGAAACGATCACCATCCGCAAAGGCGCAAGCATTGGCGCAGGCTCGGTACTGCTTGCCGGTGTGGAAGTTGGAGCATACGCCATGACGGGGATCGGATCGGTAGTAACCCGGAATGTAAAGAGCCACGCGCTGGTATACGGCAACCCGGCAAAGCAGCATGCCTGGATAGACGAAGAAGGAAACAAGCTTACAAAAGCAGAAGAACAGGTGTGGATCTCGGTAAAAGGCGAACGATATAAAGAAACAGCAAACGGATTAATAAAATTATGAGCACTATTCCTTTCTTATCTTTTTCGCGGATGCATGCGGATGCAAAAGATGCTATCTATAAAGCGTTTGGCGATGTATATGAAAGCAACTTTTTTATCCTTGGCGACAAAGTAAAACAATTTGAAGAAGGGTATGCGCGCTTTAATAAAACCAACTATTGCATTGGCGTTGGTAATGGATTGGATGCGCTGGTAATTTGCTTAAAAGCGCTGGGCGTTGGTCCCGGCGATGAAGTCATCGTTCCTTCCAACACCTACATTGCTTCTCTTTTAGCGATCTCTGCTGTAAGCGCAATTCCCGTGCTGGTGGAACCGCGCATGGAAACGTACAACATTAACCCGGAGCTGATCGCGGCAGCTGTTACTTCAAAAACAAAAGCGATCCTGCCGGTGCATTTATACGGGCAGGCCTGTGAAATGGACGCCATCATGGCGATTGCAAAAAAATATACATTGGCTGTGGTGGAAGACAATGCACAGGCGCAGGGCGCCAGCTACAATGGCATACAAACGGGCACGGCAGGTGCTATCAACGGCACCAGCTTTTACCCAGGTAAAAACCTGGGCGCTTTGGGCGATGCAGGTGCCATTACCACCAATGATGAAGCGCTTTATAAAAAAGCGCAAAGCCTGCGTAATTACGGATCGCAAAAAAAATATTTTAACGAAGTAAAAGGATACAATTCCAGGCTGGATGAATTGCAGGCGGCTTTTTTATCGGCAAAGCTGGAACACCTGGATAAATGGAATGCAGAGCGGATAAACATTGCGCAGAAATACAATGAATTATTAAAAGGCACGGAAGGGATCATCCTGCCACAACTGGCAGAAGGCGCTACTTCAGTTTATCATTTGTATGTGATCCGCACAAAAAAACGCGACGAATTACAGGCTTATTTAGCAGGCAAAGGTATCGGCACGGTGATCCATTATCCCGTTCCGCCCCATTTGCAGGAAGCTTACAGTGAACTTGGTTTCAAAAAAGGAGATTTTCCCATCGCGGAAGAAATTGCGGAAACCTGCCTGAGTCTGCCAGTTTACCCGGGCTTAACAGAAGATCAGATCAGTTACATTCATACCAGCATCCGGCAATTTTTTAATCAGTAATGAAAAAATTCAATTATTATATCCTGTTACTGATAGCCTTTGTTATAGGCTATTTTTTTATGTACGGGCCGTACGGGTATAATGATGCCGATGACGGGTATACCATGGCACTTTGCTGGCGCATGTACAACGGTGAAATTCCGTACAGGGATTTTATTCTTGTACGGCCGCCGCTCCCGTTTTTAGTTCATTTACCTACACTGTACCTGGTGCCGCAAAACTATCAGGTTATTTTTGAACGCTTTTTATTTTTTGTAATGATGGGCTGCTCTGCTCTGTTTGCTGCGCTTTCCATAGACAAGCTTTTTGATCTGAAAACATTTCGCATCCATCCATTTTTATTAGCAACGATAGGTTTTGTTTTCTCCGTTCATAATTTTCCACCAATGGCATGGTGTACTGTTGATGCTGTATTTTGGGGATCACTCGGAATTTATATTCTTGTAAAATCGCCTTCACTGCTTTCGGTTACTACCGGTATGCTGTTCCTGTTTTTTGCTGCACTTTGCAAACAATCCTTTTACCTGATGCCTTTTGCAGGTATTATTTTCATACATGTATTTCACAGAGATCGTAAAAAAACAGCAGCAGCCATTATCAGCCTTACGGCGATGATCTCTCTTTTTCTGCTGGTACTGAGCAGTATGGGCGCGCTGAAAGGTTTCATAAAAATGACGGTTGGCAGCACTACTTTGTCTGACCTGATCGCTGCCGGTGTGTTCCGCTATTTTGTGATCACGGCAAAATACCTGTTGGTGCCGCTTGCTGTTTGGCTTGCTGCTGTTAAGCTTTCGGCATTTCCAAAATTCGCACGCATTAAAGAACTGGTTCCTTATTTTTTCATTTCGTTTATTGTATTTTATTTGCTGGCCAAATTTGTTTACACGGTATTGTATGCAGGCATTCCTTATGAACCGGAGTATTCGCCTTTTTACCAGGACGACACGGCCACCCTGCTTTTTATTCTTTCCGTTTTTCTCTTTATTGCCAATTTTTCGATGGAAAAAAAATGGCTGGGGCTGATGTTCATGATATTGCTTTCCTGGAGCTCGGGGATCAGCTGGGGATACCAGACCACTGCATTTTTTTCTACCCCGATGTTGTTTTGTTTTTTTATTGTTGCAAACAAATATTTTAATACACACAACATTACCCGCCTGGCGGTGTTTACTTTGCTGATCGGCACACTCACGTACCAGCTTGCCTATGAAAAACCCTATTGCAATCCACTAAAACGCAACCTTACCTACAACCTTTCGGATATTCTCCCAAAGCTAAGCCACATAAAAGTAGGCAGGGATACGTATGATAAATACCACGAGCTGCTGCTCTTGAAAAAAAAATACGGCGACAACTTTAAAACATTACCGGGCATGCCGCTGGTAAATTACCTTACCAATACTAACAGTCCGGTGCCGCTCGACTGGATTTTTAATGCCGAAGTGAACAATAACGATGCGTCGATCCTGGATGCGCTCCGCAGCAAAAAAACGCTGGTATTTATGGAACGGCATCCGCAATTGATCAAGATTACCGATATAAAAGAAAAGTTCCATGCAGGCACTGCTTATTTTATCACGCACAACTGGGAAAGGATAGACAGCACCAATTATTTTGACATTTACAAACCGAAAGAAGAAAACGGAATCGCACAGTGATGGAGAAAAAAAAGATATATCCGGCCTCGGTGAATACTCCTGAAAAAGAGCCGTTTTTTCACAACATCGATCCTGTTGTTTTTAAAGCTGTGTTTTCAAAAAAGAAGGAACAGCCCGCTCTTTATTTATATTCGCTGAACAATGCATACGCATCGCCTTACGGAAGTGTTTTTAAAAACGGTAGGGTGATCAGGGAATCCATTTATCAATCGGCTGCAGCAAACATCCGCAGTAATTTTTTCTCCTTCTGGAATAAGATCATTCGTAACAAAGTACGCCCGATCAGCGGTGATTGTGTGGTGGTCAGCCATTCCTGGTTTCAGAATTATTATCACTGGATGACCGAAATTGTTCCGCGCCTATTTTTAATGCAGGAGGAGCTGACCGGAAAAAAGCTGATCATTCACAAAAACCTTTCGGCCTTTCACCATGCTGTACTCAGCAAATTTAATTTCAAAGAGATCATTTATATTGAAGATCATGAAATTGCAAAATGCGAACAGCTGAGCTTTACTTCTTTTCCGAGCCATTACACCAACCGGTTTTTGAATGCAGCGGCGGGGCCGGTAAAAATGATAGAGCTGAATGTAAATGAAGTACTCATGCGCGAAATGAAACGCTGGTTTATTGATACCAATCCTTTGCTTAAAAATAATAAGGAAGTAAAAAACAGCAGGATCTTCATCAGTAGAAAAAAAGCAGGCTACCGCAAAATTTTAAATGAAGCGGAGCTGGACCACATTTTGGAAAAAGCCGGGTTTGTAAAAATATTTTTAGAGGATCTTTCTTTTGACGAACAGGTGCAGGCATTATACAATGCAAATGTTGTAGTGGCCATACACGGTGCCGGGCTCACCAATATTTTGTTCATGCAGCCGCACACGCACGTGATCAATTTTATAAGTGAGGCCCATCATGAATTTTGCTACCTCACCATGGCACACATCGCGGAAAGCAACTATGCACACATTAACTGCCGGGGAACAAAAAAAGAAAATCCTGCCTACAATGATATCACCATCGACCCTGCACTGGCGCAGGAAGTACTCCATTTAATCACTGTAAGCTAATGGAAAAAGTGCTGATCCTCGCCTACTATTATCCGCCCTGCCGTGGTGTTGCAGCCTACCGGCCACAATCCTGGGCAAAGGATTTTCGCCTGCACGGATATGCACCTACCGTAATTACCCGCCACTGGAGCGGAGATGAGAGCGTGTGGGAAGATTACATGAAAGATGCGGATAAAAAAACGGAGATCATTACAGACCAACATTCCAGCACCATTTATTTGCCTTATAAAAAAAACAAGCTGCTGCAATTCGCAGAAAAAAAATGGGTGCGCAGCTTAAAGCTGAATAAGCTCATTTATTTAGGCTTAACGTTAAATGGTGATTTCCAAATGGAGATCGACGGATACAATTGTTTTAAAGAGTATTTGTTTGAACACCTGCGAACAGAAAAATACAAGCTGATCATCATCACTTCTCCGCCTTTAAATGTGGCGAAGCTGGCATACAAAGCAGCAAAAAAATTTAAGATCCCCTTTGCGATCGATTTCCAGGATTCCTGGAACAACCTGATGCTTGCAGAAAATTACAATCCCGGCAGGAAAGAAAAATTTTACAATTCCGTAAAAGAATTTTACCTGCGGAAATGGCTCGGCAAAGCATTATTTTCCGTCACTGTTACGCCTGCCATCGGCGACAGGATCAAAGAACATACACACAAGCCGGTGGAGATCATCACCAACGGATTTGAGCAGAATGCTTATAGTTCCAGGCCGGTAATACCTTCTTCGGATGTTTTTAATATCTCGGTAATGGGTACCATTCATCCCATGCAGGACATCACGGCCATGCTGGAAGGTTTGAATTTATTTTTGCAGGAAAAAGATCCTGCAAAAGTAAAACTAAACTTTATCGGGCTGGACTCCTTCCCGGAAATGTCAGGGCATGTAAAAAGCGCGCTGCCTGCATCATTCCTGCATGTTTCTCCAAGGGTAAAAATGGAAGAAGCTGTTGATCTGACACTGGCGGCAAATGTGCTGCTGTTCCCAAGCTACAAAGGATACAAAGGATATTACACCGCCAAGATCTTCGAATACCTGGGAGCACAGCGCAACATTTTAATGATGCCCGGCAACAACGATATTGTGGATGAACTGATCGGGAGAACACAAGCGGGAAAAATTGCAAATTCCGCAACCGAATTTGCACAGATCCTCAACAGCTGGCATAACGAATGGAAAAACACGGGCACATTAATATACAACGGCATCCCGGAAGAGATCCGTTTTTTTTCGAGAGAACGGCAAAACGAATTGCTTTGTGAAGCGATCACCAGGCATTTAAGCGCATAATGCACCCGGCCCTGCAGGCAATAAAAAATTAAAGAAAACAGGCTTTGAAAATAAAAATCATAACGATCATTTCTAATATTGATACTGCACTTGGGTTCGAGTGGGTTGCAAAGTATTTGGATAAAGAGCAGTTTGAACAGCAGTTTATTTTTTTGAATCCTGCAGAAGGCGCACTTGAAAGGCATCTGAAAGACAATCATTTTGCCGTGTTCTCTATAAAATATACAGGCAAGGCCGATCTGCCTGCCGCTTTTTTAAAGATCGTTTCCATTCTCCGGAAGGAAAAACCACAGATCGTTCACACCCATCTTTTTGAAGCATCCATCATCGGGCTTACCGCGGCAAAGCTTTGCGGAATAAAAAAACGCATCCACACACGGCATCATTCGGACTCGAACCGGGTGTATGTGCCAAAAGCGGTGAAGTACGACCGGTTCATCAATAAACAGGCAACGGATATTATTGCCATCAGTAAAAACGTGGCCGATGTGCTGACCAATGATGAACATGTTCCCTCTCAAAAAGTCCACACGATCTACCACGGGCTGGAATTAAGCGCAACGGAAAATATCAGCAGCGAACGCATAAAGAAATTACGCAGCATTTACAATCCGGATAACCGCCGACCGGTGATCGGTGTTATTTCCCGCTACATTCATTTAAAAGGCATCCAGTACATTATTCCCGCGTTTAAGGAGCTGCTGCAAACACATCCACATGCTTTACTGGTACTGGCAAATGCAAAAGGCAACTACAGCGGGGAGATCAAAAAAATGCTTGCCACTCTTCCACCCGGCAGCTACTGCGAAATTGAATTTGAAAAAGACCTGTTTGCGCTTTACAAATTGTTTGATGTATACGTGCATGCGCCCATCACGCAAACATGCGAGGCATTCGGGCAAACGTACATTGAGGCGCTGGCAGCCGGTACGCCTTCCGTTTTTACATTATCGGGCATTGCATCAGAGTTTATTAAAAACCGGGAAAATGCGCTGGTAGTGGATTACCGGAGCAGTAGCCAGATCCTTTCGGCCTGCCTTGAGCTCCTTCAAAATCACGAACTGGCCGATAGCATTACAAGCAAAGGAAAAGCGGATATACATGCATTGTTCAGCATACAGAAAATGATCGCGTCCCTTGAATCCCTGTATAAAAAATAAGCGTTTTTTTGGGAAAATCATAGTACTTTTACAACGTATGCAGGCCTGCCTGCCGTGATCCATTCATAAAAAGATTTTTGTTCAAAAATGAATTCAGTTCCATTGATCTCTATTATAATTCCTTGCTTTAATGCAGAAAAATTTATTGCCGACACACTCCAGTCCGTGCTCCGCCAAACATATACCAACGTTGAAGTGATCTGTATTAACGACGGATCAACGGATAACTCAGAAGCAATCATCAGCAGCATCAACGATCAGCGCATTCATTATTTTTACAAAAAAAATACCGGGGTTTCCGATTCGCGTAACCAGGGATTGAAAAAAGCAAAGGGCGAGTACATCCTGTTCCTCGATGCGGATGATCTGCTGTCAGAACAATTCGTTGAAAAAAGCATTGACGCATTACAGCAAAATAATACGGTTGGTTTTTGCAGTTCCAAAGTGATCAAGATCGATGAAACAGGAAAGGCGCTTTCGGCAAACCAATGGAAAGGTGCGTCAGGCGATATTCTGCAGGAAGTGCTGAGTTATAATCCTGATATTGTAACCTGCCCTTCCAACTATGTTTTTCGTAAAAAAATACTGGTTGATAATTCCGTTTTTTTCAACACCAGCTTATCCAGCAGCGCCGATCGTTATTTCCTGATCGAGCTGGCAAATTATACAAAAGGAATGCTCATCACCGATGGCAACTACCTGTATTACCGGGTACACAAAACCAGCATGTCGAATAATTTTACGCCCGGATTATTGAATGACAATTTACTTTTTCAAAAAGAAGTATTGAAGATCGGCAACATTCCGGGAAGATTAAAACGTGAGTTTAATTTTAAAACCAATTATATTTTCGCAGGAAGCTCCTTCCGGTTAAAGCAATACGGCCCCTGCATTGGCTTTTCGGTCAAAGCATTTTATTATAATCCATTGGGATTTATAAAACAACTCATTATTAAAAATTAAACACCATGTGCGGGATCACCGGATATTATTCATTCAATAATAAATTTTCTGAGGCCGAGCTTCATGAAATGACCAATTCGATTGCGCACCGGGGACCAAATGCAAGCGGTTATTACCGCGACCAGGTAGTTGGGCTTGGCCATCGCAGGCTGAGCATCATTGATCTTTCCGACAGCGCCAACCAGCCCATGCATTCTTCCGACAACCGTTACGTGATGGTGTACAACGGCGAAGTGTACAATTATCGTGAGATTGCTGTTGAATTAAAACAAAAATACAAAACCAATTTTCATACCTCCTCCGATTCGGAAGTGATCCTCGAAGCGTATGTGCGTTACGGCCCCGATTTTTTACAAAAATTAAACGGCATGTTTGCCATCGCGATCTATGATAAATTAAAAAATGAATTGTTCATCTGCCGCGACAGGATTGGAATAAAACCACTTTATTATTTTTGGGACGGAGAAAATTTTGCATTTGCATCCGAATTAAAAGCGCTCACAAAAACAGCGTACATTCCGCTGGAGCTCAATAAAAATGCGATCTACCAGTTTTTGCACCTGGGATTTATTCCTGCGCCGCAGTCGATCTACCAATCGGTAAAAAAGCTGGAAGCGGGCACCTGGATGAAGATCTCGGAGAAAAATATGCACTCCGAAAAGTACTGGACCGTAAACCAGGCCGTGACGGGAAAAACGGTGACAAAGGAAAAAGAAGCGATCGTAAAGCTGAGTGATTTACTGATGAGTTCCGTACAATACCAGATCAAAAGCGATGTACCTTTTGGTGTATTCCTGAGCGGAGGTATTGACTCCAGTCTTGTTACAGCCTACGCCGTAAATTTATCCGGTGTAAAAGTAAATACATTTTCAATTGGATTTGAAGAGAACCGCTACAACGAATCCGTTTATGCCAAAGCCGTTGCCAATCATCTCGGTACCAATCACCACGAATTTATTGTTTCCTACAACGATGCCATCGGCCTGATCGATACTATTTTTGATACTTACAGCGAACCCTTCGCGGATGCTTCCGCGATCCCGACCATGCTGGTTTCAAAACTGGCGCAGCAGCATGTAACCGTTACCCTTTCGGGAGAAGGCGGCGACGAATTATTTTTAGGTTATGGTGCATATCAATGGGCGCGCAGGCTCAATCAGCCTGTTATCAAGGCTCTGCGTAAACCTATCGCCAGCGCGCTTGCTCATTCTCATTCGCGCTTTGAGCGTCATGCAGGTTATTTTAAATATCCCGAATCGGCCCTGCAATACAGTCACACGCTTTCGCAGGAACAATATTATTTTACGCTGGCCAACCTCGACAATATGCTGACAAGTGGTTTTGCAGCTTCACAGGGCGCTACTAATATCGAACAGCTGAGTCGTTTTGGCGTAGAGATCGAACACCTCGGAAGAGACATGGAACCGATGGAAAAACAAGCGCTTTTTGATCTTAATTTTTATTTACAGGACGATCTGCTTACGAAGGTTGACCGCGCCAGTATGCACTTTTCGCTTGAAACACGCGTACCTTACCTCGATCACAGGATCATTGAATATGCACTGAATATTTCCAGCAGCCTGAAGTACAAAAACGGCACAGCAAAATACATTCTGAAAGAAATTTTGTACCAGTACGTTCCAAAAAAATTCTTCGACCGCCCGAAACAGGGCTTTGCCATTCCATTGGAAAAATGGCTCAACAACGAATTGCGTTTTTTAATTGAAGACAATCTTTCAAAAGAAGTGATCGGGAAATACGGGGTCGTAAAATTTGAATACGTGGAGCAATTGAAAAAAGAATTTTTCAACGGTAAATCATATTATTACAGCAGGCTTTGGCTGTTGATCGTGTTACACAAATGGCTGCGGATCAATGTCAAGTAAAAGTTTGAAGACGGAAGTTCGATTTCGGAAGTTTGCTGTACTCAGATGCTGTGTAAAAAAAGTTCAAAGTTCAAGGTTCAAAGTTTTGCTGTATGCAGATGTTGTGTTTGTTAAATCAAAATCCCATCTACCTTTTTAATTGTCATCCCGGGCCTGACCCGGGATCTCATAAATGTTAGCAGAATCTGTCTGTACGTTTTTTAATTAGCAGCTCCCGTCTGCCGCGGCGGACAAAAATGACAGAACATCAGAGCAATTGCGCTCCGAATCAAACACAGCACACACCCAGATTAGTATATTAGTATTAATTGGTATTTAGTAGATCCCCAGATTCGTTTTTCGTTCCTGTTCCTGCCCGAATCGTTCAGGCGGGCGTTATCCGTACCACACAGATTAGTATATTAGTAAAAATTGGTATTTAGCAGATCTATTCCTAAATCCTTATTTCTTAATTCCTAAATCCTAAATCCTTATACTTCTTCATCGCCTTTTTATCTCCCGTTCTCTGATCATAAAAATACCGGAGCACAAACAAGCTGGAAACATAGAAAGGAATACAGGGAATTTTTAACCGCACTAATGATCCAAAATTGGAAGTAGCAATTCCCACCGAAAAAGCAAAAAACAAAGAAAATAAGACAGAAAATAAAAGCAGGGGATTTTGTCCGATAAGACTAAAGAACCCTAAAAACTTTAACCGGATGAGCAGAAAGGCCGTCAGCAGCATGATGTAGGTATTTTCTAACGCGGAAAGCAGCATTACCGGGTTTTTGGCATCCCACAAATACGGCCGGAACAAAGTAGCTGCAATCGCTAAATGCGCCTTGCCCATCATGCTCCCAAAACTGGAATCAAACTCACCAATATCAAAGCTATTCCCGCCATAATAATCCTGTTTCTGATCGAGATTCACTACTACCGCCCGGTCCATTACCTTATCAATGGCATACAGCCCAAGGAAATCTCCCATCTGCGAAAGCAATAAAAGGCTGAGCCCCACACCCAGCGCAATAAAAAAAGGCGCTGCCAGGTATTTTAATACCTTGCTCTGCACCCTCGACAAACGATCGTTGGAAAGCCAGATGAGCGAACCGGGCAATAAGGCAAACAAAATATAGGGTTTGATCGCGATTAGCAAAAAGGCTGCAATGAATATAAAAATGAGGCTGCTGAACTTGTATTTTTTACGGATAAAAAATGAATAGAAATGATACGTATACCAACCCACTGCCGAAAGTGTGATCGTATCTTTTAACAAGCCCGAACCCCAGAAAACAACAGAAGGAATAAATAAGATAGAAATGGCAAACTGTTTTTCCAGCTTCGGGAACTGCTCATTGAACAACATGAACAAGCGCCAGATCCCGGTATAACAGATCCAGGCAAGTAAAATCGACATGACCACAAAGCTGTGAAAAGCCAGGAAATAAAGCGGGATGAGTAAACGCGATACAAACACTGCCGTACTGTCGCGCCAGAAAACAGGATAGCCGGTATCTTTATCAAAATACCGGAAATTATCACTCGAATTATTGCCGCCCGCTACATCCCAGAACATGTGCGTGTCCTTGTAAATCAGGTTGGAAATGGCTTTGGTGGTTTCGTAATAATTGGTAGTATCGCCGCCGGTGTAATAAAACTGGTAGATGAGGCACACTGAAATAGCGCCAAACAATTTTATCATCAATCCCCGCGTGTACCATTTATAGATCGGTTGCGCTACAATATTTTTCGACTGAATATAGCTCCCGGTAAAATAAATCATTAACAGGTAAAGCGGCGCCAGCAATAGATCGAAAATTGAAAGTACCATGCGTGTGTATCCTGTTAGATTTGCTTAATTTAAACAAAAGTAACACATTGTTTTAAATATTATCTTAAACTTGTAGTGTAATTTTTGGCTGTAGAAAATGAGAGTAATTTACGTTTCTTACGATGGAATGACCGATCCTTTGGGACAATCGCAGGTGATCCCTTACCTCGCCGGATTATCCTCCCTCGGCCATACGATCACGATCGTGAGCTGCGAAAAAAAAGAACGGTTTGAAAAACAGCAGCAGTACATTCAGCAAATGCTGAACAAACACAACATCAGCTGGTATCCGGTTCCATACTCCCGCCTGCCATCGGTGCTTTCCAAACAATTTAACTTATCGGCAATCAACAAAAAAGTGCAGCGCTTGTGCAAAGAGCAAAAGCCGGAGATTATCCATTGCCGCAGCTACATGGCAGCCCTGATCGGATTAAAGATCAAACAAAAATACGGTGTAAAATTTATTTTTGATATGCGCGGCTTTTGGGCGGATGAGCGCATCGACGGCCAGATCTGGAGCATGAAGAACAAGATCCACAAACGTATTTATGCGTTTTTTAAAAAGAAAGAGATCGCATTTTTAGATCATGCGGATTATACCGTCAGCCTTACGGAGAACGCAAAAAAAGAGATCCATTCCTGGAAAACGTTGCAAAAACAACCCATTCCGATTGAAGTAATTCCCTGCTGCGCCGATCTTGATCTGTTTTCACCGGCTTCGATAAATCCCGAAAAAATAAAACAATTAAAAACAGAATTGCACATCCGCGAAAGCGATTTGGTGATCAGCTACCTCGGCTCCATTGGTACCTGGTATATGCTGGACGAAATGCTTGATTTTTTCAGCTGCCTGCTGCAGAAAAACGTGCATGCAAAAATTTTATTCATTACGCCGGATGCACCGGAACAGATCCTGAAAAAAGCAAGGGAGAAAAACATTCCTGCCGGAAAGATCATGATCCGCTCCGCCAGCCGCATGGAAGTGCCGCAATACCTCAGCTTATCAGCGATTTCCATTTATTTTATAAAACCGCTGTATTCAAAAAAAGCATCGTCGCCTACCAAAACCGCGGAGATCATGGGATTGGGGATTCCCATTATTACCAATACCGGCATCGGCGACAGCGACCGGATCCTGAACGATGCTAAATCCGGTATTTTGATCAACGATTTTTCGGAAGCTGAATATACACGCGCAATTGAACAAATTAATGTACTTTTAAAAATGGATCCTTCAAAAATAATGGAGGCATCCCGCAACTATTTTTCACTGGATAAAGGGATCCGTTTGTACAATTCCGTTTATCAAAAATTAAAATCATAATTCGTATTTTTGCTGAGCTTATGAATTCAAAAAAAAACATACTGGTTACCGGCGGAGCAGGGTACATTGGCTCCCACACGATTATTGAGATTCTCGAAACAGCTGATTTTAATGTAATTTCAGCCGACAATCTTTCCAACGCTTCTGCAAAAACATTTGAACGGATCGAACAGATCACCGGAAAAAAAGTACACAATTACGAGATCGACCTCTGTGATAAAAAAGCAGTAGAACAACTATTTGAAAAAGAGAAAAACATTGCAGGCATTATCCATTTTGCGGCATTCAAAGCCGTGAACGAATCGGTAACCAATCCGCATAAATATTACAGCAACAACATCAATTCGCTGTTGAATATTCTCGAAGCCTGCGTCAACTATAACATTTCCAATTTTATCTTTTCTTCTTCCTGCTCTGTATACGGCAATATCAGCGAGCTTCCGGTAAAGGAAACCACGCCGTTCAGCAAAGCCGAATCGCCTTACGCCTACACAAAACAAGCAGGCGAAGAAATTGTAAAAGATTATGCAGCGGCGCATCCGCAGCTTAACACCATTGCGCTGCGTTATTTTAACCCGGTGGGAGCACACATTTCCGGCCTTATCGGCGAATCCTCTTTGAACAAACCCAACAACCTTGTTCCCATCATTACCAATACCGCCGTCGGAAAAATTGCGCAAATGACCGTTTACGGAAATGATTATCCTACGCGCGACGGTACCTGCATCCGCGACTATGTACACGTAAGCGACATTGCCAATGCACATGTGCGTGCCCTGATGTTTTTACTCGACAAAAAAAACAAATCAAATTTTTCCATTTTTAATTTAGGCACCGGGCAAGGTGTAAGCGTATTGGAAGCCATCCATTCCTTTGAAAAAGTAAGCGGACAAAAATTAAACTACACCATCGGGCCCAAACGTGCCGGAGATATTGGCGCCATTTATTCCGACAATAGCTTTTCAGAAAAAACACTGGAATGGAAGCCTAAATACAACCTTGATCAAATGATGGAAACGGCCTGGAAATGGGAATTAGAACAACAAAAGGAAGGTTAATCAATGACCGGAGAAAAAACAATTCAGCAAAAAAAAGTCTTTTTTCCAAACCTCGACGGATTGCGTTTCCTGTGCTTTCTTTCCGTTTTTTTATTCCATAGTTTTTATACCGAATTTGATTCCATCAAAAATTCCGGCGCCTACATTTTTGTAAAAAAAGACCTGTTCGCAAATGGCAATATCGGCGTAAATTTCTTTTTTGTACTCAGCGGTTTTCTCATCACCTATTTACTGATCGAAGAAAAAAATTTCCACAAAAAGATCGATATAAAAAAATTCTGGCTTCGCCGTATTTTAAGGATCTGGCCGCTTTATTATGTATGCGTACTTTTCGGATTTGTTGCATTTCCTATGCTCAAGGCACATTTCGGACAAACGCCGAATGAAACCGCACACGTGATCAGCTACCTTACCTTCACCAATAATTTTGATTTTATCAAATACGGTTTGCCCGATGCTTCCATCCTGGGCGTATTGTGGAGCATTGCCATTGAAGAGCAGTTTTATTTTGTATGGCCCATTTTACTCACTATTGTTCCGACAAAACATTATTTAAAATTATTCACCGGCATCATTATTTGTTCTCTCATTTTTCGCTGCATCTACACCGATCCGCTCATGTATGAGCACCACACGCTTTCCTGCATGGGCGATCTTACCATTGGTGCGCTGGGCGCTTATGTATGCCGCATGCCGCAATTCCGCAGCCGGATCGAGAACATGAGCAAAGTTTCTATTGCACTTATTTACGCGGCTTTTATCACCGTTTTCTTTTTCAGGGAACAGCTGTTGGAACGTAATTTTTACGTCCACATTTTCGAGCGTTCATTCATTGCCATGATTATTTTAATGATCATTCTGGAGCAGAATTTTGCCAAAAATTCCTTCTTTAAAATGGGAGGATTCAAGCAATTAAGCAAACTGGGGCTGATCTCTTACGGCCTGTATTGCCTGCATTTTATCGGGATCCTCATCACGGTAACCTTATCGAAAATGTATCATTTCAATACAAAACTGTGGATTGTACTACTGGTAGAAACGCCTGTGGCATTGTTCCTCACCATCATTATCAGCAGCATCAACTACCGGTATTTCGAAACTCCTTTCCTCAAATTAAAAGAGAAATTTGCTTACATTACCAGGTAATTTCGCTTTTATAAAACAGCAGAATTTCGTATCTTTACAACAGGAAAGAAAAAAAATTTGTATGCAACCAGAGATTCCAATAGTTCCAATAGATTTAGAAGCCGAAAAGAAAGAAATATTAAAACGTTACCGTGCTCTTTTAAATGCCTGTAAACGTACGCTTGAAAAAGGTGATAAGCTCCTGATCCGCAAAGCATTTGACATTGCGCTGGAAGCACACAAGGACATGCGCCGCAAATCGGGCGAACCCTACATTTACCACCCGATTGCCGTTGCTCACATTTGTGCCGAAGAGATAGGGCTGGGAACCACTTCCGTTGTGTGCGCCTTGCTCCACGATGTGGTGGAAGACACCGACCTTACCCTTGACGATATCCGCGGATTATTTGGCGAAAAAGAAGCAAAGATCATTGACGGGCTTACAAAAATTTCCGGAGTGTTCGATCAAAGCTCTTCCCTGCAGGCAGAGAATTTTCGCAAAATGTTGCTTACCCTTTCGGAAGATGTGCGCGTGATCCTGATCAAGCTGGCCGACCGCCTGCACAACATGCGTACGCTCGACAGTATGAAGCGCGATAAACAATTAAAAATTGCTTCTGAAACACTTTATTTATACGCACCACTGGCGCACCGTTTGGGACTTAACGCCATCAAATCCGAACTGGAAGATTTAGGTTTGAAATACACCGAGCCGGAAGTATACAACGATATTCAGCAACGCTTAAAAGAAGGCGAGCCGGAACGCAAAAAATTTATTACCAAATTTATCGTTCCGATCAAAGAGATCCTCGAAGAACAAGGCTTAAAAGCCAAGATCATCGGCCGCCCGAAATCCATTTATTCGATCAATAACAAGATCCGCACAAAAGGTGTTCCCTACGAAGAAATTTACGATCTTTTTGCGATCCGCATCATCATTGACACACCGCCCGAAAACGAAAAATCCGATTGCTGGCGCGTGTATTCTATTGTTACCGATTTTTATCATCCAAGTCCGGAACGCTTGCGCGACTGGATTTCCACACCCAAAGCAAACGGTTACGAAAGTTTGCACACCACCGTAATGGGACCGGAAGGAAAATGGGTGGAAGTGCAGATCCGCACCCTGCGCATGGACGAATTAGCGGAAAAAGGATATGCCGCACACTGGAAATACAAAGACAGTGCAAATGAAAATCAACTGGACGAATGGATCCGCAAAATTCGCGAGATCCTTGAAAATCCGCAGGAAAATGCGCTCGAGTTCCTCGATGATTTTAAGTTGAATTTATTTGCCGAAGAGATTTTTGCATTTACTCCGAAAGGCGAAATGAAAACCTTACCGATCAATGCCACCGCGCTTGATTTTGCATTTGACATTCACACCAAAGTGGGTGAAAAATGCATCGGCGCCAAAGTAAATCACAAACTTGTTCCGCTTAGCTACAAACTAAAAAGCGGCGACCAGGTAGAAGTGCTTACTTCCAACAAACAAACGCCGAAAGAAGACTGGCTGGGATATGTGGTAACGGCCCGTGCAAAATCAAAAATTAAAAATGCGCTCAAGGAAGAACGCAGAAAAGTATCGGAAGAAGGCCGCGAAATGCTGGAACGCAAATTCCATCATTTGAAGATCGATTTTACCGTTCCGAATATCAACGAGCTGGCCAATTATTTTAAATTGCCAAGCAGCCAGGAATTGTTTTACCGTGTGGCGGTTGGCAATATCAACATCAAACATCTGAAAGATTTCCGCCAGGAACAAGGCAAGATCGTTCACAAAACAGGAAGCATTAAAAAAGCGGATGCCGCACCGTCGCTGGAACAAATGGTGGCAAATGCCCGCGGTAAATCCGATATGCTGGTGATCGGCGAAAATCTCAATAAAATTGATTACAAGCTTTCGCCTTGCTGTACACCCATTCCGGGCGATGACGTATTTGGTTTTATTACCATCAACGAAGGAATAAAAATTCACCGTGTAAATTGCCCGAATGCCATCCAGCTGCTTTCCAACTATGCTTACCGCGTGGTGAAGGCAAAATGGACCAGCCAGGAGCTTATTTCCTTCCTTGCAGGAATTAAAATTACCGGCATCGATGAAGTGGGTTTGGTAAATAACATCACCAAAATTATTTCCAACGAGCTCAACGTAAACATGCGCTCCATCAGCTTTGACACCAATGACGGCACGTTCGACGGAAGTGTAACCGTATTCGTACACGATACCAATCACTTAACGGAACTGATGAAAAAGCTGAAAAAAGTGAACGGTGTGTTGACGGTAACGCGCATGGAAAGCAATTAGTCGTTAGAAAATTAGTCGTTAGTAATTAGTATGTAGTCGTTAGATGTTAGTAGGTTATAGTTTGTAGTTTGTAGTTTGTAGCAGGTAGTCCGGAGACGGTATACATTTTATGATCGCGCAAGCGATCAAGCCTTTGCGCCCTATACTTATGCAATTAAATAACACACAATCCTCTGCGCCCTTCGCGCTCTCTTTGCGTTCTCTGCGGTTAAACAATCACAGCATTTCATCGCGCAAGCGATAATAATCTGCCATAATTATTTCACGCAAATAATCTGTGAATCTGTGGCTAAAACAACACTTGGCTCTCCGCGCCCTCTGCGCCTTCTCCGCGACCTTTGCGGTTAATCACCCATGCCCTGTTTTTGTGGAAAACTTTGCATTTCCGTGCCAATAATTTTCGTATTTTTATATTCTAAAACCCTATTGGAAACAAATGCCAGCAGTTGATACAAAAGAAACGGTAAAACAACTTTTTTCAGATTACCTGACCACACACGGGCACAGGAAAACTCCTGAGCGTTTTGCTATTTTAAATGAGATCTATTCACATGGCGGACACTTTGATATCGAATCATTGTACATCCACATGAAAAATAAAAAATACCGCGTAAGCCGCGCTACACTTTACAACACCATTGAGCTTTTGCTTAACTCAAGCTTAGTGACCAAGCACCAGTTCGGGAAAAACCTGGCACAATTCGAAAAATCCTATGAATACAAGCAACACGATCACCTGATTTGCCAGGATTGTGAAAAAGTATTCGAATTCTGCGATCCACGCATTCAGCAGATCCAGAAAATGGCAGGCGACATCCTTGATTTTAATATTTCGCACCATTCGCTCAACCTGTATGGAAAATGTAACAAGCTAGCCACAGCAGGCGTGTGCGAAAATAAAAAGCTGAAAAAATAAAACCATAATCCCATGATATTCGAGTACAAATTATCCGTTAAAAGTGGCGTCAATTGTTATCTCCTGCATGGCGAACTGATTGATAAAGGCCAGGCCATGCCAATGCTTGACGAAATTAAGGCTGCTGCGGAAAAAGGAGAAAACAAGATCCTGCTTAACCTTGCTAATTTGAAATACATCAATAGCAGCGGGCTTAATGTGCTGATCAATATCCTCACCATATCGCGCAAAGCGGATGGAGACGTAGCTATTTGCAATGTGAATAAAAAAATAAACGAACTGCTTGTGATCACAAAGCTTAACAGCGTATTTAATGTGTGCGAAACGGAAGAAAAAGCAATCGCCGTTTTGAAAAAGTAGTTCAAAGTTCAAAAGTTTAAAGTTCAAAGTTTGCTGTGGGATCGCTTATGCGATTGCTTTTTTTACCACGAAGGCGCAAAGACGCTAAGAAAGAGAAAAGGAAATGTTCTTTAAAAATATCTGGTCGCTAATTAAAAAACACCGTTCACATATTGCCCCCTCTCTTGACTCTTGCGCTAAAGCTTCAGCGTCGGCGCATGGAGAGGGGATGAAGGGGAGAGGTTTCAAACACAGATTAGTATATTAGTAAAAATTGGTATTTAGTAGATTACACAGATTTGTAAATTCGTAAAAATTCGTAATTCGTAATATGAAAGTAGATGTATTATTGGGTCTTCAATGGGGAGACGAAGGTAAAGGTAAAATTGTAGATGTATTAACGCCAAAATACGATATCATCGGGCGTTTCCAGGGTGGCCCGAATGCAGGACATACATTGGAATTCAACGGGATCAAACACGTGTTAAGAACCATTCCTTCCGGGATCTTTCATGATACTGCCATTAATATTATTGGTAACGGCGTAGTGATCGACCCTGTTGTGTTGATCGCCGAGATTGATGCACTCATTAAAATGGGCGTGGATGTAAAATCAAAATTGCTTTTTGCAAAAAAAGCGCATCTGATCCTTCCAACACATCGCTTGCTGGATGCGGCTTCCGAAGCTGCAAAAGGAAAAGAGAAGATCGGTTCCACATTAAAAGGGATCGGGCCAACATACATGGATAAAACCGGCCGTAACGGGATCCGCATCGGCGATATCTCATTACCGAATTTCAAAGATAAATACGATGCGCTCGTGGAAAAACACAAGCAGATCCTGAGTCATCTCAATTTTGAATACAACCTTCCGGAGATGGAACCGGAGTGGTTCAAAGCAATTGAAACACTCAAAACATACCAGCAAATTGAAAGCGAACATTACATCAACAATGCGCTTCAAAACAACAAAGCTATTTTAGCGGAAGGCGCACAAGGCTCTTTGCTCGACATTGATTTCGGATCGTATCCCTTTGTAACCTCTTCCAATACTATTTGTGCTGGCGCCTGCACCGGTTTGGGCATTGCACCTAACCGCATCGGTAATGTATACGGCATTTTTAAAGCCTACTGCACCCGTGTGGGCAGCGGACCTTTCCCTACCGAACTGCATGATGAAATTGGCGATCAGATCCGTAACAACGGCCGCGAGTTTGGTTCCGTAACCGGGCGCCCGCGCCGTACCGGCTGGCTGGATCTTCCGGCATTAAAATATGCAGTAATGATCAACGGTGTTACCGAATTGCTGATGATGAAAGCCGACATCCTGAGTGGATTTGATACCATCAAAGTATGTACAGCCTACAATTACGAAGGAAAACAAATTGATTATTTACCGTTCGATTATTCTCCTGAATTATTAAGCCCGGTTTATACCGAATTAAAAGGCTGGAACCAGGATCTGACAGGATTAAATAGCCCGGATCAGATGCCACAAGCGTTGAACGATTACATTACTTATATCGAAAAAGCTACCGGTGTTCCGATCTCTGTTGTGTCTGTAGGACCGGATCGTACACAAACACTGATTCGTAAAAAAGAATTGGTATAGTAATTGTCTGGATACCTTTGAGGATCAGTTTCTCAAGACATTGATAAAGCAATAAAAAAGAATGGTAAAACCAAAAAATAAAAAGCAGGAATTAAAAGTGAGCTCATTTTTAATTCTTGCTTTTTATTTTTTTATGCTGTTCGCTCCGCTTCTTTCGCTTGCACAAACACCTCATCCGCAAGGTGGCAGCAACGCACAGGTTGGCAGTAAAAAAATCCGCATTGTAAAAGCCGGTACCTTAAAAGCTGCAAAACAAATTGCTGAAGGCGCCGAACGCCTTATCGGCGATGTAGAATTTGAACACCAGAACGTGTTAATGTTTTGCGACAGCGCTTATTTTTACAAGGACAATTCACTGGATGCCTTCGGGCATGTGCACATTGTGCAAAACGATTCCATCCATTTGTTCGGCGATCTTTTGAAATATAACGGAAATACGAAAATTGCAGTGCTTACACACAATGTGGTGGTAAACAAAGGCGATATGCACCTTACCACCGAAGAGCTGAATTACAATGTAGGCACCAGCGTGGGTTCATACGTAACGCCTGCAAAAATTATAAATAAGGACAATGTACTTACCAGCGACCAGGGTTATTTTTTCAGCAAATCAAATGATCTTACATTTAAAAAAAATGTGGTGCTTACCAATCCGCAATTCATTATCAATTGCGATACAATGCGATACAATACCACTTCAAAAGTAACCTACTTCATCGGGCCCACTACTATTAAAAGCAAAGATAACCTGATCTATTGCGAGGATGGCTGGTATGATACCTTCCATGATCTTTCCCGTTTCAGCAAAAATGCGTACATCCTTACACAGCAGCAAAAAATGTTGGGGGATAGTTTGTATTACGACCGTAACGAAGGAATTGGCCGCGCAGTAAAAAATGTACAGATCATCGATACAACACAAAAATTAAATATCTATGGAGATTTTGCCATCCATTATGAATTCAGGGATCTGTCGGTGATTACGGGCAACACGCTGCTAACGCAACGCTATGAAAAAGATACCTTGTTTTTACATGCAGATACATTAAAAGCACAAGGCGATGCACCGAAAATAAAACCGGATAAAAGTAAAAAAGTAAGTGCCGCCAGCGGAGCGCTTTACAAACCAAGTCCGGCAGACACTGCCAAAACCGATCATCAGAAATTATTCGCCTATCACAAAGTCAAGTTTTTTAAACGCGATATGCAGGGCAAATGCGATTCGCTGATCTACACCACCATTGATTCCATTATGCATTTATACAAGGCCCCGATCCTGTGGTCGGATGCCAACCAGCTGACTTCCGACAGTATGCGGCTGACAACGGGAAGCAAATCATTAAAATACATTGAGCTGTTCGGTACCGGATTTATTGTGTCGGCGGAAGACAGTTTGCGTTACAACCAGATCCGCGGAAAATACATGAAAGGATATTTCAGCGACAACAAACTGGTGCGTGTAAATGTGGAAGGCAACGGCCAAACCATTTATTTTGCGAAAGACAAACAAGAGATCAAAGCCGTAAACCGCGCCGATTGCACGGACTTGCATATCTTTTTAAAAGACAACCAGATCGACCGCATCGTGTTTCTTACAAAACCTGAAGCATCGCTGTATCCGCTTGACAAAGTGGAATCGAAAGAATTAAAATTAAAAGATTTTAGCTGGCGTTATACCGAACGTCCGTTATCATTTAAAGATATTTTTATTTGGTAAATTAAACCTCCATCCCATGAAATTCATTTTATATTCTGCTTTTTTATTGTTGCTGGCGCCCTGCAACTCTTTAAAAAACACAGCAAAAGCACAAACCCCGGATGCAGGCAAAAATTTAAAAACGGTTAGCTTCATTCTTCAGAAAACAGCTTGTTTTGGCAAGTGCCCGGTGTACACGCTTACCATTACCGGTGAGAATAACACCGCGCTTTTAAAAGGCGATATGAACATTGACAAAATCGGGAATTACAAAAAAACAATTTCCGATGAAGAGTTAACAACACTTGTAAATGCATTCGATAAAAATCATTTTTTCGACCTGTTGGATGAATATAACAAGCCACAGGTAATGGATGTTCCTTCTATCTACATTACCTACTCTATCGATGGAAAAACAAAAAAGATCAAGGATCGCTGGCAGGCACCAAATGAGTTAAAAGATCTGGAAAAATTATTGGAAGCCATTGCGTTAAGCACGGATGGCTGGGAAAAAACGGAGTAAATCTTTTCAATGTAAATGATAAAAAAATTAATTCTTCCGATTTTCATCCTGGCTTTTCTTTTTTCCTGCACAAGAGAAAAAGGAAAAAATCAAAAAACTGACCGGTTCTATCTTATAAGTAACTGCAAGCAAGACACCACTTTTATCCTGAAACTTTTGTTTGATACTGCACATTTAAATGTTATTGCGGCAAAAGATTTTGCAGAATCCGATAAAAAAAACGGATTTGGAGGTCGCGTCATTAAGCTAACGAATGAACCGGCACCCGTTGACGGCGGTATGGTTTGTTATTTTACACGGGATCTTGGAATCATCTATACAAAAAGCACAACCTGGCCTTGTTATACAAGGTTGCACTCCACAAACGATAGTATAGAAAAAAGAATAAATGATTATCTGGAAAGGATTCTTTCTGAACCAGCCATGGTAGTTAAAGGAGAATATATACCACCACCCATTACTACAACAGTAACATTTACTCCTCCAAAAACGGAATAAAGATTTAGAATTAGGATTTAGTAAAGTAATTTATAATTCAACATCTATAATTTATAATTCCTTTACGCCAGCACTCTCCGCTGCCAGCTATTTTTTACCGGTACTTCCCAGTCCAGATCAAACGCTGCTTTTGTAGTCACCATATTATTAAACACAATGGTATTTTCATTTACTTCATGCGCCGCAGCCAGCTTTTCAAATTCTGCCAAAGAACACGCAACTAATTCATTTCCTTTTTTATAAGCCACCTGCATCCGGTCGAATAAATTCAGGTGTAATTGCTGCTCCAGCTGTTTTATAAAGTGCACCGATTTATCAATGCTGCAGCCACTTGCCAGGGCTTGTTTTTCATCCACAGCAATTACAATAAAACGATTGTATAACACATCAAAGCTCGCTCTCAATGCAGCACCGTGCGCGCTCCAATCGGAAATAAATTTTTCGCCTGCAATTTTTATTTCATTCACCTCCACATCCGATAACGCTTTGTTATTCTGATACACCCATACACGTGCATCCAAAGGCATATTTTTTATTGAGTCCATTTTTTCTTTAATTAGATTGTTTTTGTTTCTGTATTGCCTGCTGCAAACATTCATGAGATCCGCAACAGGTGCGGGATGACAACTTCGTGGAGAGAGTATTATTCAAATAAATATTTTACACAAAGTATAAACAAAGATTAGTATATCGGTAATGACTGGTATTTAGCAGAAATCACAGATTCGTAAAAATTCGTTTTCAGATTCGTACGATCCGTACCTATAAATCGTTTGCCTGCGCTATCAATTCCGCTACATCCAATACTTTCACTTCCTGCTCTTTATTAAAATGTTTTACGCCATCCGTCATCATCGTATTACAAAACGGACAACCTACCGCGATCACATCCGGATTCAATGCCAGCGCTTCCTCTGTACGTTCAATGTTCACTTCTTTGTTCCCTTTTTCTGCTTCCTTGAACATTTGCGCACCACCCGCACCGCAGCATAATCCTTTTGATTTACTGCGTTTCATTTCCATCAGTTCCGCATCCAGATTCACCATTACCGAACGTGGCGCTTCATATACATCGTTGCCCCTTCCCAAATAACACGGATCGTGGAAAGTGATCTTTTTCCCTTTAAAGCTTCCGCCTTCAATGGTAATTCTTCCGGAATTTAAGAGATCCTGCAGCAATTGCGTGTGGTGGATCACTTCGTAATGTCCGCCCAAAGCCGGGTATTCGTTTTTAATAGTGTTAAAACAATGCGGACAGCCCGTCACTATTTTTTTCACGTCGTAGCCGTTCAATACCGTAATGTTGTTCATGGCCTGCATCTGGAATAAAAATTCATTCCCTGCACGTTTCGCCGGATCACCGGAGCAGCTTTCTTCCACACCAAGCACTGCAAATTTCACATTCGCGTGGTTCAATATTTTCACGATCGCTTTGGTGATCTTTTTTGCACGATCATCAAAACTACCCGAACAGCCTACCCAAAAAACAATCTCAGGTGATTCGCCTTTGGCCATATAATCAGCCATGGTAGGAACAACCAGCGGTTGCTTTGTAGTTTGAGTGTCAGTAGTAGAAGTTTGATTTTCCATAGTATGAATGATGATTGTTGAATGGTGATTGTGAATCACCTTCATTTTATTTTTTATCTTTTATCTGCTCTTCAGCAATTTTCAAAAATTAATTAATTGAAATCTTCACATACCAACGTTTGCTATCTAACCCTTCCAGGGACAAAAAAGCCCTGAAAGGGATTAGTTCTTTTAGTCATCCAGCAATATTTGCGCACCAGCAATTTTCAAATTTTCAAATTCACACATTTTCAAATTATTCCTTCGTCCAGTTCAAACGATCCGACGGCGAAAATTGCCATGGCGCTCCGTTATTTTCCATGTTTGTAAACATCATGTTCAACTCGGTTGGTGCAGCACTTTGTTCCATTACCAAAAAGCGGCGCATATCAATGATAATGCTCAGCGGATCAATATTCACAGGACATTCCTGTACACAGGCATTGCAGGAAGTGCAGGCCCACAATTCTTCCGGCGTGATGTAATCATTCAATAATGATTTTCCATCGTCCTTGAATTCGCCTTTATTTGCATCTATATTTTTCCCAACTTCTTCCAAACGGTCACGGGTGCTCATCATGATCTTGCGCGGCGATAATAATTTTCCGGTAATGTTTGCAGGGCAGGCAGATGTACATCTTCCGCACTCCGTACACGTATAAGCATCCAGCAATTGTTTCCAGCTCAGGTCGGTTACATCCTTCGCGCCAAAGCGCATCTGAACATTGGGATCAGCCGGTGGCGGCATAAACGAAGGATCCATAATGGCTTTCACTTCATTGGTAACCGATTCCAGGTTGGTAAATTCGCCTTTCTTTTTCAGGTTGGAAAAATACACATTCGGGAAAGCCAGTAAAATATGGAAGTGTTTGGAGTACGGTAAATAATTGAGGAAACTGATGATCCCGATAATGTGAAACCACCAGCAAAAACGCTCAATAAAAATCAACGTACCTTCCTGCATTCCCGAAAATAATGGCATTAAATAGTGCGACACAGGATTCGCGAAAGCAACGTTGTAATGATGGCTTCCCATATTGAACAACAGCGCATCACAGGCATTCATCGTAAAAAAAGCAGTCATCAATAAGATCTCTGTGATCAGGATCGCGTTGGCATCCGTACGTGGCCAGCCGGTAAGATCTTTGCTTACCAATCGTTTTACATGCACAATGTTACGGCGGATCAAAAATACAGCACAACCGAAAGTGGTTAAAAATGCAAGGATCTCAAATGTGGCAACTAAAATGTTATACAAACCACCGGTAAAAGAAAGGAAGCGGTGTGTCCCGAAAATACCGTCTACAAACATATCGATCACCTCAATGTTGATGATCACAAAACCCACATACACAAAAATGTGTAAAATGGCCGGGATCGGGCGTGTTACCATTTTGGACTGTCCAAGTGCCACACGTGCCATCGTTTTCCAGCGCATTCCGGGCTGATCCTTGCGCTCTGTTTCTTTTCCAAGAAGTATGTTGCGGCGTACTTTCCGGACATTGATCGTGAACAGGGTGGTTCCGGCAGCTAATAATAAAATAAAGAGGATGCTTGTTATCATAGTGTGCTTTTTGTCAGTGTTATAACAAATGTAAAAATAATAATTTATTATGCAAGCATAACAAATTTTGGAGAAATTTTGCGGGAAAAGCAATACCGCATTTTCAAAACCTAGTCTTTTGGCTTATTCCTGTCCTTTTTACTAAAAACAGAAATGTGTACATAACGCTCCGGATTAACGCGCAGGTCTTTTAGCAATTTATCCAGATCAGCCGATGACTGATCCAGCTTCCGGTACAAGCTGTCGTTGTTGATCAGCATTCCCAGCGTCCCCTGCCCGGTATTGATCTTGTTCAGGATAGTGGAAGCCTGCGACAATGCCAGATCCGCATTGTTGATCGCGGAAGTGAGGTTGGATTTTGCAAGCGAATCGCTGATGTTGGAAAAATTATTGATCACGTTACCCAGCTTATCGCTGTTATTGGCAAGCGTGGTAGCCAATACGTTGATCTTCGTGAGGATGCTGGAGATCTTCACACGCTCGTTCACTACCAGCGTATCCAAACGGAACGATGTGGTTTCAAGTGAACTGATGGCGCCTTTTATTTTTTCGAAGCTTTGAGATAAATTCTTGCGTGCATTTTCATTGAATACCTGCTGCACCACCACCATTACCGAATCGATGGAGGAGATCAGCCCTTCCGCTTTTTTCTGCAATGGTGCAATTGTTTTATTTACTGCCGCTTTCAGGTTGTCTTCCTGCGCCGATTTTAACGTATCGCCGCTTTCGGCATATTTTCCACTCGCATCGTTTACCAGGATCAGCTGCACGGCTTTAGAGCCGAGGATATCCGAGCTGATCACTTTCGCGATGGATTTTTTAGGGATCTTTGCATCGTCGTTCATCAACAGGGTAACGATCACCAGGCCGCTTGTATCGTTTGCCAGTTCTATCTTCCCTACCATTCCTACTCTAAAACCGTTGATCATTAAAGGATTGGCTTCCACCAGCCCGTCGATATCGTGGTATACCGCGTAAAACTTACGTTGTGTGGAAAACAGATTTTTTCCTTTTAAAAAGCTAAAACCATAAAGAAAACATCCAATGGCAATGACCGTAACTAAACCTACTTTAACCTCTTTTGATAGTTTCACCTTGTTTACATTAGTGTTGATTGCAAATTTAATGATTTATTGGAATTAAAGTTACGGATAACGAACAAAAACGCCCGCCTGAACAATTCGGGCAGGAAACTACGAATCTGTGTGTTTACTGTGTGTTAAAAAAAGAACTACCCCTTCAAGGGTTTCTACAGGCGCGAGTGTCCCACTCGTGCCAAACTATTTGAGGGCGTCCCGCCCTCTGAAACAAAAAGAGCGGGACGCTCTTAAAATAAAAGGCACGAGTGGGACACTCGCGCCTGCGCCGCATGTAATGTTACAGATAACGACAACAACGAAAAACGAATCTGCATGTTAGGTCCCGGATTTAACAATAATATAATGCGTTATTACTTCAAAGGCACGCGCCTGCCATCCTGCATGGCAATCACAAAGGCATCCTTAAAGCCGTTCTTGCGCAGCTGGGTTTGCTGTTTCACGGCATCATCCTGCCTGGAATATTCGCCGGACGTGTATTTGTAAATTCCTTTATCTTCATACTCACCCGGCTTTTCTACGCCTTTAAATTTATCGGAGTCAAGCGGAATTTTTTTATCGGACGATGCGATCTGCACTTTATACACGATCGGCGAAGTGGAAACCAACTCCGCTTTCGGTTCTGTTTTATTATCTTTCGGCGCTTTTTCCGGCGTTTTAGCATCCTTTGCCGTATCCGCAGCCACTACAGCCGGTTTGCCTGCTTTTTTCATTTCTGCCAGCTCCAGCGAATCTTCTTTCGATAATTTATAAGCTGCCTGATTTTCAATATCATCCGTATACTTTTTTGTCACGCCTTCCAACTCATCCTTGTATTCCCGGAAAGCACGGAACATGCCCGAAGCCACATAATCCTGACCTTTGGGTGATCCCAAAAACATTTCCTCTTCCGGGTTGGTCAAAAATCCGATCTCCGTCAATACACTTGGCATAAACGTACGCCACAATACCCACAAACTGGCACGTTTCACGCCTTTATCAGCCCTGGCTGCTTTACCGCGATATTGTTTCTGCAATTTGGAAGCAAAGCTCAGGCTTTGATCTAAATAAGTATCATTAAACATGTTCATAATGATGTACGACTCATCCGAATTCGGATCAAAACCATCGTATTTTTTCACGTAA
Organism: Bacteroidota bacterium; assembly: GCA_025963715.1. Taxonomy (GTDB): domain Bacteria; phylum Bacteroidota; class Bacteroidia; order 2-12-FULL-35-15; family 2-12-FULL-35-15; genus 2-12-FULL-35-15. The sequence continues at coordinate 113,255 of JAOQAG010000012.1, forward strand.
TTATCCTCCAGCAAAATGGATGAATTCTCCCGTTTTGCCACATCCAGCTTCCCCTGCTCGTTCTTGATCCCCATCACATACGTTTCGGCACCGTGTGCATCGTCGTTACACACATCGCGTTTTAATTTTTTATCGCGGTAGCAGGCCGAATTGCAGTGGATGCAAATAAAAAGATCGGCTTTGGCGCGGTTAGCAATCTCTGCGCGCTCCTGCAACTCAATAAACACATCGGTTTTGCGGGTGTATACCACGCGCACATCCTTCATGTTGTCCTCAATGTATTTTCCTAATTTAAGCGCCACTGCCAATGCCACATCTTTTTCTTTGTACTTGCTGCCGTGGCATCCAGGGTCTTTTCCGCCATGCCCGGCATCGATCACTATCGTTTTAATAGTAAATACTGGCTTGAATTTTGGAGAGAACGACGTCCAAAAAATGCCGCAGGTAAGCAGTAGGAATATGATAATTAGTTTTTTCACGTTATATCTTTAAATAAAGGGTTTTGGGTTGAAGCGACCCTTTTTCTTGATTTTTTTTTAGTAGTTTTGAGCCTTTAACTGAGTATTAAACACAAAAATAGCAGTATAAATTGCGTAGAATCCCGATAAAAACATATTTTATCCTCGTTTGCCTGTTAATAACTGCGGGTACTAAAACGTTCGCATTTGCTATTGATACCGTTCCTAAAACGGCAGCTGTAAAAGCGACGGATACCGTTGTGAAAAAGGTTCCCACAAAGGCTTTCCTGGATGACAAAGTGGATTATATTGCCTCCGATTCCATCATCACCGACCTCGCCAATAAAAAAGCATATCTCTACAACCATGCCGTAGTAACCTATCAGGACATGACCCTGAAAGCGGGTTATATCATGATCGATTTTAAAAGCAGCACTGTGTACGCCTATGGTATTGATAGTGCAGGCAAGCAGGTGCAGCGCCCCGATTTTCAGAACAAGGACGGGAAATACGTAGCGGGATCGATCGCGTATAATTTTGAAACCAAGAAAGGAAAGATCAAGGATGTGATCACGCAGCAGGATGAAGGCTACATCCACGGCCGCGACATTAAAAAAGATACGGGCAATGTGTATTATGTGGCTCACGGCTATTACACCACCTGCGACCTGGAGCATCCGCATTATTATATCCGCGCCAACAAGATCAAAGTGATCCCGAATGATAAGATCGTAACCGGTCCGGCCATGTTATACATAGCCGATATTCCGACGCCGCTGGCTGTTCCCTTTGGTTTTTTTCCGAATAAAAAAGGGCGCCGTTCGGGGATCCTGATCCCGAGCTACGGCGAATCCACCAACTGGGGCTTTTTTCTGAAGAACGGCGGTTTTTATTTTGGCGGAAATGAGTTTGTAGACATGGCGCTTACCGCAGATGTTTATTCCAACGGAAGTTTTGGCGGTGCAGCACGCAGCAGCTATAAGGAACGTTACAAATTTGACGGGAGCGTGGGCGTTAATTTTTCTCGCTTTATCAATGGCGACAGGGAATTGCCGGGCTACAGCAGGCAGAATGATTTTGCAGTGCGCTGGACGCACAACCAGGATCCGAAAGCGCATCCGAACAGTCGTTTTTCGGCCAACGTGAACGTAGCAAGCAGCACTTACAATAAATACAATGGAAGTATTGCAGGCGGAACTGCAGGCGGCAGCTACCTTACCAACCAATTGAGCTCCAACATTTCCTATTCCAAAACATTTGTAGGAACGCCGTTTTATTTCTCGGCCAATGCACGGCACAGTCAAAGCACGATCGCAAGAACGGTGGACATCAGCCTGCCGGAGCTGAATTTAAGCATGAACCGCGTTTATCCGTTCAAAAATCAATCACGTACCACCAATACATGGTATGATAAAATCGGCGTAAGCGCTACACTGAACGCACGCAATGATATTCACTCCTACGATTCAACACTGTTTACAAACAGAACGCTGGGACAGATGAAAAACGGCGCGCAGCTGGTGGTGCCGGTCAGTACTACTTTCAACATTTTTAAATTCCTGACATTAACGCCAAGCATCAACGGAACCAGCGACATTTATTTTCAGACCATCCGCCAGCGTTACAATGCGGAGAGGGATACGGTACTTACCGATACTGTTCCGGGTGCATCGGTGGTAAGCACGTTCAGTATTTCTGCAGCCCTTACCACCCGCTTGTACGGCGATTATTATTTTAAGACCAAACATTTGAAGCAGATCCGGCATGTGGCTACACCAACGGTTACAATGAGTTACCGCCCGGATTTTGGAAGCCCTAAATTCGGTTATTACAAATCGGTACAAACGGATTCGGCCGGGCACCAGACGCAATACTCGATCTACCGGGATGGAATTTACGGGCCGCCCGGTTCGGGGAAATCAGGAGTTGTAGCCTTTAGCTTAAGCAATTCGCTGGAAGCCAAACGAAAAATGGATAGTGATTCGGGCGCGGTGTATAAAAAAGTATCGCTGATCGATAACCTCGGAGTTGCTTTTTCTTACAACCTTGCTGTGAAAAGTTTTAACTGGAGTACGATCAATGTTACCGGGCGCACCAAGCTTTTTAAAAAGCTGGATGTGAACGCCAATGCGATCCTGAACCCGTATCAAACGGATTCGCTGGGAACAGCGGTTGATAAATTTGAATGGGCCAATGGCAGGATCGGGCGATTGGTAGGAGCTAGTCTTTCATTAGGAACGAGCCTCAAAAGCAAGGCGGCCACCACGCTCAACCCTACCAACCCGAACGGGCCGAAACCGCTTACACCGGCGCCAATGCCTGCAACGAATAATGCGGTGCAGGATCAGCTGGATTACATTAATTCCCATCCGGAAGCGTATGTTGATTTTAATGTGCCCTGGAACCTGAGTGTTTATTATAACATTGTGTACAGCATGCCGGGGTTACCATCCACAGCTAAAACCACGCAATCACTTACGTTTAACGGCGATCTGAGCCTTACAAAAAAATGGAAAGTGAGTTTATCTTCCGGTTATGATTTTATAACGCGCCAGCCTACGCTTACTTCTATTAATGTGTACCGCGATTTGCATTGCTGGGAAATGCGCTTCAACTGGGTGCCGTTTGGCTTCCGCCAAAGTTTCTCTGTCGATATCAGCGTAAAGGCATCGGTGTTGAAGGATTTGAAGCTGAGCAGGAGAAAAGACTGGCAGGATTTTCAATAGTTCATTGGTTTATTAGTTTATTGGTTCATTGGGCTGCTGTGTGTTTACAGTGTGTTAACTACATGTGGTTTACGAATTTAGAGGTCGTCATTCCGGACCTGATCCGGGATCTCATGAATGCTTGCAGTATTTAATTCTAATTTTTGTTTGTTTTATCTTTTTACTTTTTGCAGCCAAAAAATTACTATATGATTAATTTGTACTACAATCAAATCATAAAAAATCATAAGCGCCACAGGCGATCTTTTTGTGCATCATAAAAAATCATTTTTGATCTGCGTTCCGATACACAGAACTTACTTATTTCGCAACATCCAACAATCGTACGTCCAGCATCTGCAAAAAACGAAAAACAAAAAGCCCCGCTTCGTAATGAAGCGGGGCTTTTATTGAATTATAAACTGCTGTTAGTTTTTAACGATGCGCTGAACGCTTTGTGCATTTTCAGTGATGATCCGTACCATGTAAGTACCTTTCGCCAAACCTGCTACATTCATTTCTAATTTATCGTTTGCAGCAAACACTTGTTGAGATACAGTTCTACCTGCAAGGTCAACAATGTTTACCTGAACTTTTCCTGTAACTGATTTATTTAAGCTGATCGTTAAATTATCAGTTGCCGGATTTGGATATACATACGCCATGTTATCTGCAGAAGCTTCGGTAACACCTGTTAAAGTTGTTACAGTTGCTGTTACAGGAATACGATCGCTTGTACAAACATTTGACGACCCTGTAAGTACCCAGTCATAAAAATAGTAATAAGCAGAGCTGCTTGTAGCAGAACCTGTCCAGCCATTTGTAATTGTCAAATAACCTGTTGTGTTATACGGATAAGTGATCCCGGATGTGCTTCTTTGTAAAGCAGGGGAAACATATCCGAAGTTAGTTGAGTTTAATGTTGAGTTGGTTGTTAAACGGTAACCTGTACCAATTGCCAATGGGAAGTTTAAGGTAACAACCTGTGGGCCGCCAGCAGCAACATTCACAATTAATGAGTTGATTACGGTTCCTCCTGAATTTTTCAACTGAATTTCGCGTGTTCCGGCTGCGCCTGTTGTACCGGCATTTACTGTTACAGATGTAAATGTACAAGCAGATGTTACATCGAAATCAAGTCCTCCGTCAATAGTGGTTGCGCTGATTGCACCTGTGGTATTAGCTGTTCCACCAGTGAAAGTACTGCCAGGATAAGTGGTTGCATCTTCTACATAATAAGTAGTTGTAGCGCTAATTACTGGTGTTGTATAGCTTGTACCAGTGGTTAACAATGTTCCGCCTGTAGGCGCATCGTACCATGATAAGCTTCCACCTGTACCGGATGCAGATAAGTTAAAAGCTGCAGGACCAGGTCCGGATGCTCCCGTTCCCGATGGTGCAGGTGCTGCCAAAACAGTTACACTCGTTGGCGCTGCGTTAAATGCAGCACAAGTTCCCTGGATGGTTAAGTTGTATGTTCCGGATACAGTTGGGTGAATGGTTTGTGTATTGTCTGTAAATCCGCCCGGACCAGTCCACGCATACGATACAGCCGGAGTACTTGTTAATGTATAAACGCCTGCACAAGTAGTTGCTCCTGCAGAAGTTACAGTAGGAGTTTCATCAGGATTAAGCACCACCGATACATTCGGAGAAATGTTGGTACAGCCTGCTGCATTGGTTACCATAACGCTGTAATCGCCGGTAGAACCTGTAGTGATGGCTTGTGTTGTGGCATTGGTTGACCAGTGATAAGCGCTGTATCCATTTGCTGCTGTTAACGTAAGTGTTTGACCTGTACATAAGTTGTAAGGGCCGGGGATTACGTTATCTGTAATTGTACAGGTACCTTCTACAGCTGTAACAAACTGATCGGCATTTAAAGCACCGAAAGTGGTTGTACCACCTGCAGGCCAGTCGATGGTTGCAGAAGTGATTGCAGTGTTGGCACCCAAACCAAAGTGTAATTGCATGGAGTTGGAAGTACCGTATGTTTCGCCTGCTCTTACTTCACGGATCTGAGTTCCGAAAGCACCGTGAATGGTTACACGGGCACCGATTGCATTGTGGTTACTTGTTGTTCCGGTAAGGTTAAAAGTAATGTAGTGATTTGTATTTGAAGTAGAGTTCAGGTACAAGAAATCGTTGGTAGAAGTTGGTGTGTTGTATACATCACCGTAAGAAGCAAACACATCTACTTTTCCATCGTGGTTCAGATCTCCTGTTGCAAATGAAAGCATTCCGTTTGATTGCGAAGGAAATGTTCCTGTGATTGCAGTAAACGTTTTATCACCATTGTTGTGATATACCCAGTATGAATCTCCTGATCCGCCACCTGATAATAAAATATCCAGGTAACCATCGTTATCAAAATCTTCCAGGATGGACTCAATTCCATCGGTGTTAAAGTTGAAAAGAGTAGTTGATGTAATGTCTGTAAAATGACCTGTTCCGTCGTTTTCCAAAATCTGGCTGGCTCCGGTATGGTTCATCATTACCACATCAAAATCGCCATCATTATCAATGTCACCAAAGCTGGTGGTCCAGGTTTGACGAAAGTTGGTCACTTCAATTCCATAGGTTCCGGAAGCTTCCGTGTACACGTTGCTACCATTGTTTACGAACAGGCGGTCTCTTCTTCTTTGATCGGTGCTGCTGGAAGTACTCTGACGGCAGTGTGCAATGTAAAGATCCAAATCCCCATCGTTGTCAAAATCCAGCCATACGCTGCCGTAGTTGCCAGAATCATATGGATCAGAACCGCCATAAAACATACCAGGATTAATGTTGGTATTGATGATTGCAGAAGTAGGCGCTTGTAAATTAAGGGTACCTGTTGTGTTTTTGTAAATTTTCATGTAATCCACATCGTCACAAACCGCTAAATCCACCCAACCGTCGTTATCAAAATCACCGAATGTGATATTTTGAACGAAGTATGAACCGCTTAATGTGGTAATTGTTTTGGTGATGGTAGTACCTGACCAGGCTAATTTAACAAGATAAAGCGCACCGTTTGTTCCGGTTGCCACATCTTTCCAGCCATTGTGATCCACATCGGCCACAGCCATGCCCCATACACGGCCACCGCCGGTAATTGCACCAAGGTTGTAATGTGTAAAAGTTCCGTCCTGGTTTTGCATGTCGATCACAAGCGTAGTTGCGCCATCCATTTTAACGATGTCGTCAAGCCCGTCGTTATTTACATCGACAACAGAAACAGAGTTTCCACTATGAGAAACAGCACTGATTAAGCTGTTTGAATTTGTAAATGCAAACTGGGCGTAAGAGCTGGTGGCTCCTAACACACAGGACGCAAATACAAGTGAGCGATAGAGTGTAGATTTTACCATTTGTTTCGAGTTAAGTTGTTTGATTTGAAAGAGTTAATTTAAGTTTAGAGATATATAAAGTAAAACAATGTTTTATGATTTCACAACTTTTTTATAATATATTTTTTTGCTGGTTTGGATCCTTATATAATATATACCTGCCGCTGCCGGAAGATCAAAAGTAAGCTCCTGCTGGTAGGATACATTTGCAAGCTCCAGCGGATGTTTTCCGTCTGTGGTATACACATCTATTAACTTGATTAGTTCACCGTATTCGGATGCAACGGTAATTTTTCCGTCGTGTGTAATTGTTGGCCATACTTTAATGTTGCTTGCTGCAAGCTCTGTAGCGCCGGTAGTTAATCCTACGCCTACTAAACTATCTGCCACCATCAGGAAAGGGCTTTTATCCGCATTGTTATACATATCCTTAAAGCGGTTGATCTCTGTTGCCGACATGGTAAACAACGATGCCACCCATTTTGGCGGAACGGCCTGGTAATACATTTTTGCACGGATCTTTAACGATCCCGACCAGCCGGTGATGGGTGCACGGTAATGCACATAATCGGAACCGCTGCCTTCCACGCTGCTTGTTTTGTTAAAATCATCATCGGCATTTGCATCCGCAGATACCAGTGTGGTATCGTATACCGGCGAAGAAGTAGTGAACCCGGCAGGCGGAATGCGGTTATCTTTTAAAAGTATAGCTGCACGCTCGAGGATGGAAGTAAAATTGCCATTTACATCGCCCGGTACTTCTTCGTAGATCTGCGGCACATTGGATTGTTTGATCACATCGTGGTGCGGCTCATAAGCCGGATTCTCTCCGATCACATGCTGCTGTGCATCAAATGTTCCGGATTTAAAAACGGTATCCGTTGCATCGGTAATTACCAATTGTAAAACGGCACGGCGGGATGGATATCCCGACGGGAATTTATGCCCGGCTTTGTTGAGCACTTTTACTTTAAAATAAGCAGTGTCGGCAGTAACGCTGTCCAGGATAATGTTCATGTCGATCGCTTTGGTTCTCAACAGATCAGTAGTAGCCACAATGGTAGAATCAAATTTATCGTCGGGCACATCCACATCCAGGCTGTCCTTGTTATTTTTGATCAGGTTGAGCATGAAATAATTGGCACCCTGAAATTTATGCTGGTTGAACGGTGTGCGTGCTGTTAAACCTCCGGTACTGTTGGAAAGGATAATGGCATCCTGGATCTGCGGCATGTGGCAGGTCTGGCATTTTACATCGTTACCGGGGTATTGTGAATTAACATATTCGTGATACGTGGCCTGTTCCACAAAATAACCGCCGGTATAAGCGCCGCTCAGGTCGGCTGTTTGCGTGATCAGCGTATGGCAGGAGGAACACAAACGGCCCTGATCCATGTGATTGCTGTAGGTAGGTGTAAATCCTTCGTACAGCTGCATCGGACCAACGTAAGGCGATGTGAACGGACCGTATTCCACATGCGTGGTATCGTATGGAATGTTGCCGGAAAAGAAATTACCAAGCCCAAGCCTGTTTGCACCGATGGCGTGGCAGGCACCGCAGGAAACGCCATCGCTGCCCAGCGAATCATTTTCCAGATCGTTTAACGTATAATAGGGGTGCCCGTGGTATTTGGCCGTATACGCACCAAGCGGTGCGTGGCAATCGAGGCATTTGTTCTGTAATTCGTTGGCATGAGCAGGATTGATCATGATCTCCTGGCGTACTTTTGCTTTCCAGAAAGGATCTTTGGCGCTGAGTGCCATCATGGAGCTTTCCCAGCGGTCTACGAGGTTTACGTCGTTACCCGCTTCGTCGATGCTGGCGGTATGTGCCGAATCATACCCGTGACAGCCGCGGCAGCTGGAAGAGGGTAAAAAATATTCACCGGCAGCAATCGGCGCCATCCGCAAGGTGTCGCGGAATGCCTCAATCTGATCAATGGTGTGGTATTTATAGCTGCTGCCTTCGGAAGAGGCTGAATTCATGAATTTAAATCCGATGGCAAGTCCAATAAAAATAAAAAGAATAGTAATTTTTTTCATGCGTGAAGTTTAAATATCCTAAAAACAAATGTAACTAAACAGAACTAAAAGTAAAAGTAAAAAGCGGTGAAAAGAAATAATACATCGGTTTTATTTATATTTGAAATCGTTAGCATTGCTGCACGCTTTTATTCATAAAAACCGACATTGGAATTCAGGGATTACATACAATCACACATCAGCGATAGTACGATTAAAACGGAGCTGGAACGATCGTACCCGTATTACCGGCATCTTACCCCGGAATTAAAGCAACGGTTTATAAACCGCTGTTCCGCTTTTATCGAATTAAAAAAATTTGCAGGGCGCCAGGGGCTTGTTATTTCGGATCCGGTGCGCATTATTATTACGGCGTGTGCGGTGCAGGTTACGTTTGGGCTCGATAGCTTTACGCTGGATACGTTTGAATATGTGCTGGTATACCCGGATGTATATGAATCTCCGGCAACGGGGCAGCTGCACAAGGGTGAAACGAGCATGAACGGCTTTATCTGCTTTAGCTGGAAACACATTTTAGAAGGGATTGAGGACCAGCACGACAATTACAACCTGGGCTTGCATGAATGGACGCATGCGCTGCGGTTCAACAGTATTAAGTATGAGGTAACGGATTATTTTTTTGATGGTTATATCAATAAATGGATCGCCAATGCGGTGCATGAGTTTACACGGTTAAAAAACGGGAGGCAAAGCATTTTCCGGCGTTACGGCGCTACCAATATTCACGAATTTTTTAGTGTGTGCATCGAGCATTTTTTTGAATCGCCGGAGGAGTTCCGCACAAAGCTGCCCGACCTGTTTAATCAAACCTGCATTTTATTGAACCAGGTACCGGCAAAAGAACAGTCGGCACAGATCAATGTGCGCAACCAGTTGATGGAGCTGAACAATGCGGAACAGAAAGAGGATCAGCCTTTGTATTCTCTGGAAGCATCGCTGTACCGGACGCTGATGAATTTTGGCAGCCGGATCATTTATTTCGGGCTTGTGTTATTTATTTTATTGCTTCAGCATAACAAAGCGGCCACGATCCTTGCTTTTTTTCTTTGCTTGTTTGCCGTTTTTATGATCAACAACGAATATTTCACGATCCGCTTTTATGCTAACCATATTTACCTGCAAAAAGGGTTTATCAATTCTTTGTCGACACAACAAACGGTGAATTATTATTCGTTGATAAAAATGGAGATCTACGAGGGGAACAACGACGAGGAGCATGGTTTTGTATTTGAATTAAAATATTATGACGGTTCGCGCTTTATTAAGCGCAGGGCTTATTCGAACTCGGTGCGGATTCCGGAGGAAGAAATAAAAACACTGATGCAACAAAAAAATGTTACGGTACTTTTCCCTTCATTCAATTAAAACTAAAAATTATACATTATGAAAAAGATCATTACAAGTAAAAATGCGCCTGCACCAATCGGGCCATACAGCCATGGCGTGGTAGTTGGCAATATGCTTTTTGTAAGCGGCCAGGTGGGCAAGCATCCTGTAAGCGGCGAACTGATGCTGAACGATATTAAAACAGAAACCACCATGGTGATGGAAAATGTAAAAGGAATTTTAACGGATGCGGGAATGGAGTTCGCTCACGTTGTAAAAACCACTATTTTTTTAACGGACATGAATAATTTTGCGATGGTGAATGAGGTGTACGGTTCTTATTTTAAAGGCGATTATCCGGCGCGTGAAACGGTGCAGGTGTCGAAGCTGCCGCTGAATGTGAATGTGGAGATTAGTGTTATCGCAGTAAAGGAATAAAAAGAAGTTCAAAGTCGGAAGTTCAAAGTTCAAAGTTTGCTGTACGCAGATGCTGTATGTTCACTGGTTCAATGTTCATTGGTTTGCTTTCCGCTGATGCTGTGTGTTTTTTGAACCACATAAGGCACAAAAGAACACATAAGAACTTTACCCGAAAATAGTATACATCTCAAACATTGTAACAGGCTTCGCCTTATATTTTCTTTTGTGCCTTATGTGGTGAAAAAAATCTTAGGATTTTAATACTTTTCTTGTTTCAAATTCAAAAAAAAATCCTTCTGAAATTCAGAAGGATTTTTTTATTAAAAACCGGTGGTTTGTGCCGGTCGTGTTTGTTCTAATTTGCGTTTGTATCCGGCTATTTTCACCCAATAAATAATCCAGCAAACAAAGTAACCGATGATTGCGAGGAAGTTCAGGAGTGGAATAACGCAACAGCAACCCAATACACAATAAGCAATGCCAATTCCGGCACCCGGGCGATCTTCGTCCGCCTGAATGTTCCGTTTCTGGAATTCTGCTTTGAGTGAATCAGCGATCCTGTTTACCATAATGAATTGCCAAACGATCCCAAACAATGGAATGAATACCATCCAAACCTGTCCGGGAGGCATTTTTTGGTTTTCCGGGCTTACAGCTTCCAGTGTTCTTTGTAAGGTTAACAGATAAAGGATAACCAACACCAGGCCTATAATAAACACAATAAATGCGATGATAACGAAGACGGCAAGAAATGCTGAATCCAAACCCGAGCTATAATACATATTTTATTTTTTAATGAATTGTTATTTGGTGCAGAGCAGATTTCCTGAATGCAACTTATTTCATTGCTTTTAAGTTGGCTGCATACATTGCAATAAATGCTGCTGTAACGATTGCCATGAACCAACCACCGCCGATAATGCTAAGAACCAGGATCAAACCGTTTACAACAGTGTAAATGATAAAGCCTGATTTTTTTTGCTGCCACATTTTTACTGTGCCAAAAATTGATAATCCTGACAAGATCAACAGAACAAGGAAAGCAATCACGAAAACGGTTGTTCCCATGCTCATCAGTCCACCTGCAGCCTGCATAGCAGCTGGATCAGGAGTCATACCATCCGCATTTTGCTGTTCCATAGCTGATGCCATTCCAACTCCAAGCATTCCTAAAATCCAGCCCGAAGCAACCATTCCGATGATGGAAATTAAAGCAAAAAATCCGCTTCCGATGAAGCTTAAAATACATAATACTGTTAAAAATTGTGGTCTTGTTGCTGGCACAGCAGCTTCTGTAGTCATTTCTTCCATAGTGTTTGTTTTTGGTGTTAGTTAGTTTTATGTTTTGTTTGTTGTAGCTAATTAATGAAAAAAAAGAAACGCTCAAAAATTTTGTAATGAGAACTTATTAACATTTGAGCATTCTTTGTTTATAACATCAATTCAACCGGCTACTAATCAAGCGGTTCGAAAAAAACTAATTCATAAATCTCATGTTAAGAGAATACATGGCCACAAACAAAGCAGGGATAAATGCGGAAAAAAGATTAAACTGGATCCCTAACATGACGATGGGAAGGAAAAATAAAAGGATGTTGGCAATGGTATAAAAGTGAAAACCGTTCTTTTTTAATTTCCACATCATGATAACACCCGTTAATTCCAGTATGTTCAATAAAATTACAGGAAGATAATATTTCCAGCCTGCCTGAAAAACGGTGATCACATCCACATCGCGCTCCGGATCAAACTGTGGATTGGTTTTAAGGATCTGCACCATTATATCCGATAACGGAGTTATAACCAATGCACCAAAAGTTGTGAGCCCTATCCAGATAAATGACAGGACGCATAATACAGTTAAAAGCTGCGGCCGCACAGGCGCGGGTTGCTGCTGGTTAAATTCCTGAAACTCATTAAAATCATCCATATCTACTAAATACTAATTTTTACTAATGTACTAATCTGTGTTCAACGAAATAACGAATTTATCGAATAACGAATCTGCGTTATGTACTAATTTGAACCACAAAAGAAAACAAAAGATTTCTGTGGTGGACTGTGTGAAGTGGTTTGTGACCAAAGCCCGTTAAAAAACAATTAACTCTTTTTCTCTTTTCGCCTTTGTGCCTTCGTGGTAAAAAACGCTCCGAAGGAGCCACAACAAAAGCTCATTTTCTTCTTTTCCTTCTGAGTGCTTTTCTTAGTGCCTAAGTGGTAAAAACGCTCCGAAGGAGCACACACAGCAAAATTAAACTTTCCAAATTAAACTTTGAACTGATTTTTTAAAACACTATTCCCGCCCACAATTCATAATTTGTTTTTTGTATATCGTCGGCATGCTTTTGTTTTTGCATGCGTATTAATTTATAATAGCTGTTGGGCTGCGGTTCCAGTGAAATTTCTTTTACAATGCCGTTGCTGGCGATCACCATGCTCATTTTCTGGTTTCCAAAATAAGAACACCATTCCGTAAAATTAGTTCCGGTACTATCAGGTTTTACCTGGATGTGATTGATGGAAATCAGATCATCATTGATGGAAACACCAGCCTGATCGGCAACAGAACCGGGATACACGGCAACAATTTTACATACGCCTGCCATTTCGTGCACTTTAATTCCGAGCGCATGCTCCTGGAATTTGGTGGAGGAATGTTTTACCAGTTCGCAGCCGATGAAATTCATTGCATCTTCCAGCAATGGCTCATAATCGTAAATACCGTTGATGTAATGATTAAAAATAGTATCGTAGGATGCATTTGCATAATGTGCAACAATGCCTTTGTAATCGTGATCGGAATATCCTTTATTTTTTAACGCAAACTCATTGTATAAATGACGCATTACGTCATCGAGGTTGTGTTTGTTCTGTGAGTTTTTGCGGATGAACAGATCGGTAACAAAAGCTAATAAATTTCCTTCGTCGTAAATATTTGTTTTGCGGTTGGGAATTCCGGGCGCATACCCGTCCAGCCATGTATCAAAGGAAGAATCGGCAACCGACATGTTAAAACGCCCGAAATTATCGAAGTGCTTTTGCAGGCGCTCGTTGAGTGTAACCATATATTGTCCTTCGTCGAACACACCGGAACGCAGCAATAAATAATCGCCGTAATAGGTTGTTACACCTTCGCAAACGTATCCCAATTTTGAATAATTTTCTTTTGTATAATCATACGGATGCATTTCGATGGGACGAATTGTTTTTACATTCCATGCATGAAAAAGCTCGTGACAGCTTACGCCCAGCAAGTCTTCATACAACTCGCCTTTCATTAAATTATAACCCGGCCCAAGCGCGATCACGGTGGAGGTGGTATGCTCTACGCCATGATAAATGCGTTGTGGCAGAATTTGAAATAAAAAATGATATGTTTCGAAGGGTGCTTTTTTCATCATCTGCAATTGATGCGTGCAGAATTTTTGAAAATCATGCTCCAGTTTTTTCCAGTCCGGTTTGCATTCACCCTGGAACCAGAGGTGAAAAACAATTCCTTCGCAGGTCAATGCATGGTGTTGCATCGTCGCGGAAGCAATAAACGGAGAATCCGCCAGCTCATCAAAGTTTGCAGTATTTAAAAACAATTTGCCTTCCCTTCCACTCTGTCTGGCACCGCATGCCAGCTTGTAATCTGTTGGCAACAGCAATTCCATTTCGCAGGGTTCGCCGGTGCGTCCGGGGATGTACAGGCAGCAATTCACGGGATTCAGATACAATTGCGTGGCGTCCAAAAAAGTGGAACCGGCATTGATATCGATGGCGTAATAATTATATTTTATGTACAATTCGGAAACGCCTTTCGTATACACTTTCCAGCAATCTTTTGTTATTTTTTGGAATTTCAGCACATTTCCTTTTTCATCGAACGCTTCCCATTTCTGGATGTTTTTTGCAAAATTGCCCAACTCGTAACGGCCGGGACGCCATGCTGGCAGTTGCACCAGGGTTTCGTCGGCACTTATTTTATCTGCAATAAATTCGAGATCAATGTAATGATGATGCGGCTGAGTATAAGAAACAATGTATTTCATGTGTTATAATGATTTTGGGGAATATGCGAAATTAAGAAAAAGTACGGATAACGAACAGAAACGAAATTGCGAATCTGTGTGGTACGGATAACGAACAGGAACGAAATTGCAAATCTGTATGTTTGCTGTGTTAATATTTTTTTGCTTTTTGTCTACTGACTTTTTTGCCTTTTGTCTACTGCCTATTGTCTACTTTCTCCATCTGGCATATTACTTTAGTAAATTCTGGCAGGTCAATTCAAATTTTAATCCTCACAATAAAACACAAAAAATGGCAACCTTCTCAGAAATAATAAAAAGCAATACACCTACACTCGTGGATTTTTTTGCCGAATGGTGCGGTCCCTGCAAAACCATGAAACCCATTTTAGACGAATTAAAATCGGCGGTGGGTGAAAAAGCAAGTATTTTAAAGATCGATGTGGATAAAAACCAGAAAGCGGCAGCAGCTTATCAGATCAAAGGTGTACCTACGCTGATTCTTTTTAAAAACGGGGAGATCAAATGGCGACAATCGGGTGTGGTTTCTGCAAACGATCTGAAAAAACTGATCGACGCACATTCATAAAAGGCAAAATAGTTGATGTTTTTTTATTCTTTTTGATTTTGTATTAGAAAAATGTAGGTTTGAACCTTTAGAGGTATAAAATCGAATGGCCTTTCATTTCATCCTCTTTTCTTTTTGTCTTGAAACAAAAAGAAACAATCCCGCACCTGCGGGACAAGAACAATCCGACGCGTCCCCGCTACTTGTTCCGGCCACCGCGCCCTTCTAAATTTACTTTTGTTACTCCCTTCGGATCGACGTGAATTAAAATCGTGCTCCGCTTCTCAAACATGCTGCTGCCAATTTTAAAAAACAATAGGATACTCATTCTGCAGACTCTTTCGGCCTGTTCAGTGATAGCGGGAATAAGCGCCAGAAAAATCATAGCTACGAAGCGATTAACCGCATGCGCGAAATTAACCGCGGTTTTCCTGGAGCGCCAGCGGAAGGAAAAATTACCTTACAGGCAGTCCGCCGCGGCGGATTGTTAATTTTGCCTTCAAAAAGTAAAAGGTAGAAATAAAACCTACATTTTTCTAATGCAAGACTTTCTTTTTAAATTTATTTCCATCTACACCTTTTGTAGTATTTTCAACCGAAAGCGGCGTTTTTAATTGCCACGCACTAAAATATGCCCGTACTTTGTTCCCAGTAATGGAGACCAGTAACCATTTAAAAACGGGGCATTTACGAAGCCATAAGAGTAGGGAAATAAACCATAAGAAAATGAAAAAACCACTGATCGCGATCGTACTCCTGATTGCAGCAAGCACTACATTAATTCCTTCCTGTAAAAAAAAGAGCAGTGATCCGGATCCTGTAACTCCTCCTGTTGCAACTACCAGCACTATTTGTGATGGAAACGGCAGCGGCACATTTTATCCGTTAACGCTCAACAATACCTGGCATTATCAGGGCACTGGCACAAATGCGTTTACCAACACAGTAACAGGTACTACCGTTTACAGCAGCAATACCTATTTTACAGTAGAAAGCAACCTGGGCGGCACTATGTACCTGAGAAAAACAACCAGCGGTGATATCATGGCATACAATACAGGAACCAGTACCGAACAAATGCTGGTACCTGCATCACCTACTACCGGCCAATCATGGGTGTACACGCTGGATTTTGCAGCAACACGCAAAGTGATCAGCACCAATGCTTCGTTAAACACTTCTTCCTGCCATTATACCGGATGTTTAAAGATCCAGGAATTTGATTCGAGCGGAGCAGGAAAAGCGGTGATGTATTACAAAAAAGGGATCGGGATGATCAGCACAGATGAGATCTGGCCGGGTTACCTTGTGACGAATTTAGACGCAACCACGTTACACTAAAATTTTTAATACTCCTCCCGGAAAAGCTGCTAAAATTGTTTTAGCGGCTTTTTTGTTTTCAGAGCGGTTATTTCATCAAAATCATTCCTCAATAGCTGTTTATTACCCAAATAATTTTGCTACTTTCGTGTTGCAAATGCCATTCATTTGCAATTTATAATTCAACATTTATAATTTATAATTTCGAAAAGTATGAGTTACGATCTAATAGTAGTAGGAAGCGGTCCGGGTGGATATGTGGCTGCGATCAGAGCATCACAGCTGGGCTTGAAAACAGCGATCATCGAGCGCGAAAATCTTGGCGGGATTTGCCTTAACTGGGGCTGTATTCCCACAAAAGCCTTATTAAAAAGCGCACAGGTATTCGAATACCTCAACCATGCAGCGGATTACGGGATTACCGTAAAAGGCGGCGAAGCTGATTTTGGCGCTGTGGTAAAACGCAGCCGCGATGTGGCAGACGGGATGAGCAAAGGTGTTCAGTTTTTGATGAAAAAAAATAAAATTGACGTGATCACCGGAACCGGAAAAATCAAACCGGGTAAAAAGGTAGATGTAACAGATGCTGACGGAAAAGTAACGACTTACGAAGGAAAAAACATCATGATCGCTACCGGCGCACGTTCCCGTGTATTGCCGAATTTACCACAGGATGGTAAAAAAATAATCGGTTACCGCGAAGCATTAACATTACCGAAAATGCCAAAAACAATGGTAGTAGTTGGTTCCGGCGCAATCGGCAGCGAGTTCGCTTATTTTTATGCAACCATGGGAACTAAAGTTACCCTGGTAGAATTTATGCCAAGCATTGTTCCTGTAGAGGATGCGGAAGTTTCCAAACAACTGGAGCGCTCGTTCAAAAAGATCGGTATTGATGTGATGGTGGAAGCCAGCGTGGAAAGCGTAGATACCAAAGGCAGCGATTGCAAAGTAACCATCAAAACCAAATCAGGTGAAAAAGTGGTGGAAGCCGAAATCGTTTTATCGGCAGTTGGGATCCAGGCAAATATTGAAAATATTGGGCTGGAAGAAACCGGAATTGCTACCGATAAAGGAAAAATATTAACCAATCCGTATTACCAAACCAATATCCCGGGCTATTATGCTATCGGCGATTGCGTGGGCGGACAGGCGTTGGCGCACGTTGCTTCCGCGGAAGGAATTATCTGCGTGGAAAAAATTGCGGGACACAACCCGGAGCCCCTGGACTATAACAACATCCCGGGATGTACGTATTGCCAGCCCGAAATTTCATCTGTGGGTATGACGGAAGCAAAAGCAAAAGAAGCCGGAAAAGAAGTAAAAATTGGTAAATTTCCATTCTCTGCAAGCGGAAAAGCAAGTGCTGCCGGTGCAAAAGATGGTTTTGTAAAATTGATCTTCGATGCTAAATACGGCGAATTGTTAGGTGCACACATGATCGGTGCAAACGTTACGGAAATGATCGCGGAAATTGTTGCGGTCCGTAAGCTGGAAACGACAGGACATGAGCTGATCAAAACCGTTCACCCTCACCCAACCATGAGCGAAGCAATTATGGAAGCTGCTGCTGCTGCATACGGTGAAGTGATCCACATGTAAGAATCAAAATAAATATTCAGAAAAGAGAGGTACAGAAAATGCTGTACCTTTTTTTTTAACTAACCCACGATTAACTGTTATGAAAAAGCACCTTGCATTTCTTACGATCATCTTATTTACAACATCATATTCTTTAAAAGCACAGCAAAACATCACTTTTACAGAAGGGCCTGAATTAGAACGCAGCGTTGCCAGCGGAGGCCGGTCGCCATTTGCACAGGATGAGAACAGCTTTTACATAAAACGTGAAAATGCAGTAGGCAGAGTCATCATCTGGATTGAAAAATTTGATAAAAAAACGTTAAAAAATGATTATTCCACACAGGTGGAGTTGATGGAAGGGAAAGATTATTTTAACGGCGCCGGTAATTCTTTGAAATTTGGTGTGCTAAACGGCCAGGTGATCATGATTTATGATGTATTCAGTAATGAAAACAAAAAGAAATTTTTGTATGAAAGAACAATCAGTCCTGCAGGCGTTATTTCTGAGCGTAAAGAAATCGGTTCTACGGAATGTACTAAATTTGGAATTCTTAATACAGAATACGACTGCACTTTTTCTAAAGATAAAAGCATTGCACTGATCCAGCTCAAAATATTAAAAAAAGATTTTCCTGATACTCCAACCCTGATGCTTTATGATTGTAAAGCAGAAAAAAGCATCTGGACAAAAAACTCTCCGGCAAATTATAACGGAGCACCTGTAAATTTCGATGTGGATTCAATAGAGAATGATGGCACCAGCTACATTTCATTCTCGACAGGCAATACCGAAGCAAACAATTACCATAAATATAACGGAAGTATCAAAACAGGCAGCAGTGATTTTTCGGATCTAACAGAAGAGCAATTCTATAAATATGAAGGTGACGCCAGCAAATATCTTTATTCCGTATCGGACCTGCAATTAAAGAACGGCAACCTGGCAAGAGGCGGAATGTATTTTGAAAAAGTGGCAAATTATGACCCAAAGCATCCGCAGGAATTAAAGATGGGTTCTTTTTTAAGCTTTGCCGATCCGAAAACAAAAAAGATCTCGTTGGAAAATTATGGTTTACTTTCTGACGATGTGCTCAAAAAACTGACTTACAAGATCAAACACTTTAGCGGGCAAAGCCTTTACCCAAGTGATAAATCCATCAATACCAGGCAGGTAGTTGAAATGGATGGGAGTTTTTATGTGATCAGCGAACATACCTATACGGTAACGATAGTAGATGAACATAAAACCTATGAAAGAACCTATACTTCTTTAGCACATAGAGAGCTGGTCATTTGTAAATTTTCCGCAGCAGGAGTGTTTGAATGGAGCAAGATCATCCGGAAAGCAAGCGATTATAATTTAATTGTTTGCAATGGAAAACTTCACTTTTTTTACCTGGAAAATGTAAAAAATGAAAAAGACGACGTTACCAATTATTCACCTGACGATGACTACGATGATGCAGATCTGAAAAAATCAAATACGGTTTGCACTACGCTTGATGCAAGCGGCAACCTGGTAAAACAGGTAATCCTTCGCCCTGTAAAAGATCAGTATTATTTTATGCCGGGCTGGGCGGGAATCCCCGTAGGTACAAATCAGCTTATTGTGCGTTACCAATATGGATTGAGTGAAACCAGTAATGCAAAATTCGGGATCATTACCATCAAATAACAATAATATTGATAGCCTCATTGCTAAAAACAATGAGAATAAAACAGAAGATCCGGCCCATGTGCCGGATTTTTTTATGAATCAATTTTTGCCACCTGCGCATCAGCTTCCTGCGCTTTTTCCATCTGCGCAAGCAACCAGCTATACGCCGATGATTCATCTGTAAACACTTTTGTAGGCGTTGCCGGACGATTGTATTTTATAAAAAAATTACACAGCAGTTTGCCCGATAACTGATCCGTTACAAATGCTGTAGCCACACGATCACGGGTATATTCCTCGCTGGCAATAAGTACGCGCGCTTCGGGCGTGATAGAAAATAAATTATTGGCATCAAACAGCACCATGAATTTTTTTCCTTTTGAATAGTGCATAAAAGCAGAACGTACCTCTTGTACGTCTTCCAGTTCCAACTCTGTTCCTTCGGCCACCTTTAGCCGGAAAATTGTTTCGGTGAGCATTGTTACGCTGTATTTGTCGGTAGTGATCATGTTGTGTGGTTTTATAACACAAAGGAAAACCTATTCTGTTTTTGAGCATAATCAAAACGGAAGGTGAGCCGACGTATGTAAGAAAATCACAGAAATTTTAATGTGCATCAAAATAAAAGCGGCTGTTGTTTTTGGAATGCAGCTTATCCTCGATCAGTCGAATTGCTTCATTTAAAAGGAATGTAGAGCAGCCCGGGTCCGGAAAATCCTGAACGAGCTGTATCAAAGCAGGCAGTTCATCCGCTTGCTGCAGATAATTTTCGGCAATGTATGAAACGAAATTACGACTTTCAGAAGTATACAGCACTACGTTAAAATCATCTTCGAGGTCAAATGCAACAGCATGATCCGAGTTAAAATCAGGGAAAAGCTGATCTGCATTTTCGAGGAGGTTGTAAATGTGTGTATTGTCGGTGCTGATTTGCATGATGTTTTTAATTAACAGATCCCGTGTCAGGCACGGGATGACAGTATAAATTGAAAATGGTTTTCAAAATTAAAAGTATAACGTTTTCACTAAATTTATTTTACAATCTTTAATTTATCTAAATTCTCCCTACGAAGCTGTCATCCCGTGCCTGACACGGGATCTCATAAACTTAACTCCAATCTTCTGCAAGATTAAGCATTTTGGGATTTGATTCTTGAATTAATCCCAATTTCCATTCTCTTTTCCATTCCTTGATCTGCTTTTCTCTTTTTATGGCTTGTTCAATCTGGTTATGAATTTCATAAAAAATGAGATCTTGAACATTGTATCTTTTTGTAAATGCAGCGCCTGTACCTTCTTTGTGTTCTTTTATTCTTCGCTCCAAATTATTTGTTACGCCGATATAAAGCACTGTCCTGTTTTTATTTGATAAAATGTATACATACGCTCTGTTTAAATTCATAGTTTTTAATTGACAGATCCCGTGTCAGGCACGGGATGACAGTAACTTTAATGATTAGTTTCCAAAATTGACATTTAACAACACTTATTTTTTAAATCTTTAATTTACTTATGCTCTTTCTACGAAGCCGTCATCCCGTGCCTGACACGGGATCTCATAAAATCAGAAAGAATCCGAGTAACAAAAAGTTCATTTTTTCCTCCGCATCTTCGCCATGTAAAAACCATCAAAACCTTCGCTCGGAAAAATTTTCCGGTCTTCGATCAATTCAAAATCAGTGTGCTGTTTTAAAAATTGCTTTACCTGATCCTGATTTTCGGACGGCAAAATACTACAGGTAGCATACACCAGCAAACCACCGGGTTTAAGCATTTCCGAATATTCCGAAATGATTTTTTGCTGTGTTTTTTTTATCTCATTTATAAAATCTAAACTCAATTTCCATTTTGCATCCGGATTCCGGCGGATCACGCCGAGTCCTGAACATGGTACATCCAACAATAAACGGTCTGCTGTATTTTTTAATTTTGAAAGATTTTGCGCATTAATTAATTGCGTTTGAATGATGCTTACTCCTGCCCTGTCCGATCGTTTTTTTAATTCCGTTAATTTCCGTTCTTCCACATCCATGGAAATAATGCGGCCCGTATTTTTGAGCAATGCAGCCATGTGCAGCGATTTTCCACCGGCACCCGCACAGGCATCGATCACTGTGCTGTTTGGCTCCAGCTCCATGAACGGCGCGATCAGCTGCGAAGAAGCATCCTGGATCTCGAACAAGCCTTCCTGGTATTCTTTTAAAACATGTAAATTCTGACGCTTGTTCAGCAAAAGCGCCGAAGGATATTTTTCGTTGATCTCTGTTTCTATGTTTTGTTCCGCCAGTTGCCGCTGTAATTTCGGAAGCGTGATTTTCAATGTATTTACACGCAGCACCACGTTTGCTTCTTTGTTCAATTCCGGCAATTCCTTTTCCCACACTTTTTCACCCAGCTCCGCAGCGGCAATTTCATCGAGCCAATCGGGAACCGACTCACGGTATTTACGAACAGTTTTTGCCTGCTGAAAATTTGCGATGATCTTGTTTTTATCGGTGTTCTTAAATTCGTCCCAATCGGGTAATTCGTTTTCACGGATGAGCTGCCAGGCGGCGAATAAATTCCAGAAATCAACGGTCGTAACCGGATTTTCGATCGCGGCAGCACAACCGATCAGCCGCCACCAACGCACCATTCCATAAGTGGTTTCGGCAATAAAACGCCGGTCGCGGGAGCCCCAGCGCGGATTTTGTTTCAGCACCTGCTCCACCGCTTTATCGGCATAAATCCCTTCATTGAATATGCGCCGAAGTGTTTCTGTTACAGCCTGTACAAGGGTTCTGTGAAATTTCATATTATTAACAAAGTAATTGTGTAAAAATACATATTCGGGGCAAGATTAAGCCTATTAAAACTCGTCAAAAATCAGTATTTTTGATGTTATGAACTTTTCATCAAAACTTATTGAAGAAGCTGTAAATGAATTCAGCAAACTGCCGGGCGTTGGTAAACGGACTGCTCTTCGTTTTGTGCTGCACCTGATGAAACAAGATCCTGCTGAAGTAAACCGTTTTGGAAATGCATTTATAAAATTACGTACAGAGCTTCGCTATTGCGAAAAATGCCACAATGTATCCGACCAGGTATTGTGCGAGGTGTGCGTAAATCCGCACCGCGATCATTCAGTGGTATGCGTGGTGGAAGATATCCGCGATGTAATGGCGATTGAGAACACGCAGCAATACCGCGGCGTGTATCACGTACTGGGCGGCATTATCTCACCCATGGATGGGATTGGCCCGGGCGACCTGAACATTGAAACGCTTGTGAAAAAAGCGGCTGCCAGCGAAATGAAAGAAGTGATCATGGCGCTAAGCACCACCATGGAAGGCGATACCACCAATTTTTATATTTACAAACGGTTGAAAGAACATCAGCTAACCATCACTACGATCGCCCGCGGAATTTCCATTGGCGATGAGCTGGAATATGCGGATGAGGTTACATTGGGAAGATCGATTGTGAATCGTACACTTTATGAGAATTCCCTTACAATAAAATAGTTTTTTACCGTTAGTATTTACGAATCAGAAATCAGCACAACCATTTGAAACTAACAGTAATCATCGTCAATTACAATGTTCAGCATTTCCTGGAACAATGTTTACATTCCGTACGTAAGGCATCTCAAAATGTAACGACAGAAATTTATGTAGTCGATAACAACTCTGTCGACGGTTCAGTACAAATGGTGAAAGATAAATTTCCGGAAGTACTGCTGATCGAGAATAAAAAAAACACAGGGTTTTCATTTGCCAATAACCAGGCAATGCGTGTGGCGAAAGGCGAATATGTGTTGTTGCTGAATCCGGACACGGTGGTGGAAGAAGATACGTTTTCGAAGGTAGTTGCTTTTATGAATGCACACCCGGATGCAGGCGGATTAGGTGTAAAAATGCTGGATGGCAAAGGAAATTTTTTACCGGAATCAAAACGCGGCTTACCGACTCCATCGGTTGCTTTTTATAAAATTTTTGGGTTCTCCCGCATTTTTCCGAAATCAAAAACATTTGGAAAATACCATCTCGGTTTTTTAGATAAAGATAAAACCAACGAAGTAGAAATCCTGTCGGGCGCTTTTATGCTGATGCGCAAAGCTGCATTGAATAAAGTAGGCTTGCTGGACGAAACTTTTTTTATGTACGGCGAAGACATCGATCTTTCGTACCGCATTATTTTGGGCGGATATAAAAATTATTATTTCCCCGAAACCCGCATCATTCACTACAAAGGCGAGAGCACAAAAAAAAGCAGCATCAATTATGTCTTCGTATTCTACAAAGCAATGGTGATCTTTGCGCAGAAACATTTCTCGCAGAACAATGCTAAATTATTTTCGTTCCTCATCAACATTGCCATTTACCTGCGTGCCGGAGCGGCCATCGCCGTAAGGTTTATTAAATCCATTGCATTACCGGCGCTGGATTTCGGCATTATTATGCTGGGGCTGATCTTCATTAAAGAATATTACGAAAAACATTTTCGCTTCCTCGAAGGTGGTTCTTACTCGCAATCACTCATTGCCATTGCCTTTCCGATCTACATTTGCATGTGGATGTTTACCGTTTATTTAAGCGGCGGGTATGATAAACCCATTCGTTTGTTCCGCATCATTCGCGGCATATTGGTAGGCACTGGCGTGATCCTGATCGGGTATGCATTGCTGCCGGAAGCTTACCGCTTTTCACGCGCTATCATTTTATTGGGTGCGGGTTGGGTATTGTTCTCGTATTTAATTTCGCGCCTGGCTTTTCATGTACTGGGTTTAAAAACATTTAATTTAAATCCGGATAAAAGCAAACGTATTGCCATTATTGGCACCACCAGCGAGTTTGAACGGGTAAGCAGCCTGCTCAAACAAACCACCATCAACGCCAGTTTACTGGGCTTTGTAAGCGCAGATAAAAACGAAACGCAGCACAAAGATCATTTGGGAAATATTGAGCAGATCGGTGAAGTGATCGAAATTTATAAGATCAATGAAGTGATCTTCTGCTCCCGCGATATTTCTTCGCAGGGAATTATTGATTACATGCACACACTGGTTTCGGCCGATGTGGATTTTAAAATTGCACCGCCCGAAAGCCTTTCTATTATTGGCAGTAACTCCATCGATACCGCCGGTGATCTGTACATCATTGATGTAAATTCCATCAGCAAACCCAAAAATAAACGCAACAAACGCTTTGTCGATATTACGGTCAGCTTCCTTTTACTGATCCTTTCCCCTTTCCTTATTTTTATCCAGGAAAATAAATCAGGCTTCATCAAAAATCTTTTTTATGTGTTAGCCGGACGCAGATCCTGGGTGGGTTACGGCAACGAAATGCAGGAACACCTTCCCAAAATAAAAACATCCATCCTGTCGCCAGCCGATGCCATCAAAAACATTGTGATCAATCCGGAAACACGCAACCGCCTCAACCTGGCATATTCCAAGGATTACAAAGTAGAAAATGATCTGAATATTATCAGGAAGTCATTGAAGAAACTGGGGAACTAAAGACCTCACCCCTTCCTCCCCTCTCCACAAGAGAGGGGGCTATACCCGAGCTGCAGAATGCTTAGTTATGCACAGCAGCACACAGATTTGTAAATTCGTATTTATTTGTAATTCGTAACCATACAGGTTCGTTTTTCGTTTTTTATTCGCTATTCGCAATACTACAATTCATAGCATCAAAAAACTACATATTGTAGTAATTTTATCGGACACATTTTTACTCCCGTTCCGATGAATCAAAACTCACTCAACCCACAATCCGAATCACGCGTGCTGTTCATAGATATGAATAGTTTTTTCGCCAGCTGCGAACAACAGGTTAATTACTGGCTGCGTGACCGCCCTGTAGGCGTTTGCGTGTACACAGGCAAATTCAGCTGCATCATTGCGCCTTCTATTGAAGCAAAAAAGAAAGGCATTAAAACCGGCATGCGCCTGAATGAAGCTATTTTGCTTTGTCCGGATTTAGTACCGCTGGAAACCAATCCGGCACGTTACCGCGATTTTCATACGAAGATCATTAAAGTGCTGAAAAAATATTCGAACGATGTGATCCCAAAAAGCATTGATGAAGCCATTGTGAATTTGCACAATTACAAGCTGGTACATGACGACATGATCAGCGTTGCAAAAAAAATAAAACAGGATATTCACACCGAAGTGGGCGACTGGCTCAAATGCTCGATCGGCATTGCACCCAATGCTTTTTTGGCAAAGCTTGCCAGCGATGTTCAAAAGCCGGATGGATTAACGATCATTGATCACGATAATATTGATAATGTATTGAGTAAAATGCGGTTGAAAGATCTTCCCGGAATTGCCGGTAATATGGCCGAGCGCTTGCAGGCTGCAGGAATCCAAACACCGGTGCAGCTGCGGCATACATCGCCGGAAAGGCTGCGTATTATTTGTAAAGGTGTGGTTGGCGATTACTGGCACAGCCGCTTGAATTTTGCGGAAGTGGATATGAAAGACAACGATTACAAAAGCATGCAGGCCATGCGGCACTTATCTGCCGTACAGCGCAAAACCCTTTACACGATCGAAGAAATATTATTATCACTGTGCCTGACACTGGAAAAAAGAATGGTGGATACAACAGTATTTTGCCAGACGATCGGGTTTCATGCACGCTACGAAAATAATTTCAGCTACAGCGATACGATCCATATCAGCGTGCCGATCCAGGATGGTTCGGAATTATTGAACGCTTTAAAAAAACGGATGAAACACTATGAGGATGCTAACAAGTGCGAGCCGGTGCTCAATACAAATATTATTTCATTAAGCGTATATGTCGGGGATTTTGTGGACGAAAATATGGTGCAATATGGCATGTTTGAAGACAATAGCAAACGGGATAAGCTGCGAAAAACAGTGTATGCATTAAAAGGTAAATTCGGCCTGGATAAATTAATACGCGCTGCCGAAATAAAGGAGGAAGAGTATGTAAAGGATGTGATTGGTTTTGGTTCTATTAAGGATCTGCATGATACGATGTGAGGACAATTGAATAAATAATTTAGAACATACAAAACAACATTTTAGGACCCAATCACTATTCACAACTGTCATCCCGGGCCTGACCCGGGATCTGCCAATTAAGAACTATGAATTTAAATTATGCTTATGTCTATATATTATCAAATAGAAACAGAACCGTTTTATATACGGGTGTTACCAACGATCTTGAGCGCAGAGTTAAAGAACATAAAAGCGGAGCAGGCTCAATATTTACGAAAAAATACAATGCTCATGATTTGCTATTTTACGAAATTCATAATCAAATTGAACTAGCAATAAAAAGAGAAAAACAAATCAAAAGGTGGTCAAAAGAATGGAAATTAGAATTGATTAAAGAAATTAATATTGAAATGACAGACTTGGCCAAAGAGTGGGGTTAATTTCATGAGATCCCGGGTCAAGCCCGGGATGACAGCTTCGTGGAGAAATTTGAGTAAAAGCAGCAGCTGAAAAACATGCAAAAACAAAACCAGGAAAACTAATCACCTCTTAGAACCATCATTCTAATTTGCCGCGACGGACTCGAAATGACAGCATGCAATAAACATTCTAATAAAAAATAATATTAATTTTATAATATATTAATTAAAACCCCTTCAAAAATGGATTTCGGAAGATTACCCAGCATCGATCATGTAGATTTTACAATGCCTCCCGACAATATTCATACTAGTACAATCTTAAATAGCAGTCGCGTTGCATCCCCCGCCATTTATATAGGTTGCCCGGTATGGGCTGATAAAGGCTTTGTAGGAAAAATTTATCCTGAGGATGCCTCCGAAAAAAATTTCCTGAAATATTATGCAGCACAATTTAACTGCATCGAATTAAACGCCACACATTATAAGATCCCTAGTCCGGCCATGACACAGCGCTGGATGAACATGACCACACCCGGTTTTAAATTTTCACCAAAAGTACCGCAGGTGATCAGTCATGCGCAAAACCTTGGTGGAATGCTGGGATTAATGGATGAATTCCTGGAAGCAATTGCCGCTTTCGGAAAACAGCTCGGAACCACTTTTATGCAATTGCCGCCACATTTTGGCAGCAACCGTCTGAACGAACTGATCTCCTTTTTAGGTAACATTCCGCATCCGCTAAAACTCGCGATCGAATTGCGTCACGAAAGCTGGTTTAGCAATGCAACAGCATTTAATGAGTTGAGTAATTTTTTAATGGAATGTAATCACTCGCTGGTGATCACCGATGTAGCGGGAAGGCGCGATGTGTTACACCAGCGGCTTACCAACAAAACCACATTGATCCGCTTTGTTGCCAATAATTTGCATCCCACGGATTTTAACCGCCTGAACGATTGGGCCGAAAGATCCGCCAGCTGGATCAACGAGGGATTGGAAGAATTTTATTTTTTTATTCATACACCCGATAAAAGTTTGTGTCCGGAGCTTGCCAATTATTTTATCGCAAAGCTGAATACCATCGCAGGAATGCGGCTCCCGTTAGTCACTATCAAACAAAAAAATATCCAGGGCGATCTGTTTTCTTAAATACCAATATGCTTTCCGCCCCCTTTTTCTACCACATAAGGCACAAAGAAACACATAAGGCGTGGTGTACTAAAATAGATATAAGGAATGCACATTGGTATTTACATCTTGCCTTATATTTTCTTTTGTTTTCTTTTGTTTTCTTTTGTGGTTCAAAATATCCGTTGGTATATCACCGCTTGCCTTATGTGTTTCTTTGCGCCTTATGTGGTAGATTAAGCCGGTTGCTTCAAAGTAAGTTCCGTGTTTTATTCCCGGAATTTATTACTTTTGAAACGTATGTGCTACAACATTTCCATTCCATCCAAAGCAGAAATAGAAAGTTATTTTATAATCCCGCCTCACGTGGAAAGTTGGGAAGATGGCTATCACACCATGAACGCGTTCAACTTTGAGCCGGTTCCGGTAATGACTGCCGACAAAAAAGAAACAGTACAAACATTTGATTGGGGATTGATCCCTGCCTGGTGCAAGGACGCGCAGCAAGCCAATGAATTAAAAAAAGTAACGCTGAATGCAAAATCGGAAACAGTATTTGAAAAACCTTCTTTCCGTAACTCCATTTCGGGCAAACGCTGTTTGATCTTCATAAAAGGGTTTTATGAATGGAAAGAGATCCAAAAGAAAAAATACCCGTATTATATTCATTTAAAAGAGCAGTCTGTTTTCACGATGGGCGGCATCTACGATTCATGGCTGAATACAAATACCGGAAAAACAGTACATTCCTGCTCCATCATTACCACCGAAGCCAATCCATTGATGGCTGAGATCCATAACACAAAAAAACGGATGCCGCTGATCTTTGATAAAACACAAGCGGATCATTGGCTGAAAAGCGATCTTTCAAAAGAAGAAATCACAGAACTGATGCAACCCTTCGATGAAAACAAAATGGAAGCATATACCATCTCTAAATTAATTTCGTCACGCACAGAAAATGCAAATGTTGCGGCTGTAAAAAATAAATTTATGTATGCGGAATTATCACCCGGACTTTTTTAGGATGATCATAATTTTAAAACGGTGATCTCCACCCTTCTGTTGCGCGTTTTTCCATCTTCCGTATTGTCGCTGGCAATGGGCTTATCAAAGCTATAACCTTTATACGTTAATCGTTTTTTTGCAACACCGTTCTCCACCAGATAATCATACACACGCTTTGCGCGCTGTACTGATAATTCCATTGCCGGTCCGCAACAAACATGCCCGCCAATCTCTACTTCCAGGCCGGGATTATCATTCATCAATTTCAGCAGGTCTTTTAAAACCGGTGCGGATTCGGGCAATAGCTCATCGCTTCCGCCGACGAAATTCAGATTTTTCAAAATTAATTTTTTACCAACTTCTAAATTAGAAGCAACCAGTTCATTGCTTTCTGTTTTCACCGGTTCGATTTTTTTCTGCTCAAACATAATCGTTACAAGCGCGCGACGATTCTCTGATTTCCCTTTATCCGTAGCATTATCCGCCACCGGGTCACTTTCTCCAAACGGATGCATGCTGATTTTCGATTCATTTAAGTGAGCGGCAACAAAGGCTGCTTTCACTGCCCCGGCGCGTGCTTTCGCGAGTGAATTATTTGCATCTTCCGAACCATCGGCATCGCAATACGCTTTCACATCAATCGTATAGCTTACCGCATTTTTTAATACGTCCGCAATCGAATCCAGCCATTGTTTGTCTTTAGCAGCGATGTCGCTTTTACCGGAATCAAAATGCAGTGTGCGGCTTGCCTGTTGTGCATTACAAACAATTGAAAGAAAGAACAAAAAAATAGTGGTCAGTGTTTTCATAGACGGGGATTTTGCATACATAACGCAAGAAACAGGGAAAAGATACAACAAACAATTTCAACGGTGTCTTTTTTTTTAAATTGCGTTATCATCATAAACATTTTATGAAACGCTTCTGTTTTCTTCTCGTTTTTATAATTCTTTTTCAATCTATTCTGTTTTCGCAAACCGGAACAATTAAAGTTGCAAAACCAACGCCCCAATAAGAACATCCACCAGCTGAAAAATCAAGAAAACGTGTTGGAATAACAATTTATGCGGACGGAAATTATACATACTATTATCACTTTCCGTTTATAACAGCTTTTAACAATTAAACGCTTACAATACTTATTATCCATGCTAAATAAGCGTACCTTGAAGCACTAACCAAAAATTTATTTATGAAAAAATTATTATTAATGACATTCGCTGCAATGTCTTTTCAACACTCATTTTCACAGGATTACACCATCACGCCCGGCACCGAAATGCCAAAGGATGAAACCGTACAAACCACTACTACCTTTGGTTTCGACTCAACATACATCTTCGCAATGGATATTAATTACAGGGGAAAAGGAACTTCTTATTTTCTGACAAAATCGGAGCTCCATCGCTCAGAGCCGCTGTTTCATACTGAATTAGCCGACATACAGGACGACGAGCGTTACGAACAAGGTGTTGTATTGACAGATAAGATCCTCGTTTTTACCAGGAAATACGACCCTGATTCCAAATTTTTAAACCTGATCCTGAGAACCTATGATCCTGTTACCGGAAAACAGGAAGGCAGCACGATCCCACAATTCTCGTCGCTTGCATCCGATGCGCTTGGCAACAAAGCACGGAAATATTACATCAAGCTTTCGCCGGACAAGTCCAAACTGATGATCGTATCGGAATTTCAATGGAAAGATAAGCCGCAGGAAGTAGCCGTGGACCTGTACGATACACAAACGATGAAAAAAATCTCGGCGAACAAAATCGACGAAACTTTTGAAAGTGAGCTGATTGTCAGCAATAATTACATTGTGGATAATACCGGCGGCGTTTCTTTTTTATTCAATTACGATGTGGGTGAAAACAGGGGCAAAAAAAGTTTGGGATTTGGCCGCATCAATGCAAATGAAAGCAAATGCAAAATGATGAGCCTTTCCATTGAAGACGAAATGAAAACAGCGCAGATCGAATTATCGGACTACCGGCTGGATGTGGCAGACAATAACAACGTGATCATCGGCGGCGTTTACATGGATGTGCTTTCAAGAGAAGATAAAAAAGCAGATAAAATTTCGAACGAAGGTATTTTTACCTTTTTCATCAACACTGAAAAGTTGAGTATTACTACTAAAAACCTGGATTATTTTAATGATGATGTAAAAACAAAACTGACGTACACCGATGGACTCATTAAAAAACTGCCTTCTCAGAAGGCTTATAAATATTACGGTGCACATACGGTAAACGGTATTGTTTATTTGGTGTTTACACAACATTATTATAGCACGGAAGGCCAGGAGCTTGAAAAAGAGATCCTCGTTTCGAGATATACCAGTGGAAAACAAAGCTGGCTGCGTATTATTCCAAGAACATCGTCTTCCGCAGGAAGCTTCAGCTATTTATTCAGCGCCAATGGCTTTTATGCATTTTACGACGATAAAACAGAGTGCCTGCAATCCAACACTGTAGAAAAATACGACACCAAATGTTACAACTACGTCGCGAGTTTTAAGCCGGTACCCTGCACGGCCGTTTATACATACATTAGTCCGGATGGTAAAATCATCCGCAAAGAACGCAACGCTGCCGATGGTTGGTACACTTACAAAACATTGTCGTACGAAGACGATGCAAAAAGAAATACAGCATATATGAAAATGATCAAGCCGGAAGGCAAGATGATTAAGTTTGGCGCTACAACGCCGTATGATTTCATTAAAGTGATCCGGTATGATATGATCAAAGTAAAGTAGTTGTTGGATGTTGGACTGTGTGTTAGAAATTATATTGTAAGATCTGTTTATCGAAATGCTTAATTTAAGTACAATCACTAAACAAAACTGTCATCCCGGGCTTGACCCGGGATCTCATAAATGTTAGCAGTCTCTGATTAACAGATCCCGGGTCAAGCCCGGGATGACAATTAATTTTGAAATCCTGACTTTCAAAAAGTAAAGAATAAAATAATACAAGTATTCCGATAAGAAAGTTTCAGAACAAATAATAAAAAAAACCGGTGACAACAATCACCGGTTTTTCTTTAATATAGCATTCGAAAATTATTTCAATAATTCCGCAATGATCGTATCCATACTCACACCTTCTGCTTCCGCTTTGTAATTACGCACTATCCGGTGACGCAGGATCGCAGCCGCAACAGCTTTCACATCTTCAATATCCGGAGAATATTTTCCTTTGATCATGGCATTACATTTTGCACCGATCACTAAAAACTGTGATGCACGCGGGCCTGCACCCCATGATAAATATTTATTGGAAATTTCGGCAGCATGCTCCGTATTCGGGCGGGTTTTTGAAGCCAGCTTCACTGCATATTCCAGCACATTGTCGGCAACCGGAATGCGGCGAACCAAATCCTGGAAATAAATGATCTCTTCGCCATTCAATACTTTATTCAATTCGGCTTTGTAATTGGAAGTTGTATTTTTCACCACCTGCAATTCATCCGCTAATTTCGGATAATCCAGCCACACGTTAAACATAAAACGGTCAAGCTGTGCTTCCGGTAACGGATACGTACCTTCCTGTTCGATCGGGTTTTGTGTTGCCAGTACAAAAAACGGATTTCCCAATTCGTATCTGTTTCCGGCTGCTGTTACCGTTCTTTCCTGCATGGCTTCCAGCAAAGCAGCCTGTGTTTTTGGCGGTGTACGGTTGATCTCATCCGCTAAAATAATGTTGGCAAACAATGGGCCTTTCACAAATTTAAAATTACGGTCATCGCCCAAAATCTCGGAACCAATAATATCCGAAGGCATCAGATCGGGAGTAAACTGGATCCGGTTATAGCTCAAACCCAACACATCCGCAATTGTATTTACAAGCAATGTTTTTGCCAGGCCCGGAACACCCACCAGCAAACAATGTCCTTTACTGAAAATAGAGATCAGCACATCTTTCACCACTTCATCCTGCCCGATAATTATTTTGCCGATCTCGGAATTTAACTGCTTGTATTTTACTACAAAGGCATCTACTGCTTCTACGTCTGATTTATACATAATACGGATAACGAATTTATGATCTACTAAATACTAATAATTACTAATATACCAATCTGTGTTTGCTACAACACACGCAGCAAACCAATTTACATTGCAATGATGTTTTTTTAAAACTACAATTTTTTTAATTAACCGTCTACAGACTCCGGACTAATGACTAACTACTAACAACTAGTAAACCCATTTATTACTGAACGTACACGTTTTATAATCATCGGCAATGTGTACAAAATTATCAGCCAGTTTTTTCTTGATCCATACGCTGATCACATCCTGTTGTTTTTTAGAAAGCGCTGCTGCCTGGATCTTCTGATAGTCGTCTACCAGGTTGGCACGATGCGGTTCCGTACGTTTTTTCAGGTACAAAATACGGTATGCCTGTTTTCCGTCATGCGTGGTAAACGGCATAGGTTTGGTGTACTCGCCCACTTTTAATTTATCAATGGCGAAGGCAACATTTTGATCCACCTGCCCGATCTCATCCATCGCGAAAAGCGTAGAACCGCTATACGGATTAACGATCAGACCGCCGTTGTGTTTGGTTTCTTCATCTTCCGAAAACCGTGCTGCAGCTTCCCCAAAACTGATGGTATCAGCAGCCAGTTTTGTAAATACCGTATCCAGCGATAATTTTGCATTCAACAGGTCGGTAGGCTCCACTTCTGCATAGATCAGCAAGCTGCGTGCATCCACTTCTTCTCCGCGGCGCTCGATCAGCTGAATGATAAAATAACCGTACATGGTTTCAAACACTTCACTCACTTCATTTTGTTTCATTTTGAATGCCTGCGCATCCCACTCCGGAACAAACTGTCCGCGCTGAATGTGCTCATACAAACCGCCTTTGCTGGCCGATCCCGGATCTTTGGAATACAATGCCGCAAGTGTTGCAAAGCTTTCACCTTTCAGGATCCGCTGACGCAATCCTTCAATAAAATCTTTTGCTTCTTTTTTTGCTTCCGGTTTAATTGCCGGTTTTTTTACGATCTGTCCCACTTCCACTTCCGCATTGATCAGCGGAATAGAATCCTGGGGAATGTTGTTGAAATACGCTTTGATCTCGCTTGGCGTTACCGAAAGATCACTCGTGATCTTCGATTGCATTTGCTGCGCCAATAACAGGTCACGTACATTATCTTTTAAATCCGCTTTGTAATCCTCGCTGGATTTGCCGTAAAATGCTTTAAATTTTTCTTCCGATCCGAATTGCTGGATGTAGTAACGCATCCGCTTGTCGAGTTCCTGCTCCACCTGGTCTTCCGATACTTCCAAACTATCTTTTTGTGCCTGTGCCAGCAATAATTTCTGAAACAGCAGGTCTTCCAGCAACTTGCATTTTGTATTACCGTCCACAGGTTCCTGCTGCGCTACCATTTGCTGGTATTGTGCTTCCAGCTCCGATTTCAGGATCGGGTTGGTACCCACCACTGCCACAATCTTATCAATTACTTTTTCCTGTGCCATTACCGTTCCTGCCAGCAAAAATGCTACAACAGCAGTAGTAAGTTTCATTTTTAGTATTCTCATTTAATGTATATTTCTATTTTTTTAGCATTCGCCGCATCATTATAAACGTCCTGTTTCATTTTCGTGATCAGCTCCAGCTTGCGTTTATTTAAAATGATGTTCCTGATATTATCCTTTTCAAAGCTCAATGGCGAAACGCTGTTACGGATCTTAAATCCTTTGATGTTTAAAAAATAATTGTTCAGTGAATCCGTCACCTCCACAAAACGGTTATTCTGTAAAAATAACTCTTTATTATAGGTCTGGATCGGTATTTCTTTTAACAGATCGTCGAACAACAACCAGGAGTTATCATCCAGGTAAAAGTTCTCGGCAAACTGGTGGCAGTAACCGGCCAGCTGCTCACGGTCTTTCATGTTATCCGATTTGTACAATTTTCTTAGCTTATCCATTTCCGGTGCTTTTTTATTCACCTTCACATAGATCACTTTAATGATGTTGTCCTTTAACTCAAAATCGGATGGATTATTATTGTAATACTGTTCTATTTCATCATTACTCACTACCGTATCCAGCTTTTGTTTCACCAGCTCTTTTTCATACGCATACGTGATCAGTGATTTACGATAATCTTCCAGTTGTTTCTGCACATTTTTCTGCTCATCCGTAAGGTTACTTTCAGCTTTCTGGATCACCAGTGATTCGCGCACCCAGTTATCGATCACTTTTTTAAGCAGCTCCAGGCTGTCCTTAGGAGACGTACCGGCAGGGATAAAGTTGCTCATCTCATCGGCATATAAATACTCATTATTGGCACGTGCAATGGCTGCCCTGTTTTTTTCCTGCTCGGGTTTACCGGAACAGGAGGCCAACAGGATGAAGATCAAACCAAGTGCTGCAATTTTTCTCAATGTGTATTTATAAAAACTAAAAAAGTTTATGACGGTCATACGTCATAAACTTAATCAGTATGTGCTAATTAAAATTTATTTAACAGTTGCCAGTACATTTTTATCGATCGTTACCGGGTATTTTTGTTTCAATGCTTTCAACCATTCTTTTTCAAGATAATTCTGATAATCGGCAGTTACCATTCCTTTTGAATCCTGGTAAGATTTCGGTTCCGGTTTCAATAATTTATTCACCACCACGATCACCGTTTTTTTATCTTTTTCAGAAGCAATGTTTGCCGATGTGCCCGGCGTCCAGTTCTTATCTAAAAATTCATTCTCGCCTTTGTTGAACAAGCGGGATTCGATCTGCAAATTCAATTGTGATGTTTTATTTACTTCAGCTAAAATATCTTTATCAGATTTTTTCTTTTTCATCAATGCACGTACCTGAGCAGCGATTTTATCATCCGCGCAAGTATAGATCACAGCATCAGCACGCTCATCCCACATGTAATTCATTTTATTTTTTTCGTAGAAATCTTTTGAGCCGGTAGTATCTTTTACCGCTTTCGACCATACTTTTTCGTCTGTTAATTCAAACAATAAAATACCATCACGGTATTCCTGCATCAATGCTTTAAACTCCGGATATTTCTGATCCAAACGGGATTCTTCGTAAGCGATCGCCGCTTCGTCCACAAACTGTTTGTAAAACTGATTTACCACCATTTCCAGATCGGCTTTAGGGCGTTTGCTTTGGTGTGATTTGATGAAGCTTGCAAAATCAGCCTGTGTGTATACTTTATCATTAAAGTTAAACATCGGTTTGTTCATTTTATCTGCTTTTGCACCATCCCAGCGGCCGTCAAATAAAGTTGTGTCCACCACTTTGTAAAACTCATCGCGTAACTTTAAATTTTCTTTGAATTTGTATTCTGTTTTTATTTTTGCGATCAGGGAAGAACGCCCTACCTGTGAGCGGGAATCTTTACCCACTTTTTGTTTCAGGTCGTTTTTCATATCCTCGAAAGAAGCAAGCCCTCTTTTATCCACTAATTTTACAATATGCCAGCCGTATTTTGTTTTGAAAGGTTCTGAGTAATCACCTTTATTTTGAAGCGCGAATGCCGCTTTCTCAAATTCCGCTGGCATTTTATAGGTTCCGAACCAAGGTAATTCGCCGCCTTTTTTAGCAGATGCTTTATCATCGGAATATTGCATTGCCAGGTCCTCGAATTTAGCTCCTGCTTTTAATTTATTAAAGATCTCGGTAATTCTCATGTAAGCGTTGATGGAATCTTCCGCC
Source organism: Bacteroidota bacterium (assembly GCA_025963715.1). GTDB lineage: Bacteria > Bacteroidota > Bacteroidia > 2-12-FULL-35-15 > 2-12-FULL-35-15 > 2-12-FULL-35-15. The sequence continues at coordinate 149,908 of JAOQAG010000012.1, forward strand.
GTCATGTTAGGTGTGGTTTTTACCATGATGTGTGCTGCAAGCACTTCGCCCGGCGCTTTCCGGCGAGCAATCACTTTGATGATGTGATATCCGAAACGGGTACGTACCGGCATGGAAACATCGCCAATTTTAGTATTGTATGCCATTGTTTCAAACGGATATACCATTTGCATTGCCGGAAAAAAACCAAGGTCGCCGCCATTATCTTTTGCAGAAGGGTCGCCATCTTTTGCACTTTGACGCGCTACAGTTGCAAAATCTTCTCCCTTTAAAATGCGTTTGCGGTATTCCATTATCTTGTTGTATGCGATCAGGGTATCTTTCGGTAACGCACTTTCACTTACTTTCACAAGAATATGCTCTGCATGAACATCTTCCTGCATGCGGTTATAAGTTTCCTGCAATAATTTTTCGTTTACGTCTTTATCGGTCAGGTAGGGCTGTGCCAGCTGCTTGCGGTAACCAGCCAGCTCGTCTTTAAAAGATTTTGCCGTATCCAGCCCCATTTCTTCGGCTTCTTTTACTTTTAGTTTAAAGTTCACGAACAAATCAACATAGTCGTTTAAGGATTTTGCATCAGCCGTTGTTTCTTTGTTATTGTTTTTGTGGTACACATTCTCAAATTCAGATACTGTTACCTTGGAATTTCCAACGGTCATCAGTACAGCATCGTTATTTGTCTGTGCAAAAACAGTAGTCGTTGCAATAAATGCAAATGATAAAACAATTGATTTGGTTAAAACGCTTTTAGACATAATTAATTGGTTTTTATTTTAGGGTAACAAATGTAGCTATTTATACGATGTATCAAAACAAAACGGCTCCGAAATATCAGGTAGCAGGCTTGTTAATTTTTGTTAAGCTGTTTTTTCACCAGAGAATACAGGGCACTAATTAATTATTTTGAGTAGGTTTGATTACTAATCACACGAAATTAAGAACATGAAAAAAAACTACTCTATTTTAATTGCCTTATTTGCGCTTACTGTTGGCGGTAATGCACAAACAGAAAGTATAGAAACTGCCTCCTGGACCCCGCTTATAAGCGGAACAACTAATAGCCTGCTGGGGGCTGCAGTCGTTTCAACTTCAGAATGCTATGTTGCCGGGGCATCCGGAACAATCAGAAAAACAACTGACGGCGGAACAACCTGGGCGGGACAGATTACAGGAACAACTCAAACCTTGTATTCTATTGTTTTTACTACTTCCACAACGGGTTATGCGGTAGGTGATGCAGGTACGGCACTAAAAACAACAAATGGCGGAACTACATGGACAGCAATGAGCCTTCCGGTAGCAAATGACCTGAGATTTGTTTATTTTACCGACGCAAATACAGGATATATTGCTGGCGGTACTTCTGAATCACCGGGAATAATTTTAAAAACAATAAATGCTGGCAGCAGCTGGACATCTTTAAGTACTTCGTCCGTTTTTACCGATGCAGCTTACGGCATATCATTTACATCTCCAACTGACGGATATTCGGTTGATTATGATGGGAACATTATAAAAACAACCAATGCAGGTCTAACCTGGACATTGCTTTCCAGTGGAACCACCACTCCACTTTATGCAGTGTGCTTTCCATCTATAAATAACGGGATTGTGGTTAGCCGGGCTGGTGATATACGTACCACTGCAAATGCCGGAGCATCCTGGAGCGGAGTAGTAAGCGGAACAACTGACGCCTTGACAAGGATTGATTTTTATGATGTGAACAATGTTATTGCTGTCGGAGGAAATCCGACTGCGAATACAGGTACAATCGTTACAACAACAAACGGTGGTGCAACATGGACGGTATTTAACCCGGGAACTCAGCGTCTTTTTGGTATTGATCTGTTCAATGCCAATCTTGGTTATGCAGTTGGCCTCGGCGGAACGATCTTAAAATATACTTCCAACGTAGGAATTCATGAATATAAAACGTCGGCGCTTTCTCTTAACAGCTACCCTAATCCTTTCAGCACAAGCACTACAATCGATTGCGGAACGTATGTGTTTAAAAATGCGGCATCCATTGAAGTATACGACCTTACCGGAAAACTTGTAAAAAGCACCCAAACGGCTGTGAAAGCAAATACAATTGTGATTGAAAGAGACAACCTGGACAAAGGCATTTATCTTTTCAAAGTATACGATGGCACAACAATGATCGGAACAGGCAAAATGATCGCAGAATAATTTTTAAAATATAGTTCAACTACGGACATAAAAAACAGGATCGAGAAGCTCGATCCTGTTTTTTATTTTATATAACCCCCTGTTTACCTGCTACCGCTGTAATTCGGTGCTTCGCGTGTAATGGATACACCATGCGGATGGCTTTCACGAATCCCGGCGTTGGTAATGCGGATGAATTTTGCTTTTTGCAGCGCATCCACATTTTTTGCACCACAATACCCCATTCCGGCGCGTAATCCGCCTACAAACTGGTAGATCACTTCCGACAAGCTGCCTTTGAACGGCACACGTCCGGAAATGCCTTCCGGCACCAGCTTTTTAATATCGTCTTCCGCATCCTGGAAATAACGGTCCTTCGAACCTTTTTGCATTGCTTCAATGGAACCCATACCACGGTAGGATTTAAATTTACGTCCTTCAAAAATAATGGTTTCACCCGGCGACTCTTCTACCCCGGCAAACATGGAACCCATCATTACCGAGCTTGCTCCGGCTGCCAGCGCTTTTACAATATCGCCGGTAAAACGGATCCCGCCATCAGCGATCACCGGTACTCCTTTTCCTTTTAATGCTTTGGCCACTTCCATTACAGCGGTAAGTTGCGGAACACCAACTCCTGCAATTACGCGGGTGGTGCAAATGGATCCGGGACCAATCCCCACTTTCACGGCATCTGCTCCGGCTTTTGCCAATGCAAGCGCTGCTTCCGGGGTGGCAATATTTCCTACGATGACCTGCAGGTCGGGGTATGCGGCTTTTACTTTTTTCAATGCTTCGATCACACCTTTGGAATGGCCGTGTGCCGTATCGATCACAACTGCATCCACGCCTGCTTTTGCCAGTGCATCCACACGGTCGAGGATATCGGCAGTTACGCCTACTGCTGCCGCAACACGTAATCTCCCCAATGAATCTTTATTGGCATTCGGGTGTACTTTTACTTTGATGATATCACGGTAAGTGATCAAACCCACCAAACGGTTAGATTTATCAACTACGGGAAGCTTTTCAATTTTATGATTTTGCAGGATCTGTTCGGCTTTTTTCAGATCGGTTCCCACTTTTGCAACCACCAGTTCTTTGCTGGTCATTACTTCTTTTACAGGACGTTTGGTATTTTTTTCGAAACGCAGATCGCGGTTGGTTACAATCCCCATCAGCTCGCGTTTAGCGTTGATCACCGGAATACCGCCGATCTTGTTTTCTTTCATCAGTGCCAGTGCATCCGCCACCAGTGCTGTTTCCAGCAGGGTTACAGGATCCATGATCATTCCGCTTTCCGAGCGTTTTACTTTACGCACATGGTCGGCCTGCGCCTCGATGCTCATATTTTTGTGCAGCACGCCGATCCCGCCTTCCTGTGCGATCGCAATAGCGAGCTGGAATTCGGTAACGGTATCCATTGCAGCGGAAACCACGGGCATGTTGAGTTTGATCTTTTTGGTAAAATAAGAAGAGGTATCTACTTCGCGAGGAAGTACTTCGGAATAAGCAGGTACCAGAAGTACATCATCGTAGGTTAAGCCTTCGCCTACAAATTTGCTTGAATCTAATGACATAGAGAACAGGGTTTGAATTCTAATTATTGGTTAAAATTCCCGCAAAGATACATCTTTTTTATATGCAGATCACGAATGCTCAGGAATTTACCTGTCGCCAGCTGCCGGAAGGGTGTGTAAATGCAAAACGCAGGTTCCTTCATTTCCTATAAATTTGCTCCCTGTATTTTATTACATTTGCGTGCTATGAGCGTTAAAAAGTCCCTCAATTCTCTTGCTTTTTTTGTAAAACAATGCATCAATACCTGCATTTCTTTTGCGAAGGTGATCATTCGTCTGCCGAATGTATCCAGGCTGCCTGTTGCTCCGGCAAAAAGCTGCGCTATCCTGGGAAACGGGCCTTCGCTGAGCAAGTCACTTGCCGCACATCCCGGTTTTTTTAAAGACCGTCCGCTTGTATGTGTAAACGGCTTTTCCATGGCAAAAGAATTTTCGGAATTAAAGCCGGAGTATTATGTCATGCTGGATTCGAGCTTTTGGCTGCAAAAAGGCGACAATGCTGCCATTATGAAAGTAATGGACGATCTGAAAACAAAAACCACCTGGCCGCTGTACCTGTTTGTTCCGCCGGAAGCAAAAAAGTCAACATCTTTCAGCACGCTGGAAAAACAAAACCCGAACATCCGGATCGTTTATTTCAATTATACGGTTTTTAAAGGATTTAAAGGGATCGGGCACTTTTTTTACAAGCGCAACATGGCCATGATGCAAAGTCAGAATATACTTACGGCTTGTTTATTTTTGAGCATTAATATGGGCTTTAAGGAAATTTATTTGTTTGGAGCCGATCATACATGGCATGAACAGATGCATGTAAATGATGAGAATGTGCTCTGTGTAAAACACACGCATTTTTATAGCGACGGTGAAAAAACAACCTTTGTTCCGTTTTATAAAGGAGCGCATTTAAAGGAAGTTTTTAATATGGCAGAAATACTGGCAACAATGAGCAAGGTATTTTCGGGCTACGCAGCTGTGAATGATTATGCAAAAACGCGCAACTGCGAGATATACAATGCAAGCGATGTTTCATTCATCGATGCTTTTAAACGGATTAAATTATAGCACATGAAATCACTTTTTTTAAACCCGCTCACTTATTGGCTAAAATGGCTGTATACCAAATGGCGACTGGAATCCAAGTATCGCGGGAAACACCTGAAGCTGGAATATATGGTGGAAATTACCAAAAACAGCACATTTGGCAATTACAATACGATTTATAAATATGCCCGTTTGCAAAATGTTGAATTTACTGATTTTGCAACAGTAGGGCGCAATGCACAGCTGCAGAATGTGAAGATGGGAAAATTTTCGGGGATCGGCCCGTTTTCCTATATCGGGCTGGCAGCGCACCCGGCAGAAAAATTTGTTTCCCCGCATCCTTTGTTTTATTCTACACTGGGTCAATCATCCGGACTGGTGATCGTGGAAAAGGATCTTTTTAATGAATATGAACCAACGTATATCGGCAGCGATGTGTGGGTAGGTAACGGAGTTTCGGTGATCCAGGGAATTACCATCGGGAATGGCGCTATTGTGGCGGCCGGAGCTGTGGTTACCAAGGATGTGGCGCCATACAGCGTTGTGGGAGGTGTTCCTGCAAAGCTGATCCGCTACCGGTTTACGCCTGAACAGATCGATTTTTTACAGGAATTTAAATGGTGGGACAAGGATCTCGACTGGATAAAAGCAAACAAAGACCTGTTCCTGGATATTGAAAAATTTATAGCCACACATAAGAAATAACACGGCTCTTCCGGCTGATGGAAGCGATGTCTAAAATCTTTGGTAATTCAGTAAACTCTGTGTATTTTTGGCCTTTATAAAAAACAGCTATAATGTTGGATCTAAACGGAAAATCAATTTTAATTACAGGCGGAACCGGTTCGCTTGGGAAACACCTTACAAAAAATATTTTAACAAAATTTCCCCAGATAAAACGCCTTGTTATCTTTTCCCGCGATGAGCAAAAACAATTTGAAATGGCGCAGGAATATCCACAAAGTAAATATCCGGGGATACGTTATTTTATTGGTGATGTGCGGGATGCCGACCGTTTAAAAAAAGCGTTTAAAGATATTGATTTTGTAATTCATGCAGCAGCAATGAAACATGTGCCTATTGCCGAATATAACCCAATGGAATGTGTAAAGACAAATGTGCTTGGGGCAGAGAATGTGATCAATGCGGCATTGGAAACGGAAGTAAAAAATGTGGTTGCTTTGTCTACGGACAAAGCTGCTGCACCGATCAACCTGTATGGGGCCACTAAATTATGCTCCGACAAATTGTTTGTGGCTGCAAATAATATTAAAGGAAAACACGATATAAAATTTTCGGTGGTACGTTACGGAAATGTAATGGGATCAAATGGTTCGGTGATCCCTTTCTTTCTTAAAAAGAAAAAAAGCGGTGTACTGCCGATTACGGATCCGAACATGACGCGTTTTAACATTTCGCTGCAAGGCGGTGTGGATATGGTTTTACACGCATTGGAAACAGCATGGGGCGGCGAGATCTTTGTTCCGAAAATACCATCCTACAAAATTACGGATGTGGCTACGGCTATTGCTCCTGAATGCAAACAGGAAGTTGTCGGCATCCGCCCGGGTGAAAAAGTACATGAAGAAATGATCACTTCCTCCGATTCTTTTTCGACCTATGACCTGGGAAAATATTACGCGATCCTGCCGCAGGTACCAAGCTTTCACCTGCAGGAATACATCAAACATTTTAATGCAGCTCCTGTTCCGCACGGATTTCAATATAACTCCGGCGAAAATAAGGAATGGGTGGGCGTTGAAGATCTGCGTATCCTGATCAAAGAGCATGTGGATCCTGAATTTTCCATTTAACTGGTACCAATTATTTTGCAATTTATATCAAGAACATGAGCCATCCGATCAAATCGAAATCTATTCCATACGGCCGTCAAACGATCACTGATGCGGATATTGACTCGGTTGTAACGGTGCTTAAATCCGATTTTTTAACACAAGGTCCTTCGATCGCTATTTTCGAAAAAAAGTTTGCGGAATACGTGGGAGCAAAATATGCGGTAGCGCTTTCCAACGGTACTGCAGCGCTGCACTTATGCGCGATGGCATTGAATGTAACAAAAAACTCGCGCGTGATCACCACCCCCATCACGTTTGCCGCATCCGCCAACTGTGTGCGCTATTGCGGCGGCGAGGTACATTTTGCAGACATTGATCCTGACACTTTTTTACTGGATATACATAAAGTACGGGCCTTATTGGAACAACATCCGAAAAGCTATTTCCAGGGAATTATCCCGGTGGACTTTGCAGGAAATGCGGTTGATCTGGAAGCATTCAGAAAACTGGCTGATGAATTCGGCTGCTGGATCATTGAAGATGCCTGCCACGCTCCGGGTGGCTATTTTACCGACAGTAAAAACCAACAGCAAAAATGCGGCAATGGTAATTTTGCCAATCTTGCGATCTTTTCTTTTCACCCGGTAAAACACATTGCTACAGGCGAAGGTGGAATGATCACAACGAATGATAAAGCGCTGTATGAAAAACTATTGCTGCTGCGCACACATGGTATTACAAAAGATGCATCGCTGTTTAAAAACACTCCGGAAGAAGTTGCACAAGGTCCCTGGTATTACGAAATGCAGGAACTTGGCTACAATTACCGCTTAACGGATTTTCAGGCGGCGCTGGGCACTTCCCAGATGGAAAGAGCCGATGCCAACCTGGAACGGAGAAAAATAATTGCAAAACGATACGATGCCGCATTCAAAGATCAGGATGTTGCTGCACCACTTTCAATCCCCGGACATGCCTATCACTTGTATGTGATCCGTGTGAACAACCGCCTGGGATTATACGAACATTTGCGTGCAAATAATATTTTTGCGCAGGTGCATTATGTACCGGTTCACCTGATGCCCTACTATGCACAATTTGGTTTTAAAAAAGGTGATTTCCCGGCTGCGGAAGCATATTATGAAAAATGCCTGAGCATCCCGATGTACCATTCGCTGAGTGATGATGATCAGGAGTATGTGATCGATACGATCAACCAGTTTTATTAGATAAATTATTAGAAATGCGTTCCTATTAAGATGTTATTTAATTCATTTGAGTTCCTTTTATTTTTTCCGCTTGTAACGCTTCTGTATTTTTTATTACCCCATAAATACAGATGGTTTCATTTACTTATGGCCAGCTGTTATTTTTATATGGCCTTTGTTCCTGTTTACATTCTTATTCTCGGTTTTACTATTGTGATCGATTATTGTGCGGGGCTTTTAATTGAACGGGCGCAGGGTGCAACACGTAAACGCTGGCTGATCGTAAGCCTGATTGCCAATATTGGTGTGCTGGCAGTGTTTAAATATTATAATTTTTTCAATCACAACATTTCCGGTGCGCTCAATGAGCTTGGCATGCACAACCATCTTCCTTATTTATCGATCCTGCTGCCGATCGGCTTATCTTTCCATACCTTCCAGGCAATGAGTTATACGATCGAGGTATATCGCGGCCACCAGGAGGCGGAGCGGCATTTCGGAATTTATGCGCTGTATGTCATGTTTTATCCGCAGCTGGTAGCTGGCCCGATCGAGCGACCACAAAACATGATCCACCAGTTTCATGAGCGTAAAACATTTGATTATTCGGATGCAGCATCGGGGTTAAAATTAATGGCCTGGGGATTTTTAAAAAAGGTAGTGATTGCAGACCAACTTGCCTACATGGTAAACATTGTTTATGATAATCCACATGAATACCAGGGCTTACCGCTGATTCTTGCCACTATATTTTTCTCATTCCAGATCTACTGCGATTTTTCCGGCTATTCCGACATTGCTATCGGCGCGGCCCGTGTAATGGGATTTAAGCTGATGCGCAATTTTAATTACCCTTATTTTTCGGCTTCTATTTCCGAATTTTGGAGCCGCTGGCACATCTCTCTTTCTACCTGGTTTAAAGATTATTTATACATTCCGTTGGGAGGGAACCGCGTTGCTGTACCCCGATGGTATTTTAACTTATTTGTGGTGTTTCTGATCAGTGGAATCTGGCATGGAGCTAACTGGACTTTTGTTATATGGGGAGCATTACACGGAACTATGCTGGTAGCTGAAAACATGAAAAAACGATTTGCCACGAAGAATAGCATCACCTTCCGGCTACCGAAATTTATAAATATTCTCATTACCTTTTCTTTGGTTTCCATTGCCTGGATCTTTTTCAGAGCGGATACCATCTCCAATGCGTTTTATATTGTAAAGCATTTGTTTACCGGTTTATCCGGTGAGCTGCATACGATCCTCGACAATATCACTTCCGGCAAAGGAGTCATTATCAATACATCGCTTAACAAATGGACATCTGTTAAATCCGACTATTTCTGGTCCTTGGGCCTGATCCTTTTTTTAATTTCGGTAGAATATCTCAACCGCAAAAAGAGTATTGTAATGTTCATTAGTGAGCGTCCATTTGTGATCCGTTATTTTATTTACCTGATGCTGATTCTGGGCATTCTTTTCTTTCAGAAATCAGGGCAGCAACAATTTATATATTTTCAGTTTTAAGAAATGGAAACAAAAAAAAGCAACTCTGTTTATTCCTTTCTGTGGAAAATTTTTCTACTGGCGCTCCCCTTCCTTTTTCTGACTGTTTTTTACCTGGTTACGGATCCGTTCAAAATTATTTACAAAAGCGTTTCTTTCGAAAATTATTATGATCATCAGCCATACGAGCTTAACCGGGAATATATATCTACCGAAATGCTGCAGGCCAACAAGGACAAATATCATTATGATTCATTTATCATGGGTAGCTGCGAATCATATGTTTTTCACGCAGAAGACTGGAAAAAATACATTCATACCACAGGCGATGTTTTTCATTATCCCGCAGCATCAGAGATTCTTTACGGAGTGTATTCCAAAATAAAATATCTTGATAAAGAACAGATCCCGTTAAAAAATTGTCTGTTGGTAATGGATATTTCTACATTCAAAGGAACGGAACCGCGTTTCGATTATATTCATTCCCCCCACCCGGATGTTTCGGGCGAAAATAAGCTTAGCTATCAGCTCTCCATGTTCAAGAATTATTTCTCCAACTTTTTCTGCCTCCAATATGCAGATTATAAACTTACAGGCAAGATCAAATGGTACATGAAAAACAATTTTGCCATTCTTCCGGGCCAGGTAAGGGTTACAGAACAAAACAATGAGTACTTTTACAAGAAGTATGACGATGCGCTGATAGCCGACAGCATTGCGTATTATAAAGATAAGAGCCGCGACTTTTATTTCAGGGACACCGTAACAAAACGTAAATTGCTGATCCCGGTAATTAAGGAAAAACAACAGCAATTTTTAAAGGAGATCAAAGCTGTTTTTGATAAAAACCATACATGCTATAAAATTGTACTGAGCCCGATGTACGACCAGTTGTATTTTAATACGGAGGATATTGAAACACTAAAAAACATTTTTGGTGCTGCCAATGTATATGATTATTCGGGAGTGAACGCTTATACGAATGATATTCATAATTATTATGATAATTTTCATTACCGGCCAATCCTTGCAAGGAAATTACTGAAAGAGATTTACAGCCGGTAGCATCCGTTATATTCAATAATTTCTTAAATTCACATACTTATTTTAAAAGGGATCAAATCTTATGAAAACAAAACAAATAGAATTCTGGAAAGGTGATTTCGGTAAAGAGTACACCGATCGCAATTCATTTTCTTCGGAAGAGTGGGATAATTTTTATAAAGCGAATTGGGGTACCACGAAGATCGATATGAATTCCCGTTTTCTTGGTGAACTGCCAAAAGATATAAAAATACTGGAAGTTGGATGTAACATTGGGATGCAGTTAAGCGGACTGCAGCGCATGGGATTTGAGAATATATACGGAATAGAATTGCAGCAATATGCGGTTGAGGAAGCCAAAAAGCATACAAAAAATATAAATATCATCTGTGGTTCGGGCTTTGACCTGCCATTTAAGAACGATTATTTTGATGTGGTTTGCACCAATGGTGTGCTGATCCATATCTTACCTGCCGACCTTCCGAAGATCATGGGTGAAATGTACCGTTGCTCTAAAAAATACATCTGGGGATTCGAATACTTTGCAGAAAAAACGACGGAAATCAATTACCGCGGCAATACAAATTATTTATGGAAAGCTGATTATGCTGCTTTATTTATAGAGCAATTCCCGGATCTGAAGCTTGTAAAAAAAGAAATGTATCCGTATATCAATAATCCTTCAAACGTAGATTATATGTACCTGTTGGAAAAACAATCTTAATTGAACACGGCACCTCTACATATTGGCATTATTACGCAGGCACGCATGACCAGTACGCGCCTGCCCGGTAAAATATTTAAAGAAATAAACAACATCCCCCTGCTTCAATATCATATTGAGCGCCTGCAAAAAACAGGGTTTGATGTTGCCATCGCTACTACAACAAATCATACGGATGACCGCATCTGTGATTATTCCATTGAACATGCTATTAAATTTCACAGGGGGAGCGAAAATAATGTATTGAGCCGTTTTTACGAAACAGCAGTAAAATTTAAATTTGATGTAATCGTCCGCGTTACCTCCGATTGTCCGCTGATTGACCAGCACCTCATCAGAAACTCTATTGAAAAATATTTAAATCTCAACAATCCGGATTTATACATGAGCAACGTGATAGAGCGCACGTTTGCCAGAGGATTTGATTTTGAGATCTTTTCATTCCAATTGCTTGAAGACGCTTTTAAAAATGCAATGGATAAAGGTGACCTGGAACATGTTACACCCTACATCTGGAAAAACAGGAGCGGTAAAGTTGAATTTTATCATGTGAAACAGGAAAAAAAAGAAAATCATTTACGGATCACAGTGGATACAGCGGAAGATTTTGAGCTGATCAAAAAGCTGATCGAAGAATATGATGCCGACCGGCTGCCATATAATGAAATAGAACACATTTTGGAAACGCACCCGCAACTGGTGGCGATAAATGCACACATTGAACAAAAAAAAGTATAAACATGAGCAACGTACTTATTGATAAAAAAAAATTTGATAACGAAGGTTATCTGTTGGTAGAGCATGTATTTTCTGCAGCTGAAATTGAACAGTTCAGAAAGCTGGCATATGAGCAATACGAGATCGACAAAAGTAAAAAACTGGATTACCAGTTACCAAATTTGCCTACAAAAGCAAAGTACAATAAGGGAGATCTTTTAAGTAAGGAAAAATTAAGCCATGTACTTTTGGATGATCGCATTTTGCAGATCGCGAGAACGATATTAAACAGCAACGATCTGGTTTATTTCGGCGACAGCTCTTACCAGATCGGAACAGGATTAAGAGGGTTTCACCGTGATAATATTGATCGTACAGATCTGAATGGCCCGGACTGGCAGGGCGAGTATACGCTGATCCGTTTAGGGATATACCTGCAAAACCACAAAGATTACAGCGGTGGGTTAAAAATAAAAACAGGATCGCATAAAAATGCAGATGGCAAAGCTGTATTTGTAGATAATGAAGTAGGCGATGTGGCTGTGTGGAACTTAAAAACCCTGCACAGCGGAAATGCTGTACGTTTACGCTTTTTCCCCGGCGTATCCATTAATAAATCGGGGCGCGAAGGAATGGTTCCTGCATTTTTAAAAAAAGACCAACAGCATGAGCGGATCTCCTTTTTTATGACATTTGCTTTGAGATCAAGCCACCTTGACCGCTACATCAATGAATATACGCTGAAACGTGCAGAAATGACCGAGCATGCAAAAGCATCGGTATATGATAGTAAAGTGCTGGAGCTTGCCAAACAAAAGCATGTGGAGATCTTAAAACCTGTTGCTTCATCTTAAACTTATCTTGAAACCCAACCTTATCATACGTGCTGATGGCGGACCCTCAATTGGAATGGGGCACGTGATACGCTGTATTGCTTTAGCAGAAATGCTGAAAAATAGTTTTGAGATCTCTTTTGCGATCCAGTCGCCTGCAGGCAGTATTATAAATGCAATTCGGAATTGTACAGAAAAAATTATTGCGCTGCCGCAAACGGATGATTATGAAAGCGACGCAGCTCATTTCTTAAACCACATTCAGCCAGCTGATGTGGTTGTGCTGGATGGTTATCATTTTAAAACGGATTATCAAAAAGCAATTAAAGCCAGCGGTGCAAAGCTGGTGGTAATTGACGATATGCATGACTGGCACCATGTTGCAGATGCCATTATTAATCATGCAGAGGGAATTGTGCCAACAGATTATAGAGCGGAAGATTATACTCAATTTTATTTAGGGTTGGATTATGTTTTATTAAGAAAAAAAATTTTAGAAAACACGGAGCCAATAAAGAATATAACCTCCATAAAAAAAGCATTTATCAGTATGGGTGCTGCTGATGAAAACAACCTGACACAAAAATTTACAGAGGCATTGATCGCTATGAGTGCGATAGAAGAAATTCACCTGATGCTGGGCGCGGTCAATCCGCATTTAAAAAAGATTGAACAATTGATTGAAAATAACAAGCAGGTAAACATTGTTCCGCATTTTAATATTTCTGCGGAAGCGCTTGCTGTATTATTAAAAAAATGTGATGTTTCGATTTGCCCGGCCAGCAGCATTTCGCTTGAATCATGTGCTGTTGGGATTGGATTAATATCGGGGTATACGGCGGAGAACCAGGCAGGGATTCTGAATGGACTTATCAAACATAAAATGGCAATCAGTTTTGGTGATTTTAACATGCTCACAGAGGCAGAGCTCAAAACAAAGCTGGAAGCAATTGCAAAAGCGCCGGAACAATTGGATGAGCTGATCGCGAACCAGAAAAAAATGATCGATGGCAGATCGCCGGAACGCTTACAAATAGTTTTTAATGAGTTGGCAGCATCGACATTGCATTTTAGATTTGCCACTGAAGAGGATACGGATTTATATTACAAATGGGCGAATGATCCTTCTGTACGGGCCAATTCGTTCAGCCAGGAAAAGGTAATATACGAAGATCATGTTAGATGGTTCCGTTTAAAATTAACCTCGGAAAATTGCTTTTTTTATTTGTTTTCAAATGACCGAGATGAGCCTGTAGGACAGGTACGCATTGACAAATCAGGGGCGGAGATCGTTATAGGTATTTCGATCGATGAAGCTTTCAGAGGTAAATCGCTTGCGGTTGAAATGCTGAAAAAAGCCACAGGGAATTATTTGCAAAAATTTCCGGAGGCTTCAATCACCGCATACATCAAAGTTGAAAACACTTCATCGCTTAACAGCTTTAGAAAAGCAGGGTTTACAAATGAGGAAAACGTGGAAGTGCAAGGTTGTAAAAGTTATAAATTGTATAAAACAAGGAGTAAGATATGAATAGTATTAAAATAGGAAGTTACATGGTTGGCAAGGATCAAAAGCCTTTTATCATTGCCGAGATGAGCGGAAATCATAATCAATCGCTGGACCGTGCATTGGAGCTTGTTGATGCCGCTGCTGCTGCCGGAGCGCATGCTTTAAAGCTGCAAACATACACTGCCGATACGATCACAATGAAAGGCGCATTTACCATAGAGGATAAAAATTCGTTGTGGAACGGGAAAGAGCTGCATGATCTTTACAAGCAGGCGCATACGCCATGGGAATGGCACAAGCCGATCTTTGATCGTGCAAAAGAAAAAGGAATGGAAGCGTTCAGCTCTCCGTTTGATGAAACAGCTGTTGATTTTTTAGAATCCTTAAATGTACCGGCATATAAAATTGCGTCATTCGAAAATACACATCATCCGCTTTTAAGGAAGGTTGCAAAAACAGGAAAGCCCGTGATCCTGTCAACCGGAGTAAGCACTCTGGAAGATATTATTGAAAGTGTAGAAGTACTTCGTAAAGCAGGATGCAAGGATATTATCTTATTAAAATGTACCAGCACGTACCCTGCAACACCTGAAAATACTAATTTACTGACAATACCTGATATGTATGAAAAACATAAATGCCTGATCGGATTATCAGATCATACCATGGGCACAGGCGTTTCGGTTGCCGCAGTTGCGCTGGGCGCCTGCGTGATTGAAAAACATTTTACATTACGCAGGGCTGATGGTGGCGTGGACAGTGCATTTTCACTGGAGCCGGAAGAATTAAAATCGCTGGTAACAGAAACCGAACGTGCATTTTTAGCATTAGGAACGGTAAAATACGGGATCCTCCCGGCAGAAGAAAAAAGCGTACAATTTAAACGATCGATCTTCGTTTCTAAAGACATCAAAAAAGGCGAGCTTTTAAGTGCAGACAATTTGAGGATCATCCGCCCGGCAAGTGGATTAGCGCCTAAATATTGGGAAGATGTAATTGGGAAAGCGGCCAAAACAGATCTGAAAGCCGGTACACCATTGAACCGTGATCAGTTTTAAACAGCCTACGGCAACATGGGAATTATAGAAAAACAAGCAACAAAAAATGCCTTTTACTCCTACCTGGGAGCGGGAATGGGATTTGTAACGCTTGTGTGGATGGCACGACTTGGCCTGGCAGAAAACGGCGCTATCCGGATCATTATTTCCTATGCTGCATTGTTCGCACAATTTGCCAACCTTGGTTTTATTGCGGTCACCACCCGTTTTTTTCCCTATTTCAGAGATCATGAAAAAGGCCATCACGGCTTTTTATTTTATGCTATTGCAGTTTCAGTGATTGGCTGCCTGCTTGCCTGGATCGTATTTTTATTTTTACAGCCACACCTCATCGAAAGCAGCCAGGCCAAATCCCCTCTTTTTGTAACGTATATGTTTTACCTGATGCCGCTTACTTTTTTTACGGTATTCTTTAACATGTTCGATAGTTATTTGCGTGCCTGTTATAGCTCCGTTGCCGGGTCGTTCACAAAAGAATTTCTCTTGCGGATCATGATCCTGGGGATCCTGGCACTTTCAGCTTTCGGGCTGATCGATTTTAAAGTATTTATTTTCCTCTACATGACCTTTACCTGCCTGCCTACGCTGATGCTGGTATTTTATATTGTGCAGCAGGGCGAATGGCACATTAAACCGGTACGCGGCTTTATGAGCAAGGAACTAAGGGCAGAAATGTTTAAGCTGAGCATGTACTCCATTATTGCCGGTGGCGCCGGTGCGGTTATTTTAAATATTGATACGGTAATGATCAATCAGCTGCTGGGAGAAGAAAAAACCGGGATCTACGGCATTGCCATGAATTTTGGAACCATCATTTTAATCCCTGCACGTTCGCTGTACCGGATCGCATCAGGCATTGTAGCAGAAAATTTCAAAACAGGAAAAATAAAAGAAATTGATAAACTCTACAATCAAAGCTGCAACAGCCAGCTGGCAATAGGCGCTTTATTATTTATCGGCATTTGGGCAAACATCGATAACATCATGCACATGCTTCCCGCGGCGTATGCATCCGGGAAAAATATTATTTTAGTTTTAGCTGCCGGGTACCTCGTAGAAATGGCGACGGGTATCAACCAGGTAATCACTTCCAATTCTGCTTATTACCGCTACGATACGTATTTTATTTTTATACTGGTAGGTGTGGTGATCCTGATGAATTATATTTTTATTCCGTTGTATGGAATTATGGGATCGGCAGTAGCTACAGTATTAACAGTTACAGTGGCGAATAGCATGAGGTATTTTTTGCTATACTTCAAATACGGAATGCAACCGTATGATATGAATACCCTGAAACTGATAGTGATCGCGATCATTGCATTTTTACCGGGTTATTTTATCCCGAACCTGCATAATTTAATTTTCGATATAGCGGTAAGAAGTTCCATTGTAGGCGGGCTATTTATTCTGCTAACGTTGAAGCTGAATGCCAGTCCGGATTTAAACAATAAGATCCGGAAAAATCTGAAACGGTTCTCTATTAATATTTAGTTTATTGGGGAGTTGAACCATTACTTCATTTAACCGACTTGCCTAATCTACCACATAAGGCACAAAGAAACACATAAGGTAAGATGTGAATCCGAACGTGTAATTTTCAAAAGAGCTTGTGTGTTAAGCGGGTTGTAAGAAAAAATACAATTGATATTTATATCTCGCCTTATGTGGTTTAATTGGATCTGATGATACACTATCATGATAAAATCTTAAAGTGTTTTTTGTGGACGAAGCTCCGACAATCCTTTAATATTTATTGAAATCGGAAAGTTTATACCAAGCTTGATTTTGCATTAGTAAAATGTAGGTTTTATCTCTACCTTTTACTTTTTGAAGGCAAAAAGTAACAAAAACCTTTTCTGCCTGTAAGGTAATTTTTCCTTCCGCTGTCGCTACAGGAAAACCGCGGTTAATTTCGCGCATGCGGTTGATCGCTTCGTAGCTATGATTTTTCTTGCGCTTATTCCCGCTATTACTGAACAGGCCGAAAGAGTCTGCAGAATAAGTATGTTATTGTTTTGAAAAAACGGCAGCAAAATGTTTGAGAAATGTAGCGGGGTTTTAATCTATCCGATCCGAAGGGAGTAAGAAAAATAAATTTAGAAGGGCGCGGGGGCCGGAACAAGTAGCCGGGAAGCGTCGGATGGTGCGTGGTCCGCCGCGGCGGATTGTTCTTGTCCCGCAGGTGCGGGATTGTTTCTTTTTGTTTCAAGACAAAAAGAAAAGAAGATGAAATAAAGCAGCATTCGATTTTATATCTCTAAAGATTCAAATAAAAACCTACATCTTTCTAATACAAGGCTCCAAGCTTATAACTATTTTAATTGAAAAAAGCTTAATTTGTGCGTCATTGCGAGGGCTTTTCGCCCGAAGCAATCTCACACCAGAGTATAAAGCTAGAATGAGATTGCTTCGGGCGAAAAGCCCTCGCAATGACGTTCTTAAAATAATTTCTTTTCATGGTGCAAAGTTCCGGATATTCCTTTAACATTTATTGCAAAAAACAGCCTCCTGCTTGTATGCTTTTTTAAAGCTTTAAGCAGGAGGCTGTTTGCATATTATGGTTATGTTGTAGAACAATGTTGATGTGGAAATAGAAATCCTCTCCAGAGCTGTCATCCCGCACCTGTTGCGGGATCCCGTAAATGCTTGCAGTCTTTAATTAACCGATCCCGCAACAGGTGCGGGATGACAGTATTATTCGTAAATCTGGTAAAAAACAACATTTTCTCACAACAACACCTATATTATTAAGCAATCTATACTTCTTTTTTCTTCCAGGCCATAAACAATGAAACCCCGATGAATCCGAATAATAATAAGCAGGAAGCAAGCGAAATTTTTTCTCCAGTATAATATATTGTCGGTTCAAATTTAAACTCGATCGTATGTTTTCCTGCAGGAACACGCATTGCGCGCAATACCCAATCGGAAGAAAAATGCGGTGTTAATTTGCCATCCACATACGCATTCCAGTCCTTGTAATAGATCTCAGAAAAAACAGCCAGCTGTTCCGAAGAAGCATTGGATTCATAGCTCAGATCATTCGGTTTATAATCCGTCAATTTAATGGTCGCCGTATTGTCGGGTTTTGGTGTAAAGCCATCCAATTGTGCTTTATAGCGCTCATCAACCACAATGGTGCGGCCGGGATTTACTTCCCCGATTGTTTTTAATTCCTCATCTGCATTTGCAACCATTTTAATATCGCTCACAAACCATGCATTGCCTAAGGCGTAACGGTTTTTGATCGGCGGTGCATCTGCATTGTAGATCAGGTAACGCATGTTCAGCATGTTCAGAACACCCTGTTCTGCAAACGTTGCACGGATAGACGAATCAGTAGGATTTGGCGCCCTGAGTGCTCCCATCACATTTTGCATATTGTCCACAATGTGCGCCTGGATCAGCTCCTGGTAACGTCTTAATTTTGCAGCATGATAACCGCCGATTGATTTATGATAGTACGATGCACGGGCGCTGTTGAACGGCCCGTTCTGCTGATCGGTAACGTCCAGCACCCTGTAGCTGGGATCTTTATCTTCCAGCACCGCTTTATCGGCAGCCGTTTCCGGGAACGGATTTTTTGCTTCCTGTTTGCTTGTAAAATTTTTATCATTCAGGAAATTTTTATCCACCATTGCAAGGTCGAATAAAATTAAAATCCCTAACAAAGGAAGCAATATGCCTTTATTGATAATTGCTTTTGCATACATCCATACCAATGCAGCAGCACCGGTAATGAACAGGAAGCTGCGGATGGCTTCCGCTTTAAAAATTGCGAT
The DNA here is from genome assembly GCA_025963715.1 of Bacteroidota bacterium. GTDB lineage: Bacteria > Bacteroidota > Bacteroidia > 2-12-FULL-35-15 > 2-12-FULL-35-15 > 2-12-FULL-35-15. The sequence goes on from JAOQAG010000012.1 coordinate 168,882, forward strand.
GCGCGCTGTTTGCAATGCCTGTGCAATCTGGTCGGCTACCTCCTGGCCGTTGCTTTTTGCATAACTGCCAAGGATCTCATCATCCCTCCACCATGTAAAATCAGTAAGCGAAGGCATCAGGTAAAACAATAGCGACAAGCCGCCGGTGACTACAAATGAAATGATCAGTGCATTCTGAAAAGTCACTTCCTGGCTGCCAAATACCAGTTTTATTTTTTGTTTGAACAGATCGGGTGTTTTCAGCATTTTATCCACCGCTAATACAGCCAGGATCGGGATGGCCACTTCTGCCAGCACCAGGATCATGGATACAGCCCTGAATTTGTTGTATCCCGGGAAATAATCAAGGAACAGATCGGTAAGCCACATCATGTTTTTTCCCCATGCCAGCGTGATCGAAAAAATAGTGATGGCCACCAGCGCCCATTTGATACGGCCGGGCACAATAAATAATCCCAACACAAATAAAAACACAATGATGGCACCTGCGTACGGTGAAGAGGTACCCGGCTGATCGCCCCAGTATTGCGGGAAGTTGGAAGCCACCTGTTTCATTTGCGAATCAAGGTCTTTCACAGCATCTTTGTTCTCACCGATCAGGATCCCATCGCCCAGGCCTTTAAAACCGGGGATCATCAGCGTCATGGTTTCTGCTTTTCCAAGGCTCCAGTGTGTTGCATAATCTTTATCTAAACCACTTGTTTGGTTTGCTTCTTCTCCTTTTGCGGATGTTAATTCGGAAGGACCACGAATGGTATATTTTGCATAATCGTAGGTGTTCCACAGGTTGCTGATGTTACAGCCAACTGCCAAAACACCGGCGATCATAAATACAAGCAATCCTTTTAAAATATCTTTGTATTCTTTTTGTCTGATGCGTGCAAACCACTCAAAAGCTACATAGATCAGGCAGAACAGGATCAGGTAATAAGCGATCTGGGGGTGATTGCATAATAATTCCAGCGCCATAAACAAAGCAGTGAGTGCGCCTCCTACCAGGTATCTTCCTCTGCATACCAGGATCACACCTGCAAATACAGGCGCCATGTAACCGATTGCCAATGCCTGTGTATTATGCCCGGCATCAATGATGAGGAAAAAGAATGCGGAAAACCCGAATCCGATGGCCCCGACAATGCTCAGCCATTTATCAACCCGGAGTACAAGCAATAAAATAAAAAAGCCCAGCATGTAGGAAAATACCATATTGGCGGGCGTTGGGAACCAGAGCATAAATACATTGCGCAGCGGTGTTACTAAATTGGCCGGATACGAGATCGCGATCTGGTAGGCGGGCATCCCTCCGAACATGGAGTTGGTCCACAATGGTTCCGTATGATATTGCGCTTTAAAATCAGTAACCTCTTTTGCCATTCCGCGATTTTGCGTCATATCGCTTTGCACGATCACCTTGCCTTTTAAAAGCGGTGTAAAATAGCCGAACGTAAGTGCTATAAAAATTACAATAGCGGTAACTATTGGCAAAAGGGATTTCAGATTAAGCTGTTTCATAGAGTTGAAATGTAATTTGATATAGATTTTTTTGCGTTGGATGTACTGTTTTCCTAACGCACAAATATAAAATAAAAAGAGGTTAACGATGCTTTTCTTTTGGATTTTAATAGCTGCAAAAAACCGCAAGCGGGCCTAAAAAATGCCGCTTACCTGAGCACGGTCACATGCCCTATTCTTGATTCCTGGCCTGTGCGTTTGGTACTGTAATCCACCTTCCACACATACACACTCTCTTCTACCGGCTTGCCTTTGTAAGTGCCGTCCCAACCCTGGTACTGATCATGTGATTCGAAGATGCGCTCGCCCCAGCGGTCGTAGATCGTTAAATGAAAATCAAGTAATCCTGTTCCGTAAATGTAAAACACATCGTTCAAACCATTGCTGTTGCCGGTAATTGCATTGGGTGCAAAAAGAGTGCTTTCGTAACTGGCGTTGATGTAGATCACTGCCGTGTCGGTACAACCGTTTGCAGTTGTTACGATCTGCGTAACCGCATAATTGCCTTCCTGTTCATAAGCATGGGAAACATCGCTCCAGTTACAGCCTGCAAGTGATGTTCCATCGCCGAAATACAAAATGCAGTTGTCGGCATTCTGCGCATTATTGTAAACGGTTAAAAGCGGATGATCGGTGCTTACGTCTCCCGTAGAGCTGATGTCCGCAACAGGCGAAGGATATGCCGTGATCGCCGAATCAAGCACCAGCGTATCGGAACAACCGGCCATGTTGGTGGTGATCAGCGTTACCGAATAAGAACCGCTGTTGGAAAATGCATGTGATGGATTTTGTTCAGTGGATGTAAAACCATCGCCGAATTGCCACTCAAAAGAAATAGCAGTAGTGGCTTCGCTGGCAAAATTAACATTCAAAGGAGCACAGCCCGAACCGCTTTCTGTGACAATTGCCAGTGGATCCGGCACTGTTGTAATGGTATAAGAAGAAGTGCTGCTGCAACCATTTGCATCTGTTACGGCTACATTTAAAGGTGTCAGCGTTGTTACCGGTGTAATGCTGATGATGGAAGTGCTGCTGCCGGTTGACCATGCATATTGATACGGAATGGCGCCGCTGCTGACCACTGCCGTATAGCTTCCTGATACATCGGTACAAAGGTAAGCCGGTCCTGTAATGATTGCTGACGGAACCGGGTTTACAACCAGGTCGAATGTTGCAACTGTGGCCATACAGCTGCCGTTGCTGCCATTTACCGTGTAGGTGGTAGTGGCTGCCGGTGTAACGGTAATGGCCGGGGTTATTTGTGTTGTCGACCAGGCGTAAGTGCTCCCGCCACTTGCTGTAAGCGTTGCGCTCTGTCCGGTACAGATGGTATCCGTTCCTGAAATGGAAATCACCGGAATGGTATCTACATTTACGGTAACGGTATCTGTATCGCTGCCACAATGCAGGCTGGTGCCGGTAACATAATAGGTTGTTGTTGCCGCAGGCGAAACGGTAATGGCTGCAGTAGTTGCAGCGCTGCCGCCCGACCATGTATAATTGCTGCTGCCGGTTGCCGTTAATGTTGCACTTTGCCCCGCACATATAGCTGTTGTTCCTGTTACGCTGATCGCTGGCGTTGTTTCCACATAAATGGTAAGTGTATCGGTATCTGCGGCACAGGCATTGGCTGCACCGGAAACGTAATAGGTAATGGTACTCAACGGACTTACATTAACAGACGCTGCTGTTGCGGTGCTGCCTCCACTCCATTGATACGTTGGGCTTCCCGAGGCATTGAGTGTTACGGATTGTCCGGAGCATAAGCTATCATCACTGGCAGTAACAGTTATATTAAAAGGCAAATCCACCTGCACTGTAATTGTATCGGTAACAGCAGCACAGCCGTTTGTACCTGTTACGTAATATGCAGTGGTTGTTGCAGGTGATACGGTTGTGGAAGCGCTTGTATCCGTGCTTCCACCCGACCATGTATAGGATGTGGCACCTGCTGCGGTTAATGTTACGCTTTGTCCGGCACATAATAGCCCGGGGCCTGTAACCGTCAAATTCGGTGTTATATTTTGCTGATCATCACCATCAATTTGTTCCGGCATGGCAAACGATACGGCATTACCCGCACCAAAGGAAGAGGGCGCTGTTGTACCTATAATTGTTGATGCCGTGGGAGCATTGGGATTTGAAATATAATTCAGCGTTGTATTGTAGATCTGTGAAGCAAAATACAAACGTCCGTCGTACGCCACTTCCAGCGTATGGCTGGCAGTCAGCGTCAGCGACAGCTGATCGGCAGGAGTTATGGTATAATTTACTCCCGCAGGTGGCACGGCAATGTTGTACAGGGAAGGTGTGATGGCGGATGTACCTCCGCGAAAAGCAAACAAACGTTGCCCGTCAGGCGAAAATTCCACTTCAATGATATAATTGCCGGGATTATCTATCCAGTGTTCGCCACTGATGGCACCGGTTGCCAGATTGAAATCAAAAAGAATAATGTCTTTATTTACACTGCCAGACGTGTAATTTACAAACGCGATCTTATCAGAAGCAGGCGAAATTTCAATATCGCCCTGCCCCAGTGAAAAATTGCCGGGGATTGCAATCGTATAGATCAATACCGGCGTTGAGATCCCTGTGGATGTAATGGATGAGCGGTAAACTTCATAACTTCCACTGGCATACCTGGTGGAAAAAAGCCAGCGGTTGTTAAGCACGCAATTTTTTACCGATACGGCCATTCCTTCATTCAGGCTTGAGCTAAGCAGTGTTACCGGGCTGCTTACCGTCCGGGTATTCATATCCACCACCAGGTACCTGATCTCATCGGGAGAATAAGTATTGATACAGGCTGTTTTATAGATCACATAATATTGATTGGCGGCTCCTTCTTTTTTTACAATGTTAAGGTCTTTTGAGCTGGAAGCACCTGTACCTGTTCCGGTTGGTAAAACAGTAGCAAACACTTCATCTTTTGCAGTGGCGGGGTCATAAGCAACAAAATACATATTATCCGTTGTGCTTCCCGAAAAGGCGGAAGTACAATTGGCAAACACATAAAAAAGAATATTCCCGGTTGAATCGGTGGTGCTGTTGAGCGTTTCATTAAGGCCTGCCGAAGAGATGGCATTTACACTGGCTCCAAGGATCCTTGGCGGAAATACAGGTACAGCGCCGGTAAAATCAGCTTCGTAAAAACGCAAAGAACCGGTTGTGGATGTGTTGAGTGTACCGAAAGCATTGGTCATGGGGCTTCCAAGGATCCATTTTTTATTCTGTGCAAATCCCGCTGTTGCAATGAACATGAAAAAGTACAGGAACATTTTTTTTATCATTTTGCAGCCAGGATGGAGGAATTTTTTGAATGAATTAAAAAAACAATCATTGTATTGAACCGGGGGATGTACAAATATAAAACAAAAAAGAATTAATGCCGCTTTCAGGAGTTTAAAAGCGGATTAAAATCAGCAATTTACCATGAACAGGGTATCAGAAATAAGCAATAATTTGCGTATTTTTGCTTGCATTAATTACTGACTATGAAAAACCTGCTGAACCCTGCTTATTTAAGCGAAGAAAAAATAACCGAGATCCGCAAACAGTTTGAAAGTGCCGAGCCTTGTAAACACATTGCTTTGCCGGATTTTTTACTGAATGATGTTGCAACCACTTTATACGATCATTTTCCGAAGTTGGATGCGCTGAAAGTGAAACGCAAAAGCATTAACGAAAACAAATCGGAGGAATACCATCTGGACCGTTATCACCCTCAGTTTAACGAGCTGCGCGATTTTCTGAACTCGCCGGAAATGTATGAATGGATCAGCAAAGCTACCGGAATTGAAGGATTAAGCTCTACGTATGATTCATTAGGATCGGGTGTACACCAGGGCGGACCGGGCAGCTTTGTGGACATTCACGTGGATGTGAACATGAACCCTGCTGCAAAATTGCACCGCAGGATCAATTTACTGATCTATTTAAATAAGAACTGGAAAGATGAATACGGCGGTGCATTGGAGTTTTGGGACAAGGATGTAAAAAATTGTATTTCGAAAGTGATGCCTTATTTTAACCAGGCGGCGATCATGGTAACGGATGAAACATCGTACCACGGTTATGCAAAGATCAACATTCCGGAAGATGAAAGCCGTAAATCGTTTTACTGCTATTATTATACGCCTGCCGGAAAAGATTTTGTGTACCGCGATTCGCGTTTTAAAACACGCCCGGATGAAAGCATGGCCAAAACAGCGATCACCGAAATAAAAGAAACGCTGAAGATCAATGCGAAAAAATTGTTGAAATTCTTAGGTGTGAAATCGTTGGATTTTCAGGACAAGAATAAAAAATGATGTGATGATTGCTGATGTGCAGATTACTAATTCTTTGATTGTGGAAAGTTGAAGTATGTTTTTACTAATTTGAAAATTTGGTAATTTGAAAATGAAATCATGAGTGTTTGAAGTACCGGATAATTTGAAAAATGAATTTAGGAACATGATCGGGTCTGATTAATAAATTCTTAAACTATAAATTATGAAAGAATTAAAATTTACACTTACACTGGATGAAACCAACCTTATTTTAAAAAGTTTGGGCCGTATGCCTTATGGCGAAGTGTTTGGACTGGTAAGTAAAATACAGCAGCAGGCAAATTCCCAGCTGATGAATTCAGAAAAATTAGCGGCAGGGACGGAAAACGAAAATCATCAATAAAATAATTTGAAAATGTGTTGATTTGAAAATTTGAAAATGTGCTGTATTGAAGAAAAGCATTTGATAATTTAAAAAATTGGCTTTAGAATTTAATTTTGCGAATGTTACAGCAAAATAGAAAATGTAAAAAATTTACCTTAATTATATACATTGGATTTAAAAAACAAAGTAATTTGGATTACCGGCGCATCCTCCGGAATAGGTGAAGCATTGGCGTACGCCTGTGCGAAAGACGGTGCAAAACTGGTGCTTTCCGCACGCAGGGAAAATGAATTGAAACGTGTGGCAGCTTCCTGTAACATTGATCCGAAGAATATCCTGATCCTTCCGCTTGACCTGGAAAATACAACAAGCGTTGATGCAAAAGTGGAATTGGTAACGGCCACTTTCGGCCGCATCGATGTGCTGATCAACAACAGTGGCATGGGCCACCGGACCAAAGCGGTAAACACTTCCACGGAGATCGACCGCAAAGTAATGGAAGTGAATTTTTTCGGAACGATCAATCTGACCAAAGCCGTTGCACGTAAAATGCAGCAGCAAAAAAGTGGGAAGATCGCTGTGATCTCCAGCATCATGGGAAAATACGGGCTTCCGCTCTACTCCACTTACTCCGCTTCCAAACATGCATTATACGGTTATTTTGAATCATTACGCCAGGAACTGTACAACGACAATGTAAAAGTACTGATCGTGAGTCCGGGTTTTATCAATACGGATGTGAGCACCAAACTGCTAACGGAAGATGGCAAGGAATACGGCGTAAAAAGCGATTCGCAAAACAAAGGAATGAGCCCGGCGGCCTGTGCCAATGGAATTGTAAAGGCGATCAAAAGTAACCGCGATCATAAATTTGTGGGGGGATACGAGATTTTTTCGGTGTATGTGAAACAGTATTTTCCGGGGATCTTTTATAAGCTGATGCGGAGAATGACGAAGGAATAAAAAAGTTCAAAGTTTAAAGTTCAAAAGTTTAAAGTTTGCTGTGTGAATCGCTTTCGCGATTATTTTACCACTAAGGCACTGAGGACATTAAGATTTTTTGCTCTGTATTTTTGAACCACATAAGGCACAAAGGAACACATAAGGTTTTAGCCGAAAATCTGCGCTTCTTAGTTGTCTTTTTCTCTTGTTTACTGTCTACTTCTTTTTTTGTCTACTTTCTTCTTTACTTCCTTTTTTCTCCTTTTTCTTTTGCCTTGGTGGTAAAATCGCTCCGAAGGAGCCACACAGCAAAAACTCTTTTTCTTCTTTTTTTTCTCAGTGCCCTTAGTGCCTTAGTGGTGAAAAAAAATGCTCCGAAGCAGCCACACAGCATCTGCGCACAGCAAACTTTAAACTTTTGAACTTTAAACTTTGAACTTATTTAGGTATAAAAAACTGCAAGGGATGTTTAAAAAATTGTCTTCCCAGGTACGCGATCACACTTCCGGTCCTTCTTAATTTGATGCCGCGTGATTTGATGGCAACCACCATTGCCAGTGAAAAACTCACCAGGATGTTTACCGTTCCGATCAGGATCACGCCTGCAATAGCCATTAACAAGTCTCGCACGTGAATGTGATCCATCGTCGCCGCAAGGCTTAAACCTAAATTTCCACTTGCAAATGTTACGTGCTGTATATCCAGCGGTAAGCCTAAGATGGCGCCGAAGAAAGCGACAAATGCCAGAAAAAAACCAAGAGTGAAATTTCCTGTCAGGCCGCCAATGTTGTTGCCAATATACTCTCCAAACGCTTCCGTTCTTTTTTTGCCGATCACCTGCCTCAGGATCCGGTGCTTTTTAATGCGTGTGGAATATCCGCCGAATACATTTGCATTTTCGGCAATACCGGCTAAAATTCCGCAGATAAAAAGCATAACGCCTGCAATGGCTGCGTGCAGCAAACACAAGGAAGCAATAGGATTAAGATCATGAATTTTATGCACTGCCGATGCTTCCGTTGCAATGTGGTGCCCGGAGATCGCAAACCAGGCATAACTCAATCCCATCGACACGGGGAACGCAATGATAAGATTACCCAGCACTGCAATGAACTGGCTGCGGAATACTTTAATGATAAAATCACCCAGCTCTTTTATTCCTTCCGACTCGCTCCTGTTCTCGATGGAATGTGCAATGGTAGCGGCTGTCATGGAAGGTTGCTTGGTTGCAAGTGTGCCGTGGATCAGCTGAATGCCAATAAAACCAAGCGAATAATTCAGCCCTTTTAAAAGCGTATCCTGCAGCAAAGGCAAATGAAGCGCATTGATCAGGTATTTGATGATCACCATAAAACCAACCACCAGTCCGCCTTTGAGCGCATCCCAAAACATTTGAAAATATTCTTTGGCAGTAGAAGTTACATAATGCTCGCCGATCTTACCGGTGTGCTCTGTGATCTGGAAGGCCAGCAACGACATGGTATCATTAAAATAAGTGCGCAAACTATTTTTGAGATTTTCGGTGCGCACAATTTTTTTGGTAAGCCCGTACACATTTTCAACATACTCATTTTTATTCGTCACCACCACCAGATGGATCAGGTCGTTCATCCGTTCAATACAACCTGTTAATTTCTGGATCACCAGCGTTAGCGCGATGCTGGTACCGTAAGTATTTTTGTTCTGTTTTATCTTTTCAATAAAATCAATGCAGGATTGGATCGCTGCAATGATCTTTTGATAGGTCTCTTCCGTTTTTTCAACTGTTACATTTTTATGCTCCAATCCTTCGATCCAACGGTCGATGTGCTCATGCAGCAGCATAAACGGCGAGTTGATCTCCAGTACTTCGCTGTAATTTTTCACAATGTTCACATCAATGCTTAACGAACAGATCACCTGCGAAATAATGTAAATGTTGCTCAACAAGTCATCCACCACTTGCTGTTCGGGCCCCAGCTCGTATACCGGCGTGATCTTCAATGAAAGTAAAAAATCGTTGACCGCTTGTGCTGATAGTAGTTCCAGCCAGATGTGATCAGTGCGTTTATGAAACACCCTGTTGATGATCCCTTTTAAATCGCCTGTGGATTCTACCTTTGGCAGGATCTTGGTGAACAGGCGCAGACGTAATTCGGACAACAGGCCTTTGGATGCTAAAAAGTTAACCTGTGTGAACAGCTCGGCTTTTTTTGATTCCACCACCAATGCCGCAATTTTAGAAGAAAAGATAACGTTCAATTCTTCATCTGCCTGCAATTGCTGTGTTACAGACGCTAATTTTGAGATGGTGCCCGAAACTTTAAACGGATTTGCCGGACGCAGCTGATCAATGAAATTACGCAGAAAAACAAGCGGATTTTGTGCCGAGATCTGTTCTTTATTGAGGATAAGTGTGAGCTGATCTGTCATTTATTGGCATTTGTCTTTTTTACCCGTTTATTGAACCGTAAAAAACGTGTCCGGAAGCACAAAAATACTTTAAATTCCCTGATAAATCCTAACAATTCCGTACAGAAAAGAATTGCAGAATGCCCTGTTTTTTCGCTTTGTAAATTCAATCTAAACCTTATATTTGTACCGCTTTTTGAAAGGGAGAAGCAAGATCAAAGACACAAGAATCAAGACTTAAGAAGTTCATTAAGCTTTGAACCAAATAAACTAAAAACTGTAAACTAAAATAAAACTCTAAACTATACTAAAAATGAGCAAAATTAAAGTAGCCAACCCGGTGGTTGAATTAGATGGTGATGAAATGACGCGCATCATCTGGAAATTTATTAAAGATAAATTGATCCTTCCTTACCTCGAGCTGGATATTAAATATTATGATCTGGGAGTTGAGCATCGCGATGCTACAAATGACCAGGTTACAATTGATTCAGCGGAAGCCATCAAAAAATACAACGTAGGGATCAAATGTGCTACCATTACTCCTGATGAAGAACGTGTAAAAGAATTCAGCTTAAAACAAATGTGGAAATCACCAAACGGGACCATCCGTAATATTTTGGATGGGACGGTTTTTCGTGAACCGATCGTTTGTAAAAATGTACCGCGTTTGGTTCCAAACTGGACTGCCCCGATTTGTATCGGCCGTCACGCTTTTGGCGATCAGTACCGTGCTACGGATTTTGTAACCAAAGGAAAAGGAAAATTAACCGTGAGCTTTACGCCGGAAGACGGCAGCGCTCCGCAAACATTTGAAGTGTTCAACTTTAAAGGCGATGGTGTTGCATTAACGATGTACAATACCGATGAGTCGATCAAAGGATTTGCTCACTCCTGCTTTAACACGGCATTATCAAAAGGATGGCCGCTGTACCTTTCTACAAAAAATACTATTTTGAAAAAATACGACGGCCGCTTCAAAGATATTTTTGAAGAGATCTATCAATCAGATTACAAAGCAAAATTTGAGGCTGCAAAAATTGTGTACGAGCACCGTTTGATCGACGACATGGTTGCATCTGCATTAAAATGGCATGGTAATTTTGTTTGGGCTTGTAAAAATTATGATGGCGATGTACAATCGGATACGGTTGCACAAGGTTTTGGTTCATTGGGTTTAATGACTTCCGTACTGGTTACACCGGACGGAAAAACAATGGAAGCAGAAGCCGCGCATGGTACGGTAACACGTCACTATCGTGATCACCAGGCTGGCAAACCAACTTCTACCAACCCTATCGCATCTATTTTTGCATGGACACGCGGTTTGGAGTTCCGTGGTAAATTAGATAACAACCAGGAGTTAATTGATTTCTGCCACGCACTGGAACAAGTATGTGTGGAAACAGTTGAGTCGGGTAAAATGACCAAAGACTTAGCCGTTTGTATCCATGGTAACAAAGTAAATCACGGTGAACATTATTTATACACCGAAGAATTTTTAACTGCATTGGATGAAAATTTAAAAGCAAAATTGAAAAAATAATTTCCCGTTTTTTCTGAAATAAAAAAAGAGCCATTTTTAGAAATGGCTCTTTTTTATTGAAATAACTTATATTTGCAAAAACATCAACTAAAAAACAATAAATAAAAAATATAAAACTATGGGATTAGGAAAAGAATTTAAAGAATTTGCCATGAAAGGCAATGTGATCGATCTGGCCGTAGGGGTTGTGATCGGTGGTGCTTTTGGTGGTATCGTGAAATCACTGGTAGATGATATTATCACACCGGCAATTTTAACACCTGCGTTAAAAGCAGCGCATTTGGCTGATCTCAGCCAGTTAGTAATTCCGGGAACGGCTATTAAATACGGAAATTTTATTTCCCAGATCATCTCCTTTCTGTTAGTTGCATTTGCATTGTTCATGGTGATCAAAGGACTGAATGCCGCCAAGAAAAAAGAGGAAGCTGCGGCACCTCCCGTACCTGCCGGACCAACACAAGAAGAATTACTTACCCAGATCCGTGATCTGTTAAAAAAATAAAGCGCGATGAAAAAGTATAATTTATTATTTCTATTACTGATCATTACCTGCTCTGTTTTTGCACAAAAACCGGATTCTACCAAACAAAAAGTGGATTCGATCCAGGTGAAGATCAACAAACTTGTATCTACAAAAGATTCGATCAAAGCGGCTGATACGATCCGCTACTGGAAAAAAGGTGGCATGATCGGGATCAACTTTGCACAATCGAGCTTTACTAATTGGGCTGCCGGTGGTGAAAATGCCATTTCTGCAACGGGACTGGTGAATTTATTTGCAAATTATAAAAGAGACAAAACCACCTGGGATAATAACCTTGATCTTGCATACGGCTTGTTACAAAGTGGAACCGAAGGCATCCGCAAGAATGAGGATAAGATCGATTTTTCCTCCAAGTTCGGGCATTATGCATTTTTGGATCATTGGTATTATACGGCTTTGCTGAATTTTAAAAGTCAGTTTGACAACGGTTATAATTACCCGGATGATTCTACGATCATCTCCCATTTTTTAGCGCCGGGATATGTGCTGGGTGCTCTCGGTTTGGATTACAAAACAAAGGACAATAGTTTTTCATTTTTTGTTTCGCCGATCACTTCTAAAACAACCATTGTGAATGATCAGCGGTTGGCAAATGAAGGTGCTTACGGCGTGGATAAAGCGGAATACGACAGTGTTGGCGGTGCTTATGTGGTGGTAAAAAAAGGCAAGCTGGTGCGGAATGAGTTTGGTGGATATGTGAAGATCGCGTATAAAAAAGACATCATCAAGAATGTGAGCCTGGCGACGAAGCTGGAGTTGTTTACAAATTATCTGGAAAATCCGCAGAATATTGATGTGAACTGGGAGCTGTTGCTGGCGATGAAGGTAAATCGTTTTATCACGGCAAGTGTAAGTACGCAAATGATCTATGATGACGATATTCCGGTGCCGGTGGAGCGCACGGATGCGGCAGGTGTGAAGTATATGGGGACTGGGCCGAGGTTGCAGTTTAAAGAAGTGATTGCGGTTGGTATTTCTTATAAGTTTTAAAAAAAAATCCTCATTGAAAAATGAGGATTTTTTTTGTGATATATTTTTAACCTTGTCACTTTTTGGCGGCCAAAAAGTAACCAAAAAACCTTTTAATCTTGTAAGGCGATCTCTTCTTCCGCTCCCGCTCAGAAGAACCACGGCTAATAATTGCCATTAGTTCTTTTCCCTTGATTTGATACTAATTAAACTTTTCACACACAACATAACACCAG
>JAOQAG010000050.1 GCA_025963715.1 Bacteroidota bacterium
CCGGGATGACAGTATTATTTGTGAATATCGTAAAAAAAACATGTTACTACAACATAACCTTTTGTATTGCTAATTTTAATTTGCACGTCATTGCGAGGGCTTTTCGCCCGAAGCAATCTCACACCAGCGTATAAAACCAGAATGAGATTGCTTCGGGCGAAAAGCCCTCGCAATGACGTTCTTAAAGTAAATTCTTTTATGGTACAAAGTTCCGGATACTCAATTAAAGTTTATTCGATAGGAAACAATTTTAGAATGTTCAATTGTGTACTGTTACAATCATAGGATTTATTAATAAAAAAGCCGCTGGAAATCAGCGGCTTTTATCATTCTGTACCCCCGGCGGGAACGAAATTGAACTATTTTTGAAGATTATTGAACGGATTTTAGAAAAGTAATTCAGATACCCGATCGATTTGTAATTCTAGTGTTAAAAGCTACACCAAACACTAATTTGTTAATTATTTAGTGTTTGACCGTTTGTAGATATTTAAGGCGCATGGTGAAATTGGGAGGTAATAAAAATGTAGAAAAGATTGTTTCCGATTTCAGGAAACAGTATTCACAATGCAGGGCATTAATGGAAGAATTAGAAAGGATATAGGACAAGTGCCTCATCATTTTTTTGCACAACGGTTGATAAAATAAAAAAGCCTCTCATTTCTGAAAGGCTTTCTTATTTCTGTACCCGGGATCGGACTTGAACCGATACGACCGCAATGGTCACAGGATTTTAAGTCCTGCGTGTCTACCAATTCCACCACCTGGGCAATTCATCATCCGGTTATGGTAGTAAGCCGGAAGCTTAAAAAAATACCCCTCAAAAATGAGAGGTCTTCTCTTGGAGCGAAAGACGGGGTTCGAACCCGCGACCTCGACCTTGGCAAGGTCGCGCTCTACCAACTGAGCTACTTTCGCATTAAATTAATATTCCTCAAATCATGTCTCGCTCTACCATCCCGATAGCTATCAGGAGAGCTAATTCGCATAATTTAGGAATGCAAAAGTAAGTAAATTTTTAAAACGACAAAATTTTTTACCTAAAATCATTTGTATTTTTTTTTCCTCATAAATCTCACGTATACTCCTAGTATGTATATTTATGAAGTATAAGAATATAATCATGCTAACAATGAAAATGAATAAAGTAATGGCCGGTTACCACATGCTGATGATCCTATCGCAGGTGGACGGAGAGTTTGACAAGTCCGAAGGGAAAGTAATTGTGACCTATTTAAAGGCTGCTTTTCCATTCCACGTCAACCTCGACCGCGAAATGGAGATCCTGAGTGCCATGCCTTCAGAAGACTATTTCCTGCATTTTAATAACTCTATGAACGACTTTTACGAGGATTCCACCGCCCAGGAACGTGTTGATTTCCTCAAATTTGCAGTTAAAATGGTAAAAGCCGATAAAAAGATCACTCCCGAAGAGAATAAATTCCTGAAAGAGCTGTTTTTTGCCTGGGATTCCGAGCATGAAGGCTGGTAAATAAGTTCAAAGTTCAGGAGTTTAAAGTTCAATTTTGCTGTGTGGCTCCTTCGGAGCGATTTTACCACAAAGACACCAAGACGCAAAGAAAAATAAAAGACTAGATCTTTCTCTGACATTGGTCACACTGATTTATGGGGAATACATGTAAGTATGTCAATGAAGAAAAATTTTTGTTGTATAACTTGATGCTTCCCTGGGGATTCGCTTGAGCGAAATATAACTTTTGCGCCTCTTACACACAGCAAAAACATCCAACCTCTGCGAACTCTGCGTCTCTGCGAGAAATAAGCACACCGTTTTTAAGCAATAATCACAATCAACACATGGCACGGGTAACACAACTTTAAACTTTTGAACTCCTTTTACCCCCCAATCATTTTCTTGATCTCATTCAGCTTCATCAGCGCTTCCACAGGCGTCAGCATATTGATGTCCGTTTTTTCCAGCTCATCTTTGATATTTTCCAAAACCGGGTCATTCAGCTGAAAAAAGCTCAATTGCATATTATCACTTGGCGTGATTGTCGGTGTAAACTCTTTTTGTGGATTTGCTTTCTTTTCTTGCTTCTTGTTTCTTGTTTCTTTGTTCTCATTCCCGCCATCCCGTTCACTTTCCAGCTGCATCAAAATCTCATTCGCCCTGTCCAGCACCTTTTTCGGCATTCCCGCCATTTTTGCCACATGGATCCCAAAGCTGTGCTCGCTGCCACCCGGTACCAGCTTGCGCATGAACAATATTTTATTCGCTACCTCTTTTACCGACACATTAAAATTCTTGATGCGGTGCATCGTCGTCGCCATGTCATTCAGCTCGTGATAATGCGTGGCAAATAAGGTTTTCGCTTTCGCGGAAGGATGTTCGTGAATAAATTCGGCAATAGCCCAGGCAATGGAAATCCCATCGTATGTGCTTGTTCCGCGCCCGATCTCATCCAGCAGGATCAAACTCCGGTTCGAAAGATTGTTCAAAATACTCGCCGTTTCATTCATCTCCACCATAAACGTAGATTCGCCCGACGAAATATTATCCGAAGCGCCCACGCGTGTGAAGATTTTGTCTACCAAACCAATGTTCGCATGTTTAGCAGGTACAAAACTTCCCATTTGCGCCATCAGCACAATTAGCGCCGTTTGCCGCAGCAATGCCGATTTACCGCTCATGTTGGGCCCTGTAATGATAATGATCTGCTGTTTTTCATTATCCAGGTACACATCGTTTGCAATGTATTCATCGCCCACCGCCAGTTGCTTTTCAATCACCGGGTGGCGCCCGTCTTTGATGTCCAGCGTATCATTTTCCAGGATGTGCGGACGAACATAATTATTTTTGAACGCAATGGTGGCGAAGGAAAGCAGGCAATCCAAACGGCCAATCAATGAAGAATTCAGCTGGATCACCGGAATAAAATCGCCCAGTGCAATTACCAGATCGGTAAATATTTTTAATTCAAGCGCCTGGATCTTTTCTTCCGCACCCAATATTTTTTCTTCGTATTCTTTTAATTCCGGCGTGATGTAACGCTCCGCATTCGTCAGTGTTTGCTTGCGCATCCAGTCGGCCGGAACTTTATCCTTGTGCGAGTTGGTCACTTCCAGGTAATAGCCAAACACATTGTTAAAGGCTACTTTCAGCGACGAAATTCCCGTGCGTTCACTTTCGCGCTGTTGGATCTGCAGTAAAAAATCTTTTCCCCTTCCGGAGATATTACGAAGCTCATCCAGCTCCGCATTCACGCCTTCTGCAATCGCATTTCCTTTATTGATCAGGTAAGGCGGGTCCGGCGTCATTTCTTTTTCAATGCGCTCAATCACACTTTTACACGGATTTAATTGTTCCGCTATTTTTTGCAGCGCTTTATTTTTCGATTGTGCGCATAATAATTGGATCGGCTCTATCGCGCTCAGCGCACGTTTTAATTGCACCGTTTCTTTCGGCGAAATGCGCGCCGTTGCTACTTTTGAGATGATGCGTTCCAAATCGCCGATCAACTCCAGCTGCTCAATGATCGAAGCGCTTACTTCCGCATTCGATAAAAAATAATCCACAATTTCCAGGCGTTCCTCGATCGGTGCTTTGTCTTTTAAAGGCAATGCCAGCCAGCGTTTCAGCATCCGCGATCCCATCGGCGAAACCGTTTGATCAATAATGTCGATCAGCGTTTTTGCATTGTCGTTTTGAGACCTGAACAATTCTAAATTCCGGATCGTAAACCTGTCCAGCCACACGTATTTTTCTTCCTCAATACGCGACACTGTTGCAATGTGTTTTACCTTATCATGCTGCGTGTCCGCAAGATAATGCAAAGCCGCACCGGCTGCTATAATTGCATGGTCCAGTTGTTCGATCCCGAATCCTTTTAAGGATTTTGTACCAAAATGTTTTAACAGCGATTCCGTTCCAAACTCAACAGTAAAAGCCCAATCGTCCAACCCGTAAGTGTAAAATTTATCTCCGAATGTTTCTAAAAATAATTTCTTTTTATTTTTCTGGAACAAAATTTCGCTCGGGCGGAAGCTCTGCAATAATTTATCAACGTACTCCAAACTGCCTTGTGCAACCATGAATTCGCCGGTGGAAACATCCAAAAAAGAAACACCCGCTTCAATGCCGCGGTCTTTCGGAGTGCTGCCCTGGTTCATATAAACAGTTGCCAAAAAATTGTTTGATTTGTGATTCAGTACTTTATCATTGTAAGAAACGCCCGGGGTGACCAGCTCGGTAACGCCACGTTTTACAATGGTTTTGGTCATCTTCGGATCTTCCAGCTGATCGCAGATCGCTACACGTTGCCCTGCTCGCACCAGCTTTGGTAAGTACGTATCCAGCGAATGGTAGGGGAAACCGGCCAGCTCAATAAAAGAAGCATAACCGTTGGCACGTTTGGTAAGCACAATTCCCAATATATTGGCAGCTTTAATGGCATCGCTGCCAAATGTTTCATAAAAATCGCCTACGCGAAACAACAGCAACGCATCAGGATATCGCGCCTTGATCGTGTTGTATTGTTTCATCAGCGGGGTTTCCGCCACATCTGCTTTCCCTTCTTTTACTATAGTTGCCTTCTTTGCCATCTTGGTAAAAATACAAAACGGAATTACACTCCTTTTGCAAAGTTTTTAACAGTTTTTGAAAAATTTGTTATTAGATTTGCTCTGTAAATGAGAAAATTAGCTAACGAAGAATTGAACCGTAAATCAGTGGACGAATTTAAAGATTCTGCTAAAACGCCGATTGTGATTGTGCTCGACAATGTGCGCAGCCTCAACAACGTTGGATCGGTATTTCGTACCGGCGATGCTTTTCTCATTGAAGCCGTTTACCTTTGCGGCATTACAGGGCAACCGCCTCACAAGGAAATCCAAAAAACCGCCCTCGGTGCAACCGAAAGTGTAGCCTGGAAATATTTTGAAAATACCATCGATGCCGTACATGCATTAATTGCCGATGGTTATTTGGTATACGCCATTGAGCAGGCCGAATCCGCCATCATGCTCAATAATTTTATGCCTGCCAAACGTCAGAAGATCGCCATTATTTTCGGGAACGAAGTAAAAGGAGTGCAGCAGGAAGTAATCGACGCAAGTACTGATGTGATCGAGATCCCGCAGGTAGGCACCAAACATTCCCTGAACATTGCAGTGAGTGTGGGTATTGTGATGTGGGATCTGTACCTGAAAATCAAATAAAGATTTAGGGATCATTCGTGGGAAAGCCACAGCCCCGATAGCTATCGGGACACAGATTTATTTCCCCGAAATTATTTCACAGATTATTTTTTGCCAGCCGTAGCGTTCTGCCCCGTCTGCTGTGGATTTTTCCACCACATAAGGCACAAAGGAACACATAAGTCTCTGCGTGTGAAATACCAACGTGTAATTTTCCACCACAAAAGGAACAAAAGAAAACAGAAGGCAAGGTCTGTTAAATACCTTGGCATGTCACATAATACCTTATGTTTTCTTTTGTTCCTTTTGTGGTGAATTTTTGTTGGCAGGAATCAATCGCGCAAGCGATAAAAATCTGCTTTGATTTTTTTATACAAAAAAATCTGTGTCCCGATAGCTATCGGGGCTGTGGCAGATAAATACAGTGACATTTTATTTAATATCCGGTGGAATCTTCGGGACAAGCTCTGTCGAATCTCTGTATGCCGTATCAATGGCCATTTTTTGAAGCTTGTAATAATCCTTGTACATCTTTTTCAGGTCGGAGTTGATCCGGTTGGTATAATTTACATCGTATGCAAATCCTTCCAGCGGAATGTTATAGGAAACTTTAGCGATCGGATTTTTTAGCACCGAAACATCCAAACCCCGTAACTCCTGGAAAATATCCACATCAAAGTTAAAGCTGAATACATCTTTTTTTGATTCGGGAATTTTGGTTGATACAAAAATATACTTGGTCACAAAACCTTCTTTCGAGATCTGGATCTTGAAATTTTTATCCAGTGGCAGCTTAAAGGAACATTTTCCTTTTTTATTGGTCCAGAATTCGGAATAAGGAACATCACCCGAATAAATTGTTACGAGGGCGCTGTCAAGCGGTTTTACATTTTCTTCCTTCGCATTTTCGCTTTCATTTCCTTTTAGCTGGCGCACGGTGCCTTTTAATTCAAGGTAATAATCTTTGGATTTGAGTGTATCTGCTTTTGTAGCAATTTCGTTGCTTGCAGGTGTTTTTGAGGCAGGCGTTTTTCCGTACACCGTTTTTTTTACCGGGTGCGGACTGGTTTGCGATACGCTTATTTGTGCTGAAATAAACAGTAACAGCAATAGGAGAGTGGTACCGGATTTCATTTTCATTAATAAGTAGTGTAAGGCAAATTTATAATAAATATACACAGCTTTAACATGGATAGAGTTTAAAGTTCAATTTGAAAAGTTCAAAGTTTGCTGTGTGTCAGCTGGATGTTTATTATACTAATCTTCTTCTTCCGGAGATGTCATCCCGCAACGAGTGCGGGATGACAGTCAAATAAGAGAATGTACTCCGGAAAGATTATGACGCAGCTCACACCCAGTCCAATATCCAATATCCAGCATCCGCTTATGTCCATAAAAAAACGCCCTGCAAAAATTTTGCAGGGCGTTTCTTTTATAGATAGATCAACTAGTTGTTCACCAATGCTTTGAAATCTGCGTTATCACGGAATTTGATAAACTCAGCATCGTCTTTCGCCATTTGTTTGAAAGAAGCATCTTTTTGGATCGCTGCTTTTAAGTTGTTGGTCAACACATCTGCTTTGCCTTGACGGGCACCAGCAATTGCTTTTAAGTAAAACGATAAAGCTGCATCTTTTTCAGTAGAGTTGTCGATTGTAGACATTGCTCCGTCTGTATTGCCATTTAACAATTTAGCCAATGCAGAGTTGAAAGAGTTGTTAGCACCGAAATCAGATACGGCAGCAGGGTAGTTACCATTTTGGATTTCGATGATTCCCATGTTGTAAGATACTTCAGGACCAGCGCTCGCTGCAGATTTGTAAAGATCCATTGCTGCTTTTCTGTCGCCTTTCCAACGTGCTACAATTCCCATGTTGTTTTTAACGATCGCATTGTTTGCTGATAAAGCATCTGCTTTTTTGAATTCAGCATCAGCATCGTTTAATTTATTTTGCATTAAGTAGATGTAACCAACGTTGTTGGAAGTTCTCCAGTCAGAAGGATATTTTGTTTCTGCTTTTTTGTAGATATCCAATTTTGTGTTGATGTCCTGCGTTAATGTTGCAGCGTAAAGGATCTCTTCAACTGATAAGCTATCAGGAGTAGAAGCGGCCAATGCGGTGATTTGCTCATCTGTACGGCTTTTTACATCCACATTTAATGTCATAACAGAACGACGTAATTTCGGTAAGATTTTCTCAGCAACTTCCTGGTATGTTTTAGAAAGGTTTTTGATTTCTTTTTCACGTGTTTCTCCGTCAGGATACATCGTCAAAACGCGTAAGATCAAATCTTTATCAGCGATAGAAGAAGCTTCCATTGCTTTTTTGAAACCATCCCAATCCTCAGCAGTTGTAACAATGTTGTAGAAACCGTCTTTCGTAGCAGTATCCACTTTCATTTTTTTGTCTTTGAACATTGCTTCGAATGCTTTTTTAGATTCTTTAGCGCGGTTCTCAGCTAAGTTTGCGTTCAGAGTTAATTCTCCGTCCGGTGAAGCGTAAGCAGAGATGTTCATGTTTTTGTACATCATGTTCGGGTTAGCAAACGTGCTTGCAACATACGCTTTGAAAGTTTTCATTTCAGCGCTGGTCATTTCCGTACCGCGTACCTGTGACTGGTTGATCACAAAGAAGATCTCCGTAGTTTCAGCATGAGGAATGATTTTTTTGAAATCGTCTTTTCCGATGATTCCTTTGTCATCCGCTTTTACCAATAACGGAGTGATGATCGTTCCGTCAGCTACTTTTTTAGCAGGTAAATCTTTTGATTTTTTCTTTACAACACCTTGTGCTCTTAATTCAAGAGTCGCCACTTTCATTTCAGGCTGGTAAGCCACTTTATCAGTATATGAAAAATTACCGCCTTTGCTGTTGCTGATTTTAGTACCTGCATTTCCTTCAACTTTCTCACCTATCAAAACAACCGGTTTCAGCGCTTTTTCGCCACCGTTATATTTGATAACCGGAGTAGTTGTTACAGTTGCTTTTTTAGGGAAAACTTTTGCAGGATAGGTACCTGTGATGGTAACAACTACACTGTCTCCATGCATTTCCAATGGATCAGGAGTAACTTTGTAGGTAATTTTATCGGCGTTTTTAACCAATTTACCTAATCCGCTACAAGAGGTCAAAGCTACTGCAGTAAATACAGCTAAACTTAGTGTTTGTAAAGATTGATTTTTCATTTGTTAATTTTAGTTAGTTCGTATGAGTTTATACTTGATACATCTCAATATGTTGCAAAAATAATTAAATTTTCAAATAATGAAAGCTTTTATGTAATTATCGTCTTATAAAATCACGAATATTAGCAATTAAATAACCTTATACCCTTGTCAATTCCTTTATTTTAAATGCATTCATGGCGGGATGATCTTAATCGGGAATTATTATAAATTATTATGCCAGCATACAAAGCCTTCTTTTATTTTTACAATGCAATGCGTGTAATTCCTGTCGGATACGGTTGGTTCATCAATGCGGCAATCTGCCGGTAATGTTCCTCATTGTCCACAAAGTTGAGGTGATTTACATCAATGATCAGGATCCGCATGTCCGTAAGTTGTTTAATATATTCAAAATACGACGTTTGAATTTTCAGCAGGTATTCAGCAGAAATATTTTGTTCGTATTCCCTGCCGCGCTTTTTTATATTGGCCAGCAGTTGTTCAATATCATGATACAAAAATACAAACAGGTCAGGTTTCGGCAGCGAATCATTAATAATATAAAACAGCTTTGTATACAGCTCGTATTCAGCTTCTCCCAGGTTGGCTTTTGCGAAGATCAGCGATTTTAGAAAAAAATAATCCGAGATGATCGCAGGCTTAAAAAGATCCTGTTTGGTCAGCTCGTCTTTTAATTGGTGGTAGCGCTCAGCCAAAAACGACAATTCCAGCGGAAACGAATATTTATCCGGTTTTTCGTAAAACAAAGGTAAAAAAGGATTATCGGCAAACTGTTCCAGGATCAGGCGCGTTTGTTTATCTTCTGCCATGCGCGTGGCCAGCGTGGTTTTACCCGCGCCAATGTTTCCCTCTATTACAATGAAATTATATAATGTTGCTGTGTCCAGATGTGTGCGTATTAAAATGTTAAACGTTTTATTTCCGATGCATCGCTGCATTCCGACAGCAATTGCCCGATAGTTTTGTGAAGCGCCGGGTGTACATAGCTTTCCGCGATCTCGGCCAGCGGTGCCAGCACAAATTTACGCTCCTGTATGTACGGATGCGGCACTTTTAAATGCGGCTCGCTGATGATCGCATCGTTGTAAAACAAAATATCAAGATCCATGGTGCGCTCCGTCCATTTTTCGGCTGTACGCACTCTACCCATTTGTGTTTCAATGGCTAGTAACTCCTCCAGCAATTGCACCGCGCTTAACCCGGTTTCAATACGGATTACTTTGTTGTAAAAATCGGGTTGCTGCGTATTGCCCCAGGCAGCCGTTGCATAAATGCCCGATTCGCTTGTTATCAAACCCGCGCGGAGGTTGATCAGCTCCTGCGTTTTGTTCATGTTCTCCAGCTTATTCCCTATGTTTCCGCCCAATGCGAGGTATGCATAATTCATTGCTCAAATATAGAAACATATTGATGGAATTACTTGGCTCGTCCACCGATTTTATTACATTTGTTAAAAAATAAAAGCTCTCACAAATGAAAAAACAATTACTATTTATTATCGCTTTGGTACTTTGTCTGAATGTTACCCGTACAGCCGCACAAACATTACCAGCTACCTATACACAAACCAATGTGGTTACCGGTTTGCAATATCCTGTGGATTTTGACTGGGCGCCCGACGGACGTTATTTTGTAACACAAAAAGGCGGCACCACCAGCGGTTCCTGCGCCAATGCAAAAATATTGGTATACAGTACTACCGGTACTTTGTTATCCACGTTCTGCGATTTAACCGATTCGGTTAACTGCGATGGAGAACGCGGCGTGTTAGGAATTGCGATCGATCCCAATTTTGCAACCAACCATTATGTATATGTATATTATGTACATAAATTCGGAACAGCAAATGAGATCCGCGTATTGCGCTGGGTTGAAAGCGCGAATGTGGGGATCAGCTCCACCATCATTTTAAAAATAAACCTGAACACATTGGGCTTTACGCCACAACCGTATCACTACAGTGGAATTATCCGTTTCCGCCATTCGCAATCGGATAAACTGTATGTAATGGTTGGCGAGATGTATCACAATCAAACGGATACGGTTGCCGGACATAATTTCGGACAAATGAAAACGGTTCCTTACGGAAAAATTTTACGGATCAATACCGATGGAACTATTCCTACGGACAATCCTTTTTATGATGACGGAAATCCGGCAACGGGTAACGATGACAGGATCTGGTCATACGGACACCGCAACATGATCGGGCTTTGCTCCAGCCCGGTTACCGATAGCATGTACCAATCGGAAAACGGGTTGAATACCTGGGATGAGTTCAACATCATCCACAAAGGCGGCGATTATGGCTGGAATACCTGCGAAGGAACGCATTATAATTCTTCCACAACTGTGCCTTGCCCGATGGCAAGCTCCATATTGCCACTGACTACATTTGGTACTCCATTGCCTGCTATTGCAGGATGTACGTATTACAGCGGAACGGCAATGCCGGAATTTGACAATCACATTTTAGTAGGTGATAATGATTACGGCCGCATTTACGATTTAACCTTGGGTAATGCGCCTGCGTATGATATTGTAACATCCAATGTTACGTTTGCGGATGTCGTAACGGGTACTTCAGGCTTAACAACTTTGCGTGAAGGAACAGATGGCTGTATCTATGCGATGAAAGGCGGTTACACTACATCAGGAACAGTATTTAAAATCTGTCACACTTCCGCTACAGGTATTGCAACTAACGCAACACCGGCTAACCAGATGGGACAAAATTATCCGAACCCTGCTAACGGAAAAACGCAGATCGATTATACCATTGCGGCTACCAGCAGCGTAACCATTGATGTGTATGATGTAACCGGCCGTAAAGTAAAAAGTGTGCTGAATGCAACTGTGGAAGCAGGAACGCATACGGTAGCTGTAGATGATCTGGAGAAATTCACAGACGGCAGTTATTTTTATAAAATGGATGTGAAACAAAATGGTAAATTAATTTATTCGGAAACAAAACGAATGTTGATTGTGAAGTAATTTCCTCAAAGAGTACTTAAAATTGCCCCGCTTTTTAATTTTTTTAAAACGGGGCAATTTTTGTTATTAGGCAAAAAAAGTGTTCCTTTGAAAACCCTAAATCATGATCTTGACCGCGAAAAAAAAATATACTGAAGACGACCTGGTTGAAATGCTTAAAAAGAGTGACCAAACACTCTTCTCGATTCTGTATGACAATTATTCACGGGCGTTGTTGGGTGTTATCAAAAAGGTAATTATTGATGATGAAATTGCGGAAGATGTGCTGCAGGATTCCTTTGTAAAGATCTGGAATAATAAAGCGATGTACGATTCCTCAAAAGGACGTTTGTACACCTGGATGCTCAATATTGTGCGTAATACCAGCATTGATTACATGCGCTCCAAACAAAACAAATTTGATGAAAAAATCCAGCGGGGAGAAAATGTCGTACATGAAGTGAACCGCACGAATAATGTGGAAATGAACACTGACCGGATCGGGATAAAAACCATTGTTGACAGTTTGAAGGAAGATCAGCGGAAGCTCATTGATCTGGCTTATTTTGAAGGTTACACACAGGAAGAGATCGCTGAAAGACTGGAGATTCCATTGGGAACGGTAAAAACAAGAGTAAGAGCAGCATTGATTGTATTACGAAAATTAATAAAGGAATAAATTTGAGCTTAGAAGAATTCATATCGTCGGGTGTACTTGAAAGCTATGTATTGGGCACAGCTTCCGCAGATGAAATTAAAAAGATCTGGGAAATGCAGCGCAAATACCCGGAAATTTCGCGCGAAATTGAAGCGATTGAAGCGTCACTGATGAATTATGCCGAAGAGAATACAAAGCTTCCTTCCGAACACTTAAAAAATAAAATTCAACAACAGCTTTTTACGTCACAACCTGCTGCTTCTGTTAAACCGGAAGCAAAAGTGGTTCAAATGTCTGTTTCAGAAAATAAAGCCGCTGCAGTATTACGTTTTGCAGTAGCAGCTTCTTTTGCATTGCTGATTGCGAGCGCTGCTTTTAATTTTGTATTGTATCATAAGCTCCACAGTGCAAACCAGGAGCTTGCTGAATTACATTCCGAAAAAGAAGTAATGGCGGGTCAATATAAAATTCAGCAAACTGCTTTATCTGAAAAAAGTGATGAACTGGCGATGATCATCAAACCGGGGAATAAAATGGTGATGCTGAAAGGCATAGATGTAGCGCCGCAAGCTTCCGCAATGATCGTTTGGAATACTATAAATAAATCGGTTTACATTGATGCTGCCACACTGCCAATGCCGCCGGAAGGCAAGCAATACCAATTGTGGGCGCTGGTGAATGGCAAGCCTGTGGATGCAGGTGTTTTTACGATGCAGGACGGTAAATTTGTAATGCAGAAAATGAAAGATATGCCGGATAATGCACAGGCGTATGCGGTAACGCTGGAAAAAATGGGAGGTAGCGCGGTTCCAACGATGGATGCCATGTACTTAATTGGCAACGTGTAGGTACGGATAAATTTAGGTACGGATAACGAACAGGAACGTCCTTCGACAAGCTCAGGATGACAACGAATCTAAGCGCAAGCTGTGTGTTTGTATAAACGATAAATAAATTATAAAAAAATCCCGCTGCATTTTGTAGCGGGATTTTTATTTAAAAGCTTCAGATGTTTATTATTGCGATGCTCTCCTTTCGAACTAATACTCTCCCTTCCGGAGCTGTCATCCCGCAATGTTGCGGGATCCCGTAAATGCTTGCAGAATGTTCAATCTGTGTAAAATGGGAACGCAGATCTGTTAGGATTTGTTATGATCAAAAAGGATAGCTGTGTTTGTTAAGTTTGGATATGATTTTGTTTGTCGTTTTTAATTAACCGATCCCGCAACAGGTGCGGGATGACAGAAAATAAGAAAATTGTGCTCCAAAATTAACCCAGCATCCACACAGATTGGTATATTAGTATCTATTAGTATTTATATTAGTATTTAGTAGATACATAGATTTGTATATTTGTAGTTATTCGTAATTTGTAAAATTATTTACCTACCACAAGCTTTATAACTTTCTCTCCGCTCTTGCTCTCCATTTTACAAATGTAAATTCCGGCAGCAAGCTCCGATGTATTCACTGTTATTTTCTGATTTCCTTTCTGGAATTGTTCCTCTGCGATCAGCATCAGTTCCTTGCCGGTAATATCTGTTAAGGTAACGCGTACTTTCTCCGCATCTTTCATGGTGAATAAAAGCGTGGTGCTTTGGGATGCAGGGTTTGGATATAAAGTTACATTTCCGATGCTCGTGAGCTCATCAATTCCGCTTGTATGATCGTATGTGAAATAGATCCTGTAAATGCTGTCGTTGGCAGTACTGGAACCAAAATTACCGGTTTGTGCGCGGATGCCGCCAAGCATATAGCCTACCAATACTCTTGTAGCAGGCAGCTGGCGCAAATTGATCACGCCATTCACATAATGCGCAACGTTCTCATTCAATACAAATTTTGCATTGGCACCCAGTAATCCCGTAAGCTGCAAAGGCAAAACAGTTTCTTCGGTAGTACCGGCAGCATGCATCGTCATGGTAGTAATATCGCTGATGAAGGGAACATTGGTATCGGCCACCACGGCATTGGTTCCCGGGTTGTAATCATACAGACTGATGCCGCCTAAAAAAGTACTGTACATGTTGGCGTTTACCGAATCAAATGCAGGAATGTTGGCGCAGGTATACTGGCTCATGAACTGCTGGTAACTGTTATTAACGGTAGTACCGCTTGCCTGGATCAGGATCGGTTCGCGGTAGGGAAGATTTTGTGTTTTTTGAAACACACCTCCGTATGCCTGCAGCGCAAAACTGCCGTCGGGGCGGATCACCGGGCCTACATTTAAATCTCTGCGGTGATAATTGGTAGTGTCCGAGTCATACGTCATGCCCGAGAGCGTGATCGTGGTGCCATCATCATTGATGTTGAATTTTTTAATGCGGTTGCTGTATTGCTGTGTGAAGATCGGCACCGGAGGATCGGCATAACGGCCTTCAAAATCATGCCCGAAGCACAGATAAAAGTTATTTCCGATCTTTCCAAGATCACCGCCGCAGGTTCTCATATTGGTATCCACCACCTGGCGGATGCTGGAAGCAATGGGTTGTGCATTGATCACCGCGTTGATCATGTTGTTTATATGAATGGCGGTAAGTGTAGGGAAAGTAACGTAATGATCGCCAACGGTATCATATCCGAAACCACCTGCCATGTATAAATAATTTCCGTCCTGGATATACTGCATGTTGGTGGAACGCATCGGATCGGCAATGGAGTAAGGTAATTGATTAAGATCAGCCGAATAATAGGTCCAGGTAGTGGTATCGATCACAATCACTTTATCGTTTTTATATTCAGCCGGAAAACCGTCGTTACTGTTGAGGCCGTGTAAACCGTTGGTACGGCCGCCGATGATGAGCCATTTATCACCCGATTGTGCAAATGCAAATGAGTGAAATCCCGGGATATTGGTTCCTGAAATGGCTTCGATGCTTAGTGTAAACGGCGGCATTTGTCCGAATTGTGCTGCTGCACGCAGCGTTAACAAAACAATAAAAAAGAGGGTAGTGATTTTTTTAAAATTATTCTTCATCTTTGTAGGTATAGGAACGTATCAAAGATAATAATAAATGACTACTGAAGAAATTGCACATGCGCTAAAATTGACTGCGCAATTAATGGAATTGCATGAGGAAAATCCATTCAAGATCAAGTCGATCGCCAATGCGGCGTACAAGCTGGATAAAACCAATCTTGACCTGCAGGGAAAATCATTGCAGGAGCTGGAAAAAATAGAAGGAATAGGCAAAGGGATCGCAGCAAAAATAAATGAGCTGCAAACCACCGGTAACCTGAAAGAGCTTGCTGAGATGGTGGCAAAAACACCGCTGGGCGTGATCGAATTATTGAAGATAAAAGGGATCGGGCCGAAAAAAGTAGGGCAGTTGTGGCGCGAGCTGGAAATAGAAAGTGTGGGTGAATTGTTGTACGCCTGTAACGAGAACAGGCTGATCACGCTGAAAGGTTTTGGTGCAAAAACGCAGGAGCAGGTAAAAAAGCAAATTGAATTTTTTCAATCGAATGCAGGTAAATTCCATTACGCTTCGGTGGAAAAATTTGCGCTGGAAATTGTGGAAGCGCTAAAGAAAAAATACAGTATTTCATTGATCTCGCTTACCGGACAGATGCGCAGAAAATGCGAGATCATCGAGCGCATCGAGATCCTGATGGCGTATTCCGGCGATGTAAACATCGGCGAACTGCAAAATAATTTTGGTATTGAAATTAAGATCCTGCAATGCAGTGAAAACGAATTTATAGCGGAATTGTTTGAATCAACAGCTACACCGGAACACCTGGGAAAAATCCCGGGATATAAATTTGCAATTGCTGCATCGGAAGAGGAGATCTACAAATCGTACAACCTGCAATACATTGAACCGGAATTGCGCGAAGGATTGAATGAAGTGGAGCTGGCAAAAGAAAACAAGATTCCGCGTTTGGTGGAGGTGACCGATCTGAAAGGGATCTTGCACAATCACAGTACGTATAGCGACGGGATGAACACGCTGAAAGAAATGGCCGTGTATTGCAAAGAATTGGGTTACGAATATTTAGGAATGTGTGATCATTCGCAATCTGCTTTTTATGCGGAAGGCTTAAAGCCGGAGCGGGTATTGGAGCAGCACAAAGAAATTGATGAGCTGAATAAACAGTTAGCTCCGTTCAAAATTTTCAAAGGAATTGAAAGCGATATTTTAAATGACGGTTCATTGGATTATACAGAGGAGGTGCTCCAATCATTTGATTTTATTGTGGCTTCGGTGCATTCCAATTTAAAAATGACGGAAGAAAAAGCAACGGCGCGGTTGTTAAAAGCAATTGAAAATCCGCATACTACTATATTGGGGCATCCTACAGGACGTTTGTTATTGTCGCGCCCCGGTTACCCGATCGACCACAAAGCAATCATAGATGCCTGCGCAGCCAACAATGTGATCATTGAGCTGAACGCGCATCCGTACCGTTTGGATATTGACTGGCGCTGGCTTCAATATTGTATGTCGAAGGGAGTGAAAATTTCCATTAACCCCGATGCGCATGAAAAAAGCGGGTATCACGATATGTATTTCGGTACCTGTGCCGCGCGCAAAGGAATGCTGACAAAAGAAATGTGCTTTAATGCGTTAACATTAAGTGAGATTGAAGCTTACTTTAAGGATAAAAAAAATAAATAAAATTTCACCACAAAAGGAACAAAAGAAAACATAAGACTGTGTGTGCTACAGTTATTTCAAACATAGTATTTCACGCTTCGCCCTTTGTGTTCTTTTGTTCCTTTTGTGATGAAATTGAATCTCTTGCGGGATTCGCATACACAGAAATTAATAAAGCTGTAAGCGCACAGAACTTTAAACTTTTGAACTTTAAACTTTGAACTGATTTTTATATGCCAATATTAAATTCGATAGCGAGCTGGTGGATGAAAAAGCGGATGCATCAGATAGAGCTTTTTATGAAGTATCCGTATGATGTGCAAAATGAGTGGCTGAAAAAATTAGTGGAATCTGCTGAACATACGGAGTGGGGGAAAGCGCATCATTTTGATGAGATCGGGAATTACCAGCAATTTAAAAAAATGATCCCGTTGCAGGATTATGATTCATTGAAGCCATACATCGACAGGATGCGGGAAGGCGAACAAAATGTGTTGTGGCATTCGGAGATTAAATGGTTTGCAAAATCATCGGGTACCACCAACGATAAAAGTAAATTCATTCCCGTTAGCGCCGAAAGTCTTGATAACTGCCATTATAACGGCGGCCGTGACATGATCGCGATCCATTGTAATTTAAATCCCGAGACACAATTATTTACCGGAAAAAATTTAGCACTGGCCGGTAGCTTAGTTACCGATCATCACAACGGGTACGAATCGCAGAACGGTGATCTGTCTGCGATCGTGATCAATAATTTACCGATCTGGGCGGAGTTTTTCCGTGCGCCGGATATGTCGATCGCGTTGATGGACAAATGGGATGAAAAGCTGCAGAAGATCGCGGAAGCCACCGTTAACGAAAATATGGTAAGCCTTGCAGGCGTGCCTTCCTGGATGCTGCTGATCATGCAAAAAGTATTGGAAGCAAGCGGGAAAAAATCCATCGGCGAAGTGTGGCCCAACCTGGAAGTGTATTTTCACGGCGGTGTGAATTTTACGCCATACCGCGAGCAATTCAAAAAGATCTTTGATAAAAGCGATATGACGTATTTGGAGTTATACAACGCTACGGAAGGTTTTTTCGGGATCCAGGATCAGCGTGATTCGGGCGAATTGCTGCTGATGCTGGATTACGGGATTTTTTATGAATTTATCCCGGTAACGGAAATTGAAAAAGAGAATCCGAATGTGATCTCGCTGGAAGATGTGAAGGCGGATGTAAATTACGCGATGGTAATTACCACCAATGCCGGATTGTGGCGCTACAAGCTGGGAGATACGATCAAATTTACATCGCTGCATCCTTTCCGTTTTAAAATTACGGGACGGACCAAACATTTTATGAATGCCTTTGGCGAAGAGGTGATCGTGGACAATGCGGATAAAGCGCTGGCGATTGCCTGCGAAAAAACGGGCGCACAATTGCGCGAATACACAGCTGCTCCGGTATACATGAAAGATAATGAAAGCGGGATGCACGAGTGGTTGATCGAGTTTGAAGTGCAGCCGGGTGATATTACGTATTTTACGGAAATGCTGGATAATGCCCTGAAATCAATCAATTCGGATTATGAAGCAAAGCGGTATCAGAATTTGGCGCTGAAATTGCCATCGGTAAAAGTGGTGCCGACGGGAACATTTTATAAATGGCTGGAATCAAAAAATAAACTGGGCGGGCAGCACAAAGTACCGCGTTTGTCGAATGACAGGAAATATTTAGAAGAGATTTTGCTGTTGATAAAATAAATAGAAGGGATTGTGGTTTTCTGTGTGTGATTGGAACGCTGATCAT
This sequence comes from Bacteroidota bacterium, assembly GCA_025963715.1. Lineage (GTDB taxonomy): Bacteria > Bacteroidota > Bacteroidia > 2-12-FULL-35-15 > 2-12-FULL-35-15 > 2-12-FULL-35-15. Next base: position 18,377 of record JAOQAG010000050.1, read on the forward strand.
TCTCTGACTGTCATCCCGTGCTTGACACGGGATCTGTTAGAAAAGAACTACAACAAGCTGTGTGTAATTGGAACGCTGATCTTTTAGGATTATATAAGATAAAAAAAAGATAGCTGTGTTCGTTATGCTTGAATAAGATAAACTAAGATTGCTGTGTTGTATTAAATGGGATGTTAGTTATTTGTCAGGTTCATTTTTTTTGCTGTCATCCCGCACTCGTTGCGGGATCTGTTAGAAAAGAACTACAACAAGCTGTGTGTAATTGGAACGCTGATCTTTTAGGATTATATAAGATAAAAAAAAGATAGCTGTGTTTGTTATGCTTGAATAAGATAAACTAAGATTGCTGTGTTGTATTAAATGGGATGTTAGTTATTTGTCAGGTTCGTTTTTTTGGCTGTCATCCCGTGCTTGACACGGGATCTGCTAGAAAAGAACTACAGCTGTGTGTAATTGGAACGCTGATCTTTTAGGATTATTAAGATAAAAAAAGATTGCTGTGTTTGTTAGGTTTTAATAAGATAGATTAAGATTGCTGTGTGTGATAGATGTTAATTATTTGTCAATCTTATTTTCTTGACTGTCATCCCGCATTTATTGCGGGATCCCGTAAATGTTAGCAGAATCTAATTGACCGATCCCGCAATAAATGCGGGATGACAGTTTTAAATTATAATTAATTAGTAGTTATATTAACTCAATGAAAAAAATACTCATCCTCTTATTCTTCATTACCACCACTGTTTTTGCGCAGGGTAATTACAAGCTCGTGACCAACATTGAGGTGGAAGGCGCCGGTTTTTTTACTACTGATAATCAAAGCAACGTATACATTGTAAAAGGCGATGAGCTGATCAAATTTGATAAAACAGGAAAACAATTATACAAATACAGCAATAAAAATTTGGGCGACATCAGTTTTATAGACGCTTCCAATATGCTGAAAATACTGGTTTTTTACAAAGAGTTTTCACAGATCGTTTTTTTGGATAATACATTAAGCTTAAGCGGAGAGCCGGTAGCGTTTGATAAGCTGGGCTTTCAGCAGGCATTGCTGGCCTGTTCGTCCAATAACAGTAATATCTGGATCTACGATCAGCAAAACTTTTCGCTGGTACAATTGAGCCAGTCGTATGAAAAATTGCAGCAAACGGCAAATTTAAATACGGTGTTGAACATGGATCTGCAACCGGATTACCTGCTCGAATATGATAATAAAGTATACCTGAATAATCCCGGTTCCGGTATTTTGGTATTTGATGTGTATGGTACGTATTATAAAACCATTCCGGTAAAAAACACAAAACGTTTTCAGCCCATCGGTGATTGGGTGTATTACATGGATGGAAAAACGGCGCGGGCTTACAATTTAAAAACCACGGAAGAGCACCAGTTTGACATGCCTGTATCCGATTTTATAAATTTCAGGCTGGAAATGGGGCTGCTCATGATCCAAACGGATAAAGGCGTGTCTATTTATGCCGCGGAGCATTAATTTGTAAAATCATGATATTTTACATGCCTCCGGATCATCAATAAATATGGGGATTGTAGAATAAACACCCAACAGGCTGCAACAAAGCAGCATACGCCAAAAACTTATCCACAATTTGCAATTTTTCATTGGATGGCCCGTTAGATTTTGTATTTTCGTTTTCGGTTTTTGAAAATTATTTAAATTATTTATTCTACTCAAATATGCACATAGCAATCGCAGGAAATATCGGCTCCGGCAAAACAACGCTCACGACCCTTTTAGCAAAACACTATAAATGGCAGCCACATTTTGAAGATGTGGATGACAATCCATATTTGAATGATTTTTATGAAGATATGCAACGCTGGTCGTTTAACCTGCAGGTGTATTTTTTGAACAGTCGTTTTGGACAAGTGCAGCAAATCCGTAACAGCGGAAAAACGGTGATCCAGGATCGTACGATCTATGAAGATGCTTATATTTTTGCTCCCAATTTGCATGCGATGGGTTTGATGACCACCCGCGATTTTGAAAATTATTTTGCATTGTTCAAATTGATGGAATCATTCATCACGCCTCCGGATCTATTGATCTACCTGCGTGCTTCGGTGCCAACACTGGTAAATCAAATTCAGAAACGTGGCCGTGATTATGAAAATGCGATCCGTTTGGATTATTTAAAACGTTTGAACGAGCGTTACGAAGCATTTATTACTTCTTACGAGCAGGAACACAAAGATGCAAAGCTGCTGATCGTGGATGTGGACAATAATAATTTTTCAGAAAAATCAGAAGACCTGGGTGCGATCATTCATAAGATCGATGCAGAGATTAACGGATTGTTTTAAAGATAAATTCTATAAAGAAAACGCCCCATACAATTTGTGTGAGGCGTTTTTTTATTATTAATTGAAATCGGAAATTTTATACGAAACTATAGTTGTTTTATTGAAAAAGTTTTAATCGACGCGTCATTGCGAGGGCTTTTCGCCCGAAGCAATCTCATTCGAGTTCATAATCTGGTATGAGATTGCTTCGGGCGAAAAGCCCTCGCAATGACGTTCTTAAAGTAAATTTTTTATAGTAGAAAGTTCCTGATAATCATTTGTTTTTTTCCTGTGCAACTCCTTTTTCTCTCTGTTACTCCGTGTTAAGCTACTCTGAATAGATTGCTTTTACCCGATCGCGCAAATTATACGCTGAGCTCATCACTTCGCCATAAGCGCCTGCAGTGCGCAGTGCGATCAGATCACCGCGAAACGTTTCCGGTAAATTCACAGCTTTGCCAAAACAATCGGAGCTTTCGCAGATCGGCCCCACTACATCATATTTATGAAACTCATCTTGATTTTTGCTACCTGCATCCTGATACTTTTTTAAATTTTCGATCTTATGATACGCCTGGTAAAGTGCAGGGCGCATTAATTCCGTCATGCCTGCATCAAGGATCGCAAAATTAGTATTCAAGCCTTTTTTAATATACAACACGCGCGAGATCAATGTGCCACATTGCGCCACAATGGCCCTTCCCAATTCAAAATGTACTTTTTGTCCGGGACGCACTTCTAAAAAATCATGGAACAATTTAAAATAAGCCTCAAAATTTGCAATGCGGTTGGTGTCCGGTTCGTGATAATCTACGCCCAATCCGCCGCCTACGTTGATGTTCTCAATTGTTATTTTTTTGCTGATGAACCAGCTTTGAATTTCGTTGACACGGATGCACAAACTTTTAAAGGAAGTAAGATCGGTAATTTGCGAACCGATGTGAAAATGCAGGCCGATCAGCTTTAAATTTGAAAGCTCCTGCAAGCGTGCTACCACACTTTCCAGCTCCCATAAATTGATCCCGAATTTATTTTCTTCCAACCCGGTAGTAATGTATTTATGCGTGTTAGCATTCACATTCGGGTTGATACGCAAGGCAATAGAAGCCGTTTTGTTTTTTGCTTTTGCCAGCTCGTCGATCACTTCCAGCTCCTGCAAACTTTCGCAGTTAAAACAAAAAATATCGTGATCGAGCGCATAATTTATTTCTGCATCGCTTTTGCCAACGCCTGCAAATACAATGTGTCCGGGTGCAAAATTGCATTCCACTGCTTTTTTTACTTCGTTGCCGCTCACACAATCCGCACCGAGGTGATAGGCTTTAATGATGTTGAGGATCTCATTGTTTGCATTCGCTTTTAAAGCATAATGCACAATAAAATTATACTTATCACTTTCCTTTTTTACTGCATCCAGTGTTTGTTTTAAAACGTCCAGATCGTAGTAATAGAAAGGCGTAGGGATGGAGTTGAATTTGTTTATGGTAGTTGTATCGAACATCTTTTTGTAAAATTCTAGATCTTAATTTTTAAATCGCTTCGTAAGAGCACTCTCTTTTTTGACGCTGCAAACATTTAACAGATCCCGGGTCGGAGCCCGGGATGACAGTATGGATAATGATTTTTACATTATCTATAATTTTCTGCGTATTGGTTTCTAACATCCAATATCTAATATCCAACATCTAAAACAATCCTGAATTCAACGCGATCAGCGCATCCCTTTTTAACTTGCTCTCCACCAGCACGGACACATTGTTTTTACTGCCGCCGTATGAGATCATCCGGATCGGGATGTGTTTCAGCGCTTCAAAAATCTGCAATGCGTATCCTTCTTTCTCTGCGCTAAAGCTGCCTACAATGCACACGATCGTCAGATCCGTATCCACATCTACGGTACAAAATTCCTTTAATTCTTTTACGATCGCATCCAGATTTTTAGTATTGTCGATCGTTAATGAAACCGCTACCTCCGAAGTGGTAATCATATCGATCGGTGTTTTGTAGCGTTCAAAAATTTCGAACACAGCGCGTAAAAAACCATAAGCCAGCAGCATGCGCCCCGATTTAATATTGATCGCTGTAATGCCGTCTTTTGCCGCCACCGCTTTAATACTGTCGCCTGTGGCTTTGGATGTGATCACCGTTCCTTTTGCATCCGGTTGCATCGTATTTAAAAGCCGTACCGGGATGTTCTGCATTTGTGCGGGAAGAATACAGGTCGGATGTAAAATTTTTGCTCCGAAATAAGCAAGCTCGGCTGCTTCGTCAAATGATAATTCCGCTATCGGATGTGTTTTATCCACGATCCGCGGATCATTGTTGTGCATGCCGTCAATGTCGGTCCAGATCTGGATCTCTTCCGAACGGATCGCGGCACCGATAATGGTAGCTGTATAATCACTGCCGCCGCGTTTTAAGTTATCGATCTCGCCAAATGCATTCCTGCAAATGTATCCCTGCGTAATGAATAGTTTTTTGCCCGGATGTTTCGCCAGTTCCGCTACTGCATTGGTTTCTATATATTTCATGTCCGGCTCTTCATTTTCATCCGTACGCATAAAATTAAGTGCAGGCAGCAATACCGAATCGATGCTGATCTCTTCTAAATAATAATGGAACAACGCCGTAGAAAGCAATTCGCCCTGAGCGAGAATAGCGCGCTCTTCATTGACCGTAAACAGATCCAGCGTAAAAGCACGCAAATAATTAAAGTGCGAACTGATCAGTTCTTTCCCTTTTTTTAATGCCGTTTCTGTTTTGTACAATTCGGGCAATACCGCATTGTATTTATCTTCCAGCACCTTTATCAACTGATTGGCTTTATCATGTTCCTTCACATACAACGCGTTTGCGATCTCCACCAGGCTGTTGGTGGTGCCGCTCATGGCGGATAATACCACAATTTTTGGAGCGCCGTCGCTGATAAGTTCCACCAGCGCATGCATACGCGCTGCCGAACCAACCGATGTTCCTCCGAATTTTAAAACTTTCATAATAGTTGTTAGTCTTTAGTCCTTAGTAATTAGAAAAGCTACGTGATGTTTCATTTTCAAATTATCCAGTATTTCAAATCCAGTACTTAACACCCGGAATTTTCATTTTCAAATTGGCACATCTTCAAATTTTCAAATTCTGAAACACACAGCACATCATTTTCAAATTTTCAAATTGCCACATTTTCAAATTGGCAAAAATTAACAATTAAGAAAAGCAAATTTATAATAATTGCAACAGTTTCAGCGAAAAAATTGTATTTTCGCAATTGTAAAAAACATCCCCATCCTACGATTTTAAATAGTATTTTTGTAGACTGTTTATGTACACACTACTAAAAAAAGAGATCCGCAGTTTTTTAAGTTCACTGATTGGTTACATTACCATTGGTGTATTCTTATTGATCATAGGTTTGTTCATGTGGGTATTGCAAACGGATTCCAATGTATTGGAAAACGGCTACGCCAACATCGATCCGCTATTTGTGATCGCACCCTGGGTATTCCTCTTCCTGATCCCGGCCATTACCATGCGTTCGTTCGCAGATGAAAAAAAAGCCGGTACCATCGAGCTATTATTGACCCGTCCGCTTACCGATCTTCAGATCATCCTCTCGAAATATTTTGCCGGATTTATTCTTGTTTTATTTTCCTTATTGCCAACGCTCATTTATTATTATTCGATATACAAGCTGGGTAGCCCGGTTGGAAATATTGATACCGGCGGCATGTGGGGCTCGTACATTGGGTTGTTGTTTTTAGGAGCGGCTTTTGTGTCCATCGGGATTTTCGCTTCCGCGATCACCGACAACCAGGTAGTATCTTTTATCCTGGCACTTTTCCTTTGCTTTTTTGTGTACACCGGTTTTGATTACCTCGGCTCCTTTGCATTTCTTGGAAAAATAGATAACATCATCATCGGATTGGGAATTAACCAGCATTATGCTTCCATGAGCCGTGGTGTGATCGATACACGGGATATGGTTTATTTTATCAGCCTTATTGCTGTATTTATTTTGAGCACACGCACAGTACTGGAAAGCAGAAAATGGTAATTGAGTTTTTATCAGCATGAACAAAAAAAATAAAAAACGGGATTTAGCAGCATTGGTTTTGGCGATCACAGTAGTGATCCTGCTGAACTTTGTCAACTCGTTTGTATTTCACCGTTTCGACCTTACATCCGAAAAGCGCTACACGCTTGCTCCGGCTACCAAAGCATTGCTGGCGAAGCTGGATGAAGTGGTGTATGTAAAAGTATATCTGGATGGTGATTTTCCTGCCGGATTTAAACGTCTGCGTAACGAAACGCGGGAGATGCTGGATGAGTTCCGTACCTATTCCCATGATAATATTGAATATGAATTTATCAATCCTTCTGAAAATCCGGATAAAAAACAACAGAACGAGCTGTTCAAGCAATTGTACGACAAAGGCCTGCAGCCGTTCAATGTGGAGGATAAAACCGATGAAGGAAGCACACAGCAGGTAATCTGGCCGGGAGCAATTGTTTCCTACCACGGACGTGAAGCTGCATGGAAATTATTAAAAACGTCAATGGGGTATTCGGCCGAAGGACAATTGAATAATTCCGTACAATCGCTCGAATACGAATTTGCAAGCTGCATTCATAATTTAACAACCGACACACACAACGAAGTTGGCTTTATTGAAGGCCAGGGCGAACTGGATACACTTGCCGTAGATGATATTAAAAATGCGCTCGGCGAATTTTATACGTTAAAAAGAGTGAAAATTGGCGGGCAGTTGGGTGCTTTAAAAGATCTGACGACCATTGTAATTGCAAAACCGGATACGGCTTTTTCCGAGCAGGATAAATTTGTGATCGATCAGTTTGTAATGAGAGGCGGAAAGATCCTGTGGTGCGTGGATCCGTTGGAAACCCGTGTGGATAGCCTTGCTACCGGCCGCACATACGGCGTGGCGTACGATCTGAAACTGGATGACATGTTGTTTAAATACGGCGTGCGCCTGAACCAAAACCTGATCCTTGACCTGCAGTCGTCGGCATTACCTGTAAACACAGCCTTTCACGGACAACAGCCGAGAGTTGAGCTGCGCCCCTGGGTGTATGTTCCTGTGATCCTGCCAACCATCAATCATCCGATCGTTAAAAACCTGGATGTGATCAAATTTGATTATGTTTCGAGCATCGATATGGTGGATTCCGGGCCCGGTATAAATAAAACGGTGCTGCTCACGACCTCAAAAAATTCTAAATTACTGAATGCGCCTGTGCGTGTGGATATGAGCAGGATGCGCATGCAGGAAGACGAATCGAAATTCCGTGCAGGCCCGCAACCGGTGGCTGTATTGCTGGAAGGACAGTTTGAATCGTTGTACAAGAACCGGCTGCCGCCATCCATCGCCGACAGCAAGGACATTGGTTTTACCGATCACAGTGTGAATACAAAAATGATCGTGATCTCCGACGGTGATATTATACGTAATGATATTCAGGGCTCATCCGGGAAACCTTATCCGCTCGGTTATGATAAATATACCAAGCAGCAATTCGGGAATAAAAATTTTATCCTGAACTGTATTAATTACCTCTGCGACGATTCCGGTTTGATCAGCGTGCGTTCACGCGAATTAACGCTGCGCCTGCTGGATAAGAAAAAGATCAAAGACGATAAATTAAAATGGCAGCTCATCAATACATTGATCCCGCTTGGATTGGTGCTGTTGTATGCGATCATTCATTTTATCAGGCGTAAGCGCAAATACGCCAACTAAGCAAAATCATCCCTCAATACACCGGCCTGTCCGGATAAAACAGAATACAATTATGAATAAACGTAACAGAATAGCTATCATCCTTGTTGTACTTCTGGGAAGTGCTTCTTTCTGGCTGGTGATCAATCACAAAAAAGGAACAATCAAAGAAACGTTGCGGGATTTTGCAGTGGAGGATACAGCTTCGGTAGATAAGATCTTTTTAGCTGATAAAAAAGGCGGCCAGGTTACGTTGCAGCGCGATCCAAATGGAAAAGGCTGGATCGTGAATGGAAAATACGGTGCGCGCATGGATGCGATCAGCACGCTGTTGCTGACGATCAAAAAAGTGGACATCAAGGAACCGGTTGGAAAAAAAGCGCAGGACAATGTGGTAAAACAATTGGCTGCAGATGCTGTTCGTTGTGAGATCTATCAGAAAGGGGTATTGACGAAAGCATATTATGTGGGCTCGCAAACGCAGGATATGACCGGTACATTCATGATCCTGATGGATCCGGAAACGATGAAGCCATCTGCAAAACCTTTCGTAACGTACATTCCCGGCTTTGAAGGGTTTTTATCCACCCGCTATTTTACCGATCCGAAAATGTGGAGGGACCGTACGGTGTTTAATTATGTGCCTACGGACATTCAAACCGTAAAGCTCGAAATTCCAGCAAATCCGGAGTACAGCTATCAGCTGGATGTAAAAGGTAACAACGATTATAAAGTAACAATGCTGAAAGATAACAAAGAATTGAAAGGCGTTGATCCGATGGCTGTAAAACAATACCTGTCGTACTTTCAGCAGGTTTATTTTGAAAGCATGGACCTGGCGATGAACCAGAAAGAAGTTGATTCGACATTAAAATCGGTGCCGGTGGATGTGCTGACGATCACGGATACAAAAGGAAAAGTAAATAAAGTTACTTTTTATGCACGCAAGCTAAAACATGAGGATGCCGTGGATGAAAAAGGAAAAAAAATACCTTTTGACCTTGACCGGATGAATGCGTTGCTGGGTAGTACCAACGACCTGGTAATGGTTCAGTATTATGTATTTGGAAAAATGCTGCCGAAAGCGGATTATTTCCAGGGAAAAGGACCTGAAACCAATGCTGCAAAACCTAAACCTGCAGCGAAAGCAAAATCCTGATAAAACAGTCCGATGTTTTCAACCAAATAACAGAAAATCCCCTGAAAATGGGGATTTTTTTTGTTAAAAAAATAACATTGGATGGAATCGGGTCTTTATGTAAATCAATTATATTTGCTCTTGCAGGGATCGACCTGTAAACCTATACTTTTTAAAATATACAGATATGAAATTCATTGTTTCCAGTACTTCTTTATTAAAACAATTACAGGCAGTAAGCGGGGTGTTAAATTCCAACAATGCATTGCCTATTTTAGATAACTTTTTATTCGAGATCGATAAAAATCAGTTAAAGATCTCGGCTTCCGATCTGGAAACAACAATGACCACGGTTATTGCTGTGGAATCAAAAGATACCGGTAATATTGCCGTTCCTGCAAAATTATTGCTGGATACCTTAAAAACATTTGCGGAACAGCCTTTAACATTCAGCATCGACGATAAAAAATACGGGATCGAGATCATTTCCGATTACGGTAAATACAAATTAACCGGGCACAACGGTGATGAATTCCCGAAATTACCGAACATTGAATCGGCTTCTTCACTGGACATTGATGCAAGTGTTTTGGCATCTGCGATCAACAAAACTATTTTTGCAACCGGTAACGATGAGCTTCGCCCTGTAATGTCGGGTGTGTATTGCCAGCTGTCGCCGGAGAATATTATTTTTGTGGCTACCGATGCGCATAAGTTGGTGCGTTACCGCAGAAACGATGCAAAAGCACAAAGTGCATCCGCTTTTATTTTGCCTAAAAAACCATTGAACCTTTTAAAAAATATTTTATCCAGTGTAAGCGGAGTTGTAAAAATAGAATACAACAACACCAATGCATTTTTCTCTTTCGAGAATACCAATTTAGTATGCCGTCTGATCGATGGAAAATACCCGAACTACGAAGCGGTAATTCCAAAAACAAACCCGAATAAATTAACTGTTGACCGTGTTTCATTTTTAAGCTCGATCAAACGTGTTTCTATTTTCTCGAACAAAACAACACACCAGGTTCGCTTGAAAATTGCTGGCAGCGAGTTGAGCATTTCTGCGGAAGATCTTGATTTTGCAAACGAAGCAAGCGAGCGCCTGACTTGTCAGTATGAAGGAGATGACATGGAGATTGGTTTCAACTCTAAGTTTTTAGCAGAGATGCTGAGCAATCTGAACTGCGAAAATGTAAACCTGGAAATGAGCGCTCCAAACCGCGCAGGTATTTTATTACCAACAGAAAAAGAAAACGAAGCAGAAGATATTTTGATGCTGGTAATGCCGGTAATGCTGAACAGTTAATCTTTTAAATTATAGATTATAAATTTTGAATTATAAATAAGCCGCTTCTATCTGGAGCGGCTTTTTTATTACCATCTGGCATTTTTTGCTGTGTGCGTTTTCCACCACATAAGGCACAAAAGAAAACATAAGGCGAAGCTTGTTGCTGTGTTTGATATTTAACTGTTTTTCGGGTAAAACCTTATGTGCTGTGTGCGTTTTCTACCACATAAGGCACAAAAGAAAACATAAGGCTAAGCCTGTTTCTGTGTTTAATATTGAACTGTTTTTCGGGTAAAACTCTTTTGTTTCTTTTGTTTTCTTTTGTGGTTCAAAAAAAATGCAGTGCATCCGGGTAACACCTTATGTGCTCCTTTGTGCCTTATGTGGTAGAAATTTTGATGGCAAAATGCCATCCAATAATCGGGCACGAGCGGGACGCTCGCGCCAACGCTATCAATCTTTGGGTAAAACTCTTATGATTCTTTTGTTTTCTTTTGTGGTTCAAAAAAAATGCAGTGCATCCGGGTAACACCTTATGTGTTCCTTTGTGCCTTATGTGGTAGAAATTTTGATGGCAAAATGTCATCCAATAATCGGCACGAGCGGGACGCTCGCGCCAGCTATGGAGTGGTAAAACCATGGTAAACAAAAAATACTTAAATTTGGTTTCCATGTATTCGATCACACACATCATTAATCCTGTTGCTGCTCCTGCAAATTCCGAATTCGGTATTTGTCAGCCCATTGTATTTGAATCCATCAGGCAGGCAAAAAACAATGCTGCCGGGTATGTGCATGTAGAGCTGTGTACGGTGCAGTATGCTGAAGACAGATCCGTGATCCCCGATTATTTTATGATGTATCCCGATCTGCAGCGCTCTACAAATGAGCTGAAGCTTGCCAACAGCAGGAAACTGCCTTTTGTAAAAGAGATCCTGGAAAGCGCGTATCGTAATTCCGCCTCCGAATACATCATCTATTCCAATACCGACATTGCGCTGATGCCTTATTTTTACACTGCCGTGAACGGGATCATTGAACAGGGATATGATAGCTTCATCATTAACCGCCGCTGTATTTCCGGGAAATATACGTCCGTTACTGAACTGGAATTAATGTACAGCGACATCGGGACACCGCACATCGGTTACGATTGTTTTGTATTTAAAAGAGAATTGGTTGAGAAATTTATACTGGCAGATGTATGCACCGGAATCCCGCATGCATGGACGGATCTGGCAAATAACCTGTTTTGTTTTTCTTCAAAATTCAAATTATTTACGCAAAAACACCTTACCTTTCACATTGGTATGGAGCTGTATAAAAACTGGGGCGGAAACGAATTGTGCGCACACAATAAAGTAGAATACCTGAAAGTGCTGAAAGGATTGAAGCCGCATTTGAAGATAGAGAACATGCCGGGTTCCAACCTGAATATTTTCAAACGCCATTTCAAATGGCTGATGAATCCTACCTTTCATTATCCCACTATGTTTTGGCTGGACCTGTCGCAGTTAGGCAGAAAACGATTGCCGCGCGAAAAAAGCGAGCTGAAAACAACAAAAAATAAATACCTGCAATGGCTGGTAAAGCACATCAATTTTGAATAGCGCTTTACAATACGTTCGGTGATTTATAAAAAAGTCCCACAATTTTTCTGAAGATTCTGCGAAAAGGAGCATGCCTCTTGTTCAGCTTTTGAAACCGTTGTACTTCTTTCTGAAAGTCTGCCGGATACGACCGGATGACCGCATCAAATTTTTTGCAGGCATATTCGTACAGCAGTATATCGTAATGATTGTATTGCAAAAGCAATTGGTTGGTTTCTTCATCAAATTCCAGCACCGATTGCTTTTTATTGGTCACGTTTGTTTTCAGGTACAACGGAAAATTCCAGCCCAGACTGCGTTTGAAATGGATCAGCGATTCATCAAAACGCTCACAGATCCCAAACAGCTCGAAATGAGTATCAAATTTTTTTAATGCCCGCTGATATATTTCTTCATTCACTCCTCCAAATTCCAGCTCATGGGCACTGGCCAGCATGCGTACATGGCAGTTGTCGAATTGCCTTACAGGGCCTTCTTTCAGCAGGTCTTTCAGTGTGTATTTTCCTTCTTCCAGGCGTTTGTGAAAAAAATGTACTTTATCCTGCCGGATAAAATTAAAATCGGAGATGCATCTTTTTATCGGATCCCGCAGGAATGTAAAACAGGTAATTTCACCCGGATAATTTTCGAGGTAAGCATTAAAATTTATGTGTCCTTTAATGACTTTTATCTTTTGCCTTTCGGCTACACTAAGCTTCGTAAAAACACCGGGATCGCGGTAAAGATTATTGGTGTGGATCTTTAAAAAACGCCAGCGGTAATTTTCATTGATGATGTTTTGCATCGTAGAACCTGCCGTTTTCGGGATATGCAGAAACAAAACAGGGAATACAAGAGAGCGTGCCTGCCTGGGTGGAACAATTCCTGCAAAAGGGGGTAGCACATCAGGCTTCGTTTTTGTGGTTGAAAACGATGTTTGATAGGAGAGAGTAGCGGGCATGTGAGAGATTGAGAGTTTAATGTTGCTAGTGATTTTTTAATACATGGTTAGTTGTATTTTTATCGGTTAATAATTTTTAATTCGACTTTACTTTTATTTTCCTCCGTGGTGTTCCGGATCCGCTCTGCAAAAAACTCCGTTACTTCATTTCCCGGATCATCAATAATAAACATTATTTTTTCATTTGCACCTTTCGTTAACAATCTTTTTAATTTCTTAACTTTTGCCGTGTAGCTTTGCTCCGTAATTACGTATTGCTGGTTGTACTGGTTTTCCTGTCCGGGCAATAATTCATACCCCAGGCTTTTGTTATAAGAAATGGCCACAGGGTTATCTTTCAGCACTTTTATGAACGTGCGCTCTATTCCTACTATAAACGACAGATCGGTTAGTAATAAGGAGGCGCGCAATGGAATCAGCGTTTTTAAATATTCTTCTTTGACAATAAAAATGCCACCGCTCCTGGTTTCTTTTGCATGCCAGTCGGTTTGCGAACCGTTGATCAGTCCAATTTTTTCCCCATTGTAAGAAATCAAAAAATAATTATTGTCCACATTATCGATGGAAGCAAACCATTTTTCCTGCATTTCTGGTGTAATGTATTCGCGGTATTCCATAAAACGGTGGATCTGTGCGGAATTACGCCAGTTCCTGACCATCTCAATGTCGTTATGTGTTAACCGGATCAGTTGGATTCCGTAGCCGCTGATGATCATCTGAAAAAATTAGAGTACCGTTTGAATGGAATACGGTGGCTTGTGATGCTGGAACTGGTATAGCTTATAGATGTATTGCCCGATGATGCCAAGGCAGAGCAAAATAATGCTGGCAGTAAATAAAATACTCACGATCGTGGAAGTATACCCAAGCGGAACATTGTGTACGATTTTTTTATAGATAAAACGCAAACCGACAAAAAACGTAATGATCGAAAATAAAAGTCCGCTGTACGTCATTAATTTCAATGGCAAAGCCGAATAATTGACCAGGATATTGAAATAAAGATTGGTAAGCTTAAAGAATGAGTAAGAGGATTTGCCGTATTTACGGGGATTGTGGTTCACATACGTAAATGTGATGTTACCCGTATACCACTGGATCACTTCATCAATAAATAAAAAATTGTGCTGGTGATTCTCTTTTATTTTTTGCGCGATCTCTTTTTTTATTAAACGGAACGAAGAACCTTCGCCCATTTTATTCTCAAAATATTTGGATGTTTTTTTTACAAAATAGCTTCCCGCATTTTGCACGATCCCGTGTTGTTTGCTATTGTAAGTGCCGTACACCACATCTGCGCGTGTTTCCTCATATTTCGCCAGCAGCTTGGCAATTTCCTCGGGTGGATGCTGCAGGTCATCATCCATGGTAACGATCAGCTCGCCTTTACAAAAACCAAAGCCGCATAAAATAGCATTGTGCTGCCCGAAATTGCGTGCAAATTTGATTGCTATAATTTTTTGCGGATGCTTGCTTTTCAATTCCATCAGCTTTTTCCAGCTGTTGTCCTTGCTGCCATCGTCAATAAAAATAACTTCGTAGGCAGTGGTTCCCATGGCGGCATCAATTCCCGCAAACAATTCATCCAGTCCGTTTTCCGAATTATATACAGGTATTACAATGGATAAGTAAGGTGTCGTCATTTTTATTTTTCAAGGAGATAACCTCCGTCTAAAGTAATATTTATTCCTGTGATCCAGCGCGATGCTTCCGAAAGTAAAAAAATGGCGGTATTCGCCACGTCTTCGGGATAACCCACACCCAGCGGATATTGTTTGATGTGTGCTTCCATGGTTTCTTTGCTCACTTTTTGTTCGCTCATTTCATACATCGGCGTTTTTACCATGGCCGGTGAAATGCAGTTGGAGCGAATGCCATTTGATGATTCCAGCGAAATGGATTTGCTGAATGCTTCAATCGCAGCTTTTGCACCGGCATATACCGCGCCGCCGCGATAGGGATGCTGGCTGGCGATGGAAGAAATAAAAACCACAGAGGCTTTTGCATTTAATTTTTTCCGGCGCATAATACCCGCCATCAGCAACACCGGAATTTCGTAATTGATGTTCAGCGTTTCGTCTATTTTTTCGGGATCTAAAAATTTTATAGGTAATGTTTTTACAATTCCTGCCGAATGTACAATGCCATCCAGCTGCGGTAATTTTTCAAGCAGATCCGTTCGTTGTTGTTCAATCAGCAGATCGGCAGCAAACAATTGGTGGCCGCTGCCTTTTAAAAGCGCTAATGTTTCTTTTAGTTTTTTTTCATCACGGCCGGTAAGTACTAAAATGCCGCCCATTTCGCTGATGCTGATAGCAGTTTGACGGCCAATCCCGGAAGAGGCGCCGGTCACTAAAATTGTTTTATGATGGAGATGAAAAGGCGTCATATTTAGATTTCGATAACGGGCGGACAAATTAAATGTTCGGTGCTGAGTGCAACGCTGCCCCAGGATAACCCTACGCCAAAGCCCGAAAAGATCATTTTATTTTTTTTACTTTTTACCTGTTCCGATAATTGCGAAACGATGGTAACGGGGATAGAAGCAGAGCTGGTATTCCCATATTCCTTTAATGAATATGGCACTTTTGCAGGATCCAGCTTTAGTTTTTTCCGGATGCTTTCGTTCATTAATTTATTTCCCTGGTGAAAAACAAAATGGTCGTAATCATCAATTGTTGTAGAATTATATTGCAACAGCGCATTAATATTTGGCGCCACTTCACGCAACGAAAAATTAAACACTTCCAGTCCGTCCAGCTTTAAATTAGCGCGGCTGCGGATAATTCCCTTCTCCACTTCTTCTTCTTTGTAGGATGCATCTTCCAGCTTTTGGCGCGATCCTCCGTCAGGAATAATAATGGCATTATAACCCGAGCCATCGCTTTGCAGGTTAAAATCCATCCTGGCAGCCTGTTCATCGTATTCCAATGCCGTTGCTGTTCCGGCATCGCCAAACAAAGGATAGGTGCTTTTATCGCGCTTGTTCAGCGAAATGGAGGAAACATCGCCCACGAGCAATAATCCTTTTTTTATTTTGGTATTCGACATCATGCTCGCGATCATCGACAATCCGTATACATAACCCGAGCAGCCCAGGTTGATATCAAAAGCAAGCGTAGTTTTTGGCAAACCCAGCTTATCCTGCAGGATCACGGCAGAAGCGGGTAAAAAATAATCGGGTGATTGCGATACAAAAACAAGGATCTCCACATCGGCAGCATTCCAGTTCAGCTCTTTCAATAAATTTTGCGCAGCGGCAAAACAAAAATCAGCGCTGGTTGTACCGCGTTCAGCGATCCTGCGGTTTTCAATTCCGGTCGTCTTGATCAATAGCTGCCGCTCCGGTTCGGAGATCCAGTCATAATCGAGGTTCGACTCATTTTTTTTAGGAACACAAGCCGCAATTCCTGATAACTTTACATGAGAGAGAGAGAAAGTTGCCATTGTTTAGTTTTATGTGCGATTATATTAGCGTTAAGAGACCCTGCTCTTCACAATATTGAATAAATCATTCATTGTTTTACTGTTTCGAAGGTCTTCGCCGGTAATGGTTACATTATAATCTGCATCGATCAGTGCAATAAGGATCAGCGCATGCATGGAGCTCCATTCGGCAATGTCCCTGAAATTGGTATCCGGTTTTAAAACGCCCGGTGTAATTTCATCAATTTCGTTTTCTACTTTTTTAATAAAATCATCTATGTTCATGTGCAATACGATTGTGGTTTCAATAAGGATGATCAAAGTTTAATAATGGTTGCAGACCATGATAAACCGGTGCCAAAGCCCGCAAGTAAAATGTATTGTCCTTTTTGCGCTTTCCCCGATCTGATGCTTTCACACAAGGCAATAGGAATTGTTGAAGATACGGTATTTCCACAACTCTCTAAATAATTAACGAATTTTTCTTCGGGGATCCCAATTTTTTTCCGGATCACATCGTTCATGAATCTATTGGTTTGGTGAAACACAAAAAGATCGATCTCTTCCATTTTCATGTTGGATTTTTCGAGCAGTTCCGAGATCATTAACGGCACTTTTCTCAATGCGAAATTAAAAATAGCGGTTCCGTTCATATAAAAATTCGCATCGCTGGTAATGTTGCCGTAATCATCGCGGTTTTCCTGTGTGGATTTTGCTGTTACCGGGTTCCTGGCGCCACCATCCCTGATAATGATCTTATCCGCACCTTTGCCATCCGTTCCAAAAACAAAAGAACCAATGCCGCTTTCATCGCCTGCCGAAATAAGCGTTGCTGCTGCACCATCGCCAAAAAGGTAACGGGAGCTTTTGTCTTTCGGATGAAATGTTTTGGTGAGTGTGGACGAAGTAAGGAACAATACATTCTTTCGTTCACAGGCTTCCACCAATCCCTTGGCGAGGCTTAATCCGTAAGCATATCCGCTGCATCCCTGGTTAATATCGATAGCGCCTGCCTGCTGTGGAATTCCCAATTTTTCCTGTATGATACAGGCTGTTGCAGGCGTGTAATAATCAAATTCCTGCGAACAGAAAATGATAAAATCAATGTCGTTTTTATCAATATTGTGTTCCTCAAAAAGTTTGATCGCACTCTGCACCGCAAGATCCGATGCAGTAGTGTGCGGTGCTACAATGTGGCGTTCGCTGATGCCAAGGCGGGCAATGTTGGTGTTATTAACTAGTTCCGGAAAATCATTAAAATAATCGACATTCGTGTATGTATCCGGTGGAAGGTAATAACTGATTGCTTTGATAGAAGCTTTCATAATTACGTTTCATGTTGTGGTGAAAACAAATTTATATAAAAAAATTAAATAAACCAGTCATTTAACACTTTTAACATTTTCGTGAAAATCAGATGGGGATTGCTTTTTAAAGCGATGTGTATCCTAATGTGCTGAGAATGGCAGCGAATTTTTTATTGAGTTCCGCAATGGTTTTTTCCTGCAGTTTTTCCTTATGATCGCCCGGGAGCATTTTGCGCTTGTGCCGCTGAATGTCCTCTGTTTGTGGGATAAATGGGTTGTTCGCTTCCCAGTATTTTAATGTTTCTTCTTTTTTTGAATAATCAATAAAGTGCAGCATTTTTAAAAGCGATTCCTGGAAATTACTGATCAGGTCTTCATACAGGATCAGCAATACATTCGGTTGCCCGATGTATTTTTGGAGGTAGCCGGTATAGGTTTTTAAAAAGCGGTCCGACATATCCATTACGTGCTGATCAATGCCAGCTTCCAGTGCATGCGCCCGTTTTTGCATAAATTTATCCGTGTAAACGGGATGACTGTATGCGATCGAAAAAAATTGCGAAGTAAGAATGTCGCGCGGATCACGCAATACCAGAATTATTTTTTGCTCCGGCCGTACCGCTAATTTTTCGAACGGATACCGGAACACACCAAAATAAAATCCTTTCCTGTTCAATAATTCCGTTGTAAATTTTTCATCCAAATATAAGCTGTCGCGTACTTCCGGGCGGGTAGTCAAATAACCTTCCATGTCGATGTGTGTTTTTTGTTCGCGTTGCGAAAGATCTTTGATCAGTACATTTAAAAATGTGCTGGCACATTTGTGAGTGGAAAAAATGTAGACGGAATGGCCTGTTCCTTCATCCGGCAATTTCCCTTTTTTACGTAACAATTTTGCTTCCTTGCTGAACAGCCATCTGAGCCGGTGAACCGGAACAGTGATCGTGTGAAGCTTTATCCGCTCAATTAGTGCATTCATTGTATCGTAAAGGTATTAATTAAACGCAAAATTAATATATTAGCAGTTAAATTTACAAGCAATGCCGGAATCAACAGTGCCTTATGAATTAATTTACAGTCAGCATGGATTACCGGCCGCATCCGCTTTCAGAAAAATCACTTCGGGTTTACGGATGCGTCCCTCGCTTTTTATTGCCGGTGCTCAAAAAGCAGGCACCACATCACTTGCCGGTTATCTTTCAAACATTCCCGGCGTTATTCCACCACACGAAAAGGAAATCTCCTATTTCAATAACGATCAGCGTTTCCGCTTAGGCGACAATTGGTACCGCTCGTTTTTTGCCACCAATTTTGTAAAAAATAAACTGGAAAAAAAAACAGGGATTTTACACATTACTTACGATGCTACCGCTAATTATTTTGAAGAAATAAAAGCAGCAGAACGGATCAAAAAATTTAATCCCGACGCCAAAGTAATAGTGGTGCTGCGCAATCCGGTCGACCGCGCCTGGTCGCATTACAAAATGGCTGTTAAATACGGGTTTGAAAAAAATACGTTTCGCGATGCACTCGATGAAGAAGCGGAACGCATTTTGTCAAATACTGCCGAACATAATTTTGCTTTTCAGCGATTGGGATACCGCAGCAAAGGCGAGTATCTCCGGTTTCTTCCGGCCTGGATGAATGCATTTGGGAACAATGTACTGGTTGTTTTTTTTGAAGAATTATTCAGTGATTCGATTGCTCCGCTGCAACAGATCCATGATTTTTTAAAATTAAAAACCGCGCCCGATCTGGATAAATTAAAACAGCTCAACAAAGGAAGCGAAGATCAATTGAATGCTGCCGATCGTGATCTGCTGAATGCGCATTACAAGCAATTCAACAACGAGCTGGCGCTTTACTTAAAACGCGATCTGCCATGGTAAATCCATTCATCAACCGGATTTTTTACAGGCTGTGGCAATTAAAACATCGCCCGGTAAAAAATGCAGATCCTGCAGTTGCAGCAACGGCGCCACTTTTTATCGGCGGCATGTTCCGTTCGGGAACGTCATTGGTTACCAAATTATTGATGGATAACGGTTTTGATGCCGGACCCGAAAATCATTTGTTGCAGCCGATCGGTTTTCGTAAAACATTAAATCCAACCGGTTTTTTTGAGAATTACCTGTTCATGGAATGGTCGATGCTGTACATGAAATTGCACGGTATGAGTGGTGCTTCTATGAATGAACCGGAGCGTTGGAAAACGATCATGGAAATGAATATTCGGGAGGAAGAGTTCGCGCGTTTTTGCATCCTGGAAAACAGTGACGACCGGATCTCCAATAAAAATAAAGTGGATGTTTTAAAAAATTACAGCAGCAGTAATTTGGATCAATACATTCAGCAGAATTTTGGTGCAAATCCAATTATTAAAAATCCGCATTTCACACTTTTTTTTAACACAATGTTTCAGCACTGGCCGCATTCAAAATTGCTGCTGGTGTTTCAACATCCGCAACAGGTTTTAAATTCCGTTAATTCAAAAATGCTGCCGGTAGATCCATTGCTGTACAAGCGTTATTACGAAAAGGCTTTGAATGCAAACGATCCGCGCATCGCATTTTTTTCGCTGGAACAATTATTTGCCGATCCGGAAGGTTCGCTGCAGGCATTATCGGCCTGGACCGGGAAAAAAATGAACACAAAAGCAACATTGGCTGTGCGGGAAACAAAATTACAAACACAGCAACAATTACCAGCGGAAGTGCTGGATATTTACGAGCGATTGAAACAAAATTGTATAAATAAAAACCGATGAAAGTTGTTCATTTTTGTACGTATAGTTCGGGCGGTGCCGCCATTGCTGCGATCCGACTGCACACCCTGTTGTGCGAAAGCGGAATTGATTCCAGCATCGTGTTTTTGTACAAAAATAATTTGTCGGTAAAAAACAGTATTGATTTTCGCGATGCATTGTCTTTCACGAAAAAGATCAGTGCAAAAATCCAGAATAAATTACTGAACCGTTTGCAGCAAAATAAAATAAAGAGCAGGGGAGAAGCGCCCGAATTATTTTCGTTTCCGCAATCGGCCTGGGATATTTCCAGTCATCCGTTAGTGAAAACCGCGGATGTGATTCATTTTCACTGGATGGCAAATTTCCTGGATTACCGTTCATTTTCTTTAAAAGGATTTGCCAATAAAAAGATCTGCTGGACGCTGCACGACCTCAATCCGTTTTCAGGCGGTTTCCACTACGAAGATTGGTTTAATAACGAACCATGGACGGCGCTTTCAAAATCCAATCAAAAATACAAATACGATTATGTCACTGCTGCAAATATAACGCTGATCGCACCATCGGAGTGGATCATGCGCGCATCGCAAAACAGTTTTGTGTTCAAATCAAAACCGCATGTACACATTCCCAATCCTTCATCTGATTCTTTTTTTTACACAGAAAAGGAAGCAGCGCGGAAACAACTGGGAATAAAAGCAAGCGGAAAAATTTGTTTCCTTCCCGGAGATAACATTAATTATTTACGCAAAGGAATGATAGAGCTGGAAGCCTTATTGATGAATCAAAAAACGGACATCACTTTTTTAACAACGGGTCAACGCCCAATGAATTTAGGCGCAAACGAACAGCATTTTACAGGAATTGTTTCCAACGAGCAAAAAATGGCATTGTGTTACAGCGCTTCCGATCTCATGGTATTTCCTTCGCTGGATGAAAATTATTCCAACACGCTTGTGGAATCCCTGTTGTGCGGCTGCCCGGCTGTATGCTTTGATATTGGCGGAAATAAAGAGATCGTGAAAGATCACAGTTTCGGTAAGATCATCTCGTATAAAAATTGGGAAGCAATCATTTCTGTAATAAATGAAGATGCTTTTACTGAAGAGCAACGCAGAAATTTAGCTCAAAAAGCAGCAAGTGAATTTGCATCCGCACCGCTGATGGATAAGATGATTGCGTTGTACAGAGATTTGTGATCCGGCGGCTAAACTTTAGCCACAGATTCACAGATTAAAAAATTAGGTTGTGTTGTAGAACAATGTTGATATGAAAACATAAATATCCTCCAGAACTGTCATCCCGCACTCGTTGCGGGATCGGCTAATTAAATACTGCAAACATTTACGGGATCCCGCAACGAGTGCGGGATGACAGTATTATTTATGAATATTGTAGAAAACAACATTTTCCTACAACAACACCAAAAATTATAAACGAATTATACTGATCAAATCGCAAAGCGATTAATTAGTGTAATTTTTTATTTACTAATAAAATCTGTGAATCTGTGGCTCCATTTAAGTATAGCATCTGCGGTTAGCAAACTGAAAATCGCTTTTAATTAACAGATCCCGGGTCAGGCCCGGGATGACAGTACAAAGGGAAAATTATTCTCTGAATTAACATACACAGTATTAATACAGCAAAATCTTCTTAGTGTTCTTCGTGCCTTAGTGGTAAAAATAAACGAAGCATCTGCGTCCAGCAAACTTTAAACTTTCCAACTTTAAACTTTGAACTAACTTCTAATCCAGCTCAGCACCCGTTTCCCCAACCAGGGTTCCATTTCCTTTATTTTCGGATAATACAGCGCTTCCAGTTTTTTCTTTTCTACTTCCGGGATCTTATGGGAAGGCCCGCGGTTAATTACTTTATTGAAGGGATAATCCGCAAAACTTTCCGGTGTTTTCACACCTAAAAAATCAAAAACAGAACCCAACAATTGTTCCGGTGTGCTTTTCAGATCTTCATAAAAACACAAATGAAATTGTTCCTTTGGAAACACGCTCGTCCAGTTTTTTACCGTATACCCATAATCGCTGCGGATCAATGAAGGATACGAATTAAAATGCCATTCAAAATCTTCGTGTGTGAGTTTTTCAAACGGAATGTTCATCCCCGTGCAATAATTGTTGAGTGCATGCGACCATGCCCGCTCCACCGGATCACGTACAATAAAAATCACTTTCAGGTTTGGATTGTGGCGTTTGATGTATTTCACACGTTTCCATTCCATCGTCGCGTAAGCGGGCGTAATTTCGCCTTTGAGCTTATTGCCGGCGTTTTTAAAATGTTTTAAATACCAGCGCATCGAACGGTGAAAATACCAGTCGTAATAATGAATTTCTTTTTTCTCTGATAAAAATAATTCCGGCTGCACTTTCATGTTTGCATACAACCAGGTGGTGCCGGATTTTTGGGCGCCGATCACTAAAAAGTCGGGAAAATCCTTGCGCTTTTTTTTGCGGTTCAGCGGAAAAAATCGTTGTTTGATCAAGGTGATGGGAAGCGTGAGCCAGATCACCGCGATTATAAACAAATATTTTCTCTTATAACGGATTATCATTTTTATTTAATTATTTTTGCCAATATACTAATTTTAATTTTTAGACTTGATCAGGATCTTAAATTTTTTAAATTTACCGCTTGACTATCTAAAGCTGACTTTCTCAGATGTTTCTGCTGAAAAAAAAGCACGCGATCAACAGCTTATTCCGCAATTTTTACTGCTCTTTTTAATAACCGCTTTTTCTCACTTTTTTAAAGTATTTACCGAATACGGCTTCAATCGTTTACTGATCGCTTTTTCATTATTGCTTCCGTTTTATTATTCCGTAAAAATTAAATACCGTCTGCCTTTTCTCATTGCTTTTTTTACAGGCTTTTTGGTGTATGCGCTCGGAATTGTAAGTGCTGCATTTTACATTTTGTCCGCTTTATTTTTACTGGCTGTGATCCGCAGCAAAAAAAGTTTTTGGATGTACCTCCTGCTTTTTGCATTTATAACCGGTTTGATCGTACTGCGGCTTGAAATTGTTTATGCACCCAAATTAATTTACGCCGTTCCGTACATCGCCACAGCATTCATGTTTCGGGGCATCCGCGTGTATTATGAGTCGAAGCACGGCTTTTTAAAATCAGGTTTCTGGATGGATCTCGCTTTCTTTTTTATTCCCGCCAATTTATGTTTCCTGTTGTTTGGCGTGGTCGATCCCGTTAAATTTTCGAACTCATTCGTAGGTTTTCCTGCTTTTAAAACAGGCATAAAGCGCATTTCACTCGGAATGGGTTTGGTGCTGTTGTACCGTTTTATCCTCAATGTTTTTCCCATCTCTTTCGAGGAAGTCATCAATTTCAGCAGCCTGTTTCATTACGCTGTTTTAAAATATTTAATTGTGATCAACCTTGCCGGAATCCTGATCTCCGGCTTGGGAACGCTTGGTTTATGGGGTTTTGAGCTGCCTCCGCTGTTTGGTAATTTATTGCTTGCTACTTCCTTTACAGAGATGTGGCGCAAAGTAAACGCCTATTGGCGCGAGTTCATGATCCGTATTTTTTATTATCCGCTGTTTTTAAAATTGCGGAAACTATCCATGTTCCTGCGCATTTTTATTGCCATCAATGCCGCATTTATTATCTCCTGGATCCTGCACGATTACCAGCTGTTCTGGATCTCCGGCGAGTGGCATCCGAAATTAACCGGACTGCTGTACTGGCTTTTGTTCGGAAATTTTGTTGCCGTAAATGTGTACCAGGAATTTTTTATCGGGAAACCGCCCGTACGGAATTTTATTACCCGCGTGTTGTTTGCCGCCGGTGTTTTTTTTACCTGCGCTTTTTTATGGCTGCTCTGGAACTCCGAAACCATCAGCGAATTTGGCTATCTCATCTATTCTTCTTTTCATTCCACGCAATTTTCCTGGAGCGATCTTGCGTATACTTTGCTTGGTTTGCTGGCGGTGTACGTTGCCGTGATGTTCATTGCCGATCAACTGAAAGTGCAACAGAAAAAAATAGAAGAGATCTTATTACTGTTTGTATTGCCTTTATTTTTTGCATTCCTCACGCTTTCTTCCTTTTCATTTTTCGAAAAAAACTTTCCGGCGCTTAAAAATAAATTAGCCGTATTTGATAAAATAGAATTGAGCGAAGACGAGAATTTTTCGCGCGATGAAGGCTATTACGAGCATGTGGTAGCGGGAAGCAAAAGTACCGATTGGCCGTGGGAAGTGCATTTGAAAGGAAATGAAAAATGGGGTAATTCCAAAGGCGCCACCCGCCGTACCGGTGATATGATCCTGCGCGAGTTTGTTCCTTTGTCAAATACCAACATGGGTTATTTTTGGTTTCACATCAATTCCGATGGTTTGCGTGATAAAGAATATACATTGGAAAAACCTCCGGGAACATTCCGTATGGCCATGCTTGGTGGTTCCAACGAATGCGGTTACGGTGTAGAAAAAGAAAATATCTTTGAAACCATCGTCGAAAATAAACTCGATTCCATTTATTTACCTCAGCAAAAAAATGTGGAGATCATCAATTTCGCCGGGCTGGGAAATATGCTGCTGCAAGGGGAAGAGATCACCAAGCAAAAGGTGCTGCGTTACAAACCCGATGTGATCATTTATTTTGCGCATCCCGAAGAAGTAAAACACATTGCACGTAATTTTTCAAAATTGATCCTGAACGGAACAGATCTTAAATACGATTCACTAAAAAACATCAAAACAGAAGCGCGTGTTTCACAAAAAATGTCGCGGCAGGAAATGATCACGCGATTGATGCCTTATTCCGAACGCATTATCAATTGGGGATATAACGAGATCGCAACTGATTGCCGTAAAAACGGAATTGTGCCCTTGTGGGTATATTTGCCAACTCCCAAAGATGAAAATCCGTATCCGAATTTCAAACACCTTTCAGAGATCGCGGCAGCGCATGGTTTTGTGATCATTGATCTGAGCGATGCTTACAAAGGATCTCCGTTCGATCAAATGCGTGTAAGCGAAGAAGATTTTCATCCGAGCGTACTCGGCAATAAGCTTATCGCAAAATTATTATTGCAAAAAATTCTGGAAAAGAAAAAAGAATTGGGATTGAACTAGTCTCAAGTAATTAGTCTCAAGTATTTAGTACTTGATGCAAGTGCTGTAATCCATAAACACAGTCTGTAACACACAGATTCGCTTTTCGTTCCTGTTCGCTATCTGCACAGCAAACTTTAAACTAAGTACATGTAGGCGCTAGGCTCTGCCTAGTGACAAATATTGGATGTCACTAGGCAGAGCCTAGCGCCTACGTACACAGCAAACTTTAAACTTTTGAACTTTAAACTTTGAACTCTTTAGTCAGCTCATCGCTCATCGGGCTTACCGCCGACGAATAAAATTTCAGCAATTCGCCATTCTCACTGATCAGGTATTTGCAGAAATTCCAGTTCGGTTGTTCTGTATTCCAGCCGTTTTGATCTTTATCCGTCAGCCATTTGTACAACTCGTTTTGATGTTCGCCAATCACATCTGATTTTTGGAACAATTGAAACGTTACACCAAAATTCTTACGGCAAAATGCACCGATCTCCGCATCGCTGCCCGGTTCCTGTCCGCCAAAATTATTTGCCGGAAAATCCAGCACCGTCACTTTACTGCCATGTGTTTCGTGCAGCTGCTGCAGATCATCGTATTGTGGCGTATAACCGCATTCCGATGCAGTATTTACGATCAGTATTTTTTTTCCTTTATAGTTTTTAAAATCGATCTCTTTTCCATCGATACCGTTTAATTTGTGATCGTAAAATGATTTTGCGTTCATAGGAGTGATTGTATTTTTAGGCCTTGTCTTTATGTCTTTATTTCTAAAGAACAATAACAATTTATAAATTAATTTTTTCATAATTAAATAATTCTAAAACGCCGTTCAACATAAACGTGTTTACATCTTCATAAAAAATACGGGGTCATGGTTGTAATCCAGGCGCCGTTTTTTTTCAGCTTTCTATTCAACTTAGTATCATAATCAATAAGTACGGGAAAAATGTTGTCTTCAAAATATACGTAATCGCTTACTTTTTCGAATTTTCTCCATGTATATGAAAAATAGTGTCCGCCGCTGCCAAGGTATTTCCAATTGCCGGTTTTATATCCATCTTTAAATTTTCCAATCGCAAGCACACGGCCGTCCGGCAATACATACATCCATTTTCCCGTTTTTACAGAATCCTTTAACGTTCCGTATGCGGTAATAAATGAAGTTTCAGGTTCTCCTTTGTAATCAAAATGGTGATACTTGACCACCGTGTTGTAATGTTTTCTGTCAATTATCGTATCCGCATTCTGCGCAATGCAGGCTGTTTGCACGATCAGTAGCAATAATAAAGTAACAATGAATGGAACTTTCTTTTTCATGATTTCAAAATTAATTCTAAAACATTATTATGAAAACGTCATCCCGTGCTCCGACACGGGATCTCATAAATGTTTGCGGAATAATAACTGTACATCCATCTAAAAAGATACACACTAGTTCACAATTCTCAGCTTCGCAAATTTGATCAGCAATTGTTTTTGTCCCACACCTTCAAAAAATACCGTCGCTTTGTTGTTCGGAAAATCGCCGTCCATCGTCAATACTTTCCCGTTCCCGAAACGCTCGTGTTCCACCTGCATTCCTACCTGGAGGTTGCGCAGACTTTCCGTATCAAAATCACTCGTATTTTTTGCCGCACTGTTTATTTTTACCAGTTTTTTACCCATTACCGGGCGCTGCACAAATGTTTCTTTTGGTTTGCTGCTGCTGATATTGATCTTCGGTTTGCTGCTGTATTCCTCATCGCCAAACATTCGTCCATGATTTTCTGCCGGAATGTCCAGGTATTTCGGATCCAGCTCTTCAATAAAGCGGCTTGGTTCACTATAAATTAAATTTCCCCATTTGTAGCGCGTGGTAGAGTAGGAGAGCGTTACGCGTTTTTCGGCACGGGTAATCGCTACATAAAATAAACGGCGCTCTTCTTCTAAATCGACACGGGAGGTAAGCGACATTTGCGATGGGAATAAATTTTCTTCCAGTCCCACAATGTACACATACTTAAATTCCAGTCCTTTTGCCGCATGGATCGTCATCAGCACCACACGGTTCTTATCTTCTTCTTTTTCTGTTTTTTTATCGGCATCCGTCATTAGCGCAATGTCCTGCATAAAAATATTCAGCGTTGGCTCCAGTGTATTCGGTGCCGTTTCCGGATTTTCTGAGGCAGGTTCCTCTGCCGGAAATAACATGCCGTCCCCAAATACTTCCCCGCGTTCCTGTTCCGGCGGTACCTGCTGTATTTCAGCGGCTGCCAGCGATTCATCCACATCGATCACTGTAGGCGGTTCCAGCTCCTGGATCTCCAGTTCACTTTCCGTGAATTCTTTTAATCCGTTCAACAACTCCTGGATATTTTCATGGCGGCTCACACCTTCCGGCGATTTATCCGCATACAGGTCGCGTAAAATGCCCGAATGAGTGGCAATGTATTGCCCTAAGTCAAATGCGTTGTGGCTGCTCAGCATCGCCGAAAAACTTTTGATCATCGCAGCAAATTCATCCACTTTTGCTTTTGCACCGGCATTCAGCCCGATCTCCGTAAAATCATTGATGTTCCCGATCACCGTCCATAAGCTCACATCCTGATCATTCGCGGCTACAATGATCTTATCCATCGTGGTATCGCCAATTCCGCGTGCCGGGTAATTGATCACCCGTTTCAACGATTCCTCATCGTGGTTGTTGATCGTTAAACGGTAATACGATAACAGATCTTTGACTTCCTTGCGTTGGTAAAACGATAATCCGCCGTAGATCCGGTAGGGAATATTCTGGCGGCGCAGCGCTTCCTCCATTGCACGGGATTGTGCATTGGTACGGTACAGGATCGCAAAATCCTTGTTGTGCGCCTGTTCGTTCATCTTCGTTTCAAAAATGGCGCTCGCAACAAAATTTCCTTCCGCATTGTCACTGTCCGTTTTAACTACTTTGATCAGCTCACCCTCCACATTATCCGTAAAAACGTTCTTCTTCAGCTGTTCCTTATTTTTTGCGATCACGTCGTTGGCCGCGTTCACAATGTTTTTGGTGGAGCGGTAATTCTGCTCCAGCTTAAACGTATGCAGCTCCGGGTAATCTTTTTCAAAATTTAAAATGTTCTGGATGTTCGCACCGCGGAACGCATAAATACTCTGTGCATCATCACCCACCACACACACATTGCGGTAAGCCGCCGCCAGCTGTTTCACGATCACGTATTGCGAAAAGTTGGTATCCTGGTACTCATCCACTAAAATATATTTGAATTTGTGCTGGTATTTGTGCAGCACCGCCGGAAAATCGCGTAATAAAACGTTGGTATTGAACAACAGGTCGTCAAAATCCATTGCACCGGCCTTGAAGCAGCGTTTGGAATACTGCTGGTAAATAATGCCCATTTTCGGCTTTACCGCCATGCGGTCTTCCTCCTGGATCTGCGCATTGTTCAGGTACGCCTGCGCAGATAGTAAATTGTTTTTTGCCGACGAGATCCGCGACAATACTGCGCCTGGTTTGTATACTTTATCATCCAGCCCCTGTTCCTTCAAAATGGTTTTGATCAGGCCTTTGGAATCGTCTGTATCATAAATGGTAAAATTCTGGGGATATCCCAGCTTTTCGGCTTCACTTCTGAGAATCCGGGCAAAAACAGAGTGAAATGTTCCCATCCACAGGTTTTTTGCTTCGCCCGCACCTACGATCTTCCCGATCCGCTCTTTCATTTCCTTTGCCGCTTTATTGGTAAATGTCAGCGCCAGAATATTGAACGGGTCCGCCCCCTTTTCCATCAAATGAGCGATCCGGTATGTAAGCACGCGTGTTTTACCCGATCCTGCACCGGCAATGATCATTACAGGCCCTTCTGTACACTCCACCGCACTCCGTTGTACGGGATTCAATTCATCTAAATAATTCTTCGACATACGTTTAATACAAGCTTTTTATAACCTTCAAAGTTAAAATTTTGATTTTGAAGAATCGGGATTGTTGAAAACAATTATGAAATTAACCATCAAAAAACTGAACGATGGAATTATCTAATTAATCGAAAATAATCAGAAGTTTTTTTTTGACTTTAATAGATTAAAATTGTAATCGATAAAACTTTATAACGCAAAACACACAATCCCATGATTAGAAAAATTTACGCTGTTACAATCGGAATTTTTATTTTTTCAGCTTCGATGGCACAAACCGCTGTGTCTGACGATGACCCGGCTATGACGGCATACCAGGCAACAGCCAGGTCATACGTTGAAGCACATCATTTGAAAGGTTTTTTCAAAGATCTGATCACTTCCGCGGTGACTGATAAATCAAAATTAGTGGATTTTAAAAAATATATTGCGGTAAAAAAAGAGCACGATTCACGTGATTTTATCATAAAAGTGGGGGAAAATAAATTAGCCACCACCGCTGAACTCGATAATTACATAAAGCTCAAAAAAGCAGAATACGTGGCTAGTTACGCTGATTTTATCAGTAGAAGCAAAAGCCTGGCAACAAATCCTACGCCTTTTGCCGCAGGCCAGCCATGCCAGAACATGGATTTTGAATCCCAGACATTTACAGGTTGGGTTGCATCTTACGGAAGCTGTTCCGATCCTACGCTTATTGCCGGTTTTAATACACTGGGAATAAATGCATCTACCGGCCAGCATACCATTATGACATCCGGCACGGATCCTAACGTTCCAGCCATTCCCTGCGTAATGCCGGGCGGAAGCGCATCTATGCGTTTGGGAGATAACAACAACGGTGGCCGCGAGGGCGCACGGATCAGCCAGACCTTCCTTGTATCGGGAGCAAATCCTTATTTTTCATATAATTATGCCGTTGTGTTGGAAGATGCAGGTCACCCTGTAGCGCAGCAGCCTTATTTCAGAATCAGGATGTACGATGGCAGCAATAACCTCATCGATTGTGCAACATTAAATATAGATGCTACAAATGCGCCGGGTTTAAATTCTACGGCCACTCTCAAATATAAAAACTGGACCTCGGTACTTATTCCTTTAGCTCCTTATGTAGGACAAAATGTAACGATCGAATTTACCACCGGTGATTGTGATGCCCTTGGTGGTACACATGACGGGTATGCTTATATTGATGGATCCTGTACGTATACACCGGCAATTATTCCGTCGGCACCATTGCTTTGTTTAGGACAAACAATGACCCTTACAGGCCCTCCGGGATTAGGTTCTTATACATGGTCCGGCCCTGGAATTGTTTCCGGTGGCTCATCACAGGTAGTAACTGTAAATGCAGGCGGAACATATACCGTAAGTTTAACAACGCAAACAACACCGCCAAATATACCGTGTAATTTTTCATTAAGCTATACCGTTCCTACTGCAAGCAGCGCAGCACAATTTACATCCAACACCGTTTGTGCAGGTTCACCAACACAATTAACGGATGGCTCAGCCCCTGCGGGAAGTGTAGGCAACTGGCAATGGGATTTTGATAATAACGGCAGCATTGATGCCACCTCACAAAATCCGACATACACATTCCCGGCAGCCGGAACATTCCCTGTTACGTTAACAATTACTGCCGGAAGCTGTACATCCACTATTACCAATAACGTTACTGTCACATCTTCCGGAAGCCCTAATATTACAAGTGTGGCACCGGTATGTTCAAATGCCTCGCCGTTTGCCCTTTCTGCAAGCTTAGGCGGTGGAACATGGTCGGGAACTGGTATTACAGATGCAGCAGCCGGAACATTTGATCCTGCAGGCGCTTCCACATCCGGTGC
This sequence comes from Bacteroidota bacterium, assembly GCA_025963715.1. GTDB lineage: Bacteria > Bacteroidota > Bacteroidia > 2-12-FULL-35-15 > 2-12-FULL-35-15 > 2-12-FULL-35-15. The sequence continues at coordinate 49,711 of JAOQAG010000050.1, forward strand.
TAATGTGATCACCTATACCGTTACAGGTGCATGCGCCGGTTCCGATACTGTTCAGATCAACGTTATCCCTAGCTCTACAGCCAACTGGACGCCCACAACTTTATGTGCAATGGATGCTCCTGTTAACTTAAATACATTCGTGAGTGGTACTGCAGGCGGAACATGGTCGGGTACCGGTGTAACCGGCAGTACATTTGATCCGGCAGGCTTATCAGGCCCGATCTCTGTAACATATACCGTTGGTAGCAGCCCATGCGTGGCTACCTCCACACAATCAATGACTGTAACCCCGGTTACACCGCCATCCGTTACATCGGTTGCGCCGGTTTGCTCTAATGCAGCTGCATTTGGCTTAACGGCCGATCAGTCGGGTGGAACATGGTCTGGTACCGGTATCACAGATACGACAGCGGGAACATTCAACCCTGCTTCTGCAACTGCCGGAACCAACGTGATCACGTATACTGTACCGGGCACTTGTGCCGGATCGGATACGATCCATATCAGTGTGATTCCAAGCTCAACGGCAAACTGGACAACCACTGCCATGTGTGCACTGGATGCGCCAATCAACTTAAATACACTGGTAACAGGTACTGCAGGCGGAACATGGTCGGGTACAGGCGTTACTGGAAATACCTTTGATCCTGCAGGTTTATCAGGAGCTATCTCAGTTACCTACACGGTGGGTACAAGCCCTTGTGTTGCAACATCCACACAATCCATTACTGTAAATCCAAATATGGCGCCATCCGTTACATCGGTTGCACCGGTTTGCTCCAATGCTTCAGCATTTACATTGTCGGCAAGCTTAACCGGCGGAACATGGACAGGTACTGGTGTTACGGATGCAACACTGGGAACATTCACTCCTGGAAGTGCAACCATCGGTAATAACGTAATTACATATACTATTTCCGGTGCCTGCGGAAGCTCTGATACCATCCAAATCACTGTGGTACCAAGCTCTAATCCGGCATGGACCAGCACAGCGCTTTGCTCTGCGGCAGCTCCTGTGAATTTGAATACACTGGTAACAGGTACTAACGGCGGAACATGGTCAGGTACAGGTGTAACGGGCAGCACATTTAATCCTGCCGGTTTATCCGGACCAATCTCCGTTACCTACACAGTGGGTGCAAGCCCATGCGTGGGAACACAAACACATACCATTAGTGTAACGCCAAATGCAAATGCAACTGTTACGGCTGTGTCGCCTTTATGTGCAGATGCGCCTTCTATCAGCTTAACAACTGCCGGTACAGGTGGTGTGTGGAGTGGTGCAGGTGTTTCTTCAACGGGTGTATTCAACCCGGCTGCGGCAGGCAGTGGTACGCATCCAGTTACATACTCCATCGCAGGTGCCTGTGGCGATACCAGCACCATCAACATTACTGTGATCCCTACAGGAACTGCAACCTGGACATTGCCAGCGGCTATTTGTGCCGGTGATGCGCCGGTTAACCTGAATTCACTTATAACCGGTACACCAGGCGGTACTTTTACCGGAACTGGTGTAACAGGTGGTATTTTTGATCCTTCCGGCTTATCAGGAACGGTAAATATTACGTATACTGTTGGCACAAGCCCTTGTCAGCATAGCATGACCCTGCCGATCAATGTAGATGCTATCGATGCTGCGTTTACAGCAACACCAACTACCGGCCAGGCGCCATTAACGGTTGACTTTACCAACGGAAGCACCAACGCGGTTTCTTACAACTGGACATTCGGGAACGGCAGCAGCTCTGCAGCAACTGATCCAAATACGGTTTATCCTAATTATGGTAACTATACCGCAACACTTGTTGCAACCAACGCTACCGGTTGTTCGGATACAACACGTATTGTGATCCATGTAGATGGTATTTCCATCTTAACGGTTCCAAACGTATTTACTCCGAACGGTGACGGACACAACGATACATTCGAAGCGATCATGGCAGAAGGTCTTTCATCCTTTGAAGCAGTAGTGTATGACCGTTGGGGATTAAAAATGTACGACTGGACCAACTCCAACACCGGTTGGAACGGAAAAGCCAAAAACGGCTCGGATGCTCCGGATGGAACGTATTATTACATCATCAAAGGAAAAGGTATAGATGGAAAAGACTACAACTTCACAGGTTTTGTAAGTTTGATCAGAAATTAACAGTACATAATTTCACAAAATAAATTCAAAAAGATCCGGCTCATTGCCGGATTTTTTGGCTTTATAAATCTAAATGATTATCGGAAAATTTATACCAGGCTATTTTATTGAAGAAAGTTTTAATCAACGCGTCATTGCGAGGGCTTTTCGCCCGAAGCAATCTCATTCTGGTCTTATACTCTGGTGTGAGATTGCTTCGGGCGAAAAGCCCTCGCAATGACGTTCTTAAAATAAATTGTTTTTATGGTACAAAGATCCGGATACTCATTTAAAATTTATATTTTCCAGATATCATTCATGCAACCATTTGCCTGGTTTGGTCGTCAGTATAACACTGTTCGCATAACCACGAATTCCTAATATTAGTTTACATAAATATCTAAATCCGTTTATCATGATAAAACGAGTAGAGCCTTTCACTGTTTATTTCAAAAAAACAGTAGCGATCCTATTATTTACAGCGTTAAATTTCGCGGGATTCAATTCATTCGGACAAGGAACTAACTGCGCTTCTGCAGATCCTTTTTGTACCGGAACCACCTACACATTTAATAACAACTCTACAGGTACAGGTCCGGGTATGGGACCGCAGGCGCAAAACGGGCCTAATTACGGTTGTTTGATGACGCAGCCTAATCCTGCCTGGTATTACATGGAGATCCTGAATCCGGGAAACCTGGACATTACCATCAACCAAACAAACGGTAGCGGTTCGGGTACCGATGTGGATTTTATCTGCTGGGGCCCGTTTTCCAGCCAAAGCGGAAATTGCGGATCGCTTACTTCCGGCAATACCGTGGATTGCAGTTATTCTACAGCAGCAACCGAAGTGTGTAACATCAGTGGTGCTGCAACCGGACAGTTCTATTTATTATTACTCACAAATTACGCGAACACACCGGGTGTGATCACGTTTAACCAAACAGGCGGAGCTGGTACAACCAACTGCGGTGTGCTGTGTACATCGCCAAGCATTGCTACGGCAGGCACGCAAACGTTAACCTGTACAACTGTATCAGTAACATTAACAGGTTCATCGTCCACACCGGGCGTTACCTACCACTGGACCGGGCCGGGAGGTTTCTCCTCCAACGCGGCTAATCCTTCGGTAAGCGTAGCCGGAACCTATACCCTCACCGTTACAGATCCGGCAAATCCTGCTTGTCCTTCTACTACAACACAAGCGGTAACAACTAATACCACGCTGCCAAATGCCAGTACAGGTGCAACGCAAAATCTTACCTGTACAACTACTTCTGTGAATCTTAGCGGAAACTCCAGCACAGGAGGCGCCGGTTATAGCTGGTCGGGTCCATCCGGATTTTCATCATCTTCGCAAAATCCTGCTGTTAGTACTGTCGGAACTTATACATTAACTGTAACCAATCCGTCCAACGGTTGTACTGCAACAGCTCAGCAAACGGTAGGTACAAATACAACACCTCCGAATGCAAGTGCAGGCGCGGCGCAGAATTTAACCTGTGCAATTACATCCGTAAGCCTTAGCGGAAACTCCACTACAGGCGGCGCAACGTATAGCTGGACAGGGCCGGGCGGATTTTCATCGGCCTCGCAAAACCCTGCTGCCGGTGCTGCCGGAACGTATACTGTTACCGTTACCGATCCTGCCAATGGTTGTACCGCAACGGCACAGCAAACAATCGGCTCCAATACAACTCCTCCGGATGCAAGCACGGCTGCCACTCAAAATTTAACATGTACAATCACTACTGTAAACCTTGGAGGTAATTCTGCAACTGGTGGCGCAACGTATAGTTGGTCGGGCCCGGGCGGATTTACAGATGGCACGCAAAACCCTGCTGTAACTACTGCAGGAACATATACATTAACGGTTACCGATCCGGCAAACGGCTGTACGGCAACCGCACAGCAGATCATCGGAACAAATACAACACCTCCGGATGCAACTGCCGGTGCTGCGCAAAATTTAAGCTGTATGACCACTTCTGTGAACCTTAGCGGGAACTCAGCAACTACCGGCGCAACCTATAGCTGGGCTGGCCCGGGTGGATTTACAGATGGTACACAAAACCCTGCTGTAAGCACTGCCGGAACCTACACATTAACGGTTACGGATCCGGCAAACAGTTGTACCGCAACGGCGCAACAAATAGTGAATCCTGCTGCTGGCCAGCCGGATGCAACTACCGGTGCCGCTCAATCATTAACCTGTGCTGTATTATCGGTGAACCTGAACGGATCATCCACTTCAACTAACGTAACTTACAGCTGGTCCGGCCCATCCGGATTTGCTTCCACTTCTCAAACACCTGCAGCTACTGCAACCGGAACGTATACACTTACTGTTACCGATACAATTACGGGTTGTTCATCCACTGCAATGCAAACAGTGAACAGCAATACTACTCCGCCAAATGCAACTGCCGGAGCAGTACAGAGCTTAACATGTACTGTATTATCATTAAACTTAAATGCGGGTTCAGGCACACCGTCTGTAAGTTACAACTGGTCAGGCCCGGGAGCATTCACTTCCTCCATTGCCAATCCACCGGTTACAGCTGTTGGAACATACACTGTAACGGTTACCGATCCAGCAAACGGTTGTACTGCAACCGCCACGCAGGTAATAAACAGCAACACCGTTCCACCGGATGCCGGAGCTGGCGCTGCGCAAACGTTAACCTGCCTGGCACCGGCAGCAAATTTAAACGGAACATCTGCCACAAGCGGCGCAACCTATAGCTGGGCTGGCCCGGGTGGATTTACTTCTTCCGTTCAAAATCCTACGGTAAGCAGTGTTGGAACATATACGGTAACGGTTACCGATCCTGTGAATGGTTGTACTGCAACGGCACAACAAATTGTAAATCCCAGTGCAGGCGCACCTAATGCAACCGCAGGTACAGCTCAATCGATCACTTGTATCACTTCTTCTGTAAGCCTTAGCGGATCTTCAACTACAGGCGGTGTAAATTATAGCTGGTCGGGCCCGGGCGGATTTACCTCTTCGGTTCAAAATCCTTCTGTGAGTACAGCCGGAACATACACGCTTACTGTTACCGATCCTGCAAACGGATGTACCAGTGTGGTATCACAAGTAGTAAACACCAATACCACACCGCCGGTTGCTGCAGCCGGAATTGATCAGACGCTTGGCTGCGGAATCGCTTCTATTGCATTGAATGGAGCCGGAACAAGTACCGGTGCAACCTATTCTTATAACTGGACCAGCTCCACCGGTACAATTACTTCCGGAGGAACAACACTGGCGCCTGTTGTAGGACAAGGAACATACACACTTACTGTTACAAATTCAGCAAACGGCTGTACATCCTCGGATGTGGCAATTGTATCGGGTGTGGTTACACCGGATGCAGCATTTACTGCATCTCCAACTTCCGGATTGGCGCCATTGCCTGTGGGGTTTGTAAACGGGAGCACCGGGGCAGTTGGTTATGCATGGACTTTTGGTCAGGGAACAACCTCTGCTTTGTCGGACCCGACAATGGTTTACAACACACCTGGTAATTATACCGTAACATTATACGCGGTAAGTATTGACGGATGTATTGATTCCACAAAAGCAATCATTCATGTAGATGAATTATCCGTATTGGTTGTGCCAAATATTTTTACACCAAACGGCGATGGAAACAATGAAGTGTTTATGCCTGTTGTTGCAGAAGGATTAACAAATTTTGACGCACAGGTATACGATCGCTGGGGGTTAAAAATGTTTGAATGGAATGATGAACATTCCGGATGGAACGGTAAAGCCAAAAATGGTGCACCTGCTCCGGATGGTACATATTACTACATCATCACGGCAACCGGACAGGATGGAAAAAAATACGATTACAAAGGATATATTTCCCTGATGAGAAATTAATCAGCAACATAACAACACAAAAAATCGCTTTTATTCCCAGGAATAAAAGCGATTTTTTATTTCTAAAAACTTTAAAAAGTGATCGCAGGCGAGTGATATTCTATTCTGTCACCAGGTAGCGCCTGGCGCCTACGTCTGCATGGCAAACACACAGATTCGTTTTTAGTTTCTGTTCCTGCCCGAATCGTTCAGGCGGGCGTTATCTATACAGCAAATGTTTAAACTACATTTGATAAACCGATCCCGCAACGAGTGCGGGATGACGGTCCGGAATAAAGAATTGATTATTTTTAAGCACATAGCATCTCCGCACAGCAAACTTTGAACTTTGAACTTGCAACTTTGAACTTTATTTTACATGAACTGTTCGTTATTGAATTCGACCTTATGCGTCATTTCTCCGTACATTTCCTCAAATGACTCGTCACAAGTGCTGTCCTCGGCAATGTCTTTCTTATGATTGATCAGGTTCTGGAATTTCCCCAACGTTTTTTGATCACGTACCATGTCAATAAACTCACTGTACTTCTCATAATTTTTAAAGAAATCGCCTGCTAATAAATAATGGAAAATAGTATAAGCACTTTCAAATTTGTCGTATTGGGCCAGGTCTTCCGGTCTTCCTGCTGTTGCAAAATTGAATGCTTCGGGAGTGTAAAACAAACGAATAAATTTTTCCAGTAATTTTAATGCACCTGTGATCTGTGCAAAAACCGCTTTAAATTCTTCGTCGGCATTTCCCTTCGTGATCTTTTGATAGATGGCTTCCGAAGCCAGCTCCGCACTGTGCATGCCAACGTAGATCCCGCTCGAAAAGATCGGATCAAGGAACGCACCGGCATCACCCAGCAGTGCATAATTACTACCGTATTTTTCATCACAGTAATACGAGTAATCACCGATCATCTGTGCTTTATGCGACAATACCGCATCTTTCAGGATGGACTCACGTACATACGAATCCGCTATTTCCTGTAAATAAAATTTTTCTTTCCAGTCATCCGGGTGCGCATCATCCGTTTTCTGCAGCTTTTGTTTTTGTTCCTTCACATAACTGTTGTTGATCACTACGCCAATGCTCAAATGATCCTTGCTTATCGGGATGATCCACATCCAGCCTTTTTTATCGCCACCCAGGTACACAATTTTAATTACACCTTCTCTCAGTGGTTTGTCAAAAGTTGTATTGGTCCAATGCGACCATGTAGCAACGCGATCCAATCCTTCGTATGATTTTTTTACACCCAGTTTTCTTGCTAAAAAAGTACTTTGCCCGCTTGCATCGATAATAAATTTTGAATGAAATTTCAACGCTTTTCCGTTCGCATCCACAGCATCCACTTCAACAATGCCATCCGGTTTGTCCAGGATCACATTTTTTACCGTGGTTTGTTCCATTACTTCAGCGCCTCTTTTACGGCTGTTGTCCAGCAAAAGCTTATCAAATGCCGAACGCACCACGTGAAAGGTCAGATACGATTTATCCTTGATCACGTTTTTAAAACACCACAGCGATTGATATTTTCCGTCGCGGTCCACAAAATTTACTCCCGGTTTGCGCGTGGATATTTTTTTCAGATCGTCGATCAGTCCTTGTTTTTCAAGCGATTTGTATGAAAGCGGGATCAGTGATTCGCCCACATGCTCGCGTGGAAACGATTCTTTTTCAAGCACCAGCACCTTTAAGCCTTTTTGTACAAGGTTGGTTGCAGATGTAGAGCCGGTAGGGCCTCCGCCGATAATGATCACATCATATAATTCCATAGTTCAGTATATATTTAGTTCAGTACAGTGTTTTGTAAAAATAACATTATAAGTTTTATAAGCCAAGCCATCCGGCAATGATATTCTTTTGAATTTCAGATGTGCCCGAATAAATGGTACTGCCGATCGCATCACGCAAAGTGCGTTCAATTTCGTAACTCGTCATGTAGCCGTTTCCGCCGTGTATCTGCATCGTTTCCATGGCAATGGCCCGGAACGCTTCACTCACAAAAAGTTTCGCTACCGAAGCATTGATCGCATTCTCCCTGCTCTTGTCAATTCCTGCAGCAGCTTTGTATGTGAGCATCCGCGCAGCTTCCAGCTGTGTTTTCATTCCCGCGATGGTATGCGCAACCGCTTGTTTTTTTCCGATAGGCTCATTCCCCATCGTGCGTGTTTGTGCATAATTTACGGATAGTTCGAGCAATCGCTCCATCGTGCCAACGTGACAAGCCGCAATACCAATGCGTTCCCATTCCATCGAATAATTAAAAATTCCGGCACCCGCACCAATCGCGCCTAAAACAGCGCTTTCCGGAACGGTTACATTTTCAAAGATCAGCTCACACATGTTGCAGCTGCGCAATCCCATTTTTTCAAACGTTTCGCCGACGGTAATACCGGGCGTATTTTTATCAATGATAAAAGCACTGATGCCTCCATAGTATCCTTTGGTTGCATCTGTTACAGCGTAAACTAAAATAAGATCCGCTACCGGCCCGTTCGACGTAAATGTTTTAATACCATTCAGCACATATCCCTTCGCCGTTTTTTCTGCTTTTGTTTTAATTGAAAAGGCATCTGATCCCGATCCGCTTTCTGTCATAGCGTTTGCCGCGATCATAGTTCCCTTGCACATCCCCGGCAAATACTGCTTTTTTTGTGCTTCCGTTCCGTATTTCCAGATTGGGATCACGCAGGCAAGCAAATGCGCGCACACCGCAAAATTTAATCCGCCGTCGGTACACCCGTAACCCAGCGCTTCCAGTGCAATAATAGTGGAAACAGGATCAAGTCCGGCACCGCCAAATTCGTTCTCAACCGGTAATCCCTGCAATTGCTGATCGGCACATTTCAGCCACAACGCTTTCGAAAATTCCTGGTCACGGTCACGCGAAACCGCATCTTTGTTTAGCTCTTTGCGGGCAAACGTACTGATGTTATCTTTTATAAGCTGCTGTTCCTTACTGAGTGAAAAATCCATTATAAACGTTTTTTTAACTGTTGAAGATCGGTTTTATTACTTGCTGTTTGTGGCAATTCCTTTAAAAAAATAAAGGTATCAGGAATCATGTATACCGGCAAATGTTTCATGCAATATTCTTTCATCCCGATCACCGATTCTCCTGCTTCCGAAATGCAACAAACAAAAGCTGTAATTGTTGTTGCTGCATTGTTTTTGTCAAAAGATGAAAGCACCGCACACGAAATTATTTCCGGGTTCTGATGCAGCAGCGTTTCTATTTCCGCCAGCTCTATCCGGTAGCCGTTGCGCTTTACCATGCGGTCGGCACGGCCTTTAAAAATAAGATCATCCTGTTCATCTTTTTCTACCAGATCGCCCGTTTTATAAAAAAGAATATTTCCTTCTTTAAAAAAAACGGCATTGTTTTTTTCTTCCGCCTGCCAGTAACCCAGCATAATCCCGCTTCCGCCGATGCACAATTCGCCTGTAACATCGTTTGTATCATTCAAAATTTTACCGCTGTAATGCTCGCAGCATTTACCGATCGGGAAAGCAGTGGAGGTGTAAACGCTTAGATCATCCGCAACTTTGTGATACGTGCAAACGTTTGTTTCTGTTGGGCCGTAGAGATTATAATAATCCGGAGCAGGCCAGTATTGTTTCAGAATTTTAAAGGGATGAATGTAAAAAACTTCTCCTGCAAAAAGTATCAGCCGTAATTTTTCATAACTGTATTTTTGCATTTTTCCGAAAGCGGCCAGCATGTTTAAAATAGTAGGAGTGGAGTACCAGATCGTTATTTTTTGTTCGCTGATAAGTTGTGCCAGCAACATCGGCTGACGTGCCATTTCTTCATTGATTAATATCAATTTTGCTCCGTGTTTGATACAAACAAAAAGATCAAAAACAGAGAGGTCAAAATGAAAAGGAGCATGCGATGAAAAACAATCATTTGGTGTTGGCAAAAACGTGTCGGAGCTCCAGTTGATAAATTCCATCGCGGCAGCATGCGTATACATCACACCCTTGGGTTTGCCCGTGGAACCGGATGTGTAGAGGATGTATGCAAGATCATCCGGAGAAGGCAATAGCTGCGTTTTATTGTTTTTTAATAACAATAATTCGCCCGGTAATTCCGAGATCAGCGTATACGAATCTATAAATAAATGTTGAAATTTTTTATGAACGATCAGCGCTTTTACATCGCAATTTTCAATGATAAATAAATTGCGTTCGGCTGGCGCACTGTAGTCGATCGGCACATAAGCAGCTCCCGTTTTTAACGTTGCAAAAATGGCGCTCACAAATTCTGCCGACTTATTCGTGTAAATGGCAATGCGGTCGGTTGTGCCTACAGATAGTGCTTTTAGCTGTTTGTACAGTTCGTCTGCAGCTGCATCCAACTCGCGGTACGAAACCTTTCTTTCAGCATCCACTAGCGCTGTCGCATCCGGATAACTGCGCGCAGCAGACTCAAGCAGGTGATGTAAATGAATTTTTTTATACACTTGTTTTCGTTACAACAAAATTGGCAATCCGCTCGATCGTATCTAAATTATCCCTGTCCACTTCATGTGCTGCAAATTCAAAATTGTAATTTTTTTCCAGCCAGTTCACCAGCTTCATCGTTGCAATCGAATCAATGATACCGCCGCTGATCAATGGAGTTGAATCATTCAATTCTCCGGCCTTTATAGTTTGTAAATAATTTTGGCTGATGAACCCACGTACATTATTTTTTATTTCAGAGATCTTCTGTTCCATTTTTAATCGTTTTTTAAAAGGGATTTGTAAACCGAATAAAATTAACGTTTTTTTTTAATTATTGCATCTCTTGTTAAAATCCTAATTCCCAAATCCTAATTCCCAAATCCCAATTCTTCAATCCTAAATAATATAGTATATTTGAAACACTATAAAAACAGGAAACCGGTATGAGTAATATTGATAAAAAAACATTTCGCAGGTGTATTCTTTTCTTCTTCATTCTTACATTCATTATCTACGGAAAAAGTATTGGTAATGATTATGCGATGGACGATGAATTTGTGATCCATAACAACCAGCAGGTACACGGCGGAATAAAAGCCATTCCCAATATTTTCAGAACAACGTATGCCATCGGCAACAAAGCCAGCTACGAATACCGCCCGCTTGTAAAAGCAACATACGCCATCGAATACCAGTTTTTTGGCGAAAATCCGCACATCAGCCATTTTATTAATATTTTGTTGTATGTGCTTTTGCTCAGCTTTTTATTTTACCTCCTGCTCAGGATCTTATACAATTATCATTACCTGTTTTCGTTCGGCATTGCTTTGCTTTTTTTAATCCATCCGCTGCATTCCGAAGTGATCATGAGCATCAAAAACAGGGATGTAATGCTCAGTTTCCTGGGATGTTTGCTCAGCTTGTTTTTTTACCTCCGGTACGCCGATAATAAAAAAATATACGACATCCTTTTCGGAAGTTTTTTCCTGCTGTTCGCGATCATGTCGAAAAAAGATTCCATCACCTTCATGGCCGTAATTCCTTTCTCACTCTGGTTTTTCAAAGAAGCAGGCTGGAAAAAAATGACAATTGTGATTTTCTCTTACCTGCCTGCATTGTTTACTTTCCGCATGGCTGCGAGCCATTTGACCAATAGTAAGATCCGCACATTACTGGAATGGGAAAATCCGCTTTTTCAACACACTACAATGCTGCACCGCATCCCGCAAGGCTTTTATTCGCTTTATTTCTATGTTAAAATGTTTATTCTTCCGTATCCGCTCGTTTCTTATTATGGCTTTAACCAGGTGCCGGTTGTGGGTTGGGATAATCCGGTGGTCTGGATCGTTATACTATTGTTGATCGTGCTGGGATATTACGTGGTCAAAAATTTCAGATCAAAACCCATCTGGTTGTACGGTGTGCTGTATTTTATCATCACCATCTCCATGTTCCTCAACGTTGTAGAACCCGTTGTGGGGATTGTCGGCGAACGTTTTGCGTTCATTCCTTCATTGGGATTGTGTATCGTTGCTGTTTATTTCATTTTAAAATATCTGAAAATTCCGATCGAAAATACCCAGTTCAGGGTCGGTTCATTCAGTAACAAGCTCTGGCCTGTAGCAGGTGTGATCGTTTTGTTGTACGGAGGCGAAATATTTGCACGCAATGCCGCGTGGAAAAATGCATACGTCCTTTATAAAACCGATAGCGAAAATGCACCCGAATCGGCACATATCCATTCATTGCTTTCTGCTACCGCCATTCAAAAAGTACAAACGGAACCACGTTTGTCCCGGGAAGAAAAACACCGCCTCGTGCTCGAAGCCGAAGAACATTACAAGGAAGCATTGCGCATCATTCCCAATTATATTTCGGCCCATAATAATTTAGGAATGGTGTATTATACTTACATGGGTGCGCCCGATAAAGCAATTCCCGAGCTTACACGCGCAGTGCAGCTGGATACAAATTACGTGGAAGCTTACTTTAATTTAGCATCCTGTTATGCGGCGCTCAAACAATACGATCAGGCCGAAAAGCTTTATAAGAAAACCATTCGCCTCGATCCTAAATTTATGAACTCCTACTCGTCGCTCAGTAACATGTATGCCATGAACAGGGAATTTGATAAGATCCTGCGCCTTAACCAGCGTGCGATCGATAGAGGCATAAAATCCGATGTAATGTATATAAACATCGGCAACGTATATTTTATGAATGGCGACACATTAAAAGCATTGCCCTATCTTGAAAAGGCCATTGAGTTTAATGCAAATAATAAAAACCTGAACGGATTTCTTGCCAATTACTATCAAACAAAAGGAAATAATCAGAAAGCATCCTATTATTATGATCTGATGTCGCGTTCAACACCGCGATAATCTGCCCGTTTACCTCTTTTTCAAAAAAAATGAAAATTCTGTGCAACCATTTGGAGGGGTTTTGCATCAGCGTGCATGTATAGCATTTTATTGGATAATCTGTTTTTTTTAATACCTTTATCGGTAAAATCATTAGTTTAATGCTAAAAAAATTAAATCTGGTCTAATATGAAACAACTTTTTACGCTCTCTTTCTTACTGTTTGGTCTAACTGTTTTTTCACAGCAAAAAACAGCAGCAAAACAGCAACCGTCAAAAGCACAATCTACAGCCCCGGCTGCCAAGCCTGTTCCCGCAGCAAAATCTACTGCTGCTGTAACACCAACCGCTGAAATAAAACCGGCTGCAACCACCGAAACTCAACCTTCCACAAATACTCCTGATCCGCGTACAGCCGCATCATCATCTCAATCCCGCGCTGTTGCATTGCCTTACAATGTAGACGATAAATACATGGGCAGAAAAGATGAATTTTTAAATGACATTACGCTTCCTGAATTGCCTGCAGACTTTCCTGTGTACGAAAAGGAATGGAGCCTGAAAGAATACAACCAGGTAGTAGACGCATACTTCATTAATCACAAAGAAATTTTGAAAGACCGTGTCAGAGAAAAAGTTGATCTTCTCCAGCACTAATGTCCTTTTATTGCCCTTTATTTTTTGTACCTCTACTCTTACTAAAATTAAAATTTAATTTAAAACAATTCATATGAAAAGAATCTTATTCTTTTTTGCAGCTCTTTTAATGTGTTACGGTAATGCTTACTCTCAGGGCGGTAACAACTGTTCAAGCGCCGTTCCTTTTTGCGGTAACGTGTCCTTTCCAAACAACGTAAGCACTACAGCTCAAACAGGCCCTAGCTACGGATGTTTGACAACACGTCCCAACCCGGAGTGGTTTATCATTAAAACCACAGCTGCCGGTACTATGAACTTTACCATCAGTCAGTCTACTGCAGGTGGTAGCGGTATCGATGTGGATTTTATAGCCTGGGGCCCATACAGTTCCACCAGCAATATTTGTAATAGCTTAACCGGTAGCTGTAGCGGCGACCACTCCTGCTCCGGAAACATTGAAGATTGTAGCTATAGCACTGCTGCGGTGGAAAACATGACACTTGTTTCTCCTGCTGCCGGACAATATTTTATGATCCTGATCACCAACTATGCCGATGTGAACGGTAACATCACATTTAACCAAACCAGTGGACCTCCAACAGATTGTTCCATTACATGCCCTTCAGTTACTGCTGGAAATGGCTTTTTACAGACGAATGGAACCAACATGCCTGCAACAATAGCTTGTAGCGCCACCCCGCTCTCGCTGATTGCCTCCAATAATACGCCTTACGGGAATCCAATTACGCCCGCCATCATCATTTCCTTTAACTCCAATGCAAACAGTACCCTCCAGATCAATTGGTACGAAAATGCCACTTTCATATTATGTGCCGGGCCCGTCGCAGCCGGTTGCGGTATCCAGATCCCTACAAACACGGGGAACGACATCCAGTTTTCAACCATGTCACCTTCCGCCACCAATGGCATCCAGTTTTGTGAAACCAGTACCACCGGTGCCAATATTCCATATACGATAACGGATGCCGCCAGCGGGGTCGTCATCAATACCGGCACCTGGGTCACGGATGCCGCCTGTACTACCGTTACCATTCCCCCCGGAACCATTACCGGGGTTTCTACCTGGAGCATTTCACCTGCCTGTCCGGGTTGTATGACTACCACCGATTGGGGATTTGCCACATTTAATCCGGGAGTAGCACCTGCCGGAACATATAATATTTGTTACTCATTTGACCCTCCGGGAACCTGTGCAACGTATACCTATTGCCAAAACATTACTGTTACAAACCCTAATAACCCTGCCTGGACAGCTCCTGCAGCTTTGTGCGCCAATGCAGCTTCAATCAATTTAAATTCACTGGTTACAGGTACCGCAGGCGGAACATGGTCTGGTACAGGTGTTTCCGGTAATACATTCAATCCGGCAACTTCCGGCCCGGGAACATTTACCGTTACCTATACATTGGGTTCCGGTTCCTGCAGTGCAACACAGTCTCATACCATTACCGTAAACCCGGTTCCGGTGGCTACTGCAACACCATCCACACAAACCATTTGTTCCGGTGGTGCCACATCCATTGCATTAACAAGCACGTTGGGAAGTACTACATTCAACTGGACAGTGACTCAATCCGGTGCAAGTGGCGCAACAGCCTCTTCGGGTTCCAGCATCGCGCAAACGCTTACCGCAACAGGTACCACAGCAGGCACTGTTGTATATACCATTACCCCTACAGCGGGTGGTTGTACCGGAAATGCAATTTCGGTAACCATTACAGTAAACCCTAAACCTACTGTTACAGCAACACCTTCGGCACCAACAATTTGCTCGGGTAGCGCCACATCCATTGCTTTAACAAGCAATGTGGTAGGTACTACGTTCGCCTGGACAGTAACACAATCAGGTGTTTCAGGTGCATCGGCAAGCAGCGGTTCCAGCATTGTACAAACATTAAGCACAACAGGCGCCACGGCCGGTACTGCCGTTTACACGATCACACCAACAGCTGGTGGTTGCCCGGGAACGCCAATTACGGTAACGGTTACTGTAAATCCTATACCAACAGTTACTGCTACACCTACAACACAAACCATTTGCTCGGGTAGTGCCACTTCCATTGCTTTAACAGGCACAGTAGCAGGTACCGCGTTTAACTGGACGGTAAGTCAGTCCGGTGCAAGCGGCGCCACAGCCGGTTCCGGTACATCCATCGCACAAACATTATCAGCTACCGGTGCCACAGCCGGAACAGTGGTATATACCATTACTCCATCAGTCGGAGGTTGTTCCGGAACACCGGTTTCAGTTACCATCACTGTTAATCCGCGTCCTGTTGCTACTGCAACACCGGCTTCGCAATCATTCTGCTCCGGAGGTTCCACATCCATCTCTTTATCAGGTAACGTAACAGGTACTACATTTGCCTGGACAGTTGTTCAAACGGGAGTTTCCGGTGCCACAGGCGGTTCCGGGTCCAGTATTGTACAAACATTAAGCACAACCGGTTCAGTAGCCGGTACTGCCGTTTACACGATCACCCCTACAGCGGGAGGTTGTTCCGGCACACCAATTACAGTAACAATAACTGTAAATCCTACGCCGAATGTTACAGCCACACCAACATCACAAACCATCTGTTCGGGAAGCGCCACATCTATTGCGTTAACGGGAACAGTGGCAAGTACTGTATTTAACTGGACGGTAAGCCAGTCGGGCGCAAGCGGTGCAGTAGCCGGTTCAGGATCATCCATTGCTCAAACATTATCAGCTACCGGTACTACAGCCGGAACAGTAGTATATACAATTACACCTTCTGTTGGCGGATGTTCCGGTACTCCGGTATCCGTTACCATTACAGTGAACCCAAGGCCAACTGCCACGGCTACACCAAGCTCACAATCCATTTGTTCCGGTGGTTCAACAGGAATTACCTTAACCAGTAACATTACAGGTACAACATTCAGCTGGACTGTTTCCCAGTCAGGTGTTTCAGGTGCTACAGCAAGTTCCGGAACCACCATTGGCCAGGTATTAACAGCTACCGGAACAACTGCCGGTACTGCAACATACACCATCACGCCAAGTGCTGGTGGTTGTTCCGGTACACCGATCACCGTGATAATCACCGTTAATCCAAAACCGGTTGCAACAGCCACACCGGCATCACAAACATTCTGTACGCCGGGCACCACAGCAATTGCTTTAACAAGTAACGTAACAGGTACTACATTTAACTGGACGGTTGTTCAAACCGGGGTAACAGGCGCTACAGCCGGTTCCGGAACATCCATCGCGCAAGCGTTGAGTACAACCGGAACTGTTGCCGGAACTGCCGTTTATACGATCACACCTACTGCAGGAACATGTACAGGTAACCCTATTACCGTTACCATTACTGTAAATCCGAAAGATAATGCCGCATTTACTTATTCATCCTCAACCTATTGTCAAACAGGTGCCGATCCTTCTGCAACCATCACAGGGCTTGCCGGAGGTACATTTACATCAACACCTGCAGGCTTGGTGTTTTTAAGCACTTCAACAGGCCAGATTGATGTGAGTGCAAGTGCATTAAATACCTATACAGTCACTTATACCACAAATGGTATTTGTCCGAATACAAGTTCTGTAAACATTACCATTTCCAGCGCTCCGTCTGCAAGCTTTAGCTATGCAGGTTCGCCATTCTGTAAAAACGGGACCAATCCAACGCCTACATTCGGCGCTGGTGCCAGCGCCGGAACATTTACAGCAACGCCAGCAGGTTTGGTTTTTGTGAACGTAAACACCGGCCAGATCAACTTAACAAGCAGCGCAGCGGGTTCTTACACCATTACTAATACCATTGCCGCCAGTGGTGGTTGTGCCGCAGCTACAGCTACATTCCCGATTGTGATTAATCCTGCACCGGTTGCTACGGCAACTCCTGCATCACAAACAATTTGCTCGGGATCTGCAACATCCATTGCTTTAACAAGCACGCTTGGAGCTACAACTTATAACTGGACGGTTGTTCAGACAGGTGTTTCCGGTGCTTCCGCATCATCAGGATCTACCATCGCTCAAACATTATCAACCACAGGTGTGGTACCGGGTACCGCCGTGTACACCATCACGCCTACATCCGGCGGTTGTCCGGGAACGCCAATAACAGTTACGATTACTGTAAACCCTATTCCTACGGTTACAGCTACGCCAACTTCCCAGACACTTTGTTCGGGTGGTGTAACATCTGTTGCCTTAACAAGCAATGTGGCTACAGCTACATTTAACTGGACGGTTGTTCAAACCGGTGTATCGGGTGCAACAGCAGGTTCGGGTACCAACATCGCGCAAACGCTTTCAGCAACGGGCAGTACAACGGGTACAGCAGTATACACGATCACACCTACAGCAGGTGGTTGTCCGGGAACTCCGGTTACAGTTACCATTACTGTAAACCCGGTTCCTACAGTTACAGCTACGCCTTCCACACAAACCATTTGCTCCGGCAGCGCAACATCCATAGCGCTTACAAGCAATGTGGCTTCTGCTACTTTCTCCTGGACAGTATCACAATCGGGTGTAAGCGGCGCTTCTGCTGGCGGCGGTACATCTGTTGCACAGACGCTTTCAACTACGGGAACAGTACCGGGAACAGCAACATATACCATCACGCCACTGGCAAACGGTTGCTCCGGAACACCAATTACAGTAACCATCACAGTAAACCCGATTCCGGTTGTTACTGCTACGCCAACATCGCAAACGATTTGTTCCGGTAGCACTACAGCCATCACGCTGAGCGGAAACGTTACAGGTACTACATTTGCATGGACGGTAACACAAACAGGTGTTTCTGGTGCCACAGCCAGTTCAGGTACTTCCATTGCTCAAATATTGATTGCAACCGGCGCTTCTACCGGTACCGCAGTATACACCATCACACCAACAGCAAATGGCTGTTCGGGAACTCCGGTTACCGTAACCATTACGGTTAACCCGATTCCGTTTGCAACGGCAACGCCTTCCACGCAAACATTATGCTCCGGAGGTACCACATCCATTGCATTGACAAGCTTTACAACCGGAACAACATTCTCCTGGACAGTAATTCAAACCGGTGTTTCCGGTGCTTCTGCAGGCAGCGGAACGTCTATCGCGCAGGTGCTTTCAGCAACCGGTACAACAACCGGTACCGCTGTGTATTCAATTACACCATCAGCAAACGGTTGTACTGGTTCACCAATAACAGTTACGATCACCGTAAACCCTATTCCGGTGCTTACTGCTACTCCTGCAACGCAAACCATTTGTTCAGGTAGTGCAACATCCATTACATTAAACAGTAACGTTACAGGTACAACGTATGCCTGGACAGTAACGCAAACAGGTGTTACAGGCGCTTCTGCAAACAGCGGCTCCTCGATCACGCAGACTTTGACTGCAACAGGTTCTACAGCCGGTACTGCTGTATACACCGCTACACCAACAGCAAATGGCTGTTCCGGTACACCGGTTACAATCACTGTAACTGTTAATCCAACGCCGGATGTTACTGCAACACCGCCTGCACAAACCATTTGTTCGGGAACTGCAACATCCATAGCACTTTCGGGAAGCGTAGCTGGTACGGCCTATAACTGGACGGTAGTTCAAAGCGGTGTTACAGGTGCATCAAACGATGCAGGCAGCACCATCGCACAAACATTATCAACAACAGGTACTACCACAGGTACAGCCGTTTATACGGTTACACCTACAGCTAACGGCTGCGTTGGAAATCCTATCACCGTTACAGCAACCGTTAACCCGATCCCGGATGTAACAACCACCCCGGCAAATCAAACGATCTGCTCCGGAACAGCTACATCCATTGCATTAACAAGTGCAGTAACCGGAACTACATTCTCCTGGACCGTTTCCCAGACAGGTGCTTCGGGTGCTGCAGCTGGTAGCGGTAACTCCATCAATCAAACAATTACTGCAACAGGTACAACGCCGGGTTCAGTTGTTTATACCATTACTCCGTCGGCAAACACTTGTTCATCCGCTGTTCCGGCTACAGTTACCATTACGGTAAATCCATTACCGGTGGCTACAGCATCGCCTGCATCACAAACGTTGTGCGACGGTAGCGCAACTTCCATCAGCTTAACAAGCAACCTTGGAAGTACAACATTTGCATGGACAGTAACCCCAACAGGTGTTACAGGTGCAGTGGCAGGTAGCGGAAATTCTATTTCCCAGCTCTTAAGCCTTGCAACAAGCACAGTAGCCGGATCCGTTGTGTATACCATCACACCTACGGAAAACGGTTGTTCAGGCACACCCATCACAGATACCGTATTCGTAAACACCATCGACATCGCTACGTTTACTTATCCGTCCTCTACTTTCTGTGTAACAGGAAGCGATCCTTCTGCTACCATTACGGGAACAACAGGAGGCATCTTTAGCGCAAATCACACCGGTCTGGTATTGGATTCATTAACAGGAGGAATCGACGTAAGCGCAAGTACACTTGGAACGTACACCATCACTTATCACACGTTGGGTTTATGCCCGAATTCATCATCGCTTAACATCACGATCACCAATGCGCCAAGTGCTACATTCTCGTATGTGACACCTGCCTGCTCGTCTGATCCTGATCCAATACCAACCTTCGCTTCAGGCGGAAGTGCCGGTGCATTTACAGCTACACCTAGCGGGTTAACAATCGACGTAAATACTGGTGAGATCAACCTGGGAACATCTACACCGGGTACTTATACCATCACCAATACGATTGCCCCTGCAGGTGGTTGTGCAGCAGCTACTGCCAGCAGCACATTTACTGTCAGCCCGGCTGCAACGGTTAATGCCGGACTTAATGATACCATCTGCCAGCTGGGAACGGCTACATTAGCAGGTACCATGGGAGGTAGTGCATCTTCCATTACATGGACAAGCAATGGATCCGGTACATTCAACGATACAACAAATGCCGGTGCTGTTTATACCCCTTCAGCCGCTGATATAGCAGCAGGCTCAGTGGTATTGACCATTACAACAGATGATCCGACAGGAAGCTGCCCTGCAGTAAATGATTTTATGATCCTTTCCATCACACCGCTTGATAATCCTTCATTCAGCTACTCCGGCGGCACATTCTGCCAGTCGGGCGCCAACCCTGTACCAACGTTAACAGGTGTTGCAGGCGGTATTTTCAGCTCATCACCGGGAGGACTGGTGTTTGTAAGCACTGCTACAGGTGAAGTAAACCTGGGCGGAAGCGGTTTGGGAACATATAGCATCGTTTATACGACTAACGGGCCTTGTCCGAGTGCAGATACGGCATTGCTGACCATTACAACAGCACCGGTTGCCACATTCGGCTTCACATCTTCTGCAACAGCATTCTGCCAATCTTCGCCAAACCCTACACCGATTTTTGGTGCAGGAGCAAGTTCAGGCGCATTTACTGCCACACCAGCCGGTTTAGCTTTTGTAAGTACTGCTACCGGCGAAATCAACCTTGCCGGATCAACTCCAGGAACATATGTGGTTACAAATACAATTGTAGCAGCAGGTGGTTGTGCCGCAGCGGTGGATTCACTTACGATTACCATTAACCAGCCTGCAACAGCAGATGCCGGTATCAATACCGCAATATGTGCAGGCTCAGCTGCAACCATTGCAGGCTCATCCATCGGCGGAAGCGCAACTTCTTTATCATGGACAAGCAGCGGTACCGGTACATTTAACGACAATACGCTGGTAAATACAACCTACACCCCTTCAGCTGCTGATACAACAGCCGGTGCAGTAACATTGTACATTACCACCAATGATCCTGCGGGTGCATGTAGCGCTGTGGTAGATAGCATGGTGCTTACACTGATTGCATTACCTGCAGCACCTCCTGTAATTGCACCTCCTGCATATTGCGTAGGTTCTACAGTGGGGCCGCTTACCGCAACAAGCACAGGAGGCTCTATAAGCTGGTATTCCGATGCGGCTTTAACAACGCTGGTAGGAACGTCTAATCCGTTTACACCAACCGGTGTAACAGGCACTACAACGTTCTGGGTAACCGAAACCGTTGGCGCTTGTGTAAGCCCTGCTTCACAGGTAACCATCAACTTCAATCCGCTTCCGGTGGCTGATTCTTCATCCAGTGTGGTAACATCCGCAAACTGCGGCACTACATCAGGTGGAATTAGCGGCGTTACAATTATTTCCGGACAAAGCCCGTACACATACGTATGGCAAAATGCTTCCGGAGTTACTGTGGATACTACTCTAAACCTGGGCAATGTAGGTCCGGGAGTGTATACGCTTACCATTACCGATGCAAATGGCTGTAGCACACAAATAGGAGGAGGGCCTTCCTTTACTGTGCCTTCCACAAATGGTGTAAATGCGGCCTTTACGCCAAATCCGGCCACGGGAGAAAAACCATTATTGGTTAACTTTACCAACTCTACCGTTGGAGGTGTGAATTATGTATGGAGCTTTGGCACAGGCGATGTTTCTTCCGCTTTTGAGCCTTCTTATACCTTTACCCAGTTAGGCAACTTCACAGTGTGTTTATATGCGGATAACGGGGGCGGTTGTGCCGATACTGCATGTACCACCATCGATGTGTATATCAACTCGGTATTTGTGATCCCGAACGTGTTTACACCAAACGGCGATGAGGTGAATGATATTTTCACTGTGAAAAATGTTGGTTTGGAAACCCTGGATGCAGAAATTTATAACCGTTGGGGACAAAAAGAATACGAATGGCACACCACCAACGGCGGTTGGGACGGACGTACTGCCAGCGGGGTTCTTGCACCGGATGGAACGTATTATTACATCATTAGCGCAAAAGGATTTGATGGAAAAGAATACCTTGAAAAAGGTGGATTTACATTGATCCGGTAAAATATAAAAAGAAGGATTATCCTGAAAATCGGGGATTTGGTCAGACAAATCCCCGATTTTTTGTCTGGATAAAATAAAGTTAATAAATTTTTTTATTGATTCAGAATCAATGAAATCAGCTGTTTTGAAAAAAAGAGACGATAAAACGCAATTATTTTCAAGAAAATGTGCATTTTTTTTAAACCGACTATTGTTTATAATAAATAATTATTACCTTTGCCCTCCCCAAAAAAGCGGGGGTTTATTTTATTTGTAGTAAAAATCGATAAAAAACTAATACCAGAAAAATGCCTACTATTCAACAATTAGTACGTAAAGGAAGAACAAAAGCAGCTAACAGAAGTAAATCTGCAGCACTTGAATCCAGTCCTCAAAAACGCGGAGTATGTACTCGTGTTTATACAACTACACCTAAAAAACCAAACTCTGCGATGAGAAAGGTTGCCCGTGTACGTTTAACAAACAAAAAAGAGGTGAATGCATACATCCCGGGAGAAGGCCACAACTTGCAGGAACACTCGATTGTTCTGATCCGTGGTGGAAGAGTGAAAGATTTACCAGGAGTACGTTACCACATTGTTCGTGGTGCATTGGATACATCTGGAGTTGATGGTCGTAACCAAAGACGTTCAAAATACGGAACTAAAAAACCAAAAGCAGGAGCTAAAGCGGCACCAGCTAAAAAGAAATAAAAAAGAACCGGGTCAGGATTTGAGTAAGGGAAAACCCCTGAAGTAACAAATACGAGCCCTAACAAAAATAACAATGAGAAAAACCAAAGCAAAAAAGAGAATCCTTTTACCGGATCCAAAGTTTAACGATGTGTTAGTAACACGTTTTGTAAACAACCTGATGTATGATGGCAAAAAAAGCATTTCTTACGATGTGTTTTATGATGCGATCGAATTAGTTCAAAAAAGAACTGAAGCAGATGGTTTAGAAACATGGAAAAAAGCATTGAGCAATGTTACTCCTGCTGTTGAGGTTCGTTCCCGCAGAGTTGGTGGAGCTACTTTCCAGATTCCTTCAGAGATCCGTCCTGAAAGAAAAATTTCTATGGGAATTAAATGGATGATCCTTTATGCACGTAAACGTAACGAAAAATCAATGGCGCAAAAATTAGCCGGAGAGATCGTTGCAGCTTCCAAAGAAGAAGGTGCTGCTTTTAAAAAGAAAGAAGACGTTCACAAAATGGCTGAAGCTAACAAAGCATTCTCCCATTTCCGTTTCTAATTTAATGTTGGCGCTTGCCGCTTACATTAATTTATCCCGCTGAAAGGCGGGACCTTATTAAAAAGAACAAAAAGAAATATTAAAGATAACATGTCAGATTTAAGATATACAAGAAACATCGGGATCGCTGCCCATATTGATGCAGGTAAAACTACCTGTACTGAGCGTATCCTTTATTACACAGGTGTTACTCATAAAATTGGTGAGGTGCATGATGGTGCTGCTACTATGGACTGGATGGTTCAGGAGCAGGAGCGTGGGATAACAATCACATCTGCTGCTACAACTTGTTTTTGGAAATACAGAGATCAGCAATACAAAGTAAATATTATTGATACACCGGGTCACGTTGACTTTACAGTTGAGGTAAACCGTTCATTGCGTGTATTGGATGGATTAGTGTTTTTGTTCTCTGCAGTTGATGGTGTTGAACCTCAATCAGAAACAAACTGGAGATTAGCGAATAACTATAATGTAACCCGTTTAGGTTTCGTAAATAAAATGGACCGTTCCGGTGCTGACTTTTTAAATGTTGTAAAACAGGTAAAAGAAGTATTGGGTGGTAATCCATTGCCATTGCAATTACCAATTGGTGCTGAAGAAACATTTGTTGGAGTTGTTGACTTGATCAACAACCGCGGTATCGTTTGGAACGAAGAAGATAAAGGAATGACTTTTAAAGAAGTTCCTATTCCTGAAGATATGAAAGAAGATGTGACTTATTGGAGAGGTCAGTTGCTGGAAGCAATTGCTGAATTCGATGAATCATTGATGGAGAAATTCTTCGAAGATCCTAACTCGATCACAGAAAGAGAAGTATTAACGGCATTACGCCAGGCTTGTATAGCGAACAAAGTAGTTCCTATGCTTTGCGGATCCGCTTTTAAAAATAAAGGTGTTCAGACAATGTTGGATTTGGTTATGGAATTAATGCCATCTCCAATGGATAAAGATGTTACTCATGGTATCAATCCTGATACAGAGGAGCCTGTTACACGTAAACCAGACGTAAAAGAGCCGTTTACTGCTCTTGCATTTAAAATTGCAACAGATCCTTTCGTAGGTCGTTTGTGTTTCTTCCGTGTGTATTCCGGGCGTTTGGACGCAGGTTCTTACGTATTGAATACACGTAGTGGAAACAAAGAGCGTATTTCACGGATCTTCCAGATGCACGCAAACAAACAAAATGCAATTGATTTTATCGAAGCAGGTGATATCGGAGCAGCAGTTGGATTTAAAGACATCCGTACAGGTGATACTTTGTGCGATGAAAAACATCCGATCGTATTGGAAGCGATGAATTTCCCTGAACCGGTTATCGGGATAGCCA
Organism: Bacteroidota bacterium; assembly: GCA_025963715.1. GTDB lineage: Bacteria > Bacteroidota > Bacteroidia > 2-12-FULL-35-15 > 2-12-FULL-35-15 > 2-12-FULL-35-15. The sequence goes on from JAOQAG010000050.1 coordinate 74,600, forward strand.
TTGAGCCAAAAACTCAGGCAGACTTAGATAAATTAGGTATTGCATTAAATAAATTATCCGAAGAAGATCCTACTTTCCGCGTGAAAACGGATGAAGATAGCGGACAAACAATCGTTAGCGGAATGGGTGAGCTTCACTTGGAGATCATTGTTGACCGTTTAAAACGTGAGTTTAAAGTAGAAGTAAACCAGGGAGCTCCTCAGGTTTCTTACAAAGAAACAATCAACGGTTCTGTTGAACACCGCGAAGTGTACAAAAAACAATCCGGTGGTCGTGGTAAATTTGCTGATATTAAATTCCATGCATCTCCAGTTGATGCAGATTGGGATATCGTAAAAGACGGTGGATTACAATTTGTGAATGAAATTTCAGGTGGTAACATTCCACGCGAATTTATTCCTGCAGTTGAAAAAGGATTCAAACAAGCAATGGTAAACGGTGTATTGGCTGGTTATCCAATGGATTCATTAAAAATCCGCTTAGTGGATGGTTCTTATCACAACGTCGATTCTGATGCATTATCATTTGAGATCGCAGCTCGTACTGCATTCCGTGAAGCATTACCAAAATGTAAACCGGTATTGTTAGAGCCGATCATGAAAATTGAAGTATTGACTCCGGAGCAAAACATGGGTGATGTGGTTGGTGACTTGAACAAACGTCGTGGCCAGATCGAAGGAATGGATTCAAAAGGCGTAACTCAGGTTATCAAAGCAAAAGTTCCATTGTCAGAAATGTTCGGATATGTAACTCAGTTACGTACCATCACTTCAGGCCGCGCAACCAGCACCATGGAATTTGATCATTATGCAGAAACGCCTAAAAACGTTGCTGATGATGTAATCGCAAAAGCAAAAGGTAAAGCAGAAAAAGTATAATAATCTAACAACGTTCTTTATATAAAACTATGAGCCAAAAAATCAGAATCAAATTAAAATCTTACGATTTCAACTTAGTTGATAAATCGGCTGAGAAAATTGTTAAAACTGTAAAAATGACAGGAGCAGTAGTAAGTGGACCGATTCCATTGCCTACACACAAAAAGATCTACACAGTTTTACGTTCACCGCACGCAAACAAAAAAGCACGTGAACAATTTCAATTATGTTCATACAAAAGATTGTTAGATATCTACAACTCAACTTCAAAAACAGTTGATGCACTTATGAAACTTGAATTGCCAAGTGGTGTGGAAGTAGAAATCAAAGCATCGTAATTAATTAAAGTAGTAAATAATAATAAATAAATAAAATGTCTGGAATAATAGGTAAAAAAATTGGAATGACCAGTGTTTTCGGTGCCAATGGTAAATATATACCATGCACAGTTATCGAAGCCGGTCCTTGCGTTGTTACGCAAGTAAAAACCTTGGAGAAAGACGGATATGCTTCAGTACAATTGGCATTCGGCGAGAAGAAAGAAAAACATACTTCTTCTGCAATGAAAGGTCACTTCGCTAAAGCCGCTACCACTCCTAAACGTAAAATTGTTGAATTCAAAGAATTCACCGAAGAAAAAAATCTTGGAGAAACAGTTACAGTTGAATTATTTGCAGAAGGCGATTTCGTTGATGTTGCTGGTACTTCAAAAGGTAAAGGTTTTCAAGGGGTTGTAAAACGTCACGGATTTGCTGGTGTTGGTGGAGCTACTCACGGTCAGCACGATCGTCAGAGAGCACCGGGATCATTAGGAGCATCGTCTTGGCCATCACGCGTATTCAAAGGAATGAGAATGGCTGGTCGTATGGGTGGGGATCGTGTTACAACACAAAACTTACAGGTAATTAAAGTGATTGCTGAAAAAAATCTTTTGATTATAAAAGGTTCTATCGCAGGAGCAAAAGGTTCATTCGTTACAATTGAAAAATAAAATGGAAGTATCAATAACAAATATAAGCGGTAAAGCTACTTCAAAGAAGGTAAGCTTAAACGATGCGATCTTTGGCATCGAGCCTAATGACCACGCCATTTATTTGGATGTTAAACAACATTTAGCAAATAAACGCCAGGGAACTCATAAATCTAAAGAAAGAGCTGAGGTAAGAGGTTCATCTAAAAAATTAAAAAAACAAAAAGGTACGGGTGGCGCTCGTGCAGGTAATGATAAATCTCCAACAAGAGTTGGTGGAGGTAGAGCATTCGGCCCTCGTCCAAGAGATTACTCATTCAAATTGAATAAGAAATTGAAACGTTTAGCTCGTTTCTCGGCTTTAACTTATAAAGCAAAAGAAAGCAACCTTACAATTTTGGAAGATTTTAGTTTTGATTCTCCAAAAACGAAGAAATATGCTGATTTGATTAATAATTTAAAGCTTTCAGATAAAAAAACCTTATTAGTGTTGGGGGAATCAAATAAAAATATATATTTGTCGTCCCGAAATTTAGGCAACACAAAAGTGGTAACTGTTTCAGATTTAAACACTTACGATATTTTGAACGCTCAAAACCTGTTAATGGTAGAAAGTTCGGTTAAAGAAATTGAAAATTTATTAAGTAATTAATAAGATGAGCATAGTAATAAAACCGGTTATAACCGAAAAAATGACAGCACAAGGCGAGAAGTTTAATCGCTATGGATTTGTAGTAGCTGGAACAGCTAACAAAGTTGAGATAAAAAATGCTGTTGAAAAACTTTACGGTGTTAGTGTAGAGACAGTGAACACTCAAAACTACGTAGGTAAAGTGAAATCCCGTAACACAACCCAAGGTTTGGCTATTGGAAGAGTAAACAAACATAAAAAAGCAGTAGTTACGCTTAAAGCAGGCGAATCAATTGATTTTTACGCGAGTATTTAATTAGGTAGGTAGTAATTATACAGGTCAGTAACCTGTGAAAATAAAAAAACGAAGATGGCTTTAAAGAAATTAAGACCGTTGACACCTGGTCAGCGATTTAAATTAGTAAGTGATAACGCGGATATTACTGCGGGTAAACCTGAAAAAAGTTTATTAGTACCGGTGAAAAAATCCGGTGGACGTGATAATACTGGTAAAATGACTATGCGCTACATTGGTGGTGGTCACAAACAACAATATCGTATTATTGATTTTAAAAGAGATAAAGCTGGTGTTCCCGCAACAGTTAAAACAATTGAGTACGATCCTAACCGTACTGCACGTATTGCCCTTGTAGTTTATGCTGATGGTGAAAAACGTTATATCGTAGCTCCAAACGGTTTACAAGTTGGTCAAAAAATCGTATCAGGAAAAGATGCAGCACCTTCAGTAGGGAACGCACTTTACTTATCAGATATTCCATTAGGTACAGTAATCCACAACATCGAATTACGCCCGGGCCAGGGAGCAATCATGGCTCGTAGCGCAGGTTCATATGCACAATTAAGTGCACGTGATGGTAAATACGCGGTAGTTAAAATGCCTTCCGGCGAAACCCGTATGATCCTTATTACTTGTATGGCTACAATCGGATCTGTATCCAATGCAGATCACAACCTGGAAATCAGCGGTAAAGCTGGTCGTACACGTTGGCAAGGCCGCAGACCGAGAACACGTCCGGTAGCAATGAACCCTGTTGACCATCCAATGGGTGGAGGTGAAGGTAGAGCTTCAGGAGGTCACCCTCGTTCACGCAAAGGATTGCCTTCAAAAGGATACAAAACACGTTATCCTAAAAAAGCTTCCAACAAATACATTATTGAGAAAAGAAAAAAATAGTATAATCAGTTTAATGGTGGAGTAGGAAACTTCTTCAGTCACAACTAAAAAACAAAAAGAATGTCACGTTCATTAAAAAAAGGTCCTTTTATCGACTGGAAACTTGAGAAAAAATTATTAGATCTTCAGGCTTCAGGTAAAAAAACAGTAATCAAAACCTGGTCACGCAGATCAATGATCTCTCCTGACTTCGTAGGATTAACAGTAGCGGTTCACAACGGAAATAAATTTATTCCAGTGTATGTTACGGAAAACATGGTAGGTCATAAGTTCGGGGAGTTCGCTCCAACAAGAACGTTCAGAGGCCACGCCGGTAACAAAGATAAAGGATCTAAATAAGTTTAAAGTAAAGAGATTATAATATAACGAAAAAATGGGTGTTAGAAAACAAAACGCAGCAGACGCACGCAAAGAGGCAAATAAAAGCAGATATTTTGCTAAATTAAACAATTGCCCTACATCTCCCCGTAAGATGAGATTGCTAGCTGACCTTATCAGAGGTAAGGAAGTATACATGGCTTTAAATATTTTAAAGTTTAATGCTAAAGAAGCGTCCGGAAGATTAGAAAAATTGTTGACTTCAGCAATTTCAAACTTCGAAGCGAAGACAGGCGAACGCCCGGAAGATAGTAACCTGGTTGTTAAAGAAGTGTTTGTTGATAGCGCATTACAAATGAAGCGTTTAAGAACCGCTCCACAAGGCCGCGCCAACAGGATCAGAAAACGTTCGAACCATGTTACGATAGTAGTAGATAAAAAACAAGAACCAAAAACTAAATAATAATATTTAAATGGGACAAAAAGCAAATCCGGTAGGCTTACGCTTAGGCATCATTAAAGGATGGGATTCTAACTGGTATGGCGGAAAAAATTTTTCTGACAAATTAGTTGAAGATTTTAAAATCAGAAATTATTTGAAAGCACGTTTAGCGAAAGCTAGCATTTCAAAAATTGTAATTGAAAGAACTGTAAAAATTATTACTGTTACGATCAATACATCACGTCCGGGAATTATTATTGGTAAAGGTGGTCAGGAAGTTGACAAGATCAAAGAAGAGTTAAAAAAGATCACTAAAAAAGATATCCAGATCAACATCTTCGAAATTAAACGTCCGGAATTGGATGCTCGTTTAGTAGCAGACAGTATCGCTCGTCAGATCGAAGGCCGTATCTCTTTCCGTAGAGCAGTTAAAATGGCTGTAGCATCTACAATGAGAATGGGAGCTGAAGGGATTAAAGTAAAATGTTCAGGTCGTTTAGCAGGAGCTGAGATGGCACGTGTAGAAGGATACAAAGAAGGACGTACACCGTTGCATACTTTACGCGCTGATATTGACTACGCTTTAGGTGAAGCACATACAACCTACGGCCGTATCGGTATCAAAGTTTGGATCTGCAAAGGCGAAGTTTATGGAAAACGTGACTTGTCTCCAAATATCGGAAATGCAGCTGCTGGTTCTAAAGACGGAAAAGGCGGAGTACCAAAAGGAGGAAACCCGAAATTTGATAAACGCGGTCCGGGTGGCCCAAGAAAAGGCGGGAACGATAACAGAAGCAACGACAGAAGAAGAGATTCTAAATAAGAATAAACAGAGAAGATAACGATTTAAGTTTATAATATAATAGATATAACAAAATGTTACAGCCTAAGAGAACCAAATTTAGAAAGATGCACAAAATGAAAATGAAGGGTGATGCCAAACGCGGCGACCAACTTTCATTCGGTTCATTCGGACTAAAGGCAACAGAAGGATGCTGGGTTACAGCACGTCAATTAGAAGCAGCAAGGGTTGCGGTAACACGTTTCATGAAACGTGAAGGACAAATATGGATCCGTGTGTTTCCGGACAAACCGATCACCAGCAAACCAGCTGAGGTACGTATGGGTAAAGGTAAAGGTGCTCCGGAATATTGGGTGGCAGTTGTGAAACCAGGACGCATTATGTTTGAAGCAGAAGGTGTTCCAATGGAAATTGCTAAAGAAGCATTAAGATTAGCAGCACAAAAATTACCTGTAACAACAAAATTTGTTGTTAGAAGAGATTATTCGGCGGAAGCATAATTTTCAAAACAATAAATTCAACAGAGAATTCTAAAATAAAATGAAACAAGCAGATATTAAATTACTTTCTACAAGCGATCTTGCTGAGAAAGTTAAAGAAGAAAAAGGTGCTTTAGCAAAATTAAAGCTAAACCACGCAGTATCTCCTATTGAAAACCCTGCAAAAATTACTGATAGCAGAAAAACAGTAGCAAGATTAAATACCGAACTTCGCAAAAGAGTAATAGCAGAAGCAAAAAAATAATTTCAAGCAATGGAAGAAAGAAATTTAAGAAAAGAAAAAGTTGGCCTGGTTACCAGTAACAAAATGGACAAGTCAATTGTTGTAGCTGTAGAGCGTAAAGTGAAACACCCTAAATACGGGAAATTCCTTAACAAAACTACCAAATTTATTGCTCATGATGAGGCAAATACCTGCAACATCGGTGACACAGTAAAAATTATGGAAACCCGTCCTTTGAGCAAAAACAAATGCTGGAGATTGGTTGAAGTAGTAGAAAGAGCTAAATAGTATATAAAGCAAGTTTGCGATTGCGCTGGCCTGAGATTGGTTTATCAATCCAAATTAATATAGTTAACAAAAACAAGAAATGGTACAACAGGAATCAAGATTAACAGTAGCGGATAATAGCGGAGCAAAAGAAGTTCTGGTTATTCGTGTACTTGGCGGAACTAAAAAAAGATATGCTTCCATTGGCGACAAAGTGGTAGTTACCGTTAAACATGCATTACCTTCCGGTAATATTAAAAAAGGAGCTGTGTCAAAAGCTGTAGTAGTAAGAACAAGAAAAGAAGTAAGACGTGCAGATGGTTCTTATATTCGTTTTGACGACAACGCTGTAGTACTTTTAAATGCTACAGACGAATTAAGAGGGACTCGTATTTTCGGACCTGTTGCCCGTGAATTAAGAGATAAACAATTTATGAAAATCGTATCACTTGCTCCAGAAGTATTGTAAGTGAAAAACCAAATATAGCAATGCAATCAAAATTAAATATTAAAAAAGGGGATTCTGTAAAAGTAATCGCCGGTGATTCTAAAGGTCAAGAAGGAAAAGTGCTATCGATTGATAGAGCTAAAATCCGTGCCTTTGTAGAAGGAGTTAATTTAGTATCCAAAAGTACAAAACCGGATGCTAAGAACCCTCAGGGTGGGATTGTGAAGAAAGAATCTTCCATCCATGTTTCTAATTTGATGCTTATTGAGGCTTCAACAGGTAAACCAACAAGAGTTGGAAGAAAATTAGATGACAAAAGCAAAAAACTAGTTCGTTACTCAAAAAAATCAGGGGAGGTAATTAAATAATGGCTTATTCACCACGCTTAAAAGACAAGTATAAAGCGGACGTAGTTCCGGCTTTACAGAAAAAATACGGTTACAGCAGCTCGATGCAGGTTCCTAAATTGGAAAAAATCTGTGTTAACCAGGGTATCGGCGACGCTGTATCTGATAAGAAACTTATTGAAGGTGCTATCAAGGAAATGACCACTATTACCGGTCAAAAGGCGGTATCTACCATCTCTAAAAAAGATATTTCTAACTTCAAACTTCGTAAAGGAGTTCCAATCGGAGTAAGAGTAACTTTACGCGGAGATACAATGTATGAGTTTTTGGATCGATTAATTTCCGTAGCTTTGCCCCGCATTCGTGATTTCAGAGGAATCAATGAAAAAGGATTTGACGGAAACGGAAACTATACATTAGGTGTAACCGAGCAAATCATTTTCCCTGAAATTGATATTGATAAAGTAACAAAAATCATGGGTATGGATATTACATTTGTAACTTCAGCACCTTCCGATGACGAAGCTTTAGCTTTATTAAGTGAATTTGGATTACCATTTAAAAATCAAAAAAAATAAGAGTCAATGGCAAAAGAATCAATGAAAGCAAGAGAAGTTAAACGTAAGAAACTTGCTGACTTATACGCTGATAGAAGAGCTGCTTTAAAAGCTGCAGGTGATTATGTAGGTTTACAGAAATTACCACGTAACTCGGCACCAACACGTCAACGTAACCGTTGTAAATTAACCGGTCGTCCAAGAGGTTACAGCCGCCAGTTTGGATTATCACGTAACACATTCCGTGAAATGGCATTAGACGGCCTGATCCCGGGAGTTACAAAATCAAGCTGGTAGTTAAACACCACTTGAACAGAAAAAGAGTATTAATGTATAATTATCCTGCGTGCGGGATAAGATATAAAAACAAATAAAATGACAGATACAATCTCAGATTATCTCACTCGTGTGAGAAATGCAATCGGTGCAAACCACAGAATCGTTGAAATTCCTGCTTCTAACCTGAAGAAAGAGATCACGAAAATCCTTTTCGAAAAAGGATACATCCTAAGTTACAAATTTGAAGATACTACCACTCAGGGGATTATTAAAATAGCTCTGAAGTATCATCCTGCAACTAAACAGCCAGCCATTAAAGCTTTACAGAGAATAAGTTCTCCTGGATTACGTAAGTATACAGGTGCTACAAAATTACCACGCGTTCTGAACGGGTTAGGTATTGCTATTCTTTCTACTTCTAAAGGTGTAATGACTGATAAAGAAGCAAGAGTGCAAAAAGTTGGTGGTGAAGTATTGTGTTACGTATATTAATCTTTAGGAGGAACAGATCATGTCAAGAATTGGGAAATTACCGATATCACTTCCGAAAGGAGTAGAGGTTAGCGTTTCAGATAAGAACGTAGTAACCGTAAAAGGTCCAAAAGGAACCTTAACACAAAATGTTGATTCTGGGATCAGCGTTAAAAATGAAGATAGTACAATCACGTTAACACGTGCAACTGAGCAAAAACGCCACAAAGCAATGCACGGTTTATACCGCGCTTTAATTGCTTCTATGGTAAAAGGTGTTAGCGAAGGATATAAAACCGAACAAGAACTAGTGGGTGTTGGTTACCGTGCTGCAAACAAAGGACAATTATTGGAATTAACATTAGGTTATTCCCACAACGTGTCTTTTGACTTACCGGTTGAAATTAAAGTAACAACCACTGCTGATAAAGGACAAAATCCTAAAATCATCATGGAAAGTGCTGATAAACAATTGATCGGGATGGTTGCTGCGAAAATACGCTCATTGCGTAAACCTGAGCCGTACAAAGGAAAAGGTATTAAATTCACCGGCGAAATCTTAAGAAGAAAAGCAGGTAAATCAGCAGGTAAATAATAAATAGAAATTTCATCATTATCGGCACAAACCGATAATAAATAAGGTAAAGAAATGATCGTTACAAAACAATTTAGAAGAAGCAGAATCAAGCAACGTATCCGCAAAGTGGTTAACGGTAGTGCTGAAAGTCCAAGACTATCTGTTTTCAGAAGCAATAAAGGAATTTACGTTCAATTAATTGACGACGTAGCTGGTAAAACATTGGTAGCAGTATCTTCTGCTGACAAAGGAATTGCCGATGCGAAAGTGAATAAAATTGACCAGGCTAAACTTGTAGGTAAAGCAATCGCTGAAAAAGCAACACAGGCAGGAATTACATCTGTGCGTTTTGACAGAAACGGATACTTATACCATGGTAGAATTAAATCATTGGCTGAAGGTGCCCGTGAAGCCGGACTTAAATTCTAATAAAATAAAAAAGTAAAAATTTAAAAATTTTATATCGTGTCAAACGCAAACATAAAAAGAGTTAAATCAAGTGATATCGAATTAAAAGATAAACTTGTTAGCATTCAACGTGTAACTAAAGTTACCAAAGGAGGTAGAAACTTTACATTTTCAGCTATTGTTGTAGTTGGAAATGAAAAAGGGATCGTTGGTTACGGCCTTGGTAAAGCAAAAGAGGTTACAGATGCAATCACTAAAGGGATTGATGATGCTAAAAAGAATTTGATCAAAGTTGCTATCGTAAAAGGAACAGTTCCTCACGAACAACTTGGTAAATTCAGCGGTTCTGTTGTCTTCTTAAAACCAGCAGCTCACGGTACAGGTGTTATTGCCGGTGGTGCGATGCGTGCAGTTTTAGAAAGCGTTGGCGTAACCGATGTATTAGCAAAATCAAAAGGTTCATCAAATCCTCATAACGTGGTAAAAGCTACTATGGATGCATTGATGAAAATGCGTGACGCGGCTACTGTTGCACAACAACGTGGTATTTCAATGGAAAAAGTATTTAACGGGTAATAGAAATGTTAAATTATAGATTATAAATGTTGAATTTCATTTATAATTCATAATACACAATTTATAATTTCAAACGATGGCAACAATTAAAATTAAACAAGTAAAAAGTGGAATCGATCGTCCTGAGCGTCAAAAACGCACATTGCGTGCATTGGGTTTCAGAAAAATGAACCAAACCATTGAAAAAGAGGGAACACCTCAAATCATGGGAATGATCGCTAAAGTAGCGCATTTAGTTACGGTAATAAAATAGTTAACAACAACGAAATAATAATAAGTGATGAACTTAAGTAAATTAACACCAGCAGAAGGTTCGGTAAAAAACGCTAAAAAACGTTTAGGTAGAGGTCAAGGATCAGGAAAAGGCGGAACTTCAACAAAAGGACATAAAGGAGCTCAATCCCGTTCAGGATACTCTGCAAAAAGAGGTTTTGAAGGTGGTCAGATGCCATTACAAAGACGTGTTCCGAAATTCGGTTTCAAAAACATTAACCGTATCGAATACCGCGGAATCAACCTGGATGTTATTCAGGGATTAGTTGATAGCAACAAAGTAGAAACAGTTGACTTGGAATACTTGATTTCAAAAGGTTTAGCTCATAAAAACGACAAAGTGAAAATTCTTGGCCGTGGTGAGTTAAAATCTAAAGTTGATGTAAAAGTTCATGCATTTTCTGCAACAGCAAAATCAGCAATTGAAGCTAAAGGCGGATCGGCAGTGTCAACAGAAAAAGCATAATATTTACGTGTAAAAACGGTATATGAAAAACTTAATAAATACATTAAAGAATATTTGGAAGATCGAGGATCTGAGGGTACGTATTTTGAGTACACTTGGTTTTATCCTGGTTTACCGTTTAGGTTCATACGTTGTACTTCCGGGTGTTAATTCAGAAGTACTTGCTCATGCAAATGACAAGGCAAATGACGGTATCGTTGGATTAATCAATATTTTTGCAGGTGGAGCTTTTTCCCGTGCATCTATTTTTGGATTAGGAATCATGCCTTACATTTCGGCATCAATCGTTGTTCAGTTGTTAGGAATGGCATTGCCTTATTTCCGTAAAATGCAGATGGAAGGGGAGAGCGGACGTAAAAAGATCAATCAGATTACCCGTTTTTTAACTGTTATTATTACTGTTTTCCAGTGTCCGGGATACATTGCGACCCAAATTACAAGCAAGGCTGGTGTAGTTGCTGATCCAAGTACATTTTGGTGGGTACAATCCATCCTGATCCTTGTGAGCGGAACAATGTTCGTTATGTGGTTAGGTGAAAAAATTACGGATAAAGGAATTGGTAATGGTATCTCTATCATCATCATGATAGGAATCATTGCTCGTTTACCATTTGCATTTGTATCAGAGTTTGCTTCCCGTGTAAGCGGTGAGGGTGGAGGCTTGATCATGCTGTTGATCGAATTGGTTCTTTTATTATTGATCGTGATTGGTTCTATCTTATTGGTTCAGGGAACACGTAAAATACCGGTACAGTTCGCGAAAAAAATTGTTGGAAATAAACAATATGGTGGTGTGCGTCAGTATATACCTTTAAAAGTAAATGCAGCAGGTGTGATGCCTATCATTTTTGCTCAGGCAATTATGTTCATTCCGCTTACACTGGTTGGTTTTTCTCAATCTGCAGCGATGCAGAGTTTTATGGCTCCGTTAGCAAATCACTACGGTTTTGTTTACAACCTGATTTTTGCTCTGTTAATCATTGTGTTTACTTATTTCTACACGGCAATTACAGTAAATCCTAATCAAATGGCGGAAGACATGAAACGGAGCGGCGGGTTTGTACCGGGTGTTCAACCAGGTAAAAAAACAGCTGAATTTATTGACTCTATTATGTCAAAAATCACTTTGCCAGGTTCTATTTTCTTAGCATTCATCGCGATTTTACCAGCGTTCGCTATAAAATTAAACATTCAGCAGGAATTTGCACACTTTTACGGAGGAACATCCTTATTGATCCTTGTAGGTGTTGTGTTAGATACATTACAGCAGATCGAAAGCCATTTATTGAATCGTCACTACGATGGTTTAATGAAAACCGGAAGAATTAAAGGTCGTTCTTCCATGAGTATGGAACCAGCATAACATAAAGGAGAGGGGGTAACGTGTCGAAAGCATTGTATTATAAGACCAAAGAAGAAATTGAGTTAATAAGAGAAAGTTCTTTACTTGTTGGAAAAACTTTAGCAGAAGTCGCAAAAGTTATTAAACCCGGGGTTACTACATTATCGTTGGATAAAGTAGCGTACGAGTTTATTAATGATCACAAAGCTGTCCCTGCCTTTTTGAATTATAACGGTTTTCCGAATTCGTTGTGTATTTCAGTAAATGCACATGTAGTTCACGGGATTCCGGGTAAATATGAGCTAAAAGACGGGGATATCATTTCAGTGGATTGCGGGGTTGTTAAAAATAAATTTTTTGGTGATTCTGCTTATACATTTCCGATCGGGGATGTAAAACCCGAAGTGCTGAACCTTTTGAAGATTACCAAGGAAAGCCTTTACAAAGGGATTGAAATGGCAGTTGCGGGAAAAAGATTAGGAGATATCAGTGAAGCAGTTCAGGCACATGCCGAAAGTCACGGTTACTCTGTAGTTAGAGAGCTAGTTGGGCATGGCATCGGGCAAAACCTGCACGAATCTCCGGAAGTACCAAATTACGGTAAAAAAGGAACAGGGTTAAAATTGCAGGAAGGTTTGGTTATTGCGATTGAGCCAATGATCAACCTGGGAAAAAAAGCAATTATACAAGAGAATGATGGTTGGACGATACGTACTGCGGATAATTTACCTTCAGCACATTTTGAACATACGATTACAATAGGAAAAGAGAAAGCTGACATTTTATCCAGCTTTGAATATATAGATCAGGTAGTAAATAAAAAATAGAATAAACATTATTGAATTAAAGATCTTTCGGATTAATAGTCAATAAACAGAATATGGCAAAACAAGCATCAATAGAGCAAGATGGAACTATTTTAGAAGCATTGTCGAATGCAATGTTTCGTGTTGAGCTTGAAAATGGACATGTAATTACAGCGCACATTTCAGGAAAGATGCGTATGCACTACATTAAAATTTTGACAGGCGATAAAGTAAAAGTGGAAATGTCGCCATACGATTTAACAAAAGGAAGAATTTCGTACAGATACAAATAATAACAGATACGAGGTATCAGCTTGAGATAGCAAAATTCTCAAACTCAGGTCTCAAATCGCCAATCTAAAACAAAAAATGAAAGTAAGAGCATCAGTAAAAAAGAGAAGTGTTGATTGTAAAATTGTTCGTAGAAACGGACGCTTGTATGTTATCAACAAAAAGAATCCTAAATTCAAACAAAGACAAAAATAAAAACAGTCCGAGGCTTTGTATTGGAAGTATTTGTATTTTTGCAAACTTTTAATATCGGGCTTTAAAACTTTTAACTAAAAATAACAATGGCAAGAATTGCAGGTATTGATTTACCAAATAACAAAAGAGGCGAAATAGGTTTAACTTACATTTTCGGTATTGGCCGTAGCACAGCTAAAAAAGTATTGGCAGAAGCCGGTATTGATGTGAATACAAAAGTTCAGGACTGGAATGATGAGCAGTTAACTGCTATTCGTACGATCCTTAACGATAAATACAAACTGGAAGGTGCTTTACGTTCTGAAGTTCAGTTACATATTAAACGTTTGATGGATATTGGTTCTTACCGTGGAATTCGTCACCGTATTGGTTTACCTGTACGTGGACAAACAACTAAAAACAACGCACGTACCCGTAAAGGAAAACGTAAAACAGTTGCTAACAAGAAAAAAGTAACTAAATAATAAGCCTCAACCCTGATGCTCTTTCTCTGCGGAAGAGGTAAGGAAAGGAATTTTTAAACAACAACGGTTAACTTAAAAGTTAACGATCATTAAAAACAAAAAATGGCAAAACAAAATCAATCAACCACAGCTGCTAAAGCTGCGGCAAAGAAAAGAGTTGTAAAAGTAGAAGCAGTGGGTCAGGCTCACATCAATGCTACTTTTAACAACATCATTATTTCTTTAACAAACAATGCCGGTCAGGTTATTTCCTGGTCAAGTGCAGGTAAAATGGGATTCCGTGGTTCTAAAAAGAACACTCCTTATGCAGCTCAGTTAGCAGCTACGGATTGCGGAAAAGTTGCTCATGATGCAGGTTTAAGAAAAGTGAAAGTATTTGTTAAAGGTCCGGGAGCTGGACGTGAGTCAGCTATCAGAACACTTGCAGGTGTAGGAATCGAAGTATCCGAGATCATGGATATTACGCCAATTCCTCACAATGGTTGCCGTCCTCCAAAACGCAGAAGAGTATAAGTACATGCAAACTGATGAATTAGGAATTATAAATTTCGAATTCATCCAGAACAATTAAATTTATAATTTATATTTCAATTTTATAATTACAACAAATGGCAAGATACATAGGCCCAAAGTCAAGAATTGCAAGAAAATTTAAAGAACCAATTTTTGGTCCGGATAAAGTTTTAGAAAAAAAGAATTACCCTCCGGGACAACACGGTTTATCTAAAAAACGTGCAAAACAGTCGGAGTACGCTGTACAGTTGCAGGAAAAACAAAAAGCAAAATATACATACGGTATCCTAGAGCGTCAATTTGCTAAAATTTACCACATGGCTCAGCGTGCACATGGTGTTACAGGTGAGGTATTGTTACAATTGATCGAATCCCGTTTGGATAACGTAGTTTATCGTATGGGGATTGCTCCAACACGTAGCGGCGCACGCCAATTGGTAGGTCACCGTCACATTACTGTAAACGGAAGCGTTGTAAACATTGCTTCTTATATCCTTAAAGCAGGTGATGTTATTGGTGTTCGTGAGCGTTCTAAATCACTGGAAGTGATCAATACTTCTGTTGCTGGCGCTAACAACCAATTTTCATGGATCGATTTCGATAAATCGACAATGACCGGAAAGTTTATTTCTGCTCCTGAGAGAATCCAAATTCCTGAAAACATTAAAGAACAACTAATTGTAGAGTTGTACTCAAAATAATCAGTAAATTTGCAGGATTAATTAAACAAGTATTTAACTTAAAACAATATATACAATGGCAATTTTAGCTTTTCAAAAACCTGACAAGGTTATCATGGTAAATTCCAGTGAAACTGAAGGACAGTTTGAATTCCGTCCATTAGAACCTGGCTATGGTATCACTGTAGGTAATGCGTTGCGCAGAATTTTGTTATCATCACTTGAAGGGCATGCGATTACAACTGTAAAGATCGAAGGCGTTGACCACGAATTTTCTACTTTAAAAGGTGTAACTGAAGATGTAACTGAAATTATTCTTAATTTAAAACAAGTACGTTTTAAAAAACAAATAGATACAACTGATTTCGAAAAAGTAACAGTAAACATTACCGGCAAAACTCAATTAACTGCAGGTGATATCGGAAAATTCACTTCTGGTTTCCAGGTATTGAATTCGGATCTGGTTATCTGTAACATGGAAGCAAATGTGAAATTGAAAATCGAGATCACAATTGACAAAGGCCGTGGTTATGTTCCTGCAGAGGAAAACAAACCGGTTAATGCAAGTGCAGGTTTAATTCCAATCGATTCTATTTACACTCCTATCAAAAATGTTCAATACAGCATTGAAAACTACCGTGTGGAGCAAAAAACGGATTATGAAAAATTGGTAATGAACATTGTTACTGACGGTTCTATTCACCCGAAAGATGCTTTGAAAGAAGCAGCAAAAATTCTGATCCATCACTTCATGTTATTCTCCGATGAGCGTATCACGTTGGATACAGAAGAAAAAATGGCGACTGAAGAATTTGATGAAACATCGTTACACATGCGTCAGTTGCTGAAAACCAAATTAGTTGATATGGATCTTTCTGTTCGTGCTTTAAATTGCTTAAAAGCAGCAGATGTTGAAACATTGGCTGACCTGGTATCTTTCGCAAAACATGATTTATTAAAATTCCGTAATTTCGGTAAAAAATCATTGACAGAATTAGAAGACCTTGTTGCAAACAAAGGGTTAAACTTTGGAATGAACCTGGCAAAATATAAATTAGATAAAGACTAAAAACAGTACTTTGTACTTAGTATTTAGATGTTAGATTTCTAAAGACTAATAACTAAAGACTTAATACTCAATACTTAAAACAAAATGAGACACGGAGATAAAATAAACAATTTAGGCAGAAAATCAGCACACCGCAAAGCGATGTTGTCAAATATGGCTTGTTCATTAATTCTGCACAAACGTATCGCCACAACGTTAGCGAAAGCGAAAGCGTTAAGAACATACGTTGAGCCACTTATTACGAAATCAAAAGATGATTCAACACACTCAAGACGTACTGTTTTTGCTTATCTTGGAAACAAAGAAGCAGTTAGCATGTTGTTCAAAGACATCTCAGTAAAAGTAACTGATCGCCCGGGTGGATACACCAGGATCTTAAAAACCGGTCACCGTTTGGGAGATAACGCTGATATGTGTTTTATCGAACTGGTTGATTTCAATGAAAACTATACTGCCGGAAAAGCGCCTGCGAAAGCAAAAGCTTCACGTCGTGGTGGTAAAAAGAAAGCTGCTGAAACAACAGATGCTAAAACAGAAACTACAGAATCAACAGATGACAGCGCAAAAAGTGAATAATTTGTTAATTTAAAATTTTCAATCTTAAAAAGGATAAAGTATTTTTGCTTTATCCTTTTTTTTGACCTGAATCCAACGCTTTTCAAAGAAAATACAGAAAGGAAAACCCGATATTACTATGAAGTACACAGCAAAAGCCCCGGCAATTTTATTACTTGAAGATGGAAAAGTATTTTATGGCAAAGCGGCCGGAAAAATTGGTACGACCGCCGGTGAGATTTGTTTTAATACCGGGATGACCGGATACCAGGAAATTTTTACGGATCCGTCCTATTTCGGGCAGATCATCGTGACAACGAATGTACATATTGGGAATTATGGAGTAAATGACGACGAAGTAGAATCAGATTCCATTAAAATTGCGGGACTGGTTTGTAAGCAATTCAATGAATTTCATTCGCGGAAACGCTCTAACGGCTCCTTAAAAGACTATTTTGAAAAGAATAACCTCGTAGCCATCTCGGATGTAGATACGCGTGCTATTGTAAGATATATACGTGATAAAGGTGCAATGAACTGCATTATTTCTTCTGAAACACTGGATCTGGAAGTGCTGAAAGAAAAATTAGCGAAAGTTCCATCAATGGCCGGTTTGGAATTGTCCTCGAAAGTGAGCACAAAAGAAGCTTATTTTGTTGGTGATCCGGCTGCAACTTATAAAGTAGCGGTAACGGATTACGGGGTTAAAAGGAATATTTTGCGTTCCCTGGCGGAACGTGATTGTTACCTGCAGGTATTTCCGATGAAAACTTCCTTTGAGGAAATGTTGAAATGGAACCCTGACGGATTTATGATCTCAAACGGTCCGGGCGACCCATCGGTGATGAAAGACGAAGTAGCGGTAGCGAAAAAAATGATCGATTCTGGAATTCCGACATTTGGGATTTGTTTGGGGCACCAACTGATCGCGGAAGCATCCGGAATTTCCACATTTAAAATGCATAAAGGTCACCGCGGGATTAACCACCCGGTGAAAAATTTAATTACCGGAAAAAGTGAAATCACTTCTCAAAACCACGGTTTTGGTGTGAAAGCGGAAGATGTTGCGAAGGTGAAAAACATAGAGATCACACATATTAACCTAAACGATAATACGGTGGAAGGATTGCGTTATACCGACAGAAATGTGTTTTCGGTACAATACCATCCGGAAGCATGCCCGGGACCGTATGATGCGCGTTATTTGTTTGATGATTTCATTACGATGATCTCGAAAACAAAAAAAACAGAGAAAAAATCAGCAGTTACTGCATAAAAAAAGGCTTCGCGAAATGCGGAGCCTTTTTAGTTTAAAGTTGGAAAGTTTGCTGTGTGTAATGGAACGCTGATAAGGCGGATTGAACTGATTTTAGCAGATGGAATTATCCGATGCGTTATCCCGCTATGGCTTTTTCGTCAGGCAGGTACTTACCCACGTTGCCCCTCCATGGTAATTCGCGGGGAAGTTGTTAAAAGTGAGAACAGAGTTCCCTAATGCAGAATCTGACACAAAGATGATGGGTTCATAACCATTATCATCGTAACCGGTTATTACTACACAATGAGAACTCTGGCCTGATACCCAACGAAGGCGAACTACAACAGGCCGACCGGCATCAATTTCTTGTTTTATTTTATCCGGTGTTAATGCATTCTGTTGTAATGCAAGAAGGGTTTTGAGGTATTGAAGCGCATCCGATATTGAATAAGGTCGATTACATGTAGAGGACGAACCGTTTACGCAGCAGGTATTTTGTGCGAAGGCCCAATTGGCTAACTCACATTGTGTTGTATTGCCACCATAAAATGCAGATACAGAAGATGCTACTGCCGACCAGGCCCAATTGCTTTGCGCCTGGAACTGCATGGTAAATTGTAGTTGATTTGTGGTCATACTATTTCAATTAAATGTGTTGTTAAAGATAATTAATTTTGAATAGCTCCTGTTTTTTTCAAATCTTCAACAATCTTATTTTACCGGTTCAATATCCAGGATAACAAATGATCCGGCTTTTACTTTCGGGCGTTGTTTTGGGTCTGTGGGCGCTTCAAATTCTGCAGTTGGCAAATACAGGTGATGTGTTTTTTTATCGATCGTAATTGTTCTTGCACCTTTTTGTGTGACTACATTTTCCAATACTTTATAATCTTTCCCGTCTGTTCCCTGGATCACGGTCATGGTACCTTCGCCGTTGGAGCTGTAAACACGCTCTGTTTCGGGATCAAATGCTGCACCGTCAACATTTTCGCCGATCGGCAAGGAGGCGATAACCGTTCCGTTTTGTGCATCCATGATGATCATTAATTTATTATCGCATACAAGAAACAAACGGTGATTTTTATTATCAATCGCTAAGCCGCTTGGTTCCTCGCCTTTACCGATTGACCAGGTTTGTTCCACTTTAAGTGTGGTGGAATTGATCCTGCAGATCTTGCTTTTGTCTTCGATGTTTACATATACGTTGCCTTTTTCGTCGGTAGCTGAAAACTCCGGTTTGCCCGGAAGTGCAATGGTTTCGATGACTTTGTTAGTGATTGCATCGATCACGGTGGCATTGGAGCTACGCCCGTTGTATACAAATACGTTGTGTGAAAACGGATCGTACAAGATGGCATCGGGATTAATGCCTGTTACTTTTATTTTTGCAAGTACCGCTAATGTAGTAAGATCAAAAACGGTAACGGCGGTATCTTTTCCATCGCTGATAAATCCTTTGTTGAGATCCTTTGCAAGTGTAATGCCGTGTACGCCTTTTGTATCGGGGATGGTACCGATGAGTGCACCGGTGCTTTCATTTACTACCTGTGTTACTGTGCCGTGAGAAACATATAATTTACCGCTGGCATCGTCTGCCGTAAGGTAATCCCAGCCGCCATCACCTTCTAGTTTTATTTTACCGGCAATTTTATAAGCCGGATTTTGTGCCTGCATGTGTTGTGAGGACATCAACGCAAGTGTTACAGCAAGGACTACATTAGTTATTTTCATGGGAAGATTTTTTACGGTAAATTATTTTTAACATGGTTGGTAATACGATTAGTAGGAGCGGCAATGCAACGATGAAGCCGCCGATGACAGCAATGGCAAGTGGTTGGTGCAATTGTGCGCCGGTACCGATGCCTAGTGCGAGTGGCATGAGTGCGATGATGGCGCCGAGTGCAGTCATTAATTTTGGACGAAGCCGTGTGGAAATGGCATATACAATGGCATCTTCGGCGCTGCTGTTTTTTAAGGTGGTAGAAAACTGCTGGAATGTAAAAATTGCATTTTCGCCAATGATGCCGATGATCATGATGAGTCCGGTATAGCTTCCCACGTTAAGTGGTGTGTTGGTGATGAACAGGGCGATGTAGCTACCGGAAACGCCAAGCAGGGAAATGATGAGGATCAATAACGAAATTTTATAATCGCGGAATAAAAACAGGATGACCGCAAATACCAGGAGGCAAGCAGCTATGAGGACGGAAAGCAGGTCATCGAAGGATTTTTTTTGTTCTGCGAAAGCGCCGCCGTAAGTAATGTGATACCCTTGCGGCAAATGTACGTTTGCTCCGATCTGTGTTTGAATATCTTTCATTACCGCGCCAAGATCGCGGCCATTGAGCCGCGCTGTAACGGATACCATGGATTGCAGGTCTTCGCGTTTTATTTCGGCTACGCCGGATTTAATTTCCAGGTGTGCAAGATCGCTGATGGATTTTAATTTGCCATCCGGCAAAAAAACGTCCTGATCGATGATGCTTTTTACACCGGCATTTTTACCATTGGGGTAGATCATCCGGATACCGGTCATTTGTTGGTTTTCGATGATGGTACCTACTAAATTTCCTTCGAGCTGGGTTTGCATCTGGTATTGAAAATCGGCGGGTGAAATGCCGAATTGTGCCAGCTTCGCGTATTTCGGAACTATGTTTACTTCGGGCCCGGCAATGACCACGCCGTCGAACACATCGGCGGTTCCTTTTACGTTGTTTACAATTGTTGCAATTTGCCTGGCTTCCACATTAAGTGCTGCCGGATCGGTACCAAATACTTTTACTTCGATAGGCTGTGTGGAGCTCATAAGATCGCCCAGCATATCGCCGATGATCTGTCCGAAATCAATTTCAAGTGATGGCTGTGTGCTTCTTATTTTATTGCGGATCTCGTCGATGACCTCATCGGTGGTTCTTTTACGGCTCTTTTTTAACTGGATAAGGTAATCACCGCGGTTAGGTTCTGTAATGAAAAAACCCATTTCGGCACCGGTACGGCGCGAATAACTTTCGACTTCGGGCACGGTAACAATTAATTTTTCGGCTTCGCGCAGCATGCGATCTGTTTCTTCAACGGAAGTTCCGGGAGGCGATTTATAATCCAGGACAATAGTGCCTTCATCCATTTCGGGCAAAAAGCCTGTTTGCAAGAGCGGATAAACATACCATACGGAAACAACAAGGGCAATCACGAATAATAAACTTAATACGGGGCGCCTGATAAAAAAAGAGATCCATTTGTATGTTTTGTGATCGGCGGGTTTTATGTGGATGTTGTGCGTTTTTTTCGACAGTAATAAATAGATCACGGGAAGTCCGATCCAGGTAACGAAAAAGGAGCTGATGAGCGTGATGATGATGGTATTGGTAAGGACATTGAAATACGCACCGGCTACACCGCCCATCAATACAAAAGGAACAAAAATAACGATGGTGCTGAGCGAGGAACCTACCATTGCCGGGAACAAATAGCGGATGGAATGCACGAGCAGGCCGGTAACGGGTTCGCCCGGATGTTCTTCGTGTGTGCGGTGAATTTGTTCGACCACCACAATTGCATCATCGATGATAAGGCCTATTGATGCAGCAATCGCGCCAAGCGTCATGATGTTGAACGTGTAGCCCATTATGTACAATACAAATAAGGTAAGCCCTAATGTGACTGGTATTGTGATTAAAATGGTGATGCTGGCTTTGAAGGAACGCAGGAAAATGATGGCGACAACGATGGCGAGCAGCAAACCGATCCAGAGGCAATCGACCACGCTTTTTACAGCGCTGTTTACGAAGCTGGCCTGGATGTAATATGGCTTGAGGGAAACGTTTTGCGGCAAGATCTTATTCAGTTCTTTTACCTGCTGCTGCATGGCATCGGATACTTCGATGAGGTTGGCATTGGGTTGTTTAAACACGTTGATGAGTACCGCGCTTTTGCCGTTGGCGTTGATCTTTGTATATTCTACCTGTTCTTTGATCTCTACTGCTGCAATGTCTTTTAAGAGAACAACGCGCCGTCCGTCGTTGCGGATGATCACATTTTCGAGGTCTGATTTGTTGTAGAGACCGGCATCGGTAAGGTTTAAATACAGGCGGTTGTAATCGGCGGAATAACCGTTGGAGGTAATAAAGTTGGTTTGATCGAGCGCGGTTTTAATGATATCGGGTGTGATGGAAAAGGAGCTCATTTTTTGCGTGTTGAGCTCGATCCAGTATTCTTTTGTTTTTCCACCGAGCACGCGCACGCTTGCTACGCCGTCTACTTGTGAAAGGAAAGGCCGGATGATGTTATTGGCAATGAGCTTTAATTCGATGGGTGTTTTTCCGTTCGCCTCGAGCGTGTATCCCATGATTGCCAGCAGGGAGGGATTCATTTTTTCGACGGTAATGTCGGTGGTTGGGGGAAGTGTGTTACGGATCTCTTCGATGCGGGATTCCATCATTTGCTGGCATTGGTCAATGTCGGCATCCCAGTTAAAATAGGCGGACAATTCGCAGGAGCCACGACTGGTAACGCTTTGCACCATGTTGAGATCGTGCACCTGCTTGATGGCGGTTTCCAGCGGTTTGGTAACGGTGATCATCATTTTATCGACCGGTTGCTGGCCGTTGTCGGCGATGATCTTTATTTTTGGAAAAGTGATCTCGGGGAACAAGGAGGTTTGCATTTTGTTGTATGCAAAAACGCCTGCCAGCAATAAGATGGCGAGTACAAATGAAATGGAATTTTTATGTCCGTTATAAAAATGCTTCATTGATTATCGCCCGTTCCTTTTTGAATGAAAATTTTTGCAGTATCCGCCAATCCGTAATTTCCGTTGTAAATAATGCGGTCGCTGTTGCTGAACTGCGGATCAGTGATTTCAATTTCGGTATCGGTTTCTATTCCTTTTTGTACAGGAATTTTTACCGCTGTACTGTCGTTGATGAGTTTCATTACCCAAAACTGTGTTTGTGTTTCATCCGCCAGGAGCGCTGTTTTTGGAAGCACTTGCGCTTTTTCTTTGGTGCTTTTAACAATGTGGACTTTTACGATCAGGTTCTCCGGAAGGCTTGCGCCGCCGTTAAGGGTTATTACAAAACTTTGTGTTTGCGATACGGCATCTACTGTTGGTAACGACGACCGGATGGTGCCTTTAGTGGTGGTATTGTCGGGGAATAGTATAGTGCAGGGCATTCCGGGTTTTATATACCGGTGTAATTCAAAAGGAACATCGAGAATAAAAATAAGGCTGTTGGCTTCGGAAATAATTCCCAGCTCGTCGCCATCCTGCACGTAGTCGCCTTTTTGATGTTCGAGCAAGGTGATGATCCCTGTTTTTTGCGCTTTTATTTTTAACAGTCCGGAAAAATTCAAAGAAGTATCGTTGATCACTTTTGGATTTTCGATGGCATTTGCTTCCTTGGTTTTGATAGTGAATAAGAGCTGGCCGAGCGTTACATCATCGCCGATGCTAATACTTACATTGTCGATGTAGCCAGTTGCGTTTGCTTTCACAGATACTTTTTTCTGGAATTGTGAAGTGGCGCGTAATTCGATGCTTTCATCCATGGATTTGATGGAAACGGAGGTGATCCTTACCGGTGTTTTTGCCTCCGGAGCTGTATCTTCTTCCTCGCCGGTTGGTGCGGGATGACAGCCTGTAAGTACTGAAAACACTATCAGCAGGAGCGCGCCAAGCAAGGTGTTTATTTTTTTTACAACAAATGAATTCATGTCAGTATATTTTTATTTACCAGTTCCAGTAATTTAATTCGTTGATGAGCTGCAGTTTTTGCAGTTGTGATTGATTGAGCTGATCTTTAATATCAATGTAATTTTTGATAGTAATGATAAAATCGGTAACGGACAGATCGCCTTTGTTTAAGAGTTGCTTGCTGGCATTGATGAGCGTTTCGGATGCCGCCAACTGTTTTTTTATCTGTGCAATCAAGCGGTCGTTTTCTGCTAACTGCATATTGATCTGCACGATGTGCATGTTGTACTGGTTCTTAAAAAACTGCTGGTAATTGTTGCGGGTAGATTCGTTAATGGATAATTTTTGATATTGCAGATTTTTTTGTTTTCCATCGTAGAGCGGCATGGAAAAATTGAGCCCGAAGCTTAGCCCTGCATTTTTGTAGAGCAGGGAAGGGGTGGCGCCGAGAATCCCGGCATCGGCAAACCAATTGAACTGTGGACGGTATTTTACATTTACGAGGTTTTTTTGATTGATGATGCGGAGGCTGTCGATTTTGAGCTGCATTAAAAAAGGAGAAAGGCTTTTTTCTTTTGGTGATACGGGTTGAAGATCCGGTGCGGTAAGCACATGATAAGCTGTATCATTGATACCACAGAGGAGGTTGAGCTGGCGTAAATTATTTTTGTATTCGATCTGAAGCTGGCTGATCTGAATTTCCACGGATTGGGTAGCGATCTGGAAGGAAAGATAATCGGTTTGCTTATAAATCCCCTGTTGTACAAACTGCTGCAGCAAACGTTCTTCGTCTTTTAAAAGAGTGTAACCGGATTGAATATAGTTTAATGAATTTAACGATGAATAGGTAAGAAGATATTGATCGGTGATGCTTTTCCGGAGATCGTGTTCCGACAATTTTGCGCTGTTGCTGATGGATTGATTTTCGATGTGAATAGCTTCGTATTGCGGCGTGTAGCTTTTTTTTGCAAAAATATTTTGCGAAGCGCTAAGGAGTGCTTCGTAATTTCCGGTGTTGGTAACGGCTTCATCGTATCCATAGCCTTTGTAAGTTGGTGCTGCCATCGCGGAAGCAATTGCATTTACCTGGGGTTTGCGACCGGCATTTAGCAGCGCACTGTCGAGCGTGCCGGATTGCAATTGATTTTGATAATCTTTGAGAAGCGGACTGTTTTTTAATCCTTCGCTGATGTACAGATCCAGTCCCTGCGATTGGGAACGCGCGGTGCAGGAGATAAAAACAGCCAGTAAAAGAATAAACAGCTTATTCGACATATCCGTTGGATGATTGTCTAAAATTAATGTAAAAGTCTGAATGAAATCTGTATCCGTAAAATTATTTTAAATGAGTTGATACTTATTTGTCCCTTAACTTTTTGAAGGCAAAAAGTTACAAAAACCTTTTCTGGCCTGTAAGGTAATTTTTCCTTCCGCTGGCGCTGTAGGAAAACCGCGGTTAATTTCGCGGATGCGGTTGGCCGCTCCGTAGCTATAATTTTTCTGCCGCTCATTCCCTCTATTACTGGACAGGCCGAAAGAGCCTACAGAATGAGTATTCTATTATTTTTGCAAATTGGCAGCAGTATGTTTTAAGAAGAAGCGGAACACGATCTCACAATTATAAAATTAAACCACATAAGGCACCAAGAAACACATAAGGGCGAGACTTGCCTTACCAATGTATATTTTGAACCACAAAGGAAAACAAAAGAATCAAAAAGGTAAAGTGTGAGATACCAACGTGTGGCATTTTATTGCTATTCCGGTACGTGACTTTACACCCGATTTTAACACTCCGGTTCTTTTGATTCTTTTGTTTTCTTTTGTGGTTCAAATTTTTTTTCCGAACTATGCCTTATGTGTTTCTTCGTGCCTTATGTAGTAGAAAATAAGCGTGTGAATTGTTTATTTATCCAGCAGCCTCAAACTTTTTTGCAGGTCCAATCCTTTTCCAAGAACGGGTGCAAACAGATCCGGCTTTTTTTCGATGCGTTTGAGGGCGTTAAAAATGTTAAAATCCTGCGGGCGCAAGCCATATTTCATTTCTTTCCATTCCAGCGGCATGGATACGGTGGCGCCTTCTTTAGGACGTAAGCTGTATACACAGGAAATGGTTTGTCCTTTGCGGTTTTGGAGATGATCGAGGTAGATCATTTTATTTCCTCTTTTTTTCAGATTCCTTTCCAGGCTGGTAAAACCGGGTAGCTGTTCCTGCGCCATCATGCAGATCAGGTGTGCAAAATCCTTAAGCTGATCGTAAGTATATTTTTTTTGCGCAGGTACATATACGTGAATACCGGTGGCGCCCGATGTTTTACAATAACTTTCAATTCCCGCTTTTTTGAACAGCTCATGGATCACGTTTGCTGTTTCGATCACCTGCTCAAACGTGTTTTTGTCGGAAGGATCGATATCGATGATAAGATAATCCGGATTATTTAATTTTTGAATGGTGGAATGCCATGGATTGATCTCGATGCAGCCAAGATTATTGAGATACGTAAGTGTTGCCTGGTTGTTGCAAAGGATATAATCAATGTCTTTATTGGCAGATTCTGAAAATATTTTTTTGCTTTTTACCCAACCAGGCGCTTCATCTCCGGCATCTTTGTGGAAAAAGCCGTTATCTTTTATGCCATTGGGATTTCGCTTGAGCGATTGCGGACGATCTTTCAAAAAAGGCAGGATGTATTTTGAAATGCTGATGTAATAATTGATCACATCGCCTTTTGTAACATTGTCATCCGGGAAAAAGACTTTGTTAAGATTAGTGGTTTTTACTTTTATTTTTCCGGATGAAATTGTTTTTTCGTTTTCTAATTCTGTTTTTTGTACCGTTTTTTTCTTTACTGTTACAGTTTTAGCAGCGTTTTTTCTTACTGCTTTTTTTACCGGTTTTATCGCTTTCATGGTTACTTCTTTTGCTTTTTTATCATCGCGTAATCTCAAAAAAATAGGATGGCGCAAATGCCCGTCGTTTGTCCATTCTGTATATTTTATCTCACATACCAGCACCGGTTTTACCCATGTTGCGGGCATGTTGGTACTGATCCGCTCATCAAAAGGAGATTCTTTTTGGATGAGCGGCTGTAACATTTTATTCATCCCGGCTAAATTTATGGAAGTAAAGCCGGAGCCGGTATGACCGACGTACCTTAGTTTTCCGTTATCGTATACACCTAAAATTAACGCGCCAAAATGTTTGCGTGAACCTGTAGGCTCGGTATAACCGGCAATAATTGCTTCGAGTGTTTTATGATGTTTGATCTTGAGCCAGTCGGTGGTCCGTAAACCCGGTACATACAGCGAATTTGCCTTTTTTGCAATGATCCCTTCCAGGTCTGATCTCAGTGCCGTTTCAAAAAATTGTTTCCCTTTTTCTTTGATGTGATCGGAATACAGGATGACGGAATTTTTTTTAAGAGAAGAAACTAATTGCTTTAATAATTTTTTTCGCGTGATGAGTGGAAGATCGCATGTACTTTCTCCGTTGATGGAAAGAATATCAAATACACAATATTTTATTTCATGATCACTGTCGTTAAGGTAATGCTGTAATAGCTGAAAATCGGATTTCCCGTTTTCATCCACGATCACCACTTCACCGTCAAGGATAGCAGGAATGTTGATCTCTTTTAAGGCATCTACCACAAGAGGGTATGTACTATTGAATACATTTCCATTACGGGAATACAGCAGTACATCGTCCTGGTTAATTTCGGCAATAGCGCGGTACCCGTCCCATTTTATTTCGTAGATCCAGCCTTTATCGTCGAAAGGCCGATCGGTTTCCCCTGCCAGCATCGGAACAATATAATCATCCAGTTTCCTGGTACCTTTTGCGGGGTATTGCCGATGTTTTTTAGGTTTTGCAGCGCGATCACCTTCCTCATCTTCCTCTGCTGATCTCGTCGGTTTTGTTACTTTGTTTTTTGATTTGGGTTTAGGTGCCGACTTGTTATTTTTCAGCAGCCATTTATTGATCGGCGAATTTTTAGGCGTGTGTTCTTCGCTGTTGTATTGTTCCTGAACGGCGTATTGATCGTTGTGTTTGATGAGTAGCCAGGCATTTTCCTGTTTCCCTTTTAATTTCACAAGTGCAAATTCACCTTTTAATTTTTTGCCATGCAAGCGGAATTTTAAATTACCGGCATGCAAGCCTGCGCGGAGTTTTTTTTCTGCTTCTTTTTTTTCAGAATTGTCGATGTCGGAAAATTCGCCTTCATCCCAGATCTCGACAATGCCAGCGCCGTAATTTCCTTCCGGGATGACTCCTGTAAATGTGCGGTAATTATACGGATGATCTTCCACCATCATGGCCAGGCGCTTGTCTGCCGGATTTAAAGACGGACCTTTTGGCACCGCCCAGCTTTTTAAAACGCCGTTAACCTCCAGTCTGAAATCATAGTGCAGATGTGATGCTTTGTGGCGTTGAATAACAAACCTAAGTCCTGATTTTGATTTCGCTGATTTCCCGGAAGGTTCGGGCGTATCTTTAAAATTTCTTTTTTTATTGTAGGCCGTTAAACTCATCAGGAAGCTTTTTTACTTTTAGTAACAAGACTGGCTTTTAACTGGTCCATTAAATTTTTTGCTTTGCTGTGCACCACTCTCATTTTGGGTTCTTTGGTTTTAATGCCTTTTGCTTTTGCTTTGATCATTTTCATGAGATCGCCTGAGTAGGTATCTTTGTATTGTGTGATGTTAAATTTTCCTGAAAGCTGATCGATCAGCGAAATCGCCATTTTTAGCTCATTGGATTTAATTGTTGCTTTTGCCGGTAAGGAAAGATCGGCAGGGTTGCGGATCTCTTCCTCGAAACGGATACGATTGAGAATGATCACTTTTTCATTTGCTTTTAAGATGGCCAGACTTTCTTTATTGCGCATCACAAATGTGGCAATTCCCGCTTTTTTTGTTTTTAGTAATGCTTCTCTTAACAAAGCGTAGGCCCGCGCTCCAGACTTTTCCGGCTCCAGGTAATAAGGAGTTTCGTAATAAATGCTTTCTATTTCTTGTTCATTTACAAAATCGGTGATCTCAATTGTTTTGGTTTTTTTTGCAGATGCCGATTCAAAATCCTGATCTGTTAGCACCACATATTCATCGTTAGGCATTTTGTATCCTTTTACAATGTTTTCCCATTTTACTTCCTTGCCTGTTTTTTCGTTCACGCGTTTAAAATGAATATTTGCATGATCTTTTTTATCCAGCATATCAAGATCCAACGTGCTGTTTTCTGTTGCACTGTATAGTTTTACGGGAATATTAACCAGCCCGAATCCGATTGCTCCTGTCCAAATAGGTCTCATAATTTTTTTATTAGCATTTATTAAAAAAATATGCCTTTTATAAGTTCAAGGTTTAAAAGTTTAAAGTTGCAGAATCCACTCTACACTTATTTTTTTCAATGTTTTAAAAACATTAGCTGTCAGTTTTTTTGTTTTTTGCTGCAGGAGTCCTTCGGATAAAGGCGCAGAGTTCGCGAAGCGTTTAACTTATTCTACAAATGGTTCGTAAATTCCACATAATTGAATTGTTTTTATGGATAATACAGCTGGCATATTGTTTTAATCTACATTAACAGAGTTTTGCGCTGAAGGAAATTATTTAAAGAGAAATCTGAAATTAAAATTCCGCATCTGATTAGTTTTAGAACTAAAAAGAGAAAAGCCAAACGAAAATAAACCTCCGTTGAAAAGCGGAGGTTTATTATATTTAGGGGGCCATCCGTTTTTTTTCTTTTATTTCAAGCGATTTTATGATAGGGTGTTTTTCACGTAGTCGGTCAGTGATATTACGGGTATCAATTATTTTGATGGTTTTGTTTATTGGTTGATGTTTGCAGAAACCAATTAAAACTTATAACTATGAAAGCAGAAAACATAATTGTTGGAACAGAACGCACTGTCTATCTCGACTGTACAGATGTTAATCACGTTATTGGCTACCAGGCTATTACAAATTTTAATTCTTATTTCAGACATAGAACAGGTAGTCGTTTAAATCTATTATTGGATAAGATCAGCGAATCAGACGTTCAGATTTTATATGATGAGGCATTTCAATTAGCAAAAGTAGCTAAGGCAATAGATTTTTTAACATGCCTGAAAGTAACTTTTGGTGTGGATAGTCAGACTAATCAAGTTAAGGCTATTTATAGTGGGGTTTTTCTAACATACGATGAATCTTATTATGATGCATCGGCGAATGAAATTGCAAGATTTATATATGGAGGAGAAGGGGCAAAACATATAATATTTAACGGAGGATTAATAGGATATGTTGGAAATGATCCAACTGATGGCTATCATAATGATATTTATGTATCTGATTTGGGAGATGGAAAATTTCGTCCAACTAAACACGGAATTACCATAGATGATGATGTTGAATCACATATTTTTTCTTTCCAAGAAGTTTTCGCATTTTTTAAAATCAATAAGCTTTCTGAAATTTATTTATATAATGCGACAAGATCTGTAAATAAAAGAATAAAACATGGCTTATTATTTACTCCTGTTGATTTACTATTGGATCCGGAAATTACTTTGTCTCTCCCATTTTTTGGAATAAATGCACTAACACCCCAGATAGCAGAAGGGTTTATTGTTGGAGATTATGCTAATTTATCGCATTTGTGTCCACCTAGTTGTGATAAAGCTTTTATTTTTCTAATGGGTTAAATTTTATATATTTATAATACTATTTACTTTATAGTGTTTAAGTATATGCTTCAAATCATCAATGAATGTCTTAGTTTAATATTTGTATTGTCTGCTGGGATTTATTCCAGCAGATATATGAATAAATTTTATCGGACACTATTTATACAGGTAATCATTTGGGTTGTTTTTTATTTGTTTTCGTATGTTGTCACAGGGATTCAAAAGTATCAGCATATTGAACATTTGAATGATCATTGGGTTATGAATATCCATATATTTTTTGAAACGTTTTTATTATCTCTTGCAGCCTATTTCTATTTTTCAAATAAAAAGATAAAAAATTTAATAATGTTACTTTTTTTGTTTTTTTCCTTGTTTTATTGTTTTCGATTTGTTTTGAATGGAATTATGGAATTTGATGGTTATGTGGTGGTAGTTGAAAGTATGTGCGTTACTACAATGTATTTATTAATAATGTACCAATCTTTTTCTGGAAATAATACTAATATTATTGAATCTGTTGAGTTTTGGGCTTGTATTGGCATTGTTATATACTTTTCCTGTTGTGTCCCTTACTTCGGATTGTTTAATTATTTAAACATCCATTATCTTAAATTAAGTGCTTTTTTGTATCATGTTATTACAGATGTTTTGGCAAATGTGCGTTACTTTTCACTTGCTTTAGCATTTTGGTTAATTCGTAGAAAGCAAATTAATCTTCCATATAAATCAGTATGATGGTTGATAAAGACATCGTCCTCGCCGTCATCTCCTCGACACTCCTTATTTTATTGCTCGTTGCAGTGATCGTGATCGTGTTTTTTATTTCGGGAAAACAACGTGTAAAACAACAAATGGAACTGGCCGAAACCAAGATCTCTTTTGAGCGCGAATTGCGCCAGGTGGAAACCGAAGTAAGCGAGCACATTTTAGGACAATTTGCACAGGAATTGCATGATAATATCGGGCAACTGCTTACCGCGATGCACATCCAGATCGAAAATCAAAAATTGGATCATCCCGAATTAGCAGAAGGTTTTATCCCCACCGAAATTTACCTGAGTGAAGTCACACAACAACTGCGCTTGCTTAGTCGTACGCTTAACAATGATTACATCGGGCACATCGGGTTATTTGCGGCTTTACAAATGGAAGCCGACCGCCTCCGCAAATTAAAACGTTTCCAGGTACATTTGTCCTTGCCGCCGGAACCTTCCAGCCTGAATAAAAATCAGGAACTGATGTTGTTTCGTATTTTTCAGGAAATTGCTCAAAATGTACTGCGCCATTCCGCTGCTGCGAATTTATACATCACCATCAGCAATAAAAATGGAGCATTTCAATTGACCGTGCTGGATGATGGAAAAGGTTTTTTACAGGGAGAAACTCTTCAGTCAGCAAAAGCTTCGGGTTTGCGAAATATTGTAAAAAGGGCTGCACTGGCGGGATTGGAATGCAAGATCAAATCATCGCCCGGGAACGGATGTGTCATTCAATTGAAAAAAGAATCAAATGGAGCGAACCATGACAGCTGAAAAAAAGAAAAACATTGTTTTGGTCGATGACCACGTGATCATCCGCAATGGCTTGAAAGAACTGATTGAAAAGATCGGCCCATATAAAATTTCGGCCCAGTTTGATAATGGGATTTCATTGCTGGAAGCACTTCCTTTAAAACCACTGCCGGATCTCATTATTATGGACCTAAGCATGCCGGAAATGAATGGCGATAGAGTAATGGAGCTGCTGGTGGAAAAACAAATAAAAATTCCCGTATTGATCCTTACTTTAAATGAAAATGAAGAATTGATCATTAAACTTTTTCGTTTGGGAGTACGCGGATATTTGCAAAAAAATTGCACGGCAAACGTCCTGAAAGAAGCATTATTGGAGATCTTTGAAAAAGGATATTATCACAACGAATTTTTGACTTATTCGCTACAAACCAACCAGGCTGCGGCTAAAAAAAGCGAACGGGAAATTGTTTTAGAGCAATTTTCTCCGCGTGAAAAAGAATTTTTAAAACTGGTCTGCAACGAAAAAGAATATACCTATGAACAAATTGCAGATAAAATGACAGTGCATCCGCGCACGGTGGATGGTTACAGGGAATCCGTATTTGAAAAATTCGGGATTAAATCCAAAACAGGATTGGTGTTGTTTGTGTTAAAGCATAATCTGCTGGAGCTTTTATGATTATTTTTTTCTGACAATAAAAATCAAATGAATAGAAGGAGTCTCGTCTGGCTTTTGAAAAGGTTTTCGTATAATTTCCACTTCTTCAAAATCTGCATTTTTAAGCATTTCCCTCAATTCCTGTTCGCTGTAATAATAAACATACGAGCTGTCGCCGCTGCTCCCTTTTTCAAATCCAGATCTTTCATAATCGCCTTCAATGGTGCTGAAATAGATAATCCCGTTGTTGTTTAATAATCCGGCGCTGTCTTTTAATAATTTGGCACAATCCGTTTTTGATAAATAAGGGATACAAAATCCGCACATGATCGCATCAAATCCCGGAGCTAAACGATCAATCCCTCTGCAATCCATTACTCTGAAATTTGCTGCCGGATTGTTTTCTTTTGCCAGTGCGATCATATTGGGAGCAACATCAATCGCTTCGATCTTAAAATCAGGGCGCTTTGCCAACAGGTATTTTGTAATGTTTCCCGGGCCGCAGCCAATTTCAAAAATAGCAGCTTCGCGTTTACTGATCAATTCGCAAAACCGGTCATACGTATCATTGTACAGATCAAAATCCATGAATTTTTCCTGGTACAAGGCCGCTACTTTGTTCCAGGTTTGAAAGGTGATTTTGTAATTGTCCATCCGATCATATAATTTAAAAGCAAATTTTGATAAAAAACAAAAGCCCTGCAAATGCAAGGCTTTTAATTTTGTGGAGGATACAGGCAAAAAATCGAACCGTATTATTGAATTTCCTGAAGCAGAACTCCTTCGTCGTTCGCTTCAGACCACTAAAGCGAAAAACCCCGACCGGTCAGGTCAGGGTTTTTCTGCTTTTGTGGTCCCGAGAGGGGTCGAACCTCCAACCTACGGCTTCGGAAACCGGCACTCTATCCAGTTGAGCTACGGAACCAAACGGCTGCAAAGATATTAATTAAGCGATATTATTTTTGAATACTTGCGAATAAATATTCGCCCGGCCCGGCAAATTCCGATTTTTACGAATTAATAAAGACCTTTTATTCCCTTTTTACCTGCTTTTGAAACCTTTGCTGAGAAAAGCAGGCATTTCAACTTTTTTTTTAATTCATGCAATAAAATCAGTATTTTTATGTTTGCTAAAAAGCGTTTAATCCATTTATATTTACGGTTCATGACACGAATTCTTATATTTTTCTCTTTATTTATTTATACATTATCCGGATTTGCACAAAATGTGCCCATCGGAGGCTGGGAAGAGCATTTATGCTATAAAAGCGGCCTGTCGGTGTCGGAAGGCAACGGAAAAGTATATTGCGCCACCACCAGCGGTATCTTTATCCTCAATAAAGCCGATAATTCCATGGAACGCCTGTCGAAGATCAGCGGCCTGTCGGATGTAGAAGCCACCGTTGTCAATTTTAATGCAAACAACAACAAGCTCCTCATCGCTTACAAAAATTCCAACATCGATATCCTCTCCAATAATTCCATCACCAATATTTCCGATATAAAACGCAAGCCCATCATCGGTAACAAGTCCATCAACAACATTTATTTTGTAAATAATTATGCTTACCTCGCCTGTGGTTTTGGGATTGTGGTAATTGACATGGACCGGCTGGAAGTAAAAGATACGTATTACATCGGGCCGCTGGGCAATGCCATTAACGTTACGGACATTACCTCCGACGGCACTTACTTTTACGCATCCACCAGTGGCGGGATCTATAAAGGACTAATGAGCAATCCTAACCTTGCCAATTATTTATCCTGGACAAAAATGGCCATGCCCGGCATTAATACCAACCGCATTTATAATACTATTACCTGCTTTTCCGGTAAATTATACACCAACTATTCTAAGTTTGTAACCAACGGCACCATGTACCAGGATACCCTGTTTTCCTACGACATTGCATCGGATGCCTGGGCAAAATACAATGTGGGAATTGCAGCAACCACCTATAAAGTGGATACAAAATACAGTGAGCTGATCATCGTTCAGGAAGGCGGTGTTTCCACCACCGGCGGTTATTTTTCGAATTATTTTTCCGCTTTCTCTAGGCCTAAATCTGCTGTGATCGACGGTTCTCACAATGTTTGGATCGCCGATACAGGCTTTGGTCTTGTTGCCTGGAAACCTTCTTCCGGTTTTGAATACAATTACCCGAACGGCCCCAGCAGCCCCAATATTTCGGCCATGTGCCTTTCGGATAAAAGTCTGTGGATCGCTCCCGGCGGAAAATCAACCTATTTTGTAGACGGACTGTACAATTATTCGAATAGTGAATGGAGGGATCCCAGTGGAAATTATCCTTTGGTACACATGGATACGATGTATGATTTTTTAGACATCAAAACAGATCCTAAAAATTCAAAAATTACGTATGCTTCTTCCTGGGATAAAGGCGTATTAGAATTATACAATGGCGTTCCTGCACAGGTTTTTAACGAAGGAAACACCGGCGGCGGGCTTATGGGTATTCATGTTTCCGGGTATAATCCTTTATGGGTTGACGGATTGGCGTTTGATTCCGGTGATAATCTTTGGGTTGCATGTTCTGGCCAAACTACTGCACTGTCTGTAAAAACTACAAGCGGTGCCTGGCACAGCATCAATATGGGGGCGGTATTGGGATTTGATAGTGATGTTCAGCAGCTCGGTAAAATGATCGTTGATAAAAACGATCAGAAATGGTTTATCATTGCCAACAATGGAAGCGGATTGGCCGTTTCCAAGGTTGGGCCAACATCACCTGTTGGAAATGCCAGCAACACAAAAAGATTAACATCCGCTCCGGGTAACGGCGCCTTGCCAAGCCTTGAAGTTTCGGCAATTGCAGAGGACAATGACGGTGAGATCTGGATCGGTACTGACCAGGGAATTGCTGTATTTTATTCTCCTGAAAATGTATTTACCGGCGCTAATTTTGATGCGCAGCAAATTTTGCTGACACAAGACGGCCATGTGCAGATACTGCTGCAAACAGAAACCGTAACGGCAATTGCCGTGGATGACGCTAACCGTAAATGGATCGGGACTTCCAAATCAGGCGTGTTTTTAATGTCGCCGGATGGTACCACGCAAATCTCGCATTACGATCAGGATAACAGCCCTTTACTGAGCAACAATGTAAAAAGCATTGTGATCGATCACGCTACCGGCGAAGTCTATTTCGGTACCGATAAAGGATTGATCTCCTACCGCGGTACTGCTACGGAAGGACTAGAAACATTCGGCGACGTATACTCCTTTCCAAATCCTGTAAAACCGGGTTACGATGGGCCTATCGCGATAAAAGGACTGGTGACCAACACCACCGTTAAAATTACAGACATTAGCGGAAGCCTTGTGTTTGAAACAAAATCGGAGGGCGGGCAGGCGATCTGGTACGGTACAAATTTCAGCGGCCAGCGTGTGAGCTCCGGTGTATATATGGTGTTTTGTACCAATGAAGACGGTTCTCAGAAATTAGCAACAAAAATTTTATTAGTGAATTAACTCAACCGCGCGGCTAAAAAATGCTTCATAAAACAAGCGGTATTGTTCTTCACACCACCAAATATTCTGAAAGCAGCCTGATCGTAAAGTTGTACACGCAGGATTTTGGCATGCAATCGTACATGATCAATGGTGTACGCAATAAAAAATCAAAAAATAAAGCGTCCCTGTTTCAGCCGCTGGCATTGGTTGATCTGATCATTACCGGCAATGAAAAAAGTGGCCTGCAACGTATCTCCGATATTACGCTGCATTTGCCTTACGAGGAGATTCCCTACAACATTGTAAAAAGCTCCATCGCCCTTTTTTTGAACGAGATCCTGTTAAAGTCGCTCCGGGAGCAGCATCCCGATGAAGATCTTTTTTTATTCCTCAAAAATTCGCTGCGTATTCTCGACCTGCATCACGATAACTGCGCAAACTTTCACATCAGCTTTATGCTGCAGCTGAGCCGTTACCTGGGTTTTTATCCGCAGGGAAAACATACGGACAATACATCGGTGATGGACCTGCAGGAAGGAAAATTTGTGAACTACCTGCCGCATCATCCGCATTATCTCAATTCGAAACAAAGTACTTTCCTATCGCAATTTTTGAATATAGGTTACGAATCTTTTTTCAAAGTGAAAATCGATAAAAGCGAGAGGAAACAATTACTTCACGCGCTTATCCTGTTCTATCAGCTGCATGTATCATCGTTTGGCGTTATTAAATCGCTGGAAGTACTGGAAGAAGTAGCCGGATAATAAACTTTGATATTTCCCGGAAAAGTCCTAAATTTATTCCCATAAACCCATAAAAAAACGTACATATATGAAAAAACTTTACTCTATTCTTTTTGCATCAGCGTTCTCACTTTTTACCATCAGTGCCAATGCAACCACCATTCCGGTTGCAATTTCTAATTTTAATTTCTCTCCAAGCTCCTTTACTGCGAACATTGGTGATGTGATTCAATTTACATTGGTATCAGGAACGCATACTGCTACAAGCACTTCTGTACCAAGCGGTGCAGCAACGTTTGCTTCTCCGACAATGAGCACTGTCGGACAATCCTTTTCGTACACTGTTACAACTGCGGGTTCGTATGCTTTTCATTGTGCGATTCATCCAACTACCATGTCAGGAACATTTACTGTGGCAGTAGCTTCAGGAATTGCAGAGCCGAATGTAGACCTTTCTACAAAAGTGTATCCTAGTCCGTTTAAAGACAAAGTAAGCATCAAATCCAATGGAATTGAGCTGATCGAGTTCTTTAACATTGTAGGTGAAAAAGTAAAATCAATTCCGGTTCCTACAGTGGAATCAAAAATTGATGTTGATTTTGACGACATGCCTGCAGGTGTTTATTTTTTCCGCACTTACAAAGATGGAGTGGTGGTTGAAACACGTAAAATTGTGAAAGCAAAATAATCTGTTAAAAATTCAGGAGACGCCTCAATACAGCTTGTATTGAGGCGTTTTATTTTTATATTTGATGGAAGGCAGTTTGAAAATATGGCAATTTGAAAATTTGAAAATGTTGACGAGAAATCAATTTAAAAATTTGAAAGTGTGTTAACAAGTAAACAACACATAAATAAAACAAACACACAGCACACTAATGAACCTTGAACTAATAAACCAATAAACATTTATGGCATCCTACAAAACATTGCAACAACTGGTGGAAATCGATTCGCCTACCGGTTATACCGAAAAAGCGTGTCGCTATATTTTCGACCTGTTAAAAAGTTACGGCTACAAGCCCGAATACACCAACAAAGGCGCAGTAAAATGCGCACTGGGTAAAAATCCAACGCTTGCCATTGCAGCACACGTGGATACGCTGGGCGCCATTGTTTCCGGAATAAAAAGCAATGGAACGCTTACATTCTCCACCCTGGGCGGATTACAGCTGGCCAGTGCCGAAGGCGAGTACGTGAAGATCATCACCATGAAAGGGAAAGAATATACCGGAACGTTGCTGCTGAACAATCCATCGGCGCATGCCAACAACCGCCGCGAGGAAGAAAAAAGAAATTACGACACCATGCACATCCGCATTGATGAAGAGGTGTATGAAAAAAACGATGTGGTAAAATCAGGGATCAACATCGGTGATATGATCTGCTTTGAGCCGCGTTACCGCGAGTATGCAAACGGGTTTATAAAATCCCGCTTCATGGATAACAAAGCCGGATGTTATGCGTTGTTTGAAATAGCACGCCGCTTAAAAGCAAAAAAACAGGAAGTACCTGTCGAATTGTTTTTCTCGAATTACGAAGAAGTGGGGCATGGCGGAACCGTTGGTTATGCTGCCACCATTAACGAATTGCTGGTGATCGATATGGGCGTGTTGGGCGATGCCTGCGAAGGAAATGAAGTGAGCTGCTCGATCTGTGTAAAAGATTCGTCCGGCCCGTACGATTATAATTTCAGAAAAAAACTGGTGGAGCTCGCCGATAAAAATAAGATCCCGTACAAGCTGGATGTTTATCCGTATTACGGTTCCGACGGTTCGGCAGCATTGCGTGCAGGAAAAGATTTTCGTGTAGCGCTGATCGGCCCGGGTGTGGCAGCTTCGCACGGTGTGGAGCGTACGCATAAAAAAGGTGTGGAAGCCACCATCGATCTGTGTCTTGCATACATTAAAAGCAGCTTTAAATAAATGAATAAAAAATTTCTGCTCCTTTTTTTATTTTTTGTGAATGGGCTGTTTGCACAAACAAACAACACAGAGTTGCTGCGCCGGGGAATTATTTTCGGGCAGCAGAAACAATACAAGGAAGCGCTTGCTGCCTTTAGCGAATACATTACGCAATACCCGAAAGATGCCAGCGGCTATTATAACCGCGGCGCCATTTATTCCGCTACCGGCGACCTTACCAATGCCATTACCGATTACACAAAAGCCATTGAGCGCGATCCCAAACTGGTGGTTGCATACCTGAACAGGGGCGCGGCTTATGGCGAAACGGACATGTACAAAGAAGCGCTTGCCGATTACAGCAAAGCCATTGAGCTGGCGCCGAAAATGGCGGAAGTGTATAACAACCGCGGCTATTTGTACAGCTTGCTGGATAAGCCCCAGGAAGCTATTACTGATTACAGTAAAGCCATTGAGCTGAACCCCAAATATGTAAAAGCCTACGTCAATAAAGCCATTATTGTGAGTGAAACCGGTGATAAGAATGGCGCGATCACTATCCTTAGCCATTTAATAGAACTGGTGCCGGATGCGCCGGAAGCATACATGAACAGGGCAGCGTTGTATGAGCAGCTCAACGATTCGCACAAAGCGCTGGCCGATTACAATGAAGGGATCAGGCTGACGCAAACCGATTTAAAAGCCTACCTGGCAAGGAGCAAGATCCTTGACGATACAGGCGATGACCTGGGTGCCGTACGGGATGCAAAAGCCGCCATTGCGCTGGATTCTACCAATGCCGATGGATATTACCTGAAGGCGCGTGCGGAATACGACCTGAATGATTTTACGGCCGTGGTGGGGGACTGCTCCAAAGCGATTGCGCTAAAACCTGATTATACCGAGGCATACACGCTGCGTGGAAATATTTACGATTCGCAGAAACGTTACATTGATGCGCTGAAAGATTATAACAAAGCCATCGAATTAAAACCCGATGATGTGGAGCCGTATATGCAGCGCGCTATTGCGAAAGCCTTACAGAAAGATTATATTGGCTCCTTATCGGATCTCACGCGCGTGCTGGAAATAAACCCGAATTATATCAAAGCATTGCTGATGCGCGGCGATCTGTATGCGATGCAGGGACAAAAAAAGTTTGCCTGCAATGATTACAGCAGGGCGGAGGCGTTGGGCGACGGATCGGCGATCAGCAAACGGATGTTTAATTGCAATTGAATGAATATCTGAAGTTAAGTTGCTATGAAAACAGAAATATCCTCCTAACCGTCATCCCGGACTTGATCCGGGATCT
Organism: Bacteroidota bacterium; assembly: GCA_025963715.1. GTDB lineage: Bacteria > Bacteroidota > Bacteroidia > 2-12-FULL-35-15 > 2-12-FULL-35-15 > 2-12-FULL-35-15. Next base: position 114,376 of record JAOQAG010000050.1, read on the forward strand.
GCCAGAAAGAACCTGCTAACATTAAGCAGATCCCGTGTCGGGGCACGGGATGACAGTATTATTTGTGAATTATAGTAAAACCAAAATTTTTCGCAGACAACAAAAAATTAATAAAAAATAGTGATAGATTGATATAAACTTTCCAATAGCTGATTTTTAAATCATGAAAACAAAATTCATTTTCTTTTTTATATTCCTCACAGCAAGCGCTTTTGCGCAGCTTGATTTTGGCGCCGGAAAAAAATTTACAAAAGCAGATACGCTTCGCGGAAGCTTATCGCCGATGCGGACATGTTATACCGTGAAGGAATATGATTTGAATGTGCATGTGGACATTGATCATAAATACATTTCGGGCAGCAACACCATCCTGTTTACGGTAGCGCAAAATTTTAAAAAACTGCAGATCGATCTGTTTGCCAACATGAACATCGATAAGATCGAGTACGAGGGACAGGAATTAACATATACCCGCGAGTACAATGCTGTTTTTGTGGAGTTTCCGGATACATTAAAACAGGGATCTGCGCATAGCTTTATCGTTTATTATTCCGGAAACCCTCAACCGGCAAAACATGCACCCTGGGATGGCGGTTTTTCCTGGGATACAGATAACGGAAATCCGTTTGTGGGTGTTTCCTGCCAGGGAACCGGTGCCAGCTTGTGGTGGCCTTGCAAAGATCATCAAAGTGCCGAGCCTGCTGCCATGTCCATCAGCATTACCGTTCCACCGGGACTGGACGAAGTTTCCAACGGAAGGCTGATCAAAAAAACAGTGCAGCCCGATGGCTGGGTCACATTTGAATGGCGCGTTACATACCCGATCAATAATTACGATGTAACGCTGAACATTACCAAATACAAACATTTTAGCGATACGTATTATAATCCTGCTTATCCTAAGGATACGCTTACGCTGGATTATTATGTATTGCCGGAAAATTATGAAAAAGCGCAAAAACAGTTCGCGCAGGTAAAACCCATGATGGATTGTTTTTATAAATTATTTGGCGAATATCCTTTTGTGCGTGATGGTTACAAGCTGGTGGAAGCGCCCTACCTGGGAATGGAACATCAAAGCTGTGTGGAATATGGAAATAAATACCGAGACGGATATTTGGGAATGTCGCGCACGGATCACAAATTTGATTTTATCATTATTCACGAATCCGTACACGAATGGTGGGGAAATAGTATTACTACAAACGATGTGGCGGACATGTGGATCCATGAAGGTTTTGCAACGTATGCCGAAGCATTGTACATTGAATATTTGTACGGACACGATGCATACATGGAATACATGAGCACCGAAAAAAAGACCCTGAATAATGATAAACCCATTACCGGAATTTATGGTGTGAACAAGGAAGGCTCTTCGGATATGTATTCGAAAGGCGCGTTGCTGCTGCATACGATCAGGAGCATTATGGATGACGATGCTAAATTTTTTGCGATCCTGAAAGGCATCCAGGAAAAATTCAAATACAAAACGGTAAATTCCATTGATATTGAAAAGTACATCAACGAACAATCCGGAATTGATTTTTCACAGATATTTGACCAATACCTGCATTATGCAGCCATTCCGAAGCTGCATATCATCTACAGCCAGGTTGGAGCCGATTTGAAAATCGCGTATAAATACGATGTGCCGGAAACCGGTAATTTTGCAATGCCTGTAAAAATAACAGTGGAAAAAGGGAAATATGATTTTATTATCCCGACTACAAAAACACAATTAATGACGCTGAAAAATATGAGCATTGAAGATCTGAAAGTAGCAACAGATCTGTTTTACATAAGCACGGAGATCTCTGTGTTAGATGAGGACAAGCTGTTTAAAAGAAAATAAATACTAAAAAATAAAAAGGCGTTATGCGCAAATTAAATTTGCTCTTCTTCTTTACTTTTTTTTCACTGGCAACGATTGCCGGAAATTATCACCGTGGAAAAGATTCGACCAATATTTATCAGAAAGTGGATACCAATTACATTGAGAATTTCCGCGATCTGCTGAGCGTAAAATTATTTGCAGTGGTGCGTACCAATAATTTTACCGTGCAGGATAAAACCACCGGTGTCGGCGTTAACTATACCATCAATACAAAACTGAACATGGGTATTAGCTTTACGTTTAAAGGAGTTGGAGTAGATCTGGAATACAGTCCGCCCGGCATAAATAACGATGATGATAAATACGGTAAAACAAAACAATTTGCACTGGCTACTTCTGCCAACGGAAGGCGCTTTATGTATGATGCATATTATCGCACTACGCAGGGATTCCACACCACCGGGCAATACACCATGCGAACAGCTACCGACACAGTTTACGCGTATTACAAGCGCCCTGATATTACCAATTACAGCGCCGGGGTTACGCTTACGTATGTGGTAAACAATAAGCGGTATTCAAGCGGTGCGCCTTACAGCTTATCGCAAAAACAAAAAAAAGGATCGGGTTCACTGCTGATCGGCACTTACGCATTTTTATACGGCATTACGGCAGACAGCAGCATTTATCCTGATTCGCTTTCTAAATCATTCCGCCACGAGCTGCAGTTTAGCGGCGCTTCGTCCACTACGTTTGGCCTATCCTGCGGATACACATACACCTTTATATTTTTCAGGAACTGGTATGCCAACATTACCACTTTGCCTGGAATCTCGGTGCAGAATTTTTACAGTGTGAATGCGTATGATCATAGTTCTTACAGTAATGTGTCCTATGCGGTTTCATTGCAATCACGGCTTTCCATCGGTTACAACCGGAAGAATTATTTTATTGGTGTTTCCTGGATCAATAGTAATTTTTTTATTGATGACAATCAATTTTCATCGATCCAATACAAATACGGAGTGTTCAAATTTTATTACGGGCACAGGTTTGATGTGCGAAAATTACTGAAGAAGCGGTTGTAGGATCTGAAAAGTTCAAAGTTCAAAGTTGGAAAGTTTAAAGTTTGCTGTACGGATAACGCCCGCCTGAACGATTCGGGCAGGAACAGGAACGAATCTTACGAATCTTGTGGATGCTGTGTGTGGCTCTTGCGGAGCGATTTTTTACCACTAAGGCAAAAGGAAAAGAAGAAAAAAGAGAAGTAAACAAGAAGGCGCAAAAAAAGCAGACAAAAAAACAGACAATAAACAAAGAAAGAATAAAACACCATGGTATTTTGAACAAACGCCTTATGTGTTTCTTTGTGTCTTATGTGGTTCAAAACACACACAGCATTTAGGGTAATGCCTTTGTAATTCTTTTGTTTTCTTTTGTGGTTCAAATAAAAACAGCATCCATACAGATTGGTATATTAGTACTAATTGGTATTTAGTAGACACACAGATTGGTATATTAGTAATGATTGGTAATTAGTAGATCACTTTTTCTTACTCACAATCTCAAACTGCTGCACAATCGATTCGCCATCCGCATCCACCAGGGTGAGAATATGAATGCCTTCATCGGGTGCCAATCCCATTTGATGCACGTTTTGCGTACTGCCGATGTATTTTCCGTCGAGGTGCCAGTAAATAATTGTATTTGCTTTGCGGTGCGCCACTTCAAAAATTGTTTTTCCCATGCTGCCATCCAGTTCCACCGGAACATAAATTTTGCTGAATTGTTTCGGGTAAATAATTTCCATCGCGCTGATGTTGCCTGTTTCGCAATCGCTGCGGTAAGGCGGTAATTCCCTGTAGGATGGATTTTTGGATTTGTAATACCATTCCATTGCCGGTGGTAATACAAACCAGCTCACATGCTTCATCTTGTTCACATCTTCGCAATTGCTGTTTACACGGTACATTCCGCTTGCATCCAGGTGGATCATTTTATGATAGGGGCAAGGCTCCGAGCGCAATCCTGCTTTTTGCACCCACACAGTATCCAGCGGCGTACAAATATCGGAAGCGCGACAACCGCTCTGGTGGCAGATGGCGACTTTTTCCATTTCATCGTACGGAGGCGTAAACCATTTTGCAGGTTTTAATACGCTGAAAATATCGAAGAGAACAGGTGCTGCAGCCTGGATCCCGGTCAATCCCGGGCGGCCCTCTCCATCAGCATTTCCAACCCAAACGCCTACTACGTATTTGGAGGTAATGCCAATCGCCCAGCCATCGCGGAAGCCAAAGCTGGTGCCTGTTTTCCATGCCACTTTATTTGCAGAGGTGTATTGCCGCCAGCTGGCATCCTCATCCGGCCGCGATACTTCTACCATGGCTTCGAATGTTAAGTAAATAGAAGCGGCATCAAAAAAAGTATGATCGCTCAGATCGGCTGATGTTGAAGGCAAAGGAAGGTAAGTGGCCGGATGAAAATCATTTTTATTGTATCTGCCGCCGTATGTTGTATAATGATTCAGCGTGCGCGCCATGCTGGCATACATGGCAACCAGGTCCCAGAGCTTAGCTTCCGAACCGCCCAGTATGATGGATAATCCGTAATGATCCGGCGTGTAATTCAGCGTCGTCATCCCGATCTTTTTCAAATTGTAATTGAATTTTTCGATGCCGTAATTTTGCAGCATGCGTACAGCCGGAATGTTTAAGCTCCTTGCCAATGCACGTTTTGCGGGTACGGCGCCATCAAAAGTAGTGTTGTAATTTTGCGGTGCATAACCGGCAATTTGTGTGGGAATATCAGGGATCAATGTGGTAGGAAGAATGTCGCCATCGTTGAGCATGCTGGCAAACAAAAAGGGTTTTAAAACACTTCCCGTGCTGCGTGGCGCGTTGATCACGTCCACATCGCTGTTGTATTCAGGTTTCCCTGTATTATCGGTGTTTCCTACATAGGCCAGCACGTTGCCGGTATTCACATCCAGCACAATTGCGCAGGCATTGTGAATTTCATTTGCCTTTAAGATCTTGTGATGATTTTCAATGATCTCGTTTACACGATCCTGCAAATGCCCGTCGATGGTGGAAAGTACGCGCTGTCCGTTAAAACCTTCTTTTGCAGCGCGCTGTAATAAATGCGGCGCAATCTGCGGGATCGCATGTGGTTTGCCCGGTAAAGGCTCCTGTTTGCCGAGTTCGCAGGTTTCTTTATCAATGATGTTTGCTTTTAGTAATTGATCCAGCAGGCGGTTGCGTTTTGCGATAAGCCGCTCCTGGTTTTTACCGGGATAGATGAGGCTGGGAGCATTTGGTAAAACGGCCAGTGTGGCATTTTCGGCCCAGGATAATTTATCGGCGCTCCGGCCGAAATAACGCCATGCTGCTGCATCAATTCCGACTACGTTGCTCCCAAAAGGCGCGTTGGAAGCATATAACGAAAGGATCTCTTCTTTGGAATACGAAAATTCCAGCCGTGTTGCCAGGATAATTTCGATGATCTTTTCAAAAAAAGTACGCTTTTGTCCTTTCCGGATCAGGCGAACGGTTTGCATGGTAAGCGTACTGCCGCCGCTAACGGTGCGCTGTGCTTTTATATTCTGAACAATGGCTCTGCCAAATGCAAGCGGGTTAAATCCCAAATGATGGTAAAAGGAACGGTCTTCAAACTGAATGATGCAGGCTTTAAATTTTTGCGGAATGTTTTTCGAATAAGGAAAACGCCATTGCCCGTCCTCCGCAATTTGTGCCGCCAGCAGGTTTCCATCCTGATCTTCCAGCACGGTGCTGGTCTTGTTTTTAAAAAGCGGGCGTGGGAGGCAAAAGTAAAACCAGATCAGCAATACAGTGAGTATGGAAAGGAATATTCCTTTTTTACTTTTAAAGAAAGATGCGATTTTTGAGATGTTCAAAGTTTAAAGTTCAAAGTTTGCTGTGTGAATCGCTTCGCGATTGTTTTTTTACCACGAAGCCGCAAAGGCGCAAAGATGGCTTATGTGATTTTTCTTTTTTTTAATAGTTGGTCACACGAATCAAAAAGTAGGAGTTTCAATTATTTATAAATAAATCAAAATAATGTGTGAACAGCATAAAATAAAATGCAATCACAATAACCTTTCTACACATAGCAATCTTCCTTCGCGGCTTTGCGCCTTCGTGGCAAAAAAACGCTCCGAAGGAGCCACACTGCAATTCTCTTTTTCTTCTTTTCCTTCTTAGTGCCTAAGTGGTAAAATCGCTCCGAAGGAGCCACACAGTATAATCCTAAATCCTTTATTCCTTATTCATCATTTCCTTCCTCAGCTGCCGCGATGTTTTTTTACTGCCATCATGGCTCCATCCCGGAGGCCCGAACAAATACATAAATTTTGCTTTAAAGGAAGCGGGCTTTTTCAGGTCGTGATAAATATTGATCCATTCATGAAAAACCATTTTAACCGGATTGTGTGTTTTTATATTTTCCGTTAATCCATACACTACCGCATCGTTCTCTTCTTCCGGCTGGAACGTACCAAACATGCGGTCCCAGATGATAAACACCATCCCCATGTTCTTATCGAGGTAACGCACATTGGAGCCATGGTGTACACGGTGATGCGATGGAGTAGACATGAACCACTCGATGAACCCAAGTCTTTTTACCGTTTTTGTATGGATCAGGATGCCGTAGATCTGCGTAGCCGAATAAATGAACATAATGTCGACGCCCCTAAAACCAAGCAATGCAAGCGGAATAAAATAAATGAAACGGTACAGCGGCTGAAATACGGAAGAGCGGAATCCTACTGTGAGGTTAAATTCCTCGGAAGAGTGATGTGTAACATGCACGGCCCAGAATACCCGGCAATAATGATCGACACGGTGCAGCCAGTAAAACATAAAATCCTGCGTGATGAGCAACACCGGCCAATAGATATACGGATTTACGATCTCCGTAAATTTAAATGTATAAAAATAAGTGAGCACCAAAAGGCAAGTCGCACGGATCAATATATCAAGGCTGAGGTTTAGCGTGGTAAGATATACATTGGCAAGCGTACCTTTTACGGAATAATAATGCTTCTGGTGAAAATAGCTGAACAGGATCTCGGCACCGATCACAATTGCATAGATGGGAGTGGTGATCTCAATTAATAAAGCTTCTCTGAACTCGGTTATCATGATCCTGCAAAATTAACGAAAAAAGCCATGCTTCATTGAAGAAGCATGGCTTTTTATAATTGGCTGAAAAAACTATTTCATGAACAGTTTTTTAGTATAGCTGCTGCCGTTTGCTTTTGTAACATTCACAAAATAAACACCTGCTTTAGCATTGCTCATTTCAATGGTAGTTGTTGCATCTGTAACAATTATTTTTGCAACTTGCTGGCCTAATACATCTGTAACAGTAACAACACCGTCAATAGTTGTGTTGAACAATTTTACATTGATCGAGTTATCAAATCCGTAGATCTGGGTATTGTGAGCTAAAAGTTCGTTGATGCTTGTAGTTGTTGGCATTGCTCCTGCAGGAATTGCAGTATTAGCTGTTGCATCGTATGCGTAATCTTTTAATACAGCGGTAGTACCATCTGCAGCAACATCAAAACGAGCCCAACCGTAGTGAGTAGTACCTGCTAAATCAAAACGGAACCCGAAATATTTGTCATTTACACCTATCCAGTTTCCTACGTTGAAAGAAGTGGAAGCAGGATAAACAAATGCTGCAAGCTGAACTGTATCTGTAGCCCATGTTAAGGATGCATCGATAGGATCATTTAAGTTAAGTGCTGAGTTTACTCCTGCGGCATCTTGTGCAATTGCATTTACGCCGGTTGTAGGATTAGGAAGAGTTAAAACTGCATTGTAATTGTAAATGGTGCTACTGTATGAAACGGTCCCCGATTGAAGGCCAAGTGTGAAATCAATAATTCCACCGTTATCCAAATCAATATCAACACTGTTGGATGTTGAATCAACAGTAATGTCAGGATTAACATCCGTGTAAACGATTTGTGCATTAGCAACACCTGCCGTAGCAACAGCACCTGCAAGCGCAGAGTACGATTTCAATTTGTTTTGTAGCGATTTTTTCATATATTTTTTATTTTAAGATTTTCGTATATAAATTTTTGCAGCAACAAGTATACTAAAAAATTGTTAAGTTTAATTAAATTAATTCACCTTTTTTCGGTTTCTGTAAAGTTTGGAATCCACGCTGTTAGCCATCGCTTCTACATCCAGATCGGCATCCAGGAACATGGATAAATATTCGGCCGTTTCCCCCGGATTGCTGATCACATCGGCATAAGGAACGTACATTACTTCAAATTGCGGATGCGTTTTTAGCCAGGAACGGGTTTTCTCCAGCTGCCTGTTAAATGTATCGGCCAGCGTGGTTGGGTATACTTTTTTCTCTATCTCGTACTTTTTTCCAAGCATGATCTGCTGCGACAGGATGATCTCTTCCATTTCCCGCTCCATAAAAATTACTTTGTACTGGTAATTCTCCGGCAAATGTTGCAACAGCTGCGCAATCACTTTTACTACTTTGCCCTGGCCTTCATGCAGCCATGAATTATCGCTGGCCAGGCTTTTTACCTTTTGATATTCGAGGTAGCCTTTCGGATTATTTTCATCGTTCGCCCTTGTATGATCAGTCAGCGCTTTTAATCCGCCTGCATCCAGCATTTGCATCATCATGGAAGTGCCGGAGCGCGGCATGCCCGATACAATCGTGATCGTACCTTTAATATTGTTTTTTATAAACGTGCTGTGTTTTTCCGCTTCCGCGGGATTGACATGATAAGTGGTAAATATTTTTTCTAAATACGTATGTGCTTTTCTGTTTCCCGGTTGGTACGTAACCGCAACCCTGAATGCTTCCACAGCCCTGTCGTACATTGCCAGCCTGTAAAATGCTTCGCCTAAAAAGTAGTGCGCCAGTGCATTATTAAATACAAGCGATACCGATGTCAGCAGGTGATCCACCGCATCTTCCAGCTGATCCTTCCGCAGCAACGCAATCCCTAATCCCATGTGAGCGCCGGAATTTTCCGGATCTATCTCCAGTGCTTTTTCAAATGCAGTGCGTGCTTCTCCCCATTCTTTTAATTTGATAAAAGCTTCTCCCACTTTCACGTGAATATCCGGCATGTGTGCAATTGTTTCCATTGCTTTGCGGAACAACACCAGCGCTTTCCGCGGCTTGTTCTGCGATACCAGCAATACGCCTTCCAGGTAATCGAGGTGCGGCAGTTCTTTTTTATCCAGCTTTTTTATGTGCTCAATTACCGAAACACAGACATCAAATTTTCTTAATTTTTGCAGGCATTCCGCATATTTGAGCGCATACCTGGCAGCATTCGGTTTTTGCAGGTACAGCGCTTCTAAAATAGGCTCGGCCAATTCTGCCTGTTCCTTGAATAAATAGATCCGTGCTAAATTAAACTGCGATTCATTTACAGCTTTTTCAACCGTTTTAGCGCTGTCTTCCGATGGCGCTTCAATATAGCCCAGCTCGATCAGCTGTTTCATTGCTTCCTGCGCTGCCAGCGGATCTTCCTGCAGCCCGGCAGGGTGGTTGCCCGAATTGCCTTTCACATTTTCCCAACTATCAATGTATTCCGGCACTACCGGTTGATCGAATACCTGTGCCAGTACTTTTCCGTCCATGTCTTTCCCTACCGGTAAACCGAAAAGTGTAAGAATAGTAGGAGTAATGTCCAGCAGCGTAGCACCGTAAATGCGCTCATCTTTTACAATGTGCGGGCCTGCCATACAAAGCATTCCGTATTTGCGATGCTCCAGTGCAGGCGCCATCGGCTCAGTCGGCAGCCATTTCGGGCGCATGTGATCGGAATGAAAACCGTGATCCGAAAGGATAATAATTGTTGCATCCTCACCGGCCAGCTGAATATAACGCTCCAGCATCATGTCGTGAAAACGGTAAATGCCGTTTACCACTTCTTTGTAGAGATCGTATTTTTCGTCTGAAATGCCCGGGATCTGTGGCGGATGAAAACGCATAAACCCGTGGCTGACGTGATCGATCGTATCAAAATAAACAGCAGTAAGATCCCATGGTTCATTCTCCATCAGCCATGTAGCAGCGGCATGCGTGGATGCACATTCTGCAATATTTTTCCCGAGCACGCCCAGGTTTTTATCATTTTGCTGATCCACCAAATGAGCTTTTGGAACAAATGGAAAAAAATGCCCTGCGCTTAATTCTGTAGGATGCACGCGGTATTCGGCAAGGGTTTCGGTAAGCCGATCCGGGTAAACCGTTCCCGGCTGCATTTTCCAGCCTTCAAGGGTGTCACTTGTGATCTTTTGAAAAAAATTGGATACCATCGCGCCGTTGATCGGTTCCGCCGGATTGCTCGGCCACCAGCCGATAATATTTGATTTTAAATCGTTTTGCGACAGGATATTCCACAATGCTTTGCACTTTCTGCTGGTGGAAGTTACGGGCCGCAGCTCCATTTTATCAGGCACCGGTTCCACAAAATTAAGGATCCCGTGCTTGTCGCCGGTTTTTCCCGTAGCGATAGAGGTCCAGAGGATCGGGGATAAAACCGGATCCAGTGTTGCAATATCGCCCATTACGCCTTTATTGATCAATGATTCCAAAGCAGGCATCAATCCTGCATCCAGTAAGGGATTAATTATTTTCCAGTCGGCAGCATCCCAGCCTATTACCAATACCTTTTTTGCCAGTCGTTTACTCATGTTCGGGTTGTTGTTGTATTTTCAGTTTTTCTTCTTCACGCTTTTTACGCCATGCTTTTATTCCTTTGGCGCCTAATGCCAGCAAGCCAAGTGAGCCGTCGGTAGTGATTTTCTGCGTTTGTTTACCGGGAATATTATTGGTGTTTTCCTTTGTATTTTCGTTGCCTGAACTCATTTCTAATAGTTTTGTGTAAAAATATGCTTTTAATAAAACCGGCAATCAGTTTTGTTGAATTTCTGAATCGGTTGGCAGACTAGCAATACAGGGCGCGTTATTAACAAAAACGCGATTTATCAACATTTTTAAAATTTAATGGCCCAAAAACTTGCTTTGTGTAGGGTTTCTGTTATAATTTAGTAACAACTAAAAAAATTATTGTCTAACCCCAAAACTCAAAAAAATGAACAAAGCAGAATTAGTGGATGCTATCGCAGCAGAAACAAAAATGACCAAAGCAGATTCACAAAGAGCATTAGATGCATTTGTTAACGCAACTACAAAAGCACTTAAAAAAGGTGACAGAGTAGCGTTAGTAGGTTTCGGTTCTTTCTCAGTTTCTAAAAGAGCTGCACGTAACGGTCGCAACCCACAAACAGGAAAAGCAATTAAAATTGCAGCTAAAAAAGTAGCTAAATTTAAAGCTGGCGCTGAATTAGCAAAAACCGTTAACAAATAGTATTTCTATACTACAGTTAAAAACCCCGGAGCATATTGCTCCGGGGTTTTTCTTTTTATATAATTTTGTGGCTGGTATTATTTAATGAGTATCCGAAACTTTATACCACAAAAAAAAATTTACTTTAAGAACGTCATTGCGAGGGCTTTTCGCCCGAAGCAATCTCACACCAGATTATGAACCAGAATGAGATTGCTTCGGGCGAAAGGCCCTCGCAATGATGCGTTGATTAGAATTTTTTCAATAAAATAGTTATAGCCTGGTATAAACTTTCCGATTTCACTTATTATTTTAGGTTATGTTGTAGAACATTGTTGTTTATGGAAACAGAAATACTTTCTTAAGCTGTCATCCCGGGCTTGACCCGGGATGACAGTATTATTTGTGAACATTGTAAAAAAACAACATTTTACTACAACATAACCTTATTATTTTACAATTTTGATTTTCCCCATCGTCGGTTCCGTATCAATCACCGTATCTTTTTTTATGATCGTATCGTTGGGAGTTTCCACTATTTCTCCTTTGCACATTATTTCAACATCTACATCTCCCTGCAAAGGCGTGCAGGCAACTTTTCCCTTCGTGGCAACTTTTGAATGTTCGGTAATGATCGTATCGCCTTTGAGCGGATCTAACTCTGGAGGCAGCATTCTCGCTGCTGCTGCGGTATCCGTTACAGCAGAAACATGCTCAATGATTTCTCCCTGCTGTGTGCTGCAGCTGAACAGTGTAGTGCCAAATGCAATAAATACAGCAAATACAAATGCTTTTCTGAACGATAATTTTTTCGGTAATAAATGGATGGGGATCAGCAGATCAATTGGTTTGGGAGTACCTTCCAGCTGATCGTTCATAAAACGGCCGCAGATCTTATTCCCGCGCTGCTCCGTTAAAAAATCACGGATCTCTTCCGTTGTTTTTTTTGTAAAATCCACCACGGTTTTTGCACATTTCATGCAAAATGAACCTTTTTCGTTTGGTGTCATTTCATTCCAATTCTCGTGGCAGGGCTTCGGAATGCTGATTTTGATCTCGTTTTGATTTTCCATGGAGTTTTATTTTTCTACTCAGATGCTATGAAAATCAACATTCCATAACAAATTGAAAAAAATAAATCATAAAAAAAGATGAACCGGACAGCTCATCTTCAAATTTTCAAATCAATACATTTTCAAATTAACTATTTTCCTCCCAGATCATTGATAAATGTATGATCGTGGCAACGGCTTTTTCCATGTCCTGCACCGATACCCATTCCAGCTTGGAGTGGAAGGCATGCTCGCCTGCAAAAATATTCGGACAAGGTAATCCCATGTAAGAAAAGCGGGAGCCGTCGGTTCCACCGCGAATGCTGGACAATACCGGTTCTATACCGGCGCGTTTGATTGCTTCCAGTGCATTGTTTACAATCGAAGGGTTTTTATCCAACACCTGTTTCATGTTGCGGTATTGTTCTTTTACCACAAAATCAAATGTCGTTTTCGGGTAATTTTTAATAACGGATCCGGTTAAATTTTTCAGGAAATCTTCCTGCGTTTTTAAGCTTTCTTCATCAAAAGCGCGGATGATAAATTGCAGTACTGTTTTTTCAATTCCTCCCGAAATGCTTACCGGATGCACAAATGGCTCTTTCTTTTCGGTGCTTTCCGGACTCATTTTGTCTTTTGGCAATGCAGCAACAATGTCGCTTGCAATTTTAATGGCGCTCTGCATTTTATTTTTTGCAAATCCCGGGTGCGTGCTTACCCCGTTAATAGTGATTGTTACGCCATCAGCCGAAAATGTTTCGTTTTCAATGTGCCCCAGTTCTTCACCATCGATCGTGTATCCGTAATCAGCGCCTAATTTTTTCAGATCCGCTTTGTCTGCACCACGGCCAATTTCCTCATCCGGTGTAAATAATATTTTGATCGTACCGTGTTTTAATTCCGGGTGTTTCATTAAATGATGCGCTGCATCCATGATCTCCGCAACCCCCGCTTTGTTATCGGCTCCCAGCAAGGTAGTGCCGTCGGTTGTGATAATGTCATTCCCGATCTGTTTTAATAACGAAGGATGCTCGCTTACACGGATGATCTGCGTTTTATCTGCCGGTAATACAATGTCCCTGCCGTCGTAACGGCTATGTACCTGCGGTTTTACGTTGGTGCCCGACGAATCCGGCGACGTATCCATGTGCGAGCAAAAACAAATTACGGGAACTTTTTTAGCAGTGGTGCTTTCAATCGTCGCATACACATATCCGTTCTCATCCATGTGCGCATCTTCGATCCCCATTTCTTTTAATTCGTCTACCAGCACTTTTGCTAGGTTTTTTTGCTTTTCGGTAGACGGACAAGTAGGCGAATTGGGATCGCTTTGCGTATCTATTTTTACATATTTTAAAAAACGTTCGGTTACTGTATAGTTTATTTTCATGTAGTTTCGGGTTTGATGTTTGGTGTTTTGAGTTTCGTACTGGTTGTTTTATCCTTTGCCAATTGTCTATTGCTTTTTATTTCTTTTTTATTTGTCTATTGTCTACTGCCAATTGCCTTTTTATTTCTCTTTCTTCTTTCCACGAATTACAGTATTTTTGCGCAGAATTCAAAACAAAAAATAGCACATTCACATTTCAATGAAATACAAACGCTTAACCTCTGAAGAATTACAGGCACTGGAACCCGACTTTATCAATTTTCTTGCATCCATGCAGATCACCGGCCCGGATTGGGAGAAAATGAAAAGCAATGAAAATGCAAAAGCGAACGAGCTGATCGATGTGTTCAGCGATGTAGTGTACGATAAAGTATTGAGCAAGATCATGTACCTGGAATACCGCGATTCAAAAACATTGAATATTTTTTATTGCGGTCCGGAAAAAGTGCAGCTGGTTGGATTGAGAGTGAAGGAGCACAGCACGCTTGACCTTACAGTGCCGGATGTATTGCATCAATGGAATGAAAATAATAATGGCGCTGTTACGGTGGTACGTTCGGAAAAAAAATATGTGGAAGACAAACAAACGGAAGTGTTTGAATTGTTGCAAAACGGTTGTTTGATCACAGATGATACACTATTTAAAACACTAAATTCTATCGCCTGATTTTCAGCCACAGATTCACAGATTTTTTTAAATTAAAAAAAAGAATTACACCGATACTATGTTGCATCTAAGTAATTCTTTATCTGAGAAATTTTATTGAAATTTTTGGTTATGTTGTAGGAAAATGTTTATTTTACCTGATATTTCATTTCGATTTGTCATCCCGGGCCTGACCCGGGATCTCATAAATGTTTGCAGAATGTAGACGGTTTTTAATTGGCAGATCCCGGGTCAGGCCCGGGATGACAGCTCAGGAGAGTATTTCTGTTTCCATAACAACATTGTTCTACAACATAACCAAATTTTTTAATCTGTGAATCTGTGGCTTCCTGATCCGCTTAGTTCTCCTCGATAATATCTAAAATCTTCTCCAGTTTTTTATCATCGTATTTTCCCGAAGTGGTATATACCACTTTCCCGGTTTTATCAAGTACGAAGAAATAAGGAGTATCCCTTTTCTGAAAATCAAGCTCGTCTTTATACGTTTTTCCGCCATCATAAAACAACAGGTAGGGGTATAATTCCTTGTCTGTTTTTGCTTTGATCTTATCCTTCGATTGTTTGCTTGCCAGCTGGTTAAAACCGGTAAACATCGGTACAAAATAAAGATTCACATCGTAATCCACATGTACATCAAACACATCCGCTTTGGAAGCATCCACCTTGCCGATAAATTTATTGTAGATCGGGTCGATCCAGGTTTTCAGATCGTTTTCTGCCGCCGTGCTGAATGCCATTCCCAGCAAGGTATATTTCCCTTTTGTATCGGCCGGTAAATGCACTTCTTTGTCGTTGTAATTTTCGCACACCATGTCCGGGAACGGTTTCCCGATAGCGCCGCTTTTTATAGTTGTAAAGCTTACTGCAACAGTAGTAACAATAAGCAATGAAAGGATGATTTTTTTCATGATCTTTTATTTTAAAATGTCCGGTAATTTTTCTTTGGTCAGTTCGCTTCCCGCGATCTTTAATAAAAACACCGCTTTCCCGTTTTCGAAATCGCGCTGCATTTCTTCTTTTACCACCTGCATCAGTACATCGTATTCGCCATACAGCATGGTGCTCAATCCACCTACTTCAACGCGGATCTTTTTATTTTGTTTTACCCGCTGAATAAAATCGATCACTTTTTGTTCGTAACCGTCGGTGAGGGCGTACATGCTTATTTCTATCGTCGCAATCATAGTAGTTAGTCTTTAGTAATTAGTCGTTAGATAGTAGTAGGTATTAAGTATCAGGTCGTAAGTATTGGGTACTGTGTGCAAACATAGTGCGGATATAATCTAAAGACTAACGACTCCCGACTTTAGACTATTTATTAAGCTCCAAAAATACTTTGTCCGCTTTAAATTTCTTCGCAGCTTTTCCTTTGCGGATGATCTTTATTTTTATCATCTTATCGCCTATCTGCGTTGCATTTACTACATCCTGGCCGGTGATCACATGTCCGAAAATACTATAATGTCCGTCCAGCCATGGCGTTGCTAAATGCGTGATAAAAAATTGAGAGCCGTTGGTGTCTGGCCCTGCGTTGGCCATGGCAAGGATCCCCGGACCGGTAAATTTAAATTCCGGTACAATTTCATCTTTAAATTTATAACCCGGTCCGCCCGTGCCATTACCTGCCGGATCGCCACCCTGGATCATAAAATTAGCGATCACGCGGTGAAATGTTAATCCGTCGTAATACGGAATACCTTCTGCTTTTGCAGTGTTTTTTATTTTTCCTTCTGCCAATCCTACAAAATTAGCTACCGTTAACGGCGCTTTTTCAAATTCCAACTGAACAAGGATTACGCCTCTGTCGGTAGTAATTTCGGCATACAAGCCTTTTTCCAGTTTCGGTTTTTTATTTTTGGCAACAGATGTAAATGCTACCAGTAAGAATGCGAGTGCAAAAAATATTTTTTTCATACCATTGATTTTTAACGTTTGTAAAGTTAGAATCTGTAAGCAAACAGCAATACTCTTTTTGAATTTTTTTTATTTTTATTTTCAGCCGCTTACTATTACGTTAAACTGCAGGTTGTTTCTTTACTCCGCCCGAAATGACCATGATGATTGTTATTTCGGGCGGAGTAGGGAAAGACATCATTTATCGAATACCTCAATTAATAGAAAAAAAGTGTTGATAAAATAGTATATCATTTCGGCTGTAACCCGCTTTCCCTTGTTATTTTTGAAACATGAAAGTGTGCATTGCCGAAAAGCCAAGTGTAGCAAAAGAGATTGCCGAAATTGTGGGCGCTAAACAGCGCAAAGATGGCTATTGGGAAGGAAACGGCTACCAGGTTACCTGGACGTTCGGGCATTTGTGCGAACTAAAGGAGCCGCACGAATACGATTCCGCTTATCGCGAATGGAACCTCAACATGCTGCCGATCTTACCGGTAAAATTCGGGATCAAATTAAAAAACGACAAAGGAATTGAAAAACAATTCAATACCATTTCCACTTTATTTGAAAATGCATCAGAAGTGATCAACTGCGGTGATGCCGGGCAGGAGGGAGAGTTGATCCAACGCTGGGTATTTGCCAAATCCAATTGCAAAAAGCCAATGAAACGCTTGTGGATCTCTTCACTTACTGAAGAAGCCATCCGCGATGGATTTACAAAGCTGAAAGATGCCAAAGATTACGACAGTCTTTATTTTGCAGGCTATTCACGCGCTGCCGCAGATTGGCTGCTGGGTATGAATGCAACGCGCCTGTACACGATAAAATACGGGAACGGCAACAAGCAGGTACTTTCGATCGGGCGTGTACAAACGCCTACATTAGCCATGATCGTGAACCGCCAGGTAGAAATAAATAATTTCAGATCGGCAGTATTTTTTGAATTAAAAACAAAATACCGCGATGTGATCTTTAATGCACAATTGGATCGTTTCCAGGGAGATCAAAAAGCAAAAGCAGAGGAAATGCTTGCTTCCATTAAGGAAGAGCCTTTTGAGATTAATCTCGTAGAAACAAAAAAAGGAAAAGAATCACCACCGCGTTTGTTCGATTTAACTTCCCTGCAAGTGGAATGCAATAAAAAATTTGGCTTTTCTGCGGATGATACATTAAAAACAATTCAGAATTTATACGAGAAAAAACTGGTAACCTATCCGCGTGTGGATACCACTTATTTACCGGATGATATTTATCCGAAGATCGGCGGCGTTATGCGCAGTATGGTCAATTACCAGGCATTGGTAAATCCTTTGTTAGCCGAACCGATCCGGAAATCGAGCAAAGTATTTGACGATAAAAAAGTAACGGATCACCACGCCATTATTCCAACCGATGTGCGTGCACAGGGGTTGATGGGTGCAGAAGCGAATGTGTATGATGTGATCGCGAAACGCTTTATTGCCGCATTTTACAAAGATTGTGAAGTATCAAATACTACTGTATTGGGTGCGGCAAAACAAATTGAATTTAAAGCCACCGGGAAACAAATTCTGGATGCCGGTTGGCGCATTGTATATAACAAGGAAGCGCTGGATGAGGATGAAAAAGAAGAGATCCAGATACTGCCTGAATTTGTGCAAGGCGAAAAAGGCCCGCACGAAGCATATTTAGCGGAAGGGAAAACCACGCCGCCAAAAGCATACACCGAAGCAACCTTGCTGCGTGCAATGGAAACGGCCGGAAAACAAGTGGAGGACGAGGAACTGCGCGATCTGATGAAAGATAACGGGATCGGACGGCCTTCTACACGTGCCGCCATTATTGAAACATTGTTCCGCCGCAATTACATCCGGCGCGAACGCAAGAATCTCATCGCAACGATTACCGGCATGGAACTGATCCATACCATCAATAACGAATTGTTGAAATCGGCGGAAATGACCGGTAACTGGGAGTTTAAGATCCGCCAGATCGAAAAAGGCGAATACCAGGCCGATGCTTTTTTACAGGAAATGAAACAAATGGTAAGCGACCTGGTGGCGCAGGTAAAAGCAGAATCGGGAAAACGCATTACTGTTGAAACGGCTGAAACGGTGGAGAAACAGAAAGCAGTAGCTGAAAAAGTAACCTGTCCGAAATGCAAAACAGGAACAATGCTCAAAGGAAAAACCGCCTTCGGTTGCAGCAATTTTAAAAACGGCTGTGATTTTAAAATCCCATTCGAGCTGATGGGTAAAAAATTATCCGACAGCCAGATCACGGCACTTGCCGATAAAGGAAAAACGCCTGTGATCAAGGGATTTGAAATGGGTGGAGCAAAAAAAGACGGCATTCTTAAATTAACAAGCTCATTTAATATTGAGTTCGAAGAAAAAGAAGCCGCTGCTCCAAAAGCAAAAAAAGAAAGCGGGCCGCAGGCTTGTCCGAAGTGCAAAACCGGGAATGTGCTGAAAGGCAATTCCGCTTACGGCTGCAGCAACTGGAAAAACGGTTGTAATTTCCGCCTGCCGTTTGAATTTGCCGGAAAAAAATTAAGTGATGCGCAGATCCAGGCCTTGCTTAAAAAAGGTGAAACGCCTGAAATAAAAGGACTCCTGAAAGACGGCATCAAAGTCAACGGTAAGTTGAAGTTGGATGAAAACGGTACTTTAATTCTTGTTAATTGAAATCGGAAAATTTATACCAAGCTTATAACTGTTTTATTAAAAAGTTTTAATCAACGCGTCATTGCGAGGGCTTTTCGCCCGAAGCAATCTCACACCGGTGTATAATCCAGAATGAGATTGCTTCGGGCGAAAAGCCCTCGCAATGACGTTCTTAAAGTAAATTGTTTTTATGGTACAAAGTTTCGGAGTACTCAGTAATTTTTAAAAGAAAATTAGTGGATAAATCCGCTCCCAAATTCACTGGAGAATCCCGAAAATCCCGAACCGTACATTGGTGTAAAAATATTGTTAGCAGCGCTGGGTGTACCGGTATTGTTATAATACGTTTGCTGCCCTTGCGAAATAGTTGCTTTAAAACCAATAGAAGAATGCTCCGATACTTTGTATTCCATGCCTATGGAAGCCGCTTTGTAGTTATCTTTTGGCTGTTTGCTCAGCGAATTTACATCCGTCATTACCGCGCCGGATAAGATCAATCGTGGATTTAATTTATAATCGCCGCCCACATACACCAAATTTCCGGAAAGATTGCGGTTGGAAAAGTTAAACAAACCTTCGTTCCTGTTCATGAAAAAAGCAGTATTCGGTGTCATGGTGTAATGCATCATCCCGAAATTCAACCTGAATTTATTGGTCAGCTGGTAATTCAATTGAGGAGCAATAAAGGTGGTAACGCCTGTGGTTTTGCTTCCGCTTAAAAAGCTTACACCCGTTCCGGCACTGATAGAAGCACTTACACGATCCCTGGATAATAATTTAGGTTTTGCAGGCGAACCGTAATAATCATCAGAATTAGTTTGAGCAAAACCGGCAACAGATGCCGATACTAACAAAAGGAATGTATATACTTTTTTCATGGCTCCAAAAATTGTTTATCAAAAATAAGTATAAAAATCAATAAATAAAATACTTTTGTAAAGTTTAACAAATTAAGCCTGGAGCCATAGATTCACAGATCTTAAATGATTTACATCTCTTAAAGATCTGTGTAATGAAAATTTACTTTTTAATCCGTGAATCGGTGGCTAAATACGCAATTGCACTATGAAATTATTTGTAAAAAATCTCGACAAGGATATTAACGAAATGCAGCTGGAAGGGCTGTTTGCGCAGTATGGAAAAGTAGTTTCCACAAAAATCGTTTATGACACCATTACCTGGGAATCCAAAGGATTTGCTTTCATGGAAATGTCGAAAAAGGAAGAGGGTGAAAAAGCGATCGAAGCGCTGCATGGCAAAGAGATCCGCGGTAAAGCGCTGATCGTGCAGGAAGCGGAAGAGCGCCGCCGGTAAATCAAACACGTATGGAATTTGAAATACTTACAACGGAAAGGTTGATTTTAAAAAAATTAACACCAGAAGGGTTCAGCTATTTGTTTGAAAATTATTCCGACGACGAAATTAAAAAGCAGCTTGGGTTGACAACTGAAGAGGACCTTGTTAAAGAAAAGGCGAAATTACAGGGAGGTTATACAACTTATGACAAAACGATTTTGGCTTTTCTGCTGGTGTTAAAAAGCAATAATGAAACCATTGGAAGATGTGGGTATCACAATTGGTACAGAGATCATCACAAAGCAGAAATAGGATATGCTTTAAATAAAGAGGAGCATAAAAGAAAAGGCTATATGAGTGAATCTCTTAAAACAATTCTTGAACATGGTTTCAATTCTATGAATTTAAATAGAATAGAAGCATGTATTTCCCCTGCAAATAGTGCATCCCAAAATCTCATTAAAAAATACGGTTTTACCCAGGAAGGGTATTTAAGACAGCATTTTGTCAGAAATGGTGAAGTACAGGATTCCCTGATTTTCTCTTTACTAAAAGAAGAATATGTCTACTAAATACCAATTTGTACCAATGTACTAATTCTGTGTGATGGGACGCAGATGAGGCGGATTAAGAAACAGGTGTGTAATGGGTTTACAGGTTCATAATATTATTATTCGCTATCTTGATTGAAGCCTTCAATTGACAGATCCCGGGTCAGGCCCGGGATGACAGGATGAGGGAAGATCGACCCTCATAAGTAAATTCCGTACAGTACCATGCAGTAACACATACAGATTCGTAACAACTAGAATGACTATTTCCCGACTCCGCTTGAAATGACAATTTGTGTGCACGTTCATAAATGTCATTTCGAGCGGAGTCGGGAAACGGCTTAACAGAAGCAATTGTGCAGCATTTACCACACACAGATTAGTATATTGGTACAAATTGGTATTTAGTAGATACACAGATTCGTAGTATCGTTCCTGTTCCTGCCCGAATCGTTCAGGCGGGCGTTATCTGTACTAGTTTTAAACAATTCCATCAATCTATCCACAATTCTACCTGCAATCATTTTTATTTTAAAATTGAATGTGCACTTTTGTGCCTTTAATTTTTTATGCTTTGAAATATTTTCTCTACTTCTCTATTTTTATATTGTTGTTTGCTTGTGGTGCAACACAAACCAACACCGAAACAGGATCTCAGCCGCCGCCGCTCAGCCGGGACAGCGTTAACAAGATCCTGCTGAAGATCCACGCCAAAGAAAAAGCGTACAGTATTGATACACTTTTTAAAAACAAAGTAAAAAATGCCGGTTTCAACGGGTGTGTGCTTGTGGCACAAGCGGGACAGATCATCTACGAAAAAGCATTCGGATATGCCAATTTTAAATCGAAGGATTCATTGTATATAAATTCTGCATTTCAGTTGGCATCCGCTTCAAAAACCCTTACTTCCGCGGCGATCCTGTTATTGAAAGATCGTGGCAAATTAAAATTAACGGACCTGGTGCAAACCTATCTGCCGGAATTTCCGTATCCGCAGGTAACCATTAAAATGCTGCTTACGCACCGTTCGGGCCTGAGCAATTACATTTATTTTTGCGAGCCATTTTGCGAAAAACCAAATATGTATAAAGGCGGAATCTTTGATAACAGGGCGATGTACGAGATCATCAAAACTTCCAAACCGGATGTGTATGCACAGCCCGACAAAAAATTTGAATACTGCAATACCAATTACGCTTTGCTGGCGCTGATCGTTGAAAAAGCATCGGGAATGTCTTTTCCGGAGTTTATGGAAACAGCTATTTTTAAACCGCTGGGCATGAACAATACCTGGATCCATGATCCGAAAACGGATGCAACTCACAAGAACAAAACCATCGGTTACAACGGTACGGGCAAAGTAGAAGAAGATACGTATGCCGATGATGTGATCGGTGATAAAGGCGTATACTCCACCGTAGAAGATCTGTTCAAATGGGACCAGGCGCTGTATTCCGAGCAATTGCTGAAAAAAGAAACTATCGATGAGGCATTCAAAGGTTATAGCAACGAGCACAAAGGCAAGCGCAATTACGGCTACGGCTGGCGGATGATCGACGATGGTAAAAATCCGAAGATCATTTATCACAACGGCTGGTGGCATGGTTATAACAGCCTGTTTTTGCGCCGTCCGGATGATAAAACCACCATTATTGTACTCTCGAACAAATACAACCGCACCACTTACCAGATGCAGGGCGTACTTTCTATTCTGAGCGGTACTTCCGACGGTAGCGAAATGGAAGGCGAGGAGTAGCGCGGGCATTTTAATTCAGGCGAGGGGGTCCCACCCGTGACTTTTTATTTAATGGCATCCTGCCATTGGGTTTTCAGGAATTTAAATCACATAAAAAATACATAAGCCATTGCTTAAATGATCATTTCTTTCTTTTTACACAGGAATCTTATTTAGTTTATATTTGCATTTTGCAAACCATCGAATTATAGGTTCCAGTTATCGAAAATTGTTTGGTCAGGCACAAACTTTTATAAAAATTTGCAGCGTAATCAATTTCAAACAACTAAAACAACAATAACTATGAAAAAATTATTTTATTTAATCGTGTTCCTGCCATTTGCTTTTGGCTGCGGAAATGGAAACAAAGAAGGTGTATTGTCGGCTGAAGACAGCTTAAGAGCCGTTAGCGGCGGACAATCAGTCAGGATTCACAACCAGGATTCGGCGCTGCAATCGTTCATCACCGGTTTTAACGAAATCCAGGATAACCTGGACGTGATCAAAGACAAAGAAAAAATTGTTACCGAAAACAGTAAAGATCCGGAGACCCGTAAATCAAAACAGGAACAGATCGTTGCTGATATCCAGTCGATGTACGATGCGATGAATAAAAACAAACAGCGTTTGGCTTCGATGAAAAATAAATTGAAAGATTCAAACAACAAAAACGCAGAGCTTGAAAAATTCATTACCCGTTTAACTGCGGATATTGAGCAAAAAGATGCGGAGATCACTGGCCTGAAAGATCAATTGGAAAAACTGAACGTAGCAATGACCAACCTGAACACCAACTACCAGGAAGAAGTGCAGGCATCGCAGGTGAAAACGGAAAAACTGAACACGGCGTATTATGCATTCGGCACTAAAAAAGAGCTGATCAAAAATAATGTATTGACAAAAGAAGGTGGTTTCTTAGGCTTAGGTAAATCAGAAAAAATGAAAGCTGATTTTAATAAGGATTATTTCACGAAGATCGATGCTTCTTCTGTAAATGTGATCCCTTTGGGCGCTAAAAAAGCGACATTGGTTACCACACATCCTGCAGGTTCTTACAAAATTGAAGGTGCAGATGGCAAAGCAGAGCGTTTGGTAATTACCAATGCAGAAGATTTCTGGAGCGCATCCAAATATTTGGTTGTTGTGATCGAGCAATAATCACACACACCAATCCATTTTTTTAGAAGCCCCGTTTTTACAACGGGGCTTTTTTATTTACTTTGCAGCATGAAACAAAAAAACATCATCATCCCCAAAACCGCGCGTTACTTTACATTGGGTGAAGTATCCGGGCAAACCGAAACCATTTGGTTTGTTTGCCACGGTTACGGGCAGCTGGCGAATTATTTCATTCAGAATTTTCATGCGCTTGATCTTACAAAAAATCTGGTAATTGCTCCGGAAGGACTGCACCGCTTTTACTGGGAAAAATTTTCGGGAAGGGTAGTGGCCAGCTGGATGACCAAAGAAGATCGGAACGAGGACATTACCGATTATGTAAATTATTTGGATGCCGTTTACACGGAAGTACTTTCGGAATTAAAAGATAAAAAAGTGAAAATAAATGTGTTGGGTTTTTCGCAGGGAACAGCAACGGTTTGCCGCTGGCTTGCGAATGGTAAATCAACTGCGGATGTATTACTGCTATGGGCTGGCGCTTTTCCGGCAGATCTGGATTTTGGCTTAAGCAAAACAATTTTTGATCGCTTAAAAACAGTTATGATCGTAGGCGATGCCGACGAATTTATCACTGAAGAAGAAGTAAAAAAACAACAGGAATTTTTGGATCAGCACCGGGTAAAATATGAGCTGATCCGCTTTCATGGTAAACATGAGATCCCGGAAGAAACATTGATGAAAATAAGTTTGGAATTGGAAGGGTAATGTTTTTTTAGTAGCAATCTTCATTTTTGTGCGTCATCCCGGGCGCCGACCCGGGATCTCATGAATGCTTGCAGTATATTTTTAGTTCTTAATTAGGCAGATCCCGGGTCAGGCCCGGGATGACAATTGATTTTATAATCTATTTCCAATTACACATTCATCACCTCCTGCCTTTTGTGACTTATGGGTTCAAAAAAATGCGTAGCATTTCACACAGTCTTTTGTATTCTTTTGTTTTCTTTTGTGGTTCAAAAATACACAGCACTCACACCGTTTTTTGTGTTAAGATCATAAAAATGTTTGCAGCCATTCGATCGCTTTTTTTTCATTCGTAAACATTTTTGTAGGGCGTGCCGGTTTATTAAAATGGATAAAGGCATTGGTCATTATTTTTTCGGCCAGCGACCGGGCAATGTATGCTGTTGCAGTAACATAGGGGTTGGAATCTTTTTTTGCAATAAACTCGCGTGCTTCGGCTGTAGGCGCCGAAAAATTATCGGACGATACCAGTGAAGGACGTTTTTGATCGCGGCACAATTCGCCGATACATTCAATGATCTCTTTTGTTTGTTCCACAGTGATCTCATCCATACTCCTGACTTTCACATGCACAATCCCTTCCTGCAATAACAGAACGGAAAAAAACGCGCGGTCAATTTGTGTTTCAGCCAGTTTTTGCATCCTTTCGGGATTATTCAATTGGATAATATACTTCCGTCAGCCATTTTGCTGTATCCTTTTCCACCATTGGATCGGTTACATATACTTCCCAGGGCGAGCCGGTTATTTTTTTATGATGTTCGGTGATCCATTTATTAATAGTAGCATGCGCGCTGGCAGTACCCATATACGGGCCGTAAAAATGTATGACCACTGCATTACCTGCCTGCTGCTTGTTTACATTCACCATTCCATCGCCTTTTACTTCCTTATCAATGGGAATAGCGCATTCCATATCAATTTTATCGGCGGAAAAGCCGTGATAAAAAGCACATGCAGGGCCGGATTGTGTCAGCTTATTGGCAAGCATGAATTTTCCGATTTTCTGGTAGCTGGCCGCGATGTCGGTCGCGATCGTTTTCATGTTCGTTCCCATGCGGTAAGAAGCCAGGATTTGTTCTTTTGTAACCGTTTCCTCCACGCCGGAAGTCACTTTTACACCTGATAATTTTACCAGCTCCGACTGTTTTTTCAATCCTGTCAGCGTTTTTTCAAAATCGGTTCCCAGGAATTTGTCCATCATCAATCCCGGAAAAATACGCCCGAAAAATCCCATGTCCATGTTCATGTACGTGGTCACGTAAACGCCTTCTGTAGTGTCTTTAAATGTATAACCGCCGTGACTTACAGGCATTCCGCCAAAATGCAGGTCAGTTAAAATACTCACATTAGGAGTGCTTTCCGTGATCATGATGCTTCCCGTCCCCACGTCTTTATTCTGGCTGGTCCATTTGTGTACCGCGCCTTTGCCTTTTTCAGGGCCTTCGTAGGTCGATTTCATATCAGGATCAATATTGTCCCAATACGACCAGCTGGTCCAGTTCTTAAAATTATTTACCTGCTCAAACACAAGTGCTGCAGGCGCATTGATCATAACAGAACGTTCTACCCGCACTTTCGACGGGATAAAGAAGGAGATCAGGCAATAAATAACAATTAAAATGAGTAGGGTGGTGCTAATGCGTTTCAGTAATTTCATAAAATATTAATCGTGATAGGTTAATTAATTTTGACCGGCAATAAAACAGGAGCAGAAATTTTGATAATTTATAAAATAAATCTGGTCTTGGTTATTTGTTAGTTGGTCGAAATTTTTTAATGCTTAGTAAGCACGAATATAGTTTTTTATATTTTAACTTCCAAGAGAATTCTAATGACAAAAAATGTATGTATATACATTTAATGTACCTTTGCAACAAAAAATCAGGATAAAAAACATGAAATTACTTTTTAATTATTTGAAGAAATACCGTTGGCTGGTAGGATTAGCCTTGTTGCTGGCTGCAGTAAACCAGATCTTTTCTTTAATGGATCCTTATATTTTCCGGCTAATCCTGGATGGATATGTTACGGATCCTCACCACCAGACGAGCACACACGCAGCCTTAACAAAGGAGGTATACGTAAAAGGTGTAGTCTTCCTTATTTTGCTGTCAATGGGTGCGGCAATGGTATCAAGGATAGCAAAAAATTTCCAGGATTATGCTGTAAATGTGATCACACAGAAATTAGGCGCGCAGATCTATTCGGATGGCTTGAAACATTCATTGAGATTGCCGTATAGCGTATTTGAAGATCAGCGAAGTGGCGAAACATTAGGGAAATTGCAGCAGGTAAGAACAGATGTGGAAAAACTCATCCTTGCATTTGTAAGCATTTTATTTACTTCCCTGGTGGGTGTTGTGTTTGTAATGGTCTACGCCATTACCATAAATTGGCTGATCGCCGTACTTTACCTGGTGGCTGTCCCTTTGTTAGGATTTATTACTTCAACTTTAAGCAAACGCATTAAAACAGTACAGAAAAAAATTGTAAGTGAAACCACAGCATTAGCAGGTTCTACCACTGAATCGTTGCGCAACATCGAATTGGTAAAAAGCCTTGGTTTGGTGGATCAGGAAGTAAATCGACTGAGCGGTATTACTGTAAAAATTCTGGGACTTGAACTGAAAAAAATTCGATACGTTCGTAGTATTGGCTTTATTCAGGGCACATTGGTGAACTTGCTGCGCAGCTGCATCTTGTTTCTTTTACTGTATATCGGATATCAGAATGGAACGCTTACTGCGGGACAACTGGTTTCCCTGCAATTCTATTCCTTCTTTATTTTCGGGCCATTGCAGGAGCTTGGTAATATCATCAGCACTTATCGTGAAGCGGAAGTATCGCTTGATAATTTCAAAAATATTTTAAACACGCCGGTAGAAGAAAAACCATTACATCCTGTGGCTGTAAAAGGGATCCAAACATTAGAGTTTAAAGATGTGGTATTCAAGCATCAAACCGCCAGTCACAATGCGCTGGATCATATTTCGTTTACAACCAGCAAAGGCGAAACCATTGCTTTTGTCGGGCCTTCCGGTGCCGGTAAAACTACGCTGGTGAAATTACTGGTGGGATTGTATCATCCGCACGAAGGAGAGATTTTATACAACGGCACCAGTGGCCGCGCAATTGACCTGGATCAGTTGCGTACGCAGATCGGCTTTGTAACACAGGATACACAACTGTTTGCAGGAACCATCAAAGAAAATTTATTGTTCGTTGCGCCCAATGCAACGGATGAGGAATGCCTGGATGTGTTGAATAAAGCGGCTTGCCAAACCTTGCTTGCCCGTGCCGATAAAGGCATTGATACCATGATCGGTGAAGGCGGAGTAAAAGTATCCGGTGGCGAAAAACAACGCTTGTCCATTGCACGTGCATTGCTGCGCAAGCCTTCGTTACTGGTATTCGATGAAGCAACTTCTTCTCTTGATTCCTTAACGGAAGATGAGATCAGCAGAACGATCCGCGATTTGTCTACTAACCGCGAGCAGGTAACCATCATCATTGCGCACAGGCTAAGCACCATCATGCACGCCGACAAGATCTTTGTGCTTGAAAAAGGACGCATCATCGAATATGGTAAGCATGAAGAATTGCTGGAGCAAAAAGGATTGTATTTTGCTATGTGGCGTCAGCAGATCGGGGAGCGGTAGATTAGTCGTTAGTCTTTAGTAATTAGACTGTATGTGAGCGCGCTGTTAAATGGATGACATTTTTAATAGGCTATGTTGTAGGAAAATGTTTTTTTTATAATGTTCACAAACAGTACTGCCATCCCGGGCGCCGACCCGGGATCTGTTAAATACTCGCAGCGCCCATACAGTTTTAATTGGCAGATCCCGGGTCGGCGCCCGGGATGACAAGTCTGGAGAGTATTTTTGTTTCCATTAGCAACATTATTCTACAACATGACCTTTTAATATTATCAAAAACAAAAAAAGCTGAATGGATCTCATTCAGCTTTTTTTTATACCATCTCCGGACTAATCACTCCAGACTAACGACTAAAAACTACTTCTTCATCCAGTGCGGTAAATTGATCACGATCGGGCAAAATGAATTTTTAAAAAGTACTTTTTTCTTATCAAAGCCGCCCAGCTTATTATCATAGATCAGGCAATAATATCCTTTTGCGTATTCCGAAATATTTACTGAATTGCCATAACCCTGTTTTGTAATGGCACCGTATGGATTGTAAATAATAAAGTACGTATCGCCGGAAAAAGAAATGGTTTGATTACGGTCGATCACCTGGTAACTGATCGCTTCTTTTTTTGAATAATACATCACTGCATCCGAAAAACGACTCATTTTATCATAACCCTTTTGGCGCACACGGAATTTATTTTCGCCGCTGTTTAAAATCACCGGTACGGAATATGAATTCGGAGTTGGACTGCCAATCCCGGCTACTTCGCCAACCTTTACCCATTTGTCAAAAATAAATTGCTCTACAATATAGGGCAGTGAGCCGTGCTCGTTTACCGATGTCCAGCTTACCATGCCGTCCTTGCTGATCTTGAACGATTGTACCTCAAAAGTGGAGATGATCTTTTCGTTTTTGGTATCATTGCCGCTTCCTTCTTTATCACCGATGGTGGTAAAGGACGTTGAAAAAACTACTACTAAAAGTAGAATTGCGTAAAGTGCTCTTTTCATGATGGTTATATATTTTATAACACCGCAAAAATAGAGCAGAACAAAAAGGAAGTAACCGTACGGAATTTTAATAATTAACAATTGAATGTTAATATCGCTTGTGTTGTCAGTAAAAATAGGGTAACCATCAATTGTTAGTATTGTTAATAACCCTGTATGCTTTTGATAGTAGTTTGTGTAGAGGAGATTTTATAAGCCGGATTTATTTTTCACAGCCTTTTCAAGGTTCTCAATGAGTATTTTATGTGATTTTTTCATAATATCCAGGAAAATCATGGCAATAACTGTGTTGGCTTTTACTTCCGGAATTTCGGTGATCTGCGTTTGTTTCTGGCCGGGATCTTCCCTGAAATCAAAGCGGATCCTTAGATCCACGCCTTTTTGTACATCAGATTATAATAAATTTCGGTTCCCTGCTCAAATACCCTGGCTGTATAAAATGGCTTCATCGGGATAAACCCAAGAACGAACAATTTTTCAGGGATGGAATACGCATTTCCATCCAGCTTTTTTACTTTCGTCATGTAAGGATGCAGCTCCCCGAATTTAACAAGATCAAGAAAATAAGGACGGATCTCCGTCGCGGAAGCGGAAACTGTATAATGAAGGGGGAGTGTGTGCATTTTATTCGATCGTGATTCTGTACTTGTCCAAAAGCCCCACAACACCCTGCAGCGAAAAATGTGCTTTGCTGATCTTGTTAAGCTCGCCATCGATCGAATAAGCAAAAGCGGTAACAAGATTAGCTTCCTGCAAAACAGTGCCGTTAAAAATAGCACCGCTCAGGTTGGTCTTGTCAAATACGGCTTTCGTGAGATTGGCATTGCTGAAATTTACATCCTTCAGCGTTGTATTGATGAACACAGTACCCATCATTTTTTTTCCCATAAATGAAGAATAATCGAGGAGACCATTTTCAAAACGCACACTGAATAAAAAATCGGCGCATTCGCTGAAAATAATTCCCATCAGCTTGCAATCCTTGAATACGGCGTTTATCAGGCTTACATTGTTAAGCCTGATCATGGTAAGATTGCAATTGATAAAAGTACAATCCGTAAAACGGGAATTGGCAAAATCGCAATTGGAAAGATCGCATTGTTTGAACGTGCATGCTTCAAATTCCCTGTTCCGGATGGTTTTTGCGGGTGAATTAACTTTCTCGAAAACTTTATTCAGGTGTGTTGCTTCTTCCATATCGGCGGACAAGTAAATTATTCAAAATCGGGGTATAACAAATATTTTTTCCGGATCACTTTAAATTTTTTAATGCCATCCACCCAGCTGCTGCGGATCTGATCTTCCGTTGCACCATCCTTGATCTGCTTTTGCAGCGTGGCATTTCCGGCGTGGTAATTAAAATTATTATCAAAAAAAGTGGTTTTATCCGGCGTGTTTTGATAGGTACCAATAAGCCAGTACAAATATATTTTTTTGAAATCTTTCATGTATTCATTTCCAAAATCCGAAAGATTATAACCTTTGCAAACCTGTCCCTTGTATTTCGGATCCGTAGCGCCCGGCCGGGGTTGTGGCGTAAATGTGTAATTTCCTTTTTGCAATGTAGGCAAGCCAATTACCTGGAAAGGAAGATCCGTTCCGCGGCCCACCGCCACTACTGTTCCTTCAAATAATCCAAGGCTGGGATATAAATAAACGGAAGCCATGTTTGGTAAATTCGGAGATGGGCGTACCGGTAATTCATACAGATCGCGGTGGGTATAACCTTCAATTGTTATGACCTTTAAATTGCATTTTTCGCCGTCTTTCAGCCAGCCTTCGCCATTGATCATTTGTGCGTATTCGCCGATCGTCATACCATAAACAACCGGAACCGGGTGCATTCCCAAAAACGATTTGTAAGCATCTTCCATGACCGGCCCGTCGATGTAAAAACCATTGGGATTGGGCCTGTCGAGCACGATCAATTGTTTGCCGTTTTCCGCGCAGGCTTCCATTGCATAATGCAGCGTGGATAAATAGGTGTAAAACCGCACGCCCACATCCTGGATATCGAAGATCACAATATCAATTCCTTTCAATTGTTCCGGCGATGGTTTCTTGTTTTTTCCATACAGCGAGATCACCGGTAGGCCGGTTTTACTATCTTTTTCCGATGCCACTTTTTCACCGGCATCCACCGTTCCGCGAAAGCCATGCTCCGGGCAAAATACTTTTTTTACGGCAACACCCAGTTTTAAAAGGCTGTCGACCAAATGTGTTTGTTTGATATTGGAAGATTGATTGGCAATAACGGCGATATTTTTTCCTTTCAGTAAAGGGAGATATTCGGAAGTACGATCGGCGCCCACTTTCAGATCGTTGATGGTTTTAATGGAATTGTCCACCTGTACAATGTTTTGCGCAGGCAGGTTGAATTGGAGCAACAGCAGCAGGAGCAAAACAGATAGTTTGTACATCTTCATTTTAAAATAGTATTTTTACGGCATTCGATCAGACATCAAACCTACATAATTTTTTTATAAAACAGCTGGAGCGAAATTGAAAGATGTGAACGGGTTTTAAACCGGAACTGGAATTGGAATTAAAGATTGAGAAGCAAACATTATTTTATCGACAAATTTTTTAGAAGTCGTCATCCCATGCTTGACACGGGATCTCATGAATGTTAGCAGTATTTAATAAACCGATCCCGCAACATGTGCGGGATGACAACCAAATAAGAGAATGCACTCCGAAATGATCACGCATGCTGTCACTTCGAGCGGTACCGATAGCTATCGGTACGGGAAAGACAGTTATAGATCTTATAATTAAATAAAAAATAAAACAAAATAAACATTTGAATACCGAACGTTTCATTGCCAGGCGGATCATTTTTGGTTCGGAAAATAAAAACCAGCTGTCACGTCCTGTGATGCGGGTTTCTGTTTTGGGCATTGCCTTAGGCATCGCATTGATGATCCTCACTGTTGCTGTGATCACCGGTTTTCAGGGCGAGATCAGGAACAAGCTCATCGGTTTTGGTTCGCATATCCAGATCACCAATTACGATGATAATGTAAGCGACGAGCCGCAGCCGATCAGTAGTGAACAACCGTTTTTAACAGAATTGAAAGCCGATCCCGATATTAAACATGTGGAAGTTTATGCGACAAAAAGCGGGATCATCAAAACAAAAAAAGATAATGAAGGTGTGTTGTTAAAAGGCATCGGTGCGGATTACGACTGGCAATTTATCAATCAGAATTTAGTGAACGGAAAAGTATTCAGCGTAAGCGATACCGGTTTGTCGAAAAATATTGTGATCTCCAAACTGCTTGCCGATAAGCTGGAGCTGAGTGTAAACGATAAAATGGTGGTGTATTTCCTTACCAAAAAAACCGACAGCTCCGATAACATTAGTTACGAGCAGAGAGTAAAAACATTTTTTGTTTCCGGGATCTATAACACCGGCTTCGAAGACATTGATCAGCGTTTGGTGCTGGTGGACATTGGCCAGATCCGCAAGCTTAATTATTGGGACAAAGATCTGATCGGCGGATTTGAAGTGGCCATCAACGATTACAAAAAAATTGATGAAGTAGGCGATCGAGTGGACGATATGGTAGGACAAAGCTTTGTAGCGCAAACGATCAAAAAAACAAATCCTACTATTTTTTCCTGGCTCGATCTGCAGGATATGAACGGCGTTATTGTGATCACGCTGATGATCCTTGTTGCGGGCATTAATATGATCTCCGCCTTGCTGATCCTGATTTTGGAACGCACCAACATGATCGGTATTTTAAAAGCGCTGGGCGCAAAAAATAAAAGCATTCAGAAAATATTTTTGTACAATGCCGTTTACCTGATCGGAAAAGGATTGTTCTGGGGAAACATTCTCGGTATCGGTATTGCGCTTGTGCAGCAGCATTTCGGGCTGTTCACACTTGATGCAAAAACGTATTATATCTCCGTCATTCCTATTTCATTAAACTTCGTAAATATTCTTTTATTGAACGTAGGTACACTCGTGTGTTGCCTGTTGATGCTGATCCTTCCCAGCTTTTTTGTTTCCCGTATTACGCCGGTAAAAGCAATCAGATTTAGTTAAGTCATACAAGAAAGCCACAGATTCACAGATTTTTTGCCTAAAAAATAATTACACCGATAAAACCGCTTGCGCGATTGATTGCAATACCAAAGCCGATTCGGAAAGCCACAGATTCACAGATTTTTTGCGTAAAAATTATTACACATTTAAATCGCTTGCGATTTAAATGTCCGTGTAATTGTTTTTTTTAATTTTTTAATCTGTGAATCTGTGGCTCTCTCATTTTTCTCAGCGCTCCTGAAATACGTTTCGCCTTTTGTTTCTTTTGTTTTCTTTTGTGGTTCAAAATGCATAGCATATAATCCGTGTAATTGTTTTGTCATTTTTTAATCTGTGAATCTGTGGCAAAATGTATATAGCTCTGGTCTGATCTTTGGTAAACGCATTCCGCTTTTTATTTTTTACTAAAAATCTGCTCCCATGAAAAAACTACTCATTCTTTTTCTATTGCTGTATTGTTTTTATTCGCGTGCACAGGATGCATTTTCCGTTGTTGTAAACGATACATTAAAATTTCAGACAACCATCGAAAATCATTTGCAAAAGGATGAAAAAACGGGAATATCCTCAGGCAGTATTTATATCAAAGTAAACACAGGCACAATCAATGAAGGCTCCTGCCCGTATTATGATTTTTACTTCGTAAACAATTCCTCCGATCCGCTGATCCTTCAAACCGTTTATTGGGGCGAACCGATCTTTGAACCCAATTATCACAAAGATCCTATCATGAAAGGAAAGCCGGGGAAGATCCGTTACATCTGCGTAGAAAATGACCGGCCCGGCCTGTTCTCAAAAACAGCTACGATCAGCACCAACTTTGGACAAGTGATCATTCGTTTTGATGGAGTCATTTTACCCAAAACCATTCAAACAAGCAAGCTTTTTGATGTGTCGAAAATTACAACAGGAGAAAAAGTAAATGCGCAGTTTAAGATCTGCAACAAAGCAGATTCTGCGCTCCGGATCACAGGAATAAAAACCGATGCTGGAATTACTCTTGTTTGCGACAGCTCCGAAGCAGGGATCACAGAAAATGCAATTTGCAAAGATTCCTGCCGCACATTTAATGTAACGTTTGTTCCCAATGCCATAGGCGATGTGACTTCCAAAGTAACAATCATGATCGGCTGGTGGAAAATAGAATACAACGTTTTTGCAACTGTTACAGCGGCACAAAAGAAACCGTCAGTTCCCGTAAAACGCGCTTCTTCCAAACCTAAGAAATCAGGTTAAAGCCATCCCGATTTTTTTCGTATTTTCGCATTCTCAAAAAACAAATTATGGCATTTAGAAAAGCAAGCAACAACATCCTGGAAACAATTGGCAACACGCCAATGGTACGTATCAATAACATTACAAAAGACGTAAAAGCAACGGTTTATGCGAAAGTAGAAACCTTTAATCCGGGGAACTCTATCAAAGACCGTATGGCTTTGAAAATGATCGAGGATGCAGAAAAAGACGGGCGTTTGAAACCGGGCGGAACCATCATCGAAGGAACCAGCGGAAATACAGGAATGGGTTTGGCAATTGCTGCTATCATTAAAGGATACAAATGTATTTTTACCACTACCGATAAACAATCAAAAGAAAAAGTAGATGCATTGCGCGCCTTTGGTGCCGATGTCATTGTATGCCCTACCGATGTGGATCCGGAAGATCCACGTTCGTATTATTCCGTTTCTTCCCGTTTGGTAAAAGAAGTACCGAACGCATGGAAACCAAATCAATACGACAATTTAAGCAACTCACAGGCGCATTACGAACAAACCGGCCCGGAGATCTGGGAACAAACTGAAGGAAAGATCACACACCTTGTAGTAGGTGTTGGTACCGGCGGAACGATCTGCGGAACGGGAAAATATCTGAAAGAAAAAAATCCCAATATCAAAGTCTGGGGAATCGATACCTACGGTTCGGTATTTAAAAAATACAAAGAAACCGGCATCTTCGATAAGAACGAAATTTATCCGTACAGCACGGAAGGGATCGGCGAAGATTTTTTACCTGCCAATGTGGATTTCAGCATCATCGACCGTTTCGAAAAAGTAACAGATAAAGATGCAGCGATCATGACGCGTGAGATCACCAAACGCGAAGGTATCTTTGCCGGAAACTCTGCCGGATCGGCTATGGCCGGATTGATCCAATTGAAAAATGAATTGAAAGAAGGAGATCTTGTTGTTGTTATTTTCCATGATCACGGTACGCGTTATATGGGAAAAATGTACAACGACGAATGGATGATGGAAAAAGGGTTTTTCGATAAAAACGGGTTGGAAGCAAAAGACCTGGTGAACAACAATACCAACGGAAAACTGATCACGGTAGAAGCATCCGACACCATCGGAAGCGCTGTGAAGCTGATGAATAAAATGAACATTTCACAAATTCCGGTTACTAACGGCGGACGGATTGTGGGTGCCGTAAACGAAAGTTTATTGTATTCCAAAGTAGTGGCAAATCCCGAAATAAAAGGGAATTTAATAGAAAGCATCATGCAGCCTGCATTCCCGTTTGTGGATATTTCAGCACCGATCGATTCATTATCAGCCATGATCACCGATAATAATCCTGCTGTATTGGTGCGTGATTTTAAACTGGATAAAACGTACATCATTACCCGTTACGATATCATCAACGCATTAACTAAATAGTTCATTGGTTTATTAGTTCAATGGTTCATTGGTAGTGTTACTTATGCTGTGTGAATATAAAGTAAAACAAAATGGGTTAATTTGGGTTTTCCAGATTAATCCATTTTATTTTTATAAGTTACCTTTACATTTAGCATGAATTTAGAATAGGCTTCGTTACTAATGAACTAATGAACAAGTTAACCAATGAACATTTTCACCGACCAGCTCCATCGAAAAATCGAATTATCATCTGTTCCAAAGAGGATCATTTCGCTGGTGCCTTCCCAAACCGAATTATTATACGATCTCGGCTTGCGCGATGAAGTGGTGGGGATCACTAAATTTTGCGTGCATCCCGATGAATGGTTTCGTACAAAAACGAGAGTGGGCGGAACAAAAAAATACGATTTCGAAAAAATAAAAGCGCTGCAGCCCGACCTGATCATCGGTAACAAAGAAGAGAACGAAAAAGAGCAGATCGAAGAACTGATGCAGCATTACAATGTGTGGATGAGCGATATCTATACGCTGAAAGATGCACTCGCAATGATTGCCAGCATTGGCGTACTAGTCGGAAAAAACGAAGCCGCAACAAACCTGAAACTGGAGATCGAGTTTAAATTTCATGATTTTTTAAATTTTAATATACAACCCCCTTCACACACAGCTTTTAATCCTAAATCGGAAATCCTTAATCCTGATTTATCCGGTTCTTCACACGCAGTTTTTAATCCTGAATCCCAAATCCTGAATCCTAAAAGCGTAGCGTACTTCATCTGGCGCAAACCGTACATGGTTGCCGGTCACGATACATTCATTAACCAGATGCTCAACGTTTGCGGCTTTGAAAATGTATTTACCAACAGGGCCTCCCGTTACCCGGAAATTACAAACGAAGAGCTCATCAGCGCAAATCCTTCCATTGTATTGCTTTCATCCGAACCATATCCTTTCAAAGAACAGCACATCCGGGAAATTCAGCAACTGCTTCCAGCTGCAAAAATTAAAATAGTGGATGGCGAGATTTTCTCCTGGTACGGCTCCCGCTTGCTTAAAGCACCTGCGTATTTTAAGGAATTGCAGGAATCGCTTATGTAATTGTGTATTTGCTTTGTTAGAATGTTTTTTGTGCGTTGTCATGTTGAGCTTGTCGAAACATGTGGGTCGGCTTACGTACGCTCTTCGAGCTATTTTATTTGGAAAAAGTTTTAATCAATGACGTTCTTAAAGTAAATTCTTTTTATAGTACAAAGTTTCGGATATTCATATAATTAGTTTAATCCATAAAAATCCGTGAATCTGTGGCTCCTGTTTTTTTCGTCCGTTAATTCTTATTAGCTTTGTACTGCAATAAACCGATCCATGACTTTTTTCAGGCACACACTCCTTACGCTTCTTGTCCTTGTGTTGCTATTCTTTTCTCCAAATTCAGCGAAAGCGCAAAAGATCGGTTTGGTATTAAGTGGTGGCGCAGCCAGTGGCATTGCACACATTGGCGTGTTAAAAGCACTCGAAGAAAATCACATTCCCATCGATTATATTACCGGAACCTCCATGGGTGCGCTCATTGGCTCGCTTTACGCGATGGGATATTCGCCCGACCAGATAGAAGTAATGATAAAAAGCGACCAGTTCAAGGATTGGTCCGAAGGCATTATCGATCAAAAATTTGCTTACTATTTTAAACGCGATGATAACAATGCATCCTGGATCTCCTTTAAATTATCGGATTCCAGTTTAACATCCCTGTTGCCCACAAATTTAATTTCACCCATCGCCATGGACTTTGGTACCATGGAAATTGCAGGCGGACCGGCTGCTGCGGCCAATTATAATTTTGATAGTTTGTTCATTCCTTTTCGTTGCGTGGCCTCCGATATTGAATTGAAAAAATCCGTAGTATTCCGCAAAGGCGATCTGGCAGAAGCCGTGCGCGCTTCCATGTCGTACCCATTTTACATCAAACCTATTTTAGTAGATGGCAAATTGTTGTATGATGGCGGTTTGTACAATAATTTTCCGTCCAACGTTATGCTCGAGGATTTTTATCCCGATCTCATCATCGGAAGTAATGTAACCGGTAACAACCCGCCACCAAGCGAAGATGACATTTTTTCGCAGATCAAAAGCATGCTGCAAAGTAAATCCGATTACAGCATCCAGTGCGAAACCGGTGTGATCATTGAGCCGAAAACGGATGTCGGTCTTTTTAATTTTAACAACGTGGATCCCATTATCGATAGCGGTTACGTTGCCACGATGCGTAAAATGGACCTGATCAAACAATACGTAGAGCGCAGAGTGGAGCCAATGGAGCTGGCGGCAAAACGCGAGCACTTTAAAATGAAAGAACCGAAAGTAGTGTTCGATAAAATTTACATCGAAGGACTCAATAAAAAACAAGCCGATTATGCACAAAAAGTATTGCGGCACAATAAAAATAAACCGGTAGAATTTGAAGATCTAAAAGAGGGATACTTCCGGCTTGCTGCGGATAGCAAGATTAAGAGCATGTATCCCAAAGCAAAATACAATCCAGTTACCGGTTATTACGATCTGTACCTGCGGGTTAAAAAAGAGCGTAACATCGTCACTTATTTCGGTGGCGATTTCTCAAACAAGCCTATCAGTGAAGGTTTTTTGGGAGTACAATACAATTACCTCGGCCGTTTTGCCGCCGGAACAATGGCCAATGCTTATTTCGGAAAATTGTACACTTCCGTAGCTGTAAAAACACGTTTTGATTTCCCCTTCAAAACACCCATTTACATTGAGCCTGATTTTGTATGGAACAAATGGGATTATTACAAAAGCAGTAATGCCTTTTTGCAGGATGTAAAACCTGCGTACCTGCTGCAATCCGAGATGTATGGCGACCTGAATGTGGGTTTCCCGACCGGTAAAAAAGGCCGCATCGTAACCGGTGCAGGTTATGCCGTGTTAACCGACCGTTATTACCAAACGCAGAATTTTAGCCAGCAGGATACTGCCGATCGTACCGATTTTAATGTGTTTACAGCGCAGGCGTATTATGAGATCAATTCACTTAACAGGAAACAATACGCCAACCAGGGTGAATACCTGAATTTTAAAATACGTTATGTAAATGGCGAGGAGATCAACACACCCGGCTCTACCACTGTGATAGATACCCTTACCAAATACAAAAATTACCACGAGTGGGTAACGTTCAAGCTTACCGGTGAGCGGTATTTCAACCGCCGTGGAACCTTAAAGATCGGGCTTTTTGGCGAAGGTGCATATTCCACGCAAACCTTATTTAATAATTATACATCCAGTATTTTATCGGCCCCCGCTTTTCAGCCTACGCCGGACAGTAAAACACTCTTCCTCGAAAATTACCGCACGCATAAATATTTAGCAGGCGGATTAAAATTTGTGGTAAACGTGCGCAAAAACATTGAGCTGCGCGTTGAAGCCTATATTTTCCAGCCATACCAGGCACTTATAAAAACCACCGATTTGAAAGTAGCCTACGGAAAGCCATTTGCGCTTCAGCATTATATCGGCACCGGCGCTATTGTTTGGCACACACCGGTTGGCCCGATGTCGCTTAGCGTAAATTACTACGACCAGGTAAAAGATCCTTTTTCCATCCTGTTCCATTTCGGATTCATTATGTTTAACAAACGGGCGCTGGAGTAGTTTTTTGCCACAGATTCACAGATTTTATTTTAAACAATCTTAAATATTTTATTGTTTTATTGAACGTGTTGTTTCTTGTGTATCCCCTGCAAGGGCTTTTTTGTCCCTGGCAGGGGTAGAGTAAGCGGTTAGTACGTCTGCCTTAAATACTTTATTATTTATTGAACGTGTTGTTTCTTGTGTATCCCCTGCAAGGGCTTTTTTGTCCCTGGCAGGGGTAGAATAAGCGGTTAGTACGTCGGCTTGTTATAATATTGTACAATGATGCTAAGAACAGCAACAAATACATCCTGCTAACATTTATGAGATCCCGGGTCGGCGCCCGGGATGACAACTTCGTAAGAAGATGTGTTTCGTACACGCAGCATCTGCGCACAGCACATCAGCAATCTGCACATCAATAATCAGCAATCTGCACATCATTTCCCCCGCGTTTTGATATTTAGTATAAATTACCTAAGTTTGCAACCGTTTTAATCGAATGTAGGATTTAAGTATTTGATTATCAGTAAAATAAATACGCACGAAACAAACAACAAAACAACCAACAAACAATAAAATATGAATAACATCATTTATTTAGTTCCCGCTTTAGGGATTTTAGGATTGATCGTAATGGCAATTAAGTCGGCTTGGGTTAGCAAGCAGGATGCCGGTGATAAAAATATGCAGGAGCTTGCAGGCTATATTGCCGACGGTGCAATGGCATTTTTGAAAGCAGAATGGAAAGTACTGAGTGTATTCGTTGTATTTGCAGCAGCATTGTTGGCTTATTCCGGAACAGTACATGAAATTCACGGGAAAGAAATTCACTCCAGCTGGGTGATCTGTATTGCATTCATTATTGGTGCTGTATTTTCAGCAACCGCAGGATATATTGGTATGCGTGTAGCTACCAAAGCAAACGTACGTACCACACAAGCGGCACGTACAAGTCTGAAACAAGCACTAAAAGTATCCTTCACCGGCGGTTCCGTAATGGGCCTTGGCGTTGCAGGTTTAGCTGTGCTTGGATTGGGTGGCTTGTTCATCGTGTTCTTAAAAATGTTTAATGTAATGGGGCCTGAAGGTCTTGACAGAGATCACATGAAAATGGCGATCGAAGTATTAACAGGTTTCTCATTGGGAGCAGAATCCATCGCATTGTTTGCACGTGTGGGTGGCGGTATTTATACAAAAGCTGCCGATGTGGGAGCGGATTTAGTTGGTAAAGTAGAAGCGGGAATCCCTGAGGATGACGTTCGTAACCCTGCTACTATTGCCGATAACGTAGGTGATAACGTAGGTGACGTTGCAGGTATGGGCGCCGATTTGTTCGGATCGTATGTTGCAACTATTTTGGCAACAATGGTATTAGGACAGGAAATTGTTGTAACAGATGCATTTGGCGGTATGTCGCCAATCTTATTGCCAATGGTGATCTGCGGTTTAGGGATTGTTTTCTCTATCATCGGAACATTCTTCGTAAGAATTAAAGATGATAAATCAAATGTTCAAACCGCGTTGAACTTAGGAAACTGGTCTTCGGTAATTTTAACAGTGATCTCCTCTTATTTTATTGTAATGTGGATGTTACCGGCAAAATTAATGTTGCGTGACGTTGCATTTTCAAACCTGGATGTATTCTGGGCAATCGTTGTAGGATCCGTAGTAGGAGCCATCATGAGCATTGTTACCGAATATTATACAGCAATGGGAAAAGGCCCTGTTAATTCAATTATTCAGCAATCCTCCACCGGGCACGCTACCAATATCATTGGTGGTTTATCCGTAGGGATGAAATCTACCGTTATTCCAATCTTAACACTGGCAGGCGGTATCATGGCATCGTTTCATTTTGCAGGCTTATATGGAGTTGCTATCGCAGCAGCAGGTATGATGGCAACTACAGCAATGCAGTTAGCGATCGATGCATTTGGCCCTATCGCGGATAACGCTGGTGGTATTGCCGAAATGAGCCAGTTGCCTCCTGAAGTACGTGAGCGTACGGATAACCTGGATGCTGTTGGTAACACTACTGCAGCAACCGGAAAAGGATTTGCAATTGCATCTGCAGCATTAACTTCTCTTGCATTATTTGCAGCATTTGTTGGTATTGCAGGTATTTCTCACATTGATATTTACAAAGCAAACGTGCTTGCAGGTTTATTTGTAGGCGGTATGATCCCGTTCATTTTCTCCGCATTGTGTATCCAGGCAGTTGGTAAAGCGGCCATGGACATGGTACAGGAAGTACGTCGCCAGTTCCGCGAAATTCCGGGAATTATGGAATACAAAGCAAAACCGGAATACGAAAAATGTGTGGCTATTTCTACCAAAGCATCTCTCCGCGAAATGATGATGCCGGGAGCAATTGCACTGATCACGCCGGTACTTGTTGGTTTCACATTCGGGCCCGAAGTATTGGGAGGTTTACTGGCAGGCGTTACCGTATCAGGTGTATTGATGGGAATTTTCCAAAGCAATGCAGGTGGTGCATGGGACAATGCTAAAAAATCATTCGAAAAAGGAGTAATGATCAACGGCGAAATGTTCTACAAAAAATCAGAGCCGCACAA
Source organism: Bacteroidota bacterium (assembly GCA_025963715.1). GTDB lineage: Bacteria > Bacteroidota > Bacteroidia > 2-12-FULL-35-15 > 2-12-FULL-35-15 > 2-12-FULL-35-15. The sequence goes on from JAOQAG010000050.1 coordinate 156,332, forward strand.
AGCTTCTGTAACTGGCGATACTGTTGGAGATCCGTTCAAAGATACATCCGGACCATCCATGAACATCCTGATCAAATTAATGTCGATCGTTTCCCTGGTAATTGCTCCATACATTGCAGTTGTAGAAAGCCCTGAAGCAGGAATGCCTCATTGTGGAATGGAAATGAAAGAATGTACAATGGGAATGAACCCAAAATGCGATATGCAGAAATGTATGAGCATGACCAAAGAAGAATGCGCAAAATATTGTGATTCGGTTGGTTGTACAGCTGAACAAAAAGCGATGTGCGTGGAACATGCCGGAACTGCAGAAGGAAAAGCCTGCTGCAAAGACAAAGGCGCCTGCACCGAAAAACACGAATAAAAATTTCAATACATAAGATCAACGCCACACAAATTTGTGTGGCGTTCTTTTTTACATTAAAAATGTTTTTATGATGCGCCGGATCCCTTTCGTAATTGTAGTTGCCATCGTTTTGATGGTTGTTTGCTGTAAAACAGGCGGCACCAGCATTGTGCTGTTTGAAGACAAAGCGGAGGTGAAATTTACCGTTAATTCTGCCTGCCGGAATTCCGCCATACTTCCGTTGGCAAATGAAACCGGCTTAAAAAGCAATGTGCAATCCTATGCCGCTTCCGCGATCAAAAATCTGAAATTCAAAACCAATTCTTCCCTCGAAAAATCCACCTGCCGGATCAGCCGGATCGAGATGATCATCACGGAAACGTGCGAGGCAGCTAAACCAGATGGAAATCCGCCATCGCTAAAGCTGAAGCAAAAGCTCAGTTTGGAAAACACCGTTACCAAACAGGTGTACAGCTTTGAAACCGACACGATCATTAACAACCAAAAGCTAAACCCCGGCCAGCTGGCAGTAAAAAAGGTGAATTATGAGGCGTATTTTCAGCCGCTTACCGACCGGAATTTTAAGAAAGCAAAGACATTTTTTTCTAAGAAGAAATAATGTATATTTGTCGCCGAAATACGAAAAATAAAGTATGAATACTCCTAAACTACAAACTAAAAAATAATATCATGAAAAAAATTTTACTTTCAGTCATTGCCATTACAGCAATGTATAATGCACAAGCGCAGGTTGTGTTTTATGAAGATTTTGACGGTATTTCCGGACCCACTGCTGGCGGCCCCGGAACATACAGTTTCCCAACAGGCTGGACACTGGCCAACGTGGATAACCATACCGTTAACTCGTCGGTTTCCTATATGACTGCGGCATGGATCAGGCGTGAGGATTTTGCAAACAATGTGCTGGATTCTGCAGCATTCAGCACTTCCTGGTATTCTGCTCCAGCTGCATCCGACGACTGGATGATAACTCCTGCGATCGGGCCTTTGCCTGCAAACGTAGTATTATCATGGAATGCGCTTGCATACGATCCGGCTTACCCGGATGGTTATGAAGTACGTATCATGACTACCGCACCAACCGGTGGAACCGGAGTTCTTGGTAATCTTGTTTCTGCTTCCACTGTTTTGTTTTCCACAACAGGTGAAAATGCGGCATGGACCGCAAGAACCGTAAATTTGGCTGCATATGCAGGTCAAACAGTTTATATCTCTTACCGTAACAATGCAAATGATAAATTCTTATTACTGATCGATGATGTGAAGCTGGAAGTACAGGCTCCTTTCGATGCAAAATTAAATTCGGTAGACTCCATTCCTGAATACACCATCATCCCTAAAAATCAGGTGACGAATATGCCAACGGGAGCTACCGTTAGCAACAACGGTGTAAACGCGATCACCAATGTGGGATTGAGATTAAATGTATACAACAGTGCGTTGACGCAGATCTATACCGGTACGGGAGCAACAACTGTTGCATCTCTTGCACCGGGTGCTACCACGCAGGTAAGTGCCGGTAATTATTCACTTCCAGCCATTCCTGATACCTATTATTTCCAATATGTGGTAACACATACAGAGGCTGATAGCTATGCTGCAAATGATACCATGTACAGCACACCGATCACAGTAAGTGATTCGATATATGCACGCGACAATGGTACCGTTACAGGCTCATTGGGAATTGGTGCCGGTAACGGTGGTTTCCTTGGCCAGCAATACATGGTGTACAATACGGCAGCGTTGACCTCAATTTCGTATTACATAACAAGAGGATATACAGGCACAAAAACATCTGCTGTGTTATGGAACATGTCCGGTGGCGTACCAACAACAGTTGCTGCTGTAACCGATACTATTTTATATCCGGATGATTCTGCACGTTTTTACACATTGCCAATTCATGGCGGACCTGCAGCTCTTGCTCCGGGCATGTATGCTGTTACTGCCGTAGAATACGACAGTACGCTTGCATTAGGACAAGCAAGCGGTATCTTCAAAGCAGGAACAACCTGGGTAAACTGGCCTACGAGCCCGCTTGGCGGCTGGGCACACAATGAAGCATTCGGTACGTCTTTTTCCAAACCGTATGTGATCCGTTTGAATTTAGGGCCTGATTGTTCTACCTTCTCGGTGATGGCATCTTCTGCCGGTTCTGCAACCTGCGGCACTTGCGCTGATGGTTCTGCATCCTCTTCTTTAACAGGCGGTACAAGTCCGTTTACCTATGCATGGTCGTCAGGCGGAACAGCTGCTACAGAAACAGGGTTAGCTCCGGGTGTGTATACGGTAGTTGTTACAGATGCTAACGGATGTGCAAAAACAGATACGGTAAATATTAACAACAATTGTACTTCGTTCTCCGCAACAGCAACTGCAGTAGATGCAAGCTGCGGCACTTGTGCGGATGGAACTGCTACGGCAACTGTTGTTGGCAGTGCAACTGCTACCTACGTTTGGACACCTTCGGGACAAACAACCGTAACTGCAACAGGGTTACTTCCGGGTACCTATACTGTAACTGTTATGGATGGTACTTGCTCAACAAATGCAACTACTACGGTAAGCTTTAGCACTTCTATCAAAGAAAATTCGATCAGCGCAAGCACTACTATTTATCCTAATCCGGGTAAAGATGTATTTACGGTTCACATTCCGGAAGAATTCGGAGCAGAAACGCAAATCACTGTATTCAACTATTTAGGAGAAACGGTTTATGCAAAAATGATCAACAGCTTTGGAAACAAAGAAGTAAATCTTTCGGGATTACCTTCCGGTAAATATTCAGTAAGATTTACAAGTACCAAATACACGGTAAACAAAAATCTGACGATCATTAAATAGAGATTAGATTTGAGATGTTGGAGCTGAAACTCCGATAGATAAAAAAAGCTTCCTGTAAAAGGGAAGCTTTTTTGGTTTATAGATCTGCCTGTTGATCCGCCCAGGGAAGCTACTCAGACGATGGAAACAGAAAGCATGATCGGGGCATTAAAAATGGCTAATGGCAATTAAAAAAAAGTCATTTAGAAAAAAGAATAATTTTTTCTAAAAAAAAGTTTGCAGATTAAAAAAGTTTAGTACTTTTGCAACCCGCTTTAAAGGAAGTGGTTGTTCATAGAGGGGAAGAAGGAGAGTGGGG
>JAOQAG010000001.1 GCA_025963715.1 Bacteroidota bacterium
CCCGCCCGAACGAATGAATTCGTTCATTCGGGCGGGCAAAATTAACAATCCCGCACGTGCGGGACGATCTTGTAATGTAATTTGCTCTTCTGCTGGCGCGAAGACCAACCGCGGATAATTTCGCGTATGCAGGTTTTTGCTCCGAAAGTGTAATTATAGAAACGCTCATTACCGACTATTAAGACAAGCTCAAAAAGGCGAAGCCCAAAAATAAAGTTCTATATCATTATTCAATACCTGTTTGATAGATTTGCAGGCAATCAAATCATAATTTTCAATCATAAGCGCCACAGGCGATCTTTTTTACATTATAAAAATCATTTTTGATCTGCGTTCCGATACACAGCAGCGTTTTTTAAGTGTCTGCTTCATTTATCAGCTTGATTGTTTTTTTCAAAATGGTATAAACTTATTTCATTTAATTTTAAGCAAATAAAGGTAGTTTTTTCATCAGCATGTTCACTTCTTTCTTTACGTCTGCAATTATTTTTTCATTGTCGGGGTTCATCAGCACTTTATCGATCAGGTTCACTATTTTCGGGATTTGCTTTTCTTTCAATCCACGTGTTGTGATGGCCGATGTTCCAACACGGATCCCGGAAGTTACAAACGGTGATTTATCATCGAACGGCACCATGTTTTTATTTACGGTAATGTCGGCTTTTACCAATGTATTTTCTGCCAGTTTTCCGGAAATGTTTTTTGAACGCAGATCGATCAGCATGCAATGATTATCGGTACCGCCGGAAATAACTTTGTATCCTTTGTCCATGAAACATTGCGCCATTACTTTTGCATTTTTCATTACCTGGATGCAGTATTTCATATAGCTGTCTTCCAGCGCTTCGCCAAATGCTACTGCTTTTGCAGCGATCACGTGCTCCAGCGGCCCGCCTTGTGTACCCGGGAATACGGCACCATCCAGCAACTGCGACATCATTTTGGTTTCGCCTTTTAATGTTTTTTCTCCGAAAGGATTTGGAAAATCTTTACCCATCATGATCATTCCGCCGCGTGGCCCGCGCAGTGTTTTATGCGTGGTGGTTGTTACAATGTGGCAGTACGGCAATGGATCGTTCAATAATCCGCGTGCGATCAGCCCGGAAGGATGCGAAATATCGGCCATTAAAAGTGCGCCAACTTTATCGGCAATTTTGCGGAATGTTTTATAATCCCAATCGCGGGAATAAGAAGAAGCGCCGCAAATGATCAATTTTGGCTTTTGTTCCAGCGCAATTTTTTCTACATTTTTCATGTTCACGCGGCCGGTTTTTTCATCCACGCCGTAAAAGCCTGGTGAATATAATTTTCCTGAAAAGTTAACAGGAGAGCCATGGGTCAAATGTCCGCCATGGGAAAGATCAAATCCTAAAATTTTATCGCCCGGCTTTAAAATACCCAGCATTACAGCAGCATTTGCCTGTGCGCCGGAATGCGGTTGTACGTTTACCCATTCGGCATTGAATAATTGTTTGGCACGGTCGATCGCCAGTTGTTCCACTTTATCCACCACTTCGCAACCGCCATAATAACGCTTGCCCGGTAATCCTTCTGCATATTTATTGGTAAGTACGGAGCCCATTGCTTTCATCACCTGATCGCTTACATAATTTTCAGATGCAATCAGCTCAATGCCGATTGTCTGGCGTTTTTTTTCTTCTGCTATCAGCTCAAAAATGGCGGTGTCTTTTTTCATAGTTGTATTTTATTTTTTGTAAAAAACAAAAGTATAATTTCTTTCGTATTTCAGGGAGTTGTTGTAGTCTTTTCTTTTTCAGCAATTTTAAAAGCCGGGATCAGGATCATCACCACAATGGGCGATTGCGCCATTCCCATCAGGTAACGCGCAAATTCGTACATTTTTTCGGAAGTGCTTTTAAACAGGAGTCCTGCCGTAATTAATACGGCCGACACAATAATAATTCCGGCATAGGAAGCAATGGTAATGCGGTTATAATTACGGTTGTGGAACATGAACCGGATCACCGCAATGGAAATACCCAGGTAAAGAAGGCTGAATACGAGCGTGAGCAGCCATTTTATATTTACAATGGTAGTGTATTCGTAATTACTGATAAAGTTGAGGGAACGGGGCATTGCATAATCCATATTGTGATCCCTGGCCTGCAGCAAAGCATTGATGTTTTTAAATACAAAATCCCTGTAAAAGCCTAAAATCAGCATGCACATGATCATGAACATGTAAAAAAGTATAGGTTTTAATTTTTGCATCGGGTAAAAGCAAAAATAAGATTATTTAAACTTAATTGCTGCTTTTATTTATTCGGTTGATTATTAGTTAGATATATCCCTGCTGATAACCTTTATACATTTATTACGTATGCTCGCAAATGTGCATTTATGTCGTTTTTTAAGCATGTTTTGTCGAAAATAATTTTTTAGGAGTCTTTTCTATTATAGCTTTATACTATTATTTTGGATAAATACATTAACATCAATACTTTATGAGAATAAGAAATTACGCTCTCCTAATTTCTTTTTTGGTTTTATCGTCGCGGCTGTTTTCACAGACGCTTGCAAACTATACCACCACACGTACAACAGGTATTACCTACAATTCCATTTCTTCCACCGGAAATGCGATCGACAGCTGGCGATATGCTGCAGGAGGCTTTTCACAGGATGATAACCGCAGTAACCCTATGGATATTGGGTTTGACTTTTGGTATAACGGCGCACGCTACACACAATTTAATGTTTCTGTAAACGGGTATGTGGATTTTTCCAATTCTACTGCCGATGGCGGCCCGGATGGCGGCGATTACAGTTACGATAACACTTATTTTACTGAAAACGGATCAGGAACCTGGCTGGCGCTTGCTCCCTTTTATGATGATATGACCGCACAGGGCGGAACGGATGCCCTGGGAAACAGCATTAAATATAAAGTAAGCGGTACGGCGCCCAATCGTGTGCTTACCATCGAGTGGATCGATATGGCTGTGTACCTGAATACATCGCCCAGCCTGAACTTCCAGGTAAAATTATATGAGACCACCGGCGAGATCGATTTTGTGTACGGAACAATGACACAGGGAACCAACACGTTTTCCTATACCTGCGGGATTAATGCGGCAACACTGGCAAATACACCTACGGCAGCACAGCTGAAAACACAACAAACAGCCAATTCAAATACATTTAATAATACACAGCAAAACGCGCTGGTAACCTTACCGGCCAGCAATTCGCAGATCACATTTGTGCCACCGCTTACCACACCGGCGCCATCGGGAGCGGTTACGTTTACCGGTGTTACACAAACCGGTATGACGGTGAACTGGCCCAACTGGTGCAGCAATGAAGTGGGTTATGTGGTGTATGGCTCAACAGACAATGTTACTTTTAATTATATAACGCAAACGGCTGCAAATGCTACCAGCTATGCATCTACGGGTTTATTGCCGGGTACGCTTTATTACTGGAAAGTATACGCTGTAACGGAAGGAGCTTTGAGTACAGCTCTTTCGGGATCACAAACCACAACGGCTGCCGGTACGGTTATTTCCATCACTACAGGAAACTGGAATACTACCAGTACCTGGAATTGCGGCTGTATTCCTTCCGCTTCGGATAACGTGACCATCGCGAATACGCATACGGTAACCGTGAACAGTAATGCCATTTGTAATACATTAACGATAGGGCAGGGCGCCAGCGGGATTTTGCGGATCGGGAACAACGCTACATCACGATCGGTAACGGCTAACTCCAATATTATTGTGAATGCAGGCGCTACATTTGATGTGGCAACGGGATCGAACACCACGCATACACTTACATTCGGGGGGAACCTGACGAACAACGGAACGCTGAATTTTGCGCCGGATGCCAACAGCTTTTGTGATATAACGTTTACTAAGAACGGAAATCAAACCATCAGCGGAACGGCAACGACTAATAATTTCCATTTTCTGACGCTGAGCATGGGAACTTCCATCAACAATACGCTGGATATAACTTCCACCAACTTTTCGGCAACCAGTGACTTTCTAACGCTTAATACCGGTGTGTTTAAATTATCCACAACGGGAACGGTGGCGATAACGCCATTTACAGCCCTTACTACCATCCCGAATACGGCCGGAATAACAGTGAACAGCGCTACAGCAACTGTTACTTTTGGTGCGGGAATTGACCTGTTCGGAAACCTGATCGTGAATAACGGTACGGTAAATATCGGGAATGCCAACAATGAGAATGTGGCATCGGACGGAGGCGTATTCCAGATTTTCGGAGGTACGGTGAAGGTCGCGGGCTGTTATTATTCAACGGACATTAACACACTGGCGAAATTTACCATTTCCGGCGGAACGCTTACCCTGCCTACTTCGGGATCAACATCCACCACCATTGCGCCTTTTCAGATAGATGGAGTAGGTTCAACATTTAACATGTCGGGCGGCACCATAATCATAGAGCGCAAAGGCGGCGGTACATCCAATCTTGGCTATACGGTTACCGGTGTTACCAACAGTGCGGTAACGGGCGGAACGCTGCAAATAGGTGATGCCAGCACACCTGCTGCGCAAACAATTGACATCAACTCGAGCTGCCGCGTAGGTAATTTACTGGTGAACAGCGCCAATGCTACGGGATTTCTGACTACCAACTCATTACTGGTGGCGCAAAATATTACCATTGCATCCGGAACATTAAATGCCAACAACCTGAATTTTACATTGGGTGGCAACTGGACCAATAACAGCACATTTACACCGGGCACAGGAACGGTGATCTTCAGTAATTCAACCGGGCAAACCATTGGCGGATCGGTTGTAACGGCTTACCGCGGCCTTACCATTGATGATGGAGGAGGCGTAACGCTGGCACTAAATACGTCGGTAGCCGGAGCGCTTACGTTTGTTGCCGGTGTGATCAATACGGGAACAAACAAAGTAACGATTACCACAACGGGTAGCGTTACCGGTGCAGGCAGCACTAAATTTGTAAACGGATTTTTAGAAAAAAATGTAGCCACCGGAACCAATGTTACCCGTAACTATGAAGTAGGATACGGATCAGTGGATTATCTGCCGGTGAGCTTAACGTTTGCAAGTGTTACCACAACAGGAAATGTAACTGCAAAAGCAAATGACGGGGATCATCCGAACATTGCCACTTCCTGTATTGACCCGACACAAAGCGTAAACCGTTACTGGCAATTTACCAATACTGGAACAGTGTTTACCAATTATTCCGCTACCTGTAATTTTATAGGTGTGGGTTCTGATGCAGATGCAGGTTCCGTTCCGGCAAATTATTACATGTCGGTTTACAATGGCACAACCTGGACGATGCTTACACAAGGCACCACCAGCACAACATCCAACCAGGGAACCGGCGCTACTGTTTTGGGCGCGTTGCAGGTGGGACAAAAAATAAGCCCGGTGATTACTGTACAACCGCTTCCAACAACAGTTTGTAACAATACCATTGCTACCTTCTCTGTAACGGCTACCGGCGCTGTATCCTACCAATGGCAGCAAAATACGGGAAGCGGATTTACCAACCTTGCCAACGGTGGAATTTATTCGGGTGTTACCACTACAACGCTCACGATCAACCCGGCTACAACAGCCATGAATACCTATCAATACAGGTGTATTTTAAATGCATCCTGTGGCGGCAGCACAATTTCCAATGCGGTGATTTTAACGGTTACCCCGAATGTGGCGGCCAGTGTAGCGATTGCTGCCAGCCCATCCACTACGATATGCGCGGGAACCAGTGTGACGTTTACGGCAACGCCTGCTAATGGCGGTACAACACCGGCATATCAGTGGAAAGTAAACGGCGTGAATGTGGGAACCAACTCGCCAACATATATTACAACTACATTAACAAACGGTAATACCGTTACTTGCGTGATGACGTCGAATGCGGCTTGTGTAATAGGCAGCCCGGCTACATCCAATACGCTTACGATAACAGTGAACCCGAATTTGCCGGTAAGTATGAGCATTGCTGCAAGCCCGGCTACCACCATTTGTGCCGGAACAAGTGTAACATTTACAGCTACACCAACTAATGGTGGCACCACACCGGCCTATCAATGGAAAGTGAACGGCGTGAATGCCGGAACCAATTCGCCGACATTTATAACAACAACCTTAACAAACGGAAATACGGTAACCTGTGTATTAACATCGAACGCAACGTGTGCAACCGGCAATCCTGCTACATCCAACACGATCACCATGACGGTGAATCCTAATTTGCCGGTAAGTGTGAGCATTGCAGCCAGTCCGTCTACAACAGTTTGTGCCGGAACCAGTGTGACATTTACAGCAACACCAACCAATGGCGGTACTACTCCGGCGTATCAATGGAAAGTGAACGGCGTGAATGCCGGAACAAACTCTTCCACATTTACAACAACAACGCTGACAAACGGAAATACAGTAACCTGCGTATTAACATCCAACGCAACGTGTGCAACCGGCAATCCTGCTACATCCAACACGATCACGATGACGGTGAATCCTAATTTGCCGGTGAGTGTGAGCATTGCGGCCAGTCCGGCTACCACAATTTGCGCCGGAACAAGTGTAACATTTACCGCCACACCAACTAACGGCGGTACTACACCGGCGTATCAATGGAAAGTGAACGGCGTGAATGCGGGAACCAATTCGCCGACCTTTATAACAACAACCTTAACAAACGGAAATACAGTAACCTGTGTATTAACATCCAATGCAACATGTGCAACGGGTAATCCGGCAACGTCGAACACGATCACGATGACGGTGAACCCGAATTTGCCTGCCAGTGTGAGCATTGCAGCCAGCTCCACAACGATCTGCCCGGGAACAAACGTAACATTTACGGCCACTCCTGCCAATGGCGGCACTACTCCGGCTTATCAGTGGAAGCTCAACGGTGGAAACGTGGGAACCAACTCCGCAACTTATTCCAATACAGGATTGGTAAATGGTGATGTGGTAACGTGTGTAATGACTTCCAATGCAACGCCTTGCTTAACCGGCTCACCGGCAACTTCCAATGCCGTTACAATTACGGTAAATGCAGCGCTTCCTGTAAGTATAAGTATTGCAGCCAGTCCGTCTTCCACTATTTGTGCAGGAACCAGTGTTACCTTTACCGCTACTCCTGTAAACGGCGGCGGAAGCCCTTCCTATCAATGGAAAGTGAACGGTGTGAATGCGGGAACCAATTCGCCGGTATTTACCACCGCCACATTAACGAATGGAAATACAGTAACCTGTGTGTTAACATCCACCGCTACCTGCGGAACGGGCAGCCCTGCAACATCCAACACCATCACGATGACGGTGAACCCGAATTTACCGGTAAGTGTAAGCATTGCAGCCAGCCCATCCACAACTATTTGCGCGGGAACCAGCGTCACATTTACAGCAACACCCACCAACGGTGGAACAACACCTGCATACCAATGGAAAGTGAACGGTGTGAATGCCGGAACCAATTCCGCAACGTTTACATCCACAACTTTAAACAATTCCGATGCAGTTACATGTGTGTTAACTTCTAATGCAAGCTGTACAACAGGTAATCCGGCCACATCCAATACCATCACGATGACGGTAAACCCGAATTTACCGGTAAGTGTTTCTATTGCCGCCAGCCCGTCTTCCACTGTTTGTGCGGGAACCAGCGTCACATTTACAACAACTCCAACCAATGGCGGCACCACACCGGCGTATCAATGGAAAGTGAACGGCGTGAATGCCGGGACCAATTCGCCAACATTTGTAACAACCACCTTAACAAACGGAAATACAGTTACCTGTGTGTTGACTTCTAACGCCACCTGTGCAACCGGAAATCCCGCAACGTCGAACACGATCACTATGACGGTGAACCCGAATTTACCGGTAAGCGTGAGCATTGCAGCAAGCCCTGCTACAACAATTTGCGCCGGAACCAGCGTCACATTTACAGCAACTCCAACCAATGGCGGCACCACACCTGCATATCAATGGAAAGTGAACGGCGTGAATGCGGGAACCAACTCTCCAACATTTACAACAACAACCTTAACAAACGGAAATACAGTTACCTGTGTATTAACGTCGAATGCAACATGTGCAACAGGTAGCCCTGCAACATCCAACACCATCACGATGACGGTAAATCCGAATTTACCCGTGAGTGTTTCCATTGCAGCCAGTCCGGCAGGAACAATTTGTTTTGGAACCAATGTTACATTTACCGCAACACCGACCAATGGCGGAACAACGCCTGCATACCAATGGAAAGTAAACGGTGTGAATGTTGGAACCAGCTCCACAACCTATTCGTCCGCCACATTGAACAACACGGATGTGGTAACGTGTGTATTAACTTCCAATGCAACCTGCGCAACAGGCAACCCTGCAACATCCAATGCCATTACCATGTCGGTAAACCCAAGCTTGCCTGTAAGTGTAAGCATTGCTGCAGGTCCTTCCGCTACTATTTGTGCAGGAAGCAGCGTTACGTTTACAGCCACACCTACCAACGGCGGTACTACACCAACTTATCAATGGCAGGTAAACGGCGTAAATGCAGGAACAAATTCAACAACGTTTACATCCACAACATTAAATAACAGCGACGCCGTTACTTGTATCGTTACATCCAATGCCACTTGCGCAACGGGTAGCCCGGCTACAGCCAATACCATCACCATGACGGTGAACCCGAATTTACCGGTGAGTGTGAGCATTGCAGCAAGCCCTGCAGGTTCGGTTTGTTTTGGAACAACCGTAACGTATACCGCAACACCTGTCAACGGCGGTACTACACCATCGTATCAGTGGAAAGTGAACGGAACAAATGCAGGCACCAATTCTGCAACGTATTCTTCTTCTGCATTTGCGAACGGCGATGTAGTAACCTGTGTGTTAACATCCAACGCGACGTGTGTAACGGGTAGCCCGGCTACGTCCAACAGTGTAACACAAATCATTACCACACCCGGCAACTGGATTGGAGCAGTATCCACCGATTGGAGCAATGCTGCCAACTGGTGCGGAGGTGTTCCGTTAAGTACAACAGATGTAACCATTCCATCAGGAACGCCATTTGCACCTGTATTAACAGCTGCTGCTGATTGTAAAAATATCGACATCGCTTTGGGCGTTGTTGTGGATCTCAACAATAATGCGTTAAATGTATACGGTGCGTTTTCCGGAAGCGGCTTTATAAAAGGTTCGTTAACATCGAACTTAAATATTAATGCAGGAACGGGTTCGGCCGGAACATTCAACATGGATCAAAGCGTTCCGGGCCTTTCAAATAACCTGAACAGCATTATAATGAACCGGAGCGGGGCTACTGCAACCGTAGGAAATACCATCACGGTAACGGGCACGATCGGCATCAGCGCGGGAACACTGAGCACCGGAAATAATTTAACGCTGGTATCTACAGCATCCGGTACGGCACGCGTGGCGCAGCTGAATGCCGGTGCGGACATTACAGGTAACGTAACCATGCAGCGCTTTATTCCTGCAGGTACGGATGGCTGGATCTTCCTCGGATCGGCGATTAGCGGTGCTACATTACAGCAATGGGACGATGATTTTATTACCGGCGGTTTCCCCGGATCGCAATATCCTACATCGGTGATCAACCCGTCGATTACCGGTTACGACGAAACATTACCCGGCATTTACGACGATGGTTACACGGTGCCAACCATCACCGATCCGATCAATACCGGAACCGGCTATTGGACGTTCATCATGGGAACTCCACTGATAGTGGATGTAACCGGGCCGATCCAAAAAAATCAGATCACTTTCCCGGTAACGTATACGGATGATCCGGCGCAACCGGCTTCCGAAGACGGTTGGAATTTATTAGCCAATCCGTATCCATCCACCATTGACTGGGATGGGCCGGGCTGGACCAAAACACACATGAACAACGCGGTGTATATGTACAGCCCAACGCTGGATCAATACACAAGCTATGTTGGCGGAATCGGTACCAATGGCGGCTCCAATTTAATTGCATCTTCGCAGGCCTTTTTAGTGCAGTCGAATGCTTCGGGCCCTGTATTAAAATTGCAGGAAACAGGTAAGAATGCAGCCGATGGCTTGTTTATCCGCGCTTCTTCTTCCGCTTCCGCAGATGATCTGATCAAGCTGGATCTTACCGGAACTGGCACTTATAAGGATGAAACCGTGATCCACTTCAATGCAGGCGCTACCACAGATTTCGATCTTCCGTACGATGCCATGAAATTTTTCAGCTTAACATCCACCGTGCCGGGCATTGCCACCATGCTGGATACAAATAATATGTCGGTGAACACCTATCCGCTTTTAACCAGCGATCTGTCGATCCCGGTAAAAGTAAAAGTTGGAACATCGGGTACGTATACTATTAATGTAGACAGCATCACGCGTATGCCGGAAGGTGCTTGTGTGATCCTGCACGATTTACTGAACGGAACACAAACCGACTTGCGTACCACCACAACCTATTCGTTCTACATCTCCGATACAACGGTGTATCCGCGCTTTGTGATCAACATCGGGGCACCGGTATACGTAGCATCCACACCATCCAGCTGTAACGGAAATGCAAATGGATCGGCGGTTGCATTGGGCCATGGCAGCGGTCCATGGACGTACACCTGGCAGAATGCCGCAGGTGCTGTTGTACAAACACACACGGCTGTAACCGGAGCGGATACGCTGGATCACATTGTTGCGGGAACATACACGGTATTCATCAACGGCAACTCCGGGGCATGCGCTACCATGGCAGGAACGGTGGTTGTAAACGGTGCGGATTCGATTGATGTACAGGCGAATATTATCAACGCCGGTTGTGCCGGTGATCCGGATGGCGCTATTAATGTAACTTCCGTGAACGGTGGAAATGCGCCGTATAACTATAGCTGGTCGAATGGAATTACAGGCATTACAAATTCAAACATTACCGCAGGCACGTATTCATTGTTAGTAACGGATAGTGCAGGCTGTATCCAGGAGCAAACGTATGTGGTGCCGCAAAACTCCGCGTTAACAGCCGGTTTTGTAATGAGCACCGATACTGTTTTATTGAATGCGAATGTACCGGTGATATATAACAATACGTCGACAGGCGGTACCACATTTACCTGGAATTTCGGCGATGGTTCGGCAGATAATAACGCTGCAAGTCCGGCTTATTTATACAAATTACCGGGAACGTATACGGTCACATTAATTGTATCGGACGGAACGTGTACGGATACCGTAACACAAACAATTATTGTATTGCCATACTACAGTGATCCGGGAACAACCACCGGCATCAGCGAAAGCGCGAAAGCAAATGAGCAGATCAAAACAGCAACCAACGGTGATGAATCGGACCTGATCTTTGATTTTGATAAAAACACGGAGCTGGTGATTGAAGTATATAATTCTATTGGTCAGCAGGTATTTACGAAATTGAACGCTACTGTTCATAAAGGAAAAATAGCGCTGGATTTTGCGGATAAAGCCAAAGGTATTTATTACATCAAGATCACTTCGGATACGGGGATTAATGTGGTGAAGAAGATTGTGAGATCGTAAAACAGTTCAAAGTTCAAAGTTAGAAAGTTCAAAGTTTGCTGAGTGCAGACGCTGTGTGAATCGCTTGCGCGATTATTTTTTACCACATTGCCAACCATTATTTAATACTGTCATCCCGGGCTTGACCCGGGATCTCATAAATGTTTGCGGAATCCATCATGCAGTTCTTAATAAACAGATCCTGGGTCAGGCCCGGGATGACAAACACAAAAAAGAATTTTTAATTTGTGTGACCAACTATTTTTAAAAGAAGCAAACATATAAACCTTTCTTTGCGCCCTCGTGGTAAAAAATAGCTCCGAAGGAGCACACAGCAAAATCTCTTTTTCTTCTACTTCTTAGTGTTTTCTCAGTGCCTTAGTGGTATAACGCGCTCCGAAGAAGCACACCCAGGATATGGTTAGCTAACTTTGAACTTTGAACTTTGAACCGATTGCGTATTCACCCAGTACATCCACATCAAAAAAATAAAACCGTAAATGATGATCGTGAATGTGTAGGTATGATTAAACTCCGTCCAGGCGCGGGAATGAGTATCCAGGATCGCGAGTGCTACAATGCGGAACACATTCATCAGTTCAATTAAAATAATTCCGGTTGGAATATAGATCAGCTTTTTTTTCCAGTTGCCCGGGTATGCGATGATAAAACCGCTGAACTGCGCAAACAGCACAATACCGTTGCAGTTATCCCCGATCCACAAGCCGCCGGTGCCATCCACCCCGATCACACGATCCACCCCGGTAAAAACAACATAACCCAGCGATTGCAAAATAAATTTACTGATGGTAATCGTCACATCCACCACAAAATGATCGGTAGTTTCATTGGGATGCAGCCATAAATTATAAATGCAGTACCAGCCAAGGTATAGGAGGAAGATAGATATAAGAAAGCGGACAACCGGATTTTTAAAAAGAGTTTTCATGGAAAAGTAAAAATAAAAAATCCCGTTTTAAGCGGGATTCTTTTTTAATGAGTCATATAATTTTTTACCGCCATAAGCCGCTCCGGCCAACAGCAATAGGATTACGCCATTGTCGAGTGGAACAGGGCAGGGAGGAAACGGGCCTCCGCAAGGCAAAGGCGGCCCCATACCCATTCCGGCAGCTTTTGAAACTGTAACCATAAATGGTGCTGCAAATAATATAAGTGTAAGTAATAGCTTTTTGATCGTCATACCCTAATGCTTTGAAAGCAAATTTATAATTAATTATTAATTATCCGAAAATTATTTTCTAACGTATTTTTTAGTGATCACTCCTTTTGAAGAAGCAATTTTGATAATATACATGCCTGAAAAATCAGAAGGCAAAGCCACATTTACTGTTTGTGTTTGTGCATCCACTGCAATTCCTTCCACAATGGTTTGACCCATGATGTTGGTTACTGTAATGGTGGCAGGAGTTGTTTCCGATAAGTTGAATGCGATCGAATTTCCTTCGGCAGTTGGCAATACCGTAACATTGTTTTCGAAATTAGCGCTCATGTCGCTTTTGGCAACAGCAACCGATTTACAATCTGCATTTTTACTGAAATGTACAATAAAACGATCGCTGTTATCGCCCACATTCAATTGGAAAGAATATGAATTTACAGCTGTAAGATCCACTGTTTTATTCAATAATTTATCTTCCAGCTTAATGCAGGAATAATCGCTGATATTCTCAAAACCTGCAGCCGTAATTTTATACGAACCGGAAATACCTGCAGTTGTCTGGATCGGCATGGAGTAACTATCGTTTGATAAGCTGAATGAATTGATCACCGATTTTTTTGCATCGATCACAGAATAAATGCCCGGTGCCAGTTTGTTCGGGCTTTTTCTGTACGGGTGGTCGTTATCATCCCAGCCATCCGACGATACATCCGTTGCAGCCACTTTTAATACATGGCTGTATGTATTGCCTGCATCGTTGCCTGATAATTTTAAGGTAAAATAAGGTTCAGCAACTACTGCTTTGATAGAGCTGTTGGAAGAAGTTGTTTTTGCTGTTTCGAGGATGCGGAAATGCGGGGAGCTGGTTGTTGTGTATACCCAGAACCCTTGTGTAGCGCCAATCTCCGTTCCTGCACCATGTGTGGAATAGTTACCGGTAGTATAATCATACACATCATACGTGTTTAAGATCCCGGCAGACGCAGCCAATACCGATGTCCATGAAATGCTGGATGCAAACGGGTTTCCTACTAAATTGGAACCGGCGTTGTTAAAAGAAAGCAAACCGCTCAGATCCTGGTTTCCCTGGTTGGGTACACCAATCGTGTTGATGGTGGTATTCGGTAAATTCGAGTAGCTGAAATCGCCCGCCATAAATACTTCAAATCCTTTTCCCGGTGTTAATGCAGTAGCTGCAGAAGTTACAGGAGAAAAATCATCCGCCGTTTCATCGTAGGTATATTGTGTAGGGTATTGGTTCGGAGGGCTGTAACCATAATAAATAGCGGGGAACTCATTCGCCCAATCGCCAAACGTAGAGCTTTGTACCGGCGATGAAAAATCAGCCCAGGTAGTATCCCTTGTGGTTATAAAACGTTGAATGGTAAAGTTTCCGGCAATCGCTCCTGATCCGGTGATCGGTGCAATGCGTGCTGTTTTGGAAGCGGTGGAATTCATTACAAATGTTCTGCCGCCGGTGTTGAATGTTCCGCCTGCCAGTGTAATGGCATCGTTTAAATTATAAGTTCCGCTGGCAATGTTTACGCCAGCACTGTTGTTGATGATCAGGTTTTCAAATGTAGTAGCTGTTCCTGCTATTGATTGTGCACCGGTTCCTAAAAACGTAACCGTACCGCCCTGTGGCGTAAATGTTCCGTTATTGGTCCAGTTGCCCTGTAAATTAATTCCAAAGTTACCTGCCGATGCATCCAGCGTGCTGGAGATGGAAAGGGAGCCGTTTACAGCCAGCATTCCCGCTAATGTTTTGGTACCGCTGCCGGTTACATCCACATTAAAATAAGTGATCCCCGATTTAATGGTTTGCGCACCTGCACCGCTGAATGTTACTTTACCGGTTGTAAGTGTATACGTTCCTGTTAACTCAGGTACGGTTGTTAATTTTCCAACTCTTAATTCCCCGCCGGTCATGGTAAGTCCGCCTGTACCGCTTAAACCGAATGTGCTGGCGTCTAAAATACCGGAAGAGATGTTCAGTAAGTTGCTTACTGTTGCATTTCCTGCCAGGGTAGCCGTTCCTGCTGCGTTTTTTGTAAGATTATAAAATGCAATGGCACTTGTTCCGCCAATGGCCTGTGCACCGGTTCCGGTAAGAAATACCGTGTTGGTACCGGGTGTAAATGTTCCGTTATTGGTCCAGTTACCGCCTACCGAAAGGTCAAAGCCATTCGAATTCAATGTGTTAAGTGTATTGATCGTTAAGTTATTGGCAACAATCGTGGCAGCTGGAAGCGTTTTAATTCCGGCAGCTGCATTAATAATCCCAAGATTATAGTATCCGGAAACAGTGGTTGGGATCGCTCCTGTTGGATATTTTGCGTTCACGGTATTTCCAACTGCATTGGCAGTGAAGCTACGGCCCGACATAAACCCAACAACTGTAAGGGTTAACACGCCGGTGCTGGAATTGATGAACGCAGCACCCGGAGCAGTATTTACCGTTCCTAATGTTAATGTACCAAGGTTGGTTACCGAAGCATTACCTGCAATAGCGGTAGCACCGGATTTTACAATGGTGGTTCCTGCGGAAATGGTCCTTACGGAGCTTACTGCAAATGTGTAGGAAATGGTTGGTGAAAATGTACCTGTTCCGGAAATAGTAAAAACTCCCGGGCTGTTGATGAACTGAATGGCACCGGTGCCGTTTTCCACGCCGTTTACAATGTAATTTCCTTTGATGTTCAACACCATTCCGCTGGCTCCTTTTAAGGTTCCGTTCACGGTAAGGTTATTACATGGAGTGGTTACACTCAGGGTGATCGTATGCCCTGCAGCGATGGTTACATTGTCGGTTCCCGTAGGGATCCCGGCTGGCAACCAGCTTGTGGATGAATTCCATGCAGCAGGGCCTGCGCCCGCCGATACATAATTGGTACTATATGAGTGAAATGAAACGAGTAGTGAAATAACACAAATAGTAATAATTTTTTTCATGAGTAGAATTTTAATGATAACGACAATACTTACAAATATACATCAAGTTTTGCACCTATCTATTTTTGTTGAAAAAAAATGAGGCTAAAACTTGCGTTTACAATGTTAAAATACAGGCTAAAAATGGCAATTTTTTATTAAGTAGTTTGAGATTCTCGGCAGGCCGGAAAAAAAGATCGGTTATACCGGGTTTTTTTATGCTAACGAGAAACCGGTGGAATAGGTTTCATCTATATCCATGAAAATGAGGAACAAACATAAAAACAAACAGATACCTGATAAATTTCTATATTTGTGCCTCTCTTAAATTATTTGGATGGTGGATAAGAAAAAAACGAGCATTATTGAAATGGATGACTTGCTGTCATTCATTAAAATATTTTCTAAAAACTGGCTGGTCATTGTTTCATTTGTGGCGGTTGCCAGCATCCTTTGCTATTTTTATACCTACAAATTACCGGATGTGTATGCTGCAAAAACGCAGATCTTACTAAAATCCGACGATACTTACGATTACCAGAATCAGATCTATAAAGGGATCGGGTTTTACCAGCCTTACCAGGATAATGACAACCAGATCCGCGTTATTACTTCCAATGACCTTATTGAGCAGGCTTTATCCAAATTAAAGCTGGATGTTTCCTATTTTATCGTAGGGCGCTTTAAAACCAAAGAAGTATATCAGGCCATGCCGTTTGAAGTGGTGGTAAGCCGACTCAGCCCATTATTGTATGAAAAAGACATCAAGCTGAAGATCCTGAATGAAAAACAATTTCAGCTGACGTATAAAAGAGGGGAAGAAGAGGTAAAAACGAGTTATTCATTTGACAAAGAGATCGTGAATCCTGATTTTATCATGGTGGTGAAAAAGAACAGCAACATCAATGATAAAACCATCAATAATTTAAATGAGATCGATTACCAGGTGCAGATCCACAGCATGGAAAACCTGGTGAATAAATTCAAAGGCGCGCTTGCGGTGGAATCGGTGGAGAATACAACCATCCTGGAGCTGGAGCTGGAAGATGAGATCCCCTACAGGGCGGTTACATTCCTGGATACCTTATCAAAAGTATACATTGATTATACTGCCAAAGCGCAATACACGATCAATGAAAATACGCTTGCCAACATTGATAAGCAGCTGAACGAGATTACGGTAATTTTATCGTCGCTGGAAAACGACCTGGAACATTATAAATCGGATAAAGCGATTTTGGATCTTGACAAGGAAGAAGAAGATTATTTCAATAAATTAATTGATTACGACGGACAGAAACGGGATCTGGAATTGTATATCCAATCACTGGATGCTTTGCAGGAATATATTTTGACGCTGTCCGACAAAGTGGATAAAAAATTATTGCCGCCATCTTTCTACATCGAGGAAAAAGATGATTACATGCAAAAAGCATTGACGAATATTTATTCGATGCAGATGGAGCGCAACGAAAAATTATTCGGATCCACGGAAAAAAACAGGAACATCAATGAGCTGGATGAGAACATTGAATTGCTGCGGAAAAATATCCTGACCTACATTAATAATTCCAAGGATGGTTTGCACAAACGCATTTCGGATATTCAAAAGCAGATCGACGATTATACCAATATTATTAAAGGAATTCCGAAAACGCAGCGCGACCTGTTGACGATCCAGCGCAAAGTGGATGTGAACGAAAAAATGTACGAGTTCCTGTTGGAAAAAAGAGCCAGCACAGTGATTGCACGTTCCGGTATCTTACCGCAAACAAGCGTGATCGAATCGGCGCATTCTGTTGGGATCATCAAACCAAACAAACGGAAGATCCTGTATTATTTTATCGCAGTGGCGGTGTTGCTGAGTTTGATCATTGTATTTATCCGCACGATCCTGTTCTCGACAATTGAGAACATCAGCGAGCTGAAACGTTTGACGAGCTTGCCGGTATTGGGAGAAATTCCATTGCTTACGGAAGCAACCGACAGTTATATCATTGTGGATAAAGATCCGAAAAGCCCGATCACCGAGAGCTTTCGCGCGATCCGTACCAACCTGGAATACATGGCCAGCGATATAAATTCGAAAGTGATCCTGATCACGTCTTATAATCCGGGCGAAGGAAAAACATTCTGTTCGGTAAACCTTGCCACCATCCTTGCAAAAGCAGGAAAAAAAGTATTGTTGCTGGAAATGGATCTGCACAAACCAAAAGTGCAGAAAGCTTTGAACATGTCGAACAGCATTGGTGTGAGTACGCTACTGATTGGTAAATCCACCATCGAATCGGTGATCCTGCCAACGGAGATCGAAAATTTATCGGTGATCCTTTCCGGGCCTACACCGCCGAATGCATCGGAGATCATCCTGAGTCCGCACTTAAAAGAATTATTTGAATACGGCCGCACGCATTTTGATTATGTGGTGGTGGATACCGCTCCTGTAGGCTTGATCACGGATGCATTGGTGATCATGAAAAATGCAGATGTTTCCCTGTTTGTACTCAACTCCAAATACGCGCAGAAACAGGTAGTGAAAATTGCAGAAGAAATTGTAGCGACCAACAAGCTGAAAAATTTCGGTTTCATACTGAACGGTGTAAAACGCAAACGCTCGGGTTACTATTATAACTACGGTTATGGCAGAGGCTACGGTTATGGCTACAGCGGATACGGCTACGGTTATGGAAACCGCGGAGGATACGGCTACGGTTCGGGCAAGAGCCCGGATGAAAAAGCAAAATAAACCTCCGGAATTTCGTACAGTAAAATTATTGGTTCTGTTGTAGGAAAGTTCTTTTTACAATGTTCATAAAGGATACTGTCATCCCGGGCTTGACCCGGGATCTCATAAATGATAGCAGTATTTAATTGGCAGATCCCGGGTCAAGCCCGGGATGACAGTGTTTTTTGTGAATAGTGTAAAAAAAAGATTTTATTATAACATAAGGTTTTTAAGATCCTTCAATAAAAAAACGCAGCAAGCAAAAAAATATGCTCTTTAATTCGATAGGCTTTGCCGTATTTTTACCCATAGTTTTTATACTCTATTGGTTTTTTGTAAACAAGAGCCTGCGCTCGCAAAACCTGCTGTTGCTGATTGCCAGCTACTTTTTTTATTCCTGCTGGGATTATCGTTTTTTATTTTTACTGATCTTTTCCACCGCGCTGGATTATTTTACGGGTTTGAAAATGTACGAAGCCCGTAATCAGCGCATGAAAAAAACATGGTTCTGGATCAGCGTGATCGTGAACCTTGGTTTCCTGGGCGTATTCAAATATTATAACTTTTTTATCACTTCTTTTTCGGAGCTTACCGGGCGTTTCGGCTACAAGCCGGACATTACGCTGCTGCACATTATTTTGCCGGTGGGGATCTCTTTTTACACGTTTCATGGCTTGTCCTACGTGATCGATATTTACAAAGACCGGATAAAACCGGTGAAAAATTTTGTGGATTATTCGGTCTTCGTGAGCTTTTTCCCTTTGCTGGTAGCCGGGCCTATTGAGCGTGCCACGCATTTGCTGCCACAGATCCAGCGGGAGCGTACATTTGATTACAGCAAAGCAACGGACGGCCTGCGGCAGATCCTTTGGGGATTGTTTAAAAAAGTAGTGATCGCAGATAATTGCGCGGAATATGTAAACATGGCTTTTCATAACCCTTCGCATTATTCCGCCAGCACACTTTTACTCGGCGCAGTTATGTTTGCGTTCCAGATCTACTGCGATTTTTCGGGTTATTCCGATATTGCACTGGGAACGGCGCGGTTGTTTGGAATTGAGCTGCTGCGCAATTTTGCCTTTCCATATTTTTCACGCGATATAGCCGAATTCTGGCGCCGCTGGCACATTTCGCTTTCCAGCTGGTTCCGCGATTATTTGTATGTACCGCTGGGTGGCAGTCGCGGCGGCATTTGGATGAAAGTACGGAACACCTTTATTATATTTTTAGTAAGTGGTTTCTGGCACGGTGCCAACTGGACGTTCATCATCTGGGGCGCGCTCAACGCGATCTATTTTTTGCCTTTGCTGTTGCTCGACCGTAACCGGAATAACCTGGAAATTGTAGCAAAAGGAAATTATTTACCTTCCATCAGCGAATTCCTGAACATGGCGGCCACGTTTGCATTGGTGGTGTTTGCCTGGATCTTTTTCCGTGCCGATAATGTGCATGCAGCGCTTGCTTATATTGCCGATCTGTTCTCCGTTTCCATGTTCAGCATGCCGCATAAAACACCGGTGATATTGATCGTAATTTTGTGTTTGTTCCTGCTCATCGAATGGCTGGGAAGGGAACAGCAATATGCATTGGCAACGGCTGCGCTGAAATTGCCGAGAGCAGTGCGGTGGTCGTTTTACTTTTTAATCATCATCGCCATTTCCAATTACGGCGGCGCTAATAAACAGTTTATTTATTTTCAATTTTAAAGCAGATGAAGCGCTTCCTCCGACAACTATTTATTTTTTGCCTGCTGTTTCTGCTGCTGGCCTGGTTGGCGCATCTGCCTGACAGGGATAAATATTCGGGCAGCCCGTATTACTCAAAAAAGTACACGTATTATAAGCAACATTCCGCGCAGTACAATGCGGTGGTTTTTGGCTCCAGCCGCATGTTCCGGCAGGTAAATCCTGATGTGTTGGATAGCGTGCTGGGTGCGTATCATTTTTCGACTTACAACCTGGGAGCGCCTGCTACGTTCAATCCTGAAGAATATTTTTTATACGAGCAGCTGCTTGAAGAAGATCATGCGCATTTAAAATATGCATTTTTAGAGCTGCAGCCGCTGAATAAAATTTCGGAATTGAATGTGGATTCCAAACGGAATTATTACTGGATGAATTTTAAATACCTGCGTTTTGCGACCCAGTATATTTTACGCTCCAATGATTCGGCTGCTCTTAAAAAGCAGCAGATCGACGCATATTGCCAGAGTTATGTGAACAATAAATTTGATTTTTCGGGTGTGTTAACACTTTTTAAAAAGAAGGAAAATTCCGCCGCGACGGACGCTACTAAAAATGGTTTTTATTCGTTGAACGATGAAATGAATGATACGCCAGGAGAAGATGAATTTAGTTTCCGTTTGAATGCATTTTTGAAAGATACCACTGTTTTAAACGAGCGGAGAAAAGGCTCGGAGCAGGCATTTTCAAAGAAATTAATTGCTGCAGAAGCAAATGTATGTCACATGAACAAACTGAAAAAACTGATCGCAAAATCGGAGGAGGCGGGCATTCATTTGTTTTTTGTGATGCCGCCCAAATTAAATGCAGCGGATTATGCAGCGTTATTGCCAATCATGCAGCAGCTGCCGGAAGCAAATGTGATCCAGCTGGCTGATGTAAAAACGTTTCCCCAATTGTACCTCGCTTCCAATTCCTTTGATATCGGGCATTTGAACAAAAAAGGCGCTGCTGTTTTCAGTGCATTGCTTGCAAACGAGATCGCAAAAAAATTAAATGCTGCGCGCTGATAAAAATAGCCATGCTGTGGAACAATGTTGCTTAGGAAACAGAAATTCCCTCCTGAGCAGTCATCCCGGGCACCGACCCGGGATGACAGTCCTGTTTTTGTAATATTGCAAAAACAACATTTTCCTCCAACAACATAAATCAATGATTTTGTTACTATAATTTTAAGCGTTTCCAGCCCTTTAATATTTCGATAATAGGATAAAAGTTCGCATCTTTGAGTTTTACATGTTTTGTGAAATTTACATCATTAATCATTCATGAACGGAACAACCGATAAGGACGAATTTGATTTGATAATAAAGCCGCGGCAATCGATGTTAAGCATTGATTTTAAAGGCTTGTGGCGTTACCGCGATCTGCTGATGCTGTTTGTAAAGCGCGATTTTGTAGCTACTTACAAACAAACAGTGCTCGGTCCGCTTTGGTTCCTCATCCAACCCATTCTTACCACCGTTACATTTTACATCATTGGGAGTATTGCCAATATTCCCACGGATGGAATTCCGCCTGTTTTATTTTACATGGCTGGCATTATTTTGTGGAATTATTATGCCGATTGCCTCACCAAAACTTCCGAAACATTTACCGCCAACGCTGCCATTTTCGGGAAGGTTTATTTTCCAAGATTGATCGTGCCGGTTTCCATTGTGGTTTCTAACTTTGTGCGGTTCAGTATTCAATTTGTATTGTTTTTGGCGTTTTGGCTTTATTTTTATTTTTTTAAAGGAGCGGTATTGCACATGAATACCGTTGCGTTGTTATTTCCGGTACTGTTGCTTTTAATGGCAGGGCATGGTTTGGCAATGGGTATTATTATTTCATCACTCACCACCAAATACCGCGATCTTAAATTCCTGGTCACGTTTGGCGTGCAGCTGCTGATGTATGCAACGCCGGTGATCTATCCGCTCTCCTCCGTTTCCGATAAGTACAAAGGATTGATGTTGCTTAACCCAATGGCAAGCATCATCGAATGTTTTAAATACGGTTTTTTAGGTGTTGGTTTTTTTAGCCCGGCATACCTGCTATATAGCTTAATATCCTTAATTTTAATTCTTTTTATCGGGGTGGTATTGTTTAATAAAATCGAAAAAAGTTTCATGGACACTATTTAAAAAATAGCAGTTCATTTTTTAGTTGATGCACATGCAAAGAGAAAAAGTAGTTATAATCGGAGGTGGACTTTCAGGAGTGCTGGCAGCAATGCGTTTGGCAGAAATGGAGCATGGCCCGGAAATTACCTTGTTGGAAAAAGATCCGGAAAAGTTAGGGCGTGGTGTGGCGTATCAGCAGGAATTTACGCACCAACCGCTGAATGTGGTGGCTGCGAACATGAGCCTTTTTCCCGGTAAGCCGGATGATTTTGTAAAATGGCTCGAAGAAAATGCATTCCGTTACAATCACCTGATCAAAAATATTAATGCCACTTCTTTTGTTCCGCGCAAGATCTTCGGAGATTATTTAGTAGAGCGTTTGAAGGAAGTACACGACCGGCTGGAAGGCCGTTTCCTGATCCGCATTGATGAAGCGATCTCCATCCTGGGAACAGGAAAAAATAAAACGGTGGTATTGTCATCCGGCGTTACGCTGCAGGCAAGCAAAGTGATTTTGGCATTGGGGAATTTCCCGCCTGCCGATATTTTAGAAGAACACAAAGATGTAAAAAATGATCCGCGGTATTTTTCCAATCCATGGACGGATAAAGTGTATCACAACATCAAAGGCGATGAACATATTTTATTGATGGGAACCGGCTTAACAGCTGTGGATGTGGTGCTGGGGTTGCATGTGCGTAATTTTACAGGTAAGATCCTGATGTTATCGCGCAGCGGAAGATTGCCTTTGCCGCATTACATTTCCTCACAAAAATATACATGGGATGCACCGTATTTATTGCCTCCCGGCGAATTGTTCAAAGCAATTACGGGCTGCATTAAAAACAATCCGGATGTTCCCTGGCCATTGATTTTAGACAGTATTCGTCCGTATACACAAAAGATCTGGTCGTTCTGGAGCACCGAACAAAAAGCGGTTTTTCTGAAACGCTTCCGCCCGTTCTGGGAGATTGCAAGGCACCGTATCCCGAACGATACAGCAGAAGTATTGGATAAATTAATGAAAGCAGGAACGTTAAAAATTTCGAAAGGAAAATTAATTTCTACTGTGAAAAATGAAAATGGTTTTGAAACGGTTTTTGTAAATCCGGAAGGAGAAAAAACGATCAGCTTTCAAAAAATAATTAATTGCACCGGACCGGAAAGCAATTACCGGAAAATAAAATTTCCAATCATCCGCGATCTCATCGAACGCGGAAAAGTGGTGCCGGATGCGTTGGGATTGGGAATTTCCTGTACGGAAGAAGGCGCGATCATCAACAAAGACCAGCAGATTGAAGAAGGCATGTGGTGCGTTGGTCCGATGCGCAAAGCCGCTTTGTGGGAAACCACGGCGTTGAAAGAGATCCGGGACCAGGTGGAAGGATTGGTGAACAGCATGCAAAAAGTAAGGGCTTAAATTGATTTGAATTATACAGGAAAATGTCGGATACGATCATAAAAGTAGAAGGTTTAGGGAAACAATACCGCCTGGGACAAATTGGTACGGGGGCATTGTCGCACGACATTAACCGCGCCTGGCATTTGCTGCGCGGCAAGGAAGATCCGTATTTGAAAGTGGGGGAAGTGAATGATAGAACAATGAAAGGTGGTAGCGATTTAGTGTGGGCGTTAAAAGATATTAATTTTGATGTGAAGCGCGGAGAAGCGATTGGGATCATTGGAAAGAACGGTGCAGGTAAATCCACGCTGTTAAAAATATTGTCACAAATTACATCTCCAACGGTTGGAGAAATAAAAGTGAAAGGCCGCATTGCTGCGTTATTGGAAGTGGGTACGGGTTTTCATCCGGAGCTTACCGGCCGTGAAAATATTTTTTTGAACGGCGCTATTCTCGGCATGACCAAAGCGGAGATCCGCAGAAAGCTGGATGAGATCATCGCGTTCAGCGGTGTT
Organism: Bacteroidota bacterium; assembly: GCA_025963715.1. Lineage (GTDB taxonomy): Bacteria > Bacteroidota > Bacteroidia > 2-12-FULL-35-15 > 2-12-FULL-35-15 > 2-12-FULL-35-15. The sequence continues at coordinate 24,147 of JAOQAG010000001.1, forward strand.
GAAAAATATGTGGATACGCCTGCAAAACGCTATTCATCCGGAATGATGGTACGTTTGGGTTTTGCTGTAGCCGCGCATCTGGAGCCGGAAATATTAATTGTAGATGAGGTGTTAGCCGTGGGTGATGCGGAGTTTCAGAAAAAAGCGATCGGGAAAATGAAAGAGGTGAGTGAGGCGGGCGAACGTACGGTACTTTTTGTAAGTCATAACATGGCGAGCGTAAAAAGTTTGTGCAGCAAAGGAATTGTGCTGAGCAACGGCAGCATCAGCTTTAGCGGCGGTGTGGATGAAAGTGTGAATGCGTATTTGAAAGACGGAAATGATGAGGGAATGACCGAATACAAAGTGCTTTCGGATGACCGTTCGGCAGTTTCCGCAGAAGTGGAAGTGGTATCGGTGGGAATAAAAGCACATGGGAAAGAGTATGGCGATTCTATGCGCATGGATGAGGAGCTGGAGTTAACGGTGACGTATAACAAAAAGAAAAAAGGATTCCGGTTGGATTCCACGATCCAGGTAAAAGATAATTCGGGGAATTATTTGTTTGTGTGTACTACTGCTTCCGCAGATGCAGAAACAAATGAGAATGCCGAAGGATTGATGGAAAATAAATTATTGCTGCCGAAGAATTTTTTCAATGCAGATACTTTTTATATTAATTTACTGATGGTGATCGATGAGCGTGCTGTGGCAGTGAAGCTGAATGATGTACTTTCGTTTACGATCATGAACAAGCAGCTGAAGATCGGTGCCTGGATGGGAAAAGGTGTGGCTCCGCTGAAACCGGATTTTAAATGGGAGATCACTAAGAAGTAGACAGTAGACAAACAATAAAAAGTAGACAATGAAAAAGTAAACAAAAAGAAAGTAGGCATGTGCAGTAGGCAAAGTGAAAAATCAAAAAGAAGTAGGCAGTAGACAAAAAGGAAAAAGTAGACAATGAAAAAGTAAACAAAAAGAAAGTAGGCAATGTGCAGTAGGCAAAGTGAAAAATCAAAAAGAAGTAAACAGTAGACAAAAATAAAAAAGGAAACAAATAAATAAAAAATAAAATATACGACTCCGCGAGCTTTGCGCCTCCTTTGCGCCTTTGCGGTAAAACACACACAGACTAAAACAACAAAATACAACGTGCATGGAAAAGCAGGAAATACTTGATCAGATAGAAAGTTTAAAAAAGCAATACGGTGAATGGTCGTATGATATTCCGTTGCCGCATGGCATCTGGACGAAAGGAAATTTACAGATCCCGCATACACGCTTAAAACGGATCGTGCAGCTTTCAAAAGATTTGGTTGGTAAACCATTATCGGAGTGCAGAGTATTAGATTTAGGTAGTCTTGATGGACAGTTTTCCATTGAATTTGCGATGCAGGGTGCGCAGGTTCTGGGTGTGGAGATCAGGGAAGCAAGCATCAGCAAAGCAATTTTTTGCAGGGATGTGCTTGGATTGAAAAACCTGGAATTCCGCCAGGGCGATGCACGCGATATTTCGGTGGCGACACACGGCATGTTTGATATTATTATTTGCAGCGGTTTGCTGTATCACTTAACGGCTGGCGATGCGATCGCGCTGATCAATAAAATGCATGAAATGTCGAACAAACTGGCGATCGTGGACACGCACATTGCACTGGAACCGATCCACCCGTATGGAAAAGACGGCGTATCGTATCATGGCGTTTTACAAATTGAGCACGATAAAAAAGATGAGCAGAGCTTAAAAGCAACGCGTTTGTGGGCTTCCTGGGATAACCCGGAAAGTTTTTGGTTCACACGCCCGTCACTGGTAAATATTTTTACAAAAGCAGGATTCAGCTCGGTGTATGAATGTTTTGCACCGGCACACGTCAATTTCGGGAAACCGGGAATTGAACACAAAGACAGATGTACGTTTGTAGCCATTAAGGGACAAAAGATCCAGATGCTGACATCGCCTGTTGCTACTGATTTTAAAGAAGAATTACCGGAGCACAGCCTGGATTATATGGCTGCGCCGGTGAGCAACGGACAAGGAAATGCATCGTTACTTGGAAGAATAAAAAATAAATTGAAACGCATCGGCGGTTAATTTGAATGATGGTTTTTAAAAAGAAAACAAAAGTATTCTGCATTGGTTTTAACAAAACCGGCACCACGTCTGTAAAAAAGGCGCTGGAAGATCTGCAGTATAAAATGGGGGAGCAAAGCAGGGGCGAGTGGATGCTGGATAACTGGTCGAAGCGCAATTTTTCGGATCTGGATAGTTATTGCAAAACGGCGGATGCTTTCCAGGATGCGCCGTTTAGCTTTCCATTCACGTATGCATACCTCGATCAGAAATTCAACGGAAGTAAATTTATTTTAACGGAGCGCGATTCGGCGGAACAATGGTACGAATCGCTGCTGAGCTTTCACAGCAAGCTGTGGGGCGATAATGAAGGTGTGCCGACGAAGAAAAATTTAGAGGAAGTAAAATATATTTACACCGGTTTTCCCTATAAGTTCATGAAGTTTGTTTACAACACACCGGATGATGATCTGTACAACAAACAAATTTTAATGGATGCGTACAGCAACCATTCGTATTCGGTGAAAGAATATTTTAAATACCGTGAGAACGATTTATTGGTGCTGAATTTAGGAGAAAAGGACAGTTATAAAAAGTTGTGTGCATTCATCGGAAAAGAACCATTATATGATGATTTTCCATGGGAAAATAAAACAGAAAATGTGTATGATTTGATCGGGAGGAAGAAATGAAAGGAATTATAAATGATGAATTATAAATTATAGATGAAAGCTGTGTGAAGCGGGGTGTAAAAAAAATTTAATTATGAAATCCCTATCATCAATTATACTGTCATCCCGCAATGTTGCGGGATGACATTCAAAAATAGAATAGTTCAAAAATAAAAACTAAATGATCAACGTTACCAAACCATACCTGCCTTCGAAGGAAGAATATACCGCTTATCTGGACGGGATCTGGGAAAGAAACTGGCTGACCAATTACGGGCCTTTGGTAAACGAACTGGAGGAAAAATTAAAAAAGCGGTTAGATGTAGAGTATTTGCAATTCCTTGTGAATGGCACTGTTCCGCTGCAGATCGCGATAAAAGTATTGGGAATTACAGGCGAGGTGATCACTACGCCGTTTTCATACGTAGCAACTACGGGTGCTATTTTATGGGAAAATTGCACTCCGGTTTTTGTGGATATTGAACCGAAAACATTTTGCATTGATGCGGATAAGATCGAAGCAGCGATCACACCACAAACGTCTGCCATCCTTGCCACACACGTATACGGTTTTCCCTGTGATGTGGTAAAAATTGAACAGATCGCGAAGAAACATAATCTGAAAGTAATTTACGATGGGGCACATGCGTTCGGCGTAAAAATAAATGGGAAAAGTATTTTTCAGTACGGCGATATCAGCACCTGCAGCTTTCACGCAACAAAATTATTTCATACGGTGGAAGGCGGCGCTATCATTTGCAATAACAAAGAACTGAACGATCAGATTTTTTTACACAAAGCATTCGGGCATCTTGGCGATGATTATAAAAGCATTGGGATCAACGGGAAAAATTCGGAATTTCATGCAGCAATGGGCTTGTGCAATTTACCGAAAGTAAGCGGTTTTATTGAGCAACGGAAAGCAATTGCGGAAACATACCGCACTGAATTAAAAAATTTAGAAATCGAATTTCCGGTGATTCCTTCCGGGTTGGATTATAATTACAGCTATTTTCCCATCCTCTTCAAAAGTGAAGAAGTATTATTAAAAGTGAAAAATCATTTGGCAGCAAATGAAGTGAACACGCGCCGGTATTTTTATCCGTCGCTGAATACGTTGCCATACCTTGAAAAACGCTACGCCTGCCCGGTTTCGGAAGAAGTGGCAGTGCGTGTTTTATGTTTGCCGTTTTACCAGCAATTGACAAAAGAAGAAATTCTTTTTATATGTAAATTAGTTACAGACGCATTCAAATGAAAAAATATACAATAGCAGTTACGGGTGTTGGCGGTGGTGTTGGACAAAGCATTATTAAATCGCTGTACGGTACGGATTACAATGTGATCGGGCTGGATGGCGAATCATTGGCAACGGGTTTGTATGCCGTTCCGAAAGCATATAAAATTCCGTATTCCAACCACCCGAATTATATTAATGCATTATTGGAGATCTGCAAAAATGAAAAATGCGATCTGCTTTTCCCCGGCCTGGATGCGGAATTAAAGATCTTATCTCAAAACCGTGAAAAGTTTAAAGCGATCGGAACAACGGTGATCGTGAGCGATGAGGAAGTGGTGGATGTATCGGATGATAAGATGTTGTTTTTCGATAAATTAAAAGCAATCGGTGTGGGCGTTCCGCTTACCTATGAATTTACCGAGTTGGTAAAGAATAAAACATTGTTGAGCGTACCGATCATTGTAAAACAAAAAGTAGGCGGTGCCCGTTCCAAAAACGTTTTTCTGGTAAAAAGTGAAAATGATCTGGATGCGTTGATCCAGCGAAAAGACCTGTTGCCGCAGGATTTTATTGCATCGGAATACATTGAAGGCGATGAGTATACGTGTGGTACAGTTAACCTGGAAAACGAATGCAAAGGTGTAATTGTGATGCGTCGTATTTTGCGTGATGGCGATACGTACAAATGTTTTGTAGAAAAAAATGAAGCGATCGAAAATACCGTATTAAAAATAATGAAAGGCCTGAAACCTTTTGGTGCCTGTAATGTGCAGCTGCGATTGAAAGATGGCGAGCCGTATGTTTTTGAGATCAATGCGCGCTGTTCCGGAACTACTGCATCGCGATCGCTGTGCGGATTTAACGAACCGAAAATGATCGCTGATTTATTATTGAAAAACATTCAGCCGGAATATACCATTCAGCAGAAAACAATTTTGCGTTACTGGAAAGAGCTGGAAGTGGAAAACGATTCGGTGGAAACAATGGTAACCAATCAATCTATTGAAAATACAAACTATAAAAAAATCTGATGAATGCTGCAGTTGTTGGTGCAAATGGCTTTTTAGGCAGAAATTTAATTTCCGCATTGCTGGAAAAAAAATTCAGGGTGCTTGCATTGTACAACAATAACAACGATCGCATTCCGGAAGGTTGTACAAAAATTCCGGTTACCCGGATCAACAAAATTCCCCTGATCACCGATTATTTATTCATCACGATCGGCAATCATTCGCTGGATCAAAAAAAATTTGATGCACAGCGCGAATTTATAAATTCGATCCTGCAAAAAGTATCTTTCCAAAAAGTGATTTACGTGTCGAGTGTGGCCGTTTACGGTGCGCATAGCGATGTGATAAAAGAAGAAAGTAATTTTAATACACCTTCTATTTATGGACAGGCGAAGATCGCGGAAGAAAAATTAATTGTTCAGCAAAAAAATTATGCGATCATCCGGTTTACGTATTTATATGGCGCCGGAATGGATCAAAATTCATTGCTGCCGAAAATGTGCAAACAGGCAAAACAAAATAAAAGCATCGCGGTATATGGCAATGGTAGCAGGAAACAGGATTACCTGGAAGTGAGCGATGCGGTTGAATTATTGATCGCGGCAGCGCTGCAAGAAGAAAACGAAATCTTCATTGGGGCAACCGGAACATCCTTTTCCAATAAGGAAGTGGCGGAAGAAATTGCAGTGAATATTCCCGGAACCACGATTGAATTGATGAATGAAGACAAAGCGCCTTCTTTTTTTTACGATGTGGAAAAAACGAAAACGGAATTGAACTGGCAGCCGCGTGTTGCATTCAACGATGGAATTAAAAAAATGATCGAACATGATTTGGCTGATCTATAGCGATGTACACGGCAACCTGCCTGCGTTTGAAGCAATGTTGAAAGATTGCGGCGAATACGATGCAAGCGCCTGTTTGGGTGATCTGGTCAATTACGGGCCATGGAGTAATGCCTGTGTGGATCTGGCGATGTCGTTAAAAAATCCGGTGCTGATCATGGGAAATCACGAAGAAGCATTTATTGATGGAAAATATCCGGGTGAAAATAAATTGGTGCAGCAGTTTTTTAATCAAACTATTAAAGAATTTCATCGCTATAGCGAGATAAAAACGTTTAAGGAAAAACAATTGTTGGATAGCTTCACGTTGCAGCATACATTTAATAATCAGTATATTTATCCGGATACAACGGTGGAGCTGGACGGGAATTACATGATCGGGCATTCGCATCACCAGTTCCATTACCGGAACAATGGCTTTGACCTGTACAATACAGGCAGCGTGGGGCAAAACAGGAAAGTAATCAACGTGGCGGATTATATATTGTATGATTCGGAAACGCAAAAAATAACCATGAAAAGTGTGCGCTATGATCTGGATCTGCTGATCACTGAAATGAAATTAAAACAATATCCGGAGGAATGCCTCGCGTATTATTTAAACAAAAAAAAAGCGTAAAACATGAACAAGGATGTGGAAATAACGGATTCGGTGATTTCGGATTCTGCAAAAATAAATGATCATGCAACGATCATCCGTTCTACTTTGGGTGAATCGGCGATGGTGGGTAAATTTTCCAAAATGGCGTATTCGGAAATGGATACGCTTTCCTACATTGGTGAATACACGATCGTGATCAATTCCATCATTAAAAAATTTACGTCCATTTCCTGGGGAGTCACCATCGGCCCGGAGGAGCATGATTACAAACGTGTGACCAATCACAGTTTTTTATATTCGGTAAAATCTTTTCAATTGACGCCGCACAAACATTACAGTCCGTTTGAAAAGCCCTGCGAGATAGGGAATGATGTGTGGATCGGTTGTAACAGTACTATTTTACGCGGTGTGAAAATCGGCGACGGTGCCGTGATTGGTGCTAATTCGCTGGTAAATATGGACATTCCGCCGTATGCCATTGCCGTTGGTTCGCCTGCAAAAATTATCAAATACCGGTTTTCGGAAGAAGTGATCGCGGCGTTGCTGGATGCGCAATGGTGGAATTTACCAACAGAAGTAATCTCTGCAAATACCGAACTGTTTGCAGCAGAACCTGATCTGGAGATCGTGAAAAAAATAAAATCATTATTTTAAAAACCGCATGGAACCTGCAACTACTCAACCGCTGATCTCTGTTTGTGTGCTTACGTATAACCACGAAGCATACATTGCTGAAACGATGGAAGGCATTGTGAAGCAGCAGCACGGTTATTCCTGGGAATTTATTATTGCGGACGATAGATCGAAGGATAAAACGCAGGAAATTATTTTGCGTTACAAAGAAAAATATCCTTTTATCAAAGTCATATTTCAGAATCCAAACGTAGGCGCATCCCAAAACTTTATTGACTTGTTTACGGCTGCAACAGGCAAATACATTGCCATTTGCGAAGGAGATGATTATTGGACCGATCCATTGAAATTAAAAAAACAGGTAGATTTTTTGGAAGCAAATCCTGATTATGCGATGTGTTTTCATGCGGTGAATATTTTGGAAGAAGGAAAAGAATTATTCATTTCTCCGCTGAATTCATCGCGGAAGCAGGAAACATTTACGATTGAAGATCTGGCAAAAAAGAATTTAGCGCACACACCTTCCGTGATGTACCGCAATGTGCTGAATGCGGCGTTACCTGCATGGTTCATCGAATCGCCGCTGGGCGATTATGCGCTGCACATGCTGCATGCAAAACATGGAAAAATTGGTTACCTGCCGGATGTAATGGCGGTTTACATGCGACATACAGGCGGCGTTTTCAGCACGCTGAAAGAACGCGATATTTTATTGAAATCACACAAAGTGATGCAGTTGCTGTTGACGGAAAATTTGTCTGCAGGCGTAATTGAAAACCTGAAAATGCAGCGCCGGAAATACATTAACGATGTACTGGAATTGAGCCTGAGCAATAACTGGAACGAGGAATTATTCAAAAAAGATCTCGACCTTTTAGTGGATGATGATGCGCTGATGAAAGAATGGGTAAGCAAGCGTTTGCCGCAGGAAATTGTGAATTTGCGGAATTCCAACAGCTTTAAATTAGGGCAAAAAATCAGTCGCTTTTACCAGTTGCTGCGCTTTAAACGTGGAAACTTAAAATAGTGATAATGGACCTGACAGCAACATCAAATAAATTGATATTTTTGTAACCCGATGATCATAGCAAAAATACATGGCGGTATTGGTAATCAAATGTTTCAATACGCAGCAGCGAGGCGTTTGGCGCATTATAACAATACGGAATTAAAACTGGATATTTTCCATTACGAAACAAAGGTATTGCCGGGTGGCTTGCCATATCGCACATTCGACCTTTCTGTTTTTAACATTCAGCCCGTTTATGCAAGTCAAAAAGAAGTTGATCTTTTTAAAAATACGGCTGCGGCACCGGTTGCAAAATTGCTGAATAAATTGCAAAATAAGATCAGGCCGCATACGATGATCTATGAGCCGCATTATCATTTTTACCCCGACCTGCTTACAAAAAAAGGAAATTATTACCTGGACGGTTACTGGCAGAGCGAAAAATATTTCAGCGATATAAAAGACATTCTGCAAAAGGAATTTATTATTACCACCACGCTCAACGACGAAGGAAAAGCATTACTGGAGCGGATCAAGAATGAAAATTCGGTTTGTCTGAACATCCGCCGCCAGGATGATGGCAACCGTTACACCAGCGATTATTTTGAAAAATACATTACGGATGCGATGGACCTGATCGCTTCAAAAGTGAACAACGCACATTTTTTTATTGTGTCGGATGATCTTAACTGGGTACGGGAAAATGTAAAATTCCGTTATCCGCATACCATCATCGAAAAGCATTTATACGGCGATAAATTCAGGGATTGTTTGCACATGCTGATCAACTGCAAACATTTTATTATCCCGAACAGTTCCTTCGGATGGTGGGCTGCATGGCTGAATACCAATCCGGATAAAATAGTGGTGGCGCCCGATAAATGGGTGCTGGACCCGAAAATAAGTACACAAGATCTGATCCCAACAAGCTGGATCCGTTTATAAAATAACAACAGATTATGAAAAAAATTAGCTACGATATTTCTAAATTCCCTTTTTGCGAAAAGCTGGAACAGGTCTTCAATATTAAAGACCTGTCGACGATCAATCACGAAATAGAATTGCTGAGCAGGGAGAAAGATCAAAGCACATTTTATCATAAAATGTATTATGAATGGGCGCGTACGCCTGAGTTTACGCAGATGTACGAAACCTTCATCAAAGAAGTGATCCAGCCGTTTTATGGCGAGCAGATCGTGTACCAGGCTATTCCTACTTACAGAATTGCGTTGCCGAACAATGTGGCTGTGGGCGAATTTCACAAGGATAAGCTTTACCGCGATGCGGTCTGGGCGATGGAAGTAAAAGAAGACAATTGGTTTTTACCCTTTACAAAAGCATTTGATACCAATACCATTTGGGTGGAATCCGAGGAAGATAAAGGCGATTACGCACCAATGGCTTGTAATTACGGCGAAACCATTTGCTGGAACGGCAGTAATTTAACACACGGTAATAAAGTGAACACTACCGGAAAATCGCGTGTGAGTGTGGACTTTAGAGTGATCAAATTTGCGAATTACAAACCAAGCGAACACGGTTCCATTAATACCAACACAAAATTTACCATCGGCGAATATTACAAAGTGATCTAAATAAAATAAGTGTTGAGAACTTTGTAGCAATAAATATTTTTGCCACAGATTCACAGATTAAAAAATTATAAAACAATTACATGGATTTGTCAAAATCGCGAAGCGATTTTATCTGTGTGAAATTGATTTTTAGGATTAAAAATCTGTGAATCTGTGACTTTATTTAATTAGCTACGTTTTGTTATGAAAAAACTGGATTACATAGATTCCCTTCGCGGCCTTGCCATCCTTGGCGTGATCCTGTTTCATACCTGTATGTTTCATGGATTGAATCTGAGCAATTCGGGGTTGCCGCCTACACTTGATAAAATTTTTCACCAGGGTGCACGCGGTGTTCAGTTGTTTTACATCGCGAGTGCGTTCACGTTGTTTTTATCGTTCAAAAACCGCATTAACAAAGAGAAATTTCCAATAAAGAATTTTTTCATTCGTCGCGTTTTCCGGATTGCGCCCATGTATTACATTGGCATTTGTTATTATTTATTTCAGCATGGTTTCGGCTACAACTATTGGCTGGGCGATGAAACACACATCACCGCCATGAATGTGATCTCCAACGTTACATTTTTACACGGCATAAATCCGTATTGGATCAACAGTCTTGTTCCGGGCGGCTGGTCGATCACAGTGGAAATGATGTTTTATGCGATCCTGCCTTTCCTGTTTTCGAAGATCAAAAATCTTAACCAGGCATTCAGTTTTTTCCTCATCAGCTTATTGATCGATTTTGTATTGCAGATCATTTTATTGCGTTACCCGTTGATAGGCTTCGACAGGCTGTGGCGCGAATATTTGTTTTTCTATTTCCCAAACCAATTACCGGTTTTTGCGCTCGGGATCATGTTCTATTTTATCGTTGCCGAAAAGGAATCGTTAACCACACTTTCCGGGAAACAATTATTGATCTTCGGGATGATTTTAATCCTGCATTTATTGGATATTGGCAATCGTTTCATCATTCCCGATCACATTTTGTATGGCGTCGCTTTCCTTGTATTGGGGATCGCCCTGAGCAAATACCAATGGAAAATACTTGTAAATCCAATCATCAATTACATCGGAAAAGTGAGCTTTAGTATGTACCTCGTGCATTTTGGCGTATTGCACTGGCTGGCGGAATTTAACCTCATCGATCATTTTTCAAATGGAATGGTCAATTATGCAATTACTTATTGTTTTGCAGTTGCGATCACGGTGCTGATATCTTCCATTACTTACAACCTCATTGAAGTCCCTTTTCAAAAGATCGGGAAAAAGATCATCGACCGTGCGGAGTTAAAGCACACGGAATCGGTGGTAATCCCGGAAGGATAAACTATCCTCTTTCCTTCCAAATTGCACTCCCGCTTCTCAAAACATACTGCTGCCACTTTTTTAAAACAATGGAATATTCATTCTGCAGACTCTTTCTGCCTGTGCAGTAATAGCGGGAATGAGCGCCAGAAGGATTAAAACTACGGAGCGATCAACCGGATGCGTGAAATTAGCCGCGGTTTTCCTACAGCGCCAGCGGAAGGAAAAATTACATTACAGGCGGATCCCGCACGTGCGGGATTGTTACTTTTGCCTTCAAAAAGTAAAAGAACAGAAGAGAAAAAACCACTCATTTATGCCGATTTTTTTATTAAATTTGCTTAAATACACATTTGATGAAAAAGCAATTACTCCTTCTCTCTCTATTGTTTATTTGTATTGCATCTGCCGGGTTTTCCCAAAGCCTTAACCTTTCGGTGATCAGCTCTTACGGGAATTTCGGTTCCGGTGCTACCGGCAATCTTTCATCTACGCTGGGCGAGCCAATGGTGGCTACGTTTACCGCTTCTTCCAATATTCTCACACAAGGATTTGAACAACCAGATGATGCCGGTATGACAGCCGTTCCCGATAATTCCTCCGATCAGTTCATCAGCGTATATCCCAATCCGGCAACGGACCGCCTGAGTATTGACGGTATTACAGCTTCCGGGCCTGTTGAATTAAAACTAACAGATATTTCCGGTCGTGTGATGATCCAAAAACAGGTGACTGGAAATCAGAGTAAAGGAGAACCGGAACAACTGGAAATAAAAGACATAAAAAGCGGCGTTTATTTTTTAACGATCACCGAAAAAAATTCCGGCAAGATCATCCGTACACTCCGCATTATCAAAATATAACATGGGTTCATTTAAAAAAATAATAGGTGCGTTTGTTTTGTTTTATCTTGCCTTTACGGCGATGCAGGCGCAAACCGTTCCGTATGCAATTCCTTACCAGGGTGTTGCCCGTGATGCATCCGGGCTCATTATTCCCAACCAGTCCATTCGCGTTAAAGCAGGTATTTATGCAGGTTCCGCTACAGGCACATTGGAATGGGAAGAAACACAAACCGCTTCCACCGATTTTGCAGGTGTATTTCACATCACCATCGGGCAGGGAAGCAGCACCGGAAATGGTTCCTTATCGGCGTTCAGTCTGATTAATTGGGGAGCTGCAGATCAATACATGAAAGTGGAGATCGATTATACCGGCGGAAGCTCTTTTGTATCCATGGGTACGTCGCAATTTGTTTCTGTTCCGTATGCATTTTATTCGGATAAAACGCACACGCTCAGCGGCGTTTCCATGAACAGCCTTACGGATGTGGATACTGCGGGCAATCATACCGGCTACATGCTAAAATGGACCGGCAGCCAATGGATTCCAAAACCGGACAACGACCGTGATACGGTTTCATACGCAAGCAATGCAGGCCATGTTGCGAGTACTGCTACATCGGTGTATGCATTGCACATTATGAATATGAACGATACCGTACAGTTTGCAAACATTTCCGGTCCGGCGGTATATGCTGCCAATGCACAAACTACAGGCAATGTTTCCACCAGTACAACAGCTGATACCACCGGTTATGCAGCGGCATTTGTTCCGTTTAACTGGTCGGTAACCGGCAATGCGCCTACCGCTACTACCAACAAGCTCGGTACAACCGATTCTGTTGCATTTGCCATCCGCACCAATAACCTGGAGCGGTTGCGTGTTACGGAAAATGGCAAGCTCGGCATCGGGGTAACCGCAGCACAGGCAGCATTGCAAATTACCGGTATTGACGGGTTACTGCATGTTGGAACTTTTGGATCAGGAGATACAACACTTTCGTATACCAATGGCACCTACCTGATGTGGTACCCGCGCAAAGGCGCATTCCGCGCAGGAACCGTAAGCGGTAACCGCTGGGCGAATGCAAACACTGGAGAAAATTCGTTCAGTGTAGGATACAATTGTACGGTAACTGCCGGTGGTTTTTATTCCGGTGCTTTTGGCGATTCAAGCAGGGTGACCTGTACCGCCAGTTTTGCCATGGGAAATAAATGTTATACCACTATTTTATCGGGTGTGGACGACGGAGGTTCTTTTTCCATGGGCGATAGCTGCGTGGTTACATTTACCCGCTCGGTGGCGATGGGCTATCATTGCACGTCCAACGGCGGTTATTCTTTTGGCGGATACAATGTTACCAATGGCGGAACCGGCTTTGCGCTGGGGAGCTACAATACAACTTACAACGGTTCGGGAATTGCGCTGGGTTCGCATGCTTCCACCAATAATAATTCCGGTTGTTTTATTTATGCCGATGCATCTTCTTCCACACAAACCAACGTACCTGCCGATAACCAGTTTGTTGTAAGAGCATCCGGCGGTGTTATTTTTTACAGCGACTCTTCCGCCACAATGGGCGTAACGTTGTTTCCCGGCAGCGGAAGCTGGGCAAGTGTTTCGGACCGTAACAAAAAAGAAAATTTTTATACACCGGATGGTGAAGAAATTTTATCAGCGATTGCCGGATTAAAAATTACCAGCTGGAATTACAAATCACAAGCGGAATCCATTCGCCATATTGGGCCGATGGCGCAGGATTTTTACAAAGCATTTAAACTGGGCGAATCGCGGAAACGCATTAGTATGGTGGATATTGACGGCGTTACTATGTTGGCACTGAAAACATTGTACACCCGCGTAACCATACTGGATGCTTCTTTTGACGCAATGCACCAATTGAAAGCGGAAGCAAAAAACATTGATAACGATGATGATGCGCTGAACAAGCGCCTCGATAATATTCAGAAACTACTCATTCAACAATAAAGACATAACCGCATACCATGAAAAAATTAATTACAAACGCTTTTAAAATTGCCTGCATGATTGTGTTGCTCCTGCAGGCAAAGACAACATCCGCACAAAATGCGCCGCAGGGTTTTAATTACCAGGCTGTGGCACGCAACGCTTCCAATGCATTATTGTCCAATCAGCTGATCGGGATCCGTATCGGAATTTATTCCGGATCTGCAAGCGGCGTGCTGCAATGGGAGGAAACATTTCATCCGACTACCAACCAGTTTGGATTATTTTCACTGGTGATCGGGCAGGGAACCACTACCGGAAGCGGTGCCGCAGCTTCGTTCTCCGCTATCAACTGGGGGAGCGCAGCTTATTACATGAAAGTAGAAATGGATGTAACCGGCGGCAGCAGTTATGTAACCATGGCCAGCTCACAATTATTATCTGTGCCGTATGCTTTGTTCTCGCAGAATGCCGGAACAGCAATTACACCAATCGCATTGAACGATTTAACCGATGCAGATACAACAGGAATTGCGATCAACAAAACATTAAAATGGAACGGCAGCAACTGGATGCCTGCCAATGATAACGATTCGGATACGGCTGCGTATGCGACGAATGCCAACCATTCCGTAACCGCAGATACTGCAAATTATACATTGAATGCAACACCATCCGACAGCGCACATTATGCATACACTGCAGATAGCGCCTCGTTTGCAACTACATCTGCCAACGCAACAACTGCATCACACGCAGTACATTCCGATACGGCAACGTATGCGCTTAACTGTGGAAACACTACCAACGACTGGCATTTGACCGGTAACGGAAGCACTGCGCCAGCTACTAATTTTTTAGGAACTACCAATGCGGTTGACCTTGTTGTGAAAACAAACAATGTGGAACGCATGCGGATCTTATCAACCGGCAAGATAGGAGTAGGAACAAATGCGCCAATTGCAACATTGCACATTATCGGTAACGACGGATTGATGGAGCAGGGAACATTCGGGAGCGGCACCATTCCGGTTACCGGCGCAGGAACACGCATGATGTGGTATCCGAAAAAAGGTGCTTTCCGTGCGGGGACTGTAACCGGGATCCAGTGGGATGATGCATCGATCGGGAATTATTCATTTTCAACGGGCTATAATTCAAAAGCAAGCGGGCCTTATTCCATTGCAATGGGACAAACCAATTTAGCATCCGATTCAAATGCGGTGTCGATGGGTTTCCAGTGTACAGCATCTGGTGCAAATTCCGTTGCGCTTGGGAATGTGAGTGTGGCTGCGGGTAACAGCGCAGTGGCAATTGGCCGCGGTGCATCTGCAAATGGTTTTGGATCAGTAGCAATGGGTTATCACAACGGTGCAACCGGAACATATGCAGTAGCATTGGGCGATCACAATTTAGCAAGCGGAAATTATTCTACTTCCTTAGGATATTATGCATCTACCAATGGAAAAACCGGTTCGTTCATTTGGGCTGATGCTTCCACCGTAAATACGAATACATATTCCACAGCCAACAACCAGTTTTTGGCAAAAGCATCCGGTGGAACTATTTTTTGGTCCAACAGTACAGGAACTTCCGGCGTTACGCTGGTATCCGGTGCAGGTGCATGGTCAACGTTATCCGACAGAAGAATGAAAGAAAATTTCCAAACGGTGGATGCTGCTGAAATTCTGAGAAAAATTGCGGCAATGCCAATCACTAACTGGAATTACAAAACGCAGGATAAAAACATCCGCCACATTGGGCCAATGGCGCAGGATTTTTACAAAGCATTTGGCGTGGGCGAAAGCGATACGACCATTACTTCCGTAGATATTGACGGGATCAACATGGTAGCGATCCAGGCACTGATTGAAAAAACCAACGAGCTGAACAAAAAAGCGGAAGAAGTGGAAGAGCTGAAAGCGATGATCAAAAAATTGAAAGATAAAAATAATGCCCTGGAAGCACGCGTGGATGCCATGGAAAAAGCAGTTGAGAAAAATACAAAAGTATTTACGCTGGCACCTGCCGGAAACTAAGTTGCAATTTGCCCTTACACTGAATAATAATGTTTGAAACATCCGCATAGTTTTTTGAAAATGAACAAGCCAAAGGTTACTGTGCTCATGCCTGCTTACAATGCGGAAAAATACATCCGGCAATCCATTGACAGTATTCTGAACCAAACTTTTTCCGATTTTTTATTGCTCATCATCGACGATGGTTCGGTGGATGAAACCGAAAATATTATTCGTTCTTACACGGATCAGCGCATCGTGTATGTGAAGAATGAAAAAAATGTGGGCGTGAAAGAAACGCTCAACAAAGGAATTTTACTTTCGGAAACAGAATACATTGCACGCATGGATGCCGATGATCTTGCGGTTCCCGAGCGGTTGGAATGGCAGGTGGCATTCATGGATGCAAATCCGGAAGTGGGTGTTTCGGGCGGGCATTTCGAATTTTTTGGTGATGAAACTTCGCTGGTAAAAATGCCATTGACAGATGCTGCGATCAAAGCGAAATTGTTTTTTTTCTCAGGTTTTTGTCATCCTACGATTATTATGCGTACACAAATCCTGAAAGATAATAACCTGCTGTACGGTTCGCCGATAGCGTATCCTGATGATTTCGGACATAGAATCAATGAAATGGAAGACAGCGGTTTGTGGCATCGTTTAAAGCGGATCACAAAATTTGCAAATATTGATAAAGTGCTGCTCCGTTACCGGAAGGAAGGACAAAATATTTCCGGGAAAAACGTGCGCGACATTCACAACCGTAAAAAAGTGTTGTATCATTATTTATTAAATGAAGTGGGTATGACTGAATTCCCGGAGGATGAAGTATTATTTTTGTTCAGCCTGCAATCATTTAAGGATACACCCAATATTGATAATATCAAAAAATACAAAACGTATTTAGACAAGCTGATCGCGGCAAACGAGCGATCAAACATATACGATCCCGAACAATTTAAAGTGGCAGTAAACCGTGTTTGGGAACAGTTTTTTTATTTTCTCACATCCATGAAAAATAAATATGTGTTCCGCTACTGGCGTGTTTCGGGCGGTTTGAATGTGCAGCAAATGATCTATTTATTAAAATTCAGGATTCGTTCCAACGTAAAATAACAAGCGAAGAAGATGTGCGGAATAGCAGGAATCATTAATTTAAAAGAAAGCAAAGTGGAGGAATCTGCTTTGCAGAAAATGGGTAGTTTCCTGAATTACCGCGGACCGGATCATTACGGCATGTGGTGCGAAAAAAATATCGGGCTGGTGCATCGCCGCCTCAGTATTATTGATCTTTCCGACAAAGGAAACCAGCCGATGCTGGATGCGGAAAAAAATATTGTGATCACGTTTAACGGCGAGATCTACAATTTTTTAGACATCCGCAAACAGTTGCAGAAAGAGGGTGTAACGTTCAATACCGATTCGGATACCGAAGTAATTATTTACGCTTACAAGATCTGGGGCATCGAAAAAATGTTGCAGCAGATCGATGGCATGTTTGCTTTTGCGATCTGCGATCTGCTAAAACAAAAAGTGTATTTGTGCCGCGACCGCTTCGGAAAAAAACCATTGTATTATTCGTTTTACAATAACAATTGTTATTTCTCTTCGGATATTCGTTCCATTGTTCCATTTATTGATAATCCGCAGCTGGATTACGATTCCGTGGATTATTATTTTTCAGAAATGTCGGTGCCACAGCCAAAAACAATCTGGAAAAATATTCAGCAGGTGTATAAATCAGCCTTTATTTGCATCGATGTGGTTACGGGTACGCATACGGAAAATGAATACTGGAAGCTGGAAAGCGCAGCAAAATTAAGTTTGTCATTTAATGAAGCAGAAAAAGAAGTAGAGCAAACATTGATCGATGCCATTTTAAAACGCACGATCGCAGATGTGCCTATCGGTTGTTTTTTAAGCGGTGGTGTGGATTCGGGACTGATCGTTTCCTTGCTGGCACAAAATACATCAGCGCGTGTAAAAACATTTTCGATTGGTTTTGCCGAAGAAGAATTTAATGAGTTGCCCTATGCAAAAAAACTGGCAGAAAGATATAATACCGAACACACCGAAATAATTGTAAAACCCGATATTGAAAACGAGATCACAGACCTGGTGGAATTTTTTGGGGAACCGTTTGCCGACAGCAGCGCTATTCCCAGTTTTTACGTATGCCGCGAAATGGGAAAATTTCTGAAAGTAGCATTGTCAGGCGATGGCGGCGATGAGCTATTTGGCTATTCCAATTATTTATTCATGCAAAAAGCGGATGAATTTGCAAAAAAATACACATCTCAATCGCAGCGGGATGTGATGTCGGTGATCAGTAAAGTAAAAAGCCGCATCAATCCTGGATCTGAAAATTACGGCGCGATCAATAGTTTTTACAAAGAAAAAGATTCAGGAAGCGGCTTGCTGCGCGGAATGTCGTTTGTACCGGAAGAAAAAAAGCAATTGTATAAAAATGCTGAATTGCTGAAACATGCAGCATTTGCTGAAAAAGAAATGAAAAAGATCTGGACAAAACATGCCTCAGGTTCGCTTGCGGATACATTGTTTTTAGCATCGCTGGACACGCGTTTGCTGAATGATTATTTAGTAAAAGTCGACCGCAGCTCCATGCGCAGCTCGCTGGAAGTGCGCAGTCCGTTTTTGGATAAATCGCTGGCAGAACTGGCTTTTCGCTTACCCAACGAATACAAATTAAAAGGAAATGATGCCAAATATATTTTAAAAACACTGGCACAAAAACACATTGATAAAGACATTCTCACACGAAAAAAACAAGGTTTTGCGATCCCGGTAAAACACTGGCTGAACAACGAATTGAAAGGCCTGGTGGAAACGCATTTATCGAAAGAGCAGGTGGAGAAAAGAGGATTTTTTAATCCGGATTATGTAGTGCGCATCATTCGCGAACACAAACAAAATGCAGCCGATCATACACACAAGATCTGGAGCTTATTGTGGTTCGAATTGTGGTGCGGAAAATTTATGTAAGAAAATGATTTTAGTAAAAAAAATAAATCGTATTTATCGCTGTTACCATGGATAAGCTGATCATGGTCACGCAAAATTTTCCTTCGGGTAAAAGCGAAGTGTATCTCGAGAGGGAGGTAGATTTTTTTGCCAAAAAATACCGCGAAATACACATTTATCCCATCAATATTGTGGAAGGTGAACAGCGAAAATTGCCATCCAACGTGTTTGTACATCTGCTTATTTCAAACCGTTCGGGTAAAGTACATTCTTCTGTTATTTTTAAAAATGTATTCCTGATCGTCAAAATTTTGTGGCTGGAATTTATCCATACAAAAACAAAAGCATTTTTTATCACGCACCTCAAAACATTTTTATCCGAGTTGGTGCAGTGCATCGAATTATCGGAAAAATTTATAAAAGAACCGGAATTACAAAACGGGAACAATTCGTTTTATTCGGTGTGGATGGATGAAGGCGCGTTGATGTTTGCGATCTTAAAAGATCGTAAAAAAATCGCTGATTTTGTATTTCGTTTACACGGATACGATCTGTATGACGAGCGCAGAACGGGAAATTATATGCCTTTCCGGTATTATAACTTTCAGCAGGCGAAAAAAATATTCAGCGTTTCCAAAGCGGGAAAAGACTATCTGGTGAAGAAAAATTTATTCGCTGAAAAACTGGTTGTAAATTATTCGGGCTTGTACGATAAAGGCGAAAATCCGTTTGATAAAAATGCATTCACGATCATTTCTGTTTCAAATATCATCGCTTTAAAGCGTGTGGATAAGATCATTGAGATCCTTCGTCATGTTGATTTTCCGGTTACATGGATCCATTTCGGAGAAGGAACGATTAAAGAACAACTGATCGCAGCAGCGAAAACACTTCCTGCTAACATTAATTGGAAATTTAACGGACAAACCAGCCAGGAGGAGCTGAATAAATTTTATTCCACAAACAGTGTCAATTTATTCATTCATTTGAGTGAAACGGAAGGTTTGCCACTGGCTATTGTGGAAGCACTTTCCTACGGAATTCCAGCAATGGCTTGCGATGTAGGCGGTGTGAGCGAGATTGTAAATGCACAAACCGGCATTCTGTTACCGGAGCAATTCGATGTGCAACAGGTTGCAGATAAAATCAGTAATTTTAGGACCGGCAGCATGAATGAGGTGGAATTCAGAAAAGGCGTACGCACTTTCTGGAAAACCAATTTTGACGCAGAAAAAAATTACGATTTCTTTTATAGCGAGATTGTTGGTAAATAGAATTGGCTCTGTTGTAGAATAATGTTGTTTATGGAAACAGAAATATTTTCTTGAGTTGTCATCCCGTGCCTGACACGGGATCTGTCAATTAAATACTGCTACCATTCATGAGATCCCGGGTCAGGCCCGGGATGACAGTATTGTTTGTGAATATTGTAAAAAATAACATTTTACAACAACATAAAATTTAAATTTTTGAATAAAATATGGACAAAATTTCAGTGATCATCCCTTGTTATAATGCAGAAAGGTTTGTTGCTGAATGCCTGTTTTCAGTACTCAACCAAACACATAAAAATGTGGAAGTGATCTGTGTGGATGATGGCTCTTCCGATAATTCGCTCTCCATTTTAAACGATTTTCAACAAAAATATCCAGAGATCATTCGCGTAATTTCCGTTCCGAATCAGGGCGCTTCCAAAGCACGCAATTTAGGATTGTCGCAAACAACGGGCGATTACATCCAGTTTTTGGATGCAGACGATGTGATCACGAATGAAAAACTGGAGAAGCAGCTCGCCGGATTTTCCGGAAATGCAGATGTCGTGATCTCCGACCGCGCACAAAAAAATCTTGATCTTTCGCACGTTTTAGAAACTGTTCATTTTGATGACATTCTTGTAAACCCGCTGGAAACAGCAGTAAGAAAGATTATCACGACCTGTAACCCGCTGTATAAAAAAAATATGGTGCTGGAACTGGGAGGTTATAATGAACAACTTTCGTCCTGCCAGGATTGGGATTTTCATTTGCGAATGGTGCTCAACGGTTATAAAATAGCGTATGTGCCGGGTGTGTTTTTTATCAATCGCCTGGTGCCGGGATCGATTTCTTCCAATTGGGTAAAAGTTTTTATTCAATCCACGGTTATTATCAAGGATTTAAAAAAACGCTTGCTCGAAAATCCGATGATGAACGACGCGATCCGGATTCACCTCGCCAACATTCATTTAAACTCCGCGCTGTATTGCAAAAGTGTGGAAGATGCAAAAAAGTATACCGCTGAAATGGTATTCTGGGGCGGGAAAACCAATTTTTTAAATTCAAAACCAAAGCAATTGATCGCGGCAGTATTTGGATCTGATTTTCTGATCCGTGTGTTGAGAAGATCCAAAACAAAAAGTAATTATTAAGAAATGAACGAACCGAGTAAAAAAATATTTTTCCCCAATTTGGATGGATTGCGTTTCATCGCTTTCTTTTTTGTTTTCTCGGAGCACATTATCTGGACGGCTGTAAAATCGTTGAACATTCAGTCGCCATTTTGGGATCACGTAACGTATACACTCTTTGCCAACGGCGGTTTGGGCGTATCGGTGTTTTTTGTGCTCAGCGGTTTTCTCATCACTTTTTTGATCCTGAAAGAAATAGAGGTTACCGGAAAGCTCAATGTAAAAGCATTTTACATTCGGCGCTTTTTGCGGATCTGGCCGCTGTATTACATGGTGCTGATCTTCGCGTTTTATTTGTATCCATTTTTTATTTCATTCATTCATGCTAACCCCGATGTGTTTGGCGACCGCCAGATCTATTATTTTACGTTCCTGAGTAATTTCGACCTGATCCACATTACCAAAGAAGGCTTGAAAGGCTCCTTCCTGACGGGAGTTACCTGGTCGGTTGCCGTGGAAGAGCAATTTTATTTGATCTGGCCGATCCTGTTTTACCTGGTTCCACGCAACTATTATGTGTCCATTTTTATCGGAATGATCCTCATCAGCTTTGGTTTCCGCTGCATGCATCTGCACGAAGGATACGTGCTTTATTTTCATTCCTTAAGCGTTTGCAGCGACCTGGCAGTGGGTGGTTTGGCGGCATACTTATCGCTTAACTCTACAAAATTCATTGACTTTTTTAAAAATACGGCGTACGGTAAACGTGTGATTGTTTATGTTGTTGGAATTTTATATGTGTTGCTGAGCGGTTACTTTTTTAATCCCATTTTTGAAACACTGAGCAGCCGCTTGCTCACCAGTATTTTTGTAGCCTGGATCATCCTCGATCAGAATTTCTGCGCTTCCGAAAACCTGAAAATGTCGCAATTCAAAGGCATTTCCAAGTGGGGAACCTACACGTATGGCATGTACCTGCTGCACCAGATCGCGCTGTTGCTGGTGCTCAACACTTACCAGCTCATGAACCTGGAAGCTGTTTCTTTTGCTGCCAAATTACTGAAAGCAGCGATAGTGCTGGCGCTTACCTTCCTGATCAGCTATGTTAGCTATCATTGGTTTGAAAAGTACTTTTTAAACCTTAAAAAACGGTTTTCATACTTCACCAAAAATTAATTTTGCGTATTTTTACTTTGTATCCGTTTTTAGTATGAGAAATTTTTTTCAAATGATCCGTCATCCGTTTTTAAGTGGTATTTCCCTGCCGTTTAAGATCAATTCTATTGCGCGCATCAGGAAACGGAATTCTGCAGTTGTAAAGCTCGACGGAAGGGTTACGCTTGGCAATTCAAAAAAGCTGGCTACTGTTTCCGTTTTGCCGGTCAATCTGTATTTTGGTTACGGATCAATCACTACCATTGCACACTCCGTTTCCATCGGCCCCGGCGTTAACATCATCGTAAAAGACAATGCACATTTGTCCATCGGCGAAAGCACCTACTTTACATCCGATATGCACATTGAAGTGGTAAACAAGCTGGAGATTGGCGCTCATTGCGCGATCAGCTGGGGCGTGACGATGATCGACGATGATCATCATGAATTGCTGGATGAAAGCGGAAAACCGAAAATACAATCTGCCGTAAGCATCAAAGATCATGTGTGGATTGGTTGCAACGTAACGATCTTGAAAGGAACGCAGATCGGAAATAATTGTGTGGTAGCGGCAGGCAGCGTGGTAAAAGGCGTTTTCCCGGATAACGTTTTAATTGCCGGAAATCCTGCCAGAGTGATCAAACAGAACATTAGCTGGAAGTAAGATGGAGAGAGGGATTCTGACGATCGCACAAGGCAAAAAACAATACATTGATTTGGCAAAAAACTTAGCCATATCACTTTCCATTCACAATCCCGGCTTAAAAAAAGCGTTGGTCACTGATTCGGATGATCCCGAATTGCGTAAATTATACGATGTGGTAATTCCTGCGGATAACTCCATTGGCATTGGCTTTTTGCAAAAATTATACATCTGTGATTATAGCCCGTTTGATGAAACGATGTTTGTAGATGTGGATTGTTTGTGCGTGCGCAACATCGATTTTCTGTGGGCGCCTTTCGCTAAGTGCGATGTAAGTGTGATCGGCAGAAAAGTATCGGAAGGCGAACAGTTTGGTTTATCGTTGCCGGAAATGCAGCGCCAGCTGGGATTGCAATACGTGATCTCGTTTAACGGCGGCGTGTATTATTTCAAAAAAAATGAAAAAGCAAAAATTATTTTTGACGCTGCAAAAGACATCGTAAAAAATTATGAAAAATATAATCTCGTGAAAGTCCGCGGTGAGCTTGCCGATGAGCCGATCATGTCGCTGGCGATGGGATTGTACAACCAGGAGCCGATCGATGATCATGGCAAAGGAATGTACACGCCGGTGGGGCAAAGCGGACAATTTAAAATGGATGTGCTGCTGGGAAAATGTGAATTTGTGAAGACTGGAAGAGTGGTAAACCCTGCGATCATGCACTTTGGATTTGGCCATACACAAGCGTTTCATTATCAGCGCGAAAAAAAGAAATTAAATTTAGTACATTATTATTGTTTCCCGAAAGGATTGGCGAGTGTATTGATCAATATAATTTATAACCCGCCATACGTAGTGTATGTATTTTGTTACCGCGCTGTAAAAGCAGTTGCAAAAGGAGTAAAGTTCAAGTTGTTTCCATTAATGCCGATGTTCCGGTTTGAATAAAATGATGGAAAAAAAACAGCTGATCGGTACCAATTCATTGGATTATAATCCCAAACGGAATTTTGGCGGTTTGCCTTTTAAGGGATTTACGTTTAAAAAAACGATGGATCTCTGCCGTATGTTGGATTACATTTATTTTAAGATCCGCAGAAAAAGCCACCCGTTTTTCTCCAATACTTTTTTTGATTTGGGTTTGAATAAGGTGCGCATGTTCCATTTTTTTAATTCGGTTGCGATCACCAATAAACCATGGGTAGTAACGTTTGAAAATGAAATCCCGCGGCCTTATTTAAAATCCAGCTACTTAGTAAAAAGATTAACAAATAAAAGCTGCAAAAAGATCATTGCGTTTTGTGATCGTGCCAGAACAATTGAAACATATTTGCTTAATAATTATCCCGATCTGAAAGATCAGATCCTCGAAAAGCTTATTGTATTACAACCGGGACAGCCATTACACATTCAATCCATTGCAGAAAAAGATTACTCGCAACCGGTTACTTTTACATTTGTGGGTGTTGATTTTTTTAGAAAAGGCGGAATGGAAATGTTGAAAGCCACCCAAAAATTAATTGCTGAAGGACTCAATTTTAAACTCAACATTGTGTCGCAATTAAAAAAAGGCGAGTGGAAAGATGAGCACATAACGTCTGCCGATATTGAAAATGCAAAGGCCATCATTCAAAAATATAACAATGTGATCAGGCATTACTTTTCATTGCCTTCATCTGAAATCATGGAATTGTTCAAACAATCGCATGTAGGTTTATTGCCTTCCTACGGCGAAACATACGGCTATGTGGTGCTGGAAGCGCAGGCTTGCGGTTGTGCCGTGATCACGCCGAACATGCCGCCGTTCCAGGAATTTAATGATAATGCATTCGGCTGGCTGATCGATGTTCCGCTGAAAGAACGCAATGGAACACTGGACAGTGACCTGTCGGGCGAAAATTTACAATTGTTCCAAACGGCTTTGTACAATGGGCTTTACGTCGCAATGAAAGAAGCAATCGAGAATAAAACGCTTTTAAAAGAAAAAGCAAGGTTGGCATTAGAACATATAAAAAACGATCATTCGCCGGAGAAAAAAGCAGCAATTTTGGAACAAATTTATAAAGATGCTTTGCGTTAAGTCAGAATTAAGAGATTATAGGAAAGCTTATACAAAACAGATTATTTTTTTATTGAAAAGTTTAATTTTGCGTCATTGCGAGGGCTTTTCGCCCGAAGCAATCTCACACCAGTATATAATCCAGAATGAGATTGCTTCGGGCGAAAAGCCCTCGCAATGACGCACAAATTAAATTTTTTTCAATTAAATAGCTATAAGCTTGGTATAAACTTTCCAATAGAATCTAAATTTTCTTTGCAGCGATAGAGATGCTAAAGCTTTTGGTTGGTGTTTCGATGCTTTCCTGCTGATAGGAGCTTACAGGCGTATTGATATAGATTGCGCAGAGGGTATTGGAAACGCGGTAAAGCTTATTTTTTTTATCGGCAGGTGTGCCATCCAGGATGCCTTTTAAAACGTCCCAGCGGATGTCGTTGGGCGTGTGCCCGTAATCATGCCAAACGATGATGGAATTTTCGTTTTTTAAAATGCTGAATGCGTTTTTTGTATCGTTCATCACACTTTGATAATGATGATCGCCGTCAATGAAAATAAGGTCGAATTTTTTATGCAGGTTGCCGTAATCAAAAGTTTGTGAATTGGCCTGCAGGTGGGTTACATTTTTCAGCTCTTTTGAAAAAAAGCGGTGCAGCTCCACGTATTTTTTGCTCAATCCTAAGTTGATTATTTCCTGGTCGGGTAAGTTGAGCGTGGTGCAATCGGCAGCTACGGCAGCCACATTGGCAACGCTTTCGCCGCGCCAGGTACCGATCTCAAAATAACTGCATTCCGGTGTTTTTTTTGCCAGTCCTTTCAGCAATGCCAGGTCGATGGGAGTAGAGCCGCCGTCGAGGTAGCAAAAGGGATCAACGGTTTCGTTAAAATCAGGAAGCAGCTCGCAGAGATCAATTGCAGGCAAACCACTGGACAGTCCGTATTTTTTTATAACCCCGGCTTTGTTCACGTCGGCATCGTCCATTATTTTATTCAATAATGAAGGCTGTTTCAGTATCAACGATAATACTTTGAATAATTTGCTGATCTTTTTCATAACGGATGCACAAAGAAAATAAAAAATTAATTCTTAATTATAATCATTCAACTATTTTAACATACTGCAATCAACATAAGTTTAGGGTTTAAAACAGTTTGAAGTTTAGAGTTGCGGTACCCAATAACAGGTTTAATTTTTACACCCAGCAAAAACTTTGAACTTTCAAACTTTAAACTTTGAACTTTTTTTCACCAAAATCCTGAATCCTTAATAAATAAATCCTAAATCATTTTTTCAGCAAGCCCAGCACTTCCGAGCGGATCCATTTAAAATCAGTTGTTCGCGGAAGCAATTGCTGCAAATTAATTTTTGCTTCTTTCGCAAAATAGATCATCACCAGTAACGAAGTGGAGATGTATGAGATAGTGAAAATGATGGCTACCTGCACCATTCCAAAATGCGGGTAACAGATCAGCGCCAGTAAAATGGTTGTGATCAGCCCGACTGCATTGGCAAGGGTATTGATCCTGAATTTTCCGATTCCGGAAAAATAATGTCCGGTCACAAGCGCAATGTTATAAAACAAAACGCCGGGTGCGAGCAGTAAAATTACCTGGTGCACACCCGCAAACTCAGGCCCGAAGAGCCAGACAAAAAATCCGGATGGAAGCAACACCAATGGAATAAGCGCGGCAATGCACAGCAAAATACTGAATTTGGTAAGCTGCAGTGTAAGCGTTTGGGAATATTTTACATCGGTGGAGTTGGAAACTTTCGGGTACAACACGGTGGCAATGCTGTTGCTGATGAGGAATACAGACTCAATGAGCGATACGCCGTTTGAAAAAATTCCTACTACTACATCGCCAGAATAATCCGAAAGCATGTAATACGTGCAGCGAAAGCTGATGAATTTCATGATGTGCCCGGCCTGGCTGTAAGTGCCATACTTAAAGAGTTTTATGAATAATCCGTTTTCTTTTGGCGTTTGATCCTGCCGGATGATCGGGGCAACCACAATGCAGCTCACGATCAGGCATAATCCGTAAGACGCGTATAGTGCATAAATGTAAGAATCTAAATTTGCGCGGTTCAAGCCCTGCACCATCAGCCAGAGAATGGCAATGCTGGCCAGTACTTGCAGCAATGAAATAAAATTGTGGGTGTTGATCTTTTCTTTTCCGAGAATAATGGTGAGGTTAGTAGCTAAAAACGAATTGATCAGCGAAAGAAAAATAACCGGAACGATTGCTTTTACCGGGACAAACGGGAAAGCCAGGAACAAAAAATAACTGGCGGCACAAACGATCACCGACCAGGTATTGCTCCATAAAAAAAGCTGAAAAATATTGTGCCGCGGTACAAAATAAACAAGCGACGAACCACCCACCATGTTGCAAAACAGGAGGATCATGGCAATGGTGGTTACGATCAGTGTGGCTTCACCTTTTCCGGCGGCACCAATGTAACGCGACAGGATTACCACGATGGCAAGGTTGATGAACGCAATGCTGATGCGGATCCCGAATGTAAGTGCTATTTTTTTAAACATCCTTTTTTAATATACGTTGGTAAAGATGATAAAATTTTTCGCTTACTTTTTCATAACTGAAATTGGCTTTTGCGTAGCTGCTCAATTGCTGCGGATCATACACATTGTTCATTATGTTTTTGATCATTGCATTCATGGCAGTCAATAATTCTTTTTCGTTTTGCGCTGTTACCAGGATACCTTTATCTGATGTGATGTGCTCGGCAATACCGCCAACGTTGGAAGAAATAACGGGAATGCCGCAGGCGAGCGCTTCGCTGATCACCACCGGCATGTTCTCATAATTGCTGAACATGAGGAAACAATTGGAAGAACGCATGAGTGCGGCAATTTCAACAGTGGTTTTGGTACCGTCGAAAAATGCGAATGTGCCATAAATACCCAATTCTTTTGCCGTTTGGATGTGCGGTGCGGTATCGCCATCGCCTATAAACCAGCATTCGAAATCCGTGCGCTGTGCCGCTAATTTTGCGATGGCGCGCAGCATTCCTGAAATATTTTTATGCGGATCATCCAACGTGGAAATGTGCAGTAATTTTACTTTTTGCGGAACAGTTTTTACAGGCGGAGAAAATAAATGGGTGTCCACCACATTGTACACGATCTCATAATTCCCGGGCAAGCCTTTTGAAATCATCGCATCGCGTAAATTTTTGGAAACAGGCGTTACACAGGCAGCATTGGAAACAATTTTTTTAGAGATCCATTTTTGCAAGCCGCCCAATTGCATGTTTTTTTCGGGAAGATAAATGGTGCTGTGCTCTGTAATGATGTATGGAATGTGTTTGAATTTTTTCAGATACAAGGCAATGATCCCGGAAGGATATAAAATGTTGTGATGCACCAGGTCGATCACCGGCATTTTTTGTTGAACCGCTTTTAAGCCCATGGAATAAGCCTTTGCGCTCCGCACCAGTTTTTGAAGCTGCGAAATAAGCGGAATAGAATGCTGTACTTTTTTGTAATACACATTTACTGCATGCACATTGTTTACAGTACTTTCCGTGGTCTCGTATTTTTGTTTGCAACCTGCATCCGAACACACATTCAGCGCCACCACATTTGCATTCAGGGCAACAGCTTCCGCGTGTTTCTGAACAAAATTTCCAAGGGTCGGTAATACACGGTTGGGATACCAGCCGGAGAGAAAAAGTATGTTGAGTCGTTTTTCCGCCACTGACTACTTTAATTTTTTAGTTTTTAAGCGGATGGAATTTCCGATCACGATCACGTCTGAAAAAGCCATGGTAAGTGCGCCAATCGTAGGATTTAAAAATCCCATGGCGGCAACCGGAATGGCAACAATGTTGTAAAAAAATGCCCAGAATAAATTTTGTTTGATCGTGATGAGTGTATGTTTGCTGATGAGGTGCGCTTCCAGCAAAGGCGACAGGTCGTTGTTTTTTAACAATACAATTTGAGCAGATTGAATGGCCACTTGTGTAGCATTGCTGAGCGAAATACCAACCGATGCTTTTGCCAGTGCAGGCGCATCATTCACGCCATCGCCCACCATGGCGGTAGGTTGTTCGTTATTTAATTTCTCCAGCAATTCAAGCTTTTGTGCCGGTAATTGCCCGCTGTACACGGAGGTGATGCCAATTTCGGCAGCCAGCATTTCACATTTTTTGCGACTGTCGCCACTCAGTAAAACCGTGTTGATGCCATTGGCATTGAATGCTGCAACTGTCTGTTTTACATTGTTCTTCAGCTGATCTTCCAGGTCTACGGTTGCGATCAGCTCATTGTTTTTCAGTAAATAAATACTGTGTGAATCTCCGGCAATTTGTTTGTCAAGTATCTTTGATGATCCCGCCCTGTAAGTGTTTCCTGTTTCATCTGTTGCAGAAATACCGAGTCCTTTTTCTTCTTTTACATCATTCAGTTTGCGCAGCTGTGTGTTATCTTTTAAGGCGTTCACAATTGATTTTGCAAGCGGGTGGGAGGAATGCTGCTCGAGGCTGTATAAAATTTCTTCCGCTTCTTTTTTATCTGTGTTGTTGTATAAATTAACGTTGCGGACCTGAAATTCGCCGGTAGTAAGCGTTCCGGTTTTATCGAATACAATATTTTTAATTTTTGCAAATTCTTCCAGTGTATTTCCACCTTTGATCAGGATTCCTTTTTTTGCAGCGCGGCCAATTCCTACCATCACGGCTGTGGGCGTTGCCAATCCCATGGCGCAGGGGCAGGAAATCACCATTACAGCAATGCTGCTCATGATGGCTTCGCGAAAAGCGATGTGAAACGCAAAATACGAAAGCAGGAATGTAAGGATGGAGATCCCCAATACTACCGGAACAAAAATAGCGCTGATCTTATCGCCCAATTTTTGAATATCGGGTTTGGATTGCTGCGCTTTTTTTACCAGCTCAATTATTTTTGCAAGCACGGTTTCATCGCCAACCAATTCGGCCCGCATACGGATGTTGCCGTTTACCACGATGGTGCCGCCGATCACCTTGCCGGAAATACTTTTATCTACCGGAATGCTTTCGCCCGTCAGCATGGATTCGTCGATGCTGGCATCACCCGAAATAATTTCGCCATCTACCGGAATTTTATCGCCTGTATTTACCTGGATGAGCGCACCTACGTGAATATTTTTGTATTCTACTTCGGTGATCACTTCGCGGCCGAATTGCAGACTGATGAGCTTTGCTTTTACTACCTGCAGCACACTTAATTCTTTTAATGCCGTAGTGGTCTGTTTTACGGAGCGGTGCTCAAATACATTTCCCAAGAGCACTAATGTGATGATGGTGGCGGTGGTTTCGAAAAAAAGATAATTGTGAATTTCGTGCGTGCCATTGTATAGATACATCCCGGAAAGACTGTAAACAAAAGCAGAAGTGGAACCAATGAATACCAGCACATCCATGTTCGGGACACCGGCTTTTAAGGAGCCAAATGCACTTTTACCGAATTGCAGCATGCCAATAATAAATACAGGCAGGCACAGCAGCAATTGTATCCAGGGCTGGTTCAGGATAAAATCGTGGCCGAATACCATGTGGCTGAGAAAAAGGGGAATGGTAAAAGGAAGCGTAAAATAAAAGCGCTTTTCGATGGACGACATTTTACCTTCATTTTCGGCTTTGGTTTTGGCGTCAATTACCTTGTAACCAATGCTATTGATGCCGTCAATGATGGAAGGCAGCTTTTTTTTATCGTTCAGCACAAAGGATGCTTCGCCGGTCGCAAAACTAACGTATACGTCTTCCAGTCCTTTTTTTTGCAGATTTTTGGTGATGCCCAGTGCGCAATTGGCACAGTCCATTCCCTCTACCTGAAGCGTGATATGATTTGATTGAGATGCCATTGATTTCAACAAATTTACGAAATTAAGAGAGGGTAAAACGATTAATAAGTTCAAATATTTTGTCAAGAAAGTTTTACAATTTGTAAAAAATGGTATATTTGCAGCCTCAAAAGTAAATGGTGGCCATAGTTCAGTTGGTTAGAATATCGGTTTGTGGTACCGAGGGTCGTGGGTTCGAGCCCCATTGGCCACCCAAAAAAACAAAAATCAAAGCCTTGCATGCGCAGGGCTTTTTTTGCTTTTACATTAGTCTTAAAATGCTTTGTAATGAGTGTACTTAATAAACTCACTGCCATTTCGCCTGTAGATGGCCGCTATCGTAACGCTACTGAAAAGCTTGCCGATTATTTTTCGGAAGCGGCACTGATCAAATACCGCGTACTGGTGGAGATCGAATATTTTATTGCCTTGTGCGAACTGCCATTGCCGCAGTTACAAGGCTTTGATAAAGCCTTGTATCCTGCTTTGCGCGAGATCTATACAAACTTTAGGGAAGAAGATGCGCAGCGTATCAAAGACATTGAAAAAACAACCAACCACGATGTAAAAGCCGTGGAATATTTTATCAAGGAAAAGCTGGATGTGTTGAAACTTGAGGAGCAAAAAGAGTTTATCCATTTTGGTTTGACCTCGCAGGATATAAATAATACAGCCATTCCGTATTCGGTGAAAGATGCGATGAATGAGTGTTTGTATCCTGTTTTGGAAGAGGTTGTAAACAAACTTTCTGCATTGGCAACGGAGTGGAAAGATGTATCGATGCTGGCGCGTACACACGGGCAGCCTGCATCACCAACGCGTTTGGGGAAAGAGATCAATGTGTTTGTAGCGCGTTTGAATAACCAGATCGGGCAATTAAAAGCGGTGCCGTACGGTGCAAAATTCGGAGGCGCTACCGGCAACATGAATGCGCACCACGTGGCGTATCCGCAAATCGACTGGCTGGCGTTTGCGAATGGTTTTGTAAATCAATCATTGGGTTTGGACCGTTCGTATCCAACCACACAAATTGAGCATTACGATAATTTTGCTGCGTATTGCGATGCACTGAAACGCATCAATACGATCCTGATCGATCTGGACCGCGATATCTGGACGTATGTTTCCATGGATTATTTCAAACAAAAGATCAAAGCAGGTGAGATCGGCTCTTCGGCGATGCCGCACAAAGTGAACCCGATCGATTTTGAAAATTCGGAAGGGAATTTAGGAGTTGCGAATGCTTTGTTCGAACATCTTTCTGCAAAATTACCGATCTCGCGTTTGCAGCGTGATTTAACAGATTCCACGGTTTTGAGAAATGTGGGCGTTCCGTTGGCACACAGCTTGATAGCGTACAAATCATTATTGAAAGGCTTGGATAAACTGATCCTGAACAAAGAAGCGTTTGAAAAAGATTTGGACAATAACTGGGCGGTAGTTGCGGAAGCATTACAAACAGTGTTGCGCAGGGAAGGTTATCCAAAACCATACGAAGCATTAAAAGAATTAACGCGCACGAATACGCACATTACAAAAGAAAGCATTGCTGCATTTATTGATACGCTGAATGTGAGCGATGCGATCAAAAAAGAATTGAAAAACATTACTCCGTCCAATTACACGGGGATCTAAAAAAACAGAGCGATGAAAAAAATAATTCTCCGGGTTTTAGCAGCAACATTGATTGGAATGTTATTTTTAAATTCCTGCGCCAAAGATGATACGACTACACCGGAAAGTACATCCGGCGGTGACCCGAGAGCAAAATTTCATGGACACTGGTTTATTTCGGAACACAGTTCTATCGCTGGAAACAGCAGCTATTATGTAGATATTGCAGATTCATCCAATACAACCAATATTTTATTCGCTTATCTGAATGGTTATCATACCAAAATCCGGGCAACCGTAAGCGGGAACAACCTGGCTATTCCGTTGCAGATGGTGGAAGGAAATAATGTATCGGGTGCTGGAACGCTGGCAAATGCAAACCAGATCAACCTGAGTTACCTGGTGGGTTTGGGAGGTTCGAGCTACGATACGATCACTGCCGTTTTAACGAAATAAAAACAAATTTAATGTAGCTGAACTGTGTTTGTTTTCCACCACATAAGGCACAAAGAAAACATAAGGAATTGTGTAACATGCCAATGTTGTTATGTGTTTTTAATTGATTGTGCCATTGTTGTGTTAAAATAGGCGGGACGTCTGTTAAATTTGAGGTAGCGGGACGATACGCCCAACGTGAGAAATAAAAACAAATTTAATATTGCTAAACTGTGTTTTCTTTCCACCACATACCGCACAAAAGAAAACATAAGGAATTGTGTAACATACTAATGTTTGTTGTGGATTAGGACGATTACAGCTATTTTAACGAAATGAAAAATGCCCGCTGTGTGAGCGGGCATTTTTATGTTATACAAACAAAATTCAATATCTTTTTTACACACAGCGTCTTGATTCTTGCTACTTGTGTCTTGAATCTCTTTTATTCCACATACGTTGGTGAATTGCAGCTTTCTTTCCGTCCTGCAAATTCATATTTTAATCCCAGGCGTAATTCAAAATCGCTGTTGTTAACATGCACCGGTGCGCTTATGTAGGCAGGCATTACATCGGGAACATAAAATCCTTCCACAAAAAATTTAAAGTTGGTATAGCTTACCAGTTCCAATCCGGCACCGGCAGCTAAACTCACATGCAGCGGCAGGTAACTTCCTGCAATTGCCGGTGATGAGGATGCCTGCGCGAGTGTATATTCCAATCGCGGACCAACCAGCACATACGGGATAATGTTGTACATTTCATACCGTACTTTCAGGTAATTATTCCATGATAAATATTGGAGCTTGTTGGCATACGTTGCCTCGGGTTGCTTGTCCACAGAACCTTTTTGATTGTATTGAATTTCGGAAATCCAGCGTACATTATCGTGGCTAAGCATTTCCAAAAACACGCTGGCGTTAAACCCAAATACATATCCTTTGCGGGAAAGGGCAAGCGGATCATGAAACTTGAATTTTTGATTTGCCGCAGTCGCGCCCAACGTTACCGCCATGCTGTTTAAAAACTGCGCATGGATCTGTAACGAGAGTGAAAATAAAAGTGCAGCTAAAAATTTCTTTTTCATGATAATAGAACGTAATGTCAGAGAAAATAGTGTGCCATCCGGTTGTGTGTTTTACAGCAAAATGTTGCTTATGCACTCATTGCTTCCACATCAGGATTTATTTTTTTAACCAGTCCCTGCAATACTTTACCCGGGCCAACTTCAATAAACGTAGTAGCGCCATCGGCAATCATTTGCTGAACGGTTTGTGTCCATTTTACAGAGCCGGTAAGCTGTGCAATTAAATTTTTCTGAATTTCAGCAGGATCAACAACTGCATTTGCTGTTACATTCTGGTATACCGGGCAAACGGGAGTGTGGAACTTTGTAGCATTGATGGCTTCTTCCAATTCCACGGCTGCAGGCTGCATCAAAGGAGAATGGAATGCTCCGCCAACAGGCAATACCAGTGCGCGTTTTGCACCCGCAGCTTTTAATTGTTCGCAGGCAATATTTACACCGTCGATGCTGCCGGAGATCACCAATTGTCCCGGACAGTTATAATTTGCAGGTACTACCACGTTTCCGGCTGCTGTGATTTCCGCACAAATGCGTTCCACAATTTTATCATCGAGGTTAAGCACTGCCGCCATGGTAGAAGGATTGAGCTCACATGCCTTTTGCATGGCCATGGCGCGTTTGTATACCAATGTTAATGCATCTTCAAAGGTTAATGTTTTATTGACAACGAGTGCTGAAAATTCGCCAAGGCTGTGTCCCGCCACCATATCCGGTTGCAGACTATCGCCCAGCGTTTTTGCTAAAATCACAGAATGTAAAAATATAGCCGGTTGTGTTACCTGGGTTTGTTTTAATTCTTCAGCTGTTCCGCTGAACATGGTATCGGTGATGCGGAAACCAAGTATGTCGTTGGCTTTTTCAAATAATTCTTTTGCCAATGGCGAATTTTCATACAGGTCTTTTCCCATCCCGGTAAATTGGGCGCCTTGTCCCGGAAATACGTAAGCTTTCATAGTAAATGTTTTATGATTAATGTAATTCAATATTAGTGAAAATAAAAAGAGTCCCGGTTGCAGCGGAACTCTTTTTATTCACAATGGATTGTGATTATTGAATGATCAGTTTTCCGTTTTTGCAAACACCTTTACTGCTGGTCACGCTGTAAAAATAAATGCCGCTGTTCAGGTCACTTTTATTGATAATGAACTGGTTATTGCGGTCGATGTCGTTCTTCGAAACCAATTGCCCTGTTGCATTGTAAATGCTCAGCGAGAAATTCTTATCATCTCCGGAAGGAATTATCTGCATGATGGATTGATTTTCCACCGGGTTGGGGAAAAGCTTCACATCAAACGAAGATTGTTTATTCTCCGCAATGCCGCCGCCAAGGTCTTCCATGTCAATGACAATGTTATCAATGATCCAACCTGCTTTGTTGGTTTGAACGCCGTCGCTTTTAAAATTAAAACGGAACATTATTTTTTGCACGTAGTTGAGGTCGCGGTTAATACCGGAACCGTTGTACGTAGGCAACACCGCGATGAACCAGGAAAGTTTTATACGCGAATACTGCCAGGTGTTTTGAGTTCCTGTAAACGCGTAAATACCCCCCTGTATGGTATCATGGGTGTAATTGTTATAAAAGTTGGTAGGTTCAATGCTGATCACGCCCATGGAATATGTATCCACCACGTTGGTCCAGGTGTGCCCGGAATCAGCTGAGAACTCTACATAACCGCCATCCTGCAAACTGTCGGTTTCATACTTGTGCCAAAACGAGATGGCGGCATTCGGGAAAAAGCCATACACCGACGAATCCATGGAAACGGTGAACGTTGAATGGTTGTTTATCGGGTAGGAGTTGATGGTATCCGTCATGATCGCAAACGGAGGCGTACTTGGTGTTCCGAAGAACATTTTTTGAGGGAGTCCGATCTGCCAGATGTTAGATGCGGCAGTATCGATCTCGACCAGCGATGCATTTGTTTCAAAATCAGTGTTTTCGCTTTGCACAATGGTGCTCCGCGTTTGCGCTTTTGCAGCGATGTTAAAAGTTAAAACAAATGAAATTAGAAGTAGCTTTTTTATCATATAACAGGTTTTAGGGGTTTAACCAAATATAGGGAATAAAAAAAGAGGAAGCAAATGTGTTGCTTCCTCTTTTTTATGAATTTATTTGTTGATTATTTTCTGCTGCCGAACAAGCGTAACAGGAATAAGAACATGTTAATAAAATCGAGGTATAAATTTAATGCTCCTAAGATCATTAATTTGCTGGTAGTTTGATTTCCGAATTCAACACCTGCACCAATGCGTTTTAATTTTTGAACATCGTATGCTGTTAATCCTACGAAGATCAATACGCCTACAAAGCTGATCAGGTAATCAAAACCTTCGCTGCCAATGAACCAGTTGATGATCATCGCGATCACCAGCCCAACAACAGCCATCATCAGGATAGAGCCGAATTTAGTTAAATCAGTGCTGGT
Organism: Bacteroidota bacterium; assembly: GCA_025963715.1. GTDB lineage: Bacteria > Bacteroidota > Bacteroidia > 2-12-FULL-35-15 > 2-12-FULL-35-15 > 2-12-FULL-35-15. The sequence goes on from JAOQAG010000001.1 coordinate 60,561, forward strand.
AGTATAGCCTACAATAGCCATTAAACCAAACATACCGGCGGCGGCGGCAAATGTTCCGTAAATAGAGCCGGAAGTATAGATCAGGAATATAAAGCTTAAGCTTGCCCCGGTTACTGCAGAATACAGCAGGAACAGGAATAAAATAACAGGGTAGGATAATTTATTAAAGCCTAAGGACATTGCCAGTACAAAACCAATTGGTGAAAAGGTAACAATGTATCCCAATGGGGTTAAACCGCCTACTTCAGGATTTACAAGTAATGAAAGCAATTGAAGATTGTGGCTGAAATAATACGCTACAACAGATGTAATAGCCAATGCCGCAAACATCCATGAAAAAACACTTGCTACAAATGTTTTGGACATGCTGGATGTAACTTCCTGTGAAGGGATGTAATTAAAATTGTTGGTTTCCATATTTTTTAAAATTTGATTTTTGTTAAAATAACAGTACAAAGATAATACCTATTCGGTGTTTATGCAAAAATGGCAGGTTAAAAGATGTTAGATAGCGAAAAGCAGTTCAAAGTTTAAAGTTCAAAAGTTTAAAGTTTGCTGTATGGGTAACAAACAGGAACGAATATTACGAATCTGTATATCTACTAAATACCAATTAATACGAATATACCAATCTGTGTATTTACTGTGCTTAATTGGGAGTGTAATTCCCTTTTAATATTGTCATCCCGCACTTGTTGCGGGATGACAGTCTTTAATTTTGATTTAACCCAGTATTAAACACTGCATCTGCGCACAGCAAAACCTTGAACTTTTGAACTTTAAACTTTGAACTTGTTTAATGCAATTTCGATCCGATCAGGCTGATAAATTCCTTGCGGGTGGTATCTTTTAAAAACTCGCCGGTAAAGGCCGATGTGGTGGTTACAGAGTTTTGTTTCTGGATCCCGCGCATTTGCATACACAAGTGGGAGCATTCGATCACCACGGCAACGCCCAATGGGCTTAAGGTTTCCTGGATACAATCGCGGATCTCGGTGGTAAGGCGTTCCTGTACCTGCAAGCGGCGCGAAAATGCATCCACCACACGCGGAATTTTGCTTAACCCAACAATGTGTCCGTTTGGAATATAGGCAATGTGCGCTTTGCCAAAAAACGGCAGTAAATGATGCTCGCACATGGAATATACTTCAATGTCTTTTACAATTACCATTTGTTTATAATCCTCTTCAAACATGGCCGAACGGAGAATTTCCTTCGGATCAAGATCATAGCCGTGCGTAAGGTATTGCATTGCTTTTGCAACGCGTTCGGGTGTTTTTACCAAGCCTTCGCGGGAAGGATCTTCACCGATCTCGGTTAATATCGTTTTGTATTTAGAAGCAATGCTGTCTACCGTTTTCAGGTTGTAACGGTCGATTTTTTTATATCCTTCTACATCATCAAATTCATCGTGTCCCATAGTGGCAATTGGTTGGTTTGGTTGATTTGTTTTAAAACTCAGATAGTAAACAGGTGTTTGTTAAATTTGTTTACAGCATCCTGTGTTTTTATTCTCCAAAATATTCCACGTAATTGTTTTCAGTTTCATACAGCTTTATGCTGTGCAGCTGGCAATTTAATTTTGTAACGTGTGGCAGTAATTCTTTCCAGATGGCAATGGCTACATTTTCGGTGGAAGGCATTAATCCCTGCAGGAAAGGAACATCCAGGTTAAGGTTCTTGTGATCCAGCTGATCGGTAATGTAAGTGCGGATGATCACACTTAATTCCTTGAGGTTCACGGAATAACCCGTATCAGGGTTTACTTCGCCTTTTACGGTTACATATAAATTATAATTATGCCCGTGCCAGTTCGGATTGGCGCATTTGCCAAAGATCTCGTTGTTTTGTTCTTCCGTCCATTTCGGGTTGTAAAGCTTATGTGCGGCATTAAAATGCTCTCTGCGGGTGATGTGGATCATATTCTTAGTACTGAGTAATTAGTCGTTAGTAATTTTTGCTGTGTGTTCAAAAGAACGGAAGCAAATATACGCGATCTCTCCGAATTATGAATCCGAACGAATGATGAATTAAATGATTTGTATCTTTGCATGCTTTATTTTAATTAACAGAATTCCGCTTTGCGCAGATGAAATTATTAATTGTTGCCGCCACTTCGTTTGAGATCGATCCATTGCTGAAACAACTGCACATTGTTGGCAAAACCAGTCGTAATTTTATTTCGGGCACGTATAAAAACCTGGAGATCGATTTTTTGATCACCGGCATCGGCATGACCGCAACGGCTTATTATACAGGTAAAGCGCTCAACGATTCGTACGATGTAGCCTTGAATATGGGCATCTGCGGAAGCTTTAACCGCAACCTGGACCTGGGCGATGTGGTGAATGTGTATGAAGATAGCTTTTCGGAGCTGGGTGCGGAAGATGGCGATGTTTTTTTATCGCTGGATGAATTAAAGCTGGAAGGTGTTACAAAAATTACCAATGAAAAATACGGATCGCTGAACCAGGTGATTGAGCTGTTGCCGCGGGTTACGGGCATTACGGTAAATTCCACACATGGCAATGAAAGCAGCATCGGGAAAGCAGTTGCACGTTTTCATCCGTATACGGAAAGTATGGAAGGCGCCGCTTTTATGTTTGCCTGTGAAAATGAGAACATTCCGTATGTGCAGCTGCGCGCCGTTTCTAACTATGTGGAACGCCGTAATCGCGAAAGCTGGAACATTCCGCTGGCGATTGAAAACATTAACAAAAAAGTACTGGAAATACTGGATGCGTTTGTGGAGCAAGCGCAATAAAATTTTGAATACATGAGTACAACAAAAAATAACGAGGGAACATTAACGCTGCAATTGGGCTTTAGTCCTTGCCCGAACGATTGTTTTATTTTTGATGCGATGATCCACGGGAAAATTGATACCGAGGGATTAGCGTTTGAGCCGGTAATGCTGGATGTGGAAGCACTGAATCAAAAAGCATTTAAAGGCGGGTTGGCGATCACGAAGCTGAGTTATCACGCGTATGCGTATTTGACAAAACAGTATCAATTACTGAATGCAGGAAGCGCATTGGGTAATAATTGCGGGCCATTGCTGATCGCAAAAACGGAGCTGGCAATAACACCGGAAACAAAAATTGCGATCCCGGGAAAATACACGACGGCCAATTTTTTACTGTCACTGGCCTTTCCGCAATCCATAAATAAAAAGGAAACTTTATTTTCTGATATTGAAGATGCTGTATTGAAAGGTACTGTGGATGCAGGTTTGATCATACATGAGAACCGTTTTACGTATGAGCAAAAAGGATTGAAAAAAATAATCGACTTAGGAGAATATTGGGAAACACTGGCAAAAGCGCCAATCCCCTTAGGTGGAATTGTGATAAAAAGGGAAATGGACGATGCGTTGAAACAAAAGGTAGACAGGGTATTGCGCCGCAGTGTTGAATTTGCGTTTGCAGATCCAAAATCGAGCCTTAACTTTGTGAAAGCGCATGCGCAGGAAATGAGCGAGGAAGTAATGTACAAGCACATTGATCTGTATGTAAATGAGTATTCGGTGGACCTGGGAACAGAAGGGAAACGCGCGATCAGGCTGCTGTTTGACAAGGCGCAGGAGTTGGGTGTGATCGGGGAAATTGAGGAAGAAATCTTCGTGTAAAGTTATAGCCACAGATTCACAGATTAAAAATAAAAAATGAATTTCACTGATTAACGAAATCGCAAAACGATTTCATCTGTGTAATAATATTTAAATATAAAATCTGTGAATCTGTGGCTTAAAAATGGGTCGGAACCAAATACAGGTTCGTAAAAATTAGTTTTTTAAAATTCGTAAAATTTAGTAGACATGATTGTAATTACAGGCGCAGCAGGATTTATCGGGAGCTGTTTGGTAAGCAAACTTAACCGGGAAGGTTATAAGGATCTTGTGATCGTGGATGATTTTTCGGATCCGGAAAAAATGAAAAACCTGGAAGGGAAAACATATTCACAAAAAGTGGAGCGCGAGCAGTTTGTGGCGTGGTTAAAAGAAAACCAACGGTTAGTGCAATTTGTTTTTCACATTGGTGCACGCACGGACACAACGGAATTCAACAAAGAAATTTTTGATAAACTCAATCTGAATTACACCAAAAATCTGTGGAAGATCTGCGTGGAATACGGGCTGCCGTTTGTGTATGCCTCGTCCGCTGCAACCTATGGTTTGGGTGAGTTTGGCTATGATGATAACGAAGCGCTGATCGATCAGTTAAAACCACTGAACCCGTACGGCGATTCGAAAAATGATTTTGATAAATGGGCGATCAAACAGGAAAAGAAACCGTATTTCTGGGTGGGATTAAAATTCTTTAATGTGTATGGGCCCAATGAGTTTCACAAGGCGCGCATGGCATCGGTGATCTTTCATGCTTATAACCAGATCAAAGAAAAAGGAACGATGAAATTGTTCCGTTCGCACAATCCGGATTATAAGGATGGTGAGCAATTGCGCGATTTTGTATATGTGAAGGATGTAGTGGAAGTGTGTTATTTTTTACTGCATCACCGCAAGGATTCCGGAATTTACAATTTAGGTTCCGGTAAAGCGCGCACGTTTTTAGATCTTGTGAAAAATACATTTAAAGGTGTTAACAAAGAACCGAACATTGAGTTTATTGATACACCGATCGACATCCGTGATAAATACCAGTATTTTACGGAAGCGAACATGACGAAGTTAAAATCCATAGGGTATTCGAAACTGTTCCATACGCTGGAAGAAGGTGTGAAGGATTATGTGGAGAATTATTTGATTGGACATAACTATTACTAGATGCCGGTATTGTATATCATAGCAGGACCAAATGGAGCGGGGAAGACAACCTCGGCTGAGACTTTGCTGCCCGGCATTTTGGATTGTACAGAATTTGTGAATGCAGATTTGATTGCTAGGGGGATTTCTCCTTATAATCCTGAATCTGTAGCGATACAAGCAGGGCGAATTATGTTGAACAGGATCAATGAGCTGATGCATGCTCAGACTGATATGGTGATCGAAACAACGCTTTCAACATTAAGTTATGCTAATTTTATCAGGGAATGTAAAACGAAGGGATATACTATAATCTTAATGTTTGTGTGGTTGGATGAACCACAAATTGCGAAAAACAGGGTGAGGCAACGTGTGGAAAAAGGTGGCCACAATATCCCCGAAGACGTGATTGAAAGGCGGTATTACAAAGGCATAAAAAATTTAAATAAAATTTTCTTACCTTTGTGTGACGAGTGGGTCATTGCTGATAATTCGGACGAAATGGAAGTTATTGCCAGAAAGGACGAATCCGGAACAAAAATTTTTAATTTAAGTACATATAAATTAATATGTCATGAGTAAAGAAAAAAGAAGACCATCATTAGATGAAATTATCGTAGGAATGAAGGCTGCTGTTCACAAAGTTTATATGGATGCCTATAAAGATGGTACAGAGCTGGTTGTTTCAGGGAAGAATGGCGGGGTAGACTGGGTAAAAGTAGTTTCCGTTAAAAATGGAAAATTTGAATTAGTTAAAGTAAGATAATTACAATTTTCTTTTCAATTCTTCCAGCCCGTTTTTGATTTTCCTCAATTTATTTTCAATTTCCGAAAACTGGGATTTCTCGGTTTTTAATTCATGTTTTACAGCCTTGCGGTTTTCTTTCAGGTATTTTTTTGCGCCATCCAATGTAAGGCGCTGCTCTTTTACCAGGTTGTGAATGATCTTTAAATTATCCAGATCTTCGGGCGTAAACAAGCGATTTCCTTTTTTATTTTTCTTCGGCTTCAATACATCAAACTCTTTCTCCCAAAAGCGGATCAGCGAAGTGTTTACATCAAACATTTCGGATACTTCGCCAATGGAGTAGTATAATTTAACGGTATCTGTTTCTTTGTAAGGCAAATCTTTTTTGAAGAATTATAAATTGAAAATTATGAATTATAAATGAATGCTAACCGAAAGTACCCTGTTTTTTAATCTGATTAAAGTTTCTATTCTTGTGTACTAAATTTTTTATTTTTTGTTTATTGCCAATTGTCTACTGCCTATTTCCTTTTTTGTCCTGCTACCTGATACTTTCATCCTGCTACTATTTAATCAAACGATTGTGACGATTGCGCCGAAAGCTCGATCAGCTTCTGGTATTGTTCCGGCGTTAGATCGTTGTAATAAAAGTTGATCGGGTTCAGGATCTGTCCGTTCTTATGCACCTCGTAATGCACGTGCGGCGCGGTGGATAAGCCCGTACTCCCAACATAACCGATCAGTTGTCCGCGTTTTACCTGTTGCCCCACATGCACCACAAACCGCAACATGTGTCCGTACAATGTTTCGTAACCGTAGCCGTGATCGATCACCACGTGATTTCCGTATCCCTGTGCACCGTCATCGGCACGCTCGATCATACCATCGCCGGTAGCGTGGATCTCGGTTCCTTCCGGTGCGGCAAAATCCATCCCGGGATGAAATTCCGGCGTTTTATAGATCGGGTGCGTGCGCCAGCCAAAACCTCCCGGAGGATGATTCAGCTTGTCGTTGGAGATTGGTTGAATGGCCGGAATAGAAGCCAGCAGCTTTGCTTTGCCTTTTACCAGCTTGGCTACTTCGTCAAATGATTTCGACTGGATGTACAATTGTTTGCTCACGCGATCGAGGCGTTTGGTGGTTTCGATCATCAGGTCACTGTTGTTGTAACCCTGCAATTCTTTATAGCGGTCGATGCCGCCCGTACCGGCTTTGCGGATGCTGGAAGAAATAGGCTCCGCTTCAAAAATAGTTCTGTAAATGTTATTATCACGGTCCTGCACATCATCCAGCACGGTGGTTACTTCCGTCATGCGGCTGTTCAGGATCTCGTACTGAAGCATTAATTCAGCGATCTCGCGCTGCAATTGTTTTTCTTTCGGCGAATCAAGGTATTTGTAGGCAAGCGCAATGGTAATGGTGGCAAACACAAGCCCGGTCGCGAGGTACGACAATACCTGCCAGATCCTTCTGCGGATAGGCACTGTATCTTTTTCGTACGTTAACGATTTGGTATTGAACTTATATTTGATTTTACTCATTCCCTGATCTTTCTGTTTTTTGATAAGTTCTGACAAACTTATTTGCTTCGAACTAACGCGAATTTACGCAAATAAACTAAATTTGCAATCCGTAAAAAGCCGGAAGTTGGTAGTAAAGAGTTCGAAGACGGTAATAAAAGAAAATAATGCGTAAAGTTCCGGGTAACGGACCAATAAACGAGTGAACCAGTTAACTAATTAACCAAATGGAATCAAGTAACGTACGTCAAACATTTTTAGATTTTTTCAAATCAAAAGGACATGAAATTGTTCCTTCTGCACCGATGGTGGTAAAGAACGATCCTACACTGATGTTTAATAACAGCGGTATGGCACCTTTTAAAGATCTTTTTTTAGGAAATGCACCCATCAGATTTCCACGTGTGGCGGATACGCAAAAATGTCTTCGCGTAAGCGGAAAACACAATGACCTGGAAGAAGTGGGCGTGGATACTTACCATCACACCATGTTTGAAATGCTTGGGAACTGGAGCTTTGGCGATTACTTTAAAAAAGAAGCGATCAGCTGGGCATGGGAATTACTGACGGATGTTTACAAAATTGATAAAACGCGCTTGTATGTAACGGTGTTTGAAGGCAGCAAGGACGACAATCTTGGCTTTGACCAGGAATCCTACGACATCTGGAAACAATTTGTACCGGAAGAACGCATTTTGCGCGGAAATAAAAAAGATAATTTCTGGGAAATGGGCGATACCGGTCCATGTGGGCCATGTTCTGAAATTCATTACGATGGGCGGACTGCAGCAGAAATGGCAAAAATTCCGGGTGCTGACCGCGTGAACAATGACGATCCGCAGGTGATCGAGATCTGGAACAATGTGTTCATGGAATTTGAGCGCAAAGCAGACGGATCGCTGGTAAAATTACCAAAACAACATGTGGATACGGGAATGGGATTTGAACGTTTGGTAAGGGTTTTACAAAACAAACAATCCAATTACGACACGGATGTATTTGGGCCGGTGATCAATAAAATTGAAGAATTATCGGGGCACCGTTACAAGCCGCAGGATGAGGATAAACATCCGAAACAACTGATCGCAAATATTGCGATGCGTGTGATCGCAGATCATATCCGTGCTATTTCATTCAGTATTGCCGATGGACAATTACCGTCCAATACGGGTGCTGGCTACGTGATCCGCCGGATCCTGAGAAGAGCGATCCGTTACGGATATCAATCGTTGAATTTAAAAGAGCCGTTCATGTACCGTTTGGTGCCGGTGCTTGCAAACCAGATGGGACACGCGTTTCCGGAATTGGTATCACAAAAATTACTGATCGAAAAAGTAATTAAAGAAGAAGAAATTGCATTTTTCCGCACATTGGAAAATGGCTTGAAACGCATTGATAATGTGTGTATCGCTATTTCGAATGATAAAAAACAAGTGGTGGATGGTGCCACTGTTTTTGAATTGTATGATACGTTCGGTTTCCCGATCGACTTAACATCGCTGATCGCGCGTGGTTACGGATTGAGCATTGATGAAGCCGGATTCCAGGTGGAACTGGAAAAACAGAAAAACCGCTCGCGTGCAGCAACATCAATTGATACGGGAGATTGGATCTTAGTAGATGGAAGAAAAGCAGAAGAAGGCGGAAGAACATTTGTAGGATATAAAACGCTGGAAGCGGAATCAAAAATTATTCAGTACCGCAAAGTAAAAGCAAAAGGAAAAGAACAATTTCAGCTGGTGCTGGACCAAACTCCGTTTTATGCGGAGAGCGGCGGACAGGTGGGCGATATTGGCGTATTGGAATCGGCGAATGAAAAAGTAAACATTACGGATACGAAAAAAGAGAACGGCATTTTTATTCATTTCGCTGACAAGCTGCCTGAAAATTTTACGCAGACATTTGTTGCGAAAGTGGATGCGGAGCGCCGTAAATTAACGGAGAACAATCACAGTGCAACTCACTTGATGCACGCGGCTTTACGCCAGGTATTGGGTACGCATGTGGAGCAAAAAGGATCATTGGTGAATGAGGAGCATTTACGTTTCGATTTTTCGCATTTCTCGAAAGTAACAGATGAAGAAATTGCACAGATCGAAGCGATCGTGAATGAAAAGATCCGCGAAAATATTGCTTCCGATATTAAGGAAATGCCAATTGATGATGCTCGTAAATTAGGCGCTATGGCCTTGTTTGGCGAAAAATACGGCGATGTGGTGCGCGTGGTTACCTTCGATAAAAATTATTCGATCGAGTTGTGCGGCGGTACACATGTGCCTTCAACCGGACAAATCGGATTATTTAAAATTACTTCAGAAGGCGCTGTTGCTGCCGGAATCAGAAGGATTGAAGCAATCACATCTGTGAAAGCAGAAGCGTTTTTTAACGAGCAAAGTGCGTTGGTGCATGAATTAAAAATGCTCTTAAAAAATCCAAAGGATGTTTTGAAAAGCGTGGAAAGTCTGATGGATCACAATTCTGAATTGCAAAAACAGATCGAGCAAATGCTGCGCGATAAAGCAAAAGGATTGAAATCGGAATTACTGACGAAAAAACAAACGATCAACGGAATTAATTTTATCGCTGAAAAAATCGAACTGGATTCGGCAGATGCGATCAAAGATCTTTCGTTTGAATTGCGCAACCAGGTTGATAATTTATTTATGGTGCTGGGTGCCGAAGTAAAAGGAAAACCTAGTCTTTCCCTAATTATTTCCGATAACCTGGTAAAAGATAAAAACCTGAATGCAGGAACGATCATCCGTGAATTAGGAAAAGAAATCCAGGGCGGCGGCGGCGGACAGGCATTTTATGCAACAGCTGGCGGAACCAATCCGCAGGGAATTGCGAAAGCACTTGAAAAAGCAAAAACGTATCTTAATTAGGAAATTTGATGTTTAATTAAAACGCTTCTCGTGTGAATGGGAAGCGTTTTTTTTTGACCAGTATCAAGTCGTTAGTATTTAGTATCAAGTATGGAGTGTGTGCCGTGTGTGGATCTTCGTTTGGAAACAGATCACAATCGTGATCGTCATCCCGGGTCAAGCCCGGGATGACAATTAATTTTATAAATGTGTTTTCAAAAGTAATTTTCCACACAGTCTAATTGCTAAAGATTAACCACTAACTACTCTTCTTCACCGGATACACTTTAATATTATACGTAAACGTGAGCATATAATACCGCTGCAACAAATTGGTGCGCACATCTTCCGAATAAGTTTCAGTGGTGTTGCGTGTAATGCTGGTGTTTTGTCCAAGAATATCATTCACTGTAAAGCGAACTTCTGCTTGCTGGTTTTTCAGGAATTTATAACCAAGCCCGGCATTCCAAAGCCAGTAATTCTGGTCATACCCGGCCGATAAACCTTTGTAGAACTGATTGGTAAGATCGGTTGCGAAAACAACGTTTTTCAAAAATATAAGGTTCAGTTTTACTTTGCTGGTCTGGTTGTAATATTGCGTGTTCGACTGTTTGCTGATCGTATTTTCCACCGTGTTGTAGCTTGCATTCGTAGAAATTGTAAAATCCACCTGCTTGCTGACGTTACTGCTCAGTGTAATTCCGCCGCCGTAAGTTTGTCCGTTCGAATAATTGACAATGTCGTTTACAAGCCCCGGTGTTTTTGAATAAGACGCCACCGCATTCACATTAAAATTGGATTTGATCAAACTAACCGGAAAGCCGTACGTGATAAACGCGCGCGTATTCATGTACCCGCTCATGTTCACAGGGCGTGTAAGCTGCGTTCCGCGCAGGAGTGTAATACCATCTCTCACTGTATCCCTGCTGGCAGTGTAAGTACTGTTGGCGATGTAATTATCCGTAAGCGTACCTGATAATACAGCGAAGAAGGAACTTCCTTTATCCGTGTTGGTGGAAGAATAACGCAGGAAAACCGTGTTCTCGTAATTTTGTTTCAGATCGGGATTACCGATGCTGAGCTGCGTAGGATTTGAATTGTTGAGTACATTTTGCAGCTGATCAACCGATGGCTGCACCGTTTGCGTACGGTACATGATGCGCAGATTTTTTTTCGCGCTGAAGTTGATGCGCATCATGGCATTTGGTAAAATGTTCTGATAATTCCTGTTGATGTTAGAAGCGTACGGAAACGTCTGATCAGATGTAAGCGTGGCGTATTGGTAATTTACACCCGCCATGAATTGTAATTTTGTATTGTTGAAACGATACCCCAAACCGGCTTTTTGTGTGTTGTAATTACTTTTAAAAACGTTTGACAGCATCGTATCCAGGTTGCTGTAGGTATCATTAAACGCCGAATAATTATAGGTTTCTTTATTGTTCTCCGTTGCATTGAACGAGTTGGCGTAATTAAATTGTAAAATACTTTTCAGGCTCAGCGGCTCTGTGTAAATTACGTTCACGCCGATGTTGCTTCCTTTTTTTGCAAGCGTGGATCGCTGATCCAGGATACTTGAAAATACGGATGTATCGTTGTAATAATAAGTGGATGAATTTAGTTTGCTGTCCGCATCCGTTGAATTGTAGGAAGTGCTCAGGTCAACCGAAAAAGTACGGCCCACTTTATTGAATTTGTGCTGTAATAATAAATCGTTGGAAAGGCTGTAAGCGTCTGTTGTAGATCCGTAGCTGCTGGCAGAATTGTTAAGCGTTTCATCGCCGATGGTGTTGGCGCTTGTTAAATTGCTATTCCCGGTATTGTGCTGCAGCGAAAATTTAGGCGTGATGATGATGGAATTGCTCGTGTCGATCTTCCATTCCAACCGTAAATTAACGCGGTGGTTGATGTTTGTTGAATTGTTGACGCTATTCTCGTTATACACTTGCCCGGTATCGGAGATCGGAAGATACCTTCTGTTGGTAACTTGTGTAGCGGTATTATCCGACCAGTTTAAAAAGTAGCTTCCCGAAACGGTTACCTTTTTTCCCCATTTATCAGAATAATTTAATCCGAGTGCATTTGTTTTCGAGATCCCGTTTTTTGCATTTACTAAAAAATTATTGGCCGCGCCACCGCCTCCGTAATTTCCGCCGCCACCCTGCGCTCCGCCGCTGGTAGCTCCGCGTCCGCCACGTCCGCCGCCACCCGATGAGCTGGCAACACCGGCCAGGTCATCCGCAGAAAAATTCTGCTCATTGGTATTGTTGGATTGCGCCACAATGGAGATGCGCCGGTCGCCTTTAAAAAAGTTAACGTTTCCACCGGCTCTGTATACATCGTCATAACCATAACCGGCGTATACCTTTCCGAACGTTCCGTTTCGCATGCCGGGTTTTGTAATGATGTTAATGGTTTTGGTGGTATTACCATCGTTGATGCCGGTAAATTTCGACTGGTCGCTCTGGTCGTCAAACACCTGGATCTTATCGATCACATCGGCCGGTAAATTTTTGAGTACGGCACTTGGGTCATCACCGAAAAAAGGTTTTCCATCCACCAGCACTTTTTTTACATCTTCGCCGTGTGCCTGTATCGAGCCATCGGGATTGGTAGTAACACCCGATAATTTTGTGACAAGGTCTTCCGCGCTTGCATCCGGATTGGTTTTGTAGCTGCTGGCATTGTATTGCGTGGTGTCGCCTTTTTGAACGGCAGTTGGCGCTTTGTCTTCTATCGTCACCACTTTCAGGTCTTTACCTAATTGTTCCAGTGAAATGGTATTCAATGCAAGTGGAACATCGGTTACCTCCACATTTTTTATAAGATTTTTATAACCTATATAGGAGATCTTTAAAATGTATTTTCCACTTGCCACGGCATCAATGGTAAAATTCCCATCCAGATCGGCGGTAATGCCTTTGTATAAAGAAGAATCGGGGATATTTAATAGTACAACGCTACCACCGATCAAAGGTGAATTATCATTTTTATCAATAAGCTTGCCTGTAACGCTACCCTGTGCAAAACCTGTAGTTGCAGCAACAGAGAGGAATATAAAGAGAAAAAATTGTTTCATAAATACCATTTTGTACAAAATACAGACCAACCGGAATGGGAAAGGTTTAATTTGTTTTCAGTACAAATGTAATCTATCTAAATCTACAACTCTTAATTTCTACCACATAAGGCACAAAGAAACACATAAGGCGTAGCACGAAAAAGGGTTCCTTTTGTGGTCCAAATACACGCTGGTATGTCACCGCTTGCCTTATGTGTTTCTTTGTGCCTTATGTGGTTTAATTTTGTTTTATGGTGCAATCGCACTCAATTTTTTGTGTAGATCCATGCCCACCAGATCAAAATTCCCTGCAAAGGCAATCTCGCTATAGCGATCCACAAGCCCGGATTTTGTTTCTGATAAAAATTGATGGCCATTTGAATGTTGGCAGGAAATACACCTATCAGCAAAGCGATGATGAGCCAGGCGCCAGTCGGGCGTGTGCTTTCGGGCAATAGCAACAATGCAAATGCAATTTCAAGCAGGCCGCTGATGTACACAATTGGCAGGTGCCATGGAATATAAGGTGGCATGATCCGCATGTACATGCGTGGATTTACAAAATGATACACACCGGCTACTGTGTAAAGCAAAACCATTATATAGAGGAGGATCATTTTCATTTTAACCGGAATAAGGATGATCCCAAAGATATAAAAAAGCGCTTACAGAAACGCAGAGGACGGTGTGTTTACAACATTGTAAAATCTACCACATAAGGCACAAAGGAGCACATAAGGTGTTACCCGGATGCACTGCATTTTTTTTGAACCACAAAAGAAAACAAAAGAATCAAAAGAGTTTTACCTCAAGATTGATAGCACTGGCGCGAGCGTCCCGCTCGTGCCCGATTATTCGATGGCATCCTGCCATCAAAATTTTCTACCACATAAGGCACAAAAGGAAAACATAAGGAGATAGAAATACTATGTGTGTTAAGCAATTCCGGGTAACATCTTATGTTTTCCTTTTGTGTCTTATGTGGTTGAAAAATACACAGTAAATAATGTTTAATCATCTTTTTTTTCAATAACGGGCTATAAAACGGAATTGATAATTTTTTTTAAATAAAGTTTTTTCGTTAAAATTTAATGAGTATCCGGAACTTTGTACCATAAAAAAAATTCCTCGCAATGACGCGCTAAGTAAAAAATCAATAAAAAATAAAGCGAAAGTTGGTATAAAGTTTCCGATTTCATTTAAAATTTATGCCCTTACTTTTTGCCTTCAAAAAGTAATAACAATTATAATTATAATCCTTCAAAATTTCCCCATAAGCTGCATTTGCCTTCTAATACGAATAAACGGGAAGCGCTTGCTCCAGTAATATTTCCTCTTTTTAGTTGTCATAAAAGGCTTATCCGGATTAGGTTTTGTTGTCATAAATTTTCCATCATGTTCCACTGTAGGAATAAATACGGCGTCTTGGCCACTGGAATTTTTTCCTGTATAAACCTGTTCTGTTGGATGAATGATGGATGCTGCACGCGACGGTTTTGAGAAGAGCGAAACGGCAATGGTGGAAATAAAAAGAAATGCTTTCCGGTGAGCGGAAATTGTAATGGGTTTGATCAGGGACAGATCAATTTGTTCCGCTGCAAAACGTCCGCACAAATCGGTTTTACCGGCAGTTAACGCCTGAAATTCTTTGCGGGATCTGGTTGTAAAGTCAATTACTTCTTTATTACATACATCGCAATAACGGCCACAGGCAGTAACTTTCATCGCTTCCCAATCCTGGTTGCAATTAAATTTTAGCCGGATGTTATTTTTTTCCGTTTTCAAATTTTCTCCAATTTTATTAAAAAGAAGGACAACCCATCGTAGTTATCCTGTGATTGCGGTAAACGACTATAAAAGGAAAACGCTTTGACCAATAATACCTGCGTTTTTTTGTTCTGATGAAAGGCTGATGATCCGCAGAAGATGGAGTTTCAGGAGTTAATATTTCTTCGGATGGTTGTGAAACCGCAGGTTTTACCGGGTTGATCACCGTTTCCGTTTTTTTAGTATCGCTTTGTGCATATAAAGGTTTGGAAATAATAGTGATCATTACTGTAGAAATAAAAAGGAACGCCCTTCTGTGAAAAGTCGGGGATATGGGCCGGATTAGTGATGGATCAAGCTGTTCCGGCTTAAATCGTCCGCAGATATCGGCTGTATGTGTGATCAATGAGTTGAATTCACTCCGGGATTTAGTTGTAAAATCAATCACTTCCTTATTGCAAACATTACAAAACCGTCCGCAGGAAGTTGCTTTCATCGCGTTCCAATCCTGGTTGCATTCAAATTTTAGTTGTATCGGTTTTTTGCTCACATTTATCAGACGTGCGGTAAGAAAGAAAGTTGCTTTTTAATCTAAATCAACAAATAAAACCCTTCGACAAGCTCAGGGTGACGATGAATTGAGTAACGAATGGGCGTGGTTAAATCCTGATTCCTTAATCCCAATTCCTGAATAAATTACCCAAGGTTAAAATGTTCGCTTGCCATTTCCTGGATGGCGGTACCGATAGCCAGTGAGGAAGTTGCAGCCGGTGATGGCGCATTTAAAACATGGATCGCGTTGCCGTTCACTTCAATTTTAAAATCATCGATCATTTCGCCTTCCGGTGCCAATGCCATGGCACGAACGCCTGCACGTCCGGGTTGCAGGTCATCCATCTCCAGCGATGGAATTAATTTATGCAAACGGCTTAAGAAAAAACGTTTCGAAAAAGCACCGCGGTATTCATCCCATCCGAATTTCATATTCTTTGCAAAAAATTTCCAGGTGCCGCCAAATGTCAGTGCTTCAGCCGTATCCTTGAATGAAAAATCGGTTTTACCGTATCCTTCGCGTTTAAACACAAATACGGCATTGGGGCCGCATTCCGTTCCGCCGTGGATCATACGTGTAAAATGCACGCCCAGGAAGGGATATTTGGGATTCGGAACCGGGTAGATCAGATTTTTTACCTTGCTTAATCCTTTTTCCGTCAGGTCAAAATAATCGCCGCGGAAACCCACGATCGCCGTATCTACTTTTGCGCCTTCTTTCTTCGCAATCCGGTCGCTTTGCAGTCCTGCGCAAGTGATAACGTACGTGCCGGTGAATTTTCCTTTTGTTGTAATCACATCGGTGCTGCCTGCGTGTTTTTCAAATGCCGTTACTTCATGATCTGTCAATACTTTGCTGCCCGGGAATTTCGAATGGATCAGCTCCACGTATTTCCTGGAAACATCCGCATAATCAATGATTCCAGTGCATGGCACCCATAAGCCTTCAATACCTACACAATACGGTTCAATTTCTTTGATACGTTTTGCATCAATTTTTTCTACGCCTTCCACACCGTTCGCAATCCCGTTATTAAAAACTTTGTTCATGTGTGCCAGCTCTGATTCCTCGGTTGCCACTACAATTTTTCCGCAAATGTCGTGTTTGATGTGGTGTTCTTTCGCAAAAGCAACCAATTCCCTTCGGCCATCCACACAGTTTTTCGCTTTGTATGATCCCGGTTTGTAATATAATCCGGAGTGGATCACGCCGGAATTGTGCCCGGTTTGATGTGCTGCCACTTCCTTTTCTTTTTCAAGCACCAGGATCTTTTTCTCCGGATATTTTATATTGATTTTGTATGCAGCAGCTAATCCAACGATTCCTCCGCCAACAATGATAATGTCAAATTGATTGTTTTCCACAGGTGGTAAATTTTCGTAAAAATAATGATTTTTTTCAGTTAAAACGGTTGATGAATTCGCTTTGCATATTTATTAAATCTGAATACATTTGGTGAAATTGCAAGAAAATTCATAAACAAAATTAAAATAATGAAAAACGACAAAACAAAAAGACGGCGAGTGATTTTTGCAATAATGCTCATGTAAAATAAAACAGGTCGTGAAAATCTTCTTTTTTTTAGAGATGTAAAGAACATCTTCCGTGCTATAAAATTCGGGAAATGTGTCATAAAATCATTAAATTTGTGATCCAAAATAAAAAAACTGAATATGAGAACAATTGAATTTCGTGAAGCACTTCGTGAAGCAATGAATGAAGAAATGCGCAGAGATGAAAAAATATTTTTAATGGGTGAGGAAGTGGCTGAATATAACGGCGCTTACAAAGTGAGTAAAGGAATGCTTGCTGAGTTTGGCGAAAAACGCATCATCGATACACCTATTGCTGAGCTTGGTTTTTCGGGGATCGCAGTTGGCGCGGCAATGAATGGTTTGCGCCCGATCGTGGAATTCATGACCTTCAATTTTTCGCTCGTGGCGATCGATCAGATCATTAACTCCGCAGCAAAAATGATGAGCATGAGCGGCGGACAATTTTCCTGCCCGATGGTATTCCGCGGCCCTACAGCTTCTGCGGGGATGTTAAGCTCACAGCACTCACAGGCATTCGAAAACTGGTTTGCTAACTGTCCGGGATTAAAAGTGGTGGTACCATCTATTCCATACGATGCAAAAGGCTTGTTAAAAGCAGCTATCCGCGATAACGACCCTGTGATTTTTATGGAAAGCGAGCAAATGTACGGTGATAAAGGCGAAGTGCCGGAAGGGGAATACATCATCCCGATCGGTGTTGCCGATATTAAAAGAGAAGGAAAAGATGTGACCATTGTTTCTTTTGGCAAGATCATGAAACAGGCACTGGGTGCAGCTGCAGAGCTGGAAAAAGAAGGCATCAGTGCCGAAGTGATCGATTTACGCTCCGTTCGCCCGATCGATTTTAACACCATCATTAATTCCGTTAAAAAAACAAATCGCTTGGTGATCGTAGAAGAAGCATGGCCATTGGCTTCTATTTCTTCCGAGATCACATTCAAGGTACAAAAAGATGCATTTGATTATTTAGATGCGCCTATCCTGCGTGTAACATCTGCAGATGTGCCATTGCCATACGCACCCACATTGATCGAAGCATCGTTGCCAAACGTTGCGCGTGTTGTAAAAGCGGTAAAAGAAGTAATGTACGTGAATAAATAATTAAGGATTTATATTTTCAAAACGCCCGGACAATTAATTGTCCGGGCGTTTTTTGTTTTAATAATGTTTTTTGATAATAATAGGATCACCCGGGATCTCATAAATGTTTGCGGTTGGAATTTATCATTTTACTTTTTGCAGCCAAAAAGTAACAATCCGCCGCGGCGGACTGCCTGAAAGGTAATTTTTCCTTCTGCTGGCGCTGCAGGAAAACCGCGGTTAATTTCGCGTATACGGTTGATCGCTTCGTAGCTTTAATTTTTCTGACGCTCATTCCCGCTATTACTGTACAGGCCCGAAACCGTCTACAGAATGAATATTCTATTGTTTTTACATAGTGGCAGTAGAATGTTATGAAAAGGATGTGTACGATTTCAATTTCAATCTTTTCCTGATATTTAATTTTGAATAAGTATTGGGAACTTATGCTATTTTGAAAAAGAACAATATTTACAGTATCATTGAAATTTATTTTTTGCATTTAGTGCGTCGTTCAAAAAGAACAATGTTCACCGGGGCTGACGCTTTTGGCCTTGTGCAGCAATAGCGGGAATAATCGCCGGACGAATGCAGGTAAAAGAAAAGAATGATTTTTGCATTTATAAAATCAAGAAAAGAATTAATTGGCGATTATTAACCGTGGTTGTCTTTGAACGCTAGTGAAAAGACAAATTGCCTTACAAGGTCATCCCGCACGTGCGGGATTGTTAATTTTGCCTTCAAAAAGTAAGAAGATAAAATCTACCACAATTCAACATTACTGCTATAATCTAAACACAAAAACGCCTTCCGAAGTAAATCCGGAAGGCGTTTTTTATGAACTTAGCTCTAACATCAAATATCTAAAAATCTAACATCTACTTCACCAGCGTTACACTGCCAATGTATTTGTGTTTTTTATCATTCATGTCCGTTAATTTGATCACATAAACATACACATCCTGCTGCGCTATTGCCGAACCATTATTCGCATACCCTTTCCAATGCTTGTTAATATCATCGCAATGGAAAATCAAATTACCCCAGCGGTCGTAGATCATCATGTCGTAATCTTTAATCGATTCACCTTTTCCGAAAAACTCATCATTGATGCCATCATCATTTGGCGAAAATGCATTCGGAACATAGAACGTAAATTCCGGATCGATCGTAATGCAAACATCCGTGCTGTCCTGGCAGCCGTTGCTGCTCGTTACCAGTAAATGCGCACAATACAATCCTTCGTTGCTAAAAGTATGTGTTGGATTCGGCTGATGGCTGGTATTCGTTGCCGGATTTAAAAGATCGCCAAACGTCCAGTTCCAGCTCATAATAGTACCAGGACTAACCGTTGATTCATCCGTATATTGAACATCCGGAGTAATAATACTGGTAGATAACGGCGCTGTAAATGCAGCGTGCGGTATGGCATTCACTGTAATGTAATTAGCATACGTTATGCTGGTAATACAGCCAGCAGCCGATGTATCCGTCAGCGTGATGGCATACGTGTTAGGTATCACAAAACAATGGTTTTGGTTTTGTCCGTTCACAATGCTTCCCGGGCCATCGCTCAAATCCCACCCCCAGCCGCTGATGGAGCCTGCAGAAATAGTAGAATTATCAGTAAGCGTTACACACAATGGAGAGCAACCCGAAACCACATCTGCAGTAAACGACGGTACAGGAACCGGTAATACCGTTACTGTTACCGTTGCCGTTACAGCTGGCGAACAGCCGTCCGTAACCGTAACCGTATACGTTGTGCTTACAGCCGGATCGGCAATTGGTGCAGCCAGGGTGGAACTGCTCAGGCCTGTTGCCGGTAACCACGCATAGGTATAAGGCCCGCCGTTTCCGTTGATAGCATTGGCCGTAATTGTTTCGTTGCTGCCCGGGCAAATTGGTGTGCCCGCAGCCGTTGTTACAGATAATGCCGGGTTAACCGTTACTGTTACAGTTTGTAAGGTAGCCGGACAACCGTTTACATCAGTTGCATTCACTGTATACGTTGTAGTTGTAGCAGGTGTAGCAACCGGGTTGGCAATTGCAGGATCGCTTAATCCTGTTACTGCAGTCCATGTATAAGTATAAGCCGGGCCGTTTCCGCCGATAGCATTTGCCGTAAGCGTTGTACTGCCGCTGTTACAAATGCTTACATTCGAGATCGGCTCTATTGATACCTGTGTTGGCTGAGTGATCGTTACTGTTGCGGTTGCAGTACAATTGTGCGCATCCGTTACCGTACAGGTATAGGTACCTGCACATAAGTTAGTTGCAGTTGCTGTGGTTTGTACCGGCACCGTGTTCCATGAATACGTATAAGCCGTTGTACCGCCGGTAGCTGATGCCGTGGCCGATCCGTCACACACTCCAAAGCACGATACCATTGTTGGCGTTGCAATACTTTCTGTCAATAATGCCGGTTCTGCTACTGCTGCCGAGTTAGTTGCAGTACAGCCCCACGAATCGGTAACCGTTACCGTATAGCTTCCTGCACATTGGTTACAGGCAGGTGTAGCGCAACCGCCGCTCCATGCATAAACAGGATACGTGCCCGATCCGCCCGATGGGATCACAATTGTTTGTCCGTCGCAGGTACCGTTACATGTAGTTGGTAATCCGGCTACAGCCAGTGTGATCTGTGGATCTGCAAAAACTGTTACCGAATCGCTTCCAACGCAACCGCTTGGATCGGTAACCGTTATGCCGTATGTTGTAGTATTGGTTGGGCTTGCAGTAGGATTGTAAACCGTTGCGCTGCTTAAGCTGCCCGGCGACGACCAGCTGTAAGTATATCCTGCTCCGTTTGGACTAACCGTTAATACAGTATTTCCGTTGTAGCAGATGGTATCATCCAATCCGGCATCAACTGATAATATCGTGTTTATTGTTACCGTGGCCACTGCCGTGGACGAACAGCCTGACGATGTTCCGGTAACGGTATACGTGCTGGTTGTTGCAGGTGTAGCGTTAGCCGTGTTTGTTCCTGTTGAGGTAGCTCCTGCTGACCACGTGTAAGAAGTGGCCCCGTTTGCTGTTAATTGCGCTGTAGAGCCGGGGCAAACACTTGGCGAATTCACGGTTGTAACCGGAATTGGATTTACCGTTACCGTTGATGTTGCCGTGTTTGAGCATCCCGTTGTTGTACCTGTAACAGTGTATGTTGTAGTGGTTGCAGGTGAAGCATCTGCCGTGGTTGTTGCTGTGGATGTAGCTCCCGCCGACCAGGTATAAGATGCAGCGCCGCCTGCTGTCATCGTGGCTGTTTGTCCTGCACAAATAGTTGGTGCATCCACCGTAACAGCTGGCAAAGGCGTTACCGTAACCGTTGAAACTGCCGTTCCCGAGCAGGCTCCCGTTATCCCGGTAACTGTATATGTTGTAGTTGCTGTAGGTGAAGCATCTGCCGTATTTGTTGCTGTTGAAGTAGCTCCCGCCGACCAGGTATAAGAAGTGGCGCCGCCTGCTGTTAAAGCCGCAGTAGTTCCATCACAAATAATAGGAGAATTTACTGTAATTGCAAGCATTACTGCAACACTTACCGTAGATACAGCTGTATTGGAGCATCCAAGGGAAGTGCCCGTAACTGTATACGTGCTGGTACTTGCCGGTGTAGCATCCGCCGTGCTTGTTCCTGTGGATGTAGCTCCTGCCGACCATGTGTAAGAAGTAGCACCGCCTGCTGTCATGGTTGCAGTAGTTCCCGGGCAAATGCTTGGCGAATCAACCGTTACCGCCGGAATCGGATTTACCGTAACTGTTGACACCGCAGTTGATGAACAACCCGATGTTGTTCCGGTAACTGTATATGTTGTAGTGATTGCAGGTGAAGCATCTGCCGTGGTTGTTGCTGTGGATGTGGCTCCTGCTGACCAGGTATAAGATGTAGCGCCGCTTGCGGTCATGGTAGCGGTTTGCCCCTCGCAAATGATTGGCGAATCTACCGTAACAACCGGTAATGGCGTTACCGTTACTGTTGATACCGCTGTTCCCGAGCAACCCGAAGTGCTGCCGGTAACAGTATATGTTGTCGTTGTTGCAGGTGAAGCATTCGCCGTTGTTGTTGCTGTTGAGGTAGCTCCTGCCGACCATGCGTAAGATGTAGCGCCGCTCGCCGTCATGGTAGCGGTTTGTCCGTTACAAATGATTGGCGAATCTACGGTAACGGTTGGCAATGGTGTTACTGTTACGGTTGCAACCGCTGTTGATGTACAGGTCAATGATGTTCCTGTAACGGTATATGTTGTCGTTGTTGTTGGCGAAGCATCTGCCGTGTTTGTTGCTGTGGATGTAGCTCCTGCCGACCATGTGTAAGAAGTAGCACCACTTGCTGTTAACGTTGCTGTGGTTCCGTTACAGATGGTTGCCGAAGTCACCGTTGTAACCGGAATCGGATTTACGGTAACCGTTGAAACGGCTGTACCTGAGCATCCCGATGTAGTTCCTGTTACGGTATAAGTGCTGGTTGTAGTTGGCGAAGCCGTGGCCGTGGTTGTTGCCGTGGAGGTGGCTCCTGCCGACCATGTGTAAGAAGTAGCGCCACTTCCGGTCATGGTTGCAGTACCACCGTTGCAGATCGTTGCTGAAGTAACAGTTACAGCCGGAATCGGATTTACCGTAACCGTAGATACTGCCGTTCCCGAACAACTGCCTGTACTCCCCGTAACGGTATAAGTAGTGGAAGTAGTTGGTGCCGCTGTTGCTGTGTTTGTTCCGCTGGATGTAGCTCCTGCCGACCACGTATAAGTGGTGCCGCCGCTTGCCGTTAAATTGGCGGTTTGTCCGTTGCAAATGATTGGTGAATTAACTGTGATCGAAATGCTTGCACCCACTGTTACCGTTGCTACTGCTGTATTCGAGCATCCCGAAGCTGTTCCTGTAACTGTATATGAAGTAGTGGTAGCAGGAGATACCGAAATAGGATTAACAATAGATGAATTGGACCAGGAATAAGTGCTGCCACCCGTAGCGGTTAATATAGCTGTGCCACCCGGGCAGATACTTGCCGAGTTAACAGTAACAACCGGTACCGGGTTCACTGTAACCGTTCCTGTACCCGTTGCAGAACATCCCGTAGCCGTATATGTTACGGTATAAGTAGTAGTCGTAGCCGGATTTACTGTAATAGCAGCCGTAGTAGCGCCTCCCGGTGCCCATGAGTATGTTCCTCCTCCAACGGATGGTGTTGCCGTTAAGGTAGTGGAAGCACCATTACAGATCGTTGCAGAATTTACGGTCACTGTTGGTACCGGATTTACTGTAACCGTTCCCGTACCTGTTGCAGAGCAGCCTGTGAGTGTATAGGTTACTGTATAAGTAGTGGTTGTTACCGGATTTATCGTAATCGTGGCCGTAGTAGCACCTCCCGGAGCCCAGGAGTAGGTTCCTCCGGCAATGGATGGTGTTGCCGTCAGCGTGGTGGAAGATCCGTTGCAGATTGTTTGGGAGTTCACACTTACTGTTGGCACAGGATTAACTGTTACGGTTCCCGTACCAGTGTTCGAACAGCCTGTTTTTGTATACGTAACGGTATACGTGGTGGTGCTGGCCGGGTTCACTGTAATAGCGGCCGTAGTGGCGCCTCCCGGAGCCCATGAGTAGGTGCCGCCTGTGATCGATGGTGTTGCTGTTAATGTGGTGGAAGAGCCGTTACAAATAGAAGCGGAGTTCACTGTTACCGTCGGGGCGGGGTTTACCGTTACAACTCCCGTACCTGTACCCGAACATCCGGATTTGGTATAAGTAACCGTATACGTGGTGGTGGTAGCCGGGTTTATTGTAATTGTTTGCGTGGTAGCGCCTCCCGGAGCCCAGGAGTATGTACCGCCTGTAACAGATGGTGTTGCCGTTAACGTAGTGGAAGATCCGTTGCAGATCGTCTGGCTGTTCACTGTAACAGTAGGAGCAACAGGCCCTGTAATAGTTGTAGTTGCAGTCACTGCCGGAATACAGGCGTAACTGTCATCTACGGTAACGGTATAAGTTGTACCCGCAGTTAAGCCGGTAACATTGGGTGTGCCTTGTCCAGCACCAGGTGTCGGCGACCAGTTATAGGTAAATGGCCCAAATCCATTGGCAACAGTTACAGCTGCCGTACCATTGTTGGTGCCACAAATGGTTGCCGCTGTATTGGTGGGATTCAGCGTCATTACATTTGTACATTGTAAAAAATCAATAAATACGCCCGAATCATAATAACAGTCGCCCCCGTCGGCTATTGCCAGTTTAAAATGATAGTTGCCGCAAGGTACCAGGTTCAGCGTACAGGTCAGCTGGGTTGTTAAACCATCGTACTGAATGGTAGAGCTGCCTGCATTATTTACATAATAAGCGGAGTGGTTGCCTGCATTTACATTGTCAATACTTACCTGGGTAACGCCATCAGGTAAACGGGCAACATTGTAACCGGTATAATTCCCTCCGGCAGGGTTAGGGCCGGTCATAAAAAAGCCGAAAGCATCATTTACAGATGCGTTTACAAATTCAGGATATTCTTCCGAGCCAAATACAAATTTTAAGGTGAGCTGGTTGCATTGCGGTACTATATCAAACTCAAGGATACAAACATCATGAATTGCAGTTGGTTCCAGTGTTATTAAATTCGGATCTGAGAATGATGTACCGTTACAGGTTCCGCTACTCGCACTGTTATTTGGGCCAATCGCATTTGTAGCGCTCCCTGTTGTTAGAAGAATTCCGTTGGCAATCCCTATGGAAGTGGCTGCGCCGTTGGAAAATGTTCCGTAAGCATTGCTGGCACAAGAGATGGTAGGATTGGAAATTGTTAACCCTGAGCCTACAAAGCCCGATACCATTGCTGCAGGAGTGCCGCCCGGAGTAACCACGAGCTGTGCCTGGGTGCCAATAAATGTAAAAATGGAAAAAACGAGAAGAGAGAGTTTTTTTATCATAGTTTTTTTTGTACGTGAGAGAGTTGAGAGTAATGCGTACTAATTACGTAATAACAGATGCAAGTTTAGAAAATTTAGTTGCATTAATGTAGTGTTATTCACCGCAGAATTGATTGTATTTACCGCAGTTTTTACGAAAAAAAAGGAGAGCTAAAATTCGATGTCCAGATCAAATGCCTGGCGGAACTTGTTGATGTCCGGATTTTTTTCTGCAAGGCGTTTGTAACGGTCGGTTGCAGTATATAAATTGGCTTTGTCTTCTGTTTCCACCATCTTCAATTCAAGCTGTATGGAATAATTGTTTAATTCCTTCCGCAGGAAACCCAAGAAATTCATTTTATCTTCGTTGATCGCTTCTTCCAACGCTTTGTTGTTGGTCGTGAATTCAATTTTATTTCCATCTGTCAATACCGGCATTTTATTGGACAATGCCGCCCCTAAATTGGCTCTGCCTTTTGCTTTCAGCTCATTTGCATAATTTACCCATACTTTTTCGAGTGTTTGCTGTGTAAACGGATCGGCTTTTTGAGCCACAGCATTCATGGTCAGGTTTTCGGGATTATTGTCATTATCCGTCGTTTTTACCGCTGTGTTGTTCAGCTGGTTGATCGATGGAGTAGAAGGTTTGATGATCGGCTTTTTTACCGTTACAGGCGTACCTGTAGTAGTTACCGGTGGAATAGGTGTAGTGTTTGCCGGAGTGTTTGTATTTACAGGATTAACAGGCGTTTGCACCACCGGCTGCTCCTGTTTTTGCGGAGGATTTACAACTGTATTTTGAGCGGTCTGGACGGGATTCGAACTGCTAGCAGTTGTTACCGGCTGCTGATTTTTTACAGCAGGCTCACTTATGTCATTTTTTTTTTCGGCTTCAATGCCTGGGGCATTGATAGAGCAAAGCTGCATTAAGGATAGCTCTACCTGCAATCGTTGGTTTTTGCTGGCCTTGTATTGTATATCCGCCTTGTTAAGCACGGTAAGCCCGCGAACCAAAAAGCCCGCCGTACATTTTCCTGCCTGTTCCTTGTATTTTTCTTTGATGTTGTTCCCAACTTCAAGCAATTGCAAAGTATCATTGTCTTTACTCACCAGCAAATTCCGTAAATGTCCGGCCATACCGGCAACAAAATTGTGCCCGTCAAAACCATTATTCAGGATCTCGTTGAACAGCAAAAGCGAATTGGAAATATTTTCCGCCAGTACCGCATCCGTCACTTTAAAATAATAATCGTAATCCAGGATGTTCAGGTTTTCGATCACCGCTTTGTAAGTCACCGTATTACCGGCAAAACTCACGATCTGGTCAAAAATGGAGCAGGCATCGCGCAAAGCACCATCCGCCTTTTGAGCGATAATGTGCAGGGCATCCGCTTCCGCAGAAATATGCTCCGCACCTGCAATATAAGCAAGGTGATTCGCAATATCATCGATCTGGATCCGGTTAAAATCAAAGATCTGGCAGCGCGACAAAATTGTCGGGATTATTTTATGCTTTTCGGTAGTTGCAAGGATAAAAATAGCATGTTTGGGCGGTTCTTCCAGTGTTTTCAGGAAGGCGTTAAACGCGCTTGTAGAGAGCATGTGAACCTCATCGATGATGTAGATCTTGAATTCACCCAGCTGAGGTGCAAAGCGTACCTGGTCCACCAAATTCCGGATATCATCCACCGAGTTGTTGGACGCAGCATCCAGTTCATATACATTCAGCGAAGCACCGCTGTTAAAGGATAAGCAGGATTCGCACTGGTCGCAGGCCTCAGTTTCAGCCGTTCTGTTGGTACAGTTAATGGTTTTCGCCAGGATCCGTGCGCAGGTAGTTTTTCCCACACCACGCGGCCCGCAGAATAAAAATGCCTGGGCCAGGTGATTGTTTTTGATGGCATTTTTCAGTGTATTGGTAATATGCGCTTGTCCTACAACGGTATTAAACGTTGCGGGGCGGTATTTACGGGCAGATACTACGAAATTATCCATTCTTTTTTTTCAGGAAGACAAATTTAGCGGAATAAAATAAAACAGCAAGGCATTGTTAATAAGTTGGAAAAGTATGTGTTTACCGGCAATTTTTTTGACAAATATTCCGGAGTTTTAAATGAATCCGGGCTTTAGAGCCTGTAAATGCTTATTGTCTGGTAATTTTCTTCCGGGGGTGCATTAAAAATCCGGGATTGTGTTTGGTCAACTTACAAAAATTACTATCTTTGCATCCCTTTTAAAGAAAAGGAACAATTTAGTATTAACCCAAAAACAGTAAAAAAATGTCAAAACATTATGAAACCGTTTTCATCTTAACTCCCGTTTTGTCTGAGGACCAGGCAAAGGAAGCGGTAAGTAAATTCAAAAAGCTCCTAAAGGATCTTGGCGCAACTATTCTCCATGAAGAGAATTGGGGCTTAAAAAAATTAGCATACCCTATTCAGAAAAAATCAACAGGATTCTACTCGTTGTTCGAATACACAACGAAAGACGGAAAAGCTGTTGCTGAGCTGGAAGTAGCATTTAAACGCGATGAGCGTGTATTGCGTTTCCTTACGGTATCACTTGATAAGCACGCGATTGCTTATGCTGAAAAACGCAGAACCAAAATGAAGGTATCCGCTTAATTTATTCATCTTAAAAGAAAAACACACAATGGCTTCAGATAATTCAGAAATCAGATATCTTGCTCCACCAACTGTGGATGTAAAGAAAAAGAAATACTGCCGTTTCAAAAAAAGCGGAATTAAGTATATCGATTACAAAGACGCGAGCTTCTTATTGAAATTCGTAAATGAGCAGGGTAAATTGTTACCACGCAGATTAACAGGTACATCAGTTAAATATCAACGTAAAGTTTCTAAGGCAGTGAAACGTGCTCGTCACCTTGCATTTATGCCTTATGTTGCCGATATGTTAAAATAAAAAGGAAACGACCATGGAAGTAATTTTAAAAAATGACGTTAAAAACCTTGGATACAAGGATGACGTAGTAAATGTAAAACCTGGTTACGGAAGAAATTTCCTGATCCCAAAAGGTTTAGCAACAATGGCAACAGCATCAGCTAAAAAAATGCAGGCTGAAACCGTTAAACAACGTGCTTTTAAAGAACAAAAAATCAAAAAATCAGCAGAAACTACCGCTGCTGCATTAAAAGATATGATCGTTAAAGTTGGAGCAAAAGCTGGTGAATCCGGAAAAATTTTCGGTTCCATCACTACTGTTCAGCTAGCTGACGCGATTAAAAAATTAGGTTACGATGTAGATAGAAAAAATATCTCTATCAACGAAGAAGGTATCAAAAACCTTGGTTCTTACACTGCTGAAGTTCGTTTCCACAAAGAAGTTATCGGAAATGTAACATTTGAAGTAGTTGCAGAATAATCAACATTCATTTTATAAAAAGCCTCATAAATAAAATTATGAGGCTTTTTTATTTTCGTTAATAGTTTAAAAACTATTGGAAAGCTAAATGGTTTTCGCATTAGAGAATGAATGTGAGTTTATTGAAATTTTTATTTGTAAAAATAATAGACTACACATTTTGCAGACTCTTTCGGCCTGTTCAGTAATAGCGGGAATGAGCGGCAGAAAAATGAAAGCTACGAAGCGACAAGCTGCATCCGCGAAATTAACCGCGGTTTTCCTGCAGCGTCAGCGGAAGGAAAAATTACCTTACAGGCCAGAAAAGGTTTTTGTTACTTTTTGCCTTCAAAAAGTAAAGACATAGATAAACACCACTATGGATTAATTCGTGCAATGTTCAAGATACTTTTCTGCTTCTATTAACCCAATCAACTTTTTCCCTAAATTGCATTATAAAAATAAAAAAATGCGTTTTAAAACCGTACTGTTTTTGTTCCTGGTAAGTACAGGCTGCTTTTCTCAGGTGGTATGCGACCTTACACTTACCAACACGATCCAGACATTCGATGTATACAATCACAACCCCACAGGCGTTACCATGTACAAAGCCAAAATGTATATTGACGCTGATGGTAGCCCCCGTGCATACGGGCCAGGCAACAGCGGGCTGGATTACACCGCAAACGCAGGCTCGCCCGGCAACTGGTGGGGAATTGTAACCGATGCAGGCGGAACACCAATTATACAAGGCTCCGGCGATCCTTACCCGGGAATGTACGTTTCTACCACCTCTCTCGTAAATTCGGGGTATGCCTCCACCAATCCATTCCGCTATGTAAATTCCGAAACCGTTCCATTCTTCGTATTGCCTTCCCCTGTGGTTTCTGCAGGCGGGATCCGGATCGGAGATGTTGCTTATGTTTATAATACAGTAACCGGGCTGGGTTGTTATGCAATTTATGCCGATGCAGGGCCTTCTACAAGCCTGGGAGAAGGGTCCATTTATCTTGCCGCACAAATAGGAGTAAACCCCAATGTACGAACCGGGGGTACTTCATTGGGGATTATCGATTACATCGTTTTTCCTCATTCGGGTTTTGGACAAGGCGTGATCCCAGGCATTACACAAATCGATAGTATTGGAAACGCTGTGATTGGAACTGTAGGAGGAACCGGAATTACAAATTGCCTGGGTGCAACCGTTACCGCAGATCATACCGCTCCTACCACACAAATTGCAGCTCCTGCCAATTGGGATACTACCGGTTTTTCCGCCACTTTTAACGATGCCGATAATACCGGCGGAAGTGGTGTCGAAAAAAGATTTTACCAGGTTTCCGATTACAACAACAGCTGGAGATCAAATAATACGCAGGGTTTTTTTAACGATGATTTTGATTTGCCCGCTCTTGATCCCGAATGGACAAACGTTTCAGGAAACTGGACAATTAATGCAGGCGGTTACCTCGAACAATCGGACGAAAGCCTTTCCAATACAAATCTATATGCGCCTTTAACGCAAAATTTATCGGATGAATACCTGTATAACTGGACAGGGATCATTAAAGGCGCAGGAGTAAACCGCCGCGCAGGCTTTCATTTCTTTGCAGATCAGCCGGATTCTACCAACAGGGGAAATTCCTATTTTGTATTTTTCCGTTTGGATGATCAGCGCATTCAGATCTATAAAGTAATTGGTAATTCATGGGGAAGCGGCCCGGTAAAAGATGTCGCATACAGCTTCAATGTAAACCAGGCGTATGATTTTAAAGTGCTTTACAATCGCATCAGCGGGGTGATCAGCGTATATGTGAACAATGTCGTATCGGCTGAATGGATAGATGCAGCACCAATCAGTAATGGCTCGTACGTGTCCTTCCGCAGCGCCAATTGTAATTACCAGGTAAATGATTTTAAAGTATACCGTTCCCGCGATGTCACCGAAAATATAACGGTTGGAGCAGGCAATGCATTTGATGTACGTTATCAGAATGCAGATCCGGAAAGTCCAACCGGTTGTATCCGTTCTATTGTTGTGGATACGGCAAAAAATATAAGCACTTCCACTTTAAAAAAAGTGAACGTCGACTGGAGCGCACCATCTGCTGCATCGTATGTAAATGATGGGCTTTCGGCAGATCAGAATCTTACTTATGATCCATCACAACTTCAGGCAAACTGGGATGTTTGTTCCGACAGTAATTCCGGAATTAAAAATTATTACTATGCAATTGGTTCCACGCCGGGCGCTGCGGATGTTGTTAGCTGGACGCCAACCCTGAATCATTCGGTAACAGTTACCGGGCTAACGCTTATTCCTTCGGCAACCTATTATACAAGTGTGCAGGCAGAGGATTCCGCACAGATCAGGTCCGCAGTGGTAACATCAAACGGACAAACATTTGATGCGCTTACAAGCGTGAATACAATGGAAACAGGGCTGAAAAACATAACCGTATATCCCAATCCCGGTAACGGATTGGTACATTTAAAAATAAATGCGGAAAGCTCCGCTGCACAGCAAGCACTTGTTATTATTACAGATCTAACCGGGAAAGAAATTTACAGAACGGTGTTAAGCTTTAAAAATAATTCAGCCGAAGCCGATCTTGATATTAGCGGGCAAAACAATGGAATGTATTATGTGATAGCGGACATAAATGGAAAACGATATTTTAATAAAATAATTCTCAATAAATAATGCCGGAATTAAGTATAAAAAAAGCACAGAAAACAGTAGACGAGTGGATCAAAACCCACGGAGTACGTTATTTTAACGAGCTTACCAATATGGCTATCCTTACGGAAGAAGTAGGAGAAGTGGCCCGCATTATTTCGCGTACGTATGGCGAACAATCATTCAAAAAGAAAGATACAGACAAGGAATTAGCAGATGAGCTGGCAGATGTATTGTTTGTGGTGATTTGCCTTGCCAACCAAACGGGAGTTGATCTTACAACAGCATTCGCAAAAAATATGGAGAAAAAAACAAAACGCGATCACAAGCGGCATAAGGAAAATGTGAAGCTGAAAATTAAATAAATACGTTATTTGTTTCTTCTGTAATAGCGTATCGCTAACAGTGCAGCCAATACACAGATCAGGTAAACTAATTCTATAGGATCATGTTTTTCCATAGTATAAGCAGCTTTTTATCTAACATCTAACATCCGTTACGCATCCCTTACGATCTGTTTTCCAGCCACTGATGAAACTTGATCAGCTCCGAACTGTAATGTTCCCAGGAGGTAGCGGTGTTTTTTTCAGAAAGTTGTTCCAGCATTTTTTTTGCCCCGGCATTTTTAGGATCGTATTTAAATCCGTTTTTTTCCAGCTCACGCAATAATTTTACGATCATAACATTCCGCTCGCTTACTTCGTCTGTTTTGCCGGTCCGTTCCATATATTTACGCAAGGATTCCAGCGAAGCAACAGCCTCATCAATTTTATCTTTTTCAATATAGATCATGATGTTCAGGATCCGGAGCGAAATATTCCAGCGTGTTTTGTCTTTTTCAATTTCCAAAGATTCGTTCAGCAAACGCAAGGCGCCGGTATGATTTTTTTCAGCAAACAAGACACATGCCTGGTAATAAATAAATTTTGATTTCCGGAATTCGCCTGTATCAATGCTGGAATGATTTAAAATAAAATTCAAACACACATTTGCCTGCCTGTAATCTTCATTGTAAAAATTGGTGTAAAATTCCTGCTCCTTCGCAACCGCAAGATTAAAGCTGTCTTCCAGGTAATAGCTCTGCGATTTGCGCGCATCTTTTAATGCATCCGCATACTTTCCTAAAAATGTTTTATACTGCACCAGGTTGGTGTATACAAAGCCCATGCGCTCGTTGCGGTAAATCGACTTGTGTTTTTTTAGCATCGCGATCAGTTTATTGCAATAACCGATTGCCGCTTCATAATCTTTCTGACGCTCTGCCAGTGCAAAGCGCAGGATGTGCAGGTAATAATTTATTTGCTCAGATTTAGTTTTTTTATAATCCAGCTCCATCTCTTTGATCGACTTGTTGAGGTGTTTGTCGGCCTCCGAATTGGAAAGTGTTTTTATAAAATCATTGTTCAGGATCAGCCGGTAATAGTTGTCGTTGGCGTTTACCGACGCTTTATGACAATATTCATAAAAAGGCAATTCATCATTGATCTTCTCAAATGCCTGTAAACCCGCGCGAATCCCGCGGAAATATTTTTTTACATGCAGCGCTTCGATCAGTACTTCATACAATTCAAATTCTTTTGCTTTCGCGATGATATCATTCAGCAGCTCATCAATTGTTTCCGTTTTTCCTTCGCTGATAGAGCGGATAGAGATGCGGCAGGCCAGTAATTTTTTCTTTAATATAAAATGAATGCTGTCATTTTCGTTGAAGAGAGAGCTGTTGGTGATGTATTTATCAAGCGTTAACGACTCGAGTACTTTGCTGAATAGATTATTTTTAAGATCGCTAACCCGCTTTGTGCCTGTTTCAGAGGCAATCAGATCATCGGTGATGTTTTCTTTTTTATTGGCAACAATGTATTTGAACAGCTTTATTTCCATCAGGCCGTCTTTATTGTTGTGATCAAACAATGCCTGTGTTTTATTCAAATGGTCTTCCACCAGCCGGATTTCAACAGGGGACAGGCCCTGAATAAAATTAATAAGGTGTGGATTCGCCATAACTATGTTGTGTTGTTGAGTGTTTGCGGGGGTTCGGCCTAGACTGAGTATTTAAGCCGAATGCACATACAAATTAAGCTAAATAAATCTATTTTCAAAAATGTTTCGTGCAATCTTGTATTTAAATCCTGTTTTTTTTCTGATTTTTTGGTATAACTTGCTGATTGTCATTTATTTGTACCGGGTCGAATTCCGGGGTTGATTTGTCCATGGAAAGTGCTTAGATATGTTGCAACTTTGTCATGTAATAAAAAACAAAAAAAATAATTAGCGAATTTTTTAAAGAAAAGCAGTTAAGATATTGACAATCAGTGTTTTACTCCGAGTCGAATTTTAGGGGTAATTTGTCCGCGGTTTTTTTAGTGGAGTGTCTTTACTTTGTCCTATTCAAAGTAAGTATTCAACCACAATTAATCAAAAAAATCGAACAAAAAACATGAAACAAATTTCTAAAACTCTATTAAAAGGATTATTCGTTATCGTTCTTTTCACAACTGGATCAGTAGTTTTATCTACAGCAACAGGAGTACCAACAGTAAATGCAGCAAGTGCTTCCATTGGTTACAATCAGGTGTATGAGTATCTTGCAAGTAAAGGTTATACAGTATTTACCTTAAACCAGGATCCCGGAACTAAATTTAACTGGGTTGCTCAGACATCGATAAATGGAATTCATTATAATACAACCATTTATTGTACATCTACTGAAATTGTAGGCAATGCCGATGTAATATTTTAAATAAAACGATCATGCAATCATCATTTAACACATTTCCGGAAATACTATTTTTTGTAGTATTTGTAATAGCAATAGCAACATTGCTCTACGCATTTGGATGGCAAATTGTTAAAGATGTACGAAAGGGAAAGAGGAGAGTAGATAGCTCGGTTACTCCAAAGCAGGTAACGCACTATTTTATAGATAAAGGGTATGTTGTATGTAATATCACCCCCGTAAAGAATAGTAACAAATGGCTTGCATTTCTAATAAAAAACGGAGAGTATTTAATTGCGACTGTTTTTACAAATGGTCAAACGATTGAGGGACATTTAGATTCATTGGAATAAATTTTTGGGTTATTAATTTATTATTGGTGGTTTTCTACAAACACCAACAGCAAGGTGATATACAGTGGAGGAGTAGCCACTTTCACCTTGCTTCCCTTTTTTTATAAGTTAAGCTAAATATGCTATATTTGCTTTATAACAGATATTTATTTATGGAATGAAGCTGATTGGTACAGAAAACGTGAAAGGATGACAAACAAGCTGAAGATACTGATTTTAGAAGACAATTATGCAGATGCTGATCTTACGATAAGGGCATTGAAAAAATCAGATTTGCTGTTTGAACACAGGCTGGTAGAAAACAAAGTTGACTTTGTTGTGGCCTTACAGGAATTTCATCCGGATGTTATTTTATCCGACCATTCATTACCTTCCTTTACTTCCTCCGAAGCTTTACCGATTGCAAGAGAAATATGTGGTTCCAGTGTATTTATACTGGTTACAGGAACCGTTTCTGAAGAATTTGCCGTTGATATTTTAAAAGCCGGAGCCGATGATTATGTTCTTAAATCATCACTTACCCGTTTACCTTCCGCCATTACCAATGCTTTTTTGAAAAAAAGAGCGGAATACGAGCGTGAAAATAACTGGAAAAAGCTCCTGGAAGCCAATCACGAGCTCAAAACATTTATTTACCGCGCTTCACACGATATCCGTGGACCGCTCAGCTCCATGAAAGGCTTGATCAATGTTGCAAAACTGGAAAAAGGAGACGATCTGAACAGCCTGATCAAAATGATGGATGTGAGCGCTGAAAAACTGGATAAGATCCTGATCGACCTGATCGAAACAGTTGGCGTGAGAGACCGTCTGGTGGACAGAAAGGAGATCGACTTTAAAGAACTGATCAATGAGATCCTGACTGAATATCAAAATTATCCCCGGTTTGATGCCTTGCGTATTTCCATTGACATAGACGATAGCGTTCCTTTTTATTCCGACCAGATCATTTTATCCATGCTCTTGAAGCGGATTGTGGATAATGCCATTAAATTTCATAATTATTCGAGCAACGGCTCTTATGTAAATATCCGGATTGCAGCGAATGAAGGCGGCGTAAATATTTTTGTAGTTGATAACGGAAGCGGAATCAAAGAAGAATTAACGGATCGTGTATTTGAAATGTTTTACCGCGCTAACAGCGAATCGGATGGCAGTGGCCTGGGATTGTATCTTGTAAAGATCGGTGTTGAAAAGCTGAGAGGCACTATCAGCCTGAAAAGCTCGGAACAAATGGGTACTACGGTGCATGTGTTCCTGCCTTCTTAAAATAGTTCAAAGTTCAATTTGGAAAGTTCAAAGTTAGCTGTACGGATAACGAACAGAACCGAAATTACGAATCTGTGTTATACCAATCTGTATCGCCAATTGCCGTTTTTTTTCTTTTTTGTTTATTGTCTACTGGTTTTTTCTATTGTCTACTTTCTTTTTTGTCTACTGTCCACTATTTCCTTCTTTCTCTTTCCTCAACATATTCAATGCAAAGTAGCCAATCACCAGGATCACAATTAGCATAACGATCCAAAGCCATTTTTTATCGGTCATAAGCGGCTGAACGCTGGCGCTCACATTTTCTTTTGCGCTTATTTCTTCATTTCCGTAATTCACTTCGGTTAATACGGCTGGAATTTTTTCTTTAAAATGAACGAGGTCATATACCGGTGCTTCTGCGTTTTCTTTTCCATATGCGATATACAAATGATCACTTACCGCTAATTTTGCCACCAGCTGTGCTTTTTCAGCGAACAGTTTTATCTCATCCAGGGAAATCGGTTGATTATCATAATTGATGATCTCGATCTTTAGCTTTTTTGTTTTTGTATTGTTAAGCGCAAACACATTGTCTTCATTGGACGAAACAATTCCCGAACCCACCTGTTCCCACAATTCTTCATCCTTTTTAGGCATGTGATAGATCCCGTTCGACCTGTAAATATTGACATCGCGGTAAAAATCGGTTTTGCTGTTACTTTTTAACGTGATGTAGCTGACCAGGTAATCGGCAGGAAGCTCGACGATGAATTCAGAAGTTTTTTCTTTTTTATGCTCGGTTTGTTGTTTTGCCTTTACCGGAAGCGCGGCATAATTTCCTTTTGTGATGCTGGTTTCGAAGGCAGAAGCACTCGTAACCGTAATTTTATCGCTGCTGTCATCATCAAATTTGATGCGGAAATAGCTGTATTCTGCAGAAGAGAAATACAGTGCGGTGGATTTAAAATTATTTTCTGCATTCTGAAATCCCACTATCCGCATGTGTTGGCGGATGGTAAACCATTCTTTATTATCGTTACTTCCTTCAATGCTCAGGAGTTTGTCAAAATTATTTTCGGCAACATCCAGGTAAATGCGATTGATCACCTTTTTTTTGCTCATTTTCAGCGTTACGTACGAGCAGCATTTTAAGTGTGTTACGTCGTTGATCAGCTCGAAGGGAATAGGCGTTTCCTCCGTTTTGTCGCCCAGCCATTGCATTAAATAAGGGATTTCAACGGTGTCCTTTTCGCCAGCATTGTAGATGCGGAGATCACTCCCGCTTTTGCAGGCGGCCAATACTTCGGGCAACAGCGGAACTGCGTAATAATTTTCGCTTGCTACCGCATTTAATTTACGCTTGTACGAATAGCTGTTGAGTTGCGAAAAAGCACTTGCAGAAAGCAATAAAAGCAGTACGGTAATTATTTTTGATCTCATTGTTGCGATTCGTTTTTTAGTTCCTGTTCCCCTTCATCGTCACCGAAAATAAGCAATTTGAATTTCTGATAAAGGAATGCTACCACAAGCAGGATCACGCCGAGTAATATAAAGGCAATGATCTTGTAACCGGTAGACAGATCCCAGGTATCAAATGTAACAAGCTTGAGCAGCGTGATCCCGAATAAGCTGATCGCGGAAACGCGCATGATGCGGTTGCGTTTAAAAATCCCCCAGGCGATCAGGATGAATGAATAAATTCCCCAAAGGCTTGTAAATCCTAACTTGTACGCGGTTTTGGTGCCGTGGTAATAAGATGATTCAATTCCGTAATTGTGCAATACATTAATGTTGATCAATTCAACACTCAGGATCACAAGAATAAAAAAATGAATGAGGCAGCCTACATATATTTTTGAAAGATTTGTTTTTTTGAACGGATCTGTTTTTAACAATAAATAGGTGAAGTATAGCAAAACACCGAGCAGTAAAATGCAAACATAACGGATGTTGACCGCCCAGCTGCTTTGCGGATAATAGGAATCTACGGGGTTAAGGTTTTCGTTGCGGAGCGTCGACAGATCATCCAGCCCGCTGACAAGGAAAAATAACGCGATGAATAAATTGAATGATAAAATGGTCCAGCGCACAGTATTGTTATTCCATTTTTTTATAGTAATGATGGTAACGATACTGAAAAATACCAAATTATAAATGTGTATGGCAACGTTTTGAAAACGGGTGATGGAATAATCAAAAGTTTCCAGATCACCATCGTGTGTGGGAACCTTAAGATACGATTGCTGAAAGCGTGCTTTGAAAAAGGCATTGATCTCGTTGCTGAATGTAAAATAAGTGATCAGGAAAAGTATGATCGGTAATGTATAATCAAGCAGTAAATAGATCTTGTGCGTATTTTGTTCTTCCGCAGTAAGTGTTTTTTTATGATGAACATAAATAATGGCGCTTAAGCTGGCGATGAAGAAAAGCGAAGTGAAAAAATAAATGTTGGTAACAGGCACCCAGAATTTAGAAAGATCGCCATTGTAATACGTTTCTCCCCAATCGTTTACCAGGCTGATCAACGAAAGTACGATCATGATGCTCCCCAGCCATTCGTAGAAACGCACGCTTTTATACCTGCCGATGATGAATAGCAGTGCTGCTTCGGCGCTCCAGATAAGCGTAACCCAGTTACCTTCCAGCTGAACGGGAACGGCAATGGTAATAAAAGTAAGCACCATCGCGATGAGCAGGTAAAATAATTTGCGATCCAGTAATTTATTTTTGAAAACAATGTAGCTGAAAATAAAATGGATGATGGCGTTGGCTAGTGTGAACAAGCCGAGGTAATCTTTGTACAGCTCATTATTAAGAATACCGTAACCGATCCCGAAAAATATAAAGCTGTTGCTGAGCAGGCGCACAATATCGATCACTCCGAATTTTTCGTGTTTGATGATCTTGTATGCCATGTTGCTGATGTAAAAGATGATGAAGAATAAAAAACAGAACGTGAGCACCATGATTGCCTGTGTATCGTAGTTGTATTTGCCAACGATCCAGCCGCCTACAATAAGCCATGACAAAGCAAATGCAATGTGATTGAGCACCTGCCAGTATTTTTTGAATGATAAGATCAGGATCCCGGTATTGATGATGAGCATGTAGGAAAACATGATCTCGATCTTTCCCGTGCCGTCGCTGAGCAGCATAGGTACTGCGTAAGCGCCCACCAACCCGATAACGCCGATCACCTCGAGCGAATAAATAACTGCGGCGTATACGGTAAATGCAGTAAAGATGAGCATGAGCGCAAATGCCATTTCGCGCGGTAACAAGTCGTACACACTAAAAGCGGCAAAGGTTGTAAAGTAGAGCGAAGCCATGGCGCCGCTCAATAATACAGCGCTGAATGATTTGAATTTTTCTTTTAAGCGGAATGCGATCAGCAATAAAATACCGCCTGCTGCATAGGCTAATACCACACGCATCAACGGATTGATGAGTCCCTGGTCGATGGCGTATTTAACGCCGATGCCAAGCCCGATGACCAGGATCACGATCCCGATAATGCTGATGAGCTTGCCGCCGATAAATTCTTCGAAATTGAATGTCGGTTCCGGTTTTGTTTTTGGCGTTACAGGAGGAATGTATTGTTGTTGAACCGGTGTAACAATTTGTTGCGGAGGATTTACAACCGGTTCTTCTTTTTTTGTTTCCGGTTTTATTTCCGGAATAATTTCTTTGACAACCGGAGGCGGGGTTTGAATGAGTGGTTCCGGGGTAATGATGGCATCGGAAGTGAACGGTTTTATTTTTTGCGATTGCGCCTGTAATTCTTCCAGCTGTTGTTTGAGTTGTTGTAATTCCGCTTGATATTTATCTAAATTATTTGATAAAATAAATATTTTTTGCCCGATGAGGTTAATCTTTTCCTCGTTTGTCATTGCTTGTGGTTTAAGGTTTAAAGCGCAATAATTTTAAATTCTACCCGCCTGTTTTGGGCGTGTAATGCTTCTTTTTCGTCTACTGTTTTTGCTTTGGCGATCTGCGAATCCGTGATGAGTAACTTTTTTTTGCCGTATCCAGCTGCTTTTAACCTGCTTGCTTCAATTCCCTTATTTACCAGGTAATCAAGGATACTTTTTGCGCGTGCCAGTGTTAAATTTGTATTGGAGCGATCGGACAGGCGTGAATCCGCGTGTACATCCATTTCCAGTTGAATTGTAGGATTATTTTTCAGGAATGTAACAACCGAATCGAGTATAGGTTGTGGTGTATTGGGGCGTAATTCCGATTTGCCAAGCGAAAATAAAATACTATAAGTACGGTAAAAGCTACCAACTTTAAATTGAGTACCGGTTAAGGAAAAGGTTTGAGAATAAGAGAGAGAAAAAGCAAAAAAGAGCAGGGCAGCAGTAAATGCTTTTTTCATAGAATGTGAATTGGTGAACACTAACTTTTTGCAACTTGTGCTTCCAACGCGTCGATCAGCAGGTCTTTGTTGCGGAGGTCGATGCGTAATTGTTCGATCTCCTGGCGTAATGCTTTTAATTCGAGTGTATATTTGCTTTCTTCTTTGCTCCAGATATTTACATTGTAATACGCTTCTTTTTCAAAATCAAAGCCATCAAAATTTTCACGGAAAAAACTGTAAAGCGGGATGCGTAATTCTTTAGAGATGAGTTCCAGTGTTCGGATCTCCAGGGTATTGTTTTCGAGGGAAAAGTCGAGGTCACTTTCAGATATATTCAGATACGATGCCAGGTCGGCATACGTAAATTTTTTAATTTCAAGAACCTGAAGGATTTTAGCTTTCAAGTTCATCATTTCGATTGCTGTTTTCATAAAGAAGTAGTTGAGCTAAGATACAAAATGTCTTTTATACGCCGGTTCTTTAAAAAAGGTTCTTTTAATTCTGCAAATAGTTAATTATTAATGTGTTATAACCGGGTTGGCCACTACCGGCGTGGTGATCTCCGGAACAAATGTTTTTTGAAAATCTTCGTATTTGGTGTCTTTGTACTTTCCACTGCCAAAATATTTTACGATCGGCTCAAACTGCGGTGCCTGGTAATAACCGGTTACTACCTGGATGCGCTGGATCTGCTCATTCAAAAATACGATGGAAGGATAAACCAGCTTTCCGTCGAGGATAGAAACTGCAAAATCGTGCACGGGGCGGTTGGTACCGGGTGCATTTTTATTTTTAAAGACATAGCCGTTAAAGGAAACGCTGTCAAATGTTTCGGCATTGAACTTTACAGGATAAAAATTTTCGTTGATGTATTTTGCCAGTACTTCATTTCCAAAGGTATTGGCGCTCATCATCCGGCAAGGGCCGCACCAGCTGGTGTATACATCTACAATAATAGGCTTTGGTGCTTTTTTTTGCAGCTCTACGGCTTGTGCGAATGTAAGCCAGTGCACAGGGCCTTTGAGCTCATCGGCAGGAGCCTGAACATTGGCAATAAAACTTTGTGCAATTACAATGATTGCAGCGATCCCGAATGCGAAAATTACTTTTTTGACCATGGTAAATTTATTATATCAAAGATAGGGAAATATAGTTCAAAGTTCAAAAGTTCAAGGTTCAAAGTTTGCTGTGTAATCTACTATGTGTAATCTACTAAATACTAATTATTACTAATGTACCAATCTGCGTATTTACTATGCGCGGATGCTGTATTTCAGGCACAAAAAAGCCGGACGATTATGTCCGGCTTTCTTAAATTAGACTGTATGAAATGCTTATTTTATTCCATGCATCATTTTTTCCAGCTTTTTGCAAAGCAGCAATAATAAGATGGATGCAATTCCTGAGAATATTACAAACAGGATGAAATAAGAGAACAGGTCATTGATCTCGAAGCCCAGGATGCTTGGGTGTGTAGTTGCTTTTGCATCAGGATATAATGAGCTCATAGTACCTGCCAGTTTATTACCTGTTGCAATTGCCAGGAACCAGATTCCCATCATTAAAGAGGTGAAGCGGGCAGGGGTTAATTTATTTACCATTGATAATCCGATCGGGCTTAAAAATAATTCACCGATGGTATGCAGGAAATACAAACCTGTTAAAAAGAAAATGCTGGCACCACTTATTGGGATCGCTTTGGAACCAAAAGCGATCAGTAAAAACCCCAGGGCTAAAAATGCAAGACCTAATGATTGTTTGTATGGCGCTGCAGGGTTTAAGCCTTTTTTAGAAAGGCGAAGCCACATGGCGCTGATCAATGGTGCCAGGATAATAATGAATCCGGCGTTAAAACTTTGGAAATAACTTGCAGGCATTACCCAGCCAAAAATGTTCCTGTTGGTTTGTTCTTCGGCAAAGAAGGTAAGTGAAGCACCGGCTTGCTCGAAACACATCCAGAAGAAAATTACGAAGATCATGATCAGGATGATCACCCATAACCTGTCTTTTTCCACTTTAGTAAGTGATTTATCGGTGATAATTACAAAAGGCCCTACGAGCGTCATACCATAAATTAAAGAACCCCATACATCTACTCCAAACCCTAAGTGAATGATTGAAAATGTTAATGCGATACCTCCGAAAAGGATGATCAATTGTAAGGGGTTAAATGCCGCTTCTTTTACTGCTTCAGGTGAAAGATTTACCGACTTGTTGGGCCCGACACCTAATTGTGTTCCATCGGGTGCAATTACATGCTTGTCTTTTGTAAGGTAAAAAATAACTAAACTCACGATCATTCCCATACCGGCAGCTAAAAAGCCCCATTTAAAATCTACATTTTCTCCTAAATAACCACAGATCAGCGGAGCAATAAATGCTCCGGCGTTAATACCCATATAAAAAATGGTATAAGCTGCATCTTTACGGCTATCATTGGTTTCGTATAATTGCCCGACCATTGTAGAAATATTTGGTTTGAAAAAACCGTTTCCAAAGATCAGGAAAGCTAAACCAGCCCACATCATGGTGATAGCAAAGCCTTTATCATCGCTATGTGCAAAAGTTGCTGAAAAGAACATTAAAAACTGGCCTGCTGCCATTAATGCACCACCTACAAAAATAGATTTGCGGTTTCCCCAGTATCTGTCGGCCACGTATCCGCCGATCAGCGGCGTTAAATAAACCAAACCTGTATAACTACCATAAATATTACTTGCAAGAGCTTTATCAAGCAACAATGTTTTTGTCATGAATAAAATAAAAATGGCACGCATACCATAGTAACTAAACCGTTCCCAAAACTCTGTTGCGAATAGTACATACAATCCTTTTGGGTGTCCCTTTTTTACTGTTTCCGTTGACATAGTGTAAATTTAGTGTTGTGTTTATTAAATTATTGAACCTTGCGAATATAAAAAAATAATGAATGTAAAAACTGAAGTAATTGCCGAATGGCTAAAATAAAGGGATCAATGAAAAAAGTGGAAGAATAATGCGAAATTTACGTATAGAAATTGTAAGTTTGTCGTATGGAAAAGATTGTCGATGCAAAAATCACATTGTCGTTCAATAAACAAGTTATAGAGCGCGCAAAAATATACGCAGAAAGCCAGAATATGAGCCTTTCCCGCCTGATGGAATTTTTACTGGATAAGATCACCAGCAATCAATATGCTTCGCTCGATGATTTTCCGGTTTCGGATTGGGTAAGTGCCGTTGCCGAAGGCCAGGCGGAGTATCACGCCAAGCCTAAAAAAAGCTCCAAGCTCAAAGAGGAATATAAAAACCGCAAGCGATGAAAATATTCCTTGATGCGAATGTGCTGGTTTCGGTATTGAATAAGGAATATCCTTTGTTTTCGTATAGCTCAAGAATATTGAGCCTGGCAGATAATGCAAAATATAAAGTACACACATCGCCGTTGTGTATGGCCATTGCGTTTTATTTTGCCGAAAAAAAGCACGGAACGGATCATGCACGTACTAAAATAAACCT
Organism: Bacteroidota bacterium; assembly: GCA_025963715.1. GTDB lineage: Bacteria > Bacteroidota > Bacteroidia > 2-12-FULL-35-15 > 2-12-FULL-35-15 > 2-12-FULL-35-15. Next base: position 103,584 of record JAOQAG010000001.1, read on the forward strand.
GCTGGCAGAACGGTTGCATTTTACTTCCGTGGATGAGGAAACGGTGCAAAGTGTGATCAGGAATAAAAAGATCCATGATTTTGAGGATGGCCTGCAATATTATTCTGTTCTTGAAAGTGATTGCAAGTACATTGTAACGGAAGATAAAAACGATTTTTATTTTTCTGAGATCGAAGTGTTGGGAAGCAGAATGTTTTTGGAAAAATATATTTTTTAGCTTTTGTAAAAAATCAGGGCAATAAAAATAAACGCCCGGATCAATTATGATCCGGGCGTTTTATTGTAATAGAAAAATCGCTTATAAATTATTCAAAATAAAATCCGTCATTTTGGTATATAAGTGGAAACGGGTATTACCACCGTAAATGCTGTGATTTTTATCGGGATAAATAAACAGGTCGAATTGTTTGTTGGCAGCTACCAGCGCGCTGATCATTTCCATGCTGTTTTGAAAGTGTACGTTGTCATCACCGCTTCCGTGAATGAGCAAATATTTTCCTTTTAATTCTTTTACATGGTTGATCGGCGAATTATCATCGTACCCGCTGGCATTTTCCTGCGGCAGGCTCATGAAGCGCTCTGTATAAATATTATCGTAATAACGCCAGTTGGTGACCGGTGCAACGGCAATGGCTGTTTTAAAATAATCGGCGCCTTTGGTAATGCACAGCGAGCTTAAATAGCCACCGAAACTCCATCCGAATGTGCCGATGCGGGATTTATCCACGTAAGGCAGCGTTGCCAGGTATTTTGCAGTTTCGATCTGGTCTTCCACTTCCAGTTTTCCTAATTGTTTGTAAGTACATTTTTTAAACTCCACACCACGGTACATGGTTCCGCGGTTATCTACACACATTACAATGTAGCCTTTTTCGGCCAGCAGTTGATGCCAGTAGTAATCGCGGCCATCAAACGAATTATTTACCTTGTTGCTTCCAGGCCCACCGTAAAAAGTAAGGAACACCGGATATTTTTTTGCAGGATCAAAATTGGTGGGTTTGATCATCCATGCATTTAATTCAATGCCTTCGGATGTTTTAAACATGAATAGTTCTTTCGGACTGGTATTGAATTTTTTTAATGTTTCCGCTAATGCAGCATTGTTTTCCATCATTCTTACCTGTTTGCCTGTTGAATTGTAAATGGCGAAGGTATTGGGGGTATTTGCATTTGAATAAGTATCCACGTAAAATTTCATTCCTTCGCTGAACTCAGGGCTGTGTGTACCTTTTTCAACAGACACTTTCTTTTTGCCGCTTCCATCCAATTTAATGGAGTAAATATCCTTTTCGGTAGCAGTGGTTTCCGATGCAATGTAAAACACGGTTTTTGTTTTTTCATCAATGCCTTTAAATTCCACCACATCCCAGTTTCCTTTCGTGATCTGGTTTACCAGCTTTCCGCTCATGTCGAACAAATACAAATGATTAAAGCCGTCTTTTTCACTCTGGATAATAAAATTTTTATTGTCGGCGGTAAAAAACACATAATCTCCTTCACTTTCGTGAATGTCAATGTAGGTATCATTTATTTCTGTGTAAACAATGGAAGTAGCGCCGGTACTGGCATTTGCCAGCATTAATTCCAGTTTATTCTGATGGCGGTTCATGCGCACAATGGATAATGTATTGGCATCCATGGTCCATTTAATGCGTGGAATGTATTGGTCGGTTTCTTTGCCGATGTCCATTAATTTATCAGCAGTTGTAGCAAGATCGTAAGTGTGAATGGTTACAATGGAATTGGCTTCACCGGCTTTCGGATATTTGAATTTATATTCCGAAGGATACAGCTGATCATTAAATTCGTTGAACGAGAACTCTTTTACTTTGCTCTCATCAAATTTATAGTACGCAATTTTTTTGCTGTCGGGGCTCCAGAAATATGCTACGGAAAACGCAAATTCTTCTTCATGTACCCAATCGGTTGCACCGTTGATAATGTTATTGAGCAATCCATCGTTAGTAACCTGCGTTTCTTTTCCGGAAGCAAGGTCTTTGATAAAAATATTATTGCCGCGCACAAACCCGATCTTGGTGCCATCGGGTGAAAACGTTGCATACATTTGTTTTTCACCGTTGGAAACCGGCGTTAGTGTTTTTGTTTTACGATCGTATACATAATTATTTTCGCGGGTGGAATGGCGGTAGATCTGTTCTTTTTCACTGGAGATGAGCATTTTGGTCTCATCCGGACTAAAGGAATAATTATCGATGCTGATTCCTTTACCATCCACTTTTAATGTGCTTTCTTTTAAAATAGTATCGGGATTCGACGTTTTTGCATATTCATAACGCAGGATGTAAGCATCTTTATCGTTATCGTCAAATGTGGTGTAATGGATGCCGTCCTTCATGGAAACCAGTTCGTATACACCATTGGTGTGGAATGTTCCTGTTTTCCAGATGTCTTCCAGGGTTATGTCTTTTTTTTGTGCGCTGATGGTGTGGAGTATCAGCATTGAAAAACCAAAAATAGCCAGCTTTTTCATGTTTTTTATAAATGTGTTTTGATTAGGATGGAACGAAAATAGCAAAATCCGGGAAAATGTGTGCGGGAAAAATGATGAACGGTAATGGTTCAAAGTTCAAAAGTTTAAAGTTTGTTGTGCGCAGATGTTGTATGAACTTTATTGTGAACTAATTTTTTTAAGAAAAAAATCTGTGAATCTGTAGCTTTTCTATTGCACCAGCGTTACCGATCCGATAAAAATACGCTGATTGCCTTTTAGATCGGCCAGTTGTATTTTCCATACGTACACATCGGTTTGTGATATGTCGCTATTGTGTTTTGTCGTTCCGTCCCAGCCTTTGTTCATATCGGTAGTATCGAAGATCATATTTCCCCAGCGATCGAAGACCCAAAGGTGATAACGCGCCGGATTCCAGCCGGTTCCTTTCGGAAGAAATACATCATTATTGCCGTTGCTGTTGGGAGTAAATGCATTGGGTGCATAAAAAGTGGCTTCACCGTTAATTACAATGTTTTGCGTTATACTATCGGTGCAGCCCTGCGTGTTTGTTACAATAAGCGTAACGGGATAGGTGCCTTCTGCAGTGTAAGTATGCGCGGGGTTGTTTGTTGTTGCGGATGTAGAATCTCCAAAATTCCAGATCCAGCTGCCGGAATTAAGCGTTTGATTTGTAAAATGAACCGTAGGATCGCCCAGGTCCACAACAGTTGGATCAAACGTAAAGCTGGCGTTGATGCGTGGCGGGTTTGCAAGTGTCATGCAGGCGCTATCCACACAGCCGTTCGCATCTGTAATCCTTACGCAATAATTTCCGGCAGGTACATTGTTCAAATGCGCTGCCGTTTCGCCGTTATTCCAGTGATACGAATAAGGTGCGTTTCCTCCCGATAATTCCGCGGAAACGCTGCCATTTGCATCGCCGTAGCAAAGTACAGGGCTGGATGTGATGGATGCAGCAACTGCTCCGGAATTAATGATGGTGGCAGTGGGAGCAATGCTGCAGCCGTTTGCATCGCTGATGTTAACCGTATAGGTACCGGGTGCCAAGCCTGTAACAGCAGGGGAAGTATCCACCAGTGGCGACCATGAATAAGCATAAGGAGCGGTTCCGCCTGTGGCTGCGGCTGTTGCTGTTCCATTAGGCATTCCGCAGCTGGAAGGCGTTATCGAGGTACTGGCACTTAAAGCAGTTGCCGGTTGTGTAATGGTGGTGGTAGCAAATGTTGTACAACCGTTATTATCGTTAACCGCTACGGTGTATGTACCTGCTGCCAGTCCGGATGCGCCGGAAGCTGTGCCACCGGAAGGCGTCCATGCAAATGTATAAGGCGCAGTGCCGCCGGTTGTGGTGGTAGTAATTGTAGCATTGGTTCCGCCAAAGCACCTTACGGATATGTTGGCCGTTGTAATGCTTAGCGCAGATATTGGCTGTGTCACTGTCGCGGAAGCGCTGGCTGTACAATTGTTCTGATCGCTGATGGCAACAGTGTATGTGCCTGCAGAAAGTCCTGAAATAGCCGCAGTTGTAAAACTTCCCGGCGACCATGTATAGAGATAGGGCGCAGTTCCGCCGGATGGCGTTGCATTTGCGGTTCCGTTTGTTCCGCCAAAGCAGCTTACCGAAGTGGCTGAAGCCGATGCCGTAAGGGCAGGAGGCTGTGTTATTACAGCGGTGGCGGTACTTGTACAGGTTCCAGTTCCCGAAACGCTTACCGTGTATGTTCCCGGCGCTAATCCTGTTGCTATAGCCGTGTTGATCCCTGAGGGTGTCCAGTTATAGGTATATGTGCCCGTTCCGCCTGTAACAACAGCTGTTGCGGTTCCATTATTTGCACCGTTGCAGGTAACATTGGTAACTGTGGTGCTTATGCCGATGATGGTAACGGGTATGGTAACCGTGCCGGGCGCATTACATGGGCCGCTGGCTGTAAGTGTTACATTGTAGGTGCCAGGCGTTGCGTAGGCATGTGATGGGCTTTGGGTAATGGCAGAAAAGCCGTCGCCAAAATTCCAGAGATAGCCGGTAGGGCAGAGGATAGAAGTGTTTGTAAAATTGATGGTGGAGCTGCCCGCGCAGGTGTAGGTAAATGAAGCTGCATTGGGCGGTGCATCCGAGATCTGAATATCATCAATGGAAATGCCATCATAACTGTTGCAGGTGGTGCCGGAACCGAATAAAAAACGAAAACGAACGTTGGATTCACCGGCCAGTGCCGACATGCAATGCTTTGCTGTAACCCAGCCCAGGCTACCATTTCCACCCTGGCAGGAACCGCTTGTAGCGCCAGCACGCCCTGTCCAGCCACATTTGGGGCTTGCCAATGTTAACCAGGAAACGTTATTATAATTGTACCAATGGTCGTTCAGGCAATTGGTGGCATCGCCAAAAGCGCCAACATTGGTCCAGGTGGCGCCGCTGTTGATGGAATATTGCAATACCATGCCATCGTATTTCCATTCATCTTCCCAGAAAATTTTAAAAGAGATCCATGGATAATTGAGTGTTGAAAAATCGAAACAGGGACTCAGGAGCCAGGATTGTTCGGAATAATTATAAAAGGAGCCGGTAAGTCCGCCTACCGTCCAGCATTTGCTGCCGCTGCCTGCGCCCGAAATGGTGGGATGCGCCGGTGTACCCCATGCCCAGTCGGAATTGGTACCGCCGGAAGTCCAGGCCGGAGCGCTTTCAAAGCCTTCGTTATAGGGAAAAGTAGAAATAAAGGAGCCGCACTGTGCATTTACACGAATTGTAAATGCAAACAATGCAAAAAGAAGCAACTGTATTTTTACTGCTTTAAAAACCATTCAAAAATAATGTTGATGGAAGCGGTTAAGGAATCTTATCTTTGGATGATAATTCCTTTAGGGTGTTCACTCCGGTTTGTTGCAGTGGTTAAGGAGTTTGTAGCGGAGCCGTACAATCCTTTAGGATGTTCAATGCACTATTTTTACTAAAACAAATTTACTATAAATACCTGATTATTAGGTAATATTAATATTGAATTCTGTTGAAATTTTGTAGGAGCGCAGGAAAATGGATCACAAAAAAACAAAAAGAAATAATCTTATTTTTATCGTTCTTTTAAATTAAAAAACGATCAGAACAGTCAATTATTAATTACAGATATTATTTATAGATGTACACGAAGATAAATGCGGCTTTAATCACGGAAATAAAAAAAATAGCGGGTGAAAACTTTGTTTTTTACGATGTTGAAAATTTAAATACTTACGGGCACGATGAAACGGAGCTGTTGCTTTATTTACCGGAACTGGTTGTAAAACCAGGCACGGCAGAAGAGATCTCGGCAATCATGAAGCTGGCGAATGAACAGGAGATCGCGGTAACGCCACGTGGTGCAGGAACAGGATTGAGCGGAGGCGCGCTGCCGGTGCATGCGGGAATTGTGTTATCGATGGAGCGCTTTAAAAATATTATTGAAATTGATGAGCGCAATTTGCAGGCAACGGTGGAGCCGGGTGTGATCAATGAAGCGTTTCAAAATGCGGTAAAAGAGCGGGGCTTGTTTTATCCGCCGGACCCGGCAAGCAAAGGCAGCTGTTTTTTGGGGGGCAATGTGGCGGAAAGCAGCGGCGGGCCTAAATGTGTAAAATACGGAACTACAAAAGATTATATTTTGAATTTAGAAGTGGTATTGCCAACGGGAGAAATTATTCTGACCGGTGCGAACACGCTGAAAAATTCGACCGGCTACAACCTTACGCAATTAATGGTGGGAAGCGAAGGTACATTGGGAATTGTAACAAAGATCATGGTTAAATTATTACCGTATCCGAAACATGATCTGTTAATGCTGATCCCGTTTTACAGCCTGGATGAAGCCTGTGCTGCGGTAAGCGAAGTGTTTCGTGCAGGATTTACTCCCAGCGCCATGGAGCTGATGGAACGCGATGCACTGGATTGGGTAAGTAAATATGTACAAAGTACAGTAGTTAAACTGGAGGATGGCATAGAGGCGCATTTGCTGGTGGAAGTGGATGGAAATGATCCCGAAGTGCTGATGAAAGAAATGGAAGCGATGGCGGAACTGATGACGAAATATAAGATCGCGGATGTGCTGTTTGCGGAAAGCGCTGCACAAAAACAGGAATTGTGGCGGTTGAGAAGAGGGATTAACGAAGCGGTGAAAAACAATGCGATCAGTAAGGAACAGGATACGGTGGTGCCGCGTGCAGAATTACCAAAACTGGTAAAAGGTGTAAAACAGGTGGGAGAAAAGTATAAATTTAAAACGGTTTGCTACGGACATGCGGGCGATGGAAACCTGCACATTCGTTTGATCAAAGGCGATTTAACCGATGAACAATGGGAGGGTGATTACATTAAAAAAGCGATCGCTGAAATATTTACGATCTGTAAACAATTGGGTGGAACGATCAGCGGAGAGCATGGGATTGGGCTGGTGCAGCAGGAATATATGAACATTGTTTTTTCTGAAAAAGCATTACAGCTGCAACGCGAGATCAAAAAAGTATTTGACCCGAAAAATATTTTAAATCCGGGGAAAATGTTTAACTAATTTGAAAATTTGAAAATGTGCTGATTTGAAAATGAAGATACTGTGTGGAAATTAATTTGAAGATGTGTTAATTTGAAAATTTGGAAATGAAAAAGCTGTGTGTGAAAAGAATTTGAAAATTTGAAAATGTGCTGATTTGAAAATGAAAAAGCTGTATGTGAAGTACTAAACCTGGAAATATCTAAAATGATATTTATTTGTAAGTCTGTGAACTACGAACAATCAACTACAAACAGTTAAAAACCAGCATCTAATTACTAAAGACTAACATTTAAAAAACTAATGATTCCGGAGAAAATCAGGGTATCAGAATTTTCTCCCAATCGTTTTTATTTAAATCGCGGAACACCACTTTTTCTATTGCATAATCACTCAATAGTTTATTAATATCCAGCTCCTGCAGCATTGCAAATTCAAGCATCCTGTTTTCAAAATATCCGGGATCTATTCCATTGGGTGTATTGATCTGTTTGATGTCCACATCATGCGGATCCCGTTCAAAATAACCCAGGTGAAACATAAATTCCGTTACCATTTCCGCTTTTTCATATTGTTCGATCATGGTAACAATATTTTTTTCGTATGGCAAGCCATAGATACAGTCGTTATTGCAATAAGGCAATATCAAACCTTTGCGTTTAGCGGATTCTGCTTTTGCTTTAAATCTGATGGATTCAAAAACTTCGGTAAACCATTGTAATTTATAAATGCCATATTTTGTGAGCGGGTTTAATCTCCACGGTGGCGGTGGTTCCAGACGCGGTGCATTAAAATAATCGAGATGGCTTTGAGACCACAGTATAGGCGAGCGGATCGGAATATTATACCCGCTGATCACTTCTATATATGCTTCAAACAGATCAATATCAACGTATGCAACACCATGATGGTTGGAAACATGGTCGATCTTATCAATCCCACCAAGCCATTCTCCCATCAGCTCAATTTGTGCTTTCAGCTCATTTTTAAAATCGTTAATGGCTGCAGTAACATGTTTGAAAGGATATTTTTTGGGCGCTATAAATTGCAGCTGTCCATTATAAAAACCTGTCAATGAATTGTTGATCCCGGTTACCGGTTCACCTGCAGTAACACTGAAATGCAGCCCGATCCCAAACTTGTTGCCTTTTGCGGCTTCACTTAACTGAAGCTGCAAAAGTTCTTTTACACTTTTTCCGGAATCATTAAAACAAACAAAAGCAGAAACACAATTAAGGTTCTGCATTTTTATAGCTGCAGTGATCGCCTTATCAATGAATGGAATTGCACCAAAATCATCTGCTGTTAGTATTACTTTTTTGTTTGCCATTGTATTAATTTTAAATGAGTATCCGGAACTTTGTACCATAAAAAGAATTTACTTTAAGAACGTCATTGCGAGGGCTTTTCGCCCGAAGCAATCTCATTCTGGTTTTGTACTCTGGTGTGAGATTGCTTCGGGCGAAAAGCCCTCGCAATGACGCGTTGATTAAAACTTTTTCCAATAAAATAGCTATAGCTTGGTATAAACTTTCCGATAGTCATTTAATTTTAACTTTGTTTATACGTATTCAAAAACCTGGCGATCAATCCGATTGCGCTGATGGCAGAACCTCCTAAAAGCAGAACCTGGTTGAAGCTTTCCTGGCTCAGGTACATAAAGATAACGATCCCGCTTATCGCGATGATCATTAACGGCAGCTTCCATTTTGAATAAAGCGCTTCTGATGTTTCTTCTTTTTCTTTTATCGCTTTAGCGCTTTCAGGTACATTGTCATCCAGGTAAACTATAAAATTTCTATACCCGTAATTCATTACTCTTAATCTTCCGGTAAGCGGATCGGCAATGATCTGTCCTTTTTTCATAATCCCAATAACCACATTCCTGTTTTTATAATTTACAAATGTGTCGGTTGCAAAATCGCTCATCACAAATTTTTCCTCCTCTGTTAATTCATCCCAAAGTTCAAGATATTGATCCCTGTATGTTTCAAAATGGTTCATCATGATCAATTCCATTTTTACTTTATTGGAAACAATATTATTCTTAATTCCTTTTAACCAGACTTTGGAATCTGATTTTTCTATATCATCCAATGATCCGGTAATTTCAGTATTCGGCTTTTCCGTTCTTTCGAGTTCCTGAAGGTCGTGTTCCGAATAGGGCGGCATAATCAGTGATGTATTGGTAAATTCAGCCGCTAATTTGTCGGGTTTAAAGTACCCTAACCGGTATGCTTCAGAAAGTTCATAAAAGAAAAAGCGGCCTGAATAATAATTAATGAGATTGCAGATCAGTAAAACGGTAATAACCAAACTCAGCAATAACATGAAAATAGAATAAGTGGTTGAATTTGTGGCAATAAAATCATTATAGATCTTAAAATCATACATATTGTGTTTAAAATAATCAAACCTGGTTTCTTCCAAATATTTTTTTGAAGGAGGAGCCACGGGTAACAAGCTGCTCATGTTCCCGTCTTTCTTCAGAAAATACTGCTGTTGCGGAGGATCGCTTTTTGTAGCAAGCTCTTCTTTTTTAAAGTAAGAATTATTAAGATCTTTTACCGTATTTACTTCCGAAAGAAATAAATAAGAAATGATCAGCATTGGCACTAATATATAATGATAGGAAATAACGCTTAAAAAATAAGAGATAAATGCCGGTCTGCAGCTTTTAGCACTGGTAACAGCATTTTTTGGAAGGGCAATTTTTTTAGTGTCTTTTTTTAATGCATACAGAATAAGAAAATGGCCTGCAAAAGACAGGCTCAATCCAAAGCTTGGCAGGTGATGCATGTAGAGCATCCATGGAAATAAGTATGAAAAGCTTGCGATAGTTATTACCAGTAATATGCTGTAACGCCTCCTGTTTTTAGTTAAAGCAGTATTCTTTTCTGATTTTTTGAACAAAAATACACGTTGATTCAACAAAACAAAATTCAGGAATGCCAGATTTATCCCGCTTAAAATAGAGAGGTATAACACATGCTTGTATCCGGTAATGCACAATACCAGGAATGTTATAAATAAGCCGTAATTAATGCACATTAATACGATATATTCTTTTCTCCTGCTATTGTCGGGATACAGCCAAAATAAATGGTAGCGCGAAAAAACAGAAACATCTCCCATAAAAAAGAAAATGGAATAGAGGAGCACCAGGAGCATGATCGCCAGTACATAACCCACACTTAAAATAAATCCGTTTATGATGGTGTAAATCTGTAAGCTGTTTGTGAATCCCTGCTTTTTATAGCTGAGTAAATAAAGAGGATAATCGTTAAGGTTTGCCTGGAATACATGATTTTTTTTGCTTGTGTCTACTACCGTTGACCGAATGTTGCTTGTGTAATTTTTTGCATAGAAGAGGCAGGGATCACCATTGTAATTAAATTCGAACGTGGTATCTTTCATATTATGCAGCATTTGCGAAAGATCATAATTGTTATTACTGTTTGCATAAATATCTTCATGCAGACTTTTGTCGATGTCGCTGTTCAGGATCACCCGACCGGTATTGTTGCACAATATGTAGCCGTTATTTACATTGTGTTTGAATTCGTCTGTAAATTCGGGTTTGAACGCAAATCCGGTCAGGTAAAAATCAACAGTGTCTGTTTTTTTTGTTAGTGTATTTGTAACAGTGATGGGATTTTTTTGTACAAAAACAAATTTCAGCTGGTTGTCATATTTTGAAAAAACAGCAGTGATCATTTTACTGTATCCTTTGTCTTTTAGCACTTGAAAATAATCACGCTCTTTGAAATTCATCCGGATGTTAAAATCATTTTCCCTGCTGATGTCTTTTATAAGTTCCCCTTTTGAATTGATTGTGAAAAAATTCTGGAGATTATTTATGTTTTTTGTATTTAGCAGATCTGCGATGGCAGGGCGTTTATAAAACGACTCTATGTTATAGTGAACAGGCAAAGCAGAATCAGGGGTTAATTCCTTTTTTACAATGTTAAATACATTAAAATAAGGTTCAAATTCCTTATCCAATTTAGTTTGCACCTGTTTGTTCAGCGTCATTAAATTAGCCGTAGAAATACGCTGGTAATTGTCGGATAAAAATATAGTAAACGAAAAACTCACCAATACCAATGCAAGCACGCCAATTGCACTTGTGGTATTCAACAGGTCAAATTGGGTCAATCGTTCTTTCTTGCTGCTGATAAGCGGTTTGATCATTGGGATGGTCAATAAAAGCAAGATCACCATTAAAGCAGTAATAAGAATCCGGTTCAGATCCACCCTTTTAGATTGCTGATCAAAATTTGCCTGGCTGATAGCTCCCACCAGGATATACACATTATTGGTTGCATCAACGGTAACCGATTGCCTGTAAAAACGTTTGTCGGAAAATTTGAAAAGTAAAATTCCGGATTTGGAAGTCTTTGATCTAACACTGTCCAGCTCTTCTTTTTCAATAGATTGATTTATTAATATTCTCCTGCTGGAATCGCCCGAATAAATGGCCCAGTTTTTAAAAGCAATTGCACCGCTTAATCTTGTTTTTAATTCCCCGATATTAACGCAGGCAGTATCAGTTATTGAGCAGAACCTGGCTAATATTTTGGAGTCCTTAGCATTAAGATCATCCTTGCTGATATTGCTGAGCTGTAAGTTTATTTTTTTATGTATAATGAGCTCCGAACCGGTTGTGGTAACAGATTCAATTTGTACGGATTGAATAATTCCGTTCTTAATGATATCGGTCAACTCGGGAGAATTTCTACACGAGTCTGATTGTAATTTATGTAAAAGTTTTAACAGCGTGCTGTCTTTGTCACACTTCTTGTCGCAAAACGGATAAAGCTGTCCTGCTTTTTTTACAAGCGAATCTTTCAGGTTATCAATATCCACCTGGTTTGCAAAGTCCTTTAAAATATTATTGAACTGAAGATTAAATTCCTGTAATGTGCTTTTATTATAAGCATCCTCTTTATCCACATTTGCAGGAACAATAAACGCCATGTACAATCCCACAAGTAAAAAAACAATGATGGAAGTAACAATTGCGGGAGTATTTTCCTGCGAAGCTTTTTTCAGATCAGATATTTTCATTTGAAAATTTAATTACAGTTTATGCTAAATCAGGGAAAATCAAGGCTAAACGCGATCCTGTTCAATGATTTTTCTATCATCACTTCAACTAAATGTGTTTTTCCGGGCTCCAGGAAATTAATCCCATCCTTTACGTTAATAAGGTCAATCGTATTTGAATTTTTATAAGTCGCATTCCTGATAATGTTTTCTTCGATCCGGAATCCAAACTGCGTAATTTGTGAAAGGTCTGTATATTTTAAATAAAAGCAATCGATCTCATTGTTCTCATAACGGTGAACAATTTCTATCATATTCTGCTCTTCTTTTTTTCCAAAATAAAAACGGGTAATAAAATCTTCTACCGGATTTCCCAACTGATCAACAACGCGGATATTGAGCATCGAAAATGGTGGATATGCAGTAGCCGGGGATACAGGAAGCGGATTATTATTAAGGATATTTAAAATGGTTTTAAATACCGGATCTGCAGCATCCTTAATGGCGCCTAAAATTCCGTGCTTGTTTCCAAAATGGTTTCTATCAGGGAATACAGTGACAGGGATCTGGCTTATTTCCTTTACCGGGTTGGACGCTATCGTTTCATTTATTCCCAGTTTTACGCCTTTCATGTTTAAGTTGGCAGCGCAAAACCTGACTGTATTATCAGAGCCTTCTTCCTCAAATCCGGGAATATCCACATGAAAAAAATTATCAATCTTTTCAAAAAGACCGGGAAAATCAATGTCATTTAAAGTGCCTTGTAAATGATGCAGGCGTAATCCCGGAAAAGCTGCATGCAGATCAGCGTTCATCCATTCCCAGTTAAGATCCCATGTATACAGGGAACCAAGCTCTAATGCATAAAGTATTTTATTTCCCCAGTCCCAGGGCAGTTTTTTTCCATATCCAGCCAGCCTGGAACCATTATTTGCCGGTGCAGCCATAATGAAATTACTTACCGGGGAAGCCGCTTTGTTTTTATAATAAAGCGTAAGCCATTTGCGGATGATCAACGCTCCTGTGCTGTGGATCACAACATTAAACGGCTGCACAATATTATTTATGGGATCATGCACTGCATCTTCCATCGCAATGGCATAATCATCAACAGATAGCTGATCATCGCCGGAAGTATACCTGCCAAGGTGCAATTCCGTAATCGTATAACCTGCGGCCTGCAACAGATCCGGCGCGCTGCCATAGCTGGTTTTATCACCCGACCAGCCGTGAATAAATACTACATGTTGTTTTGACATATCAGTTTTTTATGTAAAATAGGTTACTTTAAATGGTGTGTTTTCCTGTTCACGCTGGATCCAAGGTGAGCAAGCGGAATGTCGATAGTGGCGGAAACATACCATCTCCAAACCGGGTTGTCGGTTAATGTTAATTGATTGGATTCCACTTTTAACAGGTTAGGTCCGTATTGCCAGCCGCCGGAAATCGTTAGTGGAATATTCCAGGGCAATCCGTAGGCAAGTGAAATGCCCGGCGACAGGATGTTTTCGAGGTGAATGGTTTGATCAATGGAAGTACTGTCGTGGCTGATGCGGTAATCCACAATGGCACCAATATCAATAATGGAAGCAAAAACAGAGATGGAACCGAACGAATGCAAGCCCCTGTTAAAGGCAAGTCCAACCGGTGCTGTAATTCCCTGGTTGATGGTAAAAAGTCCGTCGGTGCTTTTTCTCGGCGCTCCGTAATAATAACCAACAAACGCATTCAGGTCGATGCTCCAGTCCGCATGTTTTTTTGTCCGCGAGCTTCCTGCCGGTAATGCCGATGCTTCGATCACGCTTTCTATTTCTTCCGGGCTTTGCGCTTTCGCGATGCCGGAAATAAAATTTCCGAAGGTTAAAAATTTCTCAATAAAGTTCGGAAGATTGCTCACATTTTCTTTTTGCTCTTTTAAATTTTTCAAGGTAGCAACATCTGCAGGAGCTGGCGCTGTTCCTTTTTTCATTGTTGCCTCGATCTTACTTATTTCTGCATTAATGCTTGCTTTCACATTTTTAAAATCCGGATCGTTGGTCACATCTTTCAACAATGCATACAATGAAAATACAGCCGATGAATAATCTTTTGTGTACGCATACCGGTAGATCTCAATTCCTTTGGATGTGTAATCCATGTATTTATCATCGATGCAGCCCGGATTTATTTTGTTGGCGATCGAAACGCCATACGTTGCGATCTCTACCGTTTTGGTCAGGTAACTGTAAATAACATCATTGTTTACATCGGCTTTGCTGTTACCAATATCTTTCGCCAGCTGTTTTGTTTGTTCGCTCAGCGAAACAAAATCATCCAGCACTTTTTTTATCAGCATGTTGCCGGTGGAATCAATAAATCCTTTTAACAGAACGGTCTTTCCGCCAACAACACTAAACCGGATGTCGGCTACCTCTGCTTGTGCACGGATCAAACCGAGATACAATTTAAATCCGTCCTGGTCGCGGTACAATGTATTTAATTGCTGGTAAGAGATCCATTCCATTCCCGTTTCGTCCACCAGGCTATTGGAGATCAGGTTAAGCGTTTGAAAACTGCTACCCAGGTTTGGGTTCATTTCGCTCCATTCGGTATACGTTGTAAAATCATTTACAAATGCAACCGGATTTTTTGACGGATCTGTATTTGCCAATGTGTGTGCGGTTTTTAGCACAACACCCAACTCCGGGTATTTTTTATTCAGCTCTGCATATTTCGGACTTTCCAATAATTTATAGGCGTTGTTCGGAATTCCTTTCAGATCTTCATCAAATGATTTGCGGATGGTCTGGATCAATTCGGCATATCGCGTGATCTCAATTTTCCCTAACACATTGCTTGTTTTCGGAAATAAAATAGTTGCTTCCGGATTTGCTGCAATAAAATTCTGCAGCTTTGAAAAGAACGCTACATCCAGCTCTTCCTTTCCACGCTTAATTAAAAAGCGGGCAAGTGCATCGGTAAAATTGGTTACATCTGCATTTCCAAGAGCGGATACGCCCATGGAAAATGCACTGCTGATCGCATGCGTAGTATTTGATACCACACCGCCGCCGGTTAAGTATGGGCCAATGTAGGGATTGTAATCCGGACGGTTTGCATCGCTCAGGTCGTTGAGCAGATCTTCCTCCGTTGCAAATTTATTGTTGTAATATTTATTAATGATCTGGCAATATTCAGATACTTGTTTTTTTTCCGTAACAAACTTTGTGGGATGGGCCGGATCAATGTATTTTTTCAGCTGGAGCGCATCCAGGTAAGCAGATTGCGGAAATGCGCTTGCGCAGATGAAGAAAAATAAAATAACGAGGATGTAGGTTTTTTTCATTTTTAAATTGTTTTAAGTGTGTCAATAAATTTTTGAGGTGCAACAATGCCATGTCCATATTCATTCACTGAAGAATTAACGGCATCGGCGGTTTGATAAAGTATTTTTTTAATTAATTCAGGATCCTCGTTCATGCGTGCTTTTATATAACTTAATCCCAGTGCGCAAATCCCGGATATATATGCGGCCGACATGCTGGTACCGCTCATGGCTACACTATCCTGCGTGTTCGCAGATGAAAGAATATCTTCGCCGGGCGCCATCACATCCATGTTAATTGTTTTTGTTGAAAACACAGAGCGCACACGGGTTTGCCCCACGCTACCCACACAAATACAAGCGCTAACCGAAGCCGGTGAATTGTTCCAGTCTTCATTCCGGTCGCCGCTTGCCGAAACCAAAATGCATTTTTTATCTGTTGCAATTTTTGTTAACAGCACTTCGATCTCTTTGATCTTGGGCTGTTCGTCAATGGAACCAACCATTACAAAGCTCATACTTAAAATATCAACCTGCCCGGCATTGTTTGTTTCGTTGTAAATATCATCCAGCGCACTTTTTAATGCATCGAAGTTTACTTTACCGGCAGCGTCACATACTTTTGCGATGAACAGGTTTGCGTCCGGTGCCATGCCCTGGTTCTTGGTTCCGTTTGCATTGATAATGCCAGTACAATGCGTCCCGTGGCCGTTTTCATCGGTCGTAAAATCGGCCGACTTATTAATATAATCGTAGCCTTGTATTTTTGAAAAATCAAAATCCACATGGCGGTTGATGCCCGTATCGAGCACCGCTACACGTACATTCTCGCCTTTTGTTGTGTTCCAAACTTCCTCCAGGTTATATCCTGTGATCCACCAGCCTGCCATCGTTTTTTTAATTATTTATTTATTTATTTGTTTCCTTTACCGGCTGCGCTACGCCGCCACTCCAGAACCAGGTTCCTTTTTTTGTAAAATACCATTTGCTGTTTCCGTCTATCGGTTCTCCCTCTTCGGTATAACCGTAATACGTTAGCTCGGTTCCTGCTTCCACAACAGCAATGGGCGGCTCCACACGTTTTGCATCACTGCGGATGTTGAGCCGCTTTGCAGCGATTATTTTACCTGTGCTGTTGATCTTTAGCATTGCAATACTATAAAAATTAACCTACAGCAGGAGCGGGCGGATTAACCGGTGGCGCTGCTGGCGGAGGGGTGCTTTTATTTTCCGTTGTTTTAAATGCTGCGTATGTTCCCGAGCTGATTCCCAGTAATACTAATGTATTCGAATCAAAATCAGGAATGATCCCATCGATCAGTGTTTTGATACCATCTGTTATTGTACTGCAGGAATTAACTCCTAATTTTGAAATAGCAGCATCAAAACAATCCAGGTTTTTCCATAGTTTTATGAAAAACCAAACCGAGAAGATCAGGTTGAAAAGCACCGTTTGTAAGCGCGAAATGCTCACGCCGTTATTGTCGGAAAGAATGTCCAGAAAAATATTTTCTTTTTCCTGATCCTGGATCCGCGGAAGCTGTCCCGACTGATCCGAAGAATCAATGAGGCGCGCTGCTACGGAAGTTCCCGTGCTGATCCCCAGCACGATCAAAGCACCGTTGCTGAATGTAGGAACAAAAGCTGCAGCGTTGTTTTTATCGAAGATCACTGCTGCAAAAGCGCTCATGATAAATCCCATCCACCAGGCCATTTGTACTTTTGAAAAGCTGTACGGCTTTTTCGACGCGTTGCTGGTATCGCGCAGCAGCTGAAATTTTAAATCAAGAAAAACGATGAGGCAGAAATAAACTGCCATCGAAATTAAAAGGACTGTTTGTGCTTTCATAATGTTTGGATTTTAGTGAAATTTTTATTTTTTTGTTACTTCTACCATGCGGATCGTCCAGAAATCTTCGGAAAGATTGGGATCCGTCAGGTATGCATACGGCATTGTAAAATATCCTTGTTGTCCCCAATCGGTATCCCAGCTATTGCGGATCAAAAAGCGTTTGGTGGCATCGTCGTAACCAACGCAGAGTACAGCATGTCCGCCTTTAATATATTCATTGGGTTTCGGCATTTCCAGGATGCCGGTTTTGGTAATGGCAGCTCCTTCAAATTCTTTATAAACGGTAAACCCGAAAACAAAGGGAAATCCTTCTGCAAGGCAGGCTTTCATCAACTCCGGTTTTTTTTCTATCCGGTGATAGCTTATTACCTGGTGTTTCAGCGCTTCTTTGTAACAATCATCACCGGGCTTCTTTTTAAATTTTGTTTTTCCTTCGCTGTAGCTCCACATGTCTTCCGGACAAACGCCCAGTTTGTTCACGCTTTTTATACCGTTGCGGATCTCCGCGCCATTATCAATTGCAACCGTGTTTTCAATCGTACGTTCGTTGTAATAAATAAATAAGCGCGAGGGCATAAAATCATATTGTTTTCCCTGCTTGCGCAAGCCAAATTGGATCGCAGCCGCAATTGCATTACCGGTGCAGCTTCCAAGCTGTCCCTGGTTGTATATTGGCGGGCAATCTTTACGCAGGTCTACCGATTTCGGAAGTTGTTTTTGCGTTTTTTTCGGTTTGTAAATTAAATCGCGGTGATCGGGAAGATCCGGTTTCCAGCCATACCAGGAGGAATCGTACGTGTTGAGAGTTTGTTTTTTTGTTGCCATAACATTATTGGTTCGGAGAGTTTTTAATTTGTATACCAAAAAAATTTACATTTTATTTATGTGTTTCCGGCATCTTGTGTATTTCCGGCATCGGCGCTTCTTTTTTCTTTTCGATCCGGATCGTGTAAAACGCTTTGTGTTTTGTTAATGAAGTAAAATCCAGGGTTACTTTATATTGATTGTCTTTTGTGAAAATAGGTTTTGCATCGCCTTTTGTTTGCGTTGTTTCTACGATCAGCTCTTCGCCTTTTTTCAACTCAAATTTGACTTTTTCATTTGCAAGGTCGATCTCATTTACATACACCGCAAAACCTTCAATGGCCTGGCTGAACCAGCCCGGACCGGTAAAGCGGTCTTCTTCGTAGATCACATCAAAATTTGCAGGATCGGAGGAAACAGGTATATCGAGGTTGGTAATATTTTCCAGTTTGTCTTTCGCAACAGCGATGGCTTCGCTCTTGCGTGTAGCCAGTACTTTTTGCTGCGTCTGCAGCTGACTGATCTGGATGGCGATCTTTGCTTTATCAACGTTGGAAATATTTGAATCGGCCACATGCGATAATGAATCCTGTTTTAATGTAAGCAAACGGATCTGGTTATCAGCCACATTCACATTGTTGATCGCATTATCGATCCTTGATTGATAGAGGTTCCGGAGGTTTACAAAACCGCTTTTCAAACTGTCTTCAATGATCGTGTAGCTTAAAAATTCGCACATCGCGTGTACACGGTTGTACTTCAACGAATCTTTCTCCATCAGGTCCATGAACTTGTTCATGTAGGGAGCAATGGTTTCCGAATCCTGCTTGCGGGTTTGCAGTTTCAGCTCGTAATCCTTGAAAATAAAGGTAGTGTAGGCGGTAAAGCCGCCGATGATAATGGTGCCGAAAAAATATTTTAAAAATTCAAAACGGGCAGCGGCTACTTTTTCCCTGCCTGCCACTTTTGCATCCACTGTTTTTTGTTCTTCAGCAAGCCATTCTTTCCGGTAATCTTCATATTGTTTGAAAAGCTCTGCGTCTTTTTGTTCGCAGGCTATTTTTTTGTACTCATCAAAGCTGATCATGCATAGTTGTTTTGTGGTTAGTAAAAACAATTTTTACCGGGAGGCAGATCATTGTTTCACAAAGCAACTTATCACAATATAAATTGCTCCACAATAGGCTATGAAAAATAAAAGAGTAGGATTTTTATCAAAAAATTTCAGAATGAAATTTTCTTAAAGTTAGATCAATAATGAGCATTTTGCAAGGACAGTTTTAGGGGAGAATTCGACTCGGTCTAATTTGTTGATAATTAGATATTTGTGCTTGTTTTGGTAGCTTTTTTTACAATATAAAAGATAGATTTTCTTATCAACAAACTGCCCCAAAAAAGCGATATGGAACGCAAATTCGCCGACGAACCATCAGAATCACATCTGATAATTCTTTAGCAGGATAAAGTAAATCATGCAAAAAGAAAGTGAAAGAGTTAGTTAAATCTTTTCGTATTTATCTTTTAAATGCTGCTGAATAAAAGTGGTCAGTCCTTTGCCTTCGATCGCCAGTAATTTCATTTTTTCCACATTTTCTTTTCCTGCACTTGCATAAGTGTATTTATATTTTCCACCGTTTACAAATTGCACGATAATGTCTTCATTTTCGATCTCATAAAACTCCACCCCGGAATCTCCTGAGTTATTTTTTTTGTACTGTTCCATGCGGATGCAATGAAAATATGTTGCCTGTTTAAATGTGTAGAAACATTTGTGCATATTAGATGGTACGGATCACGAACAGGAACGTCCTTCGACAAGCTCAGGATGACAACGAATCTGTGTAAAATCAGTTCAAAGTTTAAAGTTTGCTGTGTTTATGAAAAAGTCAAAGGAGAGAAGCCAAAATTCAAAAGATGTTTTGCGCAAATGTGTTTTTTATCCGGAGTGAAATTTTTCTTTTCATTTGTCATCCCGGGCCTGACCCGGGATCTGTTTATAAGAACAAGAAAACAGCATCCTACAATTATTTCATGAGATCCCGGGTCAGGCCCGGGATGACAGTTTTATTTTATGATAGAAGTAGAGGAATAATTTTAACTAAATTAACACACAGCATCTGCATACAGCAAACTTTAAACTTTTGAACTTTAAACTTTGAACTTTGAACTAATTTAATGAGATTGATTATAATACCGGATCCCAAAATAAACAGCAACGCCAATCGCGATCACGGCAAGTGATGTGAGCACAATTTTGATCACACTGTACGGCCGTTCGCCTTGTACTTCACCGGTGCGGCCATTGATCATAAAGCGGAATACTTTGTCGTTGTAGCGGTAAGCGCTCAGCCAGATCGGTAATAAAATATGTTTGAATGTAATATCGTTGTACGTTGTTTCCATTGATCCGATGCGTTGGTGATCGCCGCCAATGTGCGCGCAGATAGTATTTCGGATCTCGCCGTTCATGATCACTTTTGATTTTTCAAATCCTGTTTTTACATCCACCTGGTAACTTTCCGTGCGAAAACCGCTCAGGTATTGATCGTTGTAAGCCGTAATGTTTTGCATGTCCCATGGCTCCAATGCAGTGGTATAGCTTTCCGGAAGCGAATTACTTGCAAGCACCAGCACATCGTCAAAATCATTGTAAACCGTACCACTCACATACGTCCAGCGTGTGCGTGTAACGGTGCGTTCGCGTGTTACGGTTTTGCCATCTTCCACGGTAGTATAGGTTTCCACGGTGGTATAGTCAATGCCGCGTTCGCCGGTATAATCGCTTTCTGTTTTGGAATTATACGTCCAGTAAGGAATGTACATCCCGTTTAACTTTTCGGCATTGTCCGCATAATTTTTCAGATCGTTCGGTGCAAACCACAGACTTTTGATCCATGCTTTAAAATCTTCGAAGGCCGTTTTCTGATCCACTTTAAACGGCAATAAATATTTTGGCTTGATAATAGAATTTGCGGTACCGCCTGTAATTACCAGCGATGATGCGCAAAACGGACAATTATCGGAAGTAATGTTTGGCTTTAAGGTAGACGAAGCACCGCAATTGTTACATTTTACGGTAACGATCTCCTGTTTTTCCACACCAATGCCATTTTCATTCAGGAATTTTTCAAAATCAATTTCCTCAACAACTGTGGTTTCTGCAGCAGCTTTGATCTCATTTGCGCAACCACAATATTCACATTTTAAATGTGTTGTTCCGGGTGCATATTTAAGCAGTGCGCCACATTCGCGGCAGTCGAGCTGATTGCTGACGTCTTTTGTTTTTTCTTCTAATTCCATATTGGTTCAGTGGTTTATTGGTTCACTAGTTCATTAGTGGTGTTTCCCGTGCTGTGTTTTGGTTCACTGGTTCACTGGTTCATTAGTTTATTGGTTCACTGGTGTGCTACATGTGAGTTGCTTGTGCTGTGTGTGTGCATATTGTATTAATTAATAATACACAACTCAAAGACTAACATGTACACAGAAAACATCCAGCACACTAATGAACCAATGAACCAGTAAACCAATGAACTAACTACATTGGAGGTAAAGGAGGAGGAACCGCTGCAAATAAATGCGCAAGCTCTGCAACTTGTCCTGCTGGCAACCAGCCCGCCATTCCATTTTTCCAAACATTTGTTTCTCTTGTTAAAGCTCCTGTTTGTACCATCTGTGTTAATTGTGCTTCGGTAAACGGGCCGGTTTGCTGCCCGTTTGCAGCAACAAAATATTGTACAGATTGTGGAATTGGCGGTGGTGTATTTTGGTTCGCATTCGCTTGGTTTTGATTTGGATTAAACTGGTTTTGGTTGAACATGTTTCCCATTTGGTTTCCCATGCCCATACCCATTCCCATGCCTACACCGGCGCCCATGAGGCCACCGCCGCCATTCTCTGCTGCTTTTTCCATAGAGTTAGCTGCCTGGAATTGTGCATACGCACCCAGGTTCCCGATAATACCCATGCTGCTGCGTTTGTCCAATGCAGCTTCCACTTCCGGTGGTAACGAAATATTTTCGATCAGTAATTTAGTGATGTCAATACCCAGCTCATCAAACTCCGGGCGCATTTTGTCTCCGATGAATTTAGAAAGCTCATCGTAATTGGAAGCCATATCCAGCACCGGGATTTTACTTTCTGCAACAGCATCGGTAAAACGCGTCATTACTAAATTGCGCAATTGTTCGGTTACTTCATCGGTTGTAAAATGACCATCGGTACCGGCAATTTCTTTCAGGAATTTTTTCGCATCCTTGATCCGGAATGCATAATTTCCAAACGCACGGATGCGGATCGGGCCAAATTCTGCATCACGCAGCATGATCGGATTTTTAGTTCCCCATTTCTGATTTGTGAATTGTTTGGTATTCACAAAATATACTTCGGCTTTGAACGGGCTGTTGAACCCGAATTTCCAGCCTTTCAGCGTGGTCATCAACGGCATGTTCTGTGTTTGCAGGTCGTACATTCCCGGTTTGTATTCATCAGCCATTTGGCCTTCGTTTACAAATACCGCTACCTGCGATTCGCGCACGGTAAGCTTTGCGCCCATTTTAATTTCATTCTGATAGCGTGGAAAACGCCATACGATCGTATCATTCGAGTTGTCCGTCCATTCAATGATGTCAACAAATTCGCCTTTTAGTTTATCAAATAGTCCCATGTATGTGTGATTAAAATTGTTTCTTTTTTTAGCAGATCAAACTTAGATTAATTCAGGTAAAAAACAAAGAAGTTTTTTACAGTCATTAGTTTTTAGTCGTTAGTAGTTAGACTGTGTACTCTGTGTTTAGTTTTCCGGGGCAGGAGTCGAGTTACCGCCGTCCAGCACATATTTCCAGCTGCCATCAGTTTGTTTTTTCCAGATGCTGATGTAATTTCCATAGATGGTGGTGTCGCGGGTGGTGCCATCGCTTGGTACAAAAATAGACCAGTTGCCAAATGTGTAGCCCAAATCGCCGGAAGCTGCAATATCCGCCTTTACCGGCGTCCATTGAAATTTTAAGACACCGTCCTGCGCATGTTCTGCAAACATTTTTTCAAGATCGGGTTTGTTCATGATCGGTGCTTCGCCCGGACGTAATTTTACGACATCATCGGCTGCATATTTTATAAATGCTTCCTGCATTCCTTTGTCCATGCACATGGCAGAAAATTCTTTATCGGTTTTTAAAATATCATCTACATTTCCTTTATGAGTTGTGCAGGCAAGAAACGGAATCAGGAGAATACACAGTGTTTTTTTCACAATTGATTATTTAAGGTTGAACAGCGCAATTTTTGTACTTTTAAAAACTCAAAATTAACCCGATTTGAATTCAAAACAAATAATAATTACAGGAGGTGGCGCCGCCGGTTTTTTTGCGGCCATCAATACGGCGGAACAGCATCCGGAATGTAGCGTGATCTTGCTGGAAAAAAGCAGCAAATTGCTTTCGAAAGTACGCGTTTCAGGCGGCGGCCGCTGCAATGTAACACATGCCTGCTTTGATAATGGCTTATTAATAAAACATTATCCGCGTGGCGAAAAAGAATTGCGTAATGCATTTAGTCGCTTTAGCACGCAGGATACCGTTAACTGGTTTGAGCAGCGCGGTGTGGCTTTAAAAACGGAAGCCGACGGGCGTATGTTCCCGGTAACGGATAGTTCCGAAACCATTGTGAATTGCCTGATGAAAGCGGCGGAGCAGGCCAATGTAAGCATCAAACTGAATGTGGATATTGAGGAGATCGTTAAAAACAAAGACGATACATTTACGCTAAACGCCAAAGGTGGCGGTACATTCAGCTGTGATAAGCTGGTGATTGCTACCGGTGGTAATCCTAAAAGTGAAGCGTATGAATGGCTGCGTAAACTCGGCCATACGGTTGTAAAGCCAATGCCTTCGCTGTTCACATTTAATATTCCTGATAACCCGGTAACGCAGCTGATGGGCGTTTCGGTGCCTTTCGCGAAAGTGAAAGTAGCCAGCACCAAACTGGAAACGGAAGGCCCGTTGCTGATCACACATTGGGGCATGAGCGGGCCTGCTGTTTTAAAAGCATCGGCCTGGGGCGCACGCATCTTGGGCGAAATGGATTATAATTTTATTGCGCTGATCAACTGGCTGCCAAAGCACACGGACGAAAAGCTGCGCATCGAATTTAATAATCAGCGCGAGGAAAATCCCGCGAAAACGGTGATCAGTAATTGTCCGCTGGAATTGCCAAAACGACTGTGGGAATATTTGGTGACTAAATCCGGGATCCCGGAAACTACCCGTTGGGCGGATCTTTCCAAGAAAAATAATAATCAGCTGATGAATAACCTGATCAATGATGAATATAAGGTAAAGGGTAAAACCACATTTAAGGAGGAATTTGTGACGTGTGGTGGCATCAATTTAAAAGAGATTGACTTTTCCACTATGGAAAGTAAAGTGGTGCCGGGTTTGTTTTTTGCGGGCGAAATTATGGATGTGGATGGAGTTACGGGCGGTTTTAATTTTCAGAATGCCTGGAGCGGGGGATGGATCGTGGCGCAGAATATCGCTACGTAGCCACAGATTAAAAAATTAAAATTGATTACTCCGATCCGCGTTTAAAACAAATAAAAGTCCACCACATAAGGCACAAAGAAACACATAAGAGTTGGGTGTAACATACCAACGTATAATTTTTTACACGCCTTGCCTTATGTGTTTCTTTGTGCCTTATGTGGTGGAAAAAGCACGCGGCTTTGCGTTCTCTGCGCCTAAAAAATTTAACCACAAAAGGAACAAAAGAAAGCAAAAGAGCCTCGCCTTATATTTTCTTTTGTTTGCTTTTGTGGTTCAAAAGACCTACAGCTTTGCGTTCTCTGCGCCTTCTCCGCGAACTTTGCGGTAAAATACCCACAGTATTGTAAATGTTAAAAATAAATAAATGTATATACATATAATGTATTTGTATTTATTTTATTTGTATCTTTGTACCATAAATTTAACACAATGGAAATCGGTAAAGAAATAAAACAGGAAAAATTCAGAGACGAATACCAGAAACTGGTGATCAATGTTTTTTTTACAAGCAACTGGCTGGGCGCTATACACGCCTGCAGCCTGAAAGCCTACGGTATTTCTCCGCAGCAATTTAATTTATTACGCATTTTACGAGGACAACATCCAAAACCGGCTACGGTTAATTTATTGATCGACCGGATGCTGGATAAAAATTCGAATGCATCGCGTTTGGTTGAAAAATTACGCCTGAAAAAATTAGTAGAGCGTGCAACGTGCCAGGATGACAGAAGAGCAGTAAATGTTGTCATTACTCAAAAAGGTCTGGACATGCTGGAAGAGATCGATAAGCATGATGAAACGCTTACAAAAGAGCTGAAAAACCTTACAGTGAAAGAGGCCGAGCAGTTAAACACACTTCTTGACAAATTGAGGGGTTAAAAAAATTTGGTATAATATATGTATCTACATATAATGTAGATACAAGCAATCAGGCATGAATAATTAACAAGCAATAAATAACAATAATTACAAACAATTAAAAACCCAAAAACACAATGGAAACAACAAATGATTTGAAAGTATGGACATTGGATCCGGCACACTCAAGTGTACACTTTGCAGTAAAACACATGATCGTAAGCAACACAAAAGGTTCGTTCAGTGATTACAAAGTAAATGTAACAACCAAAGGATTGAGCTTTGAAGATGCAAAAATCGAATTGGAAATTGATGTGAATAGCATCGATACAAAAATGGCTGACCGTGATAATCACTTGCGTGGTGCGGATTTCTTCGATGTGGAAAAATATCCTACGATCAAATTTGTTTCTACTTCCATGAAAAAAATCAATGAGGAAGATTACAGCCTGAAAGGGAATATGACCATCAAGGATGTAACGAAAGAGATTGAGTTTAAAGTTAATTATGGCGGACAAGTAGTGGATCCATGGGGAAATACCCGTTCGGGATTTACATTGGAAAGCGCTATTGACCGTTTTGATTTTGGTTTGACCTGGAATGCATTGATCGAAGCAGGTAGTGCGATGGTTGGTAAAACCGTGAAATTGCAGGCAGAGATCGAAATAACAACTAAATAATGGCATACCGTTTCTGCGCGCACAGCAAGCCGCAAATGCAGGTTTGTGATATTTGAATAAAGGCCTGCTGTGCCTGAAACGGATTTCTTACTTTTAGGGAATTAATAAAAGAAGAAATAAATACAAAAAAATAAAATGGAAGCAAAAAAAAACCTTACACCCGCATTGTTCGTTAGTCACGGTTCCCCGATGAACGCGATCGCACAAAATGCATACACGCAGGATCTGAACAAGATCGGAAATGCATTAAAGAATGTAAGTGCGGTGCTGGTGATCTCTGCGCATTGGGAAACAAACGGATTGTTTGTAACCGCTTCGGAAGATCTGGCTACGTACCACGATTTCAGAGGTTTTCCGCAAGAGCTGCACGAAGTTGAATATCCTGTAAAAGGCGCATTGAGCCTGATCCCGGAAATTGAAAAATTAATTTTTGAAGAAGTAAAACAGGATACCAAACGCGGGCTTGATCATGGTGCATGGAGCATGCTGCTGCATTTGTTCCCGGAAAAAAAAATTCCGGTATTGCAGTTGAGCATCGACAAAACCCGCTCCTTTGCTGAGCATTTGGAGCTTGCAAAAAAACTGGCGCCTTTGCGTGAAGAAAATATCCTGATCCTGGCAAGTGGTAACATGACGCATAATTTTTCGCATTTGAATTTCGGGAATATGGATGCAAAACCTTTTGCATGGGCAATCGAATTTGATGAATTAGTGAAGGATGCATTTTTAAGCGGGGATGAGCGGGCGCTTGCTGAGATTGATAAAGCGGGTGATCTGTTTAGAATGAACCATCCAAGTCCCGATCATTTTATTCCATTGCTTTATTTAATGGGTGTAAAAAATGAGAACGACAGAGTACAATTTCCGCACATGAGCTGGCAATACGGAACCATGAGCATGCGGCATATTTTACTGAGCTAGTTTGTGTTTACACGGATGCTCATCTATATAAAAACGAAAATTAAAACCGATATATAATGAATCAGTACATGATCACGATAAAACTTCCGAATGAAATTACGGAAGATTTTGTACGGTTAATTCCGAAACAACGACAACACATTAATCGCTTGATGGACCAGGGAAAAATAGCGCAGTATTCGCTTTCCATAGACCGCAGCATCGTATGGGTAACCATGCAGGCATTGTCGGAGCGCGAAGTGATGGACATTCTCGCGAACTTCCCGCTGATCGGATACATGAAACCGGAAATACAGGAGCTTGCTTTTTTTAACAGCGTTTCCAATGAATTACCAAAATTAATAATGAACTAAAAAGAAAGGATTACCAAATGAAAACTGTTTTTCATAAATCAACTGAGCGCGGACATGCTGACCATGGCTGGCTTAACGCACATCACTCATTCAGCTTTGCCAGCTATCACGATGAATCGAAAGTACATTTCGGATTGCTGCGGGTATTGAACGATGATATTGTTGCTGCCGGAATGGGTTTTGGATCGCACCCGCATGATAATATGGAAATTGTAACGATCCCGTTGAGCGGAACGTTGGAACACCGCGACAGTATGGGAAATGTCGGCGTGATTCGTCCGAACGAGATCCAGGCGATGAGTGCCGGATCGGGATTGACGCACTCTGAATACAATCATTCAAAAACGGAACCGATCAACTTATTGCAGATCTGGGTGTTTCCGAAAGAACGCAATATCAAACCGCGTTACGATCAGAAAATATTTTCGGAAGCAGATAAAGCCGGAAAATTTAAAACCATTGTGGCGCCTGTTAAAGCGGACGATGTAATGTGGATCAACCAGGATGCTTATTTTTCACTGGGTAAATTTTCAACAGATACCAAACAGGAATATAAAATGCAGCATGCCGGAAACGGAAGCTATGTGTTTGTGATCGAAGGAAGCGCCACTATAAACGGACAAAAATTAGGAAAACGCGATGCTTTGGGCGTGTGGGATACGGATAAGTTTGAGCTGGAGATCGGCGCCGGGTCCGAGATCCTGATCATTGATGTGCCGATGGAGTAAAGAAGAAATTATAAATGATGGATTATAAATTATAAATCCCGTGTTACGATTGTAGCGCGGGATTTTTTGTTTTCATCAAACCAACATAAAAAAAACTGTCATCCCGGGTCAGGCCCGGGATGACAGTCAAGAAAATGAAACTGACAATTAATTAACATTTTGTTCTAAGTGTCCTCAGTGCCTTAGTGGTAAATGTCACTTTCTTACCAAATTAATAAACAACTCTTTTTCTTCTCTCGGGGCGATAGAATTATAGCAGGCTTCAAACGTTTTGAATTCAAAATACGGTTCAAAATAGTTCCGGTATTCTTCTTTGCTTCCACCGAAAGGCGGCTCCGTTGTATTGAAAATGCGATCGAAAAGTACGCCGATTAATTTCCCTTTTGGTTGTAGCAAGCGGTGCATGGTTGCCGCATATTTACTACGCAATGCCGGATCCAATGCGCAAAAGAAAGTTTGTTCCACAATCAGATCGTACGTGTGAGCGTGTTCAAAAAAATCGGCAAGCAGTAATTTATTTGCAGGAAAATCAGGCACGCGTTTTTTGAAATTGGCAATCGGTTCTTCTGCGAGATCTATCACGGTAACATTTGTAAAACCATTGCGGAATAAAAATTCTGCTTCGTAGGCATTGCCTGCACCGGGAATTAAAATTTCAATATTTTTATCCGTTAATTGTTCGACGTACGTTTTCAACGGAGCGGTGATCTTTCCGGCATCCCAGGTGGTTTCTTTTTTTTGATACCGGGCCTCCCAGTATTTTTTATCGAATGATGAGTGCATGAATATGATTTTGATCAGGAAAATTTATAACGAAAACTGCACGCCCACTTTGATTCCCCATTTACTGATCCGGTCGCCGGGATTATTCCGTTTGTAATCCTGGATATAAAAATCATCGTTATACGTTAAGCGGTACAAATAATCGATCCGGAAAATATTAAAGATATTTTCAATTCCCAGGTCGGCCTCAAAGTAAGGAACATCATCCATGGAAGTGAAATGATTGTTGGCATTAAAATCCTTGTTTTTACTGCTCAGCGTGCCGTACATCATATTGATGCCAACTACTTCACGCCAGTTGTATTCTTTGAGCAAAGGCACGCGGTTAAAAAACAAGCCGTTAAAATGGTGCTGCCAGAATGCCTGGATATACTGGTCGCTCACAAACTCAAAATTACTCATTTGATTGAACGTGTTGTTGGCGAAGAAAAACGTTTCATTTCCGGAAGGAATGTTCAGGAAAATGTAAGGGATCTTTGAAAATACCTTTCCAACCACCACGTATACCTGCGATGTACCAAGTGTTGCAAAGCGGTATCGGTTTTGAAACGACAGGTCCACTTTGTGATAATTAAAATCGCCCTGCAATACATTTTTTAATCCGAGTGTGTACGTCAGCGTGATGATCGGGGATTTGCGGTTACCAAGGCTGATCCGCTCATTCCCGTTTTGGATGTAACGTTCTTTTGCCGAATAGCGCACGTTGGCCACTACTTCCGTCATCGAGTATTTGCGTTGCTGGAAAATATGGAACTGATCTTCCGTGACAACGGGGAAAAGCGGCGATGTGCGTGTATTCTGGAAGGTAAGGGTCGTGGTAACGCCCTGTGCAAATTCGCGCAGGTACCAGACGCGCGCTTCACGCTTACGCACCAGTTTTGAAACCGAATTGATCTGGGAAAATGTATTGAACAAACTGTTGGGCGCCTGTCCTAAATTAAGGCTGGAACTGGAATAGCTTCTGCCGACAATGTCAATGTCATCGCGGTATTGCACGCCCGCCACACTCCATGGATAACGGGTAATGATGCGCTGTACCTGCGCATTGTATTTAAATCCTTTATCCCTGAAACCATACGCGCCGTAACCGCTCAGCACCCATTTTTTACTGAATTTATCATTCGTGTAAGCGCCTAGTTTTATCTTATCGCCTTCATATTTATTGTGACTGTAAAGCTGCATGTAATGCCCCACATTCACGGGGCCAATATCTTTGTAGCCGGTAAATAAAAAGTAAAGAATGTTTGCACCGTTTTTAATGAACGGGATCCGGCGAACGGTATCGATCAGGTCGTATGATTTGGATTCGAGCGGACTTAATTTTTCATGCCGGTTGTTTTTCCACCAGGCGGTGTCTTTTGTGACCGCATCTTCGGCAAATGTCATGGTGCTTTCGTAAAAACTTTTCTCTTTTGGTTTGTTCACCACATAATTGCGGTTGGAGTTGTAGGTGCGGATCACCATGCTGACAAACTTGCTTTTTACCGGCGAAAAATCAACCATGGTGCGGATCTGCACCGGCACCCATGGCCCGGCTTCCGTCGGGATCAATATTTCCTGCAGGCGTGCGCGGATGATCCAATCCAGGTTGACATCAGGAGTAATCCCAAGGTCCAGCTGCTTGATGGCGAAGCTGCTATCGGCGATCCAAAGAGTGCCGGAATAACAAAGATCTTTTTTATTCCTGGGGCGGCAATCGATCTTGAAACATCTTAAACTATCAATGTAGACGGTATCAAGCAAGTAATAATTGTAAAATAAAAAAGCGTTATCCGCGATGGGCGAAAGAATATCTTTTCCCTGGATCGCTACACTGTTATTGGCGAAATTGTAATTCTGGAAATCGGTTCCGGTAAGCGATGCGGCTGCATTTCCGTCCTTCATTCCCACAAATTTTATTTTCTCGGCGGTCACATCTTCATGCCGTTTTTTTACATCCTGGTAGGAATAAATATCAGAGATCACTTCGCTCATCATCACCGGTAAGTTGGCCCGGCTTTCATCATTTACAAGCAGATCCAGGCTGTCCCACATGGTTACAAACGGACGGAAGATCTTCCATTTGCGCATCCTTGGCGTGATGTTATCCACATCGGCTTCCTGTTTTGTGTAGCTGGTATACTGTACGGATTTTAAATTATCGCGGTTGTATTTTGCTTTATTGGCCTGTGCCTTGCGGATGATCGCCCATGCCGGATTTTCTTCATCGGTGGCCCGGACTTCCACGGTTCCAAGTGTGAGCGCTTCCGGACTTAATAAAAAATCGATGGTTTGTTTTTGTCCTTTTTTAACGGCTTTCGCACGTGATTTGTAACCGATCTGCGAAACGAAAATGGAATCTTTAGGTGCGTTGGTCTTCAAAGAATAATAGCCTTCAAAATCTGTAACGGTTCCTGTAAATGTTCCTTTAAAATAAATGTTCACGAACGGAATCCCGGCATTGGTGCCTTTTTCCGTTACACGCCCGCTGATAACTGTTTCCTGCGCATGGACGGTGAAGCCAAGCAGCAGGAACAAAAGTAAAAGCGGTATTTTTTTTAACATGTTACTAATTACGGGATTGAGTAGTGCTGTGTTTTTTATTCTTTTACTTTTTTATTCTTTTGTGTTTTACA
Organism: Bacteroidota bacterium; assembly: GCA_025963715.1. Lineage (GTDB taxonomy): Bacteria > Bacteroidota > Bacteroidia > 2-12-FULL-35-15 > 2-12-FULL-35-15 > 2-12-FULL-35-15. The sequence goes on from JAOQAG010000001.1 coordinate 135,066, forward strand.
CCCCCTAACCCCTCTCAAGAGGGGAATGCACGCTACATGGAGCAATGTGTTATGCTATATATTTTATAACGTTCTTAAAAACTATAATTTTAAAAGCTTGCAGCATCAAATCCCCTCTTGAGAGGGGCAGGGGGGGCTGCGCAAAGCACCCCAACTCACACACAGCAAACTTTAAACTTTTGAACTTTAAACTTTGAACTATTTCCTTTCAAGAAGCACCACATTCTCCACATGATGCGTTTGCGGGAACATGTCTACCGGCTGCACTTTTGTTACTTTGTATTTTGCATCCAGTAATTGCAGGTCGCGCGCCTGTGTAGCCGGGTTACAGCTTACATACACGATGCGCGCCGGTTCTATTTCCAAAATTTTATTGGTCACATCATCGTGCATACCTGCACGCGGCGGATCGGTAATGATCACATCCGGCTTGCCGTTTTCCAGTACAAATGCATCATTCAGCACATCTTTCAGATCTCCGGCGTAAAACACCGTATTGGTAATTTTGTTAAGCTCTGAGTTTATTTTAGCATCTTCAATTGCTGCAGGAACATATTCCACACCCACCACTTTTTTTGCCTGGTGCGCCACAAAGTTGGCAATAGTGCCGGTTCCGGTGTATAGATCATATACTACCTCGTTACTTTTAATACCTGCAAAATCGCGTGTGACTTTGTATAATTCGTATGCCTGTTCGGAATTGGTCTGGTAAAAACTTTTCGGCCCGATCTTGAATTTCAAGCCTTCCATGTTTTCATAAATGCTGTCGTTTCCTTTAAATGCAACAATCTCCAGGTCGCTGATGGTATCATTCTTTTTTGAATTGATCACATACTGCAACGACGTGATCTGCGGGAACTGGTTACCAATATGATTCAGCAGCTTTTCAATGTTTTCTTTATCGTTGTAAAAAAATGAAACGATCACCATCCATTCGCCGGTAGAAGTGCTGCGGATAATGATGTTGCGGAGCAAACCGATCTGTTCGCGCAGATCAAAAAATGATAAATTATTTTCCAGTGCGTATTTTCTTACTTCGTTGCGGATCGCGTTGGAAGGCTCTTCCTGCAGATAGCATGTATCAATATCAAGGATCTTATCAAACATCCCGGGGATGTGAAAACCAAGCGCATTGCGTGTTTCCTCGCCGGCATTATCTCCAAAGGCAATGCTTTTATCATTGATCTGCTCCAGCGTCAGCCATTTTTTATTGGAAAATGTAAACTCCAGCTTGTTCCTGTAATTGTATGTTTTTTTCGAGGGAAGTATTTTCTGAATTTCCGGAAGCTCAATCCTGGCCAGTCGTGTAAGCGCATCTGTTACCTGTTTGTGTTTGTAAAACAATTGCCATTCGTAGCTCATGTTTTGCCATTTACAGCCGCCGCAGGTGCCAAAATGTTTGCACACGGGCTCTGTGCGTTTGTCGGATGCATGTTTTACCGCGATAACATTTGCTTCGCGGTATTTACTTTTTTTACGCGTGATCTGCACATCCACTATATCTCCGGGAACGGCGCCTTTTATAAAGATCACATATTCTTCTGTTCTCGCCACCGATTGTCCGTCGGAGCTGGCATCAATTACACTTACATTCTCAAGGATCGGTAAAGGCTTTTTGTTGTTTGGTTTCATCAGTCGTTTAGTTCGTTGCGCTTTTTACACAACCCGCAAATTTACTAAAAGCGATTGGAATAAAGAATACCTGATTTTACGTTGATTGGCGTCTTAAAATTAGCTGAAAAAATGCGGTTGTATCTTTTTTTCAGCACATCGTTATATGTTCAAAATCTCCCTGATTAATTCTCATCTCTAAAAAATTAAAGCCATGAAGAGCACTGCCATCAACAAATTGAACGCTAAAATTGCCATTACGGTAATAGCAGTTGGTACACTTATCAGCATTGCGTTTGTAAAATCACCATCCGTTCAAAACGATACAATTGTTGCCAAAAAAAAGGTGGAACAGCCTTTAAAAGGTGTAGATGTAGCGTATACATCCTATAAAATAAATGCCGGGGAAGCTTCCGTAAATGTGTATTCCACCGGATCAAAAATAAACATCCCGGCCGGTGCATTTGTGGATAGTAAAGGCAAACCCGTTACCGGAATGGTGGATGTAAAATACCGCGAGTTCCACGATCCTTCCGATTTTTTTGTCAGCGGGATTCCCATGACCTATGATTCTGCCGGTGTGCAATATCATTTTGAATCGGCGGGAATGCTGGAAATACTGGCTTCCCAGGATGGAGTGCCGGTTTTTGTAAACCCTGATAAAAAAATAATTGTGGAAATGGCTTCCGAACAGCAGGAAGATAAATACAACATTTACCGCTTTGATTCGCTTGCCGGTAACTGGAAATTTATGTACAAAGACAGGGCAAAAGGTACAGGCGAATCTACACCGGCGATAAAAAATGAAATGCCTGTAGCTTCAGCTATACCGGTAACACGGCAGCTCTTAAATGCAGAAGCATTGCCTGATCCGGTAAAACCGCAATTGGTAAATAAACACAATTTCCAGTTTAATTTAAATGTGGATCTGGCAGAATTTCCGGAGATCGATGTGTACAAAAATGTGCTGTACGAAGTAAAAGATCAGGAAGCGGATTTCAATAAAAGCTACGCCAGCATTACCTGGAGCGATGTATCGCTGGAAAAAAATAACAGCGGAAGTTACCTGATGACATTGGCGAGAGGAATGGAATCACACACGTTTATTGTGAATCCTGTTTTTGACGAAGCATCCTACAATGCTGCATTTTCAACCTATCAGTCACTGCTGACCGAACGTAAAAACAAGGAAGCGCTTACACGAAAAACAAATGATTCGATTTACCGGGTGTTGGATGACGAACGTAAATTTCAGGCTGCGTATGCAAAGGATTATTCTTTGCAGGCAGCTGCGCGACTGGAAACCCAGAATGTGGTACAACGTGTATTTGTGATCAATGGATTTGGCATCTGGAACTCCGATTGTCCGGCTTGTTTACCGCGCGGAGAAGAGTTTGCGGCAACGTATGTGGATTCCCTGACCGGAAAAAAGCTACAGTTTAAAACCCTGTACCTGGTAGAAAAAGGCCGTAACGCCATGTTTGCCATTACTTCGTATTCGCGCTTGTATTACGATCCTAAAAAAGAAAATTTACTTTGGGCGGTAACGATGGATAATCATTTGGCGGTATTTAAACAATCGCGGTTTAAAGATCTGAAAGAGAAGAACGACAGTTGTACTGTGTCCATGACAGTGATCGGGGAACACATCACAACCGCTTACCAGGTGAAAAAAATATTACAATTCTGATCTTAAAAAAGGAGGAGAAATGCTGATCAATCTTGCTTACAGGTATTTCAGGTATGCCGCATTCCGGATCGTTTCCGGGATGGGCATTAACCTTACAAAAAAAATGCTGCTGAGCATTTTTTTATTTCTTTTATCCATGGTGCTCTCCGGGCAAACCGCTGTGGACAGTATCAAAGTAAAAAAAGTAAAATGGGCCGTGACTATAAAATCCGACAGTGTGTTCTGGATCGGTAAAGCCAATCCCGTAACCATTGATGTGAAAGGCGGAATGAACTATGCTGTGAATATAAAAGGCGGCACGATCTCAAAAAAGCCTGGCGGATATGTGGCGTATGCACAGGAGGAAGGTGCCGTTACTGTTGCCGTTTACGAAAAGCTGCCGAAAAATAAAATGCGCGTACTTGCTACAAAATTAATTCCTGTAAAGCGCATTCCGGTTCCACAGATCTTTATTTGCGGCGTTCAGGCCGATTCTGTTATTGATAAGGAACAGATCATCCAGGACAATGTAGTAACGGCATATCATCCCTATTATAAAGTGGCTTTGCCTGTAGTGGGTTTTGATATGGTTCTTCCCATGGGTACGGATAGTGCAAAGCTGACTTCTCCAAATAATCATTTCACGATCGAGATGCGAAAACACATTTACGGGATAAAATCGGGAACGCTTATTTATTTTGAAAATGTGTATTATTTATTGCCTGATGGCTCGAAGGAAAAGATAGATGCTTTTGGGGTTTATATAACAGAAACCAATAAATACAAGGTGGGGTACCGCATACGGGGATTGTAACTATCTCACTTTCGCGATCGCATTGTTGCGTTTTATTGTTTGTTTCTCGTTCTCGGCATGCGTTACATATAGCTTATCCAGCGGTGTTAAATAATAATACGGCTTAAAGCTTTTGTAAAATTTCTTTACATTTTTATCGCAGTAACCGCTGGCCCAGGTTGCGTCAATGTAATACCAGGTGCCGCTGATCAGCACCCTGTCCCATGCATGATTGGTGGCAAAATTCTTTTTATTCCGTACGCGCTCAATGGCAGATGTGTTATTGCTTACTTTGCCAACGGCAATTTCGCATTTGATCCCGCTTTTTTTACACAATTCCTGGAACAATACGGCGTACCCTTCGCAGATCGCTTTACGGCTGCGCAGGATCCGCGCTGCATAATCGGCGTAAAACTTCTCGCGCTTTGCATCCAGGTCGGCCTGATTTTTATATGTGAATTTTATATTCTGATTTTTTTTTGAATGAAATTCTGCACAATCATACGCAATGTTGTTGGTGATCCAGATAAAGATAGAACGTACTTTATCTTCATCAGTGGTATAAGGAGCGGTAAGATCATGCGCCAGGTCATCTGTTTTTTTATACCTTCTTTTAATGGACAAGGCATAAGCATCCACCTTCGAATAATCAATATCGGAAACATCCACCGCAGTGCGTTCGTCGGTATTTACAGCATCGGACGCAGTAAAATCGGGCAGCGAATCGTTATCCTGCGCATGTAATCGCTGCAGGGAAACAAACAAGAGAAGAAATAAAAATATGCTTTTTGAAATACGGTTTAAAAACATGCTTTTTGAGAGATAATGATCGTACAACAAATTTAATCAAATGCTTTTTGAAAGTAAAGTGATTGCAAGTTTTCAACTGTTAAAAAAACAAAAATGGTTTTATTTAATTCAATAACCTGTGTTTTTTTCCACCACATAAGGCACAAAAGAAAACATAAAGTTGTATCCGCCATACCAGGGTATTGTTTACGTTAACTCTCACACTCTTCCTTTGTTTTCCTTTTGTTTTCTTTTGTGGTTCAAATTTATGCTACGCCTTATGTGTTTCTTTGTGTCTTCTGTGGTAATTTTTTCCACCACAAAAGGCACAAAAGAAAACATAAGGTTGTATCCGCCATACCTGGGTATTGTTTACGTTGGCTTTCACGCTCCCTCCTTTGTTTTTCTTTTGTTTTCTTTTGTGGTTCAAATTTATGCTACGCCTTATGTGCTTCTTTGTGTCTTCTGTGGTAATTTTTTCCACCACAAAAGGCACAAAAGAAAACATAAGGTTGTATCCGCCATACCAGGGTATTGTTTATGTTGGCTTTCACGCTCCCTCCTTTGTTTTCCTTTTGTTTTCTTTTGTGATTCAAATTTACGCTACGTCTTATGTGTTTCTTTGTGCGGTATGTGGTAGTTTTTTATTGTTTTAATATTTATTTTCCACATGCGTATCATACAATTGATTAACCGGTGTTAAGTAATACGCATTGTTAAACTCTTTATAAAAATGCCTGATCTTTGCGTCGGTAGTGCCGCTCGACCAGGTAGCATCCACATAATACACCGCACCGTTCAGCAATACTTTATTCCAGGCATGGTCCGGATAATAGTAGTACGTACTCCTGTAAAACGCAATTCGTTTTGTATTATTATCCGCTGTACCTTCCACTATAGAACTGCGGATATTTGCGGCTTTGCACAGCTCGTAAAATAAAACCGCATAGCCTTCGCACACTGCTTTTTTTGATTGTATCACATTTCTTGCAAAATAATAACGGAAATCTTCCTCATCGTATGAATTAGCCCTGAACTTTGATGCCGTAGGATTACCACGGTGATAATCCTTGCAGTCGTAAGCAATATTCTCGGTGATCCACCTGTAAATGGCCCGCACTTTATCGCCGTCATCGGTGTAGTTAACAGTCAGGTCCCTCGCCAGGTCATAAATATCCGTATAATTTTTTTTCAAGCCCAGCACATACGCATCTACGGCGGTGTAATCTTTTGTAAGTAAATTTTCTGTCGGGGCAGATGTTTCAATTGGCTTGGTATTATTGCTTTGTACGGATTGAGCACTTACCGCGAAGGCAATCCCGCAGCCGATCGTAAAAAAAATAAATTTTTTCATAACGTTCCTGATTTTGTAAAAATGGAATAAAAAAAATGTGTTCGGATCCCGGTATCTGCGTTTATAACAGTAATTTCATTTAAAAGATACAAACGGAAAATAAAAATGAAAAAACGATTGGGTATGACACGCAAGCAGGCCTTCCTGTTGCAATACCTGCGCCTTTGCGGGAAATAAAGCGTTTCTTTAAATAGAATATTTTCATTAAATTTGTATATTATTAAATGCAATCAGCAGTATGGAAACAATGACCAATAAAATAAGCGCACAAAAAGCAATTGAATTAGAAGATAAGTACGGAGCGCACAACTATCACCCTTTGCCGGTGGTGTTGGAGCGTGGAGAAGGTGTATACGTTTGGGATGTGAACGGGAAAAAATATTTCGACTTTTTAGCAGCATACAGTGCGGTCAACCAGGGACATTGTCATCCTAAAATTGTATCGGCACTCATAGAGCAGGCGCAAAAATTAACGCTTACTTCCCGTGCTTTTTATAACGATTCTTTAGGCGAATACGAAAAATTCATCACTTCGTATTTTAATTACGATAAAGTATTGCCGATGAATACCGGTGCGGAAGGCGTGGAAACTGCTTTGAAATTAGCGCGTAAATGGGCGTACGAGAAAAAAGGAATTGCGGAAAATGAAGCAGTGATCATTGTTTGTAAAAATAATTTTCACGGACGCACCATTTCCATTATCTCTGCCAGCAATGATCCGGATGCACGCCATAATTTTGGCCCGTTTACACCGGGAATTGTAGCCGTTGAATATAACAATGTTACCGCTTTCGCAGAATTAGTGACCAATAAAAATGTTGCAGCATTCCTCATCGAGCCTGTACAGGGCGAAGCAGGAGTGATCGTGCCGGATGAAGGATATTTGAAAAAATGCTATGAGCTTTGTAAAGCAAACAATGTATTGTTCATTGCCGATGAAATTCAATCAGGCTTGGGCCGTACCGGTAAATTGCTGGCTTGTGATCACGATGGCATTCATCCCGATGTTTTAATTTTAGGAAAAGCATTGTCAGGCGGAACATACCCTGTTTCTGCAGTATTGGCAAGCGACGAAATAATGCTGTGCATCAAACCGGGTCAGCATGGCTCCACTTACGGCGGTAATCCGCTGGCATGTAAAGTGGGAATTGCGGCATTGACCGTTTTAAAAGAAGAAAAATTAGTAGAAAATTCCGAGCGCCTTGGTAAACTATTACTGAATGAGTTAAAAGCCATCCAGGCATCGTATCCCGAACTGATCAAAACTGTCCGCGGAAAAGGTTTGTTTTGCGCCATGGTGATCCATGAAGAACACGATAAAACAGCCTGGGAAGTGTGCATCGAGCTGATGAAGAACGGCTTGCTGGCGAAACCTACACATGGTGATACCATTCGTTTTGCACCGCCACTGGTGATCAACGAAGAGCAATTGATGGAATGCGTGGCGATCGTCCGCAAAGTGATCAAATCATTTTAAATACTGTTACAGGCGATGCTGAAAAAATGCTTAGTACTTTTATGTATATGTGCCGGAATGTTATTTTTCAGCACCTGCAAAAAAGACAGGCCCATCGGCGATTTCCGCATTGCACTTACGTTTGACGACGGTCCCGATCCCGTTTATACCATCCGGATCCTCGATATTTTAAAGCAAAAAAATGTAAAAGCCACTTTTTTTGTCACCGGGTATCACGCCCGGTTATTTCCTTCCATTATTCGTAGAATGCACGACGAAGGGCATTTGATCGGTAATCATACGTTTACACATTTATACCTGCCGGGTGCCACTACTGCAGAAATGCTCAGTGAAGTTCAACGAACGCAAAACATCATCAACCGGTATTCGGGTGCGGCTTCATCTTATCTTTTCAGGCCACCTTACGGATATATCAGCGACGAACAAAAACATCTTCTTAAAAATTTAGGTTACAGAGTGGTAAAATGGGACGTTGATCCATTGGATTATGATCTGGCCAGAAGCACGCCGGATGCCATTGCCGATCGTGTATTGCTGTTAAGAGGAAACAATAAAATGGTGCTGATGCATTCTGCTGATTACAGCGATCTGCAAAGCCGGGAAAATACAGTACTGGCATTACCAAGGATCATTGATGAGCTGCGGAATAAATACAATTACAGCTTCATCACCGTGGATCAGATTCCGTAATTCCGGCCGCGGATGCCCATCCCCATTTAACCACATAAGGCACAATGTGACCTGCCAACGTATGCTTTCACCACAAAAGAAACAAAAGAAAGCAAAAGACTAAGTGTAACGTACTACCGTGTTTCATACACACAATACTTGATACTAAGGACTTAATACTTGTTTACAATAAAGATTTGGAAGTACCCTTTTTATACCACAGGTTTAACCTGATGAGCTTGCTTAACAGCAAATAATGAAGCGGCCACAGGATAATCCTTGGCATCCCTGCGATCAGGGGAAATTTTTGTGCTGCTTTCTGGATCGCCAGCGAGCTTAATACTTTGGAGCAGATATCCATCGTCCGGTTCCGGTATTCAGGTTTAATTACATCGAAGATCAGCACCACCCTGCGCTGATCCGTGTCATTCCATGCCTGGTGAAATTGAGCATCGTTAAACACCATCAGTTTACCGTTTACCCAGCTTTTTTTTTCCTCTTCCACCTGGAAACCGATCTCGGGCAGTGTGCCCGGAACTACCAACGGCAGGTGACACCGGTAAATGGCATCCGTATCGCCCCGGTGGCCATTAATTTTGGAATGCGGTTCCATTACGCCCACCATAATGGTAACAAGGCCCGGGAGTTTTTTCAGGATCTCAATTGTTTTTTTACACTTTTTACAGCGCTCCTCCGATAAGCTCATTCCCCAGGCGTATAATCCGAATGATTTCCATTTTTGCTGCCCGGCATAAAACGATTTTAATTCATGCGAATTGGCTTCAAGGAATTCGAGGATCTCATCCCGCAGTATTTCCCATTGCTGCTCAATCCCGGCAGCCCATTCCAGCGTTGCCGGATCATAAAAAAGAGCCGTACTGTCGGATGCCCGTTTTCTGTTCAGAAAATTAAGCCATGGGGGCGGTATTGTGGCTGTGGATGGTTCTTGCATTTTTTATGGAATAGTCAAATACCAAGATAAAGAAACAGGCTGAAAGAAGATGTTAAATAATCTTAAAAATGGAATGTTTTTTTATTGCCTTTTCTGATAAAAACGATCCCGATCTTATTTGCTGACCTCTTTTTTGGGAGGCATCGGCCCGCGTTTATAAATGATCAGTCCGTTCAGGAAATTGCGCAGCAGCTGATCGCCGCATTCCTTGTAGTTCTGGTGATCCGGGCTTCTGTAGAGCGCGTTCAATTCACTTTTGGTGATGTCGAAATCCACCAGCTTTAATATTTTTACCACGTCTTCGTCTTTCAATTCGAGAGCTACGCGCAATTTTTTTAATATATCGTTATTGGATAACATAATGCTTTTTATAAGGTTTGTAAATTTATAAATTAAAAATGGATTAATATTTGTATTGGTTTTTATAAGTATCAAAAAATAATACATACTTGTTTAAATACCTCAGAAAATGAAAAAGGCGATCTTCTTATTAACCATTACCGGATGCAGCTTATTTTGCGCCCCGGTTTTTTCGCAAACAGCAAACGCCGATTCACTCGGTTTGCCCGGCGATAATCTAAACCTTTACGGTGTTTTAAATCTTTTTCAGAAATCTCCCACATTAGAAGATTTTGAAAAAACGCTGAACGATCAGAACACAAAGTTAAATAACCTGGATTTAAATGGCGATGATAAAGCCGATTACATCAAGGTAACTGACAATGTGCAGGGAACTTCCCACGCCATTGTATTGCAGGTAGCTGTAAATGATAAAGAAACACAGGATGTGGCGGTAATTGAAGTGGACAAGGATAAAGACGGTAATGTGCAGGTGCAGATCGTGGGAGATGAAGCCTTGTATGGAAAAGATTACATTGTAGAGCCTGCGGATGATGCAGTTGTAAAAGGAACGCCTAATCCGGGTTATAAATCCACAACCACGACTACACAGAACGGAACCAACATTACAAATAATTATTACAACAATGGCGGCTCAGGGCATGCAGAAGTGGTATATGAGCCGTCTTACTGGCCCGTTGTACGGTATATGTACACACCAACGTATGTGGTGTATGCTTCGCCCTGGTATTGGGGATTTTATCCATCCTACTGGACTCCATGGCACCCATGGTTTTACCACGAGTATTATAATCATTGGTATCACCATTCTTATTACGGTTATTATCATCGTTCATATACTTATCGTGATCCGGGGATCCACTCGTACTATTACGGACGCAGAAGTGTTTCTGTAACGGTAAACCAACGCAGGGAAACAGGCGCTTACAGGGCAACATACAGTCACCCTGAAATGGCGCACAGGGCAGCAATAAACCAATCGCGTACAACACAGCAACATCGCGATAAGCCTGTAAACAGTAATGCTCCACGTAACAGTGGCACAAAAAGCTCACAGGCACCAAGAACGAATACCGCACCGAGAACAAACACGGCTCCAAGGACTAATACAGCTCCAAGAACCAATACTGCACCGCGCCAGGCGCCGCAACAGCGTTCGGCACCAAGGCAACAGGCTCCACGTTCAGGTGGCGGTGGTGGGTCACATGCAGCGCCACATGGCGGAGGCGGACATAAAGGAAGATAACATTTAATTTATATAAAAAATCCCGTTCAATCGAACGGGATTTTTTATTAGTATGAGGATGTAAGTATCAGGTAGCAGGACTATTGGCATTTGAATAAGAGAATATCTTAGTCCTGAATTTTCTTTACTATGCCTATTTCGTGCGTCATTGCGAGGGCTTTTCGCCCGAAGCAATCTCACACCAGAATGTACACTGGAATGAGATTGCTTCGCTATTGCTCGCAATGACGGGCTGTGTAGTAGTTATCCTGCTGTTTTTTTTAATACTTCAACAATTCTCCCATCGCTTTTGCAACCTTTGTTGCATTTGGCAGCATGGTGGTTTCCAGTGTTGAATTTAACGGGATCGCGGGTAAATTTTCCGCACCGATAATATCCACAGGAGCATCCAGTGCTTCAAAACAATATTTGGAAATACGTCCGGCCAATGCCTGTGCAAATCCATTGTTATAAGGCTCTTCCGTAAGTACAATGCATTTGCCGTGTTTGCGCACGGATGCAAAAACGGTGGCTTCATCCAATGGATTAAGCGTGCGCAGATCCACGATCTCAATTTGTTCCGGGAATTCCTTTGCTGCATTTTTCGCCCAGTACACGCCCATTCCGTATGTGATCACGGTTAATGTTTGCTTATCTGCGGAAGCTTCCACTTCCTGCACCATGCGTGCTTTGCCAAACGGAATAATATAATCCTCATCCGGCTCAATGGTTTTTGCATCTTCGGTTCCTTTGATCTTGCTCCAGTACAAGCCTTTGTGCTCCAGCATGATCACCGGATTGGGATCGTAATACGCCGCTTTCATCAATCCTTTAAGATCCGCACCGGTAGAAGGATAGCAGATCTTAATGCCGCGGATATTTGCCAAAACACTTTCCACGCTGGAAGAATGGTACGGTCCGCCGCTGCCATAAGCGCCAATAGGCACACGGATGATACAGCTTACCGGCCATTTGCCGTTTGATAAATAACAGGAACGGCTTACTTCGGTAAATAACTGGTTGAGGCCCGGCCAGATGTAATCGGCAAACTGGACTTCCACAATGGGTTTGCAGCCCACAGCGCTCATGCCAACGGTACTGCCGATGATGAATGCTTCCTGGATAGGTGTATTGAATACGCGGTTATCGCCGTAAGTTTGCGCCAGTGTTGCGGCTTCGCGGAACACGCCACCTAAGCGGCCACCCACATCCTGCCCGTATAACAGGCATTCCGGATGTTTTGCCATCAGTTCGCGGATCGCAAATAAAGCGGAATCCACCATTACGGTCTTTTCTTTTCCTTTTGGTTCGCGCTCTCCTTTTTCTTCAGTAACGGGAGTAGGAGCAAAGTCGTGGTCAAACAGATCGGAAGGTTTTGGATCTTCTGCCAGAAGCGCTTTCTGATAATCGGCTGCTACTTTTTCCTTCGCCTGTTTTTCAATGGCATTTAATTCAGAATTATCAAAACCGGCTACCAGCATTTGGTTGCGCAATTTGGGGAATGGATCGCGTTTTTGCGCATCTTCTAAATCATCGCGGTACCATTCCTTACGCACACCCGAAGTATGGTGATTGAGCAAAGGCACTTTTGCGTGGATCAAAAAGGGGCGGCGTTCCTTGCGGATGATCGCGATCACTTCTTTCAATGTATTGTAACATTTTTCAAAATCGGTTCCGTCAATGGTGCGGGTTTCCAATCCTTTAAAACCTTTTGCATATTCGGTGGCATCCTGTGCGCGGATCTCTTTTGCGTTTGCGGAAATGTCCCATTCGTTGTCCTGAACGACATACAGGATCGGCATTTGCTTTAATACTGCCATTTGAAAGGCTTCTGCTACTTCGCCTTCGGTGATGCAGGCATCGCCAAGGGAACAAACAGCAATTGGTTTAGCATCGCCGTAATCGGGCGCCAGGCCTTGTTTTTCCATGTATTGCAATCCCATGGCAACACCGGTGGTAGGAATGGCCTGCATTCCGGTTGCGGATGATTGCATCGGAATTTTTGGCATATCATCTCTGCGCAAGCTGGGGTGTGCATAATAGGTTCTTCCGCCTGAAAAAGGATCATCGCGTTTTGCCAATACCTGCAGCATTAATTCGTAAGGCTGCATACCAATTCCGAGCAGCATACTGTCGTCGCGGTAATAGGCCGAAAGGAAATCCTGCGGTAATAACTGCAAGCTTACGGCAAGCTGAATGGCTTCGTGGCCGCGGGATGTAGCGTGTACATATTTGGCGCACACTTCTTTGTTTTCTTCGTACAGCTCGGCCATCGCCTTAGCGGTACACATCAATTCAAAACCTTTTAATAATGTTTCTTCGGAGAGGGAAGAGTTGATCTTCCGTTTTTGATCAGTAGTAGGTTGCGCCATGTTTATCTGCTATTACTTTTTTGTTAATGTAATATTAGCAAATCGGGAAAAGGATTCCAATGGAATTTAGACGAACCCAATAAAAGTGTAGTTAAATGAGAATTGATTGGTTTTTAATTCTTGATTAATGAATTAATTAAGAATTAAATTCTGTTTTAGTGATATTTTAAAGAATAATTGATGGTTGTGGTTTGGTTTATAAAAATGAATGGATCAAACGTATTGTTTTTTCTTTTTCAGCATTGTTTAAATTCTTAATGCGGCTTTTGTGAGAACCGTTTGGAACAATCACTTTGTTGGCTTTGTACACTTGCTGCATAGCCGACCATGGATCAAATTCGCCGTAAACAAAAACAATACTTTTTGCATCGTTTGTTTGCAAAAATTTGTTGATGGCATTTAAATATGTCGGATCAAAATCAACATTTACATTTTTTGGAACAAAATTTTTGTTGGAATAATTGCTTTCTTTTAAATAGTGTTTAAATTTTTCTGTGTTGTATTCGTAATATCCCAGCTCATGATAACTCATATAAAATGCGGGTTCCAGTCGCTTTAAGTTTTTATCGGAAAAGAAACGCGGAGGAACAATGTGAACAATGTAATTGAAACATGTTTTTGGATCAATATCCGCGGGTGGAACAAGCTTGCAGGTATTTCCTTCCTGCCAGAAGGAAAAGGGGAATTCCAGCAGCATATAATCGAGATAGGTTTCCAATTCAAATTGCGTAAAGCTGATGTGATTGGCAATTACAAAATCATTCAATAAGGGAATTAATGCCGCTTTATTTTTGAATGCTGCCAGTTGAAATGCTTCCAGCTGTTTGCCGCAGGGTGTTTGTGACAGAGCATTCAGCATGGAATCTACTTTGGTTTCATTCAATGATTTTTTTACGGCGGCACCATACAAAACCGTAGCGCTTACATCTTCCGGATAATAATATTTGTAAGCCAGTGCCGCTTGTCCGCCTTTGCTAATGCCTGTAGAGATCCATTTGTTTTTTAATAATCCTTCAAATAATAGTTTGATCGCATGGTCGTCGGCCGCAACCTGCCTGAGTGTCAGGAAATTATAATTTAATGAATCCGGAACTGATTCCCCGCAATAATGGTGTTCCACCGCTATCAAATTGGCGTGCAGCAAAGCGGCCAGCTCGTTTTCATAATCAGGGCGGGAAGCATATTGATTTTCATAACCGTCGGTATCCATTACGGTTACTGAATCAAGTGAATTGAAACCGAAGTAAATGCGCTGGCTGAATGTTGCTGAAAACGGGTTAAAATGATCGACGGGTTGTGTGATATGGATCTCGAAATATTGGTTGAAATGTGCGTTGTACAACTGTTCTATTTGTATTCCGGAAATTTTTAAAAGGCTTTCGCGGATGCTGTTTTGTTGTGCATTCGTGGAAACGCTATTGCAGAAAAGTAGAACAATAAGGATAAATTTCCCGTTTTTTTTATTCATACATTGAATGTACATTAAATTTTTGATTTCGCGCTTATTCCCGTTTCCCGGATAATTCCGCTACCTTTGCAGCCTAAAAATAACAAAAATGATACAGAAAGCGCTGGCGAATTTAAAGATCGCTTCCCTTAACGAGATGCAGAATGCGGCCATTGCAGCTGCGGAAAAGGCAAGTGATATTGTTTTACTTTCGCCGACAGGTTCGGGAAAAACAGTTGGCTTTTTATTGCCGATTTTACAACAACTGGATAAGGAAAAAACTGGCGTACAAGCATTGATTTTAGTGCCTTCCAGGGAACTGGCGATCCAGATCGAAACGGTTTTCAAACAAATGTCGACCGGCTTTAAAATTAATTGCTGCTACGGCGGACACTCCACGCGCATCGAAAAAAATAACCTGGAACATGCGCCTGCAGTGCTGGTGGGGACACCCGGAAGAATAGCGTATCACGTACGCAATACCAATTTTGATGTGAGCAAAGTAAACATGCTGGTGCTGGATGAGTTTGATAAATCACTGGAATTTGGCTTTAAGGAAGACATGTCGTTTATCATTTATGAGTTAAAAAATCTAACAAAACGCATGCTCACTTCCGCTACAAAAATGGAAGAGATCCCGCCGTTTACCGGTGTGAAAAAACCGGTAACTATTAATTTTTTAACGGATACGCCTACTCAATCTGTTGGATTAAAATTAAAGTCTGTGGTTGGGAAAGATAAGCTGGAGTTATTGTTCGGGCTGATCTGTAAATACGGTACGCATCCTACATTAGTGTTTTGCAACCATCGCGATGCGGTGGAACGCATCAGCGAATTGCTGCGCGATAAAGGATTACCACACGATATTTTTCACGGAGGAATGGAGCAGGACGACCGCGAACGCGCGCTGATCAAGTTTAGGAATGGGAGTCATCGCATTTTAATTACCACCGATCTTGCTTCGCGCGGATTGGATATTCCGGAAATTCAAACCGTGATCCATTATCAATTGCCGCTAACGGAAGATTCCTACATTCACCGGAACGGCCGTACGGCAAGGATGAACGCGAAAGGAACAGCCTATTTAATTTTGTCGGAAACCGATCATGTGCCGCCGTTCATTAAAGAAACACCGGAGAAAGAAGAATTAAAATCGAGTTATCCGTTGCCGGAAAGCACGCCCTGGAACACGCTTTACATTGCTGCGGGTAAAAAAGACAAGATCAATAAAATGGATATTGTGGGGATGCTGTTGCAAAAAGGAAAACTGGAGAAAGATGAGCTGGGTTTGATCGAAGTGCTTGATAAATCAGCGTATGCAGCGGTTAAGCGCGATAAGATCAATAAAGTAGTGGCGTTGGTAAGAGAAGAAAAGATCAAAGGGAAGAAAGTGAAGATCGCGGTTTCGGAATGACAATTTGTTTTTCTCATCATTGTACTATTTCCATATGTGACTGTCATCCCGGGCCTGACCCGGGATCTGTTAATTAGATACTGCTAACATTTATGAGACCCCGCAACAAGTGCGGGGTGACAGTTCTTATTTATGATGCGATATAATAAATAAAATTTTTTTCCACCACATAAGACACAAAAGAACACATAAGGCGGAACTTGAAAATTTTAGTTCAAGCCAATTTAATACAGCAAATTTTATCCGCTTTTTAAATCCGCTGCATCCGTATTATCCGCGTTCCATCAATACAGCTTATTCTTCAAAATATAATGCGCTGCTTTGATCATCTGGTACGCATAATTTTTCATTGAATCGGCTTTGGGTTTTTGCTCCTCGTAAAAGCTGTGCATGTTCAGGTTTTTATACTGATATAATAATTCCTGCTGATCGTCCAGTAAATGCATGTAATAATAATTGTCATCAATGCAGCCGATCTTCGAATCGGCTGTAAAGTACATGTACGGCCGTTTTTCATGCATCAGGTCAATTCCCATCGAATTTGTTTTGAACGGAATTTTTAAAAAGCTCAATACGGTTGGCAACAAATCTATTTGTCCGCCCGACGATGTGATCGTATCCGGTTTTAGCTGCGAAGGCATGTAAAACAAGCAGGGGATGTGGTTGTAAGCCAGCGGCATGGAATACGTATTGCCGATATTTCCTCCGTGATCGGCAGCGAATACAAACAACGTATTATTGAACCAGCTGTATTGTTTTGCTTTTTGGATAAAATTACCGATCGCCCAATCGGCATACTGTGTGGCCCTGTCCTGGATATTGCCGACAGTTGGTTTAAACGGAATGTCGGTTGGGATCTCCCATGGCCCGTGATCGCTGGAAGTCATGATGTAGGAGAAAAAAGGTTTGTGATTTTCTTTTACACGTTCATCCATTTTCTGTAATGCCGATTCCAGTAAAAAATGATCGGGAAGCCCGAGCGGCCCGCTGGCTTTATCCATCGGGAAATCGTACTGCGAATAAATTTGTTCGAAATCATTGGAAAGAAAGAAGGGTTCCATGTTATCGAACTGCGGATCGTGCGATGTAAAAAAATAACGCGAGTAACCGTTTTGTTTCAGCCAATACGAAATTCCTTTGAATGGTTTTTCCATATAAGTATTCAGGGGATGGGTATCCATGATGGCCGGGAAACCCGTTTCGGTGCTGAATAATCCGTTGAAGGTATGAATGCCTGCAGAATAAAAATGATTAAAAAATACGCCTTGCGCAACAAGTGAATCGAAGCGGCTGGTTAAATGTGTATTGCCGTAATAACCCATTTTGCTGATGGACATGCTTTCCATGAGCACGATCATCACGTTGTAATTTTTAGGAAGGGAATCAAATGTATATTCGCGTTCAAAATTTCCGGAAACGGGATGCGGGAAATTTGGTGAAATGTTTTGCACCGCTGCTTTCAGATCTGCATCGGAATAATTTTCGGTTAAAAAACCGCGCTCTTTTGAATGTTCTTTCAGACTATCGAAAAAAACAAAGCAGGGATTTAAACCCAGTTGATTGAAAAATGCATACTCGCAAAAAAAAGCTGTTCCAACGCGGATCGGCGATTTAAAAGCGGTGCGCCCGCGGATGCCTACAAACGTTAATCCGGCAAGCACAAGGAAAGTAAGGATCCTGCCTTTTTGCGTGCGGTTTTCGGTAAGCCGGTAAGAGAGATTGAATAATTTTTTTGAACCGATGTAAAAGAACACCGTCAATAAAATGAAGAGTAACAAGTAGCCCCAGTATTCTATATTGGAAAAAATAAGGTGCAGCACAAAACCCGGAGATTCGGTCCAGACGAAAAACATTTTTGTAAGGTGATTTCCAAATTGCTTGAAAAAAGGAATGTCGGCCGCACAAATTAAAAAGCAAAGGGTAAACGCAATGATCATAAACCACCTGAAAAAAGCAAACCCTTTTTTTGAAGCGCTGTTGAGCTGTTCTTTGATAAAAAGAAAAATAAAAAAGGGAGTGATTAAGTAAAGAATGATCACGAGGTCGAAATTCAATCCCAGTGTCATCGCCCGGAAATACAGGAATACCGTGTTGTGCGTATCTGCAGGAATACCGGCCCTGTTAAAGAACATGAAACACAGCCTGTAAATGGTAAATGCTGCGATGGCCAGCAGGATGATCCTGAAAACAGGGAAGTAAGGTATCAGGTATTTTTTGAGCGTATTGTAAAGTGTGGTCAGTTTATTCATACAAGAAATTTAGCATCACGAAAATAGCGAATTTAATATCTAAATACAATCAGGCTGATAAATGAAGCAGACACTCAAAAACGATGCTGTGTACAGGACGCAGATTAAAAATGATTTTTATGATGTAAAAAAGATCGCCTGTGGCGCTTATGATTGAAAATTATGATTTGATTGGTTACAAATCTATCAAACAGGTATTTAATAATGAGATCTCATTTAAATCCAAAATTGTAAATAATGCAGAATGCAAAAAAATTAAATGAATATCGGGAAGTTTGTACCATAAAAAGAATTTACTTTAAGAACGTCATTGCGAGGGCTTTTCGCCCGAAGCAATCTCATTCTGGTTTTATACTCTGGTGTGAGATTGCTTCTGGCGAAAAGCCCTCGCAATGACGCGTTGATTAAAACTTTTTCCAATAAAATAGCTATAGCTTGGTATAAACTTTCCGATAGTCATTAAAAATTAATTCCGTTTTTTTATTTTAATCGTCTGCGAACTAAGAACTACAAACCACAAACTATTAAACAAACGCACTCATGCCCGTAATCGCCCTGCCAACAATAAGTGTGTTGATCTCCTTCGTGCCTTCGTATGAATAAATAGCTTCGGCATCAGCCACAAAACGCGCCACATCGTGTTCCATTAAAATACCGTTTCCACCCATTACTTCACGTGCGTGGCTCACTACATCGCGTGTGCGCGTGCTGCAGAACACTTTAGCAAGCGATGCATGTTCGTCGGTAAGCTGCCCGCTATCCTGCAGCTGCGAAAGCCTGTGTACCATGGTTTGCATGGCAGTGAGGTTGGCCAGCATTTCCACCAAATGATTTTGAATTAATTGGAAAGAAGCAATCGGCCTGCCGAATTGTTTGCGTTGAATGGTGTATTTAATAGCGCTTTCATACGCGCCGCGTGCACAGCCAACAGCCTGCCATGCCACACCTGCGCGGGTCATTTGCAATACGCGTGCAGTATCTTTAAATGAATTTGCATTTTGCAGGCGATCGCTTTCCACCACTTCGCAATCCGTTAATGTGATCAAGCCGTTTTGCACGATGCGCAAGGCCATTTTATCCTGGATCTTTTCCACCTGCAATCCCGGGTTTCCTTTGCGCACTAAAAAACCTTTTACATGATGATCGTCTACATCCTGCGCCCAGATGATGATTACATCGGCGAAAGTGGCATTGCCGATCCATTTTTTTTGTCCGTTCAATACCCATTTATCTCCCACACGTTTTGCTTTCATGGTTAAACCGCCTGCTACTGCTGATCCTACTTCCGGTTCTGTAAGACCGAAAGCGCCTATTTTTTTCAGTTGCTGCATCTGCGGAAGCCATTCCTGTTTTTGCGCTTCGGATCCCAGTAAATAAATGGAACCCATGGCCAGCCCGCTTTGTACGCCAAAAAATGTAGACATGGAAACGTCTACACGTGCCATTTCCATTGCTAAAATACCTTCCATTAAAAAGGATTGGGCCGGACAGCCATACCCTTTGTAAGTAACGCCGCAAATATTCAATGCTGCAAATTTTTCAATCACTTCAAACGGAAATTCCGCTTTCATCCAGTATTCATTCACGATCGGTTTTATTTCTGTTTCCATAAATGCGCGCACTTTTAGTTGTATCGCACGTTCATCCGCATTCAGGGTATGCCCGATGTCGTAAAAATCACCATCGGTAAACGGAACTATTTTTGATTTTTTACCACTGCTCAGCATTTTCATTAAGCCAGCAAGCTGTTCGTCGTTTAGCTTTCCAACGGTTTTCATGACTTCCGCCAGGTCTATTTTTTGCGATAAATGATTGAGCTGCTCCATATCAATTGATTTGAACAAATGATAGGCATTTTTGATTTTCTGAAAAAAGTCGGGCATAATGGTGTGTTTTTTAGAATGAATGTTTTTTTCTGTGCAAAAATTGTTCTGCAATTATTTACCCCAAAAAAACCTGTTTGTGTAGAATCTATTTCCCCTTTATTGATGAAGGATTTAACACTTTGTGCAGGAAATTCCTTTTTATACAGGTGTTTTGGGAATAATCACTGCAATGGTATTATTTTTTAATGTGTTAGCAGGAGAATAGAATACATCTATATAAAATTTAAAAATAAAAACAATGAACAGTACATCATTAAAAATAAAAGGATCCTGGAACGAAGTGAAAGGAAAAATCAAAAAACAATATGCAGATCTTACAAATGATGATTTGTTGTATAAAGAAGGACAGGACGACGAATTGGTTGGTCGCCTTCAGAAAAAAACGGGTAAAACAAAAGATCAGGTGATCAGCTGGATCCAAAGCTTATAGTACGAATAACGAATACATACAAATTTACAAATCTGTGTGTTACGAATAACGAACAGAAACGAAATTACGAATCTGTATGTTAAAAAAAATCCTGCTTCGTAATTGAGGCAGGATTTTTTTATAAGAAGTTTGAAGTTTGCTGTGTTTTGTTAATTAAGAACTAAAAAGCATTCTACTAACATTTATGAGATCCCGGGTCAGGCCCGGGATGACAGCTTTTTTTTAGTGATTTTAGTATAAATTAAATTCAGCAGTACACAGATTAGTATATTGGTACTAATTAGTATTTAGTAGATACACAGATTAGTATATTGGTACTAATTAGTATTTAGCAGATACGCAGATTCGTATATTGGTACTAATTAGTATTTAGCAGATACACAGATTCGTAAAATTCGTTTCTGTTCGTTATCTGTAATTATTTTGCTTTAAATTTATTGATCGCATTCACCGTAAAGTCGGAAAGTACTAATTTTCCGCTCATTTCAGCGCGTTCGATCAGGAGCGTATCCCAATTTTCGGTGCCGCTCCAGAATGCTTTTTTCAGCATCGCCATGGCTTCCGGATTTGATTTGGAAAGTGTATCGGCAAGCTTAGCAACCGCTGCATCCATTTCTTCCACCGTTTTAAAAATATCCATATACAATCCTTTTTCTTTCGCCCATTGCGCCGTTTGCCATTCGGCAGCATTGATGGATAAAGACGTAAATGCCGATGTTCCCACTTTGCGTTCAACCGCAGGACCTACTACAAATGGCCCGATTCCAACTGCAAGCTCGCTTAACTTTACAGAAGCCGTATCTACCGCGAGTGTATAATCCGCAGCGCTGGCAATGCCTACGCCGCCACCCACAGCTTTGCCCTGCACGCGTGCAATCACAAATTTAGGTGCTGTGCGGATAGCGTTGATCACCATGGCAAAACCCGAAAAGAATTTTTTACCCGTTTCCAGGTCTTTGATCGAGATCAGCTCGTCAAACGATGCACCGGCGCAAAATGCTTTGTCGCCTTCGCTTTGCAATACAATTACTTTTGATTGTTCATTTTTACCGGCATTGGTAATTTCTTCTGCCAGCTGGCGTAACAATGCGCCCGGCATGGAGTTGCTTTGCGGATGAAAAAAAGAAATGGTGGTGATCCCGTTTGTAGTTTGTGATTTGATATGCCCTTCCATATATAGTTTATTGGTTAATTGGTTCAATGGTTTATTGGTGTGCTGTGTATTTTTCCGGGATTTGTCTAACGATTAATTACTAACAACTCCCTACTAAAATGTAAATATAAAAAAAGCATCTTAATTGCTTAAGATGCTTAATTAAACTAATGTCTAACCCTTATTTTATACTTTAGTTTTCGTGGTAGGCAGGCAATTTTCCTTCTTTGATCAATTGCATGCTTTTTTGTTTGTGTTCCTCAAAGTTCCCGAAGCACAAGGCATCCAGTACTTCTTCTTTTGTAAGCTGAGGAGCATTTAACTGCGCTTTGATCTCTTTCTCGCAACGATCAACATATTTTTGAAAGCGCTCCGGTGCCCAGATGTATTGCAATTTGAACCATTCCGGCTTTGAACGATCTACCATAAATTCAGTAGGCATGTCGTCCGACATTTTAATGTTTGTTTTGATATCAAGTCCTTCGAACTTCTTCGGTAAGAGACGGTTATCAAAAACCAGCGGTCGGCTGATCTTAATAACGTGTTTCTTTTTCTTTGGATCGACCATCGCCAATCCTTCTATCGTCAACCCTTTTTTCTTCAGATGACCATATTTTGACTCGAAACTCTTTAATATCTCAAACATTTGCTTTTATATTAGGTGGACATCAAAGGTACGCAACAAATACCTAATTCAGTTATTAACAATGAATTATTTAGACTATTGATTTACAGTCAAGTATCATTGTTGAAAAAGTGTAGACGAATGCCATTTCAGCCCGATGAATTAAAATGGGGATTTTTAGTGCGATATTAGTCAACTTATTGAAATTCAGTATTTTGCATGTTTTGGCCGGAGCTGGCCCGAATTTTTTACATTTGCCCTGTTCCCCGATAAACATGCAATGCAAAAAAATAAAAAACTCCGCCGGTTCCTGTCCATTTTACTGATCCTTTTTGTAATGATCGGACTTTTTGGCTTTTTTGCCGGTCCGGTGATCAAAAATAAAATAATCAATTCGGTACATAAATCGTCGAACGGTGTTTATGAAGCCAAAATCGATCATATTTCCTTTGATCCGTTCACATTTACCTACGAACTCCATGGTTTTGAATTGTCATTTGACAGTGTAAGCGCTAAAAGATCCATCCTTCCTTTATTGGTCAATATCAAATGCCCGGTATTAAAATTCGAAGGCATGTCGCTTGTGCGTACTTTTTTAAGCAACAGCTTTAACATCGACAAGCTGATCGCGACAGATACGATGGATGCCGGTTTTTACATCAATAGCCAAACAGATACGACCGCTTCAAAAAAAGGAATGGCCATCTCGCTTTTTTCGGTCAACCGGATCGATGTACCGGGCATCCGCTTTAAGCTTTATAATTTAAAAACCGGCAAACTGATCCTTACGACACACAATGTTTCTTTTGCCGGAAATGACCTGTCGGTGGACCTGGCCGGACGAAGTGCTTTTGGAAAGCTGGAGATGAACATGGAAGGAAATCATTTGCTGAGCGACAAGCAGGACCGTTTTGTAAAACAATTATCTGTAAAACTGGAGGACAAAGTGTTCCGGCTAATGCTGGATTCGGTGGAAAGCAAAAATGTGATCAATACAATTGGTCACCGCATGGAATCGAATACCGGGCTGGATTATAACTTCGAATTAAAAAAACTGGACATTGAAGTGAATGATCTTTTCGGAAGTATCAATGCGTTGCAGAATTACGAAGGCGCGAGATTTTATGTGGAAAAAATTCATTTGTATGACCCCATGATCACTATCAGCGATAAGCCTAATCGCGTGGTAACAGAAGAATCGATGGAGAAAAAAGAACAGGCAAAAGCATTTATTTCTCCCTTTCTTTTTCACAAGATCATCGTGGAAAACGGAAAATTGACCTATAAAAACAGCGATGGACAAACCTCTTTCACGATCAAAAAAATCGATTGTTCGATTGATGAATTGTGCCTGAATGAAAATTATAAAGTGATCCCGTTTGATTTTACAAATGTGAACTGCACGGCGTCGGATATAGAAATGGGCGGATTAAAATATAAAATAAAATTAAAACAATTGTTGCTCGACCGGCGTTCGGAAACGCTTATTCTGAAAGGGTTATCGGTAGCACCTGTTCAAACGCCGGATGTGTTTTTTGAGCAGGCGAAATATCAGGTGGCTTATTTTAAGTTGGATAAAACGGATATTGATCTGAAAGGATTTATTTTCAGCACCATCGATTCCACCTTTGCAGGTTGCCGTTCCATTGTGGTAAATCACCCGGAAATAAGTGTGTTAAAAAATAAAGCATACCAATGGAATACCAATGATAATCAATTGTTGCTGCATGAACTGATCCGCCGGATCCCTACCAATGTAAAATCGGATACGATCCAGGTGCGTAACGGAAATATTACTTACCGTGAGCTGAACTTAAAAGGCAACGGCGAAGTAACATTAAAAAATGTATATGTGACCGCAACAAATTTCAGCACAATTAAAGTTAAATCGAATAAAAATTTAAAAATTGCATTTGCCGCAAAATTGTATGGAGCCATTGAACTAACTGCCAACATTGATTATCCGCTCAATGGCGATGGCACACATACAATTACCGGAAAATTAGGAAGCGGTGATCTTACTGTTTTTAATGCGTATCTGGAACAGATCTACGGTGCAAAAATTATTTCCGGACGATTACGTTCCTGCACATTTGCGGCTACGTTTTTTAATAAAAAATCAACGGGCTGGATGCAGCCGGAATATGAAAATTTAAAAATGGACATCAGCAAAGTGGAGCTTCCGGATAAGGAAAAAGATGATCAGAAAAAAGGATTGAAATTTTTGAAAAAAATGCTGCGGACAAATAAAAATTCACAATCTGCTTTTTTACAACAGCTTACCAATGCACTCGCCAATTCGGTGGTGTATTCCAATAATATTGCCGGTAAAGAAGCGCTGCGCAAAGGCGTGATTGCATTTGACAGAAGAACATACAAGCCTTTCCTGAATTTTTGGGTGGTGAGTTTGGTGCAGGGTTTTTTAGATGCGATCACACCGGTGAAAGTGAAGTTTGAATAAGGAAGTTTAAAGTTGGAAAGTTTAAAGTTCAAAAGTTTTACTGGATGAATCGCTTGCGCGATTATTTTTTACAACGAAATCAAATTCGCAGCATTTGCCTGTTTGACTATCTACGTCTGTTGTTCACATGCAAAACTCTGTCGTTCGTCACTTGTTTCCATTATAATATAGTAATAATTGTTATTTTTGCAGCAAACTCAATAAACAACGAACGAATGAAGAACTTTACAAAAAAAATGAAATTGATAGGCGCGTTGCTTATCCTGGTTTGTGCAGGGAAGATGAATGCACAAACAACCTTTAATTATTTAACACCGTATGACTCCATTGTGCAAACGCCTGATACATTGCATTGGGCGATACCAACAACGGCTGCAAACGCTTTTGGAACGGTAAGCATCACCCTTTATTACCAGGGGGATTTTGGCGCTAGTTCCGAATTTGTAACTATTTACGGTGAAACCGGAAGCGCTTTGGGAGTAAGCCGCCCGTATTTCGATGGCAACGATTGTATGGAAGATTCAGTAACATTCACTTTTCCTGCATCGCAGATCGGTAGCTGGATCGCGGATGATACGCTGAAGTTTTCAGGAGTAACTTCCGATCAGGTTGATTATTTCTGTACGGCCAATCACATGCGTATGAAATTAACGTATAGCTATTGCCCCCTGGGCGGACCGATTGCTATGCTTACATCGCCGGTTAGCGCTGTTTGCGGAAGCGATGGACTGATCACGCTTAATTCATCTCCTGCAGGTGGAACTCTTTCAGGAATTAATACCAGTGGAGCCAATATGTTTAACCCGAACGGTCTGACACCGGGAATTTACACGCTTACGTATACCTATACCAATTCAGACGGATGTACCTCCAATTCCGCCGTTGATCTTACGATCAAAGAAGGGCCTGTTGCCACTGCTTTAGCAGATACGCTTTGTACAGGTACCGGAACAACGCTGAATGTAACCGGCAACGGGCACATGGTATGGTATGCTGATGCTGGCTTAACAACGGCATTGGATTCAGGTGCAACCTACACTACACCGGCGCTTTCAACTACTACTACTTTTTATGCTGCCACTACGCTGATCGATAATTATTTTCAGATGAATACACTTTCAGGTGCAGACAGCATTGTGATCGATCACGATTCCATTACCGGTGATGACCGTGGAGGAATTGCCGTAACAAACAATTACTTATATATGGTGGGTGATGATTACACAGGTCGTTTTGACCTGAGCCTTGGAAGCGCAACAAGATTTCCACGTATGGATGGTTTGGTAAGCGACCTGAACAACGGAAAATTATATACGTTGTATAATCCAACTGTAGGGATTCCCGATGCTAATAACATCGACCGCATGGTCATCACACAACTGCATACATTAAATGCCGATCTTACTTTGGGAACTGACAGTATTATACTGAGCGATTCCATTGCTTTCGGATGGGATAGTACTTACGATTTCCAAAGCGGTGTATTTGCCGGTAATGGATTTATCATTATTTACAGCGCACCGGTTCACAGCTGGTACGTAATTGATATGCGCGATGGTGTTGTTACCAACCTTGGAACATTGGCTGATCCGGGTTTCTACGGCAGCGAAACATGGGCATCATGGGGCGTAGCAGAATTTAACGGAACTTCTTATTCCGTACTTTACCAGGATTACAATAACTACGGAAGCATTTCCCGCAGGGTATTGCCTGATAATGCTATTACTGTAGTATACGCGTTTACAGATCTTAGTGATATGTCCAGCTTTACGTATGCTCCATGGAACAACCGCCTGTACATGCATTATGAAGGTTCTGCATACTTCGGTGGCGATAGCGAAACCCTGGTAGCGCTTGATGCAACAGATGTTTCCGGTCCGCTGACAGGTGGCGCCCATATCAACTGTGCTGCTGCCGTTACTGTAACAGTGGATGTTTGTACCGGCATCAAAGAAAAAGCAAAAGGCGAGATGAGCGTATATCCAAATCCGAACAACGGTGTGTTCACGATCAGCTTCTCTGATAACATGGCAAATTCAAAAGTAGAGATCATGAACATGGAAGGCCGCCTGGTATACAGTGCTGTATTGAAAGGTGCTGATACGAAAAAAGATGTTGATCTTACCGGATTGGCAAAAGGAGTATATTATGTACGCATCAGCAATGATGTGGATGTCTTGACAGAAAAATTAGTGAAATATTAAGAGTAAGGGTTAAATTATACAACAAAGCCGGAAAGATCTCTCTTTCCGGCTTTGTTGTTTTGTGATTTTATTCAAACTTATTTAGCGCGTCATTGCGAGGAACGAAGCAGTCTCACGCTAGCTGTTCCACTGGAATGAGATTGCTTCGTTCCTCGCAATGACGTTTTTATGTTCATACAAACAAAAAAGCTCCCGATCTCTCAGAAGCTTTTTATAAAATCAATTTCTTCCGCCGCGGCGGATTCGAAATGACAGTTGTTTAATCCTGGTTTTTCTTTTTTACCATCGTAAGGATTGTCGCAATTGCAACCGTATCGCCGGTTTCGTCATACACATCCACCAGCCATTTTACAATTCCTTTAGCAATATCGTTCTCATCCTTTTTCTCCTGCGCTACTTTTTCTTTGCAGGTAAAACGTACGCCAATTTCGGCACCCGGATAAACCGGTTTTGTAAAACGACATTCGTCAATCCCATAATTCAGCAATACCGGGCCTTTTGGTGCATCCACAAATAATCCGGCAGCACGTGACAGAATGTAATATCCGTGCGCTACACGGCCGGTGAAAATTGTTCCGTCCAATGAATTCGCATCCATGTGCGCATAAAATTTATCACCGCTCAATTCTGCAAATGCTTCAATGTTTTCGAGTGTTACTTTGTGTTTTTCAGTAATTAATGTTTCACCGATTTCCAGTTCTTCAAAATAGCGTTTGAACGGATGCACATCGTGTAAAATGTATTTGCCACCGTACTGATAATTGTTGGTAATATTGGTGATGGTAGTAGGGGAGCCCTGGATTGCAGTACGTTGCAAATAATGGAACACGCCGCGTTTTCCGCCCATTTCTTCTCCGCCGCCTGCACGTCCCGGTCCGCCGTGTGTAAGCAATGGCATTGGCGAGCCGTGGCCGGTGCTTTCTTTTGCACAATCGGCATTCAGCACTAAGATCCGTCCGTGCATACATGCTGCACCGATCACAAATTCTTTTGCAATTTTATCATCGCCGGTAATAATAGAACATACCAGCGAGCCTTTTCCCATTTTAGCAAGCTCAATGGCATCGCCAATTGTTTTGTATGGCATAATGGTGCTCACCGGGCCAAACGCTTCCAGGTTGTGACAATCCTGGTTTTTAAATGGATCGGAATTTAAAAATAAAATTGGCGACATAAATGCGCCTTTGTTTTTATCCGCACCCATCACTTCAAATTTTTCGAGATCGCCAAACACAATTTTTTGTGATTTCGCCAGCTGCATTACTTTGTCAGCCACTTCCTTTAATTGTGTTTTTCCTGCCAGCGCGCCCATCCGAACACCTTCCACATTCGGGTCGCCAATTACAGTTGATGCTAAGCGTTTTCCCAATGCGATCTGTACATCTTCCACTAAATTTTCCGGAACAATAATTCTCCTGATCGCCGTACATTTTTGTCCGGCTTTGGTTGTCATTTCGCGTTGTACTTCCTTAATAAAAATATCAAACTCGGGTGTACCCGGAACAGCATCTACGCCAAGCACGCAGCAGTTCAGCGAATCCGCTTCCATGTTAAACGGCACTGCTTCCTGAATCAAACGCGGATGCGCTTTCAGCATCATTCCTGTACTGGCCGAACCGGTAAACGTAACAATATCCTGCGATTGCACATGATCTAAAATTCCGTTTGCGCTTCCGCAGATCAGCTGCAATGCACCTTCCGGTAAAATTTTTGATGCCGCAATTTCTTTTACTACCGCTTCTGTTAAAAAGGAAGTAACCGTTGCAGGCTTTACAATGGCGGGAACACCTGCCAGTAAATTCACGGCAATTTTTTCCAGCATTCCCCATACCGGAAAATTAAATGCGTTGATGTGAATGGCTACACCTTCTTTCGGAACACAAATGTGATGTCCGATGAACGTGCCATTTTTACTGAGTTTTGCAGCATCGCCGTCCAGACAAAATGTTTCATCCGGGAACTGTCTGCGCAAGCTCGCATACGTAAATAAATTTCCGATGCCGCCTTCAATATCCACCCAGCTGTCGGCACGTGTAGCGCCGGTTGCCCAGCTTACTTTGTAAAATGTTTCTTTTTTATCCTGCAGGTGAAGCGCCAGTGCTTTCAGCATCCGGCCACGTTCCTGGAACGTCATTTTGCGCAAAGCAGGTCCGCCCACTTTACGTGCATAATTCATCATTTCTGCAAAATCCAGCCCTTTGCTGCTGGCAGTTGTAATTTCTTCTCCTGTAATGGCATTGTACAAGGCCTGTCCGTCACCTTCACCGGCAACCCATTTGCCGGAAGCATAATTCTGTAATTTCATAATATAATTTGAGTTTGAATAAAATTGTATTTCGGTACAGATAACGCCCGCCTGAACGATTCGGGCAGGAACAGGAACGAAATTACGAATCTGTGTGTTAACTACGAATGTATATTTATAGTATATTTTAATAAATGCATGTGCAGCATAATTTTCAAATTGCCAAATTTTCAAATTTCTTCAATAGGAATTCCGAATATAAATCTGTAAAGAAAACATTCTTAAAATTCATCTGCACATCAGGAATTAACCAGCGACTTCACCGGATTAGCATACATGTTAATGAACATATTAAAAAGTGTTTGTTCATCGCCTTTCAACTTGCTGATCTTTTGCAGAATGTATTCCCTGAAATTGTTTTTTTCTTCCGCTGTGTATTTATCAGCATATTCGGATGAATCACCGGCAATATCGCTGGCAATATAGTTTACCGGCCACAGCTTGTAATTACTATACAATTGTTCGTCGATAATGTTTACCAATTGTTTGATTTTTTCATTTTCGTTCTGGATCTTTTCCAGTTCTGCCAGCTCGTTCAAAATGGGTTTTCCAACCTGCATGTGAATGCGGCCTTTTTGCTGTGTGATCCCGGTAATGATGCTGTTCAGGTCCTCGCCCGGTGCTTTCACATATTTTGAATGGAGCGATGACAGGTAAGATTCCTGCACTTTCAGATCGTCGCAAGGCTCGTATTCATAAGAAATGCTTAGCGGTACGATCTGCAATTGTTTCATGTTTTCTGTAAAGCTGTTCTTGCCGCTCATATTGAGCATTTTCAGCAGCCCGGTTTGTGTCAGGTCGTTCCCATCCTTGGTGCGGCCATTGCGTTGCGCGATCCAAACGGATACATTTTTATCAGTAACCGTGTGGCGGATATACGCCGATAATTTTTGAGAAATTTCGTACAATTCCCTGCTGTTACCTTCCCGCAATACGGTGAACATCCGGTTTAACCGCCCGAAATCCGTAATAAAACTGCCCTGCATTAAATTATTTCCAAAGGTAATTTCGCTGGTTTTAAAGCCGTGTTCCACCAGTAAAATCTGCAGAATAGCCGAATCCAGCAAAATATCGCGGTGATTGGCAATGTATAAATATGCTTTATTGGGATCAAGATTTTCGAAACCGCTGCAGGTAAGCCCGGTGGAGGAGCGTGCTACGATCACCCGGATGGCCTGGTGCATGAATTCCAGCTGAAAAGCCATGTTATTGTCCACTTTCGCCGCTTTAGCAAAGGCTTCTTCTTTGGTCATTTCGGGCCACAGATAATTTACCAATTGCATAAATAAAGGGTCGCCCTTCAGTTTTTGCATGGCATCGTGCGCCTCATGGTCGTAGTAGGGCCTGATGTCATCAAAATTATATATCTCGCTCATGAATCTCTTTTCCGGTTTTTTTGAATGAACTAAAAATACTAATTTTTGTTTAATAGGAGTACAATTCATTTAAAAATTCGGGCGGCAAAAACTACTATTATTCTTATCTTTGCACAACTTTATACGATGATGAAATTTATTAAACGGTTACTGCGCTGGTTCTTCTACACTTTTTTTGCTGTAACGGATGTTGTATTCCTTTTCCTGCTGTGGTTTATCATCACCGTTACCATTGCTCCTCCTAAGATCGATCCTGCAGAAGCCGCTGTGGTAAGAGCCGACCGCCATAATCCCGCTCCCGATTTTTATACATTAAAAAACAGCTGGATCAAAAAAAGCGAAACCGGCCTGTGGGAAATGTACATTGAAGGCGATGGTTTTGAGCGTGGTGTAGTGGAAGGCAAGCTCAATAAAGAGCTGGCCGAAAAGCAGGAAATTGCTTTTGTGAGCCAGATCCGTAAGATGATCCCATCGGAAACGATGCTGAATTATTTGAAATTTTTTATCGGATTTTTTAACCGCCACATCGATCAGTACATTCCCGAAGAATATAAGGAAGAGATCTACGGCGAGTCGCTTTCCGCTTCCGATCAGTTTGATTTTATTGCCCCGAAATATTACCGGATGCTGAATTACCATGCCGCGCATGATATCGGGCATGCTTTGCAGGATAAAAACATGACCGTGGGTTGTACCGCTTTTGGTGCCTGGGCCGATAAAACAGATGATCACACACTGATCATCGGGCGGAATTTTGATTTTTATGTGGGTGATGCATTTGCGGAAGACAAGCTGATCAATTTTGTGAAGCCGAAAGACGGTTATAAATTTATGATGGTTTCCTGGGCGGGTATGATCGGTGCGGTTTCCGGGATGAACGAAAAAGGGCTGACGGTTACGATCAATGCTTCCAAATCTGAAATCCCCACTTCGGCGGCAACGCCTATCTCGCTTGTGGCGAGGGAAATACTGCAATATGCAAAAAATATTGAGGAAGCAATGGCGATCGCGAAAAAGCGAAAAACATTTGTGTCCGAATCGCTGTTAATTGGTTCTGCATTGGATAACCGCACGGCAACGATCGAAAAAACGCCTTCCAAAACAGAGCTGTTTGAATCACCGAATACCGATTATATTATTTGCGCCAATCACTACCAGGGAAAATCGTTTGCAAACGATCCGGTGAACCTTTCCAACATTGAAAAAAGCTCTTCCAATTACCGTTTTCAGCATTTAACGCAGCTGATCAATCAAACGCCAACCATTACCGTGGCGGATGCTGCAGCGATTTTGAGAAATCAAAAAGGAATGAACAACACCAGCATCGGGATGGGAAATGAAAAAGCGCTGAACCAGCTCATTGCGCATCATTCCGTGATCTTTAAACCTGCAAAATTACAAGTGTGGGTTTCCACCAATCCTTTTCAATTGGGTGAATATGTGTGTTATGATCTGAACAAGATCTTCGCGGAAGCGCCTGCATTGGATAAAAAAGTGGAATTGTATGAAAAACAGCTGGACATACCAGCCGATCCATTTTTATACTCGCAGGATTTTAAAAAATTCAATGCATGGAAACACATGCGCGAAGCGTTTCAATATGCACACAAACGTAAATTGAAATATGAGCTGAGTAAAAAACAGATCGATGATTTTATCAATTGCAATCCCGATTATTTCGAAACCTATTTTCTTTTAGGAAATTATTACAACGACCAGGGAAACAAAGAAGAAGCGCTTCGTGATTTTAATTTAGCGCTTACAAAAGAAGTAACAACGGTGCAGGATAAAGAAGCGATTGAAAAAAGTATAAAGTCCTTAGAAGTTAGTCGTTAGTGAGAAGTTCAAAAGTTTAAAGTTTGCTGTGTGGATCAAGCCGGTTTTTGCCACAGATTCACAGATTGAAAAATTAAAAAAATGTGCACAGATTATTCAAAACCGCTTTGCGATTTTCATCTGTGTAATAAAATTCGAATCAAAAAAATCCGTGAATCTGTGGCTTATTTTTTAGCAAACACAGATTAGTATATTAGTAAAAATTAGTATTTAGTAGACGATACAGATTCGTAGTTTCGTTTTTTATTCGTTATTCGCATCATGATTTTAGGAATTGGAACTGACATAGCAGAAGTACACCGCATCGCCAAAAGCATAACGAACATTAGCTTTATGGAAAAAGTATTTTCCAAAGCGGAGATCGCTTATTGCGAAACAAAAGCAAACAAAGCGGAAAGTTATACCGCTCGCTTTGCAGCGAAGGAAGCATTTTTCAAAGCATTGGGAACCGGCTGGCGCGGCGGAATGGCATTTAATGAAGTGGAAGTGTGGAATGATGAACTGGGAAAACCAACATTAAATATTTTAGGAACAACAGCCGAGCTGATCAAAGAAAAGAACATTCGTATCATTCATATTTCATTATCGCATATTAAAGATGTGGCAATGGCGACGGTGGTGTTGGAAGATTAAAAACAAGTTTAAAGTTCAAAAGTTTAAAGTTTTGCTGTGTGTGAGGAAGTTCATTGGTTCAATAGTTCATTTGTTTAAATTATAGTTTTTGATAAATCATTAGAATATAAATAATAAAATAATTTCAATGCATGCAGGATGCATTCCCCTCTTGAGAGGGGCCAGGGGTGTGTAAAATACAGCATCCGCACACAGATTCGTAAATTCGTAAAAATTCGTTATCCGTACCTTATGTTGCCCGAAATAGAAACCAAATCACTCGCAGAACAAAAAAAGTATCAGGAATCGCAATTACCGGGCTTGCTGGAATATGTGAACACGCATTCTAAATTTTATGCGGAGCTGTTTAAAACCAAGGGCATTGAGATCTCCGGCATCAAAACACTGGAAGACCTGCAGCGGATCCCGGTAACTACCAAAGACGATATTCAAAGCCGTAACACTGATTTTATCTGCGTTCCGCAAAATAAGATCATTGATTACATTACTACTTCCGGTACATTGGGCGACCCGGTTACTTTTCCCTTAACGGATAAAGACCTGGACCGTTTGGCCTACAACGAATACATTTCTTTTGTGTGTGCCGATGGTAGCAGCGATGATGTATTTCAGCTGATGACCACACTGGATCGCCGTTTTATGGCCGGACTAGCCTATTTTTTAGGCATCCGCAAATTGGGTGCAGGCGTGGTGCGGGTAGGAGCGGGCATTCCGGAATTACAATGGGATACTATCAAACGCATTAATCCCACTGCTTTTGTAACGGTTCCATCCTTTTTATTAAAGCTGATCGAATACGCGGAAGCAAACGGAATTGATTATAAAAATACTTCCATTACCAAAGCCATTTGTATTGGTGAAGCCCTGCGCCACCAGGATTTTAGCCTGACAACACTCGGACAAAAGATCCAGGATAAATGGAATATTAAATTGTATTCCACTTACGCATCCACCGAAATGAGCGCTGCATTCACGGAATGTTCGGAAGGAAAAGGCGGACATCATCATCCTGAATTAGTGATCGTGGAATTTTTGGATGAACATGATCAACCTGTGAAAGAAGGCGAAGCGGGCGAAGTAACGATCACCACGCTTGGTTTGGAAGGCATGCCTTTGCTGCGTTTTAAAACGGGCGATCTGTGCAGTCATTATACCGAAGCCTGCAGCTGCGGCCGTAAAACCATTCGCCTTGGCCCGATCGTGGGACGGCGTAAACAAATGATCAAATACAAAGGCACTACGCTGTACCCGCCTGCATTGTACGATATTTTAAACAACATCGACGGCGTAAAAAATTATGTGGTGGAAGTTTTTACCAACGAGATCGGAACGGATGAGATCCTGATCCGAATTGGCTGCGAAAGCATTCCGGAACATTTTGAAAAAGACATCAAAGATCACTTTCGTGCAAAATTAAGAGTAGCGCCGCAGGTGAAATTCGAAAATGTGGACACTATCAATAAACTGCAATTCCCCGAACTAAGCCGCAAGCCCGTGGTGTTTTTTGACAAACGATAAGCTCTAATTCCTAATTCCTAAATCCTAATTCATTAAATCCTAAATCTATTACACTCCTCCTCCTTTATGAAAAAAACGTTCTCCTTCTTTTGTTCGCTCTTATTTTTATTTACTGTACTTTCTTCATCTGCACAAACTCTTACGGAAGGCCCTGCCGCTACTGTTGTAAAAGGAATTGGCTATCAACGATTGATCGGGAGCGACAACACCGGCTTTTATGTGATGAAACGCAGCTCGGTTGGAAAAGGCGTTCACATCATTATCGAAAAATACAATAACGATAATTTTGCACAGCTTTTTTCTGTGGAAACGAAAGTCGCGGAAACGCAGGAAAGCATGAATTTTGCGGCGACAACACAAATTCAGACATTTTTAACGCCGGAGAAAGTAGTTGTGTTTTTTGAGTCGTATGACGCAAATGCCGAAAAGCTGATCTTCTTTGTACAAACGGTTTCTGTAACCGGCGAGCTGTCGCAGGTATATGAAGTATGTTCATCTCCCTTAAAAATTAAAAGCCCGATCCAGTTAATGCCGACCACATTTTTCAGGGTTTCTGTTTCTCCGGATGGAAAATCGTTTGCCGCGATCAATTTACTGGATCGTGAAAACGTACTGAAAATGGGAGGAAAGAACAATCTTTCTGTTTCTGAGGATCTAACCTGCGTTATTTATGATGTGGCTACTTTCCAGAAAGTTGCCGAACGCATTATTCCATCCCGCGACAAAGGCGTTTCACTTGAAACGGGTAATTACACGATCGATAATAATAGAAACGTATTCTTTTCAGCTATTTATGAAGGGAACAGAAGCAATGAGCTTTCGGGATTTGCAATCGGTCTGATCGAGAATGCTTCTCCAACGGCGAAAATGCTGCCGATCACAATTAAGGGAAATAAAATATTCCATGATTTTGCTTTTAAATCCTTAACAAACGGCGACTTGCTGATCACCGGAATTGTTTCGGATACACTTCAAAAAGGCACTGATTCCAGCTATTTGCAGGCATCCTATTTTGTAAAGCGAATTGCTGCAAATACACTGGAAACAAAATACGAGGTGGTAAAAGACTTTAAATATGATGCAAAAGTGGCGCTTGGTAAATCCAGGAAATGGACCACATTTACAAATACCGAAATTTTTGAAATGAACGATGAGATCTACATCAGTTCGGAACATACGGATATACTACCGAAATACAATCCCAATTCATTCGGATTGTTGAGCGAGCAAACGATCAACAAGGAAATTGTTGTGAGTAAAATTACAAAAGCGGGTGATATTGCATGGACAAAAGTAATCCCTAAACTGCATGTAGGTTGTAGCTTGCTGACCGGACAACCAAAACCACCACGTTATTCCGGCAATTACAAAGTATTTATTGCTGGCGATAAATTAAATTTTGTATTTCTTGATAGTCCGGATAACAAAGACCTGACACCTGAAAATTTTGATGCAGCCATTGTAAAACCTATTCATGGAAACATGTTTGGATCAGAATCCATTGTTGCGAAAGATAAAGCGGGTGCTGTTTGTGTAAGTGTCGACAGTAACGGCAATAGTAAAAAAACGGTGTTCCTTGAAAATGTGGAAGACGCTGTAAATTATGTTGCGTTGGGAAATACGGTAATGATCGCGCCTAAAAAATTATTGCTTTTCCTTGAAAACAGGAAATCAAAAATTGAGCAATTCGGAACGTTGAATTTTTAAGGTTATGTTGTAGAACAATGTTACTATGGAAACAGAAACACTCTTCAGAATTGTCATCCCGCACCTGTTGCGGGATGACAGGATTATTCGGGAATATGATAAAAAAATAACATTTTCTTACAACAGCATTTTTAACAGATCTGTTTCACTATAGTGATGAATTGCCGCACATAAAAAAATAATAAAATAATTTTCAAACCACTAATCATCCTTTATGAATTACTCCAAAATCATTGCATTGATTGCATTCGGTACTTTATTGTCTTTTAATTCCATTGCGCAGGAAAAACCATTTGCGGAAAGTGCGGTAATTTCCACCACAGATACTCCATACGGCGTTTTTGCAGAAGATGCATCTTCCTTGTATTCCTCCCGGATGAGCGGGCTGGGAACAGAGCATCATTTATTTATTGAAAAATACGACAAGGGCACATTTAAAACAACCTATTCTAAGGAATTACCCAAATACAGCGAATTTCAGAAATTAACGAGAAGAGCAAGTTTCGACCTGCATTGCTTTTTAGTAAAAGATAAAGTATACTGCTTTTACCAGTATTTCGATAATAAAAAGGATACGATGTATGTTTTGCTGCAAACGATCGCAGCCAACGGGGATGTGTCGGATGTTTATAATGTTGCCGCTACCAGCACACGTAATGCATTTCTTGGTAGTATTGTTAAATTTTCACCGGATCTGGAAAGCTTTTTTGTAGTGGCTAATCCTGAAAGTCCTTTCATTAGTTTTGACCCAAATGCAAAGCAGGTTGTGAATTTGCAGGGACGGCTTTATAAAACGGCAACGCTTGAAAAGATCTGGGAACACGATATTTCTTCTGCAATAAATGGCAGGAGCTATGATGTTACCGGTTTTACGATCGACAATAAACATAACCTCTATTTTCTGTTAAAAGAAAACAACCGCACTGCTGTTTTATCGGTGATCGGGCCCAATTCACCAACGCTCAAACAATTGCCGGAGCTGGTTTCCAAAGACCTGAGAACGGAAGGCGTTTCTTTACAAATCACGCAGGGCGGCGATATCCTGTTTGCAGGTGTATCTGCTGATATCATGAAAGATGCAAGAGGTTTTTACCGTGATCCCGGCTTATTTTTAAGGGTGCTTAATCCTGATAACCTGGAAGTGAAGCTTACAAAAGATTATCCTTTTAGTGATGATGTAATGAATAAATTATCGATCGGGCGATGTGAGAAAAAACCGAATGCAGATCAGAGAAAGGCGAATATGGAAATATATAACCTGTTCTCTTTTTTCCAGGTGCTGGAATCGGATGACGGATATTATTTTACAACAGAAGATAATTTTTGGGCCTTGTTCGACGGCGCGATCTTCAGTAAGGATTTTATTGTCATTAAAACGCTTAAAAACGGCGATTTAAAATACCAGGCTGTGATTCCGCATAATGACAGAAATGGGTATATGATCGGGATCAACACCTACATTATCAATCAAAAATATTATATTTTATTTGGCGAGGCAACAGAGCTGGCGGATAAAAAATTAGATGAATACGAATCGCTTACAATGCCTGTGATCCCGGGCGGTTACGGAAACGTGGTAATGGTGAGTGCCGGTGATAATGGTGCATTGACAAAAAAAGTAATGTTTCCCAATGTAAAG
Source organism: Bacteroidota bacterium (assembly GCA_025963715.1). Taxonomy (GTDB): domain Bacteria; phylum Bacteroidota; class Bacteroidia; order 2-12-FULL-35-15; family 2-12-FULL-35-15; genus 2-12-FULL-35-15. The sequence continues at coordinate 173,220 of JAOQAG010000001.1, forward strand.
CACGAGCTCGCATACGATTGCCCGTACAGCCCGGTTGCCAGCATTTACGATAATAACAAACTCTTATTTGTTTTAGCAAATACCAAAGCCAACGTAATAAAATATGCTTCTTACAAAATTGACTAAGCCGTACTCCCGGCAATTGTCGGGCTGCAACTGTTTTTTTACAGTGTGTGTATTTTTGATGGCCACGGCTGTTGGGTTTTCACAATCGCCCTCATTGGATAAGGATTATTCGCCGCTTAAATCCACAGGCAGCATTCCTGAGAATTTTACATTGAGCACGAAGAAAAAAATTGATGTGGATGTAAAACAGATCAAAGCACCGGGATATAAGGAAAACAAGCTGCAGCAGGATTATGCGGTGCGCACCAATTACGAGATTGATAAGCAGCTGCACGGCGGCAACATCTTATTGAATGAAGAGCTGAGCACTTATGTGAACAATGTGGTGGACAAACTGTTGAAAAGCGATCCGGAGCTACGTTCCAAACTAAAAATATACGTTACCAAAGTTCCCGAAATGAACGCGTATTGCATGGGAAAAGGTTATTTATTTGTAAATGCAGGCTTGCTCGCAAAGATGGAGAATGAGGCGCAACTGGCGTATGTGCTGGCGCACGAGATCTCCCACTTTGTAAAAATGCACAATTTTAATACTTACGCCGAATTTAAAAAAATTGATAAGGATTATAAAAAGCAAACATTCGAAGACCGCCAGATCCAGAAATTTACGTTCTCAAAAGAAAATGAATCCGAAGCGGATACTTACGGATTTGAGCTGTTTAAAAAATCGGATTACAGCCCGGCAGAAGCGCTTGCATCCTTTGATGCGCTGAAACATTATGACCTGCCTTTTGAAAATATTCCCTTTGATACCACTTTTTTTAATGACAGTAATTTTAAGATCCCTTCCGTTTATTTTCTTACAAAATTGCAGCCTGTAAATGAAGATGAAGCCGTTGATGATTCGAAAAGCACGCATCCGAATATACAACGGCGGAAAGAAAATATTGCAGCGCTGCTGGAAGGTTACCTGCAGAATGATGCAGCAGGGCAACAGGGAAAGAAAAAATTCCTGGTGTCGGAAAACGAATTTTTTAAAGCGCGGGATGTCGCGCGTTTTGAAGAATGCCGCCTGTTCCTGATCGAACGCAGCTATTTGTATTCGATCTTTTCCGCTTATATTTTATTGAAAAAATATCCGGAGAATGTGTACCTGCAAAAAGTGATCAGTAAATCATTATTTGCCATGGCGCTTTACAAGGATGGCGATCTGAAATATAATGACGATTCGTATCGCCAGGGACCGATCCCTGATTTTACAAAAACAGAAGGCTATTCACAGCAGTTAAATTTTATGCTCGACCGGCTTCCGCAGAAAGAAATGGTAATTATGTCGTTGAAATATGTTTGGAAAAATCATCAGAAAAATCCGGATGATCCTTCTTTCCTGGCGATCAGCGATAGCTTGTTAAAGATCCTCACAAAAAAATTTAACTCCGGCATTTCTGAATATTCCGATAAAGCGCCCGCAGCTGATGATGCAGCTAAGCCAACGGAATATTATAAATACGCTTTTGTGGATTATTTGCAGAACGATGCCGGATTTAAAAAAACATTCACGGAATATTCAGCAGGCATGTCGGCCACTCCTGCTATTGCATTGAAAGCTTTTACGATCCCTAAAAAAGGAGAGAAAAAAGAAAATAAAGATGCAGCCGATAAAAAAACAGCGCTGAGTTTGGGGATCTCTAAAATAATTATTGTGGATCCTTTTTACATCCGTTACGACGAAAGCCTTTCGGAAACATCCACGTATGAAGCTACCGACCGGCGGCAGGATAACCTGGTAACATCGCTGAAAGATAATGCACGCATTAGTAAAATTGCAATTGAAATGATCGATCCCGGAAGTTTTACAAGTGATAAGATAGCGCTGTATAATGATTTTTCGGTGTTCAATGATTGGTTCAACGAGCGCATGGAAGGAGGCGAAATGCAAAGCTGCCCGGTTTTTAACTCCGAGGAGATCCCGGAGCTGATCAAAAAATACGGAACAAAATACATTTTGTGGCCGGGCGTATTCAGTGTGCGTCAAAAAATAAAAGGATCGTTGCGCTACGAGGACGATACATTTTATTATTCCGTTCTGTTCGATCTCGAAACCGGGAAGATCGTTTCTAAAAAAATGATCCATTCCACGCAAAATGATTATCCTGAACGTATCAATGATTATGTGGATGATACGTTTGATGAGATCCGTAAATTAAACCTTACTTATTGATTATATTTGTAGAGCATAAATCATTTAACAATAAAAACATGAAAAAAACGATCCTTCTTTTGTTCGTCTGCGCACTTGGTAAAACACTGGCAGCACAAACCATTTACCAGGAAAGCGGCGATATGAAAATGCTGGCAGGAGAGAAAAAAATGTCGGTGCAGTATGATTTCAGTTCCTTTAACATGGGAGATGATACCCTGGAAGCGGCCTATTTAAAATCCCGCCGCGACGACCTGAATGCAAAAGGCGCGGGCAGGGGCGATAATTTTGTAGAGCGCTGGAACAATAACAAAACGGCGCATTGGGAAGTAAAATTTGAAGATCTGTTTAATAAATACAGCAAGATGCAGGTGCAGCAAAATGCAACTGATGCAAAATATACCATGATCATAAAAGTTACCACGGTTTTCCCCGGTTTGCTCAATGTTGGGGTTATGGGTGGTGCAAGCACGTATATTTCATGCAATGTGCTCATCGTGGAAACGGGGCACCCCGACAAGATCCTTTCCAATACATTGATGAAGCACGTGATGGGCGCACAATGCGGCATGTTGCCGGATGACCCGGGATTGTGCGTACAGGAAGCATTCGCACGATTAGGCAAGGACCTGGTGGCTTATATGAAAAAAAGCATGTAGACCATGTACTTAAAATGGAGTATTTTTTCGGAAATTCTTACTAAATTGGTTGATTAACGGGCGGCCATTCTTAAAAATGGATATATTTGCTTTATCGAACAAACACATTAAGCACAATTTATAAACTTAAACACCAAAAATTTACATGAAAACAACCAAATTAGCAGTAGCACTGAGCTTTATGCTTGTTGCAGGCCTTGCAGCCAAAGCACAAAAATTTACTGAAGGTGATGCAAAATTAAGCTTTTTAGCAGGCGAGAAAAAAGTAAACATTGAGTATGTGTACGACGGAATGACAGTAGGAAAAAAAGCAGAAGCAGATTATAAAGCAGAAAAAATTGATACTTACAACAAAAAAGAGCCGGGTAAAGGCGATCGTTGGGCACAAAAATGGGTAAACAGCCGTACTGCGGTGTATGAGCCAATGTTTGAAGAGCTGATCAACAAAATGCTTACAAAAGCAAAAACAAATGCTTTGGCTTCCAAAGACCTGAAAGATGCAAAATACAAAATCGTAGTGAAACTGGTAATGTTAGAGCCGGGCTTTAACTCTTACGTGATGAAAGTAAATCCTTATTGCGATTTTGAAGTATCATGGGTAGAACAGGCAACCGGAAAAGTAATGGCAAAAGCATTTTTGAACAATGTTCAGGGTGTTGTTATGGCTGATAACGATTGGGATTTCGATCCATCTAACCGGATCAAAGAATGTTTTGCAAAAGCCGGTAAAATGATCGGTGCAAAAATGGGAAAAGCAATGAGCAAATAAGTTAAACTGCTTTAAAATATAAAATCCGGGAATTAATTTTTCCGGATTTTTTTGTTTTATTGAAAATGGAGAGCCACAGATTCACAGATTAGAATTTAGAAACAATGCTGATTCTATTCATCGAATTTATTTGAAATGACTGAATCGGTAATAAAACACGTAGCTTAAACACAACTCCACCAATATAAACCAGTGAACTAATAGCTATTTCCCACACAGTCTAATTACTAAGGACTAATTACTAGATACTATTTCTTCATCCATTCCTCCACCTGTGTCTGATCCAGCGTCATATAATCCACATCGTGCTCCACTATACTGTTGTTGATCAGCAGGATCGTAGGCATGGCCGTTCCCGCGAGGTAAACAAACGGCCGTCCTTTCAGCATGCAATGCGGAATAGTTTCGGTATGCGTATCATCAAAGAACGGCTGCAGGTTTTCCTCTTTACCGTTCAGTACAAAATAAAAGGAAATGCCCGGGTTGCGCTCATGCATGATGCGCATTTTTTTTGATGCAATGCGGCAATGCGGACAGGTTAAGCTCATAAATGCAATGATGTGTTTGCCCTGCGAAAGCGTTTTTGGCGGAGCATTAAGAGTGGCATGCGCGTACAGCGAATCCAATTCCAACTTATAATTGTCTTCCGGCTTGTTCAGGTAAGATGCCGAATAATCCAGCTCCACAGGGTTGCAGATGAAGGGCAGCGCTAAACAAGTACCAAGCGTCAGCCAGAATAAAATGGTTGCGAATGTATTGTTCCAGCCTTCGTGGTATTTATACAGCACAATAAAAATGAAGAGCATGATCAGATTTTTTACCAGGGCCCAGAACGGCGTCATGGTAAATACCGTACCGAAACAGCCGCAATTTCCTTTGTTGCCCGAAAAAGCCATCAGGAGGATCAGGTAAATGCTGAAAATGGTAAGCAATGCGATCCCTAATTTGTAAGTTACCTTTTTTAATTTGATGTGAAAAATGAGCATAAAGCCGATAAAAAATTCAAAGCCGATCAGCAGACGTGCTATGAACGGCGCCAGTTTCCAGTTGCTCAACCCCAGGTCAACAAATGTAAATTCAAACGGCTCGATGGGAGAGCTGTAATGCTGCAGAAAAGGAAAACCGCCTTTTGTAAAACCGGAAACGATAAAAACCATACCCAGCAAGATGGTAAGGATTGTAAAAAGAATCTTTTTTGTCATGATTCAAAATTAAAAAAATAAAGCAAGTTCAAGAAGGAGTTCAAAGTTTAAAGTTGGAAAGTTTAAAGTTTGCTGTGTGTTTGCTGTATGTGCTCCTTCGGAGCGGTTTTTACCACTTAGACACTAAGAAAGCACTAAGAAGGAAAAGAAGAAAAAGAGATTTTGCTGTGTGGCTCCTTCGGAGCATTTCTTTTTTTACCACGAAGACGCGGAGGCGCAAAGTTTTTTATTTTGTTTCTGCTTTTAAATTTGTTTGCTCACACGTTATTTGACTTTTGTTTTCCAGCATAATAATTCTGTGCTAACCCTACTACCCTACCTCTTATTATCTTTTAGAATAAACGGAAACATTATTTTGTGACCAATGTTTCAAAAAACATCATTCCTTTTTTTATTCTTTGCGCCTTAGTGCCTTTGTGGTAAAAAAAATGCTCCGTAGGAGCCACATGGCAACTCTTAATCTTAACTCTTTTACTTCTTTTTTCTTAGTGCCTTCGTGGTGAAAACCGCTCCGAAGGAGCCACACAGCAAAATTAAACTTTAAACTTATTTACCCGGCTCAGCAAATTGCGTTTCAATATCACTACCGACGTGATCACCCCGGAAAAAAGCGCGGATCCAACACCCACACAAACAATATCCTGCCCGGTAAGGTATAAATTCCGGTAGGATGTGCTTGCCCGCAATTGCTTTAATTGAAAACGTTCGGCACTGTGCTCCAATCCGTAGATCTCGCCATGAGCGTAGTTACTGAAATGTTTAGTGGAAAGCGGTGTGGACAATTCGCAAAGCTCCACATGTCCCCTGATCTGCGGTACAGTGCTGTATAACTTTTCCAGCAGGCGGTTCTGCGTTTCTTCTTTGTACACATCGTATTCATCGCCGCGTTTCTGCCATTTTTTATCTTCCCATTCTTTTACCCATTCGTACGGACAGGATGCGATCACCTGGATGGTGCTGCTATTGGGATGTGTAGCGCTCCAACCCGGGTCTTTGGCCGATGGAAATGAAATATACGCCATGGAAGGAATGTAATTTTTATCAGCCATGTGCACTGCATAATCCGCATCCAGGTTGTAGCTGTTGTAGAGCCAGATGTTGTGTTTCGGGAGTTTTAATTCGGCATCGCTTGCATTCAGCCCCACGTACAAACACACATGCGATACCGAAGGTTTCAGATCATTCATCTGGCAGGTACTTTCGCTTTTTGCATGCTTGATGAGTTTGTTGTACGTATTGTGAATGCCGGTATTACTCACAATTTTGGAAGCCGTGATCAGGTCGCCGTTTTCCATTTCAACGCCAATTGCTTTATTTTTTTTGAAAGTAATATTTTTTACATCCGCCTTAATGGCGATGATGCCGCCGTTTTTTTCGATCACATCGATCAGGCTTTTCGAAATACTGGAAGCACCGCCAACAGGGTAATTGCCGCCATCCAAAAAATGATCGGTAACTATGGCGTGGATCGCGAAACTGCTTTTTTTCGGTGGCAATCCGTAATTTCCACATTGTGCACACAGCACGGTAATTAATTTTTCATTCGCGGTAAGCTTCCGGATCACATCATACGTGGTGCATTGCGAGTATTTATAAAAGCCGCGGCGTAAAAAATAACCAAGGCTTTTACTCAGCCAGTCGGGCATGGTGCGCTCCGCAAAAAACATCAGCGACAAGCCGCCCACTTTTGAAATTAATTTATAATAATCGCGGATAGCTTGTTCTTCCTCCGGAAAATAAGCGATCATCTGCTCCAGCTGTTCTGTTCTTCCGGCTTTAAAATTATACACATCTCCTTCTATGATCGTCTGATCGTAGATCTCACCCATACCGGCCCATTTTAGTTTGGAATCGGTTACATAATCAAAAACCTTGCGCAGCAGCCCGTCTTCCAGGTTTACCTGGCCAACGTAATGCACGCCCACATCCCATTCAAATTTTTTACGTTTGAAGGTATGGCTGAAACCGCCTGCTACATAATGCTTTTCGAGCACCAGTACTTTTTTGCCTGCTTTTGAAAGTAAGGCTGCCGTGGTTAAGCCGCCAATGCCGGAACCAACAATAATAACATCGTAATGCTGTTTTGATAACCTGGTGGAGTAGAGGTTTTTCATGTACAGCAAGGTAAACTAATTCAGTAACGCAGCCCGTTTATTTAGCAGCGAAATGAAATTTTGTATGAATTCATAAAGGGAGTTCAAAGTTTAAAGTTCAAAAGTTTAAAGTTTGCTGGATGTGCTCCTTCGGAGCGGCTTTTACCACTCCATAGGAGTCCTACGGAAAGGCGCAAAGACGGGAAGAAATTAAAAAGGAATTTTATTTCTGTAAACACTGTTAACGCAATAGAATATGCACGTTTATTTTAAAAGATAGGAAGAGAACAGTAAAGTAAAAAAAATATTTTTTTGGAAAACAAGAAGTCAAAAACTTGTGAGCAAACAAATTTAAAAGCACAAGCAAAATAAAAACCTTTGCGCCTTAGTGCCTTTGTGGTAAAAAAACAGCTCCGAAGGAGCCACCCAGCAAAAACTCTTTTTCTTCTTTTCCTTCTTAGTGCTTTCTTAGTGTCTAAGTGGTAAAAACCGCTCCGAAGGAGCACATACAGCAAATACACAGCAAAATTAAACTTTCCAACTTTAAACTTTGAACTTATTTACTTCGTTTGCGGGATCACTTTAAATTTCACTTTATAATCCTTACAGATCTTCTTTGCTACATCACGCCCGGTTTTAATGGCAATAGGCAAACCGCCTCCGGGTTGGTTCCAGTGGCTCGAGTAATAAAAGTTTTTTAATCCCGGTAAATGAAACCCAACGGGCGAGCGCGCCAACAGGTTTTTCCCCGGCAGCCAGCCTTGTGTGCTGCCTTTCCAGTTGTTGGTATAACGTTGGAAAGTGGCAGGTGTAGCCACATCAATTACTTCAATGTGATCTTTTATTCCGCCCAGTGTAATGTCCAGGCGTTCAATTATTTTATTGGTGAATTCGGTTTTGGCAGCGCGGTATTTCGGGCGGTCGTTCTTGCGTGCATCAATCCAGAATTCGCGCTGCGTGGTATAAAAGCTCACGGTAACCGAAGTTTTTCCTTTCGGTGCCAGTGTGTGATCGTAATTGTAAATGTGCACTTCAAAACGCGAGTAGGCAGTTCCGTCAGGCGAGATAATATCTTCCTCCAGCGGCACTCTGAAAAAATGCGGCAGCTCAGTCAGATCTTTTGAGATCCCAAACGAAAATTGCATCACGGAATAAAATACTTCCAGTTTTTTTAATTCTTTCAGCTCGATCATTTCCTGATCCACAAATTTTCCGTCCAGTGCATCAAACACCGTAAAGTTCCAGTCGGCAGCGGAAATGGTAAGATCCGAAAAATGTGTGGCATCATTCCGCACTAATAATCCTTTTGCAATGCCATCCTCCGTAATTATTTTTTTTACCGGTGTTTTGTAATGCATCGTTCCGCCCAGCGATAAATACGTTTGCTCTATTTTTTTTGCAAAATTCATGGAACCACCGATCGGGTAACCGGCGCTTTTTTTATCAAAAACCGACAATGGCATGGAAAGCACCATCATGTTCACCTCATCACCGTCGTACAGCAATTCAAAGCTTTCACGGATAAACGGATTGCTGAATTTGCGGGCGTAGGTATAATTTGTGTAATTTTTTATTTTCAGGAACCAGTATACAAACTCAAGGTAGCGCGTCATTTTAATTCCGCGAACCATCGATTGAAAAAACGGGAGATCGTCCATGATCGGCGGCAGATCATACTTCTGCATGATGCGCATCGGCTTGATGAATTCGCGGATGGCTTTGGTATCCTCCGGCGCCAGGTCGATCATGTATTCTTCCAGGCGGGTAAGGTTGGTATACAGCTTGAAATTTTTTTCGCCGTATTTATTTGCGTGAGTTTTGGTTCCCACCTCCACGCGGATCTCGTGATTATGAAATTCAATTTTTTTCATGTCCAGGATCTCCGACCAGATCTTGTAAAAGGAAGAACCCGTATCCGATCCCAATATCCAATGTGCGCAGCTGTCAAAGGTATATTCGCCTTTTTCCCAGCTGGTACAAAGCCCGCCGGGGATCGAATGTTTTTCGAAAATGTGGGTTTCAAACCCGTTCATCTGCAAATAACACCCGGCTGTTAAGCCCGAAACTCCCCCACCTATGATATTAATTTTCATCATTCCTTTTTCTTAAACAAAAGATAAATCTTGTTTTTTGGTGACTGCCTCTTTTGTTTCCGGAAAACGTTGTGCATACTTTTTCCAATCGTTGTTCAACTTTAATTCCTTGTCCTTATATTTTATATAAATGTATTTTGGGTTATGCCTTTTCGTTTCTCTCCTCTGTTTTGCTGCGGATATGCCACTCGGACAAGCAGTTGCCCATGCAACTTCAATTTCAAATTGTCCGGCGCTGTCGGTTGTTACAATTTGTGTTTTTCCACCGGTAGTTACGCTTAGCTCGCAGTTTTTCAGCAGCGTTTTATTTATGCCGTATGCTGTGCCTTTTACAAAATAGCTCCCTGCGCGGCCTTTTGCAAAAAGTCCGGTTACCGAAAAAATAAAAAATAAAAGAGCAAGCGTTCGTTTCATCTGGTTTTTAAATTCCTTTTGCAGCTTCTTCTTCGGCCGCTGCCGCTTTTTGCATGCGGATGATCTTCGCCAGCGTGCTTACCGCACGTTCATGTTTTTTTACAAATGGATTTTCCAGGTCCCAAACATATCCGGCCAATACCGAGCAGATCTGCTTTTTAATATTCGGATCAGGATCTTTGGTAAAAAAGATCTGGTGCAGATCGCCGTTGTACCAGCCTTTCACATAAGTACGGAATGTATTGATGCCCTGCATCATGTGATCGACATATTCGGTTTGAAAATCCACTGTTTCGCCTTTTAATTTTCTGCTCACCAGCTTTGCCGCTGTAGAGCCGGATTCCATTGCGAATGTTACACCCGAGGAAAATACCGGATCTAAAAATTCGGTAGCATTTCCGGCAGTTACAAATCCATCGCCGAAAAATTTGGTGGATGTGATCGCATAGCCTTCAATGGTGCGTGCTTCAAGCACCATTTCCTGATCTTTGAAACGCCCGGCCAGCTGAGGAGAAGAAGCAATCAGCGCTTTCATCCGCTCTGTTTTATTTTCGGGAAAATCCTTGAAAAATTCAGGATCACCAACAAATCCAACGGAGGTATTGCCGTTTGAAAAAGGGATGATCCAGATCCATACATCCTGCCTGTGAATCACAACAGTAATACGGTTTCCTTCCGCGCCTTCCGGGCGTTTCGGATCTTTAAAATGTGTGAAATGCGTTTTGCGGGGGTCAAAGCCCGATTGTTTATTCAGCCCCAGCATGTTCGGGATCACACGGCCGTAGCCGCTGCAATCGATAATATAGCGCGCTTCAATTTGTTTTTTATTTCCGTTGGCGTCTTCCACTGTGGTGATGGACGTTTCATCGGGATTGAACTGGATAGCAGTTACACCCATTTCAAATTCAACTGGAATGCCTTTTTTAGCAACACCTGTTGCCAGGATGTGGTCGAATTGTGCGCGTGGCACCTGGTACGTCCAGGTCCAGCCTTTGCTGAACTGGTCCGAAAAATTAAAATCGCATACTTTATCACCCAGTAAAAATTTAGCCCCGAATTTTTCCTGGAAACCTGCAGCTTTCACATCTTCCAGAAGCCCGGTTTCATCCAGGTGATCCATCACACGCGGCAAAAGGCTTTCGCCGATCACAAAACGGGGAAATTTCACTTTTTCCACAACACGTACTTTTAAGCCGTTTTTGTGGACTATGGATGCGGCAATACACCCTGCGGGGCCTGCGCCGATCACTAATACATCTGTTTTTTCGGTAACCATGATACTGTTAATTGGGCTTGTTATACGGTATACAACAAGCCTGGTTTAGTTTTGTTTTGAGAGGCTGCAAATGTAGCTAAAATTCCCCTATCTTTTTCTAAAGAATGCCTGTTTTAGTAAGGAAATAATGATTTTGGAGGAGAAGAATTGCTGTTTATATTTTACTAAATTTGTCGCCCCGGTAATTATGAGCTCAAACACAATAATAGAAGTAAACCATCTTTCAAAAATATACCGCGGCGCCACAACGCCGGTGGTAAACGATGTTTCATTTGCAGTGGAGCGTAACGAGATCTTTGGCTTGCTTGGCCCCAACGGTGCCGGTAAAACCACTACTATTTCTATTTTATGCGGCTTGTTCCCGCCTACATCCGGCAAGGTAATGATCGATGGGATGAACCTGAACGGCGATTTGGCAGACATCAAACAAATTGTGGGCGTGGTGCCGCAGGACATTGCGTTGTATCCTACACTTACGGCAAGGGAAAACCTGAATTTTTACGGCAGCATGTACGGTTTATCCGGAAAAGTGCTGAAAGATAAAATTGAATTGTGGCTGACCAATTTCGGCTTGACCGATGCCGCAAACAGGCGCGTATCCACTTATTCGGGCGGAATGAAACGCCGCGTGAATTTAATTGCGGGTATTCTGCATGATCCCAAAATTTTATTTTTGGATGAACCCACAGTTGGTGTGGATGTGCAATCCCGGAACGTGATCATCGGGCATTTGAAGCAATTAAATGCAGCCGGAACTACTATTATTTACACCTCGCACCACATGGAGGAAGCGGAATATTTTTGCTCGCGTGTGGCCATCATCGATTACGGAAAAATGGTAACAAAAGGATCGCCGCAGGAATTGATTATGCAGAATGGTGCTGCTAATCTGGAGGAAGTGTTTTTGAATTTAACGAATCGGAAATTAAGGGATTAAAATTAAGGAATGAAAAAATTAAGGATTAAGGATTAAGGAATAAGGAATTGGGATTTAGGATTATACTGTGTGGAAAAAAATTATGAAAACTAAATTTTAATATATTCTATAACACACTACGCATAATCCTAAATCCTTAATAAAGAAATCCTAAATAATTACAATACCTAACGATTTAGCACGCTACGCATAATCCTGAATCCTTAATAAAAAAATCCTAAATAATTACATCGTAAATTAATACAATGACAAAATTAGCAGCGTCAATTATAAAAGAACTCATCATCCTGCTCCGCGACAGAGTGGGACTGGCGATCCTTTTTATTATGCCGATGATCCTGATCTTTGTGATGACGCTCATCCAGGATTCCGCTTTCAGGACGTTGAATGAAAAAGGAATTCCGGTGGTGTTTGTGAACAACGATAATGATTCATTAGGGATTGAGATCGGGAAAGGCTTGCGTTCATCCGAGCTGTGTACGGTTTATGATTCCATTGATGGAAAACCGGCAACCGCCGAATCTGCAAAACAGGCAGTAGCAAACGGAAAATTTTTAGTAGGCATTGTGATCCCGAAAAATGCAACCGGCGCTATTCGCAGCAATGTTACACAATTGGTGGAAACCACCATGAGCGCGGATTCAATGGAACAAAAAAATGCAGGCACCGATTCTGTAAACATCACCATTTTTATTGATCCGATCACCAAAAAATCATTCATTGCATCGGTGACTGCTTCGTTGCGCGAATTTATTTCTGCAATAAAAACAAAGATCATGTTTCGCACGTTTTCTGATCAGATCGCGGAACTCATTCCCGGCAAAAAGAAATCAACTTCTGCCGCCTTTGATCAAACGCAAATTATCAGCTACAGCGAAGTATACGCTTCCAAAAGCATTGGCGAAATTGTTCCGAATGCAGTACAGCACAACGTTCCGGCCTGGACCATCTTTGCCATGTTTTTTATTGTGATGCCTTTGTCGGGCAGCATCATGAAAGAAAAAACAGAAGGCAGCATTTTTCGTTTGCACACCATGCCGAGTTCGTATTTATTACTGATCAACGGAAAAATAATTGTGTATGTGCTGGTATGTATGATCCAGTTTGCACTGATGCTTTCCGTAGGAATGATTTTTTTACCAATGCTGGGTTTGCCTGCGCTTACTATCGGGCACAGCATGGCCGGTGTTTTACTGATCGCTTTAGCCACCGCATTTGCAGCAACCGGATATGGTGTAATGGTGGGTACGCTGGCATCTACCGAACAACAGGGCGCTATCATGGGGGCGCTCACTATATTATTACTTTCTGCTTTAGGCGGCATTTGGGTACCAACGTATGTAATGCCGCAGATGATGCGGAATATCAGCGCATTTTCGCCGCTTAACTGGTCGCTGGAAGGTTTTTACGAATTGTTTTTAAGAGGCGGAACGGTTGGTTCGGTTATAATTTACGCAGTAAAACTGATGTTGTTTTTTGTGTTTACGATGCTGGTGGCTTCGGTTGTGAACCGCATGCGGAAAAGGGTTTAGTAGTTTGTAGTTGATAGTTCGTGGTTCGTAGACGAGGCGAAATGAACATGCTGCAAACATTTATGAGATCCCGCAACAAGTGCGGGATGACAGTCTTTTTATAGATTTTATTTAAAAACATACAAAAAACATACAGTTTTTATTTTAACCGTCTACGAACAACGAACTCCCAACTTCTAACTAACCAGCATCTAACTACTTAAAGACTAACTACTAAAAACTAATAAGCGTAATCAGAAAGATACTCAAACCCTGCCGTTAATTTCCCGTCTTTACAAATCGTTGCGCGTTCAATAATGCTGTCTTTATCATCGCCGATAATGCTTGGTAATACACGCTCCATCAGATCTTTTCCAAAATCATCACTTGCATCGCGCGGTAATTCGCAGGGCAAATTATCCACCGCCATAATACAAACGGTATCTTTATTAAAAGGAAGATCTTCCTTGTGTTCTTTAATGTTATAACCGTAAAAAGGCTTATCGATGCTGCTTGCGCGGATAGTGGTAGGCACGCTTCCGTCGATGTCGCAGGTAATATCCGCGATCACACTGATGTGGAAATCCGAATCCTGCATATCGCTCAGCTCAAACATACGCGGTGAGCGCGGATCCCAGAAATGCGCAGAAATAAAAATGTCGGCAGCTTTTGTATATTTTTGAAAAGTAGATTCAAAATGTTCCGGATGTTTGAAAAAATCCTGCAAATCAAAATTATGATCGCCTTTGCGTTCCACATAATCACGCGGATTTAGCTGGCAATACACCGGTTCGCGGAAGGATGCCATTAAAAATTCTTCCGGTGTTACTTTGCGGATGCGCAATGCGCTCAGTGTTTCGATCACACCATTGGCAACACGCCCGCCACCGGTCAGTGCAATTTTAATGTTTGGTAATTTGGCGCGTTTTAATTCTTCTTCCATTTCGGCACGGTCGCGGCAGAGGTTTGCCGGTTTTAACTGGAACAGGTCGTATTTTTTCCCATAACCCAAAATCCCGTTGTAAGCACCTACAATTCCGGCATAACGGCCAAAACCAATAATGCGGTTGTGGTTTTTATCCGTCAGCGTTTCATAATCGATCATCTGGATGTGCTTCTCGATCAGCGTTTTCATCAGTTTTTGATTGTGCGGTTGCTTTTTGATGGTATGCGAGAAGAAAAAATATTTTTTGCCCGGTAACAGCAGGTCTTTCGGCACTTCTTTTACACCCATCAATACATCGCAATCGCTCAGGCCTTCCTGCAAAGGAACTCCAAAGGCAGTATATTCGGCATCTTCATAGCAGCGGATCTTGCTGGGTTGTACCACAATCTCGATGTGGGGATATTTGCGGATCAGCTCTGCGCAGATCAATGGGGTCAATGGAACTCGTTTGTCCGGTGGACTTTTCTCTTCACGTAAAACGCCAATCTTTAATTTCGTCATCATCTTTCTTTATTAGGATTACAAAGATAATAATTGAGTTGAAATCACAGCGGCCGGATGTTTTTGTATTTTATGAATACAACGGTTCATGAAATTTAGTTTTGCATTAGAGAAATGTAGGTTTTGTTTGAATCTTTAGAAGCATAAAATCGAATGGGGCTTTATTTCATCCTCTTTTCTTTTTGTCTTGAAACAAAAGAAACAATCCCGCAAACATTCTGCTGTCGCTTTTTCAAAACAATAACATGCTCATTCTGCAGACTCTTTCGGCCTGTTCAGTAATAGCGGGAATAAGCGCCAGAAAAATCATAACTACGAAGTGATCAAGCGCATGCGCGAAATTAACCGCGGTTTTCCTGCAGCGCCAGCGGAAGGAAAAATTACCTTACAGGCAGAAAAGGTTTTTGCTACTTTTTGCCTTCAAAAAGTAGAGGTAAAACCTACATTTTACTAACACAAAATCTAAAATTTCTGCTAATTGCCTGTATATAAACTTGCTTTGCAATAAATAATGAATTAAATTTGGTTTGAACAAACTAAAAACTTGCAATCATGATAAAAAAATACTCTTTACTCACAGCAGCGTTTTTTGCCTTATTTTCTCTTCGTACAGAGAAAGCAAACGCGCAAATATCGGGCACTGATGCCTATATACAAGGAACAAGCGTGGAGCTGGGTATTGCCGGTGCCGGTGGTTTTGAAGGCGCTAATACCACCACATCACCTGTACCTGCCGGAATGCATTTCCGCTCCAATACTAACTTTTTTGGTTTTGTTGCCAATCCGCAGCTGAATTCCTGGGCTACATTCGACGGCGATTATTTTACACCGGGCACTCCTGAAAATGGCTGGGGCTTCGAGATCGGCGCCAGTGGCGGTGCTATCGGAAACAACAACTGCACCGGCCCGAATGATATGGTGGGAACCAGCATTACGTATTCGCATATCGGAACGGTGTATAGTGTTGATTGGGAAGGCGATGCTACATCGGGCACCGACCTGCATTTTAAGATCAATTATTTATTGAACCAAACCGACTTGTTTTATACAACCACGGTGTGGATCACCAATAACAGCCTGGATACTATTCCTGATCTGTATTTTTACAGAAATCTTGATCCAGATAACAATGTGACCTTAACAAGTGATTATGTAACCGGCAATCTGATTGTGGACCAAACACCTGCAAATGGCGGGAGCAGTGTAGCCAATGTAAGCGCTACACAATCGCTGCCATGGTCTTCTTATGTTGCTTTGGTGGGAGATCCTTCGTTTAAAGCGGGCTTTGGCGGTTTCAGCAACCGCGATGCTTCCGATATGTTTAACGGAACCGGCTTTACACAAAACGTAGGCGGCACGGATACCGCTGATGTGGCCATTTACCTTGCCTGCGATATTCAAAACCTGTTACCTGCAGATGTTAGTACACATACGCATCGTTCCACTGTAGCCCCGAACACACGTTGTTTCCGTTTCATCACCTCATTTGATCCTAACGCTACTGTTTGCGCTGTACGTGGATTACAACAGGTGTCACAGGCGGGATATCCAACCGTAAGTTCTACCAGCTCAGCATTTGTACTTACAGGTGGAAGTCCTGCAGGCGGTACCTATAGCGGTACAGGTGTAAGCGGCAACATGTTTGATCCTGCAACCAGCGGACCGGGCCTGTTTGATATTATTTATTCGTATACGGATTCTACCGGTTGTACCGGAATGGCTGTATCGCAGATGCATGTGGCGGATGCTACCACCGGCGTGGCTGCAAATACCATGAATGCACACGTTAATTTGTATCCAAACCCGTTCAGCGATGAAACCACTATTTCTGTTGGCACTTCTGTTAAATTAGACAATGCATCGGTACACATTTATGACATGGTTGGAAAAGAAGTGAAAGTAGTAGCTGCCACTTCCAATGAAATCAAGATCGACCGTAAAGGATTAGCAGGCGGAATGTATTTTTACAAGCTGATCAACAACAATCAGCAAATTGCTTCCGGTAAAATGATCATCAAATAAATTTTTAATAATAATTCCAATAAAAGAAACGAAGGTGAGATCCACCTTCGTTTTTTTGTTTGTAAAAAGTCTAAATGGGTACCGGGAATTTTATATCAAAATAAAATCACTTTAAAAACGTCATTGCGAGGGCTTTTCGCCCTAAGCAATCTCATTCTGGTTTATATTCTGGTGTGAGATTGCTTCGGGCGAAAAGCCCTCGCAATGACGTGCTAGTTTAAAAAATCCAATAAAAATAAAACAGACATCCTATAAATTTTGGTCTTGCATTAGAAAAATCTAGGTTTTATCTCTACCTTTTACTTTTTGAAGGCAAAAAGTAACAATCCGCCGCGGCGGACTGCCTGTAATGTAATTTTTCCTTCCGCTGGCGCTGTAGGAAAACCGCGGTTAATTTCGCGCATGCGGTGGATCGCTTCGTAGCTATGATTTTTCTGGCGCTTATTCCCGCTATTACTGAACAGGCTGAAAGAGTCTGCAGAATGAGTATCCTATTGTTTTTACAAATTGGCAGCAGCATGTTTGAGAGACGGAGCACGATTTTAATTCACCCCGATCCGAAGGGAGTAAGAAAAATAAATTCAGAAGGGCGCGGTGGCCGGAACAAGTAGCGGGGACGCGTCGGATGGTGCGTGGTCCGCCGCGGCGGATTGTTCTTGTCCCGCAGGTGCGGGATTGCTTCTTTTTGTTTCAAGACAAAAAGAAAAGAAGATGAAATGAAGCCGCATTTTTATACTTCTAAGGATTCAAACAAAAACCTGCATTTTACTGATGCAAAATCTAAACTTTCTAATACTCATTAACTCAAATCATTCTCAAACTTGTTTTTTTAGCAATAATGAGTTAGATTTGAATAAGGGAAAAAATAAACAAACAAAAAACTGTTAATCATGATAAAAAAATACTCTTCACTTATAGCGGTGGTCATCACATTAGCTGTATCGTACACAGAAAATGCACATGCGCAGATCTCAGGCACAGAAGCCTATATCAAAGGAAATTATGTAGAAATAGGCATTGCGGGACTTGGCGGATATGAAGGCGCGGACATGACGACCGGACCTGTTCCGGCGGGAATGCACCCGCGATCGGGAGGTACCAATTTTTTTGGATTTGTTGCCAATCCGCAAATGAACGGCTGGGCATCTTCCGCTTATGACGGTGATTTTTTTACGCCGGGAAGTCCTGAAAATGGCTGGGGAATTAAGATCGGCTCAGCGGGAACTACTATTGCTACTAATAATTGTGAGGGCAATCACGAAATGCAGGGCGTGATCACGTCTTATACATATACTGCACCTTATTACAGTGTGGATTGGGAAGGCGATGATACAACAGGTGGAGCAAACCTGCACATCAAGATCAATTATTTGCTGGATGAAAATGCATTTTTTTATACTACTACGGTATGGATCACCAACAATTCGGCTGATACGATCCCTCACCTTTATTTTTACCGCAATGTGGATCCGGATAATAACGAATCGCTTACCAGTAATTTTGTAACCACCAATACCATTGTGGATCAGGCACCGGCATACGGCGGCTCTACAGTGGCAACAGTAAGCGCTGTTCAATACACACCGTTCACTTCTTATTTTTCCTTTATCGGCGATACCACTTTTAAAGCGGGTTTTGGCGGTTTCAGCAACCGCGATGCGGAAGATATGTTTAACGGAGTTGCAGGCTATTCACAAATAGTGAGCAGTACAAACACATCGGATCAGGCGGTTTACCTGGCTTCCGATATTCAAAATTTAATGCCCGGCGATACCAGCGCAAATTCGCACCGCTCCACAGTTGCTTCCAATACGCGCTCTTTCCACTTTATAACTTCATTTGATTCAACAGCAACTCTTTGTGCTGTGCGCTCAATGCAGGTAACGCAGGTTTCGTACCCGGAATTAAGTACCACCAGCTCTGCAATTGCACTTTTGGGAAGTCCGGCTGGCGGAACGTTTATAGGAACAGGCGTAAGCGGAACAACGTTTGATCCTGCAGTAAGCGGCACCGGCACATTTGATATTATTTATTCTTATTCCGATTCTACCGGTTGTACCGGAACGGCTGTATCGCAAATCCATGTAGCGGATGTTACAACCGGTTTTGCAGCAAACGCAATGAATGCACGTGTGAGCCTGTATCCAAATCCGTTTACTGATGAAACCACTATTTCTGTTGGTGCTTCCGTTAAATTAGAAAACGCATCGGTACACATTTACGATGTGCTTGGAAAAGAAGTGAAAGTAGTAGCTGCTAATTCCAATGAAATCAAGATCGACCGTAAAGGATTAGCAGGCGGAATGTATTTTTACAAGCTGATCAATAACAACCAGCAAATTGCTTCCGGTAAAATGATGATCAAATAATTTTTTAATAAAATCCCAATAAAAAAACGAAGGTGTGATCCACCTTCGTTTTTTTGTTGTAATAAAGTAAGTGATATTGAACTTAACCATCGCTTCAAAAAGCGAAAGAAAGCTTAGAAAAAATAAATTATTCAATTGATTATTCAAGAAAAAATTATCAATTTTACTTATCACAAAAAAGGGAGCGAACGCATGAACTGTATTGTTGTAGATGATAATAAAATGGCCAGAAAAGCACTCGTGTCTTTGGTTTCGGGGATCAGTTTTTTAAATCTGAAACACGAATGCGACAATGCCATTACGGCCTTTAATATTTTAAAGGAAGAGAACATCGACCTGGTGTTCCTTGATATTGAAATGCCGGAAATGACTGGGTTGGAGTTACTGAAAAACCTGGAGAAACGTCCCATCGTTATTTTATGCACTGCAAAAGAAAAATATGCAGTGGAAGCGTTTGAGCTGAATGTGGCCGATTATATTGTAAAACCATACACCACAGCACGTTTTTTAGCAGCCGTGGATCGTGCAAAAGAAATATTTGACAGCAAACAGCAGCAGGTGGATGCTTCTGAAAAAGAATATATTTTTATCCGTTCCAACGCGGTGCTGACGAAGATCGTCATCAATGATATATCTTATATACAGGCGCTGGGCGATTACATCAATATTTTTGTAAACGATAAACGCCATACCGTTCACATGACATTGAGGGGAATAGAGGAGAAGCTGCCGGTGGACAAGTTCTACCGGGTACACCGCTCGTACCTGATCAACCTTGATAAAATAGATTTTATTGAAAAAGAAACGGCTTACATTGATAAACATCCGATCCCGATCGGTGAGCAAAACAAACAAACGCTGCTGAAACGGCTGAATTTAATCTGAGGATAAAGTTTGCAACCATTTATTTTTTTCTACCACATAAGGCACAAAGAACACATTAGGTTTTACCCGGAAGTACTGCATTTTTTTGAACCACAAAAGAAAACAAAAGAATCAAAAGGCAAGATGTAACATACCAACGTGCAGTATTTGTTTTACACACAGTTTAACACACGCTGGTTCTTTTGATTCTTTTGTTTTCTTTTGTGGTTCAAAATTACACGTTGATAAGGTCAAGCTTGCCTTATGTGTTCTTTGTGCCTTATGTGGTTTAATTTTATAATTATGCTATTGCGATAGAAATTAAACGTTGTAATCCAACATTCAGCACCCTGATTTACGTTTCCCGGAATTTAAATTCGGTAAGCACGATCTTACCCGGCACCGTACTTTCATTTAAAAATGTAGTGATGCTGTTGAGCAATGTTTCGGCTCTGAACGGCTTGGTAATGTAATCGTTCATGCCCGAAGAAATGCAGCGTTCGTATTCGCCCGACATGGCATTTGCTGTCATGGCAATGATCGGCGTTTTGATGAGCAATTCATTCCTGATTTTTTTCGTAGCCTCGTAACCATCTAAAACAGGCATTTGTATGTCCATCAGGATCACATCGAACGTATTTTTTTTTAATACATCAACGGCCAGTTGACCGTTTACCGCAATTGTAGTTTCTATACCGGCGTCCTGCAACAGCATCTGCGCAAGCCTTTGGTTGAGCGGATTGTCTTCCACGATCAGTACTTTTTTTCCTTTGTTGAAATAATGCTTTGATCCGGTGCCGCTTACCGGTGCATAATCTTTTGCATCCACTACATCATACGCAAGAATAAAATAAAATTCGGATCCTTTGCCGGGAACACTGTTTACCCGGATCTGGCCGCCCTGCAGCTCTACCAGCTTTTTGGCAATAGAAAGGCCAAGTCCTGTACCGCCGAAGTTTCGTGTAGTGGCATTGTCGGCTTGCGTAAACCGGTCGAAAATAGTATCGATCTTTTCGCGGATGATACCGATCCCTGTATCTTTTATAGAGATTTTTACCTGTACCTGTTTATCATTCAGTGTTACTACCGTACAGTCCACATGGATGCTGCCTTTGTTGGTGAATTTTACCGCGTTGCCGATCAGGTTCATGATGACCTGGTTCAGCCGTGTAGGATCGCCGCTTACGAGCGTTGGGATCTTCGGATCAATAAAAAGATAAAGTTTCAAATCCTTGCTTTGTGCTTTCGGAAAAAACATGGTGTATACCGATTGCATTAATTGCTGTAAGCTGAATGGTACATTTTCGATGCCAAGCATGCCCGCTTCAATTTTCGAAAAATCAAGAATGTCGTCCACAATCGTCATCAGGCTTTTTCCGGCGCTATCGATCGCCTGCAGGTAATCGCGCTGCTGATCGTTTAATCCTGTATTTTCCAGCAGGCCCGAAAAACCAAGCATGGCGTTGAGCGGTGTGCGGATCTCGTGGCTCATGTTCGACATGAACTGCTCTTTGATGAGCATTGTTTTTTCCGTCTTTTTTTGTTCCTCGCGCAGGCTGTTCTCTAATTTGATTCGGTCGTTAATGTCTTTAAAAAGAATGCGTAGGGAAACGATAAGGCAAAGCAGGATAATGAACCCGGAGATCAGATCCGAATTTAATGCAAACGTGCTGTTGAGGTCGTTGCTTTTTTTATACACTTCAGCCTCCTGACGCTGCACCGCGATGGCGCGTTCGTTAACGACTGAAATACTGTCCATCAGTAATTTTCCTTCGCCGCTGTTAATAATGGAAGTAGCGCGGGAATTATCAGCTGAATCAACCATTGTTAAAACCCGGCTGTTAAATTCGATCTTTGCAATCACCAGGTTATTCAACTCTTCCAGCACGTCGTGATCCTTTCCTGTTGCTGCTGCCAGTAATTGTTTGCTGCTTTCACAGGATTTTTCCTGGATCTCATCATTGCCATCCAAAAATTTAAGATTGGAAGTAAGTACAAAGCCTCTCATTTTACTTTCAAACGACGATACGTTTGCTCTTAATGCTTCCAGCTGCTCAATGGTTTTGGTTGTATGCAGCAGCGCTTTTTCATTATTGATGATAGCTTTAATGCTTCTGCCCGAAAGGAGCTGTACAACCAGGATCAACAAAATTCCCAATCCGAACCCGATCAGCAGTTTTAATTTTGTTTTATTGTTAATGATGCTTTCCATACGTTGTAAATAGCTATATAACCAGGAGTAAAAAAATGCAGTTGTTATTATAAAAATAATTGAAATCGGAAAGTTTATACCAAGCTTATAACTATTTTAATTGAAAAGCCCTCGCAATGACGTTCTTAAAATAATTTCTTTTCATGGTGCAAAGTTCCGGATACTCATTAAAAATAATTTAATAAACCCTGTGTTGCCCTAAAATTGTCCTGTTTGGCAGATAGTATCGGCGAAAGGGGAAAAAAAATAGCCGGGAGATCCCGGCTATTTTAAATTGTAAATGAAGGTGTATTTATTACATCCTTTTTAATTCGTCCTTTAACTCTTCCTGTGCTTTGAAACAGCCTTCCACAATCACTTCCAGCTTTTTCCTGATCAGGTTAAATTGCTGTTCTTCGGCAGCCAGCAGCTCCACTTCCTTTAAGCTGTCGGTGAGTGCTGCCGGAAAACCCACAAAGCTCAATGATGTTTGCAGGCTGTGCGCAATTGCGCGGATCTGCGAATAACTGTTTTCTTTCAGACCTTTTTCAATTGCTGCAAGATCTATCGGTGTTTGTTCCAGGAAGATCTCGAGCATTTCTTTAATGAAGGATAATTTTCCTTCCGAAAATTCTTTCATGTAGCTCAGGTCCGTAAACTTTTTTTCGCCTGTTTTTTGGTTCGCAGTTGCTACAGGCAAAGGATAAATATCCGCTTTATTTAAAAAACGGTACATGATGTTCATCAGCAATTCCGGCTTGAACGGTTTGGTAATGTAATCGTCCATACCCATGGCTATGCAGCGTTCCTGTTCGCCTGCAAGCGCATTGGCCGTCATGGCAATGATAGGCGTTGTCAGTGCCAGTTCCCTGCGGATTTTTTTAGTAGCCTGGTAACCGTCCAGCACCGGCATTTGTATGTCCATCAAAATAATATCGAATCGCTCCTCTTTTAATAGATCCACTGCGACCTGCCCGTTTTCAGCAATTTTAGTATTAAATCCTTCGTTTTTCAGCAAGGTCATGGCCAGTTTTTGATTAAGCGGATTGTCTTCCACGATCAACACTTTTTTTCCTTTAAAAACTCCCGGAATTTTTGGTTCGCTTTTTTCAGAAGGAACATACGCCAGCTGATCCGTAATATCAAACCCGATGGTGAAGGAAAATTCAGATCCTTTGTTCGCTTCGCTGGTCACTGTAATTTCGCCACCCTGCAATTCCACCAGTCTTTTTGCGATGGACAATCCTAGCCCTGTACCGCCAAAATTGCGGGTGATCTCGCTGTCGGCCTGTGTAAAGCGGTCAAAGATCTTATCGATCTTTTCCTGCGGAATGCCAATGCCGGTATCTTTTACAGACAAGCGTAATTTTACTTTTTGCTCCGACCGTTCAACTACAAGGCAATCCACAATAACGCTGCCCTGGCTGGTAAATTTCACCGCATTGCCGATCAGGTTCATCATGATCTGGTTCATCCGGGTGGGATCGCCGCTTACCATCGGCGGAATCTTCGGATCGATGGAAATAAATAATTTAAGATTTTTGCTTTGCGCTTTCGCGAAAAACATCGTGTAAACGGAGTGTAACAACTGCTGCGGACTAAACGGCACTTTTTGGATGTTGAGCATCCCGGCTTCGATCTTCGAAAAATCAAGAATGTCGTTGATGATCGTCAGCAAATTTTTACCGGAAGTATCAATGGCGTCGAGGTAATCTTTTTGTTGTTCGGTCAGCTTCGTTTGTTCCAGGAGATCGGCAAATCCAAGCATGGCATTAAGCGGTGTGCGGATCTCGTGGCTCATGTTGGCCAGGAACGAGCTTTTTGAAAGTGTGGCTTGTTCCGCATCGCGTTTGGCTTCCATTAATTGGACTTCAATTTTTTTTCGCTCGGTAATGTCCTGGAACGCCGAAATCGCCTGTAAACGGCCTTCAACGGTAATAAACTCGATGGAAGTGAGGCAGTAAATCTCATCCCCGTTTTTTTTGTAAGCGCGTATTTCTTTGTCTTTGATGCGCCCGGTACGTCTTACTTCCTCCATATTTTCGTCGCGTATTTTCTGGTCTTTGATGATTAGCAGCTCCGCAGCCGTTTTCCCGATCACCTCGTCGCGCTCATAACCAAAAGTATTAAGAAAGGCGTTGTTCACAAGGTTCAGCTCGGAGGAATCCACATTGGCAATGTTGATCCCGATGGGGCTGTTGTAAAACAAGCTGGTAAACCGGTCGTTGCTTATTTTAACGGCTTTTTCCAGCTCCTTGCGCTCAGTAATATCAATGTAGCTCGTCAGGTAAAAATCTTCGCCGCCAATGTCGATCCTGTTTACCGATCCCAGGATGGTCAGCTCTTTTCCGGTCCTGCTCAGGCAATGGATCTCCTCATAGGCATACGAACCTTTTTCACGCAACAGTGCGGTAATCCTGTCGCGTTCTTCCGGCGAACTCAATTGCAGCTCCTGCGAATTTTTACCCAATACCTGGCTATCCGATTCAAATTCAAATGTTTTAAGGAACGTACTGTTTACATTCACATAGCGGCGGTCGGTAGTGGAGGTGATCACCATTCCAACCGGGCTGTCTTTAAAAATATTGAAAAAACGCTCGTTGCTTTTTTGCAGGCTTTCCTCAATTTTTTTTGCATCCGTTATATCATTCGTGATCGTGCCAATGCCATAAACCCCGCCTTCGTGATTGAGTAAAGGGAACATGTGGCTGATGTAATGAATGGTATTTTCGCCTTCGCCGAGATGATGTTCCCGTACAATTAATTTCTGTTCTTTCAGCACCCTTGTATTGTCTTCCACAATGGGATCAAGAATGTTTTTCGGAAAAAGATCATTGTTGGTACGCCCGATCACTTCCGCTGCTTTTTTACCGAATAATTTTTCCGCATTGTTGTTGATATACAGGAAAACGCCATTTGTATCCTTCATGGTAATAATGGAAGGACTGTTCTCAAAAAACGTGTACATCAGGTCATTCGACTTTACAATAGTTTGTTTTTCACCTTCTGCTTTATTTCGTTCTTTGCGTAATTCGAGGTTGGTCACCACTTCATTCGCCAGTATAACCAATGCTTCCCGCTGATCTTTCGTTAGTTTTTTAGGTACGGTATCGATCACGCAAAGCGTTCCCATGTTAAAGCCATCGGGAGTGCGGAGCGGAGCACCGGCATAAAAACGAATGTTGGGATTGTCTGTTACCAGTGGATTTTTTGCAAAGCGTTTGTCTTTTAAAGCATTTTCAACTTCAAAGATCTCATCGCCCATGATGGCATATTTGCAAAAGGAAATTTCGGGCGGCATTTCCTGTGCATTCAGCCCAATGTGGGATTTAAACCATTGCCTGTCTTCATCAATCAGGTTGATCAGTGTGATCGGCGTATTGCAGATAATGGAGGCAAGGCGGGTAATATCATCAAACTGTTTCTCCGGCAGTGTATCCAGGATCGTGTATGATTTCAACCGTTCCAGTCGTTGCTGCTCATTATCGGACAATGGTTTGCTTTTGGTCATGTATGATCTTATTAATAATACCGAAATTACGAATTACTTGCAACTGCAAAGCCACAGATTCACAGATTCTTTAATTGAAAAGGTGTTGCTGTGGGAAAATGTTGTTTTTTACCAGATTTACGAATAATACTGTCATCCCGTCCGCCGCGGCGGATTGCGGGATCCCGTAAATGCTTGTAGTCTTTAATTAACCGATCCCGCAATCCGCCGCGGCGGACGGGATGACAGCTCTGGAGAGAATTTCTATTTCCACATCAACATTGTTCTACAACGGCACCATTGAAAATTGTATTTCACAGATGAAAAGCCCTCGCAATGACGTTCTTAAATAATTTCTTTTCATGGTGCAAAGTTCCGGATACTCAATAATTTTTTATTAAATCCTCCTTTGATAGATTTGCAGCAATCAAATCATAATTTTCAATCATAAGCGCCACAGGCGATCTTTTTTACATCATAAAAATCATTTTTGATCTGCGTTTCTGTACACAGCATCGTTTTTTGAGTGTCTGCTACATTTATCAGCCTGATTGTTTTTTTAAAATGGTATAAACTTTCCGATTTTACTTAATTTTTTAGCATTGAATTCATTTCATTTCAGGAAATAAAAAACATCATGCGTACATATACATGATGTTCTTTTTTCATTTTCAATTGTCAAATTCCATTTTCAATTATTTTCCATCGTATGCTTTTTGCAGTGCATCAATGTCCAGCTTTTTCATCTGCATCATGGCTTCCATCGCGCGTTGTGATTTTTCAGAATCTCCATCCTGCAGCAATTCCTTCATTTTTACAGGCACAATTTGCCAGGATACGCCGTATTTATCTTTCAGCCAGCCGCATTGCAGCGCTTTCGGGTCGCCACCGGCTTTTAGTTTTTCCCAGTAATAATCCACTTCTTCCTGGTTTTCGCAATTCACAATAAAGGAAATGGACTCGTTGAATTTAAACAGCGGCCCGCCATTTAATGCCATAAACGATTGTCCGTTTAGCTCAAACTCCACAGTCATTACCGAACCAGCGGGCCGCTTGTGGATCTCGTACCCGGCTTTTCCGTAGCGGCTGACCGTTCCCATTTTCGAATCTTTAAAAATAGAAGTGTAGTAATGTGCAGCTTCTTCTGCCTGGTTATCAAACCAAAGATTATTGGTGATCTTTTGAATGTTATTTTTCATGATTTTCCGGAGATTAAATGATTATTAATATAAGAAATACTAAAAAAGGCTGCCATTTTTTGTTCATTGGCATCAAAATTTAATGCAAAATATGTTAATTCACACATTTTAAGGATCCCGGGATCCCACGCTTATGATTCAATCAATACTACTCGTAGATGATGATGCCGATGATACGGAATTATTTTCTGAAGCTTTACACGATATTGCTCCTTCTATTTTGCTTTTTTATGCAAAAGATGGGATAGATGCACTGGAAAAGCTGGATAAAATGCAGGAACTGCCGGAGCTTATCTTCCTGGATATTAATATGCCGCGTATGAACGGCTGGGAATGTCTTGGAAAGCTGAAAAGTTCGGATCAATACCAAAAGATCCCGGTGATCATGTATTCCACATCTTCTATTAAAAAGGAAATGGAGATCGCTACCAGCCTTGGCGCTATTAATTTTATCAGCAAACCGGATAATTTTACTTCACTAAAAAACGTTTTAATGGTGGCAACCGGTGTAAAATAAACCGTCTTATTGATAGTTTATAAACTGCTGGCACAAATTTTATCTGGAATAGTACAAAACCATTTAAACCGATCCATCATGAAAGCAATCAAGAATGTAAACGTTCGGCTCTTATTGAGATCACTCACACTGCTTATTGTATTATCGTCTCTTCTTGCATCCTGCATTGTTGTGGCGCATCCGCGTCAGCATCCGCCAAGCAGGAGGCACAGGCATGTGGTAATTATTGAGGATAGGAGATAGGGAAGATTATCAGATTTGTTAAAGATCAATTTTTGGGTATACTTTTTTTGTGAATTATGAAGATTTAGTTTTTAATATGTATTCAAATTCCAAATCATCTAATTCATATTTTGCCATTTTTTGTAACGTAGCAAGCAGCAGCGACTTCGCTACTTGTACCGGATCTTCAGAATCTTCAATAAACTTATCAAATGTGTCTAAGCCATCATGGATGTGAAAATAACCCGGAAAATCTTTTGAGCCATGAACAAATGCCGACCTATAATCATACATTTTGGTTAATCTTTTTTTGAACTCTTTAATTTCGCCCAGGAAGATTTGTGCCTTTTTTCTCACTTGTTCTCCGATTGCTTCTTTCCCCCCTACGTATAAGGATTCAATTCCTACCATAGTCCAGAAAAGTCTTTCTTGTTCACTGATGTTTTCTTGATATAGATAAGTAAAAGCATTTATAGCGCGACTTAAATTGGTTGATGATATTTCGTCGATACCCTTTGGAAAAGCTTTTGTCAAATACCAACTCCATGTCTTATGAATGTTTAATTGCTCAAATACCGGCCATTTTTTTTCAAGTGAGTAAGACAATATATCTATTGAGTATAGATTCAAAGGTTTTAATGGTCTTAAAAAAAATCCATTTGAAAACAATAAGCCGGTTCCAGGATGAAGTGCTCCAACTCTCGCAATATCCAATGCAACAATAAAATCGTAATATCTTTTTTCGAAATTTGGAATCAATAGGTGTTTTAAATAAAAGTCGTTAGAATTAAAATTTGTTGATTTCAATTCTTCAAAATTTTGATCCTTAAAGTAAATGGTTGAAGAAAATTTTAAAATAATCTCTTCTCGAATATGTGTTTTATAAAGTTTCCACAATTTTCTTTTTTGTCCTCTTAAACTATTTAAAACTTTAATCCTGACTTTTACTTTAATTTCCGGGCTAATTGGGAAATTTATCTGAGTTCCATTTATATCGCTTAATAATTTTTTAAAATATTCAATAGATTCCTCCGGATCAAAACCCATAGGAATTAATATACCTTGATAAATTTCAATTTTGACTTTATTCATTTTTTCGTTAAATAGATTACTGATTTATTTATGCGTTTCAATTAAAAATTCTGAATTAGCTATAAATGGTCTATTAGCAAAAATAAATATTTGTATAAAAAAAGGAATGAAAGAGACTAGGAAGTTAATGCTTCATGTTTTTTGTAATATGAGAAGCTTCGAAGTAATCAATTAACCGTAATCTCTAAATTAATCTCCGAAACTATTTTAATGCTTTTTATAGGACCTTCAAAACGGTAATTATTATCATTAAAGATAAGTGGCTGTCCACTAATGATAAAATTTTTAGGATACCGGAAAACACTTCCGTTCTTATTTTCAAAAATAAATAACAGGCTGATGGAATGTTCTAAGGGATGTTCGATCCGGAGATAAAGCGCGCTAAGAGGCTGCGTCATCTTGTCTTTGAGGTCCAAGGGTACTTCAATTCCTTTTTTGAGCAGTAGTACTTGTTTTGATATTGGATGTAGATACATTATAAATGATTATTAACTGAAATTTTATTTAAAAAATGCTTCTTGCACTTGAAAGAAGTTTCGTGACGAAATGGAGTGTACGTATACCCAAACCAGAATTACAACTAAAAAGAAACCCTCCTTCGCATCACAAATCTTATCAGATTTGAAGAGCTTCGGAGGGCGAAGGTGGAATCCACGGACAAAAAGTCGAACCCCTTGATTGAAGATTTAAAATTATTAGCAAATTTAAGTTGTTGTATTTCAGTAAAATAGGTGGTGGCATTCATGGGGTAATTCGTTACGCTGTTTGGGTTTAATTAGGTAAGGGGCTATTTTGAATGCAAGAAGTCATATAGAGATATAGCAGCAGCAATAACTGCAAAAAATAGTGAAATAAATGCGATAAACCTTGTATTCTTTTCATACTTAAGTTTGTCAATCTCCCGTTCTGCTAGTTCTGTTTCTAATATCTCACGTTTTTCCGCTTTAGCTTTCTGTTCAGCTGTATCTTGTTTCCATTTTCTGTAACCACCGCTTGTAGCCACTAAACAACCTTTTTCAGTTAAGGATGCAACCTTGCTAAGGTCTTTTGGGTTTACCAAGCCTTCAAATACAAGTTCACTTAATAACTTGGTGGTTGAATCGTAATCATTGCGCCACATAATGTAACCTTGAATATTACCGCCTTTTAACATTTCATTAAGAAGGATTTCTTTTTTAGAATCGGGGTCATCAAATAATAACATAATAACAGATTTTAAACAAAATTAAGAAGAACAAAAAGATTAAGATTTTTTTATGGTTTTGTTTGCTTTCTTAATAGAACGATTAACTCTACCACGTGCAACTAAAGCTAAAATTGCAATTGCCAAAAATTCTGCAATAACAATAATATGAAATGGTATAGTTAAATATTTGTCATTAACTAATATTATGTAGCAAGCCATTTTAAACATCCCAGTTATAGCAGATAACGTTAAAACAGAACCGAATATATTTTGTTGAAGTACGCTATTATCAAAAACTATTTTTCTTTCAGCTGCTGGTTTGCTCAATTCAATGTTAGCTGTTAAATATCCCAATGAAATTGTGTACCATAAAAAGCCAAAACAGATAGACAAAATAAAAGGTACCTGTATTTGTTCTTTTTCAATAATATGCTTCCCCCAGATGAAAATATTGAGGTACCAAAATAGAGAACTTAATATGATACCAATAAAGAATTGTTTTACTGGTGAAATATCGGAAAGGAATTTATCTAAGTCTATCATAGTGGCAATAGTTATATTACACTAGAGTAATTGTTTTCAAAATCTTCTAACAAAATAAAGAAAGCCATTTGAGAATATGGTTTATCAAAAAAATAAATATCAAAATCAGCATTCGGGTTAGCTAAAACCATTGACAAATTATTATCAACCCAATTTCTATAATTATCTGTCCAACTTGAAAGCTTTGTCGGTGCAGCAATAATAACGTTGATTGTAATTAATTCCCCCGTAGACTTACGTCTTATCTGCTGACCTTTAAGTGAATTATATTTTTTAAGGATTTCAATAGCTTCTTTTATATACATCTTAGAAAGGCACTATTTGTAAATTTAAATTACAATTTTATTAGTGGTTTAAGTACAAATATAGGAAAAATAGATTTGTGCTGATTAGGTGGATTTTGTATGTTTACTTTATGGAAAAAACGCACAATACCAATGAAAAATTAGATGCAGTTTTAACTGTATTAAACAATTTGAATAAAGAATTAATAAACGCTCAGGGGTTTGCAAAATTAAGTGTAGATAATGAGATTGATTTAACTAAAATACTGTTCAGATTAGTAAATATAGGTGTGAAAGACATTGATTTGATCGAATTGCAGCTAATATTACCTTATCTAATTTCAGAAAATTATATAGAGAAATACGATGCAGGTATTGAAAGAGCATACCATTCTCTATATAGAATAAGGTTTAATGGTAAAGTATTTATAGAAAATGGTGGATTTGTAAGTAAAGCTGCCGACATAAATTCACAAACTATACGACAAGCAAAACTGGAAAAAAATGTAAGATTTCTTAATCGTATTATTGCTACCGGGACTATGATAGCAGCTATTTATTATGCTTTTGAGATTTGGAAATACTATTTTGGGTACATAAACCCTAAAGGCTTACCGTAAATTTTAGACAAAAAAGAGCAACCCGGTAAGGGTTGCTCTTTTATTTTCAAGCTATTGTTGTTTTACCATTTTTTTAGTTTCAATCACTTTATTATCTACGACTAAATAGAGTTGTATCGCTAATGTGTACGAATAACGGGAAGTTGAAAGGCAGTAAAAAAGAAAAGCACGCCGAAATTAGCGTGCTTTCAATGGGAGTGGAGTCGGAGGGATTCGAACCCTCGTCCAAACAAGGAATTAATAAGCTTTCTACATGTTTATCAAAACTTTAATTTTCGATAAGCTTAGGTAGTTCTGCCAACCAAAAGGCTTACTTAGCTTCTTTATCTCATCACGGATCAAAGCGCTCCGCAACTATTTCTTCATTTGTTATGCTTCACTGGGGACGCAGAAGATCAGAGCTTCCCCGGAAACAAAGGCACTTATTTTCTGAGAAAATTAAGCAGCCATAGCGTAGTTAGACTCGCCGTATAGAATTTTGAGAATTAGGATTAAGGTGCCATATTCACAACACACCACATGCTTACATAAAAATCGCACTCGCTGTCAAAACCGTAACGACCCCATGTTGTAAAGAACTCCTGCAAAGGTACATAAAATTATAAATGATGAATTATAAATTATTTTTCAAATAATGAGCAGTTGTTTTTAGTTTTTATAATCATTATTGCGAACTTCTTTCATTGAAAAATACTCCTGTCCTTCTGCAGACTCTTTGAGCTTGTTCAGTAATAGCGGTAATGAGCGCGGTAAGGATCAAAGAAACGAAGAACTGATGTGCATGCGCGAAATTATCCGTGGTTGTTGCTTCGCGTTAGCTGAAGAAACAAATTATCTTACAAGATCAAAAGGTTTTTGTTACTTTTTGCCTTCAAAAAGTAAAAGAATAAATTAACACGCAGTTGAATAAGCGAATGAAAAAAAACAGCGGATAGCTCTTGTTCTACCCGCTGTCTGCACCGAAAAATATGCAGGGTTTAATCACACATTTTAATCCGGTGTATTTCTTTTTATTTATTAATCTCTCTCACACCAGTATCTCTTCAATAACTAAAACCTACAAATTATAATCGTCTACTAACTACGAACAACCAACATACATCACACACATAGCACGCACCCAGTCCAACATCCAACGTCTAATAATCTAACATCCATTTATAATTCAACATCTATAATTCATCATTTTACTAACGTAACGCTTCCCATAAATTTGTGTTTCTTATCCTTATAATCCGTCAGTTTCACCACATACACATACGTATCCATCTGCGCTATCTCACTACCGTGATTGGCTGTTCCGTTCCAGTGTTTATTAATATCATCCGTATAGAAAATTAAATTACCCCAACGGTCATAGATCGTCATTTCAAAATCATTTATAAAATCACCTTTACCATAAAATTCATCATTGATCCCGTCACCGTTTGGCGAAAATGCATTCGGAATGTAGAACGTAAATTCCGGATCGATCACCACACACAAATCGCTGCTGTCTACACAACCATAAGTGCTGGTCACTACCAGGTGCGCACAATACGTTCCCACATCACTGAACAGATGTGATGGATTTTGCTGCGTGCTTGTATTTGTAGTCGTATTCAACACATCTCCAAAAGTCCAGTTCCATGCAGCAATCGAACTGTTATCCACTGTCGATTGATCTGTATAAGTAACCGTCGGAACAATAATGCTGGTGTTTGCAGGCGCTGTAAATTGAGCAACCGGGATCGAATGCACCGTAATATAATTTGCATACGTTACCGTGGAAATACAGCCTGCAGCCGATGTATCAATCAGTGTAATACTATACGTTCCCGGGTTATTAAAGCAATGCGATTGTGTTTGCCCGTTGGCAAAGCTGTTTGCCCCATCATTCACATCCCAGCCCCAACGGTTTACCGAACCCGAACTGATCGTGGACGCATCCGTAAGGTTTAAACATAAAGGAGCGCAACCCGATGTTAGATCCGCGCTGAACGCAGGCGCAGGCAATGGCAATACGGTTACTGTTACCGTACTGGTTACAGCAGGAGAGCAGCCGTCGGTTGCCGTTACAGTATAAGTTGTAGTGGCAGCTGGCGTTGCATTAGGGTTACTTATAGTTGAACTGCTTAATCCCGTAGCCGGTGCCCATGCGTATGCATACGGACCGCCATTTCCATTGATCGCCGTTGCTGTAATGGCGATCGTGCCTGCAGGACAAACGGGTGTTACCGGTATTGTAGATACTGATAATGCAGGATTTACAGTTACCGTAACGGTTTGTGTCAATGCCGGACATCCGTTCACATCGGCTCCGCTCACCGTATAAGTAGTGGTCGTTGTTGGTGCTGCCATCGGGTTGGCAATTGTCGGATCGCTCAATCCTGTTGCTGCTGTCCAGTTGTAAGAGTATACTCCACCGTTTCCTCCCGAAGCCAATGCCGTAAGAACCGCGCTGCCACTGTTGCAAATAATTACATTGGCAATCGGTGCGATCATCACTTGTGTTGGCTGCGTGATCACCACCGAATCAATCGCTGTACAGTTATGCGCATCCGTAACCGTGCAATAATAAGTTCCTGCGCACAAGCCGCTCGCTGTGGCAGTGGTTTGTACCGGCACGGTATTCCACGAATATGTATATGCAGCAGTTCCGCCTGATACGGATGCTGTTGCCGATCCGTCGCACACACCATAGCACGATACCATCGTTGGCGCTGCAATTGTTTCCGTTAAAAGCGTTGGCTCAGTTACCGAAGCAGTATTCGTTGCTGTACATCCCCACGAATCCGTAACGGTTACCGTATAATTTCCTGCACATTGGTTACAAGCCGGTGTTGTACAACCGCCGCTCCATGCGTAACCAGGGAAAGCACCCGATCCGCCCGATGGGATCACAATCGTTTGCCCGTCACATGTTCCAAAGCATGTAGTTGGTAATCCCGCTACTGCCAGGTTGATTTGCTGATCTGCAAAAACAGTAACCGAATCGCTTCCCACACAACCGCTCGGATCTGTTACGATCACACCGTAAGTGGTAGTACTGGATGGATTTGCAACCGGGTTGTAAATTGTTCCGTTGCTTAACGTTGCCGTCGGCGACCAGCTGTAAGTATATCCTGCTCCGTTCGGAACCACCGTCAGCATTGTATTTCCATTGTAGCAGATCGTATCATCCAAACCTGCATTTACCAAAAGTGCGGCAGCAATGGTAACCGGAACGGTCGTCATTGGACTCACACAGCCAGCTGTACTAGTTGTTTGCACATAATAATTGGTCGGTGTCGAAATATTCGGTGTCACATACGTTGAACCTGTCATCAATAAAGCGCCTGCGCTTGCTGCATCATACCAGTCGTAAGTTCCGCCCGGAGCAGTAGCGTTTAGCGTAGCAGCAGTATTTGCGCACACACTCACACCCGGTGCTGTTGGTGCTGCAGGTGTTGGATTTACCATGATCGTATAGGTATCAGGTGTGCCAATACAGCCATTCACGGTTGGTGTTACCGTAATAGTAGCAGTAATAGCATAAGCACCCGTATTGATTGCTGTAAATGCCGGTACATTTCCTGTTCCGTTTGCTGCTAGTCCAATGCTCGGGTCGGAGTTGGTCCAGTTGAATGTGCCGCCCGCAGGGCTGCTTACAAAGCCCGAAGCAGTGGTCGTGCCGCCATTACAGATCACAATAGTTGCCGGAACCGTGGTTGTTGGCGTTGGGTTTACCGTTACCGTAGATACTGCTGTTCCCGTACATCCTCCACTCACGCCCGTTACCGTATAGGATGTTGTTGTTGTCGGCGATACGCTGTAAGGATTTGCAGTAGATCCCGTATTCCATGTATAGGTGGTTCCACCGGTTGCGGTTAATACCGCTGCGTCACCCGGACAAACCGTAGTGGAGTTTACCGTAATCGTTGCGCTTCCGCCGATGGTAACCGTTGCTACCGCCGTGCCGGAGCATCCAGCTGATGATCCCGTTACAGTATACGATGTAGTTACTGCCGGGGAAACGTTATATGGATTAGCTGTCGATCCCGTGTTCCATACATACGTGCTGCCGCCGGTTGCCGTTAAAGTCGCTGTTTGGGTTGGACAAATAGTTGCCGAATTCACCGTGATCGTTAAGTTCGGATTTACCGTAATAGTATAGGTTACCGGCGGTCCCGTGCATCCGCCCGGTATAGTGGCGGTAACTGTTATCGTTGCCGTAATGGGCGCTCCCGTGGCATTTGTAGCCGTAAATGCAGGTTGGTTGCCGGTTCCGCTGGCCGCGAGTCCGATCGCAGGATTGGAGTTCGTCCAGGCAAAAGTGGATCCCGCCGGGCTACTGCTAAAAACAGTTGCCGGTACAGCGCCTCCTGTACACGTAGTTATATCAGGTGGTTGCACCACTGTGGATGGCGGCGATGTTTTTACAACAAACGTCATCGTAACAGGTGAAACACAGGGACTCGTGGGTGTTCCCGTTAATGTATAAGTGGTGGTGGCCGTTGGTGCTGCCGATACGCTTGGTCCTGTACTGGATGATAATCCGGTTGTTGGGCTCCATGTCCAGTTAAAGTCATTCACGATCGAGCCCTGTACCGCAATCGTAGCGGGCACACCTGCACATATTTTTACAGTATCGCTGTAAGGTGTACAGGCAGGCGGCGGCGCACTTGCCGAACCCGGATAAGAAAGGTATAATAAATTATTGATCGCGTTGGATGCCTGTGCCGACGAAAGAATCACTACAAATTTAAAAGTTTCCGTTGCTCCCGGCGCCAGGTTCTGGATCCGGTAAGCCAGGTAAACTGCGCCATCCACAAAAAGTGTAGAGCCCGGTGTTTGCGTAAAGCCCACGCCGTTCCACATATCCGATGCATCCCTGTTACTGAAACCGCCATAGCCCACCCTAAAATTAGTACCAATACCAGCCAGGCCCAGGTAGGAGTTCCAGGGATTAGTTTGTGTGGCACTCACCAGTGCAATTCCGCAGGTACCGCTGGAAGGTTCATTCTCAATAGTGTTTTGAGTCGTATAATCACCGCTCACCTGAACGTTATTATCCGGATCAAGGTTCCGGTAATAGTACATATCTGCAATGGTTGCAGCCGTATTGTTGGTGATCGAGACAGTAGTTGTATAATAAAGATCCGTTTCCTGTAAAAAATAATTTACCTTAAAATGAAGGTTCGTACCGGTGGTTAAATTGCCTTGCCAGTCAGCCGAATAGCAGGTATATGTATGTGACCAGTTGGTCAGCGCTCCCGGGATCTGGTTCAGCGCGTTACAGTTGTTTCCGTATGATGTTCCCGCTGTTCCAATCTCCACTCCCCAGCCATTTTCAGGTGTCCCCGGTGTAAAAAAATCGCCGTCAAAAGCCGATCCGGACCAACCGTTTAATTGCGGATTGGCCACAAAACCAAAATAGCTTGTGTTCGAACGGAAGTGCATCCCCGGGAGCGGTGCAGAAACAGTAGTATTACAGCCTTCAAAGCCACCTGCGCCATCCAGGCCTATTTCCACACTGGTACCCTTTATGTAAGCATTGGGACCAACCATTTGTGCGCTTGCGGATTGTGTTAGTGCTGCGGTTACTATCAAGAGTAAAGCACCGTTGAGAAGTAATTTTGTAGTCATGGGGATGCAAATTTTAGTTTGTAATAGCTTGAGAGAACTAAAAAATACTGAAAGCTTTTGTGCAATTAGTAATGCAAAAAAATGTAATCAGTTGCTTTGAGAGAGAGAAAATAAAAATGCTTAATCGCAATACCTGTGCAGCTTTGGGACTGACCTGGTTTAAAGTAAAAAAATAATTTAATTAATCGAGAGAGAAATAAAAAATAATCTGCTTACTGTCCCTTGCATGTTTGGAGATGTAAGGGTTTTAAATTTGAAATTTTAGTTACTTCAAAAAAAATTATGCCTGTGGCACATTTAAAACTTTGTTTGTTTATTAAAGATGTACAAAAAAAGCAATTGGTTGCATTTGGGTTAAGAATATTTTTTTGGGTAAAAAAGTCAACAAGTATTCCCTCTTTTTAATGTTTTTAGGGGTAATTTGTAAAAGGAGTTTTATTTACAAAGCTTTGGGTTGAATCAAATTCAATTCTTAAAGTACTTTTCTTTTCTTAGCATTCTCCCTGATCTTAGTGGTTAAAAAGAGTAGGTTTTATCAAAAAAAGTAATTACAATTACATTCAAATAATATCAGCACTAAACCCATGAAACAACATGCAATAGCCATACACGGCGGAGCAGGAACCATCCTTCGTTCGGCCATGACACCCGAAAAAGAACAGAGTTATAAAAAAGGATTGGAGGATGCCATTCTTGCCGGTGATAAAATCCTGGCAGCAGGTGGCGATGCGCTCGATGCAGTGGAAGCAGCCATCCGTTCCCTGGAAGATAACCCGCTTTTTAACGCCGGAAAAGGCGCCGTATTCACCCACGAAGGAAAAAATGAAATGGATGCCTCTATCATGCAGGGAAAAGACCTCATGGCAGGCGCTGTTACAGGTATCAGCAACATCAGAAATCCCATCACGCTGGCAAAAACAGTCATGCAAAAATCCGAACACGTTTTTTTATCCGGATTAGGCGCCATGGAATTTGCCGAAAAAAATAAATTACAATTCGAGCCCGACGAATATTTTTTCGTTCAAATGCGTTATGATCAGCTCCTGTCCGCAAGGGAAAGCGATAGGATCGTAATGGAT
Source organism: Bacteroidota bacterium (assembly GCA_025963715.1). Lineage (GTDB taxonomy): Bacteria > Bacteroidota > Bacteroidia > 2-12-FULL-35-15 > 2-12-FULL-35-15 > 2-12-FULL-35-15. The sequence continues at coordinate 211,172 of JAOQAG010000001.1, forward strand.
CATACAGACAAGCTTGAGAACGGAGAAAAAAAATTTGGAACCGTTGGAGCAGTTGCGCTGGATGTGCATGGAAATTTGGCTGCAGGAACTTCTACCGGTGGAATGACCAATAAAAAAATGGGAAGGATCGGCGACACGCCCATCATTGGCGCCGGAACGTATGCTAACAATAACACTTGTGCTATTTCCTGCACCGGTCACGGCGAATTTTTTATCCGTTCCGTAGTTGCATACGATGTTTCCTGTTTGATGGAATACAAAGGATTATCCTTAAAAGAAGCCTGTGAGATTGTAGTCAATCAAAAACTTGTGAAAATAGGAGGAGAAGGCGGACTCATCGCGCTAGATGCAAAAGGAAACATCGAATTGCCATTTAATTCTGAAGGCATGTACCGCGCCATGAAAAAATCCGGCTCCGACATGTACATAGGGATTTACAAGGATTAGAAATCTAAAAATTATTATAAAAAAAGAAGCATTTATTTTTAAATAAATGCTTCCTTTTTTTATGTTGCAATAAATTTTGTACAGGCTTTTTTCTTTTTATTTCTTTTTATTTCTTTTTGTCTATTGCCTTATTGTTTACTTTTTTTATTGTTTACTTTTTTTCTTTTTGCCTACTGTCTATTGCCTGTTTTTTTTTATTCATTACTATGAACCGCATGCCCTACAAATATCGTCATTTCATGCGTTTCAAGGTTATAATGATCGTGATGACTCATTACATGCACCACCATATTTTTGATAGAAATAGGACTCCCCATTTCCACCTGTGTGATATTTGTATCTTTTATATTTCTTCCGTCAACTAAAATCACAAGTCCCGAACCAATTGCCTCCATTGACTTTCCGTTGGTGATCAACAATCCGGTATCCTCTCCCAAACCAATTCCCAGTGTTTTCGGATTTCCTACCACCGCCTGGAACAAGCGGCCAATACGGCCTCTCTGAACAAAATGCGTATCAAAAACCACATCATCGATCAACCCCAAACCACTCGTAATTTTTACTTCCCCCTTCAACAAAGCCTCATTACTGGAACCCTGATAGATCATACTGTAAGATGCAGCAGCAGCACCCGCAGATGTTCCTGCATAAATAAAATCTTCTGTTCTGTATTTCTTCAAAAGCAGATCATGAAAAGGAGTACCACCCAAAATAGACGTTAACCGCAATTGATCGCCACCTGTAAACATCACAATATCTGCTTTTGCAAGTCGCTCCACAATAGCAGGATCCAGTGCTTGTTCACGTTTTTCAATATCCATTACCGAAACATGTTTTGCGCCCAGGTATTGAAATGCTTTTGCATATTCAGGGCCTACTTCCTTTGGGATTTTTGAAGCAGTCGTGATGATCTCGATCTGCGAATCTTCTTTCAATTTCGATTCCGTAATGATGCGTTTCAAAATACCCGTTTCAAAAAAATTCAGGTTCTTCTCCACTTGCTTGTCGAAATTTTTCTCAGTAAAGCTGCCCTTATCTACGGCACCGCCTATAACTATAAGTTTTCCTTTTGGATTCATATGCTAAAAGTATCTGAAAAAACAATAACTTAACCCTCATTTAATCTTTATTTATTAAGAATCAGTTGTGTATTAAATTTGAGCGAGTCCAAGGAAACTCTGCACAACTTGAAAAAATGATATCTGCTAAATTTCAAACTATATTCCCGGGCTTCGCCTTTTTGAGCTTGTCAGTAATAGGCGGTAATGAGCGGTGTTATAATTATATTTTCGGAGCATTAGCGCGTGTACGCGAAATTATCCGCGGTTGGTCTTCGCGCCAGCAGAAGAGCAAATTACATTACAAGATCGAAAAAGGTTTTTGTAACTTTTTGCCTTCAAAAAGTTAAAATATAAAATTAAATAACGATCATCCATTGGTTAAAAAAACAGTATCTATTAGATGCAAAACTGCTTTTATTTTGATTTCAAAAAATTAAAATATATCTTACATCACTTTGTGTACACGCTCTTAACCACGTTACACCACTCTTTATCTCACATTTAAATTACATCTTTTATGAAAATTCTTAGCATTCAAGCATTACGCGGACCGAATATCTGGAGCGTCAGACGGAAAAAATTAATACAAATGCGCCTGGACCTCGAAGAGCTGGAACAATTACCTACAAATAAGATCGATGGATTCAAAGAACGCCTTGAAGCCATGTTTCCCAGTATGATTGAGCACCGCTGTTCTGAAGAAGTGCGTGGTGGCTTTTTTCACCGTGTAGAGCGTGGCACCTGGATGGGACACGTCATCGAACACATTGCGCTCGAAACACAATCCCTTGCAGGCATGGAAACAGGCTTTGGCCGCACCCGCGAAACAAAAACACCCGGCATCTATAATGTAGTGTTCAGTTACATCGAAGAAAAAGTTGGCATTTTTGCCGCCGAATCAGCCGTAAAAATAGCACAGGCATTGGTAAGTAACGAAGCCTACGATCTGCAGGCCGATCTTAAAAAAATGAGAGAGATCCGCGAAGACGTCCGCCTTGGGCCAAGCACCGGTAGTATTGTCGATGAAGCGGTAGCCCGCGATATTCCATGGATCCGCCTTGGCTCCAACTCACTCGTACAATTAGGTTACGGCGTTAATCAAATGCGCTTTCAGGCAACCATCACCTGCAAAACCAGTAACATCGCGGTGGATATTGCCTGTAATAAAGAAGAAACAAAACGTATGCTCTCCGCAGCCTCCATTCCCGTTGCCAGCGGCGATATTTGCATTGATGAAGAAGATCTTGAAAAATGCATTTCCCGCATCGGTTATCCGATCGTGTTAAAACCATTGGATGGGAATCACGGAAAAGGTGCGTCCATCAACATCAATACATGGGAAGGCGCCGTAGAAGGGCTCGCTTTCGCAAAAAAATATTCCCGCAAGGTCATCGTCGAAAAATTTATTACCGGCTATGATTTCAGAATCCTCGTGATCGATAATAAAATTGTTGCAGCAGCACAGCGCGTTCCCGCTAATGTAGTAGGCGATGGCAAACAAACCATTCAAGAGCTGATCGATGAAACAAACAGAGATCCACGCCGCGGTTACGGACATGAAAATGTACTTACCGAGATCACCGTCGATCGCGATACACTCGATTTGCTCGAGAAAAAAAATTATACAGTGGATAGCATTCCTCCTGCAAAGGAAGTGGTGTATCTCAAGTCCACGGCTAATCTTAGCACCGGCGGCACCTCCATCGATGTGACAGAAATGATGCACCCCGAAAATATTTTCCTTGCAGAGCGCATTTCCCGTGTCATCGGGCTGGATGTATGCGGGATCGACATCATGGCAAAAAATTTAACGCAGCCTTTAAAAGAAAACGGCGGCGTTATTCTGGAAGTTAACGCAGCTCCGGGTTTCCGTATGCACTTAGCACCGTCCGAAGGTTTGCCGCGTAACGTGGCTGCACCCGTGATCGACATGCTTTATCCTCCGGGAAAACCGTCAAGGATTCCAATCATCGCCGTTACCGGGACGAATGGGAAGACCACCACCACCCGTTTGATCGCGCACATTGTAAAAAATAACGGTTATAAAGTAGGATTTACTACTTCCGATGGGATCTACGTGCAAAATCACATGCTCGAAAAAGGCGATACCACCGGCCCGATGAGTACCGAATTTATTTTAAAAGATCCGACAGTCGAATTTGCTGTGCTGGAAACCGCTCGTGGCGGGATTTTACGCTCCGGCCTGGGTTTCAGTCGCTGCGATATTGGTATCATTACCAACATCCAGGAAGATCACCTTGGTATCAGCGATATTCATGATCTTAAAGATCTTGCCCGCGTAAAAGCCGTGGTAGTAAACAGTGTGAAGAAAGATGGCTGGGCCGTATTGAATGCCGAAGATGTAAATTGTGTGGAGATCGCTAAAGAACTCGATTGCAAAGTTGCCTATTTCAGCCTTAATGAGCACTGCGACGTGATCGTGAACCATTGCAGAAAAGGCGGAATAGCAGCCATCTATGAAAATGGATTCATCACCATTAAAAAAGGAGATTGGAAAATGCGTGTGGAAAGAGCAACACACGTACCACTTACATTAAATGGAAAAGCAAAATTCATGATCGCGAACGTGCTGGCAGCCACATTAGCCAGCTATTTGTGGGGATTCAAAACCGAAGACATCAAGCTTTCACTTACTACATTCATCCCAAGCGCTGCGCAAACACCGGGAAGGATGAATATTTTTGATTTCAAAAAATTCAAGGTCATGATCGATTTTGCTCACAATCCTTCCGGATACCTTGGCATCGAAGACTTTTTGCAAAGCATCAATTCAACGCATAAGATCGGGATCATTGCAGGTGTGGGCGACAGGCGTGATAGTGATATCCGCGAATGCGCAGCCATTGCAGCCCGCATGTTCGATCACATCATCATCCGCCAGGAAAAGCACCTGCGTGGCCGTACCGAAGAAGAGATCATCAATCTTATCCTCGAAGGAATTGGTTCTCAGGATAAAAAAGTAACCTACGAGATCGTCCCTAAAGAGACCGATGCCATTAAACATGCCATAAATAGCGCAAAAGAAGGCACTTTTATTACCGCTTTAAGCGATGTTATTACCAACGCAATTGAGATCGTTCAGCAATACCTTGATAAAGAAGTAGAGGAGGAGCAGGTCGGTTAGCCCGATTAGCACCTTAGTTGACAGAAGATTATCTGTTTTCCGGATCTCAGTTAAAAGCTACCGTATATGTATATGGTAGCTTTTTTGTTTTGATACTATATAATAGTATAGCAGTTTATCATAGTAATAACATTTCAATTCTCCTTAAAACAGCAATAAATGAAGGTTTTTGAGCATAAAACAATACAGGCATACTTAAATATGCGAGTATCAATATGCGCAAGCAGGTGTTATATCTGTTGAAATGCAAAACGAATTGAAAATTATTAAGCTGCAAATCAGCACTATTAACGTTTTATTAAAAAATAATGAAGAGAATGTTTGTACGAGTCGAAAAACGCTGTACATTTGCATCCGCTTTAAAAACAAGCGCTCGTTCATAAAAAAGTCATTTAGAAAAAAGAATAATTTTTTCTAAAAAAAAGTTTGCAGATTAAAAAAGTTTAGTACTTTTGCAACCCGCTTTAAAGGAAGTGGTTGTTCATAGAGGGGAAGAAGGAGAGTGGGG
>JAOQAG010000003.1 GCA_025963715.1 Bacteroidota bacterium
CGGGATCTTATAAATGTTTGCAGAATGTTGATCCCGGTTTTTAATTGGCAGATCCCGGGTCAGGCCCGGGATGACAGCTCAGGAGAGTATTTCTGTTTCCATAGCAACATTGTTCTACAACATAACCAAAAGAATTTACTTTAAGAACGTCATTGCGAGGGTTTTTCGCCCGAAGCAATGACGCTGTAATTAAAAAAATTTCAATAAAAATAAAACAGGCTTGGCATAAACTTTCCGACAGTCATTTTAAATTCTTTTTAAAATAGAAAAGCCTCTTCAAATCGAAGAGGCTTTTATTTAAATTTTATTTGTCTATGCTTTTTTATTTTTCCTTTTTTATTTTGTCCATTGCCAACTGTCTATTTCCTTTTTTATTTCCTTTTTTATTTCCTTTTTTTACTTCCAAACTGGCGCTTCCGAATTCCGTCTTCCCTTCCTACCTTTTCCCTGCCACCAACTCGATCATGCTGTTTTTATCAAAATACATATTCGCCAGGTCGCGCAATTGCGCTGCAGAAATATTTTTTACCGTAGCCATGTACTGATCAAAATAGCCGTAACCCAAACCGTATTCCAGCAAGCCTTTAAAACGATCGGCCAATGCAAACGGACCGTCTGAATTACGCAGAAAAGTGCCTAACATGTAATTTTTTACCAGCTGCAATTCTTCTTCCCCTACCAATTCTTCGCGCAGGCGGTTCATTTCAAAATAAATTTCATTGATCGCATTTTTACATACATCCACTCCTACTTCCGTAGAGATAAAAAAGTAACCTGCATTTTTCAAAGAAACCATTCCCGAGCCAATGCCATACGTGTAGCCTTTGTCCTCGCGGATATTCGACATCAGCCTGGAGCCAAAATAACCGCCGTAAATGGTATTCAATACCTGCATCGGGTGAAAATCAGGATGTGTTTTATTAAACATGATCTTGCCAATCCGGATCGCCGACTGGATCGCATCTTCCTTATAAATGATATGTTCGCGCTCCGTAGTGGTGTCCAGCGCTGCATTTTTTTCGCGCAAAGCAGGCTCACTGGAATCCCAATCATTCCCGCCAAAATGTGCATCCAGCAATTCATACACATTGTCCGCCACTTTACCGGCCATAATAATTTTACAATTGGACGACGTATAGTGTGTTTTATAAAATTCAATTAAATGGCTGCGTTTGATCGCTTCAAAATCCGCATCCTTCACATCAATTCCGTACGGATGTTTTTCTCCGAAAATTAATTCAGCAAAATGTTTCCGCGCCAGCGTTGCCACTTTTTGATTGTTCACCAAAAATTTTTGCTTTTTATTTTTCAAATGAATGTCCAGTTCTTCCTGTGGGAACATAGCATCCTTGATCACCTGCTCCACCACCGGCAGCGTGGCTTTCAAATGTTTGTTAAGTGTATACAGGATCACCGAAGCATTGTCCTGCTCCACGCCCACTTCCAAAAAAGCACCGTAAAAATCAACAGCATCCGCAATTTGCGCCGCGTTCATTTTTGATGTTCCTTCTTCCAGCATCGAGTTTACCGTAGTGGCCTGCAGCGGCATTTGCTGCTGGAACATGCCCGCCGAAAATAAAAACTCAATTTTTATGATCTCCTGTGTCCCGGCATTCACGGCATATACAGGAATATTATTGCGCAAGCGTTTTTCCGTTGCGTGGATCATTTCAATTTTTTCAACCGTTTTAAAAGCAGGTGCGCTTGTTCTGTCAATCACTTCCATATTTTAATTTTTTCAATTCGTTTAGTTCATCATATTTCTTAAATCCATCATTTTTGCATGCGCATCATCCGTGGTAATGATCCCGCGGTTAGGCCGGTCCAGGTCCAGGATCAGGTACACCGTCATACAGGTCATTAATCCAAAACCTACCACAATGATCCAATCCAGCGTTTTTCCTTTTCGTCCGTATCCTACAATAAAACTGGCAGCAAGGCACAATAAAAACAACAGCCAGAGGATCGAATCCGGAACACGCATCAATCGTTTGTCATCCCGCGTGGATACCACATCGATCATCGCATTTACAGCAGGCACCATTTGATTGGTCCGGGTAAAATTCTTCGCATCCTGCGCCAATGCCGCCGTTCGGTTCCAGATAGAAGCAGAAATTGCAGCGGCATCATCCAAAGCTTTTTTTACTTTTTGCTCATCAATACCTGCATTATAATAATCAATGCGTGCTTCCAGATACTTTTTAAAATCCGCACGGTACAAGGTACGTACACTATCCGGGTAAAGATCGGCACGCAATACAGCCGTTCCAATATCGTTTGCTTCTTCTACAATTACATCGCGGCGTGCGTCGTAGCGCGATGCCGATAAGTTAAATGTAAATGCCAATAGCAAAGCCAGCAGCCCAAGTAAGGCGCCTTCCAGCGTTCCCAACCCGGCATTTTCTTCCGACGGTTTTTTTTTATTTTTTAATGTCCGTGTTTTAAATCCCAGCCAATCCATGCCGCACATCGTTGCAAAAAGCAACAACGTGATCAACAGCGTAGGTATGTTATAAAGCAGCGACAAATCCGTACAGTTAAAAATTTATTTTTTTGACTTATAATAAAGCGTGGAGCAATTTTTTTCATCAAAGATCAGGTTTGCCTGCTCTTTGATTTGCGCTGCCGTTACCGCTAAATATTTTTCCACTTCCTGGTTGATCATTCCTGCATCGCCCAGCAATTCAGCAATAGCCAGGTTAGTTGCTTTATTCAATACATCCACTTCACCAAACTCATGCGATGCTTCCATTTTGTTTTTCACTTTGGTCAGCTCATCCTCATTTACCAGTTCTGTTTTTATTTTTTGCAGCTCTTCATTGATCGCGGCATCCACCTGCTCCATGCTCACACCTTTGGTTAATTTTCCGGAGATCACAAATAATCCCTTATCAAAATCACCCATCACATACGCGTTGATATCACTGAACAATTGTTTTTCCTTGATCAGCACATTGTGCAGGCGCGATGAATTTCCGCGCGATAAAATATCGGAGATCAGATCCACCGCATAATATTCGGTATCGTAACGCGAACACATGTGATACGCTTTGTAGATCGCATCCACAGGCACATCCCGCTCCACGGTCAAACTGCGCGCTTTGGTTTGTACCGGCTCTTCCGGTAAATTACGTTTGTTCTCCGGGCCTTTCGGAATAGGCCCAAACCATTTTCCCGCCAGCTGTTTTACTTCTTCTACTTCCACACTCCCGGCTACTACCATAATGGCGTTGTTCGGGCAATAAAATTTACGGAAGAATTTTTTTACATCTTCCATCTGCGCATTTTCAATGTGCGAAATTTCCTTACCGATCGTATCCCATTTATACGGATGCTCTTTGTAGGCCATCGGGCGCAGCAGTAGCCATACATCGCCGTAAGGCTGATTGAGATAACGCTGTTTGAACTCCTCGATCACCACATTGCGTTGCACTTCCAGGCTTTTATCCGAAAACGCAAGACTCAGCATACGGTCGCTTTCCAGCCAGAACCCCGTTTCCAGGTTTTCTGCAGGCAGCGTCAAATAATAATTGGTAATATCATTGGTGGTAAACGCATTATTTTCGCCACCCACCATTTGCAGCGGCTCATCGTAATTGGGAATGTTGATGGAACCGCCAAACATTAAATGTTCGAACAAATGTGCAAAGCCGGTTTGTTCCGGATTTTCATCGCGTGCGCCCACATTGTATAATATATTAATACAGGCAAGCGGGGTGGATTTATCCTGGTGATAGATCACCTTTAATCCGTTTGCCAATTCAAATCGTTCGTATTTTATCATGTTTATATTTTAATTCTTTAAGATGTTTTTACCCCCCCCTGCCCCTCTCAAGAGGGGATTTGTTTCTGCTGTGTTTATTATTCCCAGTTATTAATTTATCTGATGATTTTAAATTATATTTTTTTCTAAAAAATTTAATCAGGAATAAAAATTTCAATTGCCTTCAGGATGCTATCCCCTCTTGAGAGGGGCAGGGGTGTGTTACACAATCTTTTAACCTGACTAATTTTAAAATACTCAAAATCCATTTATTAATTCTGCTTTCGCTCTCTTGTATTCGGCAATAATTTCTTTTACAATTTCGCCCGCAGGTTTTATTTCTTTAATAAGTGCAGCCACCTGCCCTATCTCCAGTTCTCCTTCATCCATATTGCCTTCAAACATTCCTTTTTTTGCACGGCCGCGGCCCAGCAAAGTTACCAATTCTTCTGCGGAAGCGCCTTTATTTTCTGCTTCCTGAACGGCTTCAAAAAATTTATTTTTCAACAGCCTGACCGGTGTCAGTTGTTTTAACATTACCCTGGTATCGCCATCCTGTGCGTTGATCACGCCGGTTTTAAAGTTAATGCTGGCCGATGATTCATCCGAGGCCACAAACCGGCTGCCGATCTGCACACCATCTGCCCCGAGCGCCATTGCTGCAAGCATGGCACGTCCCGTACCTATTCCACCGGCTGCAATTACCGGGATCTTTACCGCTTCTTTGATCATGGGAATCAGGCACAGCGTGGTGGTTTCTTCCCGGCCATTGTGACCGCCCGCCTCAAAACCTTCGGCTACAATGGCATCCACCCCTGCTTCTTCTGATTTTTTAGCAAATTTTGTATTCGCGATCACATGTACCACTGTAATCCCGTTTTCCTTTAATTTCTGTGTCCAGGTTTTGGGATTTCCAGCCGATGTAACCACCACTTTTACCCCTTCTTCGATGATAATGTCCATGTGCTTGTCAATATCCGGATAAAGCAAGGGCACATTTACCCCAAAAGGCTTTGAAGTGGCCATTTTGCACTTGCGGATATGCGCTCTCATCACATCCGGATACATGCTACCGGAGCCGATCAGCCCCAAACCACCCGCATTGCTCACAGCTGCAGCCAATTCCCAACCGCTGCACCAAATCATACCCGCCTGTACAAGGGGATAGTCGATTTTAAAAAGTTCGGTAATTTTATTGGACATTATTTAGGTTTTTATATCTTTGTCTAAGAAGTTACGAAGGTAAAAGAATATTTTGGTGTAATTTTTTCATTCGTGCTTTTTTATATAAGTTTGTATCTATGCGTAAACTACTTCTACTAATTGCTGTAATCGCTTTACCCGTTTTATCCCAGGCCCAGTATTTATGGGATTTTGGCGGACAGGTGGGTGCCTCCAACTACCTTGGGGAAATGGGCGGTAAAGAAAAGACCCGCAGGAATTTCATCAGCGATATTAAGCTTTCCAAAACGGAATTTACTGTGGGTGCTTTTGCACGCTATAAAGTAAATCCGCTGCTTTCGCTTAAGCTGGCGGCTAACTGGGTACGTATTGAGGGAGAGGATAATAAATCCACGAATCCGGGCCGTGTAGGACGTAATTTATCTTTTCAGAACAACATTATAGAGCTGGAATTTACCGGCCAGGTATATTTTTACGATGTACCCGATCTGGGCCACACCTACCGTTACCGCAACGATTTTAAAATGTATGCCTTTGCAGGTGTAACCGGTTTTTACAGCAATCCGAGAACGCATTACGATGGACAATGGGTAAACCTGCAACCGCTTGAAACCGAAGGAAAACATTACAGCCGCATTGATCTTGCCATTCCGGTTGGATTGGGCTTATATTTTACCATTAACAAACGCCACCGCATCGGTTGGGAATTCAGCTGGAGAACTACATTTACTGATTACCTTGATGATGTAAGCACTACGTATGCAAAACCGGAAGATCTGACCAGCGAAGAAGCACGTGTATTGGCTAACCGCAGGAATGAACTGGGCGATAAAGCCGGTGTTCCTGCAGCAGCAAACTATGAGCCGGGCGCTAAGCGCGGTGATCCGTCACACAACGATTCTTATCTTTCAACATCGGTGTATTACAGTTATGTATTGCGTGGACGAAGCAGCTTTTACCGCTCTAAATACGGCAGTATCTTCAAGCACAAAAAATACAAAAAACGTAAGATCCGTGCGAAATTCTAAACATACAAAGCCTCCAGGAATGGAGGCTTTTTTTATATCATAAACAATGAAAAAAATCGGACTGATCGGCGGCATCAGCTGGGTATCTACTATTGATTATTATAAGTACATCAATACTGGTGTGAATGAAAAACTGGGCGGATTGAATTATGCGGAATGCATGATCTACTCCTTTAATTATGAAGATATAAAACGCAACAACGATTCGGGGAACATTGCAAAAACGGAAGCGATGCTTACGGAGGCCGGGCTGCATTTAAAAAATGCCGGAGCAGAAGCCATTGTACTTTGTGCAAACACCATGCACATGCTGGCTGAGAATCTTCAAAAAAGCATCGGGCTTCCACTGATCCACATTGCGGTTGCCACCGCCAAAGAAATTGCGAAACAGAACATCCGCAAAGTGGGTTTGCTGGGAACAAAATTTACGATGGAGCAGGATTTTTTCAAATTGAAATTGCAGGAAGAACAGATTGAAGCGATCATCCCGGATGAAACCGATCGTGCGTTTATACATTATACGATCTTTGAAGAGCTGGGCCGCGGAGTGATCAGTGCAGAAAGCAAGGCGCGTTACATTTCCATCATCAATCAATTGGTGGCACAAGGCGCCGAAGGTATTATTTTAGGTTGCACGGAAATTCCACTGCTGATCAAACAGGGAGATGTGGATGTGCCGGTTTTTGATACCACGCTGATCCATTCGAAGGCGGCGGTGGAGTTTATGTTAGGGGAATGATGAGCTGTGTATTGGAACGCAGATCAAAAATGATTTTTATGATGTACAAAAAGATCGCCTGTGGCGCTTATGATCAAATTATGATTTGATTTTAGTACAAATTTATCAAACGGGTATTAAATGGTAATTTTATTTGTATTATTTACACACAGTACCACGCATCACTATCTCAATAATCCATGAAAACATCTCTCCTGCTAATCTTAATAATTTCCCTTTTTGCCTGTACACAAAAAAGAAATGATCATACAGCAAAAATTAGTGCCAATCAAGCCATTCCTTATCCTGTTATAAATTCCTGCAAGGATACACTTGCATTATTTTTAGGTACTGATTTTGATCACGATTTTGTAGAAATTTTAAACGGTGAAAATATTGTTTATAAAGATACGATCACATCCAGCTACACGATTGGAATCGCTTCTGTTTATTACATAAATGGTTTCTGTCAGAGCGATTCCGCCAATTATAAAATAAAAGTAAATAATCTTATCACCCCATTAAAGTTAAGCCGCGAGTTTAAGTACAACTATATTTCACTAAAAAAGAATACGATTTCCAACGACAGAAGTAAATACGCATATTTTTTAGATTGAGATTATTGATACTACAAACATTCATGAGACGAACTGTGTATCGGAACGCAGATCAAAAATGATTTTTATGATGTACAAATAGATCGCCTTTGGCGCTTATGATTTTTTATGATCTGATTGGAGTACAAATCGATCAACAAGTATTAAATAATAATTTTATCTGTAAATCAATTACGCAATAACACACGGCGCAGCAATCACAATTAAAAAGCAATACTCATCCGGGTAGACGCTTTTGATCTTGTGCGGCAATAGCGGGAGTAATTGCCCGTGGTGTCATATAATGTGTAAAATCTTTAATTAGTATCAGATCAAGGGAAAAGAACCAATTGGCAATTATTAGCCGCGGTTCTTCTGAGCGCCAGCGGAAGAAGAAATTGCATTACAAGATCGAAAGGCTTTTTGTTACTTTTTGGCCGCCAAAAAGTAAAAAGATAAATGTTGTGATCGTTTTTATTTGATCCTGCAAGCATTCATGAGATCCCGGGTCAGGCCCGGGATGACAGTCTTTTTTTATGATTTAGATAACAACGTTGCGGGTAACCGTTCAAAAGGAGAGATTACTTATACACATCCTCCATAAACCCGTAATCCAACTGCTCCACATTCCCCGCCGAAAATAATATAATGAACGTATCAAACTTACTGATATTACTGCGTGTAGCAGCATGATCACGGTCTTTGATGTACTCATCATCCAATTGATGCACCTCCCGGTTATAATACCAGAATTCCGATTCGGAGCTGAAACATTGCTGCATCCAGCTGTTCCAGGCCCAAACATGACAAAAACTATCACCGATCAGCAATACTTTTTTATTTTTTACATTGGATTGTGATTCAACCGTCGAAAAATAATTATTATTCTTTTCCAATGGCATCAGCAGATTGGCGGCCGCTTCAATATCAACGTCGGGTGTCCAGGGAGTATTATTTTTTTTATTGCTGATCGTGTTTTTAATTGAAATAGCGGTGGTGCCGGATAAATACGTGCAAACGGAATCAAAACAACGCGCTGCATACGCCTGTGTCCAGTGCACTCCGCCTTTATTACACACCGCAAACGGATATTTATTTTTTTCGGCAATTCCCAATTCATTAAAATCCAGGTACGTAATTGCGTTTTGTTTGAACGCATTTTTCAGACTTTGATAAAAGCCATTGATCAGTGCAGGATGTTTTACACTGTCCGCCAGAAACTCGCTGTACACAATATTTTTATCCGGCGCAATTACCCAGATCACATTTTTCCCTGCCGCTTTTAATGAATCGCTGAATTTTGAATAACGCTTTATATACAGATCCAATTTACCTTCCGGAAACGTTTTATCATCAAAATAACCGCTCACATACCGGAACAAATATCCCTGTTTGCCAATGTGCACATCCTGTACATTGATCTTATTGAACCAGCTGTATTCGAGCTGATGATGCACACGTGTAAAACCGGGAAACAAACCAAACTGGTAATTGATATATTTTTCGGTAGTATCCTGGTACCTGCGTGAAAAATAATCGGGCAGGTTAAATGTTGTTTCCGGTGGTTTCGGATAATAGCCTTCCAGCGGCTTGTCCTTGATAAGATGCAACGGCGAAAATAAAAAATGCAGCAGCAGGCAGATGAAAAACAGCAGAAAAAATAATATGTTGAGCGTACGTTTTTTCATCAGAAACGGAAATAAATAAAGGGATTAAAATTCTGTCCTGATAAATACGAAGCGCTGACAATAAATAAGATCAGGCTTGCAGCGTACAAGCTATAAAGACGGATTTTATTCTGAATAAATAATTGTTCGTCGTTTTGTGTTGCATTATAAAACGGTTTGATCAGTCCGCTGAATGCAAAAAATAATGCAATACAAAGCACTGCAATAAAACGGTGATCAAATGCATGCTGCTGCGAAAACTGAAAGGAAAACATTTTTTTGTACATCATCGCACTCACATGCAGGCTGGTATTCCGGAACAATACCCAGCCAACCGTTGTCACAATAAATGTATACATCACTGCACTGTTTTTTTGCAGAAAATTCTTTAAGAACAAACGTTCACACACCAGGAAAAATCCGTGGTAAGCGCCCCAGAAAATAAAATTCCAGCCTGCACCGTGCCAGAAACCGGAAATTAAAAACACGATCCACAAATTAAAATAGGTCCTGAAAATGCTGCCTTTATTGCCTCCCAACGGAATGTACAAATAATTACGCATCCAGTTTCCAAGCGAAATATGCCATCTGCGCCAGAATTCGGTAATGGATTTGGAGATGTACGGAAAATTAAAATTCTCCGGGATCTTAAACCCCATCATCTCGCCAAGGCCAATTGCCATATCGCTGTAGCCGGAAAAATCGAAATACAATTGCATCGTGTAACCCACTGCCATCACCCATGCGGTAAGCGTATCAATATCGGCCGGAGCCAGCTTGTACAGATTGGTAACGGTTTCGCCCAATAAATTTGCGATCAGGATTTTTTTTGCCAACCCGAAAATGAAACGCATGAAACCGGCCAGCCGCATTTCGGGGGTAATGATCCGCTCCCCTTCTATCTGCCAGCCCATTTTATTGTACGGAATGATAGGTCCGGCAATGAGTTTCGGGAACATTAAAATATAGGTGAGGTAATTTTTAAAGCTGCTCAGTGATTTGTAATCGCCGCGGTACACATCGATCACATACGTAAGCGACTCAAATGTAAAAAAGGAAATCCCGATCGGCAATGCAATCGGACTGATCCGGATCGGATCGGCATTTGTCCAGCCCAGCAGGTGATTGAGGTTGGTAATGAAAAAGAATAAATATTTGAACGTAAACAGCAAACCCAGATTCACAAACAAAGAAATGCAGAGAAAAAGTTTTTTACGTTTGGCTGAATCGCTTTTCTCAATTTGTTTGACGAGAATAAAATCCAGCGCGGTAGTAAGCAGGATCACAAAAATAAAAACCGGTCCGCCCCAGGAATAAAAAGCAATACTACCAAGCAGCAGCGTGTAATTCCGGAATTTAGAAGGCGTTAAATAATAGCATATCAGGAACAGCGGAAGAAAATAAAATAAAAAAGGCGTGCTGCTGAAAACCATAAATTGAGCTTAATGTTTGAATCCCGATAGCTATCGGGATTAAAGTTAGAAAGTTTAAGGAAATGGGAGGGGATTTTGGGATTAATTTACTGGAGGGTGATTAGCATTTCTAAAGTACAGAACACACCCCTAACCCCTCTCAAGAGGGGAATGCATTCTGCAAGCATTATAATTGATGTTTTTATTTATAATTTTTATTAAAAATACTGCTACCTTAAAATTGAACGGCGGCAATTCTCCTCGTAGGCGCCAGGCTCTGCCTGGTGACGTTGCAAATTTGTTACCAGGCAGAGCCTGGCGCCTACGCATACTGCAAATTTCAAATTTGTTCTTCTTTGACAGATCCCGGGTCAAGCCCGGGATGACAGTTCGAAGGGAAATTGTTCTCTGATTTAACAAACACAGCATCTGCGCACAGCAAACTTTGAACTTTAAACTTTTGAACTTTGAACTTACTTAAAAAACTGCCCCAGTTTCGAAAGCGGCTTCCTGATCAACGTAAACATTCCCGGTTTTAAGCCGTTAAGCTCCCAGGCTTTTTTATCCTCGCGGTTGGCTTTAAGCCTGTTCATCAAGCTTGCATTACTTTTCCCTCCCACACGCATTTTCACAAGCACTTCCGGAATGTAAGCCGTGCTGCAATTATATTTGTGCAACAGGCGCAGCATCATTTCGTAATCCGCGGCGGAACGCAAGGTGGTATTAAAAACACCAAACTGATCGTAACATTTTTTACGGACAAAAAAAACAGGGTGCGGCGGCATCCAGCCTTTTAAAAATAATCCCGGCGTATATTCCCCGGATTTCCAATGCCGCGTGACTTTTGCCGTGTTTTCACGATCCACATATTGCAGATCGCCGTACACAGTATCCGTATTTTTTGTTTCAAACGTTTTTACAATCTTGCTGATCACGTTTGCATCCGTATAAAAATCATCTGCATGCAGGATCGCGATCACATCGCCGCTTGCCGCTGCAATGCCTTTGTTGATAGCGAAATAAATACCATCGTCCTTTTCAGAAATAATTTTTGAGATCTGCGAATGATATTTCGCAATGATGTTCAGGGTTTCATCGCTTGATTTTCCATCCACAAGAATGTATTCAATATTTTTGTAATCCTGCTCCACTACCGACCGGATCGTCGCCTCTATCGTGGCAGCGCTGTTGTAACAAACGGTGATAACGGAAACTTTCATTTAGCGGGAAACGATATAATTTTCCAAAACCAACAGATCCATTTTGGTACGCAGAAAACAATCCAGCGCATTGGCTGGCGTGTTCACGATCGGCTCATTTTCATTGAAAGAAGTATTCAACAGGATCGGCACACCGGTTTTTTTATTGAACGCAGAGATCAATGCATGGTATTTCGGTTCTGTTTTTGAATCCACGGACTGTAACCTTCCGGTTCCGTCAACGTGCGTCACAGCAGGGATTTTTGCCCGCATTTCTTCTTTGATCACGTATACTTTTTCCATGAAGGGAACGCTGTCGGCATTCATAAAATAATCGGCCACGGCTTCTTTTAAAATGGAAGGAGCAAACGGACGGAAGGATTCCCGGCGTTTGATCTTGAGATTTAAAATTTCTTTTGCATCGGCCCTGCGTGGGTCCGCGATGATGGAACGATGCCCCAATGCACGCGGGCCAAACTCTGCCCTGCCCTGGAACCAGCCTACCACACCGCCATTAATGATGCAATCCGTTACCTGGTCGTATAATTCGGAATCGGAATATTTTTTGAACGTTACGTTCTGTGATTTTAAATAAGTTTCAATTTCTTCGTCGGTAAAATGACTTCCCAACGCAGCTGTGTATACCGGCGCTGCGCGTTTTTGCTTCAGCACATGATTGTATAAATACAAAGCCGATCCCATGGATGTTCCGGCATCATGCCCGGCAGAAGGAATGTACACATCTTTAAACGTGGTGTTCTGCAATACTTTTCCGTTTGCTACAGAATTTTGCGCCACACCACCTGCAATACAAAGGTTTTCCAAACCGGTACGCTTTTGCAGATGGTTCAAAATATGAAAGATCAATTCTTCACACACGCGCTGTACCGACGCAGCAAGGTCTTTGTGGTATTGCGTTAACTCGTCCTCGCGCTTGCGTGCAGGGCCGAATTTTTCCACCATGTAACTACTGAAAATGCTTTCAATATCCGGCTCACCGCTTTCCCAACTCATTTTTACACCATTTTTATGATGCGTAAAATAATTGAGGTTCAGCTCGAATAATCCATTGTCTTTAAAAATGAGCACATCCTTTAATTTGTCCACGTACAAAGGCTTTCCGTAAGGCGCCAATCCCATGATCTTGTACTCGTCGCCGTATTTCGGGAAACCGAGGTACTGCGTAAAGGAAGTGTAAAAAATACCGGCAGAGTGCGGAAAATGCACCGCATCCAGCACTTCGATCTGATTGCCTTTTCCGGTAGCGATCATTGTGGAAGTAAAATCACCGAAACCATCAATGGAAACAATGGCGGATTCGTCAAAAGGTGAAGCAAAAAAAGCGCTTGCCAAATGTGAACGGTGATGTTCAATATTATGAATTTCGGCTTTGATCTCGTTTTCAGGAACGTCGAAAGCTTCTGCCAGCATTGCTTTTACGGATTTTACTTTTTTAGAATTGGTATAACGGTCGAGGATCGCCGAAAGGGAAACTTTATTTTTTAAGGTGTGCCTGATCTTGCGCAATACATTTGCAGAAGGATCGCGGGAAATGGTCACGTGATCAATGTCTTTGATGGTAATTCCGGCATCTTTCAAACAGTATTTGATCGCCTCTATCGGGAAACCAGCCCAATGCTTGATCCTCCGGATGCGCTCTTCTTCCAATGCAACAATTATTTCACCATCCTTTAAAATACAGGCGGATGAATCTCCATGAAAAGCGTTAAGTCCTAAGATATACATAAATGAGTTTAAAGTTGTAAAGTTTAAAGTTTGAAAGTTGCTACGCCCAAATTGGTAAAACTGGGTAGGCTTTACAATGTTTACAAAGTTAAATAAGATTGGCAATGTAACAAGAGAAAATGCTATAAGAACAGGTGTCGGTTTTGCTCAATGATGGCGGGGTTATTTACATACTCCAAAGCTTGTTGGTAGGCGGCTTTCGACATACGATCATAATCGGCCTGGGCCATGGAAGCACAGCTGTCGATCGCTTCCGCGAAAGCGCTGGGCTTATCCAGCGGCAGATCCCAGCCGGTGTGTTTTTCGGGCAGGTGTTTCCATGGGGTTTGGTCGCTGATGATCACAGGAGTGCCTGCTGACAGGGATTGCAGGATGATGTGCCCGAAATTTTCGCCAGTGGTAGGCATAAACATAAAATGGTAATTTTTGAGCAGTTTCGGCACTTTGCCACTGTCGATGCTGCCTTTGTAATTGGCTTTTACATTTTGTGGTAATTCATCGAGCACCAGCTTGCATTCCGACCAATATTCCTGGTCGTATACCGGGCCGTAAAAATCAAATTCCACTTCTTCTTTTACTTGTTTTAATACCTGTAATGCGCACAATAAATTTTTTTCGGGTGCTATCCGCGCCACATTTACCATGCGTAATTTCCCCATTTCTTTTTCGCGTTTGCTGAAAGCCGAAATGCTGTTTTTTTGCGGCAGGTTGGCGGCAGTCCTGATCTGCATTTTATCGCCGCAAATAGCGCGGATCTCATGTTTTTCTGCTTCCGTAGTGGCATGGAACATTACGTTATCAAACAACTTCAACACTTTTACCGCACGGATAAAAAATTGTTTTTTTGTTTTTTTAATGCTCATCGAGCCTTCCGAAAACATTCCCCTTGCTGCGATCACCACATTTTTATCGTGCTTTTTGCGCAGGTACATCAATGGGATCAGGGTAAAATACAGGGAATAGATCCCGTTGAGATACACGCTGTCAAAATCGCTTTTGCGGATGAGGTTGCGCACATTGCTGCGTGTAAGCTGATCCTGCGAAATGTAATATACTTTTACACCGTTCGGCAACGTATTCCATTCATTACTTTTTACTCCCGGATACGGCGTGGTTTCCATATAATCGGTATCACGGGTAATAATGGAGAACTCAAACTCTTCTTTTAAATGCTCCACTAAATTGGACACAGACTGGATAGGCCCACCGGCTTTGTAACCGGGGAGATACCAATCGATGAATATGAGGACTTTTTTTAAGTTCAAGGTTTATTTCAGCGAATAACGAATTAAAACGAATAACGAATCTGTGTGTAAGCTAAGTATTTTTCTACCACATAAGGCACAAAGAAGCACATAAGGCGAAACCCGAAAATAGTATACCATTTACGTCGGGCATTTCACACACAGTAACTTATGTGTTTCTTTGTGCCTTATGTGGTAGATTTTTTTTCACGTTTAGCTTGTCCAATTTATAATCCAGCATTTATAATTTATAATTGCTTCAAGCTTCTACATTGTTTTCTTCCAGCCAATTTTCCAGCACCACCAAATACCAGATCCGCGACCAGGTAATAGCAGGATCATCTTTTAAGAATTGTTCCCACAATTTTAGTACGCCGTTTTCATTGAACAAATTCCGTTTTGATAAAGCATTCATTTTTTCTTCGCAAAATGTTTTCAGCTCGTTTTTCATCCATTGTTTCCAGGGAAAAGTAAAACCCATTTTCGGGCGGTTCACAATTTCCGGCGGCAATAAATCGCCCAATGCATCCACCAATAGCTTTTTTGGCGATGCAGTGCTTTTAAATTTATCGGGTAAACCTAAAACATATTCCACCAATGTGTAATCAATGAAGGGAACGCGTACTTCCAGCGCATGCGCCATGCTCATCTGGTCGGTATCGCGCAGCAATACATTTTGCATATAGGTAGAAATTTCCGCAATGCTCACATTCGTAATCACATTTTTCCTGTTTGTAAGCGGTGCAATAATTTCCGCCACACGGTTTGCCGGTAATTCCTGTTTTTTTACTAATTGTGAAATTTGTTTATCCAGCAGCACTTGCCGTGATAAAGGATAAAACGATTGAAAATTTATTTTTGGTTGTTTTAAAAGCGCTGCTTTTTTTTCGGATGCCACACCGGGTTTTGCAGTCGTTAAAAGACTTCCGCCCAACGAGCGCATAAATTTAGGAACAATGTTCAATGCTGCTTTTTTATCGAGCTCCTGTGCACGTTTGAACACATCGTAACCTGCAAAAAGCTCATCGCCACCCAGGCCTGATAATGCCATGGTAATGCCTGCATGTTTTGTTGCTTCGGAAACAATAAAGGTATTTGGCCCATCGCCGCTCGGATGATCCATTGCTTTTAATGCTAATGGAAGCTTTGCTAAAAAATCAGCCGGGTTTAATTTTATTTCGTGATGATCGGTATCAAATTTTTTTGCGATCAATTGTGCGTATGTCGCTTCTGAAAATTCGCTTTCATCAAATGTTATGGAGAATGTTTTTACTTTTTCGGCAGATACTTTACTCATTAAACCAACAATGGCGCTGGAATCAATACCGCCGGATAAAAATGCACCAAAGGGAACATCTGCGATCAACCGCCGTTCTACAGCTTTTGTAAGCAATTGATTTACTTCTTTGCAAACATCTTCATATGTTTTATTTTTAGCAATTTCCGTTTTGTTCTTTGCAAGGCTCCAGTAACTTTTGATCTTCAGCTGCTCATTTTTCATTTCTATAAAATGGCCCGGCATCAGCATCTTTACTCCTTTTACAATCGTATCCGGCGCGTGTACCGTTTGATAGCGCAGGTAATCGATCAAGCTCTTTTCATCTATTTTTTTCGGGATCAGTCCGCCGGATAAAAGTGAGCGGATCTCGGAAGAGAATGCAAAAACACCATTGGTATACAAATAATATAAGGGTTTTATTCCAAGCCGGTCGCGGGCTACAAACAATTCTTTTGTTTGTGTATTCCAGATCGCGAAAGCAAACATGCCGTTAAAGCGCTGCAAACACTCGGCTCCCCAGCGTGCATACGCCGCGAGGATTACTTCGGTATCGGTGTTTGTCTGAAAAAAATAAGCGGCCTGTCCGGAACCAACGATCACGCGCTGTAACTCAAATTTTAATTCTTTGTAATTGTATAATTCGCCATTGTAAACGATCTGGTAACGGCCGTCGTATGATCGCATGGGCTGGTGCCCGGCAGCCGACAGATCAATAACAGAAAGCCTTCTGTGCCCCAATGCAATTTTTTCATCAGTAAAAATTCCGGCATCATCCGGTCCGCGGTGACGCATTTTATCATTCATTGCAGACACTTTTTCGCCCGCAATTTTTACATCCTCTAAACCATATATACCGTTAATGCCGCACATGCTACAATTCTAAAAATGATTTAACGTGTTGAATAAAAAGCGATGATGTGATCGCAGATCGTATTTAATTCCGTGATGGAAAGCTCATAAAAAAGCGGCAGGCGCAGTAGTGAAGCGCTGTATCTTTCAGCATTCGGCAATGCACCGCCTTTGTGTTTCCCGAGGTAATACGGGCTGTTGTGCAGCGATTGATAATGAAACACGGCCTGGATGTTTTGCTTTTTTAAATATGCGATCAACTCATCGCGCTCCTTTTCATTGCTGCAAACCAAATAAAAAATATGCGCATTGTTGGAGGCATATTCCGGGATCACCGGCAAATACAGTGTGGCATTTTTTAATGTGCTTAATTGCCTGTAATACTCATTCCATAGCTCAATGCGCTTACGCTGAACAATCTCAATATTTTCCAGCTGCGGGTATAAAAATGCCGCGGCAATGGCACTTGGGATGGATGAATATCCAAGATCCACCCATTCGTATTTATTTACTTCTCCTTTTATAAAAGCGGAACGGTTGGTTCCTTTCTGGCGAATTACTTCAGCACG
The DNA here is from genome assembly GCA_025963715.1 of Bacteroidota bacterium. Taxonomy (GTDB): domain Bacteria; phylum Bacteroidota; class Bacteroidia; order 2-12-FULL-35-15; family 2-12-FULL-35-15; genus 2-12-FULL-35-15. The sequence goes on from JAOQAG010000003.1 coordinate 17,253, forward strand.
CTCGATCAATGCCGGATCATTCACAGCCAGGAAGCCGCCTTCACCGCAATGAATATTTTTTGTTTCGTGAAACGAAAAACAGGAAATCCCGGCAATAGCACCCAATGCCGTAGTTTTATAATATGAATTGATGCACTGCGCCGCATCTTCAATAATAAGCAAATTGTGTTTTTTGGCGATCTGTTTTACAGCGTCCATGTTGCAGGCAACACCCGCATAATGCATCACACAGATCGCTTTTGTTTTTGACGTGATCAATTTTTCCAACTGATCTTCATCCATGTTCGGATGATCGTTTTTACTATCCGCAAACACAATGTTTGCACCGCGCAATGCAAAAGCATTTGCAGTGGAAATGTATGTATACGAAGGCATGATCACTTCATCACCCGGGCCAATATCCGCCAGTACCGCCGACATTTCCAGCGCCATGGTGCAGGAATTGGTTAAAAAAACTTTCCGGAAACCGTATTTTTTTTCCAACAGCGACTCACACATCCGCACAATTTCAAGGTCGCCGGTCAACTGCCGGGATTCCATTGCACGGGAAATAAAAGTCATTTCATTTCCGGAATAATATGGTTTGTTAAACGGGATCATGACAGGCCGATGGATGCTAAAAATTGTTTCGATGCGATCATGCGTTCAATACCGTCTTCGAGTGTGATCAGCGGGCGGCCAAGAATATCGCGCATTTTGGAATTATCCGGCTGCCTGCGTGTCATATCACCGTCTTTTAAAGGCGGCGAATGAATGATCTTCGATTTTGACTTGCTGATGCTGATGATCAGCTTTGCCAGATCGAGCACCGTACACAGCTTATCGTTCCCGATGTTGATCACATCGTTCACTACTTTGTTGTCGTAAAAACAATTCAAACACGTGTCCACGGTATCGTCAATGTACGTGAATGTGCGGGTTTGCGAGCCATCGCCGTAAATGGTGATGTCTTCATTTTTTAATGCAGCCGCTAAAAAACGCGCCACCACAAAATCGGTGCTTTGGTTAGGCCCGTAGGTATTAAAAAAGCGAAAAATAGTATAATTCAGATCATATTCCTGGTAATAGCTTTTGCAAAAAGATTCGCCCACATTTTTTACCACGGCATACGGAACGCGTGAATTTAAAGGCGTTGTATGCTCATGCTGCGGCAATACCACCGGCTCGCCATACACTTCCGAAGAAGACGAAAAGAACACGCGTTTTACCGATGTATTTTTAGAAATATCCAGCACATTTTTAATCCCGTCGATATCGCGCAGCACTTTTACAGGGTTTTCCTGCGTGCGCAAAACGCCTACTACAGCGGCGAAATGAAACACATAATCAAATTTATGCGCGATCATGATCGAGGAGATCTCGTTGTAATTGTTTACATCCGCCTTGATGAATTCCCAGCGCTCTTTGTTTGCCTTCGGCAATTTTGATAAAAAGCCGGTCGACAGATCATCTGCGATCACCACGTAATTATCTGAATTGATGATCAGCTTTTCTACCAATGCACTTCCAACATTTCCTGCTCCGCCTGTTACTAATATTTTATTTTTCATACTAATGAAACTAATTGTTTAACCCAGGTATCCGGTGTTATTTTTTTTGCTTTCGCGATGCTGTTCTCCGACATGCCAATCAGCTTTTCATTCCCGGCATTCATCATACGCAGCAAGGCTATTTTCAGCTCAGGAACGGCTCCTGCTTTGTAAATATAACCATTAAAATCATTTTGTACAAAAGCGGTCCTTGCCCCTGTTTCATCCGAGCAAATGATCGGGAAACCGGCGGCCGCAAACTCGTGCACCACCACTCCCCAGGGTTCAAAATGGCTCGGCAGCACAAACACGCCGCTGTCTTTTATAAACGGCGCCATGTCCGCAGGCTGTACAAATCCGAAATGCCGGATCTGCGGATGCTCCACCGGCTTTACATCGCCGGTTCCCAAGCACCACAATTCCCATTTATCCGGGTTATTTTTTTGCTCCGGCGCTTCCTGTACTTCAATAAATGCCTGCCACAGATCGCGGATCCCTTTGTGTTCCGTATAACGACCCACATAAATAAAGCGTTTGGGGAAATTCGCTTTTTTCTGTGCTGCATACTGCAAATACTGATCGTGAAAAAAATCAAAATCGCAGGAATAAAAACCGGTAAGGGTGTTTTGTTTTTTAAAACCCAAACGAACAGCATATTCCTGTTGCAGATCACCGGGAACCCAGCAATGTGTAAAATGATTCAGGATCTTAAACGGACTGATCAATGTGGCAATGTATTGTTTTAACGAGCCTTTCCATTGATTATCAAAACCAACGATCACCGGAATTTTCTTTTTCCAGGCTTTGCAAACCTGCAGGTAACCTTTGTCCATCCAACCACTGCTGTAAATGATCGCAGGGTTGATCCCTGAAATTAATTGCTGCAATTGCTCATCAGCAGCATAATCTTTACGGTTGTAAATTTTTATATTTCCGGAAAACGAAAAGTGAAAAGGCGCTTCATTGTTCACTTCCCAGCGCACAATGTGTACTTCAACATTGGGTTCGGCAGCCAGTTTTTCCACACAGGCTAAAAAATAAGCGGCCAGCTCCGAATAAAGAAAAACTATTTTTTTCGTTTCCATCTTTTTCTGATGATTGAAAAAATGAGGAGGAGTATCAGTGCCGATCCAAAGCCGATCCAAAAATATTGATGATGCAGCATCAGCAACGTTAAATACGGCAACATACGGTAATTAAATTGTTGTTCGGGCGCTACTGTTTTGCTCCAGTAATCCATGTTGTACGTTTCAACCGGATCGAGCTTTTGACCGGTAAAGGAAATGCCATTGAACGTAACTGCTCCGTTATTTACATTTACCAATAAGGCCGCATCCCTTGGCAGATCGCGGAGAGCGGTTTGCATGAACACTACATTTGTTTCTGCATCTTTATCATAAAAAAAAGAAGCAGGCGCTGCAGCACCCATGGAACCCGAGCACCAGAAGGTGTTTACATTTTTCGGGATGGATTTTAATAACGGTTTTATATCGGAATCAAAATTAGTGGAAAGCGCCGAGCGGGTATTTCCTTCAAATAAGTTTTTGTATTTATCACTGTTTTCAGACCAAATAGGGCGGTGAGAAAAAATAAATACGTTTTTTATTTTCTTTTCCGTGATCTGCGAAAGCGCTTTTTGGAACATTTCCAACTGTTCACTTTTGATGCTGCCGTTGCTTTCTTCTGTATTCAGTACAATAAACAATTCCGACTGAACAGTAAAATAAAAATATTCCTTCCCGAATATTTTCTCGTACATGTTCCCGTTTGCCAGATCGTGATTCCCAACGGAATTAAACAGCGGCATTTTTAATTTATCAAACAAACTTTTCTGATAATGCTGCAGATAAGTATCATTCACATCCAGGAACAGATCGCCCAAACTCATTAAAAATGAAGGGTGCAGGGCATTGAGCGTATCAATGTTTGCCTGCAGCGACGACGCCGGAAAAGAGGAAATATTGGTGGATGCACCGTGAAAATGCCCGCTCACGATAAAAGAATAAGAAGTACCGGTATCTTTTATTTCCAGCTTATTGAATGGCGAAATGACCTGCGCCTGCATGTTTGCAAACATCAGGAACAGTGCAACAAAGCCGCTTAGTTTATTTACGTTTCTTTTTATCACCTTTAATAATTGCTTCTACATCGTCCACATCTTCCGTAATGGAAATACCGTTGGCAACGATGGTTGATTTTTTTTCTCTTAAATAATTTTTCTTCACATTGGTTAATTTCAATCCGGTTACAGTTACCCGTGCATGGCCCGCACCCGGCTTATTTTTATAAGCAACCAAACCAATTTCGGAATCGCTGATCTGTACATCTTTCAAATCAATGGTGGATTCGTCTTCACCGGAAATAGCAATGCGTGCATTTTTAATTTTTACGCCGCTGCCTTTCAACTGCGTTCCGGCTTTTATGTTAAGCGCTTTGTTTCCGGCGCCATCCACATAAATCCCGGTTACGGTAATTTTTCCCAGCATGATGTCGAGTGCATTTTCCGCGCATTTTTCAAACACACAATTGGTCACGGTTCCTTCCGAATAATCGGCATCCAGTGCATCGTCGTGCATTTTGTGAAACAAACATTCTTTGAAGGAAAAAGTGGAACGGATCAGGTTGATACAATCCTCTGCTTTGCAATGGTAAAAGCTGCTGTAGTTACATTCAAAAGGCGATTCATAAAACGTAATTCCGCCGGTGCGGTTCCACAGGTGATCGTGGATTTTTGGCAAATTACGAACAGTCACATAATTCCAAACCGATTTTGGTGCGTTGATAATTTCTATTCCTTCGGCTGTAGAATCACTCGATTCAATGATCACGGGCTGATCTTCCGTTCCGGTAAAAATCAGCGCAGAATAAGAAACCAGTTTTGCATTGTTTTTCAGATCGATGTCAACGCCTGCATTTGCCACCAGCTTGTAACCCGCAGGGATCACCAGGTCTTTGTCAACCACTTGTTTTCCGGGTTTGATCATGATAAGGTGCCTTGTTTCATCCACCGTTAAAAAAGAAAACTCATTGACATTTCCTTTTTCATTTTTCATTTCTTCCGCAATAAATTCACTGTCAGTATGCGGGAACGGGAACACTTTCGTTTCCTGTTCTGTGCTTGCGCCCAACACGCTGTAATTCACTTTCAGTGATTGGATCAGCGAATCGTCCCAGGTAATTCCGGTTGGCATTGTAAATACATATTCTTTGTACTCCACGTATTTATTCCGTTTTTTTGCAGGCAGTATGATCGGCATAAGCGGCACGCCCAGGCTGTTGCCGATGGAAATGGATTTGATCTCCGTTGGTAACGATTCGATGGCGCCGATCTGTAAATGAACCTGGTTGTTGGCGACAAAATCAAAATACGCCTGGAACGCTTTGGGAGCAGACAACAATTCCACTATCATTTTTTGATTTTTATAATATCCTTCTTTCTCAAATTTTTTGTACGGGAATTCTTTGTAGATGATTGCCAGGTTTTTTTTCAATTCCTGGTTTTCTCCGCTAAAAAACTGATCCAGATAAGCCGGTTTCGAAATGCGCTCCAGTTCCCGGATGTAGGCTTTAAAAAATTCAGGATCGCTGAACAAAGCCGTGTGCAGATCGGGGTAATAATGCGCGCTGTCTAAATTTTCATATTTATAATTTCCGGAAATATCCTGGAAAGGAAATTGCGTAAAGCTTTCATACGCCACCGGCTCCAGCTTTGCCGTTACCGGGTTGTAATAATATTTCAAATCGCTCCAGTCGATGCTGTGCTGCCCGCCTACCAAATCGATCACAGCATGGAATTTTGCCAAACGCGGAATGTCAAACACCTGCCCTACATTCAGCTTGCGGCTGCGAAAACCTTCCATCAGCGCAATGGCTTTCATGTAATATTTTTTCTGCACCGAATCTTCCAATACATTGTCCTCGCGGTATGCTTCCACATTGGCAGAATAATAACTCGCAAATTCAGCAACCGGCTCCGAATTTTCAATCTCGTTGTAACGGTCCACCCAATACAGATCGGGATTAAAACGAATGATCGGCCCGGGTTTGCGGTTATTGTTCGCAATTAATTCGGGATCAAAATTTTCTTCCACCGCATAAATTCCCCAATCTTTTCCATTTACCGAAACATTGATGAATTTGTAACGCAGCGCAATAATATCTTCCTGTTTCATCAATTGATGATAGATCCATTCGTAGATATAACCACGCGTTCCGGGATGCTGGATCGAAAAACGTTTCATACCCATAAACGCATCCTTGCCTTTTATTTTTACACGGAACGACCATTTATTATCCTGCAAATGGTCGGTCATGTGTCCTTTCAAACGCAGTTTCACATCCATTTTTTTGCCTTTGTATTCCAGCGTTGCAGGCACGTAATCGCCGTCAATATCATTAATGATCACACCGCGTTCCAATGCTTTTTCGCGGTTTTTCGCCAGTTCTTTGTAATCTTTTTCTTTGATCTCAATGGAAATGTTTTCCGCATTGGCATCCATGCCTTTCCAATAATTGGAAGCCACGGTACCTGCAAAATCCCACAAGCCGGTATACCCTTTTGTACGCACTGCTTTGGAAGCGATAAAGCCGCCGGTAATGATCCCAATCACAATACAAAACAGCAGCACTTTTTTAAAAAAGCGCTTGTATTTTTTTATAAAAAGCACGGTTTCCCGGATGCCGGTAGTATTTTCCTGGTTCTTTTTAATTTCCATTTTTTATTCAATCGCTAAAGATAATTCTTCTTCTTTTTTTACGTAAAATTCCGGGTCGGAAATAAGCGCCAGGATCATTAAAAAAATGATCGTGTGCGGGTTAAGCGAGCCCACCAGCCAGGATTCGAAAAAAGCGGTAAACATAATCACAAACATGATGGGATATGCCAGCGTGGTGTTTTTGGCAGCTTTGGCGAAGGCGAGGATCAGGGAACGCAGGTAGATTAGCAATCCAACCAATCCCATATCCATCCAGAATGTTAAAAATGTATTGTGGATCCCGCCCTGGTGACCCATTTTTGATAATAAATCCCAATTGCTGCGCATGTAATGCTCATCATAACCAAAACCTCTCCCGATAAAAAAGTTTTCCTGTACGTGTTTCCAGGCAAAACCCCAGGCTACATAACGTCCGCTTCCGTCGTCGAGGGTTTTTACCCTTAAAAAATCACCCAGACCAAGGGTGGTCACAATGCTGGCAAGATTGCTGCTCACCAACTCCACACCGAACACAAACAGGATCGCCATCAGGAAACCGAAAAACAAATTGATCTTGTAAAACCGCTGGAACAATACAAATACGAAAACACCTACAATGGAATTCCGAGATCCGGTAAGGAGCATGGATGCCACGATCACCACATAAATGAAAGCTACCTGCCGCTGATCGAACAGGTTGGGTTTTACATTTTTGATGACGGAAAATAAAAGAAACACCAGGAAACAGAACAGCCCTAAGCCGTTTGGATTTCCCAACATTCCGCGATACCGGCCGCTGCTGTACGCCACATTATGACTTACCACGATCAGCAAGGCGCTGATGAGCAGGATGGTGACGACAAAATAAACGAGATTGCGGAAAAAAGCCTCGCCGTTGTCCCTGTATATTTTTGCAAAATAATTGGGGATCACAAGGATCATCAAATAATACGAAAGTGTTTTCTGGACGCTGATCCCGAAGGTTTCAGTAAAACAAAGGCAATAGACCGAGATGAGAAAAAACGGAAAAAATAATTTGTATAATGAGTTGAGCGGTTGAAATTCCTTGCTGTCGAAAAGAAAAAATACCGCGAGCAGCGTGATGTAAATATTTTTGGCGGATTTGGCAAAAAAGAGGCGGAGCTCGTAACTATCGGAAAGAATGAGTATGAAAAAAAAACCGAGCAGCATTTCTTCGTACATTCCCTGACGTTTCATCAGCAGTAATGTTGCAGGAAGAACGATGTAGATAATCGGGCCACCATACATACCTGTAACTAGCCAGACAAACAGAATGATGTAAAACTGAATATTTTCGGTATAATACGCTTTCAACCCGGTATTTTTTTGGTGACCAAAGATACAGTTTTAAGAGGTTTTAACCGCTTAATTTTTAACAATAATTCGGTTACTTTCCGTCAGTTTAAAAAATGCATTTAACTGATCTGCTTGTAATTGCGGACGTTTTTTTGCAAAATCCCGCAATACCTCCACATTGTCAAGCCATTGCCCGTAGGTACCGATCACGCGCCAGCGATTGATGTGCTCGCGCATTTCGGGCGCCATAAGGCCCTGCATGCGGTCCACTTCTGAAATAAGATGCTTAGTGGAAAACTGGTGATCGATCAGGTATTGAAAACGCTGCGTGAACGCTTCTACAAAGGATTTATTTTTAATAAGCGCGCTGAATAAAATGCCTACACTGCCCGTTCTCTTTGCTTTTTCGAGCAAATTAACGGATGGAACACTTGCTGTATTATACCCGAATCCCCAGTCGGTATCATACAGCATCCAGCGCCAGCGGCCATCCCGGCAACCGGCTGTATCAGTTGGTTCCGGAGTTTTGTAATGCCAGAATTTTACGTTATTATTGGGCCAATCGCTGTTGCAGAAATAAATATTTACGGCAAGAAAATCAATGAAGCTTTGAATGTCTATTTTGGAAGTAAGCTCCTCGTAATTTTGCTGCTGCGACAAGTCGTGCTTCTGAACAAATTCCAGCAATTCTTTAAAGCTTTCGGTATCTCCTTTTTTTCCGTGGGAAAGCACACCGTTCAGTTCTAAAATGCAAAGACTATCAGCCGCCATGTGGTATTTATTCGCCAGGTAATTTTCATCAAAACGTTCCCGGATGTTGTGGATGCCCCAATATTCGCCATTGATAAACACAATGGCAGAACGGTCGGCCTGGATATCCACGTGCGCATCTTTCATGAGCGACTGGATCAACCCATCGCGGAACATGGTCTTGTCCCAGTCGTTACCGGAATTCCGCAAAATAAACGAATTGAACGTATGTACGGGATAACCCGGAAATAAAGGATAATCAAGGCTGGCAGTCCCGTATTTTTCACGAAAATTAATCCGCAATGATTTTTGTGCGTAGCCGCGTGTGGCATTTCCATTGATGCGCACGCCCACGTTTGCTTCAAAACCGGCTTTACCGCCCGGCTCATACAATTCAATGTGTGCATCGCGCTCGGCATCGTTACCGCGATCGAGGTAATTGGACGGATATTCCCACCAGGGCAGATCAAGTGAAATATTTTTGCGAATGTAATTGTCTTTATCGCCGTAACTTTTACCCAATACATAAATGCCTTTGTTGTAACCGAAAAAATCTTTGTAATCCACCACCAGCGATACAACCGGCAGGCTATAACGCGCCGTTCCTTTGGGATCTACAAAAAAAGTTTTCATCAGCTCTTTGCTTTTTGCAAAATCTTTTACAGCAATGGCGCGCAATACAGTTCCTTTAAAAACATCGCCAACAGGCGGGGCCCAGCGTGGCGAAGTCGGAATGGCCGACAATACATTTTCTTCTTCTTTTACATTGATCACCACCGGATGCTTGTAAACAGGCGATAACAGCGTTGGTTCGGAGCCATCGAGTGTATAATAAATAACGGTTCCGGGTGTGGGCGCTGTGAGTTGTACTGCAAACGGCGCTGCATAAAAACCGCCGGAAGCTGATGTTACAGGAGGTTGTAGCTCTTTTGATTTTGCAAGTGTAATTACATCCGGCTTGATCGGATAGGTCCAGAAAGTGCATAAAAACAAGAGCAGCAGCAATCCGGCTAAAATGGCGGCGGTAAGCATTTTAAACCTTGTGGAGATGCGCTGTTTATTTTCCCGGATCAGTTTCATTAAAAAAGAATCCTTTCGATGCCTTGTAAATATTTGGAATTTTTGGTCATGGCAAAGGGCAATCCATTCCCGATTATTTTTGCTTCCGTTTCCATCGAGGCATCGTATTTTAATTCAAGCACGGTGGAATGATGGTCAACAGATTTGTTCAAAAAAGTATTGTGCCAGTAGCCAATCTTATAATAGGTTAATTCGCGATCGATGGTGATGCGGAAATTTTTATCTTCCGATAAATAATAAGTACGCGTGTAACTATTGAGCAGCGCAGGTTGCAGCGACAGCATCAGGTCGCGCACATGCAGGGGCAGATCGGCAGTAGCGATGGCATTGATGATTTGTTCCTTCGAAAAATTGGTATCGAGTGTAAAGGGTAATAAGTTGTACGAATCTTTTTTACCAAGCAATCCTTTTTTTATTTTTAATTCAAGAATTGGTTTTTCAATCTTGCCAAACAAGTCGCCATACCAGCGGATGCGCACTTTTAAACGCTCGGTCTCTCCTTCCACATTATCATAATAATTGTTGAAGCCGATGGTATCAAAATAAATATTGTTGATGCTGCGTTCGTAAAAGATCTCGGAAAATGCCGCCGGATGATATTTCAACAACTGTTTTACTTCTGCGGAAGCATGATCAGTAATTAAAAACTTACGCTCAAAACGTAATTCTTCCGGTTGTTGTTTGGTAACAGGCATTGGGATCGGAGTTTTTTAGACTAAAAATCGCGTGCATTGTCCATGAAGGTTACGGACAAAGAAGGGTGCAATTTTTTAATCGATGCTTTGGCTGCTTCCAGCTTTTCAAAATTATCGAACTCTATAAAAAACGAGGCTTCAAAAACGGAAGCATTTTCATCGGTACGTTTTAATTTTAATCCGGCTGCGTGCTTTTTCAATTCTTCTGTAATGGATTGAATGCTTACGGCATCCGACAAGCTGCCGGAAATGGTGAGGTATAAATTCTGGTTTTCTGTTTCGCGCTGGTAGCGGCTATTGAACCAGATGACCAATGCAAATCCGAAAAAAGCAACGATGGTCAGCAACGTTAAACCGGCACCGCAACCAAGACCGATGGCGATGGTCAAAAATAAATATGTCAGCTCTTCCGGCTCTTTGATGGCGGAGCGGAAACGCACAATGGAAAGTGCACCTACCAACCCGAGCGATAACGCCAGTGATGATTTTACAACAGAAATGATGAACATGGTGGTGATGGCCAGCACCAGGAAATTGCGCGCAAATGCTTTGCGGTTGGAAAGGGAATTTCCATATTTTACATACAAGCGCCCGAGGGTAAAGGCGAGTACTGCGCAGATCAGGAAACTGAAAATAAAATTAGGGATTGCTTTGGGTGAAAAACCTCCCAGGTTCTGGGATACAAATGCTTTAAGTTCGTCCATATTAAAAAATTAATTACGACACGAATATAGCAGTTTTACAGCAAAGTTTAAGTTAAAAAAATGTAATACGCGGGCAAGGCGGTTTTTGATGCCGATCATGCGCTGACTGCCCCATTTCTGATGGTATAATGCCTTATCGCGGTCCAGCTTTTCCATGGTGGTAAAATCGTTTTTTACGCGGCCGGTGTATACATGCGAGAAGTTGGCTTTTGTAACCAATGCGTGTAAAATACTGTGCTTGCGCAGGCACATGGAAAAATCGTAATCCTGGTAATAAAAATCGAATTTTTCGTCAAAGAACCCGGTTTTTTCAAACACTTTCCGCTCTAATAATAAACAGGCGGCAAAAAATTCCCAGCCGACTTCATATCCTAAATAATAATCGTGATCCATGAACTTGCCTTTTACCGTTTTATAGTCAGGATCTTTCGGTGAAAAGGATTGAATACCGGGACGTAATTTTTTGATGCGTAAAATTTGGGTGAGCCAGCCTTTTTTGAAAACCAGGTCGTTGTTGCATAAACAGATCATTTCATTGTTTGTTTGTTTGATCGCGATGTTCAAAAATTTATTGTAATTGAATTTTTCCTGCGGGATGATCACCTGTACCGGATACGGATACTGGTAACCGGTTTTTAAAAATTCTTTGTTGCTTTCCATCACGATCACGTTAAACGTATGCTCTGTTTCCGATTCCATTAATGAAGAAATGCAATTGGAGTTCATGATGAACGTTTCTTCGGTGGCGCAGAGGGAAAGTATGACTACATCTATTTGCATTGTGTTAATTTTTTTTGACTAATTGCACTTTAACTTTTTGAAGGCAAAAAGTTACAAAAACCTTTTCAGCCTGTAAGGTAATTTTTCCTTCCGCTGACGCTACAGGAAAACCGCGGTTAATTTCGCGGATGCGCTTTATTGCTCCGTAGCTATAATCCTTCTGCCGCTCATTCCCGCCTATTACTAAACAGGCAGAAAGAGTCTGCAGAATGAGTATTCTATCATTTTATAAATCAGGATTTCAATAAAATTGCATGCTCTAATACAAAAAACAGTTGGTACAAAGTTCCGGACGCTCATTTAATTTTTTAGAGGATTTTCTTCTGCCCCATCGTTTCCGCTGACAACAAGAGTAAAACGTTTTTTCAATTTTAAGAATTTTTTCTCAAAAAACTCATACGAAAGTGATGCGATCACAATCGTGAAAACGATGGACAAACTATAAATAAGAATGTTGTTTCGGGTTCCAAACGCATCCAGCAATTTTATCGCGCAAGCCACCATCACATAATGATACATGTACAAACCGTAGGAAATTTTTCCGAGATAACTGAATACAGAATTCTCTAATTTCAGAATGGTTTTGGGATTTGCCGCCAGGTTGAGGATGATGATGGCGAACAAAACGGAATAACATTCGAAAATAAGATTGTGAATGTAAAATTTGAATGCGATGGCGCAGATGAGTAATAAATAAACACCAATTTGCGTGTAGATGTTGAATAAAAAGGACAGCACTTTTTCTTTTTTATGAAACAGCACGTAAGCTGCAATGCCGCCAATAGCCATACAATCGATGTTAAATTCGTCCCAGAAGCCAAACAAGCCGTGCAGAATTTTGTTGTGATCAAAAATTCCGGAATGCGCATTAATTGCGATAAGAATAAATTTAACTCCGAGGTAAAAAGCGATCACACCGAATAATACGCCCAATGTATTTTTTATTTTTTTGATGAGCACCGGCCAGATCAGGTAAAATTGCTCTTCCACGCCTACTGACCAGGTTTGCGCAATGTAAGGAACGGGCGCAAATCCGGACAAAGCAAGGTTGGGCAAAAACAAAACGAACAGTGCCACTTTGGTCATGAAATGATCCTGGATGGCATCGGTACGGTGACTTTCGGCGATGAACAGAAAATCGAGGTGTGGAAAAACAAATAAGCCAAGCAGTACGATCAGGTAATACAACGGCCAGATGCGCAGGATGCGGCGGATGTAAAATGATTTGATGGAAATGCCGCCGAGTTTTTTTTCGGTAAGCAATAAGTACGTGATCAAAAATCCGCTGAGCACAAAAAACAGGATGACGCCTAGTTTCCCGATGATGCGGATGTAGGGGTTTTCCCAGCAATTATCGTATTGAAAAAAGAATTTGATCTGCTCAATGTGATGAATGATCACTGCCAGCGCGGCAATAAAACGGATCCCGTTAAGGTTTGGAAAATAGATCTTTGTGTTCATTTCTATTTTCGCGGGCTTAGTAATAGATCGAGGTATTGCTTGCGCACGCCCGACCATTTATAATTTTCATTGAAGATCTTTTTGTTCAACGCGGATTTTTCGGCAAGCCATTGCGGATCGTTCGCACAATCACGTAATTTAGAATACAGCTCATTCTCTTTTTCCATGTTGATGCAGCAATCCGGCTGTTTTAAGATCCAGCGGAATAGTTCGTTATTATGTAATAAAACCGGTAATCCCGATTGCATCGCCTCAAGCGTAACGATCCCGAAACCTTCCTGTGTGGAAGCGAGCACAAACACATCGGCGAGTGCGTATATTTTCGAAATTTCTTCGCGCTGGATGAACAAATGAATGAAGCGGTTTCCCATTTTTTCCTTCCCCATGTTTAGCACGATGTCGCCTTCTTTTCCGCGTGCAGCACCGCATACCACCAGTGTCCAGTCATCCGGTAATTTAGCTGCTTCTTCGATCAGGTAATCCATGCGCTTGTGCGCGCGGTTGATGGCGCCCACGCTTAATAATACGTTGGGCGTGGTAATCCCGAATTGTTTTCTCAATTGCGCTTTATCATACACCGGCAAAGCGGCATCGCTTAAAAAGTGTGGCAGCAATACCACTTCTTTATTCAGATGGTGCTGTTCCACATAACTTTTCATGGCATTGTAATTTTCGATGCTTACTTCGTGGAACACATCAGCATTGTTGATGTTATCAAGCGGCTGGTTCCAAACACCATGTGTAAACACGATCCTGGGACTGCCGGGCAACAATTTCCTGAATTTAAAAATGGTTTTAGCTACCATCGGTTCAATGGCGGAGATGGTCTCGAATTTTTTACGGAAAACAAAACAATGAATAAGGAAGCGGATCGCAAAAAATAAATATTCCCAATACAACAAATCGCCACGAAAGCGCGCTAAATACTGACATAAAAAATTGCTGCGGTAAGGCACTTTCAACACCACTTCATTTTTCTTTTTTTCGCCCTGGCGCTTAAATAAAATAAACTCAGTATCCGGAATGTTCTCTTCTTTAAGGCAATCAAAAAATGTCCTGCAATGGGTTTCATAACCGCGCATCACGTTATCGAGTCCGGAACAAAGTATGGCGATTTTTTTAGACATTTTTGATTTTTTATAAAAATACAAATAACTACACATACTGCTGAATGGCTGCAATATTTTTAAGGATGATCGCTTCCCATAAAAAACGTTCTTTAATCAGCGCAATGGACTGTTTTTTCATGCTAATCAGTCGTTCGGGATCAACGCTGATCATATCGAGTAAAGCCTTTTCTAATTGCCGTTTATTTCCGGGTTCAATTAAAATTCCGTTTGCTGCGCTTACCTGCTCACTTACCGCACCCACGTTACTGGCAACAATTGCCATTCCGGATGCCATCGCTTCCAAAATTACCGTTGGCATTCCTTCGCTGTAGCTCGGGCAAACCAATACATCCGCGGTTTTAAGGATGTTTTTTATTTTTTCGGGATCGTTGATGTTGCCCCAATACGTGATATTTGGAGCTACTAATTTTTTCTCTTCCGGAATTCCACCGATGAAATGAAAATCAAATTGCTGGTTTTTGATCGTGCTCAAAACGCTCATCAGCTCTTCAATTCCTTTGCGCCGCTCATACCTTCCGGTGAATACAAATGTTATTTTTGAATGCAGGATAATCGTTTCTTCCCGCAGCCAGGAAGAATCAATGCCAATGGAAACCTGGGAAATTTTTTCTTTGGGAATACCTTGCTCTATCAACAATTCCGTTAATTTTCCACCGAGTGAAAAAACCACATCTGCCGCGTGGAGCGAGCGTAAAACGGGTTTCCGGAATAAATACTGCTCGGCTTTGGAACGCAGACTGGCTGCTTTCTGGAACATTTCCAAACCGTGAAAATTTACACCGGCAGGCGTTTTTAGTTCGTGTTTATTTTCAAATAATTTCATTCCGCACAAACCTTGTATATATATAAAATCGACCGGTGTGTTTTGTTTTAATTTTTCAAAAATAGTTTCAGAATATGCTTTTGTTTCGCGGATATAATGGCCGGGAAATTTATCCAGTTTTGGAAACGGGATTGTATACGAATGGATGTATTTTTTTTCTTCTTCCGAAAAACAATCCAATGAATCCGCTTTGGAAAGATCATTGGCAGTATGATACAGGTCGACCTCAATTTTATTGAGCGCAAAATATTTTGCTAAATAAAACGAATGTTTTTGAATGCCGCCAATCACATACGGATAAATTCCATCGGTTAACAACGCTACTTTCATTGCGTTTCCTCCTTCCTGAATTTGATGCGGGATGATAACCGTTTGGATGGTAATTCGATCAAACGGTAAACGATGTACGATGCGGCGGTGGTAACAGCCAATGCAAGCAGTACCAGCAAAAATTTATAAAACGGACTGGTGACAATGTGTGAAAAATAATTGAGGATCACCAAACCGGTAAGGCTGTGAAACAAATAAACGGAGTACGAAATATTTCCGAAAAAGGTAAGGATCTTGCTTTTGAATTCTGAGAAAAATAAGATCGCAATGTAAGTGATCCCTGCATAAATAAATGTTCCCAGCTCATGAAACATAAAAATCTCTATCGTGGCAACACTGGTTAAAATAACCAGCTCCAGCCAACCGATAATTTTTGCTTTGAATAAAAACAAAGCAATGCCGTATAAAAATACCGGCAGATACAGTGGCAAATATCCTTTGATGATGAACGGGCCCGCCAGAATGATCAGGTAACTGAGGATCCGTAAAAATATTTTTCCGCTTGCAATGAGCGGGAATAACAAGCCGATGGATAAATAGTATTGGAACTCCACCGCTAGTGTCCAGTAAACAGGGCGGATCCAGTGCTGCCCTTCCACAAACGGAATTAAATAACCGAAGTGTAATGCGATCTGTGTTGCTGTAGGCGTAATGTCCACACCGTTGTAATGCGCGCTCATGGTGCGTAAATAGGTATGCGCTACGGCCAGCATCAGCGAAGCAATGTAAGGCGGTTCGAGGCGGATCAAACGCTTGAGCGCAAACGTAAAATAATTGCGGATCACGTACGAGCTGTGAAAAAGCGACCAGGGGATCACAAACCCTGAAATGACAAAAAACATTTGTACGCCGTAATGTCCCGTGGAAAATAAAGTGCGTACAAAATTGGAATCGATGAACCCGGTAACGGTGCAAATAAAATGAAACAAACAAACGGAGAATGCAGCTACTGCTCTCAGGGAATCCAATACGGGAACATGTTTATTGATCGACATTCTAAGCGTGTAAATGTTAGGAAAAAAGGAGCTGATTATAGAACGTAAATGTAATGTTTTCCGAATAATTATTCCTGATTTTATTTTGCAACGTTAGTGCATGTGCATCGCGCAATGGTTTATCAGTAGTATAACGCAGCAATTGTTCGTACAGGCTGTTCTCATCATCCTGTTTAAAAAGCAGCAATTCGTTGTTATTCTCAAACAGATCGGCGATGGTAGGTGTATCCGGTGCTACCACAGCAATTTTTGCAGCACCGTATTCAAATATTTTATTGGGCGCGCCGTACCAGTTGGAACCGGGCATCACGCCGATGTCGATCTTTTGTTTGAATGCCAACAGCGATTGTCCGTCCATAAAACCGGGCAATTGAATCTCAGCGGCAAAGCCGGAATTAGCAATCTGTTGTTTGATCGCATCAAATTCCATCCCGTTCCCGATCAAAAAAAGCTTTGCATTGTGCCCTTCTTTTTTAAGGCGGACAAATGCATTTATCAACAGATCCACACGGTGCCATTTTAAAAATGAACCAATAAAACCAATGTTGATCGTTACTTGTTTCGGCTTTTCATTGATAAAATCAAAGCGGGTATAATCCACATTTTGATGAATGCGAACGGGAAGCAATTTTGTATATTTTTTTTCAAGATAATTTTTAACAGCATTGGAGTACGCCACAATACCGCTTGCATGCAGGATCGATCTTTGTTCGCGCACTTCAATTTTGTTTTTAAAAAAAAGTTGTTTTCCATGAAAGAACTGGTGCTCTTCCAACACGGGATTGTCATAAATAAGGTACAGCGGTTTGTTGTATTTTTCAGAAAGGCGTACTCCTAAATCAGAGCCGTAGGTATAAAATTCGAGGATACAGTCCGGTGCTGTTCCTTTGTCAATTTGCAGATACAATTGCTCCAGATCTTTAAACAAACGATTGTCTTTGATCGCTTCTTTTATAAAATCCGGGATCAATTTTTTAATAAATGAAGAAGAGCCGGAAGGATTTGCTATTGCATTTTTTTTCTGCTCCAATCCCGCATGAAATGCTAATTCATTTACAGAAACGTCGTAACCATTCTTTGCCAAAATGGTTGCCAGGCAATGGATATAAGAACCCAGCGCCGATTGCCGGTTAAAGATCTCGGCGGTGCTTTTTGCGTAAATGATATTTATTTTTTTATTCAAAATTGATTTATTTTTAAATGAGTACCCGAAACTTTATACCATAAAAAAAATTCTTTTTAAGAACGTCATTGCGAGGGCTTTTCGCCCGAAGCAATCTCATTCAGGTTTTATACTCTGGTGTGAGATTGCTTCGGGCGAAAAGCCCTGTGCC
>JAOQAG010000017.1 GCA_025963715.1 Bacteroidota bacterium
TTATCCGCGGTTGGTCTTCGCGCCAGCAGAAGAGCAAATTACATTACAAGATCGTCCCGCACGTGCGGGATTGTTAATTTTGCCCGCCCGAATGAACGAATTCATTCGTTCGGGCGGGCCTTCAAAAAGTTAAAAATTAAATAATTGTAAAATTAAAAAATAGTGTCTGTTGGTACAAAGTTCCGGATACTCATTAAAGTTTAATATGCTAACCACGAGTGCAGTGCAGAAGCGAACCGCCTGGTTCGCTTTTTTTGCGCTTTGCAATTACCTTTCGTACATTTATGATCCGACTTTGTGAAAAATATAAATGGATAAAACACAAACGAATAATAGTATGCAGTTCAACCACAGGAATTTTTATTTCATCATTACTTTATTTTTTTTATTGCCGCTTGCTCAAAGTTGTTCCGTAAGCAAACCGGTTGCAGGACAAGATCCATATATAATGGATGATTCAACAACGATATACAGCACCAATGCTTCCAAGCCTTTTAAATATGGTTATGCACTTACAAAACAGGAATGTAAAGATGAATTTGAAGATTATGTAAGAGATTACCAGTTAAAAAAAGGCGATGAGGTTGCTGATATTGGCGCAGCAAGCGGCTGGGTAGAAGGTGCATTTTCTGTGCTGGTAGACAGTGTGCATTTTTACCTGGAAGATATTGATACCAACTTTTTGAGTGAAACGCAGTTGAATAAAGTCATTACTTATTACAACAAAGTGAGGGAAAGTCCGCAAACCAATACGTTTAAGTTTGTGATCGGCACCGAAAAGAAAACCAATTTACCCGACAGTACATTTGATAAAGTTATTTTCAATAATACCTTTCATGAAATTTATGAAGTGTATGATATGATTGAAGATGCCCGTACAAAAATGAAACCGGAGGGGAAGCTGATGATCCGCGAAGCATTTTCGAATGATTATAAAACCATTTGGCACCCGGACTGTAATTTTAAATGCTACCAGGTAAAAAAGCTTATCAAAATTTTTGAGATACAGGATCTGTACATTACCGGGATGACAGAGCCTGAAAATTCGTTTTACAATCACCTGACGTTTGAGAAAAGCAAAGAACGTTCGGATGAATTTTTAGCCCGAAAAAATAAAATAGAAGCATACATGCAGGAATTAGATCTGATCAATAAATTCAAGTCTGCGAATGATTCTGTTTGCACCAATAAAATAAGTGCTGATCTTAAATTACATGCTGCTGAAATTGCAGCCGTCTATACAACGCTGGAAAACTATGTTAATACGGTAGGTTATCAATGGCTCAATAATAATAAACTGCAAGCCGCTATTAATGTGTTAAAAATAAACATCGCTTTGTATCCGGATAGCGCTAATGCGTTTGACAGTATGGGGGAAGCGTATATGAAAAATTTACAATACGCCCTTGCGCTGCAAAATTATACAAAGTCGTTAGCGCTGGATCCTGATAATGACAATGCGAAGGACGCGGTCAAAAAATTAAAAGGATTGTTGCATCTTCCGGAATAAAATAAATCAGGATTACTAACAAAAACTACAAATTTTATAGGATCTAACAGTTCGTCTGCCTTTTACTTTTTGAAGGCAAAAAGTAACAATCCGCCGCGGCGGACTGCCTGTAAGGTAATTTTTCCTTCCGCTGGCGCTGTAGGAAAACCGCGGTTAATTGCGCGCATGCGGTTGATCGCTCCGTAGCTATGATTTTTCTGGCGCTTATTTCCGCTATTACTGAACAGGCCGAAATAGTCTGCAGAATGGATATCCTTTTGTTTTTACATAGTGGCAGCAGAATGTTTGAGAAGCGGAGTACGATTTTAATTCATCCCGATCCGTAGGGAGTACGAAAAAAAAATTAGAAGGGTGCGGCGGCCAGAACAAGTAGCGGGGACGCGTCGGATGGTGCGTGAGACCGATGGCTTGTTCTTGAATTTTTTGTTTCTTTTTGTTTCAAGACAAAAAGAAAAGAGGATGGAATAAGACTCAATTTGATTTCCATCTTTTTAGGGATTTAATAAACCTGCATTCTCTAATGCAAAACCATTTAGTATCAAATTTTCGATAGTCGATTAAAGAAGAAACACAACACCCATCAAAACACAACAAATAAAAAAACGGGTAACATAATTTGTTGCCCGTTTTTTTTAGAAATAATTACCTGAAAAATTACTCTGCAATTAATTTTCCGGAACCCGCAAGGATTCCATTATTCATCAGGCGGTAAAAATAAACGCCACTGTCAAGCTGTCCTCTTTGAATACTAACGGTAGATCCGCTAACAATTTGCTCCAGCACTTTTTTACCGGTAATGTCATACAATTGGAACGTCGCATCTTTTAAAACAACACCTGCATCTACGGTTAATGTTGTGGATGTACTGAAAGGGTTGGGATAAATGTGAATATTTTGTGCCGCTTGCTGCGATACAATTCCTGTGCATACATCAATGATCACAGAAGCCGAATCAGCATTCGAACATCCGTTCGCATCCGTATACGAATAAACGATCATGTGTGTACCCGTTCCGGCTGCTGCTGGCGATAAGGTATTGCCGCTGATGCCTGCGCCGGAATATACACCGCCTGCAGGGCTTGCACCGCTCAGGGTTACATCCGGATTATAAATACAATACGTTCCGAAGGAAGAAACCGAAATCGCTGGTAATGGATTTACAGTAATCGTTGCTGTTCCGGTGGCTGAGCATCCGTTTGCACCCAGTGCCGTTACTGTATAAGTAGAAGTGCTGGCCGGTGCATCGCTTAGCGAACCTCCGTTCACTGCACCCGGGGTCCAGGTGTATGTGGCGCTGCTTCCTGTAACAGTTACTGTTGCGCTGTCGCCCTGGCAGATAGTGCTGCCTGTGGTTACAACAACCGGTAATGCATTTACATAAATGGTGGCGCTTGCTGTATCCGAGCAACCGTTTAGATCGGTAGCAGTAGCGGTATAAGTTGTGGTAACGGATGGCATATCGGTAACGGAAGCGCCAGTAAGCGCGCCCGGGTTCCATGTATACATCGTGCCTGTACCGTTGCCGGTTAATGTTCCGGCTGTTCCTGCGCAAACGGTATCGCCGGAAGCGGTAACAGAAGGAAGCGCATTAATACTCAGGGTAAGTGAATCAGCATTGGTACATCCGTTTGCATTGGTAACACTTACACAATACATTCCGGCAGTACCGGCAGTAATGCTTTGTGTGGTTTGTCCGCTGCACCAGGTATAGCTGGCACCGGCATTGCCCGCATCAATTGTAAGGTTGTTTCCCTGGCAAATGGCGGTATCGTGTAATGCCAGGGCTGGCAATGGATTTACCTGTACGGTGATGGTATCTTCTACCGAACACGACAGGGAAGTAACCGCTGCAATGCAGGAATAATCAGCTGTTGCGGCAGGGTTAACCATAATGGAAGAGGTGGTTGCGCCTGTGCTCCACAAATAAGTTACCGGTGGGTAATCATAATGCACAATACCTTCCCAGGGGCGCGCATTAAAAAATGTTCCGAAAGGATAAGCGCCGCCTGTTCCTTCAAAAATGGTAAGATCAGCGTTACCAGCAAGTGTTGCTCCTGTTGCCGTACCATTGTGGTAACGGTTGTTGTTGCTCGCTGCGGCAGTATTGGTGAGGTAAAACGCATAGGTCTGTCCGGCTGGGATCACAATGTTTACCGTTACCGGGATAATGGTATAGGCATTCGGTGCGTTTGGCGTTACCGTGATTGGTCCTGCAAGCATTGTCCATGCAGCGGAATTGGTTTCGGAACCTACAAGTGTTCCCACTTTGTAATAAATATAATACTCGGTGGTTGGGTTAGGGATGTTCGCGATCAACCCTTCGAAATACCGAATCCGGATGGTGTTTGTGGCTGTGATGTCAAACATGTTTCCATCCTGTCCGTTATTGTTTACAATCGGGGTAGGTACAACCGTATCAACCGGTGCACCGGCGATCACATTAAATGTAAGCATGGTGGAATCGCCAGCACAAAGTACGGAATCCGTTGTGGTGATCTGCCGGTCGAATGCGCAGGATTGTGCATTGCTGCCGAGGTAAGCGCAAAGCAATACAATAATTAAGAGTATATTTTTTTTCATGGGTTTGTTTTTTGAGTAGTCAAAGATAGAAAAAAGAGGAAATAAAACAGGTATTGTTTTTTACCGCAATGCAGCAGTGCGATCAACATTTGTTTAATCCTTTTGTTGAGCGTAGCGTCCCGCTACGTCCATTTTAAAGCGGCCTCTGGCCGCATCCGATTATGATTTTATCTGTAAATTACACACCCCTAACCCCTCTCAAGAGGGGAATTTGATCCTGATGAATTAAAAATTATATTCTTCAATAAAATTATAAAATAATAATATACTCAATAAGTCGTGAAGAATGCAGTTCCCCTCTTGAGAGGGGTTAGGGGTGTGTGCTGCATTTAGCTAAACACATAGCTTAATGCACAGGTTCGTAATATTAGTTTCTGTTTATAAAAAAAACATTTAAATGAAAAAGGCGGGACGCCTGTCAGGAAGAACCTAGCGGGACGCTACGCCCAACGGCAAAAGGTTAAAAGTATGACTACGATCATTCTTTACTCCCCAGCAAAACAGAGCTCCAACCGTATTTATCTTTTTTTATTTTCCAGATAAAACCGTCAATAAAATAATGCAGCAGCTGTGGCAATGCCAAGAGTGGGATCAACAGCGACATTAAATTTTTGCTATCCGTAAGATCAGGTAAAAAAGCAGAAGTAGGAAAAACGCTGCCGTGTTCTTTCCATATAAAACCATCCCACAGCAATTCTTCGGCGTAAGCCAAAACGATCAGGAATCCCAGGAAAATAAGAATGTTCCGCGGTTTAAAAAACACGGCGATCCAATTTGTTTTAGCTGGGATCTGCTCTTTTTGTTTGTTGCCGTAAGCCCAAACCAATGCGTAATAGGGGATTCCGTGGCTTACAACATTCAGCAATGTAAACGTGAGATCGCCTTTTAAATACACAATGCCCATGTACCAGGATACAACGGTACCGGCGACCAGTAAATTTTTTGGCAGGTTAAATTGTTTGTATTTTATAAAAAAGAAAATTTCTTTTGAGATGTAAACCAATAAAATAATCCCGTAAATGATTTGAAAAACGGGGATCAGCTGTGGATAATTGAAGTATACAAAATCGTTATCGATGAACCAGTTGAATAATTGTTTCCCCTGTAAATGCCAATAAAGCAATGGATACAGCGTGGCGGCATAAATGGTAAGGGTGTCAATTTTTTTTGAAATGGAAGAAGGCTGCTCCTTGCGTGAATACAAACGCATGAAACCGTATTGTTGCCGGATAAAATGAAAAACAGCAAGATACGTCATCACTCTCCAAAAGAATAAAGGATTTATGGAATGCAGGAATACGCCTGTAATATAAATGATCAGCGGACTGCCGTAAAAAAGAAGCTTGTTTTTTAATACCGTTTCTTTGTCCATGTACGTGCGGTAAATAGTGCTGTACACATGGCCCACATCAATACACACAACGAGGAAAAACCACAGCCATTCACTTTCGCCGTTTGTATCATTGAAAAAAAGAGTAGGGAAAAGAAAAATAATAAGCAGGCACAAAAATGGCGGAAGCAGTATAAATACTGTATCGTACAGGCTTGATTTGATCCAGGGATTTTTAGCTGCTGCGCTCATCTGTTTTGTTCAAAACCTGCTTGGCGGCCAGGATGCCTCTGTAAAATGCCTGTTCAAATATGGAAATTCCGCTCATATCGGAATGTGCAAAATAAAGATTCTCAAATCCTTTTTCGAGTATGGCTCTTGATGGGTTACTCCGGAAATGCCTGGTCGGGCTGATCATTCCGTGGCCCAGTACATTCACTTCAATGTCCTCGACCAGCTCTTCTATTTTTGGATGCACCGCTTTTAGATCATCAATGATAAATTTCTGCCAGTAATTTTCATCATTGGTATAAATCGCCAGCCGTTCTTCTTTTGGTGTGTGCTCCGAAAAATTGTAATAATACGTGATCACTGTTTTTTCTTTGTCCGTGTCAAAGGTTTGATGGCAGGCATTTACATAACCGAGTGATTTTGAATTGTAGGAAACATTGTCCCAGGAAAGATCCTGCAGTCCGTTCAACTCTTTTTTAGTACGGATGCTGATGTTGGCAACGATCCATGGATAATATCCGAAGGAATCCCAGTTGATGCCGGTATCAAATGCAAGTATGCGCTTGTTCACAAATTGCGGCGTTGCCATGATCACCTGCTGGCATTCGTATTTAATGCTTTCATTTTTTTGCACATCAAAAACAAAACAATTCCAGTGTCCGTTTTCTTTTTCCACTTTGTACGTGAGCATTTGCGTATATAAATGCGACTGTACTTCCGACATTAATTTTTTCGTTAAAAAATGATTTCCTTCCGGCCATGCCAGCAGATCGAAATTGGACGCATTGCCCGCTTTACCATTGCGCGATGAAAAATAATGGAAGGCAGCCCATGCCGATGTGTTTTCGATGGTGCTGCCAAAATCATCCTTGCAGCAATAATTTACATACCATAATAAAAAAACGGTGGTGTAATTTTCCTGTTTCAGGTATTCCGCAATGGTCATGGAATCCAGCTTCATGAATTCTTCATCTTTGCTGCTCAATTCCAATGGAATGGTAAATGCCGGAAGTCCGTCGGTACCAATTTTATTTTTAAAGCTTTCGGTATACGTTAAAAAACGGATCAATTCTTTTTTTTCTTCTTCGTTCAATCCCTGTTTCGGTGGAAGCCCGTCCTGCCAGATGCCGCGATAAAAAAGGCGTTCCTGCGGCTCAAAACAAATGTAATATTCGTCGTATAACGGTAAACCTGCATCATCAAAACCGGTAATGATTTTGTGATCGCTTAAAAAATCGATCAGCTCACAAAAATTTTCATTGGGGATAGGCAGATAATGCGCAGCAAATGGATATTCCGAAATAGCATTTTTTCCGCCTTTGGAATTCCCGCCAATTTCCGTATCCAGCTCAACTAATTTAAAATCGTTGAAGTTGTTTCGTTTTAACCAGCGTGCAGCGCTCAG
Organism: Bacteroidota bacterium; assembly: GCA_025963715.1. Lineage (GTDB taxonomy): Bacteria > Bacteroidota > Bacteroidia > 2-12-FULL-35-15 > 2-12-FULL-35-15 > 2-12-FULL-35-15. The sequence continues at coordinate 7,057 of JAOQAG010000017.1, forward strand.
TCCCGAGATTCCTCCGCCAACGATCAATGTATTTAATTGTTCGGTGCGCAGCGGTTGCGGAAATTTATTTTCCCGCAGCAAATGCCCCGTTTTTGAATTGGTGCCGGTGATCCGTGTTTGAAAAGCCGGTTTTGCAGAAAAAGGATTGCAGGCATTCAAATACGGGATCGCCAGGAGAAGCCCGCTCATTTTTAAAAAGCTTCTTCTGTTCATGCCGCTATTGAACTTTTCCCCACTCATCTTCAAAATAATGAATTAAAATCTGGTTGTTTAATTTATTGATCTCGGTAGGTACACAAGCCATATCTTTTGGGAAGCTGGTCATTTCCGCATAACGCGATTCGTCGTAATATTTTAACTTATCAGGTAAAAAATAAGGAGTGGGCGACAAATTATAAAATCCCATCACATAGCCCCATTCGCCAAACGATGGTACGTATAAATGGTACGCCAGCGTTTTAAATCCAACGGACTGCATGGTATTGTTTACGCACCAGAATGATTTGCGGGCAACAAAAGGGGAAGTACTTTGTACAACAAAAGCACCTGTTGGAGAAAGTGCTTTTTTAATTTCTTTATAGAAGGAGGTGGTGTATAATTTCCCGACGGAAAAATTGGAAGGATCGGGAAAATCAATGATGATGAAATCAAAGATGCGGTGATTTTGTTTGAGCCAGCTGAATGCATCTGTGTTGATCACGTGCAGCTTTGGATTGGTAAGCGAATGATTGTTGAGCGCCTGCAATAATTCGGAATGCTTGAACAGCGCAGTTACCGATGAATCCAAATCTACCAGTGTAATACTGTCCACCGTTGGATATTTTAATACTTCACGCACAGCAAGGCCATCGCCGCCACCCAGGATCAGGATATTTTTTGGATTGCTGATGCGTGATAAGCCCGGATGTACCAGCGCTTCGTGGTAGCGGTATTCATCGGCAGAGCTAAATTGCAGATTATTGTTCAGGTACAGCTTGGTCACACCTTTATCGCTTGTTAAAATAATGCGCTGATAAGGAGAGGATTTGCTGAAAATAATGTTTTCGTTGAACGACATTGACTCGGTATAGGTTTGAATTTGTTCTGCAAATACAAAACCGATCAGCAGGAGCAGGGTGGCAATAAAAGCCTGGATCCGGAGGAAACGCAGGTATTTGATGGCCGATTCAAATGTAAAGCACAACACAATGGCAACAACAATGTTGAGTAATCCGAAAAAATAAGAGGTTTTTAAAAGTCCCATGTACGGAACCATAAAGAGCGGGAAGAGGATGGAAGCAAACAGTGCGCCGATGTAATCGAATGTAAATACTTTGGATACCAGCTCGCTGAAATCAAATTCATCTTTCAGGATGCGCATCAACAATGGGATTTCCAAACCTACCAATGTTCCGGTAAGGATGATCAAACTGTAGAGGATCACATGAAAACCGCTGGCATGTTCAAATGCAATAAATAAAATGGTGGAGCTTACGCCGCCCACAACACCTACCAGGATCTCAATCTGGATGAACCAGCTCAGTAAATTCACTTTAATGAATTTACTGAGGTAGGAGCCAATTCCCATGGAGAATAAATAGATCCCGATGATGGTGGAAAACTGGGTTACCGAATCACCAAGCAGGTAACTCGCCAGCGTTCCCGCGATCAATTCATAGATCAGCCCGCAGGTGGCAATCACAAATACCGAAACGAGCAGTAAAAGCTGATTCTTTTTTTTCTTGATCAGGGACATAGATTATCCGTGAATTGCTGATGAAATGATCAGCCCAATGGCGATCATAAATGCAGATGCCAGTACTGCAAAGGCCATGTTTTGTTTGTCGATGATCTCTTTCCACAGATCGCGCGGGGTCATTTTATCGATGAGCCAAAAAGCCAGGACCAGTGTAATGATTCCGAAAACAGCATAAACAAATGCTGCGGCCAGGTATTGTAAGTGAAGTGCTTCCATTGTGATGTATTTTAGTTCTTAATTATTTATGGTAATAGGTACGTGAATTTGTCCGCTCTTTGCTATGGTTCTGTTCATTAAAGCTCAAAAAACGCAAGCCGGTAAACATGGAATATAAATAGATGGCCATAACCACCACTACAAATGAAAGGTAGTATTTTAATCCTTTCAGGTCTTGTTTGTTAATTATCGTCATCGTCTGTTCCTGTATCGTAAGGTGAAAAATCACTGTTATACCACCTGTTTTTTTCAAAACGGTTTTTCCTGTAAAAATAAAAAATCGGGAAAATAGCGAGCACAACCAATGCGATCAAACCGTTCGAAAAAATATACACATCGCGGGTAACGCTTACCGTTATGGATGCATACGACATGTTGGTAGGTTTTTCCGGGTAAATGATCATGTAATAGCTGCCTTCCGGTACCTGCGAAACTACTTTTGAAACCCAGTTCTCTCCTTCGCTCCAGTTTTCGCCATCGGTATAACCGTGGTAATATTCCGCTTCCAGATCCACATCGTACAAATCGCCTGTTTTTTCATTCACAAGCGTAATGCCGGTGTACATCCAGTTGTTGTCAATGTTGGTGCTTATTTTTATTTCGGTATTGGCCGTTCCGTATTTTAATTGAAAGGGCCTGGAGTAAACTTCTTTTTTATTTAAGGAATCGGTAACACCGAATGACTGGCTGAAAACCGCTTCTTCTTTTGATGCCATTAAAAAATAAAATTGTGAAAGCCCCCAGATCAGCGCAACCGCGATCAGCACTTTCCGGAACGCTGCTGTTGTAAATCTTCCGATGTATGGCTGGATCATTCCCGTACCAACCCTATCGGGGATTGCGGTGAGAGTGAATGTGCTTTTTATTTCCGAAGGCTGTATGTATTCGCCAATGTACCAGGTAATGTTATCAGCGGTTTGCTCCTTTGTGATCATAAAGGGCGGACTGATGTATTCTTCCACCGCGGGAATTTCGCTGATGGAAAACTGATAAATGGATTCGCCGCAGGCAGTGCTTAGTTTTGCCCTGTATTTCGAGAACAGGCTGTATTCAAAATCCCTGTACGTAGCAGTGCGCCCTTCCGTGATTATAGGTAATCCCTTTATTTCTTTGAGATAGGTCCAGTGCCCTTCGTATTGCGCCAGGTAAGCCGGGCCATGCACGGGATTAAACAAGGTGTATTCGTGCCAGAAATAGCTGGTGCCGTTCTCCTTTTTATAAGCATAACCCACCACCACATACGGGATCTTATTAATGGTGCCCTGCGCTCCCAATGGAATGTCGAGCGGCTGCGCAGGCTTGTTCACCACATCGGATGTTTTGGCTAGTGCGCCGTTGTAAGCAGTGTAGAGCGTTCCGCAATCAGAACAGATAATGGAATACGCGTTTGAATTCAGGTACGAATCAAACGTGGCGTTACACTTGTAACACGTTTTTTTAACAGGGAGTATTTTGTTCGTTGCTTCCAATCGTTTTAGATCCAGTCTTTAAATTCGGTCAGTGTCGATACGTTCAGATCTGCTAATTTAACAGCAATTCCTTTGTACGCTTCCACGGTTTGTTTGTCGTAAATACACAGCGATGCCAGCGAACCGCTGACCGGATCAATGCATTCGTATTTAAAATATTCCTGGTCGTTGTAACAATCTTCCGGAATTTGTCCTTCCATTTGAAATTCAATTTGTTTGGAAAGATCAACGATGGTGTATTCAATTTTTTGGATCGTCATTTTATTACCCGCTTTTTTTCCTTTGATGGCTTCGGGAGTCATAACGATCGGGTCGGCCTCAAACATAAAATAGCTGAAACCATTTTCGATCAGCCAGTTTAGTTTCCCGGTATCAAACATCACCAGCCACTCGTTGCTGATGGCATTGTTGTTAATGCTGCGGATGTGGCCGATCACTTTAAAGGGACTATTCACAAACCTTCCGGTTGCCCCGATGGTAATGGTATTGATTGGGAGCAGGTTGCGTTTTTGTAATTTATCTTTGACGATATTTTTATCTTTATCCAGCTGGTAGGTATTGCCGCAGGAAGCGCAGGTAATGAACAGTGGCGGTGCAATGCTCAGCCCGGCCTGCGTGGAGCAGTCGGGACAGGTGAATTTATTTACAAGCGCGCTCAGCATTTTTTATCTGTTTAAACGGGTTGTATTTATTTCGGTTGCTTCTAATAAGCTGAGCAATTCCGCATGAATTTTTTCAGCGATATCGTCGTTGTATTTCATGTAATTACTCAAAAAAACATCGAAGGTCACTTTGTTGAATTCGGGCCAGGTATGAATGGAAATGTGTGATTCCGTAAGGCATACCACGCCTGTGTATCCCGAATCAGGGAACTGGTAAAATACTTCACCGATCTTTGATAATCCGGATCTCAGGATATATTCATTCAGAAAATTCTCCACTTTTTTACAATCTTTGAGGATCATTGGATCCTTCACAGAAAATTCGGAAATAATATGCAGGCCTTTTTTGTACAAGTATGCGGGGTTAGTGTTTTTGTAAATATAATAAAAAAAGGTTTTTCTGATATTTTTTTTAATGAGTATGAGGAACTTTGTACCAATTCGGAATGATCATCTTAAATGATGAATTGAAATTTCACTTCGCTTGTCAAACATTCTGTTACCAATTTGTTAAAATAATAAAATACTCATTCTGCAGACTCTTTCGGCCTGAGCAGTAATAGCGGGAATGAGCGCCAGAAAATTAAAGCTACGAAGCGACAAACCGCATACGCGAAATTAACCGCGGTTTTCCTGCAGCGCCAGCGGAAGGAAAAATTACCTTTCAGGCCAGAAAAGGTTTTTGTTACTTTTTGCCTTCAAAAAGTAAACATATAGAATGAGCCTGTTTGATTCTATAAAACCGGCAGTTTTTTAATTCAAAATCAGCCTTCCCGGCAATTTTATAAATAAATGTCACAAAGAGGCAAATTGTCCATTAAAAACAACAGGTAATAAAGCAGCTTTGTTTCGCCGATTATTTTATATTTATAGAAGTAAATTTAATTGAGTATCCGAAAGTTTATACCAAGCTTATACTATTTTAATTGAAAAAACCTTAATTTGTGCGTCATTGCGAGGGCTTTTCGCCCGAAGCAATCTCACACCAGTATATGATCTAGAATGAGATTGCTTCGGGCGAAAGGCCCTCGCAATGACGTTCTTAAAATAACGCAGGAGCTGCCGGTATAGACGCGCTCCTGTGTTAATGGTTTAATGTGTTTTATAATATGATCCTGTACTTTGTCAAATATTTTGAGAATTGTTTTTATTCTTTGTCAGTAGTGTTGTTCTTTGTCTTTTTAATATACCTGAACCCGTATGAAACAGATGCATATATGCTTGCATTCCATACTCTGACGTAAAGGTCGGACGGTTTTAAATCAGAGCGCAGACTCATTTTATCATCATACACATTGGATAACTTATCTACCTGTCCCGCGATAACACCTGCTGATATAATAAATTGATTTTTATTACCAAAAATAAAAGAAGGACCCGCCGAATATCTCAATCTCAGGTCGGGCAGATTAACGGCAGCTCCAATATCGAAACCAATCGCCCATTTCTTAAAGTGAGAAATTGAGGGAACATAATGCAATTGGCTCATTATTCCCAGGTCATAATTCTTTTTTTCTTTGATAAGGCTTATCGAGTCTTTTGATAAAGTATCTGCTGCATATTTATTTTTCCATGCATAGCTATCATTCGTTAATCCTGATGCAAAAAAGCCCGTACTATAGCTAAAATAACTGGTGTTTCTTACAGGAATAGAAATCGTTTGTTTGGGTAACCTGTATTTGTGCATCATATACGCTTGCTGTGGAATTGTATCTCTTACATCCGTTTTCTTCGCCTTTACTTCCGTTTTTTTTTCTTTTTCGCCTGTTGTTTTATCCGCTTTTACTTTTTTATTATCCGGGTTTATATTTATAACAGTAGGGCAGCAGCCACAGCTTTTAGTTTGATCGGTACTTACACCTGATGAACTTATGGTTGGTTTCTCCGGTGTTTTTGCTTTCTCCGCTTTTTGGGAATCAGAGGGATCGCTATCCGGAATTTCTTTCGGTGCATAAATTGTTGGGCCGGGAATTTTATAATCAAGCGCTACCGTTTTCGGACTAAGCTCAATAGCAATGTCCAGCTGATCGGCATCATTCACACTTAAGATCTGTAATTCTACTCCTTCCGCTAATTGCTCTATTGTACTTTTAAAATAGCTGGCTTTTGTTTTCAGATTAAAATAATCACTAACAGTTGATTCTAAACCCGGTTTCAGCTGGGTTAAAAAGTCGATAATTGGCGCTGTGCTTGCTTTTAACTTTTTTACATTATCCGGAGTTTTTGCCTGGTCTGCAATGACGGATAATTCGAGCAGGCGTGTGTTAAAAGTATTGATGTTTCCAATCAATCGTTTATAATCATTGCCGGAAGGTTTGTCGGAAAAATCCCATGTAGGAATTGTTTCCGGTAACAATGCCTTTTGAAGTATGTCTAAATAGAACTGATTATTGTCCGCTTCTAATTTATGAAGGTTGGATAAAAGTACTTTTTCCATTGCCTTTATTTCCTCCATCTTATTTTCTAAGTTATCTTCAAATGCTTTTTGATCTGCCTTTGCAAATTCCTTTACCTTATCCTTTGGTGCTTGTCCATTAAGGTCTTTGTTAGCTGTAGGATCTGTAGGACTTTTATTGATGTTTTTAAATTTAAGTCCCCCCGTTGCATTGTCAATCATGCCTGAAATGGCGGATGGATCAAACGCATTTTGAAATAAAAGTGGAACATCAGATGTATATTCTTTTTTATTATAGGATAGTGTTACATCATACTTTAAAGGATTAAAACCTTTTATTTTTAGTATAAATGTTTCATTCTTCCTTAGATCAAGATCTTCTAAGGTTGTTATTTTTCTTCTTGCTTTCTTTCTTGCTTTCCTTGTTTCTTTTTTTGTTGCTGTTTCTGTTGCTTTCTTTGTTTCTATAGTGGAATTGTTCGTCCATGTTCCTGTAACTAAATCATACGTAATGATTTTTTGTGCCATTAAAAAGCAGCTGTTAAAAAGCAGAAAACCGATCAGGGTACATTTTATTTTTTTCATGTGGATAGTGTATAAAATATGCTTACTCTGTTCCGGATTTTCAGCTTACTCCCTTTTATGTATCTGTTTGTATAAATCAATAAACACGAATGGAGGAACGTAAAGCATATTCCTGCATTCCAATCAATTGCGGGGGAGTAGCCCGGGTGTATAAATAATTGGATGAAGCAATATTAGAGAATCGGTTTCCGCAGATCAAGATCATAAATCCCCGTATGTATCCCCGTAAAATTCCCGGTGGTAGAATAGGAGAAATACCTTTTTTATGTGAAAATAAATTTGCTTTTTGTTTGGAAATACACTGATCATGGACTTGTCAGTTGCTTGCCTTTTTAATATTGGGTTCCGGAAAATAAGATCGGGTAGCTTGTATACGCCGGGCGAAACGCCAGCGCAATGGGAGTCCAGGCTTCTAAAGCCGTTAAAACCAGTCCCGCCTCCCCACATAAATTTATAGTAAGAACAGCCGTAATTTATTATCTTTGAAACAATCGAAAAATGAGGTTTCAGCTGCTGTTTGCAGCAAAAAAATAAAAGAAATTTATGGCCATTAAAAAATCAGAATTATACAGTAAGATCTGGGCAAGTTGCGATGCCCTCAGAGGTGGAATGGATCCCAGTCAGTACAAAGATTATGTGTTGGTTTTATTGTTTGTAAAATACGTATCGGATAAATATGATAATGATCCCAATGGATTGATCAAAATCCCCAAAGGCGGTAGCTTTAAGGACATGCAGGCGCTGAAAGGGAAAAAAGATATTGGCGAGAAGATCGACATGGCCATTACTGCGCTAGCCAAGGAAAACGACCTTGTAAATGTAATTGATGTAGTGAGCTTCCAGGACGAAGAAAAACTGGGCCGCGGCAATGAAATGATCGATAAGCTCAGTTCCCTGATCGCGATCTTTGAAGACCCTGCGCTTGATTTTAGTAAAAACCGCGCTGAAGGCGACGATATCCTGGGCGATGCCTATGAATACCTGATGCGCCATTTTGCATCCGAAAGCGGTAAAAGTAAAGGCGAATTTTATACACCCGGAGAAGTAAGCCGCGTGTTGGCAAAAGTAATTGGTGTAAAAAAAGATACAAAAGCCAGGCAAACCATTTACGATCCTACCTGCGGCTCCGGCTCCCTGCTGCTTAAAGTAGCGGAAGAAGCCGATAACCGTGCAACCATTTACGGACAGGAAAAAACAGTGGTAACTGCCGCCCTTGCCAGGATGAACATGATCCTGCACAACAACCCCGAAGCGGAAATTAAAAAAGGACAAAGCACACTGTCCGATCCTTTGTTTAAAAATGACCAGGGCAATTTAAAAACTTTTGATTTTGTGGTGGCCAATCCTCCCTTCTCTTCCAAAAACTGGACAGATGGTTTTGATCCTTCCCATGACCTGTACAACCGCTTTGAAGACGGAAGGATCCCGCCGGATAAAAACGGGGATTATGCTTTTTTACTGCACATTATCAAATCGCTGAAAAGCACGGGAAAAGGCGCCTGCATATTGCCGCACGGTGTATTGTTCAGAGGTGGTGCCGAAGCCGCCATCCGTAAAAGCATTGTTGAAAAAGGATTCATCAAAGGCATTATCGGCCTGCCAGCCAACCTGTTTTACGGTACAGGCATTCCGGCTTGCGTGATCGTGATCGATATTGAACATGCTCATGCTGTAAAAGATTTTGATGATAAGCACAAAGGAATTTTTATGCTGGACGCCAGCAAAGGCTTTATAAAAGATGGCAATAAAAACCGCTTACGCGAACAGGACATTCACAAAATTGTAGATGTTTTTAATAAGCAGATCAAAATGCCTAAGTTCAGCCGTTTTGTGAGCCTTGCTGAAATCCGCGATCCCAAAAATGATTTTAATTTAAACATTCCGCGTTACATCGATAGCCAGGAAATGGAAGATCTGCAGGACATTGAAGCGCATTTACTGGGTGGCATTCCCAATGCCGATATTGAAGCACTGAGTGATTACTGGCAGGTATACAAAACATTGAAAACCCAATTATTCAGTCCCGCCAAACGTAAACAGTACAGCCAGCTGAAGATCACAAAAGAAAACATTAAAGCAACCATTTTTAAGCATCCGGAATTTGTGAGCTTCAGCAAACAAATGGATGCCTTATTTGATGAATGGAAAGCACGCACCACCATCGTTTTAAAAGCGCTGAAAGTGGGAGTAAAACCCAAACAAACCATTCATGCCATTTCCGAAGATGTATTAAAAACCTATACAGGCAAAGCGCTGATGGATAAATACGATGTGTACCAGCACCTGATGAATTACTGGGCGGAAACCATGCAGGACGATTGTTACCTGGTGGCCGTGGATGGTTGGAAAGCCGAGCCTTACCGCATTGTGGTAAAAAACAAGGCCGGAAAAAACATTGATAAAGGCTGGACCTGTGACCTGGTACCCAAAACACTGGTGATCGACCGGTATTTTATGAAAGAAAAAAACGTACTTGAAAAAATGCAGGCTGCGGCCGATGCTGCGGCTAGTGCTTTGCAGGAGTTGGAAGAAGAGCATAGCGGGGAAGACGGTTTTTTTGTGGATTTTGAAAAAGTGAACAAGGTAACCGTTCAAAAACGCCTGCAGGAGTTAAAGAATAAGAAAGCAAAAGTACCTGTGCCTGCTGCCGTAGCAAAGGAAATGGCTGTACTCGTGAAATTCCTGGAACTAACGGAGGAATTGACGGACTTAAATAAAAAAATAAAGATTGCCGAAATGGAGCTGGACCTGAAAGCACTGGGACATTATAAAACATTAAAAACCGATGATATAAAACAACTGGTGGTGGATGATAAATGGATGGCGAGCATAGAGCGGGGCGTGAAAACAGAAATGGAACGCATCAGCCAGCGGCTTACACAGCGGGTGAAAGAACTGGCCGAACGTTATGAAACTCCTATGCCAAAACAAACAGAGGATTTAGCCATACTGGAAACAAAAGTGAATGCTCACCTTCAAAAAATGGGATTTGTATGGAATTAAAAAAAGGATACAAATTAACGGAAGTAGGAGTGATCCCGATGGATTGGGAGGTAAAATTAGTTGAGGATTTTGCAGAAGTGAAAAGCGGAAAACGTTTGCCACTCGGTCATACTTTGACGAATAGAGAAACACCGCATCCTTATATCAGAGTTGTTGATATGTATCAGGGAGGTGTTAGTTTAGATGCTATTCAGTATGTTCCTGAATACATATATCCTGTAATAAAAAATTATAGAATTTTTAAAGAAGATATTTTTATTTCTGTTGCAGGCACGTTGGGTGTGGTGGGGGTAATTCCTGAAAATTTAAATGGAGCTAATTTAACTGAAAATGCAAACAGGTTTACTAATATAAAATGTGATAAAACGTTTCTGCTGTATGTTTTAATGTCTTGGATTATTCAGGATAGGATTGAGGCTGAAAGAACAATGGGAGCACAACCTAAATTAGCTTTAACCAGGATCAGAAGATTTGAAATTCCTTTTCCACCAACTACCTCTGAACAAATTTCTATTGGTAAAGCCTTATTGGATATAGATTCCTTAATAAATGGTATAGAAAAACTAATTGAAAAGAAAAAAAATATCAAGCAGGGAGCAATGCAGAAATTATTTCATCCTAAAAAAGGATGGGAAGTAAAGACCTTGGGAGATTTAATTGCAGAAATATCGGATGGTGGAACTCCGCCAACTTCCAGCCCTAATAATTTTGGTGGACAGATTAATTGGGTTGTCATTGATGATATAAAAGATGAAATCTATATAACGAAACAAACTCTTACTGATGAAGGCTTTTCTAAAAGCTCTTCAAGATTATGGAAGCCAGAAACAATAATACTTTCAACTGGCGCTACAATTGGAGAGGTGGGTATAGCAAAAATTTATACAGCAACAAAACAAGGGATCTGTGGGATTGTAGTTAAAGAAAATGTAAGTAACATTTTTTTGAAATATTGGTTAGTGAAAAATAAAAATTTATTGCTTTCAATTGCTCAGGGAAGTTCAATAAAGGAAGTAAGACCTCCTACTTTAATTAAATTTGAGATTAATATTCCTGAATATGAAGAACAAATTAAAATCGCCACCATCCTTTCCGATATGGATACAGAAATAGCAGCATTGGAAACCAAGCTGGAAAAGTATAAAAATGTAAAAACCGGAATGATGCAAAATTTGTTAACGGGTAAAATACGATTGGTATAAAACAAAAAATGTATATCGCGGTAAGCAATCGGGTTTAAAAAGCGTATACGATCATTAATTCATAAATAGCATGAGTAAAGTAGGACAAGCCGAACGCCACAGTCAGAACCGTATCGTTAAATTGTTTCAAAACAAATTGAACTATACATACCTGGGTAATTTTGAAAAACGAGAGAACAATAGCAATATTGAAGAAGAAGAGCTGCGGAAATACCTGGCAGGCACAAAAAAATACAGCGAAGCACTCATCAATAAAGCCGTTTTTGCCTTACAAAAAGAAGTGAGCATGAATACCAATGACGACCTGTATACGGCCAACAAAGAAGTGTATTCCATGCTGCGTTACGGCACTGCAAAAAAAGCAGAATCCATTAGCAAACCCGAAACGGTTCATTTTATTGATTGGGAAAATCCGCTCAACAACAATTTTGCAATTGCAGAAGAAGTGACTTTAAAAGGTGGAAAAGAGCGGCGGCCGGATATAGTATTATACATCAATGGCATTGCTATCGGAGTGCTGGAGTTAAAGCGCGCCAGCGTATCGGCCAGCGAAGGCATCCGGCAGAATCTGAGTAACCAGAGCAAATATTTTAATATCCAGTTTTTTCCTACCGTGCAGTTTATAATGGCCGGTAATGATAGCAACGGTTTGTATTATGGCACCACCAACACCGAAGAAAAATATTTTTTAAAGTGGAAAGAGGATCATGATGTGTATACTCCCGGCGAGCAGCTGCTGGACAAGCACATTTTGCAATTTTGCAACAAAGAGCGCTTGCTGGAAATGATGCACAATTTTGTGATCTTCGATTTTGGTACAAAAAAACTTTGCAGGCCTAATCAATATTTCGGGGTCAAAGAAGCGCAAAAATGCATCGGAAGAAACGAAGGCGGTATTATCTGGCATACACAGGGAAGTGGTAAAAGCCTTACGATGGTGTGGCTGGCAAAATGGGTGCTTGAAAATTATGCCAAGGCCCGGTTGCTGGTTGTAACGGACCGCACCGAACTGGATGAGCAGATCGAAGGCGTATTTTCAGGCGTAGGCGAAACCATTGTGAGAACAAAAAGCGGCGAGGATCTAATCTCAAAATTAAATCATCCGGCTCCCCGTTTGCTTTGTAGCCTGGTTCATAAATTCGGAGGCAAAGAAGGAGAAGACACCGATGCGTTTATCCGGGAGCTTAAATCCTCCGGCGATTTTAAACCCAAAGGAGATTTTGTTGTGTTTATTGATGAGTGTCACCGTACACAAAGCGGCGATCTTCACAAAGCAATGAAAAACCTGCTGCCGGATAATACTGTATTTATTGGTTTTACAGGAACACCCTTGCTTAAAAAAGATAAAAAGAAAAGTATTGAAGTATTTGGAAGATACATCCATACATATAAATTTGATGAGGCCGTAAAAGACGGCGTAGTGCTTGGTTTGCTGTATGAAGCACGTGATGTGGATCAGCACGTGTACGATCAGAAAGGAATAGATACCTGGTTTGAGCTGGTAACAAGGGGGATGAATGATATACCCAAGGCTGAATTAAAGCAGCAATGGGGAACCATGCAAAAAGTACTGAGCACCAAAAGCAGGCTCGAAAAAATTGTATTTGATATCCGGAAAGATTTTTTAGATAAGCCGCGCCTGAGAGATGGAAGAGGAAATGTATTGCTGGTAGCAAGGAGCATTTATGAAGCATGCAGGTATTATGAGATTTTTCATACTTCAGGAATGAAAAAATGCGGGATCATTACCAGTTATGAACCGAATGAGAATACCATCAAAATAGAAGAGACCGGAAATGGTGCAACGGAAAAAAAGGAGCAGTTTGAGATCTATCAGAAAATGCTGAAAGATTATGGTTTTAAGGATGCGGAGAATTTTGAAAAATTTGCAAAAAAGAAATTCAAGGAAGAACCTGCCAATATGCAGCTGCTGATTGTGGTGGATAAATTACTCACAGGTTTTGATGCCATCCACTGCACATATTTGTACATCGACAAACAAATGCAGGATCACGGGCTTTTTCAGGCGATATGCCGTACCAATCGCCTGGGGAAGGAAGAGGAGAATGATCCTTATTACAAAGAGTTTGGTTACATCGTTGATTATAAAAATTTATTGGAAAATTTAAATAAATCCATCTCCGATTATACTTCGGGTGCGTTTGACGCTTTTGATACGGAAGATGTGAAAGGCTTACTGACAGACCGGTTGGTGAAGGCAAAGGAACGCCTGGAAGATGCAATAGAAGCCCTGCATCAGTTGTGCCTGGATGTGCCTCCGCCAAAACAACTGGAGCAGCATTACCATTATTTTTGCGGCGATCCTTCCAACAAAGATGATCTGAAAGAGCATGAAGAGATCCGCCTTACCTTTTATAAATTAGTAGTGGCGCTGATCAGGGCTTATAATAATATTGCCGCAGAGATCATTGAAGCAGGTTATACGCAGGAAGAAGCGGACAAGATCAAGGATAAAGTAAACTACTATGCGGAATTACGCAATAGCATAAAGCATTACAGCTCCGATTACATTGATTTGAAAAAATACGAACCGGATATGCGGGCCATGCTCGACATGTATTTAACTGCAGATCCAAGCCGCGTACTCTCCAATTTAGGAGAAAGAACTCTTTTGCAATTGATCGTTGAGAACGGAATTGAAAATGCGGTTGATCAGCTGCCGAAAAGTATAAAAGGTAATCGCAGTTCGATGAATGAAACGATTGAAAATAATATGCGAAAAACCATTATTCAGGAAATGCCCGTAAATCCTGCATATTACGAGCGGATGAGCCTGTTGCTTACAGAGCTGGTAAGGCTGAGAAAAGAAGGAGCTCTTGCCTACGAAGAGCTGCTCAAAAAATATGAGAATTTAGCGAAAGAGATTCAACCCGGTTCTAAAAAAACATACCCCGGCGAAATTGATACAAAACCTAAACAGGCCTTGTATGATAACTTAGATGGAAATGAAGAGCTGTCGGTAATGATGGATGAGCAGATCAGGTATGTGAAAGATGATGATTGGCGCGGAACACAGATCAAAAGAAGAAAAGTGGAAATCGTCATCAGGCAGATCTTAAAAGAATATGGCATTACCGATGAAGCGGAAGTGAACCGGATTTTTGAATTAGTAGCTAATCAGAAAGAATATTAAAATGCATCAGATCGAGATAAGCGATTTTTCTATTGATGTGATCCGGAAAAAGATCAGGAACATGCACCTGTCCGTTTACCCGCCAACAGGAAGAGTACGTATTGCCGCTCCACTCAATATTGATGATGAGGCTGTGAGGCTATTTGCTATTTCAAAACTTGCCTGGATAAAAAAGAATCAACGGAAGTTTGAAAAACAGGAACGGCAATCGCCGCGGATCTATGAAGAAAGAGAAAGCCACTATTTTGAAGGAAAAAGATATTTACTGAAAATAACAGAAGAGGAAGCACCACCGAAAGTACTTTTAAGATCTAAAACACAGCTCGAACTTTTTATGCGGCCGGGAACAAAACCGGAGCAGCGTCAGCAGATCCTGAATGACTGGTATCGTCAACAGCTGAAAAAACAGATTCCATCGATCATCGAAAAATGGGAAAAGAAAATGGACGTTTCTATTAATTATTGTGGTGTAAAGCAAATGAAAACAAAATGGGGAGCATGTAATATCGAAGAAAAACGGATCTGGGTAAACCTGGAGCTGGCGAAAAAGCCCTTACAATGTCTTGAATATATTATTCTTCACGAAATGATCCATTTGTTTGAACGGCATCACAATGAACGTTTTTTAGCATACATCGATACGTTTATGCCACAATGGAAACTTTATAAAGAAGAGCTGAACCGCTTGCCAGTGAGTCATGGAGAATGGGATTATTAATGATCACAAAACAAGGAATTGAAAGAAGTTAATTATAAAAAAGATTTGAATAAGATTGTATGACTGTCGGAAAGTTTATACCAAGCCATAGCTATTTTATTGGGGAAAGTTTTAATCAACGCGTCATTGCGAGGGCTTTTCGCCCGAAGCAATCTCATTCTGGTTTTATACGCTGGTGTGAGATTGCTTCGGGCGAAAAGCCCTCGCAATGACGTTCTTAAAGTAAATTCTTTTTATGGTGCAAAGTTCCGGATACTCATTTAAGATTGTATTGCTTATCCGGAAAGCCTGGAAGAATTAACAGAAATAAAAAAAATTAAGCAGATCATTTTCCGCATCTAAAAATGTATTCCCGCGCAGAAGCCTCACAATTAAAGCACGAATTCTGGATCGCTTTCGGGCGGTACATTTCCCTGAATCTCAATAGTGAGGGAATGAAGATCAATTGGGTAAATTACCATACCGGTTATAAATATGTATACTTCCGGATGGAAGTGGATCAGAAAAAGGCGGAGATCTCCATTCAGCTTACACATCCGGATACGCTCATGCGGGAGCTGTATTTCGATAAGTTCAGCAGCTTCCGCGCTATAATTACGAATGCTCTTAACGAAGACTGGATTTGGGAAGCAGAAACAGCAGGCGAGTATGGCAAAAGCATTTCAAAAATAGCTACTGGAATAAAAGGCGTGAATGTGTATGATAGAAACAGCTGGCCGGAGATTATTTCATTTTTCAAACCCCGGATAATTGCACTTGATGAAGTATGGAATGATATCAAAGATGGGTTTGAGGATCTGAGGTAAAATTTTTGTGAATAAATATTGAATCAGGTTAGAAAGTCTATACCAAGTCTATAGTATTTTATTGAAAAAAAATTAATCAACGCGTCATTGCGAGGGCTTTTCGCCCGAAGCAATCTCACACCAGAACATAAGACTAGAATGAGATTGCTTCGGGCGAAAAGCCCTCGCAATGACGTTTAAAGTAAATTCTTTTTTATGAGTACAAAATTCCTGATAATCATTTACTATTTTTAGTAACTATTTCTTCCCTTGCCCGTCATAGGGATTAAATATTCAAAAATCCCCGTACGGAATCTATGAAATTAAAGCTATTACTATTCGTCCTTATCATAAGTAACACCCTTTTTGCTCAGCAAAAACCAGAGCTTACCGGGCAGATAAAAGATGCAAAAACAAAAGAAAACCTGGAATTTTGCTCAGTGGCGGTGTATAACCCCAAAGATAGCCTGATCACAGGAGGCGTAACGGAAGGCAAAGGCTTTTTTACAATAGCGCTGGCCCCGGGAAGCTATTACCTGGTAGTACATAACATCGGGTATAAAACGGATACGAGCAGGATCTTCGACATTTCTGAGAACAAATTCCTGGGCGTGATAAAACTGGAGCAGGATGCTACTGCGCTCGCGGAAGTGACTGTGAGCACCCGTGCGGATGAGAACCAGCTGGACAAGGATGTACAGATTGTTACCGACAAAATGAAAGCGGGCGCAGCAAGCGCCAAAGAAGTGCTTGAAAAAGTGAATGGCGTTACGTACGACCGTTATAACAACACCATAAAAGTAGATAACAATAGCAAAGTGGTTATTCTTGTTGACGGAATGGAGAAAGACCCGGAATATATTAAAAACCTTGCACCCGACCGGCTTAAGAAAATAGAAGTGACCCGCGATCCCGGCGGACGTTACGGCCTGGAAGGATATTCGGCAGTGATCAATATTATTCTTAAAAAAGATTACCAGGGAGCAGAACTGCTTTTCAGTGACCAGACATTGCAGGATGCGGATGCGAAAAAAACAAAATACATCCCTGTGCAAAATGACCTTAATCTTTCTCTGAATTACGTCTACAATAAAATAAACCTGTATGGCAGCTATCGCAACAGCATAAACAATTTTAACTTTGATGCACACCTTAAAAAAGAATATGATAATGGCTTGATGGTGGAAAGCAACCCTGTGACTTCCAGTGAGAGGAATATGAACGTGATGGAGCGCAGCAATAATTATACGCTTGGCGCAGATTACTATCTCAACCCGAAACATACCATTAGTTTTGAAAGCGATATTTCAGCCGATCCATTAAAATATAACCGCACCAGCCAGCTCTTTCAAGTTAATTATTCAACGGGAGGGGTTTCAATGTTGAATTATAATTCGCAGTCCCTGCAAACCTCCGGAAGCCTGAACGCTGTGAACACGTTGTTTTATACAGGAAAGCTGGATGAGAATAACCTCATCAATGCCAGTTTTAATTATTCCATATATAATAGCAGCAGTACAAATTATTACAGTGATGATCTGCTGAATATAACAGATCAAAAAGGCAAGGATACTAAAAACGCAACAAAATTTTATTTAGAGTATACACATACATTTAAAAAGCAGATGAATGTGCAGATCGGGTATGGGAATACATGGCAGCAGCAAAATAATTCACTTATTTCCAATGGTGTTACGGATAATTTTAAGTACTCCGACCTGCGTCATAAATTATACGCCTATTATTCCTGGCAGCCCAAAAAGAAATTCGGAATTAAAGCAGGGGCAGCAGCAGAAACAAGCGCACCGGATGCTGACGGGATAAAGCATTCCTACTTTATTATACAGCCGTATGCGGATATTAAATATACACCTTCGGAGAAGCTGGATTTTAAGCTGAAATACCGTGCCGATAACCGCTACCCGGATATTGATGAAACCAATCCTTTTGTTTCTTTTATTGATGTGCAGAGTGTAAAAGTGGGAAACCCTTACCTGAAGCCGCAGGTAACACACAAAGTATCCATGCAGGTGGATATCCTTGGGGGCCTGCTTACCCTTGAACCTTATTATCATTTTTCTGATAACTACATCACCGAAACGGGAATGTTACGGAACGATAATGTTTTTCAATATAGCTATAGCAATGCAGGAAGCTATGTGAGGTATGGATCAGAGGCCAGGTTTACAATCCCACTTGGCAAATCGTTTGTTTTACAATCGGATGCGGATGTTTTTAATAATAGTATTACGTATGCCGGTAATGCAAATAAATTTAATTTCTGGACAATGTCGTCCCAGTTCATTTACCAAAATAGTAAATATGCTACGGTTGCAGGTTTGAAGTACCAGAAAAATCTTGTTAAAAATATTACCGCACAGGGATATGATAAAGGAGATAATGATTTCTGGATAGCTTTTGTACAGCAGCCTTTCTTTAAAGAAAAGTTAAATGTGATGCTGTTGTATTTTATGCCAATAGATTTTGGCGTTGATTTTAACCAGGGGAGTTATGTAAAAACAGTAACATATAAAGAAACCAAAGCGTATGACATCAGCATTCTCAAGAATGTAGTAATACTCCAGGTAAGCTACCGTTTTAACAAAGGTAAAGCGGCAAATAAAACAGAGAAAAATATAGAGCAGGAAGAAGGAAAAAAGAAAGGGATCTTTTAAAGTAAAAAATCAGTTTGCTTTCCGATACAACATTAAAGCTCAGAATTGATTGGTTTGGTGTTGTTGTAGGAAAATGTTGTTTTTCTGCAATATTCATAAATAATACTGTCATCCCGCACTCGTTGCGGGATCCCGTAAATGTTTGCAGTATTTAATTAGCCGATCCCGCAACATTGCGGGATGACAGTTCTGGAGGATATTTATGTTTTCATATCAACATTGTTCTACAATACAACCATTAATTTTAAGCTCAATTCGGCTCAGTTATAGACTTTATTAAATAATAATTTGAGCAACAAATAAAATAGTCATGGCTTGGTATAAATTTTCCGACAGTCATTAAATATTAAATACCGGGAAATACATAGGTTGCTCTAATGAAAAATGTTTTTTTCATCCCTTGTTTAATAAATTAATCTTTTTGAAGAATTAGTTTTCAGGCTAAAGTATGAAAAAAAGAGACACTTTTGTTGTTATAAATATTTGATATGCAGTGATTTATGATTAAAAATATTGTTTGTCGAAATACGCTTTTATATAGTTTTCGGATGGTTCAGTAATACCGATCATGCCACCATGGAGGAGATTACGGTAGCGGAATTGGAGAAGAGGTTAAAGAGTAAGATTGTGCTGATGAAGTAAAAAAAACATATACCTAATTATGATAATAGATACACTTGCAGCCAAACTTAATGAATTTGCAACAGGTTATAAAATAGGAGGCTTGCAGCGATTGCGCCAAGAGCTAAAGGGATTATCTAAAATCCCTACCGCAGATATTTTTAATAGTTCTTCCATTGATGAAAATGATAAATGGGCTTTTCATGTGGGAGGACCGGAAAGAACTACAGTTTAATATAGGATACGACATTTCGGAACAATTTTTACGTTATGGCGTTGCTTTTTCCCTGGAAGCCAGTCGATCGTTACCAAACCCTGTAGAAGTACTCCAACCTAAAATCCAGCTCTTTAATACCTAAGGGAAGCTTTACCGCAATTATTGGAGTATGCTTATTGGCATAAAAAAGAAAATGTTGAACGCTTAATAATTGCATCTCAAAATGCAATTAGCCCCGAAGCTCTATTGTACCTAAATTTGTTGCGTACTACTTTTAAAATCCCTATTTATTATCAACGTTACGATCCTGAGTCGCTGCGGCTGGAGCAGGAAATATATTGATTTTTAGCACCTTTCTTTCCTTATTAATGAAAGAAAATTGTTACGAATTTGTTATATTTGGGGAAATTGAAAAATGAAGCCAGAAGCTCATAATTAGAGATAATATTAATTGAATAGATAGTATATGGGAAGGTCAACAGTGCATTATGCTGATAATAAAACAAATAACGCTTTAAAAAAGCTTCATAATAAGTTACGTCCGGCAGGTACACCTGTTCAGCGGGTAGAGTATATTATTGAGTTGCTTTTACTTCGCATTTTTGAAACTAAAATTAAAAAGGACGAAGAGTTTAAACCATTACGTAAACTTTTTTCCGCTGATTATCTTTGGAAAAACCCTAAAACAGGGATAGAGGAAACCAATGAAAATCGTTTGTTCTCATATTTACCCAGCGTTAATAGCGAACAAATATTATCGGAATTAAATGATAATTTTTTTCCGTTTTATTCAAACATTTTACAAAGTTCCAGGAAAGTGTTTGAAGGGAATCTTCCTCAAAAGGTTCAGGATCAGTTGGTTTTAATAGAAGAGGTTTTTAGTAATTCAAATTTTACAAATAACGTAAATAGTGGAAATCTAAGTGAGGTAATAAGCATCGTCGCAAACGATATAGAGGAAACCCGCTTATTAAAGACTGATCTATTGGGTGATGCTATCGAATCGGCGCTAAGCGAGACAGGTGGAACAAAAGATGTGGGACTATTTAGGACTCCTGACCATATCCGTCAATTTATGACGGCTTTGGTTGAACCTGATTTTGAGGATACAATTTTTGATCCGGCTTGTGGCACTGGCGGATTTCTATTTGATGCTTTTGAATTTGTAATGCGTAGAGTAGATCTAAATCGACAGTGGCCAGGAGAAAAGTCAAATAGCGAGTTGGCTGAATGGTTTGATGAGTATTTTGAATCGAATTCAATTGATTTTCCAAGTATTGAACAGACAACCCAATTTTATAGAAGCGGTGTTTCAGGAATTGAATATTTAGGGATGATTCGCAAAATGGCAGCGATTAATTTTTATGTTAGAGGTTTAAATCCTGCTAATATTGAACAAGGTGATTCATTGGCAAAATATAGCCCAATTACTGATAATGAAAGTAAATCCGTAATCCTTGCAAATCCTCCATTTGGCGCTCAACGAGATCAGGAATCATATCCGGATGTATGGGGTGAATATTCTAAGGAATCAGAAACAACCATCTTGTTTGTAAAACTGATGTTCGAGCAGCTGAAACAAGGCGGGCGCTGTGCTGTAGTTGTTTCAGAAGGGTTTCATACCTGGGACCAGGGAAGTGCAAAAGCACTGCGAAAAATGTTGTTGGAAGAAGCTCAATTGAAAGCTGTTATTTCGTTGCCGCAAGGTTTATTTATAAGTAAAAGCGGACAAGGGCCTAAAACTTCAATCCTTCTTTTTGAAAAAGGTGGTAAAACAGACTGGACCTGGTTTTATAAAGTGACCAATGATGGCTACTCGATGGGAACGAATAGAAAAGAACAAAAGGGGAACCAGCTGGTAGAATGCTTAACGTTCTATCATGCGTATGTAAAGCATGGAATTAAGCCACCTGCCAGTAAGAATCAATTTTGTATCCCTGCCGAATGGATTAAAACACTCGATCCAAGAATAAAAGAAAAAATACGGGTAGAAACGCGTGCTGATATGGAAGTCAAAGGCAAAATTGAAAGAGAAAAAAAGGAAGCGGAACTGGATAGGAAAATAAAAAGTAATAAAGTTACCGCATCCGACAAACAAATGGAATTGAAAACATTTGATCAAATGTTAGATAACCGTATTCAAAACGAAATTGCCAAACGTATTGACAAAGCACACAGCTATTCCTTCAATTTAGCAAATTATAAAAGCACTATTACCGATAGTCAAATTGTAGAATGGGCAGAAGCTTTAAAACACATAGAACCAAATGGGACAAAAACTTTAGAAGATGTGTATAAAAAATTAAATAATAGTAAACTCGAAAATGTTTTACCGTATCTACTCAAATTAAATCCAATCAATGCTCTTGAAGCTGATATTGCAAGGGAATATATTAATAATTTAGATAGTGACTTAATTGTAAAGCACAACGAATTAACTGTGATAAAGGAAATTTTGAAAAGTGGGGCAAAATATCCAATGGTTAAATTAAAGGGTTATTTAATTTTGAATGAGAATAAAATTAAACCGAATAAAACTCCCGATGTTAATTACAAAGTGCTTGGTGTAAGTAATGAAATAGGCATTTTTTTAAATGAAAAACTGCAAGCTGAAGAAACTAATCAAAGTTACTTTGTAGTAGCGAAAAACGAATTTTGCTATAACCCATACAGGATAAATGTAGGAAGCATAGCTTTAAATACAAACGATTATGATAACCAAATAATTAGTGGTGCATACATAGTTTTTGCATGCAAAGAAGATGAACTTAATTCAAAATATTTAGAAACACTTTTTAAAAGCAAAGGCTTTTTAAATTATGTAAATGACAAAGCAAATGGTGGTGTGAGAATGAACTTTAAATTTGAAGATATGGAAGCGTGGGAAATTCCTTTACCTTCTATTGATGAACAAAATATGATTGTTGCTCAAATTGAAAAACAGAGGGCAATTATCGAAGGATCAGATTTGGTTATGAAAAACTGGGATGTTGATGAAAATATTTATAATGAATTGCCTAAAAAGAAGATGCATGAATTTGCAATTTTAAATCCCTCTAAAGGGAGATATTTTGCATTATCAGACGATTCACTTGTCTCTTTTGTTCCTATGGCAAACATTGATGATGAATTTGGTAAAAGGAAGGAAAACATTGAAAAACTATATTTGGAAGTAAAAAAAGGATTTACTTATTTTGAAGAGAACGACATTTGCTTTGCCAAAATTACTCCTTGCATGGAAAATGGGAAATGTTTTGTAGCGAAGGGTTTAACTAATAGGTTTGGGTTCGGAACTACAGAGTTACATGTATTCAGACCTAAAGAAAACTGTTTAGAACCTGATTATTTATTTTATTTTTTGCGTTCAAAAAAATTCCGAAAAGAAGCAGAGATAAAAATGACTGGTTCATCGGGGCATAAGAGAGTTCCTGATGATTTTCTTTTGAATTATGATTATCCTGTGCCTGATATTCAGATTCAACGTCAAATAATTGCTGGATTGAATGCAAAAAATAAAATACTGGAAGGGTTATTAAAAATGAAAACTGAAGCCCAAAAAAAAATCGATGCAATATTAGCAGATGTTTGGGATGTTGAATTTGTAGAACCAGTAAAAATGGAGGTAGAAGATGAGCAGGAAAATTAATGAAGCTACTTCTACTGATTTGCCAATCATACAACGATTAGTAAACGATTACGGATGGAAAGTTGGTGATACTTTATTATATCAGCAAACCTACGATATTTCGGAAAGTCTTAGACAAGATTATCCTAATCTTAAAAATATTCGCCCTGATATTGTTTTGCAGGATTTGAACGGTGAAGTAGTGGCCGTAATTGAAAATAATCTTGATAAAGAAAATAAAGATCTTTTAAAGCTTCGTACTGTAGTTACGCATTTATTGAAGCCTCGTTTCCTTTACGCATGCAGTGCCGAACGTATTTTGTTTTATGATAATACCTGGAAGGGATTAGAGGCTGGTGAATTTAAGCAGGTAAATGGTTTTATGACCTTGGAGGAAATGAAGCTCAAAATGGAGCAGCAAAAGAAAATTGCTTCCAACAAGGAAATTATTATTGATACAACCATTGCTGGTGGATTTGACCCAACCGTTGGTAAAGAGAGATACTATCAGTTGGATTGTATTCGTACGGTTGTTGAAAATTACAAAGCCGGGAAACAAAAAATGTTGATCCACATGGCAACAGGCCTTGGTAAAACAAGAACGGCTGTAGCTTTGGTAAAGGCATTGTTATCCGGAGGCTTAACCAAACGTGTTTTATATGTAGTGGATAGAAGGATGTTAGCGAAACAAGCAATAGACGATGGTTTTGCATTGATAAGCAAAGAACACACGTCTAGTTGGATTACAACGGCTAATTTTAAAGCAAGAAAACATGCAAGTATTCATGTTGTAGTTATCGACACATTAGAACTCATTCACAGTGATTTGCCTTCAAACTTTTATGATTTAATTATTGTTGATGAATGCCATAGAAGCATTAACGTAAATAGGAAACTTATCTTCGATCATTTTCTTTGTCCACGGGTTGGTTTAACAGCTACGCCAAGGATTGCTGTTCCAAAAGAAGGTGCTGAAGTTGCGGAAGAAGATCTGGAGATAATTGATACGTATAAATTGTTTGGTTGTGAAACAGGTGAGCCAGACTTTGCATTTGACATGGAAAGAGGGATTGATGAAGGATTTCTGGCTCCATATAAACCAATTGAATTAAAATCATCTTTAATCTCAGAGGCAGAGGAAAATGGAATTGAGTTTGACTATGTGCTGGATCCACAGGAAAAATATCAAATTGCTTTAGGTGGTGAAAAAAAACTTAAGTTAGAGCAACTCAACAGGAAATTTATCTCAAAAGAAAATTGTTTACGTATTGCAGAAGAAATTAAAAAAAATACGCAATATGGAGAGAAAGTAATATTGTTCGGTGTTAGCCAGGCACATTGCATTGAATTGGCAAAAGCAATAAATAAAGTTTTTGAAAATGATAATGCAGATAAACCATATTATGCGGAAGCTATAATTTCAGAAAATAATGAGCTAAATGAAACACTTAAAGCGTGGTTCAAAAAGCCGTATCAAAAGCCGTATGTTGTTACATCTGTAGATATTTTAAGTACAGGAGTGGACATTCCTTGTGTTCGTTATATTGCATTTGCAGCATTAACAAAGTCTGCTGGTAAATATATCCAGATGGTTGGCAGGGGGACCCGTTTGGATCCTAAAACAGGTAAATTTAGTTTTACTATTCTCGATTTTGTTGGTTTGTGTAAGAGGATGGAAGATAATGGAAAGGGAACGCTAAAAGAAAACAAAAAGGTTGTAAAGCCCGCGGCTTTAAAACCTAAAATGGAAGCATTGCTCAGGCCAAAAGGCGATTATTTTCTAATTGATAATCCTGACCCTGCCCATTTAATTCAAAGAGTAGTAATTCATGGTGATACTATAAATGTAATAGATAATCTTCCGATTGAAGAAGCAAAAAAGATTTTTGAAGATGAGTTGAAAAAATCGCAAGAGCCGGTTATCGTCGCTTTGAAAGAAAAAGCAGAACAAAAAGATTACCAGCCATCCGATGATGAAATTGAAAAATTAATTGATTGGTTGAGTAAACCTAATACATTTTTGGATGAGGGGCATTTACAAAAAATGTATAACTATCCGGAAGGTTCAGTCTGGGATTTTTTATTGCATGCTTTAGGTAAAAAGAAAATTCCTACAGCTAAAGAGCGTATAGAGAAAAATTATCTTTCATATATACATACCTATAACTTTACTGATGAACAGATTGTAATTTTAAAAAAGATAAAAAATGTTTTTGTTTCAAATGTTGAGTCTAAAAAATCGATTTCCGAAAAAGATATTTTCGGAAATCCCATTTATGAAAGGCTTATTGGTTCATATGAATCTGTAAGTGAAAAATTTAATGGGCGATTTAGTAGTGTCATGAATGAATTGAAAAATAATTTTATTTTTTTTATTCCTCCCCCAAAACCAATTCCGCCAACTGGTAATATAAAATGAATAATAAATTAAAAGCCGGAAATCAAATGGAACCTAAAGAAGATATTCAGGATAAAATCACAGAAAAATATCTTGAACAATTATATAAAATATATGATTCCAGCATTGTTACATTAGATAAAAATATCTTGTACATTTCTTCAAGTGCTTTAGGGCTTTCATTAACTTTTCTGAAAAATATAATAGATACCTCTAGTATTAAATGTTTTTTTATTTTGTCCGTTTCCTGGGTACTTCTGACGCTCTCAATATTGCTTAGCTTATTGTTACATAAAAATTCCATCAAGCTAATTAATTATTTAATTGTAAATGTATATCAGCAAAAAGAGGGGGAAGATTTGAATGCAAAAAAAATGCGAAAAAATGCTGAACTATTAAATGCTGTCGCTATCTGGTTCTTAATCACAGGGATATTATTATTAGTTGTATTTGTTTTAATAAATTTGAAAAAATAGGTTTATGGTTTTGAATAAATTAGATTTTTACAGTTAAATATATAGCAAATTGATTACTGAATCGAAGCATTTAAATGAATACAATATGATAAGGAAAATTACTAAAATGAAAATTAAATCCATTTGGAATCAAGAATAGTAGCATAAGAGTGGGTTATAAAATGCGTAATAATAAATTTTTTAAAACGGAGAATATTACTTTTTAATAATGATGAAACTCCATGAAACCATAGAGAGGATACTCTTAGAAGCAGGTAAACCACTTTCTGTTAAAAAAATTGCTCAACAAGTTAATAAATCCGGTTGGTATAAACGTAAGGATGAAAAGGAGGTTGAGAGTAGTCAAATCGGCGCGAGGGTCAGACAATATAATAATCTGTTACAGAATATAAACGGATACATATTTCTGACATCGGATCATTACTGGAAAGATATTTTAACCAGTTACTGGTCTGTAGCTGGCATATTAAGAGGTATTCTTTCTATTTCCGAATTGCAATTTGTTATAGCTTGTGTCTTTTATTTTAAAAGAATAAAAGACCTCGCAAAACATAATGCCGATTATGCTAAGCGGTTTCGGATCATTCAGCACATGTATCTTGCCTCATCCAAAAACAGAAACATTCCTGGGTCGGAAAAAATAACATTTAATGATGTAATTGCCGAGTATTTAAGAATATATCCCAATACGAACCGGGAAAAAGAAATTGAGATCAATCTAATAATAAGTAAGTTAGATACTACGGAATATAATGAAGATGAATTCGGTAATATGTTCGAATATTTATTGAACCTGACTTCCCTTGATAGTAATAAATCCCCTGTTGCGTATACCCCAAAATCAATTCTTGAGCTGATGACCGGTTTATTAAAACCGGATAAGCACAAGAATATATATGACCCTGTTAGCGGTACAGGAGGATTGCTTGCCGAAGCACAATATGCTACGGGAGGAACATTGCATTCAAAAGCGCATGAAATTAATCATAGAGTGGCACTTTTAAACCTGATGAACCAGGAAATGCACGGTTATTTTAATACTCAGATTTATGCTAAAAATTGTTTTGAGGATCTAAACAATCACGAGACATTTGATTATATAATTGGAGATTTGCCTATCGACGGGGTGGCAAATTATAATGAATATTATAGCCTTTTTAAACAATGGAAAATCAGCGCACCTTCATCCGGGAAAGGATTTAGCGCTATTCTTTTATACATCTTGTCGAAGCTTGGCCCCGGGGGGAAAGCTGTCATTACAGTATCTGAGAGTTTTTTATTTAAGAAAGGAAAAGAACTGGAAATAAGAAAAATTCTGGTTGAGCAGGACATTGTTGAATCGGTTGTAGGCTTACCATATGGAGCTTTAAGGCCTAATACAGAGGCAAAGGCAGCCATACTTGTTCTTAACCGGAATAAAAAGTTAAAAGGGAAAATAAAATTTATCCGCGCTCATGAAACCAGCTCGGATAAACAAGGTGTTGATCTGAATACAGAAGAAATACTTCAAATGTATATGGATCCGGCAGATGAGAAGAGCAATGTGCAGATTGTTGATAGTTTTGACCTTTTGAAGGATTACAATCTCTCGGCTTATGTATATGATGCAGCGTTTGAGCTCAACAAACAAATGCGGAAAGAAGGCGGCGCAAAATTATTGGGTGATTTGGTAGAGATTCGATCGGGTATTAATATTGATAAAAAAGATCAGGTAGCAGATGGCGATGTACCTTTTATTAAGATTGAAAATTTATCACCGGATGTTTTAAGCATTTATCTGACAGAAGAACAAATCACTTCAAGGATTCATTTACCTGATAAATTTTACAAGGATTTGATTCATCAGGAATGCATTCTTGTTGCCAGGATCGGAGATCACTTAAAGCCAACTTATTTTAAACCTTCAGAAAAAATAAGGACAATAGTAGCACATGGTGGCGTTCATACGCTTATTCCTAAAAAAAATGCGATTGATCTGGAATATCTCTATTACCAGTTAAATTCAGAATATATAAAGGAACAATTAAACCGGATTAAGCTGGGCGCCGTTATGCCTTATATGAGTATATCAGGCTTAAAACAAATACTGATCCCTTACGTTGAGCCGAAATCTCAATTGGAATTTGTAAAAACTCAAAAAGCAAATATAATAGCATCAGAAAGAGCAAAAATAGAAGATAAAATTAAGCTTTTGGGTTATAAGGAAGAGCGTGTTCAGATAGAAAGTGATATTGTGAGAACGTTGGTCCATCAACTAAGGCCTACGTTGCTAAATATAGATCTGGAAGTAAAAAAAATCAAACGTATTGTAGATAATAATGATCTTTTAGACTTTAAGGAAGGAAATGATATTGGAAATACAGAAAAGGACCCACAGGTTGCTTCTTTGATAACGCCTCCTGTGGATTATAGCTTATCAGAAATAATTCAAAAATTACAGCACGATACACTACAATTGAACCATGTGCTAACAACGGTTAACACAGTAATGAGCTTTAAACTTACTCCCGGTGATATGGAAGAGGTAGATCTTATTAAGTTTTTTAAAGAGTATATGAAAATCAAAAAGATCGAAACCACCGGTAGTTTTGAAATTGAAGTAAACGGCGAACATTTTTTTGCAAGTATTAATAAGCCTGCATTCAGAGATCTGATTGATCAGATATTTGTGAATATAAGGCTTCATGCTTTTAAGGGTGTTGTTGGAATTAAAAAAAGAGTTCAATTTATAATCAGGCAAAACAAAGAAAGAGGAATTGCAATAATAGAATACCAGAATAATGGCAAACCTTTTTTACTTACGCAGAAAGACTTTACTGACCCCTTTGTAAAAAGTCAGACAAGCACAGGTTCTGGCATTGGTGGTAATTATATATACCGGATTGTACAAGCTCATAATGGAGAAATAACAGTCAAAGAAGAATTAAGATGGGGATTTGCCTTGACAATTGAAATGCCTTTAAATCAACAACTTAAAAATGAATAATATTATACTTATTGATGATAGAGAAGATTTTGTAATCCAGTTTGTGGAGTACGCCAAATCTAAAAATATGTCTATTGCTCACAAAAAAAGTTTTAGTGGGCTAAAGGAGATACTACCCTTACATCATCACAATTTTGCTGCAGTAATATTGGATATTAGGTGTTTGCTTGTAAATGAACAGGAAAAAGAAGATGCTGATTTTATAACTGTGGCATTAAGCTACCTTGATAGAACGATTCCTTTATTTCCCCGTTTTATTTTAACCGGTGATGATAAAGAGTTTGAAACGATAGGAAGATACTTTAAACAAGAGAAGGTTTTTAAGAAAACCCCGGAAGATTTAGAGAAGCTGTTTGTTGATTTAAAAAACTGTGCAGATAATTCAGAGCCTTTGCGCATTAAAAGAGAAAATGCTCAAGTGTTTGAATTATTTACGTTGGGCAAAATGGCTGCAACAGCTGAAGAACAGCTTTTAGCTCTTTTGAAAGATGGGCTTACAGAAAAAAGAATAAGTGAGTTCAGGGGAATACTCACGAACGTGAGAAGCTTACAGGAAATAATGTATAAATGTATTCATAACAGAGCTCCATTGGTTGTGCCTTCTCACGTATTTAAACCAAATGGAATGATAGAATTTAATAAATTAATGGCGCATTTGAATGGGAACCCTGATCGTAACAGGGGACATGTTACAACAACAACCGTCTATCAGGTGCAACCTATATATAATCTTGCTAATTCATTGTACTGGGTTTGTAGTGAATATGTACATGGAACTGCTTCAAGAGACTATCAGATCAGCGATTATACCATAAAATCATTAATTAATAATCTAATGGAATTACTTCTTTGGTCAAAACAATTTTAACCCTTACGTGATATAATAAATATGGAAAATAGTAATGATACGGGAATTGTATATCTATTAATTAACCCTGTAATGCCCGGGCTGGTTAAAATTGGCTCTACCTATAGGGATGATACAAAATTCCGGATGAATGAATTGTATTCAACAGGAGTTCCATTACCTTTTGAGTGTATATATGCTGCCAAAGTAAAGAATCCGGAAAAAGTAGAGGGAGCGCTCCATACCGCGTTTGCTCCTGACCGGATTAATGCACGAAGAGAATTTTTTGAAATAGAGGCTACACAGGCAATAGCGATACTAAAATTACTGGAGATCGAAGACTCCACAATGCAGATTGAAAAGGAAGTGGAAATGGTGGATTCTGTTTCTTTGGAAGCAGGAAAGGAGTATTCCAAAAAACGGCCTAAATTTAATTTTATTGAAATGGGAATTCCCATAGGTAGTGAGATTGTGTGTACTAAAAATGGAGAAACAGCCATTATAGATTCGGATCATACAATTTTCTATAAAGGGGAAAGTATAAGTCTTACAAGTGCAACAAGGTCAATATTAGGTTATGCTTATAACGTAGCTCCCGGGCCTTACTGGACATTTAATGCCCGCCCGGTTTTACGTGATATAAAGAATCGAATAGCCGTTTTATTTCAGCAGGAGTATATCTGCTTAATAGGCGTTCTTTAATTTTTTCACAAAAGTCTATGCTATATGCTTTAAAGGAATATACTTTTTTTGCCTCGTCTCTCCAAAGGAAAAATTCTTAAAATTTCAGCAATATCGCATTGTTTCTTTCATATTCATTACGTTGAGATGAACGTCCTAAATCTTGATAGACTTTATCAATGGAATCATTTATTTTTTCTTCAGTAAAATCTTCTTTTCTATATTTCTTGTATAAATTCAATAGGATTAATCCCTCTAATCTGTCTGGGATTAAAAGCTCATAATGATCTTTGGCTTCGCGATATAAATCAAATTCACTCAAGGAGATAATTTATTATTGTTGCTGTTTTTGTTTTAATGTACTAGATAGAGTATGAAAAAAATTAACCGTTTGTCTTAATAATTCTAATCCTTGTGGGGTAATACCATCCGGGTCGAAATGCATAACGTCATTTCTTATTTTTCTTACTTCCTCTAGCTGCTTGATAATGACAATTCTATCAATTTTCAACTTCAATTTTTCGAATTTTTCTGGATTCTCTATGATTTTTATATATTCTCCAAATGTTAAATCAGATAAATTTTTTATCTCTCTGCTCTTGTCGCTAGGGTCAATTGATTTTCGTAATTCATCAAGAGTAAATTTGCCATCAAGCATCCTCCGAATATGATTTTCAATTTGCTCAATTATAAGAAAGGGTTCAGCAAGAGAAATAAATTGCTCGCCAATATCAGTTGAAGTTACAATGCCACTTATTGTTTTGTCCTTTTGACGAACTAGTACTACTTCTTTATCAAGAACAAATTTTACTGCATTAAAGAGAGGTTCATCGTAATTTAATATTACAACTTCATCTTTACAATCGTTCACTGTGAGACATCCTTTGCCAAGAGAAAGAGCTCGCCCGATTGATTTCCAGCTAATAATACCGTCAACATCTCTTATTCCTGATAAAATTGGTAATTGTGAATAGTCGTGCATTAGCATGAGAGTGATTGCTTCGCTAAGCTTTGTTTCTTTTTTTACGGTCAACAGTCCAGTTCCTTGATGATTTTCTCTAATAGTCCCAATATTTGCTGCCTTAAGTAAACTTAGTCTTGGTGTAGGGTCAAGTTCTTCTTGCTCGTTCATCGTTTTGTTCGCAGATAATTTGGGCTTGGGCTTTATTTCAATTGATGAATAAAGCCAGGCATTTGAAAAATTTGGCTCAGAAAAAACTTCATATTGATCAAATAATTTATTAACCCTTTCAATAACTCTCCAACCTCTCCGAGATACATTGAGATAATCTAATGCCACGTGTGGAGATGTAGTCATAGATTTTTGATTTTTTTGTACTTCAGCCAATATCCCTTCAAAACTCAAATTAGTAGATTCCATCTTTTGTCCTTATATTTTTTAAATTGGCACTGTAAATTAATTTTCTTACAAACTTGGACACAAAACATTCTTTCCCTAGGGGAATTTACTGTTTTAGTGCCATAAAATTGAGGGAGTAGCTCTTAGCTAAATTATAAAAAAATATCGTATTAGCAATTTAAATCGCAATTAGTTGGGAGCTAGTCTTATGGAATTAAATGCTCGTTGAGTACGATACTATTTCGTTTTTAAGTGTACGCTCTTCCGCAGATCCGGGTAAAACACCAAATTTTGGATAGAGTGTATAAGTGTTTAAATAGTGTTGAATATCTGGCCTTAATGAAGATGAAACATTTGTTGCAAAAGAGCGAAAGAAATCGATTCCCATGTGAATGCAACCAGCATTTAAGCCTGTTGAACCAGGTTGTGCATTTGAACTCAAATCAGATATTGCTCCTAAGAATTTCCTAGCTTCTCCTTTTAAAGAATTTGCATTACTATAAAATTTACATTCGATTGCCAGTTTTAAAGCTGAATACATTGGGTAAGTAGCATACCCTAAAGCTCGATCTGTCGTTAAAATGCAGATATCCATTTCATGTTCTAACGCGTGTCCTTTTATTTCAATTCCATTCCTTAATTCAAAAAGATGAGTATTAGCTCTGAAATCAAAAATAGCTATAATTATTATTAATAGGACCTGGGCTGCATTTGAAAACAAAGTCTCCACTAGCAGATAGGGATTGAGGTGTTAAAATAAAATTGCGTGATAAAGCTTCGTATGTTATAGAATAGATATATAATTCATATTTATTGCCATCACTTGTTATGCTTGTATAGTCAGATATCGTGGACAATGCACTGAAAAAATTATTAATACTATTTATCACGTTTGTAGGTATAGCCATTATCTTAAATCCATATTAATAAAATCGTTAGGGTTACAATCCTTTCCCATTAGGTCCTTTGCTAGTATTGAAAATAAATGTGTAAGATTCTTATAATCTTCCACCAATTTAGTTTGTTGTGCTTGATTAATAATAAATGAATCTATTTTACCATCAGTATCTTCTAATACTATAGAATTTATTTTATCAATTTTGCTAAAAGAATTATTTATACTGATGGTGTAATTTAAGCCATCAAGAAAATAACGAGAGAAGTGGTAAAGAATGAAATATTCAAAAATATGATTTGAGTATCTTGATGGTACTTTGCTGTTTATTGTTTTATTTAGGACATCTGATTTATAGCCAGTATTATAGTTGTTAAAGTCATTGATAACAGATTTCGTATACAGATCAATATGTTCAATATTATATCGTTCTTTTACGGTAAGAAATAGGTCGAGAAATTCTTGTTCTGTTATCTTAGTCATTTTGTTGGGTTGCTACATCTAAATTAGGTAATTTTGAATAAATAACTTATATATCTGAAAATTATTGATTTATTATCTAAACTTTGGCAAAATACGCAATTTGTGCCAAAATTTAGACCTTTTAAAAGACAATTATAGGTTTTAACAGCCCTCTATATTTTGGCAAAAAATAATTATTATTGCCAAAATGTTGTTTTTCTAGTCTAAAGAATATACTTTTATCTTTATAAACTCATAGCCCTAATACTACCTTGGAATTCAATAATTTGATATTAAATATATTAAATTCAAAAGAAAAAGTTTCTAAAAAAGAAATTGTAGAGATAATTCATAAACAATTTCCAGATATGCCAGATTCTACAATTAGCTGGCGTTTGCATCAAATGAAATCCCAAGAGCTAATTCAAAGTCTTAGTTACGGGAGCTATTCACTAAAATCTATAAATCATTTTAGCCCCAATGTATCTAGTTCTTTAAAGAGGATTTATAATCGCGTAAATAAAGAATTTCCATACATACAAATATGCGTTTGGGATAGTAGGTGGTTTAATGAGTTCATGCTTCACCAAATGTTTCGCTTTTATCTTGTAATTGAAGTTGAAAAAGATGCTGCCGAATCTGTTTTTAATTCCTTAACTGATTTTAGTAAAAAAGTTTTTTTAAATCCAGATGACGATATTTTTAATCGTTATATCTCGAATTTTAATGAAGTAATAATTGTGAAGTCATTAATTTCAGAAGCTCCGATAGCTGAACAAGAAGGAATTAAGATAGCCTCATTGGAGAAACTTCTCATTGATTCTCTTTCGGATAAAGGGCTATTTGCAGCCCAGCAAAATGAACTCGAGTTTATATATAAATCTGTATTTAATAAATACAATTTAAACATAAGTAAGATGAAGCGGTATGCTAAACGGAGAAATCAATTTGATAAATTAAAAATGTTATTAAATAATAGCACTACAAAATAGAAGATGATATCGTTAGAAACATACTCTTTAGATTGGATAAAATCAATTAAAACGAAGCTTGGTAAAAAGATAGATGCTAAAATGCTTGAAAAAGTAATTTACGCTCTTTCTCTCCTAGAGCAGTTGAAATTAAATGAACTCGATTTGATATTCAAAGGTGGAACCTGCTTATTGCTAACATCAAAAAAGCCATTAAGATTCTCTATTGATATAGATATTATTACACAAGAAAATGAAGAGAAGATAGAAAAGGTTCTTCATAAAATTATTGAAACAGGCATCTTTACAAAGTGGGAACCTGATAATGATCGTAAAACTGTTTCCAATGCCCCAATTAAGCATTACAAGTTCTATTATGGAAGCAAAGTAGATGATAGTTTTGGAGAAGAACCAATTTTACTGGATGTAATGATTTGCCCTTCTCCATATCCGGTTATTACGGACCAGGCTGTAGAACATGATTGGATAGACCAATCAGGGGATCCTATAACTATAAAAATACCTGTTTATGAATGTATTCTCGGAGACAAATTAACCGCGTTTGCCCCAAAAACAACAGGAATTCTTTATAGTAAAGAGAGACCTGTTGAAATTATAAAGCAATTGCATGATATAGGTTTTTTGTTTGATTTATCAAAAGACATAAACCTAGTGAAGCAAAGTTATTTGCGTGTAGTAAAAGAAGAATTAGGTTACAGAAGTTTGAATATTTCATACATAGAAGTATTGCATGATACCTTTGATGCGTGCGTTGCAATCGCTTCGAGAGATGAAAATAATGTGGATTATTTACACTTACAAAAAGGAATAAATAACATTACCAATTTTATAATTAATCGTTTTAAAATAGAAGAAGCTATAACTGCCGCTGGCAAAGTTGCCTACTTGTGCGGGTTATTGATGCAAGAAGAAATTAAAGAGCCTGAAAGGTTTAAATCTCCTGACCAAATTAAGGAAACAGCAATTACACATAAAGATTATCAATGGTTGAATAAACAGAAAAAATTAAATCCCGAAGCTTTTTTCTATTGGGAAAAGGCAATAGCATTAAAATCTTAATATATTATGGCAAAGAAAAAAACAGAGAACCCAGTAGAAAATACAGAGGAAGTTGTATTAGATGATAATCAGCTTATTTGCCTACTCACAGGCGATATAAAAGCAGCTAAACCAAAAGAAGAAAACCTTCAATCTGTTATTCGTATGTTAAATGAAGAGTATGGCTTTGATCTTCCAAATATGCAAAGGGATTTTTCTATAACAGGTTTTGATGCTGAAACAGGTAGAGCAAAAAAGCAAAAAATAGATCTGGTTGTTTTTGAAAATAAAAAGAATCATGAGCAGGAGAATATTATTAGAATGTGCATTGTATATGATGAGAAGATAAAAGAAACAGATAAAAAAAATGGACTTGAAGTAACTTTGCAGAATGCATTGAATACATTAGATAATTGTGAATTCGGATTATGGTCAAATGGCGATCAATATCATTTTCTGCATAAAACTCAAGATGATTTTAATAATATTGAATATGAAGACTTATCGGATTTCCCTGGAGAAGGGCAGACTTTGGAAGATTTAGATAGATCAGATAAAAGTATTGCAAGAAAGCCGGCAAATGATTCATTAATAAGAGTTTTTAAAAGATGCCATGATTATATTTATGGTAATGAAGGTATGAAAAAAACTGCCTTTTGGGAATTACTCAATTTGATTTTTTGTAAGATTTATGATGAAAAGCGGAGATTTATTGCACTTGAAACCGGAGATAGTTATCGTAGAGAATTTTGGGTAGGCGTAAAGGAGCAGAACACACCGGATGGAAGAGCGAAAGTAGCAAAACGTATAAAAGGTATTTTTAATAAATTGAAAAATGACACTTTGTTTTCAGAAGTGTTTGATGGTAACGAACAAATAAATCTTACGGATAAGGGATTAGCTTACATAGCAGGTGAGTTAGCTAAATATTCATTTTTGGATGCTACAGTTGATGTTAAGGGGGTGGCTTATGAGACAATCGTTTCTAATACACTAAAGCAGGAAGCTGGACAGTTTTTTACACCACGTAATATTGTAAAGTGTATGGTGGAAATGCTTGATCCTGATGAAAATCAGCGTGTATTAGATCCCGCTTGCGGCTCAGGAGGCTTTTTAGTAATGGTTTTGGATCACGTGCGTAGAAAAATTGCAAAAAAACTATTTCCCGATCTTTCTGGACCTTGGCTACAAGACAAAATGAATACGGTAAAAGTGAATAAGTTAGTAAAAGAATATGCAGAACAATATCTATTTGGTTTTGATTTTGATCCTGATTTAAAAAAAGCTGCTCGTATGAACATGGTAATGGCAGGTGATGGACACGCAAGCATATTTCATGTAAACTCGCTGGCATACCCCAAAGGGGATAATCCAGAAATATTAAAAAAAATAAAAGAAACTCTTAACAATAGTGTAAAGAAAAGCTCGGATAAGAAATTTCCATTCGAATATGACGATGCTCGCGGAAAATTCGATCTTATTTTTACAAATCCTCCTTTTGGCGCTAAAATACCGGTAAATGATCCTGAGATTCTTAAACAATTTGATTTAGGGCATAATTGGAAAAAGAATGCTAATGGCGAATGGGATCGCTTTGCATTGAGCACAAGTGAGCCTCCTGAAATACTTTTTATTGATCAATGCTATCAATTACTAAAGCCAAGTGGCAAGATGGCTATAGTATTACCTGATGGGATTTTAGGAAATCCTAATACTGAGTATGTAAGAGCTTGGATTTTAAACAAATTTAAAGTGCTTGCTTCTATTGATTTGCCTGTAGAAGCTTTTTTGCCTCAAGTGGGAGTGCAAGCATCGTTACTGTTTTTGCAAAAAAAGACAGATAAAGAAAGATTAATAAAAAGTGAAAGTTATGACGTGTTTATGGCAGTGGCAGAGATGTTAGGAAAAGACAGAAGGGGAAATCAGGTATTTGAAAGAGATGAAGATGGAGCAGAGTTATTATTTGATGATGAAATTGAATACATTGTTGTAAATCATACTGGTAAGAAAGAACTGAGGAAAAGGAAAGAAAAGACTAGACACTTAGATGATGATCTTCCTAAAATAGCAGAAGCGTATCAAGTTTTTTTGAGAGGAGGTAAAATATGAAGTTGTTAAAAATTAAAAATAAATGGTTTGAGGAAAGTGATCTTCGTATGGATGCGGAATTCCATTTGAGTGATGGTCCTAATACTTTACGTCTTCTTAAAAAAAGTGCTATAGAAAAGAATCCATTAACAAAAGTTTGTTTGGAGATATTTAAGGGGCAGATATTCAAACGTTGTTATGTGTATTCAAAAGCAAAAGGTTTTCCTTTCCTTACAGCATCGGACATGATAAAATTAAATATACATTCCGGTACTTTTTTATCAAAAAAATACACCTTACAGTACAATCAACTTAAATTGGAGGCAGGGTGGATTCTGGTTTCAAGGTCAGGTACCTTGGGTATCACGACTTATACTAATAAAAATTTTGAAGGGATATTAGGAACAGACGATCTTATTAGAATTAAACCGAATTCCCAGAATATCAGATCTGGGTACCTATATGCATATTTAGCATCTAAATATGGGCATTCCCTTTTAACTCAGTCAAGTTATGGAGGAGTTGTTAAACATATTGAACCACATCATATTGAAAATCTCCCAGTTCCTCGATTAGCTCCGTTACAAGAAAAGACGATATCTGATTTAATAGAAGAATCTTCATTAAAAAGGGCGAAATCGACAGAAAAAATGACAAATGCTGTTGAAATTTTAGAAGAGATTATAGGACCCTCTTCTGTTAATTTAAAATACCAAGTTAAAATGTTAAAAAGTTCAGATATTATAAATTCTACAAAGCGATTGGATGCTTTGTGTGTAATTTCAAATAAAAAATTAAGAAAAGAACAATCGAAGGCAATTAATTGGGACGAGATTTATAGTTATTCGAAAAATATATTTGTTGGAAATAGAGGAAAGAGGATGTATGTTAATAATGGAATTCCTTTTCTGTCATCATCAGACATGCTATTGTTTAATGCAAAAAAATATTCAAAAAAAATAAGTAAAAACACTCCAGGTTTGGAAAATATGATCGTTCAAACAAATGATATTTTGATTTCACGATCAGGTACAGTTGGTAAAAGTATTTTAATAGGAGATGAATTAAATGGTGCTGCAATTTCTGAACATGCAATTAGGCTTGTAATTGATAAAAATAAAATTGCTCCAGAGTATGTATTTTGTTTTCTTAACACTCACCGAGGGAAAATGGCTTTAGAAACAAATGCATTCGGCTCTGTTATTATTACATTAAATGAAGATATAGTGGGAAATGTTATGCTGCCTGAAATTGATAAAAAAGATCAAAATAAAATAATAACTCTTATAAAGGAATATTTAAAATGTTTGGATTATGCAATTGTTTTAGAAAACAAAGCAGTTGATATGATAGAAAAAGAAATTGAATCATGGCAGAAATAAAACATTGTGGTAAATATCAAAGCCCTGTTAATGCAGGGGAAGAACGACTTTTAGAATTCCTAAAAGTAAATCTTCCTGACAATTTTTATATACTTCCAGGTATTGAGATTGCTAATCTAAACCCAAGGAATAACCAAGTTCAATATTTAGAATATGATTGCCTTGTAATAACTCCACATGCTGTTTATAATATAGAAAATAAAGATTATGCAGGACGTTTAGAAGGGGATGATGATTTTTGGTATCATAAAGAAAAGGAGATGCGTAATCCACATAAAACAGTAAGGTTTAAGACTAGTGTTTTGAATAGCAAGTTAAAAACGATTGATCCATCCTGGTCAAGAGTTTGGATTCAATCGATAGTAACGCTATCTCATCCATTACAAAATCTTTCCGGTTTATTTGGTAATCATACGAAGGCGACTTTTAAATTAGACGAAAACCTGATAGACGCCATAAAGAACCCATATAATGTGGGTAAAATGAAAGAAGACATTCAAGATATTTATTTAAAAGTTACAAATGAAATATGCGGAACAGCGCAGCAAAGAAAACCTGAACAAAGAAAAGAGATTGAGGGATATGAAATTCTAGAAGTGTTAGATCAAGAAAAAAATTACACGGAATACCTTGTAAAACCCAAAGGTGTTACTTCCGCAGTTAGAAAAAGAATAAAGGAATACGCTCTTGATATGCCTAGCTTGCCGGAAGATAAACGTCAAAAAAGAGAAAAGCAAATTAAGAATCAGTACACTGCTTTACATAAAATAAAAACTAATCCATTTATTTTAAATGTTCAATTCATACTTGATGAACAAAATCATCAGTTTTTTTTAGAAATTACTGATTATTTGGATGAAAATAGTTTAAGGGCAGAACTAAAACGAAAAACGTTCACCTTTGAAGAGAAACTGCATATAATTGATAATATTATTACCGCTTTAAAAGCTGCGCATGAAGTTGGCATATTTCATAGGGATATTTCTCCTGAAAATATTTTTTTAACAGGAGGTTATGCTTGTTTAGGAAATTTTGGTAAATCATATTTTTCTGACCATCAGGAAGAAGGATACACTGTCCAGGCAACATTAACAGAGCAAACGGCTACAGCCTATCATGCAATGGAATTGATTCAAAAAGAAGCAAGTCGGGCATCTGATATCTATTCTTTGGGCGTTCTTGCATATGAATTGTTTGTTGGTAAGCTTCCTTTTATTTCCCCTTTTGAACTTAATAGGCTGGGTGGTAAACTTCCTGAATCGATACTTCCTAGTAAAATTAATCCCGCGTTACCTGTATGGATAGATAGTTTTTGTAATCATTGTATTCGCACCTCTCCTGAAGATCGTTGGAATGATCTCAAAGAGTTGGAAGCGTTTTTAGAAAAACATTCTCATACTGAGATTATACAGCAAGAAATTGTACCTGTTAGTAGTGATAAAGAGCATTCTTTTGAAATAGGCTCCCGTATTTTGGATTATACTATATATGGAAAGTTAGGAAGTGGAGGCTATTCGCAAGTATATAGAGTAAAGCATAGTTTAAGAAGTAATACAATTTATGCATTAAAAGTCTTTAATGAAAGTGTTCATGCCTCTTCTGTCATTGATGAATACGAGGCCTTGAAAGATATACAACATCCGAATATAGTAAAATTTGCCTGGAATGGGACTTTACCTTCTGGACAGTTTTTTACCTTAATGGAATTTTTAGATGGCGAAAATCTAAAAGATTATGCGAAGGGTGAAAAGCGACTTCCAATTCATCGTGTTTTTCAGGTTGCAAAAGATATTTTAAGCGCTCTATTGGCTATGCAGGATAAAGAGCCCTCGCTTTTTCATAGGGATATAAAGCCTCAGAATATTGTATTTGATAAAGGCGAGCGTTTTGTTTTAATAGATTTCAATGTAGCTTCTGCGTTAGAAAACAATAAAGAACATGTTGGCACACACCCTTATTTAGCTCCAGATCTGGTTGCGGATAATTATAAAGTAAATTGGAATAAATCCGCAGATCCGTTTGCATTAGGTGTTACACTTTACGAGTTAGCTTGTAAAGCTTATCCTTGGAATGGGTCAATTAAAATTCCACTATCAGACAAAGATCCTGTACACCCTTGTGACGTAAATCCTAATCTTTCTAGATCTTTTGGCGATTTTATATATAAATCTATTCGGACTACTTATGATCAAAGATTTAAAGATGCCAAAGAAATGCTCCAGGCACTTGAAAATATTGGTGAATTTAACATTATTGAGCCTGAAAAAGTAAATGTTGAATCGGTAGATTTGTCAGTAACTGAAGAGAACTTTGTTAGTTATATTAATTCTTTATTTAGTCAATCAAGGCATGGAAATGCAGGAACAAGAGCTAGTATTAAAGTAAATGTGTATGATGAATTAACTTATACGCCAACAAAACTGGATAGTAGATTAACCCCAGATATTTTAGATGGTCGATATAAGCTTGTAATTATAACAGGAAATGCAGGAGACGGTAAAACTGCTTTTATTAAAAAAATCGAAACCAAGGCTGGTAATAAAGAATCGTTGGAGCACCATAACGGAGCGAAATTTAGTATTAAAGGAACTACATTCATAAGTAATTATGATGGCTCTCAAGACGAAGAAGAAAGAGCGAATGATCAGGTTTTGTCTGAGTTTTTTCTTCCTTTTGAAGGGTTAGCATCCTATAATAATGCTAGTGAGGGTAGAATTATTGCTATTAATGAAGGTCGCTTAGTTGAATTTCTAAAAACATCTGGGAAGTTTGATGACCTAGCTAATATTATAGAAGAATACTTTTATAAAGGAGGAAAAATAAATTTACCCGAAGGCTTGTTGATAATAAATCTAAATCTTAGGTCCGTGGTAGCTTCAGAAGTTGATTCAATTAGCCTTTTTAAAAAACAGATTAAAAAATTAACAGAAAAACCGTTATGGGAAAAATGTACTGATTGCCCTGCTGCTTCAAAATGTTTTATTCGCTACAATGTTGAAACATTTAATGATTCAGCCGCGGGAGACGAAATTATTAATCGTTTGGAATGGCTATTAAGAACTGCTGCACTTAAACGAGAACTCCACATCACTATTCGTGACTTAAGATCTTTTATTTCATTTATATTGACAAGAAATTATCATTGTAATGAAATTCTAGATTTATATGAAAATTTAGAAAATGATCCAATAGAATGGTGGAAACTTCATTTTTTCAATATCACAGATGCTTCCGCTAATGATTTAGGTAATCAGGATAGACTTATAAATTTATTACGCGAAACAGATATAGCTTCTGTATCGGCTCCAACACTTGATAGAGATTTGTTTTTTGGAGCTCATAAAAAGACAATGTTTTTGGAATACAATGAAAGAAACTTCTCTTTATTAG
The DNA here is from genome assembly GCA_025963715.1 of Bacteroidota bacterium. GTDB lineage: Bacteria > Bacteroidota > Bacteroidia > 2-12-FULL-35-15 > 2-12-FULL-35-15 > 2-12-FULL-35-15. The sequence goes on from JAOQAG010000017.1 coordinate 49,117, forward strand.
ATGAGTTTAATGCTTGTAAAGTTTATACCCCTTCACATGAACAAACCGAAGAATCACAAGCACAAGTATTAGAAATGCATAAGGTTTTCAGAAGACATCAATTTTTTGAAGGAAAGATAAGTTTTGAAGCGCGATTACCTTATAGGTCAGTCGCTACATTTTATGAAAAACTTACTTCCGATTCGAAACCCAAAGAAGAGCAAAACCAATTATTAAATTCAACGCTTTTAAATGTTTCAAAAGCTATATCATTAAATGAAGGTTGTGATAAACCGGAAATTTATAATAAGCATTTAGTATTATCATCGTCTCATGTAAATGATCCTTTTAGTAAATCTTTTAGGTTATTTCCATTAAGTGATTTTGAGCTTGTGATTAGTAAGAATACTCATTTAGTCGATTATTTGGAGTATGAACCCGATAGTTTATTGTTTAGAAATAAATCTGATAATAAAGTAACACTCTCTATCTCTTTAGATTTATATGAAATGTTAGATTTTATTGGCAAAGGGTATAGCCCATCTTTAAACGATTTAAGAGGTAAATTTATTGAATTGCAAATTTTCAAAAACCTTCTTGAAAACCAACCTTATAACAAGGTGGTGGTTACTCGTGATAACCGTGAGTTTTATATGGTTCAGCTTAATACACAAAGAGCATTAGAAGTGTCGCCTTTACATTTGACAGAATTATAATATGAAAATTAATCAACAAGAAGCCATATTCAGAAATGAATTAATATTTGCAGCAGATGCTAAGGCAGTAAATGTAGAAAACATTTTACTGAATTTATTTATGCTGCTCAATACAAACGGTGTTCGGCCAAAGCAATTAGCTCTTTCAGGAACAAGAAAAGAAGTTGATTTAGAAACAATGAAAAATATCTTTCGAGTGTTGGAGGATAGAGGAGAAGTAGCTGGATTTAAAGAAAATCCTGAAGCAGTTGAAAATTGGTTAAGATGTAACCTGCTTAATATGGTAAATCGTGGCAAAATTGACAAAGAAAAAATTTCGTCTTTACGCCCGATTCACTTGGAAAGCTATAAATTAAGGAATGCTAGTAGTGCCAGAGATTATAATACTGCTGATCAGGTTTATTATATGCTAAATCATTCTCCAAATGTTAGGGACGAATTAAGAAATTTTTTAGCTGAAGGATGGGATAAAAGCACTAATAAAATTAATTTATATGAAGGAATTGATGTTGATAGTTTAGGGATATTGATGTTAATAAAGGATATTAAAACTGGCGGTTTTGTAGCTAGTAGTGCGGGAGTACAAAACATTAAACCTATCCTCGAAAAACAAGCAGAGTTGTTTTGTGACGATGTTAGAAGGTTATTGTTATACAAACGCACTATACCAAGAAATGTATTGTTGGACTATTTGAAAATAATAATTGCTTTTCATCTATCTATTTATGTTCAAAAACTAATTTATTTATTACCAAAAATGATTAAGGCTGGTGTAAAAGAGGTAGAAGATGATTGGAGTATCGTTTTAGATGTAACTGATAATTTTGAGTCAAAAGTAGCCGTGATTGCAAATGCGGATGCTGAAAAAATGAATAATAGTTTATTAGAATACATTAAGTCGACATTTCAAATTAATGCTGCTTTGCGCATGTTGAAGCTGGAAAAGAACAATTCGTTAAATTTAGATGCAGCTATTGCTGCAGTTAATAGCCGTAAAACAGACCTTGAAATATATTATCAAGTGCAATGGGATAATCTATCATCATCTTGGGATGAAGATGATAAGGAAATTGTGAATGAATTTGCTGTATATGAAGATTCTAGTTTTAATAAATATATAGAATTATTAATGCGATTGAGGGGAAATTACCAGTATCGATATTATATTCAAATGATTGATAATTTCTCTAATAAAAATAATGAACGTGGATTTATAGCTCAAGGAAGAAGTAAAAAGCATCCGCGAAGATTTGTTTTAGGTACTAGATTGCTGGAGGCATTGACTCAAATAAATCTCTTAGAAAATCAAGGAGGGACGCTTCGTTCCAAAGCTATTTCCATTGAGGAGTTAATGGAAATATTTAGAAAACGCTATGGGCTTATTATTAACGGGTTGGAAGATCCAAAATTTGCCGAAGCAGACTTAAATACAATACAAGCATTTAAAGAAAATGTGGGATCTTTTAAAAGTAAATTAAGACAAATTGGATTTTATAATGATTTAAGTGATGCATTCATTCTTCAAAAAATTAGACCTCGATACGAAATATAATTAGACTATGAATTTGACACAAAAATATTACGAATATATAGTTGAACTTATTATTTCAAAGTATGATAATGAGTTTAAAAGCGCAATTCCTGGACACTGTATTAAAGTTACAGGGCTGGGAACTGATCAAGTACATGGTCTACTCAACAAATTGAGAACTTCGTATGTGAATTTAGATACTTTTATTTTATCAGATAAGCTAAGCGGGAATGAATATGTGTCTCCTACAAAACTAATAGAATTAAGAAATAACGAAGCAAAACCATTACTCGTTATTATTCCGGCCAATAATCGTACTGCAGCAGAAGATTCTTTCGGAAATGCAACATTTAAAGATATTAGTTTATCAGGTCTTGAAGATGAATTAGCCAAAAATCTACTTCAGAAATCACCAAATACAGTAAAAAACCTTATTGAAGAGGTCTTAAATTATATTGGTAAGATCGATATTTCTTCCAGAATACAATATTTACTATCAATAGAGTTAGATAGTTGGACTAAAAAAGCTGTAGGTAGTCATCTTTATCTACTTGGATTAATTCCCGATTCATCCTTAGGACTTGAAGAATCAAAGACTCGAACCAGGTTAAATTTCAATACAATTTGTACCGATAAATTATCTGAATTTAACCGAACTATTTTTGAACGATTAAAAGAGCTTCCATTAGAAAAAGATTCAATACAAAGAGAGCTAATTTTATTTCTTAAAGAATCCAATGAGACTCGTAACAGAAAAGAGTTAGTAAAACAGATATATAGTAATTTTCCTAATCTCGATTTTGCTAATTGGCCCATTCCCGATTTAAATATTAAGGATGTAAGATTAAGTGTTGACGAGTTGCGATCATCAGAGTTTAAAAATGTTGATGGTGTAAAATGCTTGGTTACGCCAAACGGTAAGGCCGGAAAATTTAAAGTTCGAATCTCAACGGTCCCTGAACTTAGAACAATTCGAGAGCTTGCATTCTTTAGGATCATCCTAATGACTTCTGACGGAGGAGCAGGAGAATTTGTGCAAGAGCTAAAGAAGACAAAAAATTCAACGAGTAAGCTGGCGTATAAAGATTTAAATGTCGCTATTGATTCGAATATTATTTCGGAAGGAACTTATTTTGTAAAAGTTTTAGCAGAAGATGAGAATGGAATTGGTTTAAATGTTGATGATGATTTTAAAGATGATGCCGTTGGAAGATATTGGCAGGAATTAAAAATCAAAGATCCTAATGCACAAAAATCTTCTTTAGAAAGAAAATTAACTTGTGATAGTGAAGATTTTTATTTTTCTGTATCTTCTGAGGAAGAGCCTGAAAGAGAAAGTGTCCGAAAAGATAAGTTGAAAAATGTCTTTCAATCTTACTTCAAATTTCGAATCGATCAATTTAAAAATGGTATTAGTCTTACAGAGCCAAGTCCAGAGGAAGGAACCTCTCAATGGATTGAAAAGGCGGACGCAAGTATTAAGTCAACATTTCATATAAAATATGATTCAAAACATGATTATCAAATTAATATTTCAAGCAAGCTTTTTCAAATTGAAAGAACTTTTCTGAAATATTCAAATGAGCTTGGAAAAGTATTAGCAGTTGTTTCAAATAATCCAACGCAAATCAAGCTGAATTCTCTTAAGTTTTCTTCTTCTGACATCCTTAATAAATTAGCACCGCAAACATTTGTTCAAGCAAGAAAGGAATTATTTGATGCTATTTCGGATTCTGCTCCTAATAAGCAAGGAGTAATTTTTACTTCAACTGTAAATACATTTTATAATCTAGCGATTACTTATTTAGATGAATTTTATTCCTGGACCAATCTATTAAAAGAAAAATTCAAGAATCTTAAGCCTGAAAACACTGATGAAACAAGGGAGTTGTATGAACTTCTTCTAGAGCTGCAGTCTTTAGATATTGTATCATTAAATACAAGATTAGAAGATAATCAGCCACTAGATGTAAAATTACTCTCCCCGCTGCACCCTTTAAGGATTGCATGGTTGGTAAGCCTCATTGATTTGTTTAATGATTGGGAAGTGAAAACTGTAGAGAACCCTAAATACAGGGCCGAATGGTTTAATAATCTAAATGATTTATTTTTAGGTGAGCTTACGCCCGAAAACAATCCATTGATACTTATTGATAGTAGCAGCAAAAGATCATTTCAATACGCAGGAGAACTAGCATATGGCTGGGGTATCTATTTGCAGCCAAACGAAGATGTTACAGGCGCAAACACACTAACTTCAATAAATAGGCAAATTAAAACATTCTTATCTAGAATATTAAATATTGATAGCGAGAATAGGATTGATAGTGAAGTTTCAGAAAAACTGATCATAAGACATTTACGAAACTACATTTTACAGCATCCATATACAGATTGCTTGGTAATAAATCTTTTCAACGCAGGCGATGCCAATGCTTTTGCTAATGCGCTAGTGGAATTAGAATCCGATCAATTCTTGAGACATTTGAGATATGAAATACGATTATTTAAAGGTGAAGATAATATTATTGATCACGGTGAAGGTTTGAAAAATCTGTTGAATCCAGATTTTACTGTTTCGGAACAAGCGGAAGCTTTTTCTCAACCCTCACTAAACAGGCTATTTCCGAAGCTTAGGTTTTCAATTAATTCAATAAAAGACTTTTTATCTAAACCATCTGATTATGGTGCTAATTTAAGCTTTGTAATTAGCCCATTTCCATCTAAAACGGAATTATATAATCCATTAGGAGATCAAGTTTCATTTTTTCTAAATGGTTTAATTACAAGCCCTGCAATTGAAGTTACAGCAAATGGCAATGAAATTCAATGGAATAAATTTATTTTCCCGAATGAATCAGGGCAAAGAAGAACAGATGTTGCAATATCCATTTTTAAAAATGTTCAAACTTTTATTGCTGGTGCTTTAGCATCTAAATATACAGACTCACTGCCTGCTACTTCCTTATTACTTAAGGAAACTGATAAAGTTTTAATAAATAACATCCATGACTTTTCTGATTGGGTTGTTACTTTTGATAAAAATTTAGGACCGGAAATATATGATTTGCCAGGAAACGAAGGGGAAATTCCCTTTTTATTAGATTTTGTTCCGGGTGAAGAAGTCACAGGTATATCAAGTTATTTAACGACTAGGCCGACATCTGAAATTGTGGGCTTATTAGGACCCCATTTTAAAGAATACGACATTCCGTATGATAATACGAGTGATAATGAAGTTTTAAAGATGCTTTTGGAGGATTTAAGAGCTGTAAGTAGCTCTTTGGTGATGCAACTTAATTCAGGGAAAAATAAAGCATTTGAGGTCGTTGGGGCAGCTTTTACAAAAAGAATATTGGAGAAAAAGAAAATCTTAGAAAATTCATTTTTAATTCCAATAGACTTGCACCAAAATTTATTTGAAGGTTTAATAAGCGAAAGTAAGAGCCGCGCTGATCACTTGCTAGTAAGTATCGATATTGAAAATAAAAGGATAGAGTTTACAGTAATCGAAGTGAAATGTAGAAAAACTTTGAGTGATTCTGAAAGTGACGCATTGAAATTGAAAATGAAGGATCAGATAGATAATACTATACTTGCTTTTAAAACACATTTTGACCCTGACTACGCGCAGGATGCAGATAGGTTAGATCGAACGATAAAAAATAAAGAACTAAAATCTTTATTAGAATTTTATATTAGTCGTTCTTTAAGATATAATCAGATTAATTCAAATACCTATCACCATTATTTAAATTTCATTCAAAAATTGGATAATGGCTTTGCTATGTCATTCAAAGAACTCGGCATTATTTTCGATTTTAGTGCTACCAAAAGACATAAGAAGGAAGAGTATAATTCTTCATTAACGTTCTTTACATTCGGCTCTTCATTAATAAAAGAAATACTTGATCCAAACTCTGATTTGAATACTCAGAGATTAGAAAAAGCTATTGACGATGAAAATTTTGTTGAATATTTTGGACCTTCAAAAGAATTATCACCATTCATTCAACGATTTAGTTTTAAGCAAGAAGAGTTGCCTCAACCCACTATTGTAAATTATGCGGAATCAAATGAAGATAAGCCCAAGGAAGTTCAAGAGCCATTAATAAACAATTCTAAAGACGTTATAACAGTACAAGAAAAAGAAGAAGAAGCGAAGAATGACGAAGCCGACAAAGGAGATCTTAAATATCCTGAGTATGAAATTGTAATTGGGAAAACTTCCGATAGTGTTCAGTATGGAATTCTTGGAAAGACGGTACAAGGCAAAGCAGTTGCAATAGATGCCAATGAGACGAATACAATAAGCCTATTTGGCGTTCAGGGAGGTGGAAAAAGCTATACAATTGGGACTATGACTGAAATGATGTTGAAACAATTTGGCAACATTAATAAATTGCCTGCGCCATTATCAGGAGTTATTTTTCACTACAGTGAAACAATGGATTACTCACCAGAGGCTACTTCAATGATATATCCCAATGATCAAGAAAAAGAAATAGCTCTTTTAAAAGCGAAATATGGTGCAGTTCCAGATTCGCTTGATGATGTAATAATTTTAACTCCTTCAGATAAAGTTGAAGAGCGCAAAAAACAATATCCATCTATTGAAGTGAAAAAGATCTCGTTTAACTCTAAAGATCTTAATGTTCAGGATTGGATGTTCTTATTGGGAGCTGTAGGCAATGATGCTACATATATCCGACAGTTAAAGGCAATAATGCGTGAAATTAGAAATAATATCACAATAGATGAACTTCGAACAAGAGTTGAAGATTCTGCATTACTTACAAATTCACAGCGGGCTTTAGCGTTACAGCGTTTAAGTTTTGCAGCTCAATATGTAGATGATAACTTCTGGCTAAAGGATTGCTTAAAGCCTGGCCGTTTGTTAATTGTTGATTTACGTGATGAATTTATAGAAAAAGATGAAGCTTTAGGTTTGTTTGTCATTATGCTTAATGTTTTTTCCGGAGTAAAGGAAATTAATGGAAAAAGCTTTAATAAGTTTATTGTATTTGATGAAGCTCATAAATACATGGGAAATCGGGATTTAACTGATACAATTGTGACAGCTATTCGGGAAATGCGTCATAAAGGTGTATCTATTATGATTGCGAGCCAGGATCCACCAAGCCTTCCTAACGAAATTATAGAATTGAGTAGTATCTTAATTCTGCATAAATTTAATAGCCCTCAGTGGTTAAAGCACATTCAAAAATCAATTACTCCAGTAGGAGAATTAAATGCTACTGATTTATCTTCATTAGCACCAGGTGAAGCATTTTTATGGGCAACAAAATCAACCGATAAAAATATAATGCAAAGGCCAATAAAAATATTTACAAGACCAAGAGTAACCAAGCATGGAGGCGGAACAATTGAAGCCATATAATTTGAAAATATTATCTTTTTCTGAAAAAGGGATAAGAGTAAAGAATGATGATAAAATTTATTTCGAGAAAATTCAGAATGATTCTTATTTATTCATCATCGCTGATGGGATGGGAGGTTATGACAATGGTGAAGCTGCCGCAAAGACCGCAATTGAAATAATTTCAAAAAGGATTATAGAAAACAAGGATATTATTACAGAAGAATCCATCAATAGATTTTTTGAGGAAGCACACGCTGAAATAAATAAAATTTATGATGAAGCTGGGGCCACTATTTGCGGTACGCTGATAAAAGAATCTATGGCACATATTTTTTGGTCAGGCGATGTAAAATTGTTTTTGGTAGATAATAGCAACACCTTTTCGACTAAGGACCATACTTTACTAAGCCTTTTACAAGAAACAGAAACAATTATCAAGAGTGAAGAAATTTCAAGATTGCAAAATACAGTTACACGCGCAATTGGAGGGAAAATAAGTAATTACTTGCCAGAACATGCTCATGTAACTATTTCTGACAATTTTAAAATACTTATGTGCTCGGATGGTGTTCATCAATTATATGCTGTTAATGAGATATTTAATAATTTAGCTTCTAAAGATCCTGAAGACTTTTTTAATGAATTAAAAATTAGATCAAAAGAATATTCTAAAGATAATTATAGTGCCATTTTGATTTATAATGATTAAGGCAGATAGAGTTAGATTGAAACAATTTTAACATTTCTTTGCTCATAAATAATCTTTAAAAACCATTGATTTTCCTGCAGTATTTCTGATATTGCGAAGGTTATTAATGGAAATTTCCTACATTTAACACAGAAATGAAAACCGATTTATCACATTTGCCGGAATACAAGCAAAACGAGCTAAAAAGCATCGTGGCTGCGCTTATTCCGCGATATTCGGAAATTGAGATGATCATTCTTTTTGGATCGTATGCGCGTGGTAATTGGGTAGAGGATAAGTATGTAGAAAAAGGTACGACTTACGAATACAAATCGGATTATGATTTACTGATCATTTTAAGTAAAAACGGACAGTCGAACAGCGATACGCTTACGCAATCTATTTCCGGGAAACTGAACGAATTAAAACTAGATACTCCAGTACATCCGATTTTTCATGGGATTGATTTTGTGAATAAGGAATTGCAGGAGGGGAGCTACTTTTTCGGCGATATTAAAAAAGAAGGAATTCAATTGTTTAATACCAGTCGTTATAAGTTAGATGATAAGCGTGATATGAGCCCGGCAGAAGTACAGGCAAATGCTCAACGTGATTTTGATAATTGGTTTGTAAGTGCGAATGAATTTTATCTTGGTTTTACTGATTTTTATAATAGAGAAAGTTATAAAACATCTGCATTTATGTTACACCAAGCTACCGAACGTTATTTCGGAGCAATTCAATTAGTGTTTACAGGTTATAAGCCGAAAACACACGATATTGAAGCGTTAGGCTATCTCGCGAAAGCGGTGAATATGGAATTCGGAAAAGTATTTCCGCAGGCAAGCGTACAGGAACGCCAGAGGTTTTCATTATTGAAAAAAGCGTATGTAGATGCACGCTACAATATGGATTATAAAATTTCGAAAGAAGATTTAGAATATTTGAGTGAGCGCGTACAAATGTTGCGCGATTTAACAGAGCAAATCTGTAAACAAAAAATAGCAAGCTTTACAAAGTAAATTTCATAATCAGGTTGATCGAGAGGATTTCATAATCTAAAACTCAACCTTTATGAAATCAAACGAAAACCAGCAGGCAAATAGCCTGTTTGAAGCCCTTAAGAACGACAAGCACCAATTGTTAGTTCATCTGTTAAGCCCGATAGAACGCGCGGCTATTGAGCAGAAATATTACGTATTCGAATATTCCCTGAACAACATCAAGATTCAGGTTTCCAGCCAAACGTGTCAGCAATTAAAACAGATCAGCCTGATCAAGATCAGTCTTTTTACGAAGATCCTTGATGAAAACTCGTTGTTTTTAATTGGCGAGGACGCAAAGATCCAGATGTTCCTAGACACGCCCATCGAACACCATTATTTCCCCACGCGCTTATATCACACTTTAAAAGGTATGGATTGCCATACGATGCTGGACGTAATCAAGCTCGGTAGAGGCAGAGTTTCACACGGTCGGGGCATGGGCGAAATCGGATTGCAATTAATTGACGAATTGCTCGAAAAATACGGATGTGGATTTCTGTTTTCTAAATAAAGCCTATGGAAACAAAAACACTGAAAATTTGCCCCGAATGTGGTGAACCGCTCATCGGGCGAACGGATAAGAAATTCTGTTCGGATTTGTGCCGGAATAGTCACAACAATATTCAGCAAAGCCATACGAACAAAAAGCTAAGTATTACGAACAGCATTCTGAAGAAGAATCGACAGATCCTCGAACGATTGATCGAACAACGAAGCTGGAAAGTTTCGAGAGATAAGCTTTTGCAACAAGGTTTTAGCTTTTATTATTTCACTAGTTTCCAGTATGATCAGGAAAAGAGCTTTTGCTTTTATTGCTATGAATATGGCTATTATGCTTTGGAAGGTAATTGCTATAAGCTAATGAAAATCAAGAAAGGATAGGGTTTTAATTGGTTGCAGATTTGCAACTAATTGAAATTTGATTTTTAATTCGTTGCCAGCTGGCAACCAATAATTATTAAAAACAAAATTGAAATGAAAAAATCAGAAGGAGCAAAAATAGAAAAAGAGCTAAAGCTTTTGGGGCATCAGATCAGGTCTGGGACACTTACTTGCGGAGAGATTGAACGGGCAATTATAAAAATGAAAGCCCAGGTAATCAAACTAAAAGCTACTTATATGGAAATAGTGAACAAGGAGAATTAATCTGTTGCAAATTTGCACAGGATTAAAAATGGTTCTTTTGTTCGATCATACAATTGTTAAAATAGATCATATTTAGAGAAATGTCGTAATTTCTCGTAGTTTTTCTGGTTTATATCGCATATCGCAATATACGATATATAGGATTCGGATAGACTCGAGAATTCTTGAAAATTCTCGAGATAAGCTCGGAAGACGCCCCTTTTGAGCTCAATAGATGTTATTTTAGGACTTTCCGGCCAATTTTGCTTAAAAATGTCACTGAGGTCAAAAAGTGTCCATTGACTTTCCAAATAATAGTTATAAGTTAGCTTTTCATAGAAAAGTGAATTTGATTAAACTACAATAGATGGAAGATATATTTATCGATTTAGAAAAAAGTACAGATGCTGAAGCTTTTGAGGCAGGAAGTATAATTCACCCAAAGGAGTATAAAGAAGCGATAGAATGGATTGAGAAAGGAATTTTATCTGCCAAACAACTTATTAAAGACTCAAAGGAGGATTTTGAAAGAAAAACTTCTGTAAGAAAGCACAATACAATTACAGTTCTAGGTACCCGAGGGAGTGGTAAAACTACTTTTTTAAAAAGCGTTTTCAAGCATTATAAAGAATCTAAAGATATTGAGATAATTGATATTATTGATCCTACTTTAATTGAAGAAAAAGGACATATTTTTTTAACTGTAATATCTATCATTAAGGAAAAGGTTGACTTACAATTGAAAGATGAAAAACATCCTAGTGAAGATCGCGAAAAATGGAGCAAAATAGTTAATTCATTAGCTTTTGGATTGCCTTCAATGGATGGTGTGGGAGGCAATCTTTCTGAGTCAGATTGGCAGGATCCTGAATATATTATGGAAAATGGACTCAAGTCTGTTAATGCGGCTTTGCATTTAAACAATCTCTTTAACCAATTTATAAGACAGGCGTTAGTTTTTTTAAGAAGAGATGCTTTTTTAATTGTATTTGATGATATTGAAATAGATTTTAGAAAAGGTTGGCCTGTGCTGGAGATGATAAGGAAGTACTTTACTACTGATCAAATAATTACATTTTTAAGTGGAGATTTACGTCTGTATTCTCTTGCAATTAGAAAGCAAAAATGGGGGAATTTCGGAAAAGCTCTTTTGATTAATGAAGGTGAATTACCTGGAAAGAAAACGTATTATAACGATATGGTAACCGAAATGGAAGGTCAATATCTTCTTAAAATTCTTAAGCCCGAAAGACGGATTCATTTAACCGCATTATCTCATAAAGTAAATATAAATGAATCAATTACTAACAAAGAAAAAAACTCATACTATATTTCGATAAACGGATCCGGAAAAAAGATTCTTATAACTGAAGCTTATAGGAATATGTTATCACTCTTCGGGATTAATAATAGCTACCAAGCCGAAGTTTATATGACATTTTTGCTTGGATTACCTATAAGAATTCAAATCCAAATTCTTTCCGAGTATATTACAAACAAAGAGCAAATACAAGAGATGAATGTTTTTGATCCCTTTTTGAGCGATTTACTAGAAAGAGGTGTCGATACAAACTTCATTGAAAGCTCTCCGAAATTAATTAATGTTGTGATTTTGAAGCTTTTATTAGCTGAAAGGGAACTGGGTGATACATACCAGCTTCAACCCAGTACAACTAATACCAGCCTAAATGCTGGTTTACTTTCTTTAAGTTTGTTCTCTAGCTTAAAAATGGCTGAAAATCCTTTTTTGATATTTGATTATTTTATCAAAATAGGCCATGTTCGGAATATGCTAAATAATTTTCCTTATGAAGAAACCGATGAAAGAAAAGCATTAAGTATAAACCCTACTATTCACGATTTTTGTAAGCATTCAGGTGTCTATCAAGACAAAGTATTACGAGATGTGGTTGGTAATATGAACGCTTATTTAATGGGGACTATTTCTGGAAACAAACCTAATTTTGGGCTAATTCCTATTCCCGCATTAGGTAAAATTTCTAAAAAAGGGAAGACTGAGATTGCTGATAGGATAGATAGTGTTTTGTTTAATGAATCAGTATCGAAAGAAGCTGAGATATTAGGGTTGTTACCTTTAAGCATCTGCTCTTACAGCGCTAATCAAACTACACTCACTTATTCCATATATACTCTTTTAGGCACAATCGGGGAAATTATTAGAAAAAATGAGTTAGGTGATTTAGATAGAGGTTTAATTGAACTATCACAAATAAGAACCTATTTAATTCCAGAATTTAAAAGAGGAGTTAATAATGGAAATGAAGTTGATAGTTTAGATATAGAATTCGCTGAAAAAAAGAGTAATAACATTGATAAATTAAAGAGTGACATTCAATATTGGGTTAATTCATATCCGGTTTTAAAGTCTATTTCACCTTATTTGCTGGGTAAAATATCTACGCGATTTTATTATGCGTTAGAAGCAATTGAAAAATTGGAAAAAGCGAATGGATTAGGTGATATGATGCATCGTAGAATTATTGCATTTCTTAATGCAGTCCTACTTGAGGATGCTAGAGAAAACATTAAAGACTTCAACGAATTCAATAATAATAACACGAATTTGTTTGATACAATTTTTGTTAAAAATTTGAAAGCTGCTATTTCGAGTAATTATAATGAGCAATTAACTTTTTCCAAGTGGATGATTTCTTGCCCTATTTTTTTAAGCTATATAAATTTGTCTAATGATCTTTCTAATTCACTTTTAGCTTTTTGTTCAAGTTTACAAGAAAATAGATTAACTAAAAATTCTATTTATGATTTGCTGAATATTGTAAAAGTGACTAAAGCTATAAGTAGTCGTGGGCCAAAGCCGGATGTAGTAGTGACAAAGAGCGCTTTTGATCCTATTATTCAATCTATGCAAGCGAATAATATGCCATTTGAATTATTTAGAAAAAACCCTAGCAAAAAGGTTTCAAGAGAAAATAATAAAATCATAAAAGAATACATAAATAAGATGTTTAATGAGGTTTGGGATTCAAGTAAAATTTGGAACTTAAGAAAGTACATTGAATCAAAGGATATAAAATGGTAGATGATTCCACTTTTGTTCATTTGCTTTCAGATAATAAATCCTTGGCTTATTACTCTGAGGGTAAAACTCCTACGCTGGAGAGGATTAAGAGCCACTTATTTTTGTTAGTAAGGTCACAAAAAACTGCAATTCCAGACCATTACTATTTATTAAAACAAGAAGAGGAATTTAAAGATATAAAGAGCATTAAGGATCTTCTGTTAGATGGTTTGTCAGTCCTTTCCAAAAAAAATCTTGATATTAAAGAAAATCAAATTTTTGTATATGAATCCGAATTTGGTAATTGGCAGAGACTGATAACTTTCATTCCCCCACTTATTTTACAAAGTGTCAAACTTCATAATCATGCTCCTATTAACGACACTACAATAGCATCAATAAATAGCTATTGGCGAGAATATTTAAAGCCAAATTGTCTAAGAACTGCACTTCCATATCCTAATATAGCTCTTGTTGAAGATTTAATACAAGAAGGCCCGGGATTACGTGATTTACATATTCATTTGAATGGATCTGCTGAAACGGATATTGTTTGGCAAGATTTCTTAAGAAAGCCTAGCATGGTTTATAAGCATTTAAAGAAAGGCTTTTTAGATCCAAAAATTTTAGAACAATTTGAGCAAGAATCTCACTTATTAAATCCGCATAAATTTTATAATCTGTTATTACTTGCTAGAAAAATTCGTCAATTGTTTTACAATTTAATTTTCGAAATTGATGATCAAGAAATCAAGATTAGTTCATTAGACGCTTTGTTGCAAAAGATCGTATTTACTTCACATTTTCAAGACGGCTATCAAAACTTTAAGCATCCTTTTCAAAAATTACTCCCTGAAGATAAAGATTTAGAAAAAGGAAACGATTTACCTGCAGAAGCTTTGATGTATGCTTTAGTATTAAGAGAACTAAAAAGGGATGATGCTGAAATTATCGCACCTTTATTTCATTTTTACTTATTAATTAAAGGGTTATCAAACCGACTTCTTGTTCATCAGGTTCATCAATATGGTTTCGAACAGTTTCAAAGACATACTTCAAATACACTTCGAAATCAAAGCGAAATAACTTATCACCAGAGATTTTTTCAAATTCATGGAAATAAATTAAGGAATATTTCGCTTTTAGAAGGACGGTTCTCTCCCAAACAAAGTCATGTAGAAAATGTAGTGTTATTAAATGCAATTAATAAAGGTTGGGGTGTATTTGAAAAGAAAATTGCCGGAGAAGGAGGAAAACCGACTCTTAAATTAGTTGCTCATTTTATTAAAAAAAAGGAGGATGATAAAAGTGAATGGATTCGGCATCGGAATTTTAGAGTTGATTTGAATAAAAGGGCAAAAGTATTAACTATTCTGGTAAAGAGAAAGAAATGGAAAAGCCTAATTGTTGGTGTTGATGCTGCGGCTAATGAGTTAGATACTCCCCCAGAAGTTTTTGCCCCTGTTTTTAGAATGTTGCGTAAAAAAGAGGCATTTAGGCATTTTACTTATCATGTAGGAGAAGATTTTTTTCATATTATAAGTGGATTGAGAGCAATCTATGAGGCAATTGAGTTTGCCCACCTAGGAGAAAAGGATCGAATTGGACATGCAACTGCCGCTGGGATTAATAGTAAATTATGGCTGAAATCAATTGGCAAGAAAATGTTTATTAAAAAAGGCGAGTGGTTGGATAATTTGATCTTTACTAGACATTTGATTAATAAGCTGGATATTGATGAATTTAAACTGTCATTGGAAAAAATTGAAGGTCAAGCGAGAAAGTATTTTAAAGAAATTTATTCAAAGGATCTGGTTTTCGAAGATTATGAAAGTTCATGGCTTTATAGGAAGTATTGCCCTATTCTGGCGTTTAGCAATAATTATAATGAAGCGAGAATGAGCTCTGTTTTTAATTTTGAGGAATGGTATAACGTACAAGAGATAAAAACAAATATTGGTGCGTCTGAATTATTAAAGGTATATCATCTGAAAAGTATTAGAAATAGGTATAATGAAATAATTGAAATAAAAACGAATGAAATATTTGGCGCTAAGGCATTAACTATATTACAATTAAAGCTACTTGAATTTATTGCTTCAAAAAGTATTGTAATAGAAACATTACCGACAAGCAACGTAAGAATAAGTCACTACAAAGACTATTCAGAATATCATTTATTCGAATGGAAAAAATGGAAAGATATGAATAAAAAAATTCCAGACATTGTTGTGGGTTCGGATGATACAGGGATTTTTGCAACTAATATTTTTAACGAGTATATTCACATTTATAGTCAGTTAGTTTCTGGGTCTAAGCAAATAACCTCTACTGAGGCGGTTAAGTATTTAAAAGAACTTAATGACAATGGTGGAGATTTTCAATTCATAAACGAATGAGGATGTTAATTTATGATTTTTTTAATAATTCATTAAAAAATGAGTAAATTCATATTCATAATTACATAGATTAATTTAAGGAAATTATGGACCAAATAAAAGGGACGACATATTAAAAGCGATTAGCGAAATTGACTCTAATCCTGAGCTAAAGAAAGGAAGAGCTTCAACTACTTATGATTTAGCATACAACGGTAATTTATACCCACCCAAGCTAGTTATAAGTATTGCTAATCGTTATGCTACAGGTAAGAAACTGGGCCCCGATGAATTTGCCGGAGGTGAAAATACCCAAGCATTTAAGGTGCTCAAAAAATTTGACTTTGAAATAGTTAAAAAAATGAATAAAAATGATAAACATTTAGATTTTTTTCCAATTATTCAAAAGTTTATTGTACAAGCAAAAACCGATAATTTGCAAAAAAAGGGGGGGCCTACAACATACTTGGATTTAGATTTCAAGGTTAGCTTTGGCATTGGGAATTCTGCGAAAGTGCCTTGGATTACCTTCTTGAAAAGTCCTAATACTGTTAGCGATGGGATCTATCCAGTATATTTATACTATAAAGCTGAAAATTTATTGATTTTGGCTTATGGTGTAAGTGAAACAGATACTCCGAATCATGTTTGGCCTGAACAGGCAAAATATGAAACGGTTAAGCATTGGTTTAAAAAAATGAAAATCATGAGCCCGTTAGATACGGTTCTTCATTTGTTAAGTCGGTTTATCATTTGAATAATGAACTTGATCCAGAAATTATTCAAGAAGATTTGGATGAGATCATTAATGAGTACTCAAAGATTGATTTTGGCCCTGAAAAAGAGGTGAATGAACCAAAAGTGGAGTACCAAGCAAAGCGCTATTGGTTGATAGCTCCAGGAGAAGGTGCTTATTTGTGAGATGAATTTTATTCTAAAGGAATAGTGGGGATCGGTTGGGCTAAGATTGGAGATTTGTCAAAATATTCTAATAGGGAAGAAGTTAGGGCTGATTTACTACACTTTTATCCTGATGGGAGTAAAAGTCAAAGTAATAATTCATTATGCTTGTGGCAATTTTCACATGAAATGAAAAGTGGTGATATTGTAATCGCGAAAAGAGGTACGAGTGAGTATGTTGGCTATGGAATAGTTACCAGTGGTTATTATAGGGATGAAGCAAGAGCCGATTCTAAGCACTTGAGAAAAGTTGATTGGAAAAAGAGAGGAGCGTGGGAAGAAACGGTTATGGATAGGACGGTTATGAAGACTCTAACCGACATTACAAAATATCCGGAGTACGTAGATAGACTCAAACGAGTAATAGGCATTGAGCAGGCTGCCACTGTTGATGTTCAAAAAATAGAATATTACTGGTTAAATGCAAATCCTAAATATTGGAAAATTGATGATTTTCAGGTGGGGGATGAGCAATCCTACACAACCCATAATGAAAAAGGAAATATTCAAAATAGCCTTGAGTATAAAAAGAATATAATATTACAAGGACCTCCTGGCGTAGGAAAAACCTTTATGGCTAAACGGTTAGCTTATTTAGCGATGGAATCTAAGGATAGTACTAAAATTGAAATGATCCAATTTCACCAAAGTTATTCGTACGAAGATTTTATTCAAGGATACAGGCCTAAAGATGATGGTGGTTTTCGTTTAGACAATGGAGTTTTTTATAGATTTTGTAGACGTGCCCAAGCTGACCCAGAGAACAAGTACTTCTTTATTATTGACGAAATTAATAGAGGGAATCTAAGTAAGATATTCGGTGAATTAATGCTTCTAATCGAAGCAGATAAAAGAGGGGCTGAAAATGCTGTAGTCCTTACTTATTCGCAATCTAATGAAAACAAATTCTATATTCCCAATAACGTTTATATTATAGGAACAATGAATACCGCAGATCGCTCTTTGGCTTCTGTTGACTACGCTTTGAGAAGACGTTTTGCGTTTATTAACGTAGCCCCAAGTTTTAACGAAAAGTTTAAAAAAGAACTTTTAGATAAAGGTGTAGATGAAGGTATAATTGATCAAATAGTTCTAAAGATGGAAAGCTTAAACAGTGAAATTAGTAAGGATCTGAGTTTAGGCAAAGGCTTTAGGGTAGGACATAGTTATTTTTGTAATGTACCAAAAGGAACGGGCGATACATTATGGTAAGCTAGTTGAAAATCCCTATTCAAAATATTTATTATCTGCTATGCTATGCATGGAATAAACTCGATGAAGGCGAAAGAGTGAATGTCTCTTCATCTGACTATGAGAATTCTATTGAGCTATATGCTCGTGTAATACTTAACGGTTGCAAACATTTGTTTAAAAAAGGGTTAGAATATAATTATGTTAATAGAACATATGAATATACAGGTGTTAAAGGGAAAATTGATTTTAAAGCTTCATTGACCAAAAATTTATTTAAGCAAGGCAGAGCAATTTGTCAATTTGATGAATATGAGGTTGACATTTTACAAAATCAAATTCTAAAAGCGACTTTAAAGAGATTGCTTAAAACAAATTCTATTGACGTTAAATTAAAGAGAGAACTTTGGATATATTATTTAAAATTTTCACGTGTAGATGATTTAGATGTGCAAATATTTCATTTTTCACAGGTTAGGATTCACAGAAATAATCAATTTTATGGATTTCTTTTATCAATATGTCAATTAATTATTGAAAACACTGCTTTAGATGAGGACTCAGGGACCTATCAGTTTAAAGACTTCATTGATAATGATAAAAAAATGGCTTCTTTATTTGAGAATTTTATTCGTAATTTTTATCGGAAAGAACAAGAAATATATCATGTAAGACGAGAAGATATTAGTTGGGACGCTTTTCCAATTGGCGATAGTAAGGGTTCGCTTCTTCCTAAAATGCAAACTGATATTACGCTTGAATCCCAAAATCGAAAAATAATCATCGAAACAAAGTTCTATGGAAGTGCTTTAAATACAAGATTTGATACTGAAAAATATATTTCTAGCCATCTATACCAGTTATATTCATATTTACGGAATCTTGAAGCAAAAGAAGATCATTCTCAAAATATAAACACGGAGGGTATTCTCTTATATCCAACTGTTGGATATGATTTAAACGAGTCTTATTGGATGGGAACACATAAAATAACTGTTAAAACTATTAATCTAATGTCTGACTGGAAATCTATTCATGAGTCGCTCATTGGAATTCTTAATTGATTTAATTTTTTAAGTTCTCTTGTATTTTTAAATTGTTTTTTTTGATGTCATATTTCGATTTTTCAATATAATATCCTAAAACTCCTAATACAATTACTGGAACTATCCAATCACTCTTTTTAGTTTGTTACACTGAAGAACTACTTTCCGATACAAAACCTTGAAAAAATATTCGCCAGCAAATCGTCACTCGAAATTTCTCCCGTGATTTCTCCGAGGTGATGTAATGCAGTACGAATATCCATCGCCAGAAAATCACCGGTAACATTCATATTCAATCCATCCAGTACTTTTATTAATGCCACGTTGGTATGGCGCAACGCTTCCACATGGCGGGCGTTGGTAACAATGGTTTCGGTAACATTTACCGTACGGTTATCAAATAAATGTACCAGGTGTTTCTTTAACAGATCAATGCCCTGGTTTTCCTTTGCAGAAACAAACAACATATCCTTAAACCCTTCAAACTCGCGATAGGTATAAGCCATATCCTCTTTGTCAATTTTATTGGCAACCAATATCAATTGCGAATTGTGCAAATGCGGTTGAATATCTTTTACGATCTGCGTTAATTCATTCGGCGTAATCTCATGCACATCAAATAAATAAATGGCAATGGACGAAAGTTTGATCTGCTCGTATGTTTTTTCTACACCGATCGATTCAATTATATCATTGGTTTCGCGGATTCCTGCTGTATCAATGATCCGGAACAACACGCCGTCAATGTTCAATTCATCTTCAATTACATCGCGCGTAGTGCCCGGTATGTCCGATACTATGGCGCGGTCTTCTTCCAGCAATACATTCAATAAGGTCGATTTTCCAGCGTTCGGTTTCCCGACGATGGCCACCGGGATCCCATTCTTAATTACATTTCCAACTTCAAACGAATCGATCAAACGCTGCACGATCCGCTGAATGGTGCTCACTAAATTTTTGAGATCGCTCCTGTCCGCAAACTCCACATCCTCCTCCGCAAAATCCAATTCGAGCTCAATTAAAGAAGCAAAGTCAATTAAATTCTGACGCAGGGTTTTGATCTGGTTGGAAAATCCGCCCCGCATCTGCTGCATCGCCACCTGGTGCGAAGTGGCCGAGTTCGACGAGATCAGATCGGCAACCGCTTCCGCCTGGCTCAGGTCCAGCTTTCCGTTTAAAAAAGCACGCAATGTAAATTCACCCTGGTTAGCCATCCGCGCCCCCTTTTTCAAAAACAGCTGGATCACCTGCTGCTGAATAAAACCGGAACCGTGGCAGGAAATTTCTACTGTATTTTCACTGGTGTAGGAGTGGGGTGCTTTAAAAAGACTTACCAATACTTCATCCAGGATAATATCTTCATCGTGGATCACACCAAAATGTATGGTATGCGAATCCTTATCGTTCAGTGTTTTCTTTTTTAGATTTTTAGTCGCAAAAACGCTTTCGCAGATGCTGATCGCTGCCGGTCCCGACAAACGGATCACGCCAATGGCGCCAATCCCCTGCGGAGTGGCAAGGGCAACAATGGTATCGTTAGACAAGGTCTGCAGGTTCACGCGTAGAGATTTAAATGTTTTTAAGCGGTAAAAATCGGATCAAAAATAAGCAATTAAAGCGTACAGCCTATAAATCCTCAAAACAATGCAGTGGCACTGCTTTTTACCGCCTTTTTATGTTTTTTTTCAAAAAAAATATTACTGTTGCAGGCCTGTGAATAACCTTGTGGAAAAACGAGTGTAATTTAGTTTTTCTCTTAGTAAAATGTACTACGTTTGCAGCAATCTACAACACAAACCAATCAAAAAAAATCGATGAAAAAAATTATTACTCTCTTCTTATTGTTATTGTTAGCAGCTACGGGTACTGTATTCTCACAGGCGGGCCCCGAGATCCTGCATTATCGTTTCGACAGTACGGGTACAACTGTACGCAACCTGGCAAGTGCGCCACCTGCTGGTGCAAGCACTGCAAACATAATGGGCGGCATCACGCAAGGCGCTGCCGGGCAATGCGGCGGTGCTTTGATCGGTTCCGGTAATTCATCCAGCACCGATTACCTTAATACCGGTTTTACTACCAATCTTTCGGGCCCCTGGACCATTTCCGTGTGGACCTCCAACATTACTGCTTCCGCCACCTTATTTTACATTTTCGGTGATCTCAATGCCGGTTCTTTCCGTTGTTTTACAAATGGTGTTGCCGGGGCTAACAACTGGATCCTGCGCGGTCCTTTTACAGATGTGTATGTAAATGGCGGTGCTACAGTAGCTCCTCACATCACTACTTTTGTGTATGATGATGTTGCCGGAAATATTTATGGGTATCTTGATGGCGTGCTGGTAGCTACCGTACCGCAAACTCCTATCACAATTACCGGTCCCGGCCCTTTTAAAGTAATGGGTTACTCTGCCAATGTAGGGTCGCCTGCCGGTGGATTGCTGGATGAGTTCCGCATGTACAGCCGTGCATTAACTGCAGCTGAAGTCGCGGATCTTCACTTTACAACCCATACCAGCGCTTCACTTACGGCCTGCGATACCTATACCGATAACCGCGGACGGATGTTTAATGTTGCCGGTACGTATGTTGATACAGTGACATCGTCACTCGGTTGCGATAGCCTTGTGGACCTAACACTTACGCTCCACAACAGCTCCGCAGGAAGTGTTACCACCACCGAATGTGATTCGTATACAGCTGCCGACGGTGCAGTGTATACCACTTCCGGAACGTACAGCGCTGTTGTTCCCAATGCAGTTGGATGCGATAGCACGATCAGCATCAACCTTACAGTTATAAATTCTTCAGGCAGCACCATCAGCCCGGTAACCTGTAACAGTTATACGGCTGTGGATGGTACCACCTATACTACTTCTGGTGCATACAGCGCCATTGTGGCCAATGCAGCCGGTTGCGACAGTATTATTACCATTAATTTAACTATTAATACTCCTTCCTCCAGCACCATTTCTGCTACCGGGTGCGGTGGAAGCTACACGGCCCCGGACGGAGCTGTATACATATCTTCCGGCACCGAAACAGCTATCATTCCTAATTATACCGGTTGCGACAGTACCATTACCATCAATTTAACCATCATCTCGGTAGATACTTCGGTAACCGTAAACCTGCCGGTAATCACTGCCAATGAAGCAGGAGCTACTTATCAGTGGATTGATTGCGGAACCAGCCTGCCGATAGCAGGAGAAACCAACCAAAGCTTTACAGCGGCAGCAAACGGCGATTACGCTGTAGTGGTAACCATGGGAACCTGCTCCGGTACCAGTATCTGCGTAAGTGTTATGAATACAGGCGTAGCACAGGCTGCAGCCGATAACATTGTAAACATTTATCCAAATCCAACCAATGGTAGTTTTAGCATCCAAACGGGCGCTGTTGCGAATCTGCTGGTTGTGACCGATTTACTGGGTAGAACCGTTACACAGATCAAACCGGTAACGACACGCACAGTGATAGATCTGACAGGCGAAAAGAATGGTGTTTATTTTGTAAAGATCATTACTGAAAAAGGAACAAAAACAATGAAAATAGTGAAACAATAAATACAACTCACCATTTAAGAACGGCAACAACTAATGTTGCCGTTTTTTTTGTTCAAAATCGTACTTTTGCAACGCATTATTGGCAATTGTGGACAAAAAAACTTGTTAAAACCACCTTAAACTTCTACTTTAGCGTTCGCAAAAAAACGTACTGAATCTAATAATTTAACATCCAATATCTAACATCTAACTTATGAGTGTATTAGTAAATAAACAATCAAGGATCATCGTACAGGGCTTTACCGGTACAGAAGGTACATTCCATGCCGGACAAATGATCGAGTACGGAACCAATGTGGTGGGAGGAGTTACTCCGGGTAAAGGCGGTTCAACGCATTTGGATAAGCCGGTTTTTAATACCGTAAAAGATGCGGTTGAAAAAGCTGGTGCCGATACATCCATTATTTTTGTGCCTCCTGCATTTGCTGCAGATGCTATTATGGAAGCTGCCGAAGCAGGTATCAAAGTAATTATCTGTATCACCGAAGGCATTCCTGTTAAGGACATGATCGCGGTAAAAGAATATTTAAAAGGAAGTAATTCCCGCCTGATCGGGCCTAATTGTCCGGGTGTGATCTCCGCCGAAGAAGCAAAAGTGGGTATCATGCCGGGTTTTGTATTCAAAAAAGGAAGCGTGGGGATTGTTTCCAAATCAGGAACATTAACCTATGAAGCATCTGACCAAACTGTTAAAGCCGGTCTGGGAATTACTACTGCTATTGGTATTGGCGGTGACCCGATCATCGGGACCACTACAAAACAAGCAGTTGAATTATTGATGAACGACGAAGAAACACACGGGATTATCATGATCGGTGAGATTGGTGGAAACCTGGAAGCAGATGCAGCGCGCTGGATCAAAGCCGACGGAAACCGCAAACCTGTAGTTGGTTTTATTGCAGGTGAAACTGCTCCGAAAGGACGTACCATGGGCCATGCGGGTGCTATCGTTGGTGGCGATGACGACACGGCAGAAGCAAAGAAGAAGATCATGCGTGAATGCGGAATTATTGTAGTTGATTCCCCGGCAGAGATCGGTAAAGCAATGGCAAAAGCACTGGCTGATGAAGTTCGCCAGGCAAGCCCTCATCATCATGCAAACAGAGTGGATT
Organism: Bacteroidota bacterium; assembly: GCA_025963715.1. GTDB lineage: Bacteria > Bacteroidota > Bacteroidia > 2-12-FULL-35-15 > 2-12-FULL-35-15 > 2-12-FULL-35-15. Next base: position 72,878 of record JAOQAG010000017.1, read on the forward strand.
AATTTTTTGATCAAAATAAATATCAGCGCCCGGTACATCACCGGGCGTTTTTGTATTGTAATTTTTTTGCATGCGTTTTTTAGTTACGCCCGGCAAACACCCCGCCTTCGCATTCTTTGCGCCTTTGCGAGAAAAAAAATAGCAAACAAACCAAACCCGGTACATACCCAGCCTCCGCGTTCTCTGCGTCTCTGCGAGAAAAAAAGTAAAGCACGCCTGCGAACAACACAGGAAAAAATCAACCAATCTTTACTCCCTTGCCCGAAATTCCGTTATCTTAGTTCGATAAATTTCCACACATGAAAGCTAAACTCTTTATTACACTACCCGTTATTTTTTGTTCCTCCTTTGCTTTTGCACAGGACACTATTTATAAAACCGATGGAAATGCTATCCTGGTAAAGGTATTGGAAGTAGGCCCGGCATCAGTAAAATTTCGTTTTGTGGATGCCAGCTCCGTATTAACGATTCCTAAAAAGGAGATCATTGCTATTGGCTACCAGGGCGGAGGCAGGGAGTTATATGGTATCGCGCCTCCTAAAAGACAACAAGCTGAAATCCCGGCAGAAATAGAAGCACCACGCGTGATGTTGAAAAATATCATTGCACTGAATTGTTTCGATGTGGCTTTTGCCAACTTATCTGTTTCATACGAACGCATTTTGAACTCAGGAAAGATTTCATTCAAAATTCCTTTATCCATCGGCCTCGACGGAAGACCGAATACTACCCAATATTCCACCAATTTCGGAAATACAATGTTTTTACAAAACCGCATCTATAGCGGCGGATTGGAATTAAATGTTTATCCGTTCGGGCAGACACGCAGCACTTTTTATGTAGGGATTTCGGGACAAGTAGGACAATTTCATTACTACAGGGATATACACGATAGCCTTGCCAGCTCCGGTTATGGCTATTACCCGGTTACCGGGCATGAAAAATTTATTGGTACACATTATTCAGGAATGGTACACATTGGCGGTTACATTGGTGTTTCCGAAAACTTTTTGATCGGTGCCAAACTGGCGATCGGGTATAAAAAAGAAGAAACCGTTTTCGAAGATTACACACAATTCAGGGCACAGCTGGATCTCAACCTGGCATATCGTTTCTAAGGCAATTTTACCACTAAGGCACTGAGGACACAACGATTTTTCCAAAAGAATTGATCTTTGTGTTTTACTTTTTTATTTTTTGTCTATTGTTCTTTTCTTTTTTTTATTGTCTATTGTCTATTGTCTATTGTCTATTGTCTATTGTTTTTATATTGTCCATTGTCTACTGCTTTTTGCCTATTATTTTTCCCTTTTTTTAACACCTTGCACCCTTCCTTCTCTACTATTTTTTAATTATCTTTGAAACTCTTTAAACCATTTAATCTAAATAAGAATTTATGAAATTATTAGAAGGAAAAGTGGCGCTCATTACCGGTGCATCCCGTGGGATTGGCCGTGGGATCGCATTAAAATTTGCCGAGCAGGGTGCCAATGTTGCATTTACCTATTTATCATCGGTAGAAAAAGGGGAAGCACTTGCAAAAGAGCTGGAAGCGTATGGAATAAAAGCAAAAGGATACCGCTCGGATGCATCTGATTTTAAAGCAGCCGATGAATTGGTAACTGCAGTGGTTGCTGATTTTGGCACTGTGGATATCCTCGTAAACAATGCCGGTATTACCCGCGATACCTTGCTGATGCGCATGAGCGAACAACAATGGGATGAAGTAATAAATGCCAATTTAAAATCGGTGTTCAACCTTACAAAAGCAGTTCAGAAACCAATGCTGAAACAACGCAAAGGTTCCATCATCAATATGAGTTCCGTTGTGGGTGTAAAAGGCAATGCCGGACAATCCAATTATGCCGCGTCAAAAGCGGGGATCATTGGCTTTACAAAATCGGTTGCGCTTGAATTGGGTTCCCGCAATATCCGCAGCAATGCAATTGCACCGGGTTTTATTGAAACTGAAATGACCGACGTACTGGACCCGAAAGTGGTACAGGGCTGGAGAGATAATATTCCATTGAAACGTGGCGGTTCTGTGGAAGATATTGCAAATGCTACCGTGTTTTTAGCATCCGACATGAGCGCTTACATTACCGGGCAAACACTGAATGTGTGCGGTGGAATGCTAACGTAAATTCAAACGAATAACTAATTTAAACGAATAACGAATCTGTGTGAGAGCTGTGTAAAAGAAGTACTGTTGGTGATATTAGAATGTGAGATTGTGTATGAATGAGGTGAAAAGAAATGATTTATTATATCCTGAATTAAGTTTTCAAATTGTTGGATGTGCATTTGAAGTGCATAATAAAATGGGCTTTGGATTTAAAGAAGCAATTTATCAAAAAGCTCTTTCTCTTGCTTTTAAAGAGAAAGGGCTTTCTTATAAAGAACAGGTTCTATTTGAAATCAAGTTTAAAGAACATGTTTTAGGGAAAAGATTTTTTGATTTTATCGTTGATGATAAAATCGTTGTGGAAATAAAAAGAGACGATAAATTCTCAAAAGCAAACATTGATCAGACGATTGAATATTTAAGGATTTCGGGCTTAAAGTTAGCGTTATTGATCAATTTTGGTAGAGAAGGCGTACTTTCTAAAAGATTGATTAAATTAACGAAATAAAAAAAGAAGCTGTATTATCGATTTAACACCCAGATTCGTTATTCGTTTGAATTCGATATTCGTTGGTGTTATCCACAGGTTCGTTATTCGTTTAAAATTCGTAATTCGCTGAATGAATATAGTATTTGAATACCCTTCCTGGTTTATCTTATTCTGCTTACTCGCAGGAGCTGCATACGCTTTTTTATTATACCGTAAAGACAAAAAGCTTTCTGAAGTTGCAACATGGATCATTCGAACCATGGCTGTGTTCCGCTTTTTAGCCGTTACATTATTAGCATTACTTTTATTATCGCCGCTGTTAAAAACAATTAACCGCGAAGTGGAAAAGCCCGTGATCATTGTGGCGCAGGATAACTCCGAATCGCTTATCGCAGGAAAAGATTCTGCATTTTATAAAAAAGAATACAAAGAAAAATTACAAAAGCTGATGGATCAGCTGGGCGATAAATATGAAGTACGCGCTTATTCATTTGCCGACAATGTGAAAGAATTAAGCAGTGCCGATTCACTTACTTTCAAAGGAAAACAAACTGATATTTCTTCCCTGTTCGATGAAATTGAAACGCGTTACAGCAACCGCAATGTTGGCGCTGTAATTTTAGCAAGCGACGGATTATACAACAAAGGCGCAAATCCTGTTTATACTTCCTCTAAAATAAAAGTGCCGGTATACACCATCGCGTTAGGCGATACCACTATTAAAAAAGACATTATCCTTTCGAAAGTGGATCACAACCGTGTAGCCTATCTTGGAAATCAATTTCCATTGGAAGTGGTGGTGGATGCAAAACAGTTAAAAGGCAAAACGTCGGCATTGACCATTACCAAAGGAAATACAAGCTTGTTCTCACAAACTATTAATTTTAATTCGGATGCTTATACTACTACCGTTCCTGTATTGCTGGATGCAAAAGAGGTGGGCCTGCAGCATTACAAAGTAAAATTATCTGCCCTTCCGGAAGAGGTAAGCACTGCAAATAATGCGCAGAATCTTTTCATAGATGTGCTGGATGCACGTCAAAAGATCCTGATCCTGGCGGATGCGCCCAACCCGGATGTAGCGGCAATTAAAGAAGCGCTGGAAGCCAATCTGAATTACGAAGTAGAAAGTTATACGATCGATAATTTTGACAAGCCCATTCAAAAATACAACCTCGTAATCCTGCATCAATTACCGGGAGTAAGGAGCACTGCCTCAAAGATTTTAGCAGAAATCACTGCTGCCGAAATTCCTGTATGGTCGTTTTCAGGAGCAAACGCGATATTAAAAAACGATTTAACGCTTGCATCGGCGTCGCCGCGTACCAACGAGTCGGAGCCGGTATTGGAAGCCAACTTTCCCTTGTTTACCATCAGTGACCAACTGCGTCAGGCCGTTAAAGATTTTCCTGCTGTGCTTTGTCCGTTTGGAAGCGCTACTGCCGATAATAACAGCAATGTATTGTTTTATCAGCGCATTGGAGTGGTGGATACCAAAACACCAATGATGCTGTTCAGCTCCATTGGTACTGCTAAAACAGCCATTTTTACCGGTGAAGGCATCTGGAGATGGCGCCTGCAGGATTTTGCGGCGCATGGCAATCACGATCTGTTTAACGAGTTTGTTTCAAAAACAGTGCAATACCTTTCTGTGAAAGTGGATAAGAGTTTTTTCAGGATCATTACCAAAAATAATTTCCTGGAAAATGAACCGATCGAAATGGAAGGCGAAGTGTACAACGATAGTTACGAGCTGATCAATACGCCGGAAGTAAGTATTGTTTTTACAAACGCTGACAATAAAAAGTTTGATTATACATTCAGCAAAACTTCCAATGCCTATCGCCTCAATTCGGGAATGCTGCCGGTAGGCGAATATAAATACGATGCAAAAGTAAAAGTAGGGGAGAAGGTATACACGCAACACGGAGAATTCAGCATAAGCGCGCTGCAGGTGGAACTTACCAATACAACAGCAGATCATCAGTTACTATTCAATCTTGCTCAAAAGCACAATGGCGAAATGGTGAACGTGAATGACATGGAAAAATTATCCGAAAAATTAAATGCCCGTGAGGATATTAAAACCGTATCGTATTCAGAAAAAAAATTAACGGATGTGATCAATCTGAAATGGATCTTTTTTATTGTGCTGGCGCTGATCAGTATGGAGTGGTTTATGCGGAAACGCAACGGAGCTTATTAGTATGTAGTTGTTAGTATTTAGTCGTTAGACGGTTTATGAATAAACTAAATGCAATAAAAATTGAACAGTAGCACAACCATAAATTTTAAATAAACTTAGTGGCCTTAGTGCCTAAGTGGTAAAAACGAATGCTTAAACAAAATAAATACAGCCTTTACTCCATAGCATTTATTTTTGCTTTCATTTTCGCTACATCCTTTTATTTCGGACTTTGGAAAAAAAACAGGATCACGCTGGATGCCCCCAGTTATTACACGTATTTACCGGCAGTATTTATTTACGGCGATCTGCATTTAAATTACATCGACAAGGATCCCGGATTTTTTAAAGACAAGATCTGGTATTACAAAATTGAAAACAATGCAAAGCTCATCAAGCATCCGATGGGGATCAGTGTGGCATTGTCGCCTTTTTTCCTGATCGGGCATCTCGCAGCAAAAATCACAGGTGGCGCGCAGGATGGTTATTCCATGTCTTATCAGAATGCTGTGAGCTTAGGCGTACTCATCTATTTATTCATTGGCTTGTATTATTTAAGAAAGCTGCTGCTGCAATTTTTCTCCGATAAAATCACGGCCATTACATTGATTGCCACCGTGATCGGTACCAACTTGTTGTGGTATTCCAGCTTCGAAGGATTAATGCCGCATGCCATTTCTTTTTCCTGCTGGTGTGTGTGCATGTATGCTTTTTTTCAATGGCTGAAAACCGGCATCCGGAAATATATTTTCGCCTTTGGGATTGTATTCGGGCTGATTGTGCTGATTCGTCCGTTCTCACTGGTGGGGATTTTATACTTTTTAATTTACGGGATCATCTCGACTGGCGGCATAAAAAACTTTTTTGAGTTTGTAAAACCGCAATTTAAAAATGTGATCATCGCTGCTGTAATGAGTATGTTGATTGTTTCATTGCAATTTTTTTACTGGAAATATGCTACCGGAAAATGGATCTACGATGTGTACATCGATGAACATTTTTTATTTGACAGTCCGCAGATTTTTCCCTTTTTATTTAGTTTCCGCAAAGGCGTATTTGTGTACACACCCATTTTAATTTTTGCAGTAATTGGCTTGATCCGCCTGTTCAAAACAAACCGCGCCATCTTTTACGGAACAGTGATTACGCTTGCCCTTACGATCTATATCCTGTCTTCATGGTGGGCCTGGAGCTATGGTATTTGCTGGGGAATGCGCCCTATGATCGATTATTATTCGCTGTTAAGCATTCCGCTTGCCGCCGGTTTTGCATTTGTATTTTCACGTAAAAAAATAGCATTACTTGCTTCTACAGTGATCGTGCTATTGATCGCATTAAATTTATTTCAAACCTGGCAATATAAAAACGGGTTGATCCATTACGATGACATGACGGAGGAAGCTTATTTCAAAGGCTTTTTTCAAACAGAGATCAGCCCCGGATGGCAGGACCTGCTTCGGCCTTACGATTGGGACAGACGCATAAAAGGCTTGCCGCAGGTGGATTATTCCAAAGAATATTTTTTCAATAATTTCGGAAAATACACAGTGTCGTTACGCGGATTTAATCAGCAATACGCTGCAATAAATCCCAAAGCGCAGAATGCCGTTGCCGCTTATACAAAAAATATCATCCCGGTATCGTTGTTTACGATCCAGCCGATCCGGGGCGATACCGTATGCATCCGCGCCGTTAACGGTAATTTTCTTTCGGTAAATGCACTGTACGAAAATGCATTGTTGGCAACGTCCATCATTCCCGGCGCTTCCGAAAAGTTTATCATCAGCTTTGTTCGTGACAACGATAATAAAATTACATTGCAGGCACTGAATGGAAATTATGTTTCCACCGGCGATGCTTTCCCGAATATCCTGAGTGCATCGGCAACAACTGTTTCGCCGAAAGAAACATTCCGCTTGTTTGTAAACGAACAAATCGCGCAACAATAAATATGAACAGAAAGGTCAACTATTTCGATAAACTGGCTGCCAGTCGCGTAAAACAGCGGAAGGCAAAAGGATATTACTGGAATGACATAACCCGCTACTGCGATTATTTTATTCATGAAGAATTATCTGTGCTGGAAATTGGCTGCGGAACCGGTGAGTTACTGCACGATATAAAAGCAAAGCGCAAAGTGGGAATTGATTTTAGCGAAGGAATGATTGCGCAGGCAAAACAACAATTCCCGGAGCTGGAATTAAAAGTGATGGCAGCAGAAAATCTGCAGTTCGATGAAAAATTCGATCTCATTATTTTATCCAACCTGATCGGTTACCTCGATGACATCCAGGATGTATTTACGCAGCTGCACAAAGTGTGTCATCCCCACACAAAAATCATCATTACGTATTATAATTTTTTGTGGGAACCGGTATTGAAATTCGGTGAGATGATCGGTTACAAAACAAAAACACCGGCGCAAAACTGGCTCAGCTTATCGGAAATAAACAGCCTGCTGGCATTGTCGGGTTTTCAAACCTACCGCAATTCGCGGCGCATGATCTTCCCGGTGTACATTCCGCTGCTTTCGGAATTATTTAACAATGTGCTGGCAAAATTCCCATTGTTCCGGATCCTGAGTATCAACAATTTTACATTTGCAAAACCGGCGCAGGAAAAAAAGACAGAGGAATACAAAAAGCAATACAGCGTTTCCGTGATCATTCCGGCACGCAATGAAAGCGGCAACATCGAAAATGCCATCCTGCGGCTTCCCGCGATGGGAAAACACACCGAAATTATTTTTGTGGAAAGCAATTCCACCGACGATACCTGGCAGCAGATCCAACAGCTGCAGCAAAAATACAGTACCACGCACGACATAAAAATTGTACAGGTGCAGGAAGCCGGTAAAAGCAAAGCCGTGCGCAAAGGTTTTGAAATAGCGGCTGGAGAAATCCTGATGATCCTGGATGCCGATCTGACCGTGCCGCCGGAAGATCTGCCTAAATTTTACGATGCCATTGCGTCGGGGAAAGGCGATTTTATTAATGGATCGCGGCTGGTATACCAAATGGATAAAAAAGCCATGCGTACGATCAACCTGGTTGGAAATAAATTTTTTAGTATGGCTTTTACCTGGCTGCTCGACCAGCGTTTTAAAGACACGCTTTGCGGAACAAAAGTTATTTTTAAAACAGATTATGAACGTCTTGTGCTCAATCGTAAATTCTTCGGTGATTTTGATCCCTTCGGCGATTTTGATTTGCTGTTCGGTGCACACAAATTAAACCTTTGCATTGTTGAATTGCCGATCCATTACAAGGAACGCACTTACGGCACCACCAACATTTCCCGTTTCCGGCACGGATTGATCTTGCTTCGTATGTGCTTTTTTGCAGCACGGAAGATCAAATTTAAGTAAATATCAGTTCAAAGTTTAAAGTTCAAAAGTTTAAAGTTTGCTGTCCGCAGATGCCCCGTGTTGCTCCTTCGGAGCGTTTTACCACGAAGGCACTGAGAAAGCACTAAGAAGGAAAAAGAAGGAAAGAGTTTTTGCTGTGTGGCTCCTTCGGAGCGTTTTTACCACGAAGGCGCGAAGACGCAAAAGGGAAAAATAAAAGACCGATATTTTTATATTGGAGGTTGGTCACACGCATTATAGAAAGTGCATGCAAGCAGAAAAAATTGATCCCGATAGCTATCGGGATTAAACTCTGAGCTCCTTTTATTTGTGTGACCAATATCAAATAAAACAACTACCCCTTTTCTTTTGCGTCTTCGCGCCTTCGTGGTAAAGAAATGATCGCGCAGCGATCCATACAGCAAAACTTTAAACTTTTGAACTTTAAACTTTGAACTTTTTTATTCGTGTGACCAATGTCAAATGAAGTTACGATTCCATTTACTTTTCTTTGCGCCTTCGTGGTAAAGGAATGATCGCGCAAGCGATCCCCATAGCCAACTTTAAACTTCAGTTCTTTTATTTCTCTTTTCTTCTTAGTGCCTTAGTGGTAAGAAAAAACACTCCGAAGGAGTACACCCGGCAAACTTTGAACCCTTTATCTTCTTTTTTCCGCGATTCATCTAATTTTCATCCATTTTTCTTTTTTAGAACCTTGTTATAAATAGATTATTTACTTATTTTTATAGAATACTCAAACACAAAAAGTTTATGGTAACAACCGAGCCTATTTCTATTAAAGTTCAAAAAACGACAAACAGCCGTATCAATGAACTTGATTACAATCACATTACTTTCGGAAAATTATTTGCAGATCACATGTTCATGTCCGATTATGAGAACGGCACCTGGAACGATTCGAAAATAATCCCTTACGGCCCTGTGCTAATGAGTCCTTCCACATCCGCATTGCACTACGGACAGGCAATTTTTGAAGGAATGAAAGCCTACAAAAATGATAAAGGCGAAGTAGCATTGTTCCGCCCGTTGGAAAATCACAAACGCATTAATATTTCTGCAGAACGTATGGCAATGCCAACTATTCCGGAAGAAATTTTTATGCAGGGATTAAAACAACTGATCGCTATGGATAAAGACTGGGTGCCGGATACAGAAGGAGCCTCACTTTATATCCGCCCGTTCATTGTAGGTACAGATGAATTCATCGGCGTAAAGCCATCCGATAATTACCGTTTTTACATCATCACTTCTCCTGCCGGAAAATATTACAACGAGCCGGTGAAAGTATTGGTGGAAACCAATTACATCCGTGCTGTAGAAGGCGGTGTAGGGTATGTGAAAGCATCCGGAAATTACGGACGTTCTTTATTTCCTACAAAATTAGCGCAACAACGCGGTTATCAGCAAATCATCTGGACGGATGCACGCAATCACCGTTACCTGGAAGAATCCGGAACTATGAATTTAATGATCGTGATCGATGATGTGTTGATCACACCACCGGTTGGCGATACGATCCTTGCCGGGATTACCCGCGATAGTGTATTAACATTGGCCCGCGACTGGAAAATGAAAGTACAGGAACGTAAAATCAGCATTGATGAAGTATTGGATGCGCACAAACGCGGTACGCTGGAAGAAGCTTTCGGTACGGGAACTGCAGCTACCATCGCTGATATTTCCACCATTGGTTTTGAAGGAAAAGATTACGTGTTGCCTCCGGTAGCCGGACGAATTTTCTCGAACCGTGTATCACAGGAATTAGATAATATCCGCAAAGGAAAATCAGAAGATAAACACAACTGGATGTACAAGATTTAGTTAAAAATAATTGAAATTGGTTAACCGATAAAGAGCCTTCTCAGATAATTAATGGGAAGGCTTTTTTTATACCTCACCCCTTCATCCCCTCTCCACAAGAGAGGGGGCTATACCCGAACTGTGTTGACAGGCTAAGTTTGGGATGACAGGCAAAAAAATCATACTCCGCACAACACAAGAAATAAACAGGTTAGTAATTGGTATTTAGTAAAAACACGGCTTACACACAGCCCCCTCTCTTGTGGAGAGGGGATGAAGGGGTGAGGTCTACACACAGATTAGTATATTAGTACAAATTAGTATTTAGTAGTAGATCTCCTGAAAATTTTTCCCATCATATTCTTTTTTCCCATGATCCCTTTCCAGCCTTCGCGAACAAGAATAACCCCGCTGATGCTGATGACAATGAACGGAAACGGCCAGTAACCCTTAAATGTTCCCCAGAGAGTAACAATAATAATGATAAGCCCCACTACCAGTCCTGAAGTAAAAAACAGGTTATACGCAACGGGTGATTGCCGGTAATGGCGTTCATCGCTGGATTCGCGGTAAATATCGCGTTTCAGGTTGCTCCATTCGTAATACAAATTATTAAGATTGCCATTGGAATACGAATCGTTTTTTATAGAAGAACCGTAATACCGTTTTTTTTGTTCCGCTTCCGCTTTTGTGGCATCGGCATAATTTAATTGAGCATCGTGCAGGTAGCGCTTGCGTTCGTCGGTAAGCACCTCGTACGCCTCACTTACCACGGCAAACACTTCATTGGCTTTGGGCGAATTGTTCACATCCGGATGCACCAGCTTCGCTTTATTTCTGTAAGCGCGCTTGATGTCCTCCAAACCGGCATTGCGTGGAACTTCTAATATTTTGTAAAAATCATACATTCTTTAAATCCTAATGCTAATATCTAAATTCTAAACGTGAAATCCTATATGAATTAGGATTAAGGAATTGGGATTAAGGAATAGTAAAAAGTAAATCCTAATTCTCAACACTAACTCCTTTCCATATTATTCATTTTGCAGGTGCGGGTTCCAATTTTCAAACCAATTTCAACCAATTCCTTAATCCTAATTCCCAATTCCTAAATCCTATTTATGGAATTAGCAGATGGAACACGTCTTATCTCAAAAAGGAGGAATTTATGAGATTTTTACCCGCAATCACTCTTATACTATTGACGGTTTTTGCCCTGCAACCGTTGCATGCACAAAAAATAGTCGACCTGGGCACCGTAACCGTTACAGCCGAACGGAAAGTGGATACGGTGTTCGGAACATGGAAATTCAGCGTGGCCGATTATGAATTTTACGACGATAAGCTGGTATTGCTGGCGTTTACCAAAAACATGTCGAAATCCAAAGTGGTGCTGGTGGATGCATCTCAACACATCCTTTCCGAGTTTGAATTGCCGGATGTGGCCCAGAAATTATTCAAGGACTACATGGGTTATATCAATGCCGTATGCGAAACCAATGTGTACCGGATCAAAATAAAAGACAATACGATCGGCCTGGCATCCTTGCCTGTCGGCGATTTTAACGCGAAGATCGTTCCCTGCATCGACACCATCGGGCACGATATTTATTTTTGCAACTACAGTAAGGATTATCCCGAATTTACCTATTACGCTTACAATACTGCCGACAGTACCGTGCATCCCTTTAAAACCGTGACCGATCAGGAGGAGTTAAAGGAATACAACATGGAATATTACTTTTTGAAACCAAAACAACGCCTGGAAGCGATGAAGCTGGCGGATGAATACCATGTGGACAAGCATCGCGTGGCTGCGATCATGAGTGGTGTTACCAGCAGTATTTTTTATACGCCTTTATACGCGCCTTTGTTTGTGATCAACGATACTGTTTGTGTGTTTGATCATTACAACGATGCTATTTTAACCTACAATGTAAAACACGAGCGTTTGGATTCGGTGAGCATCGATTACAATCATCCTAAAAACTGGCGGGAATGGAAACACGAAGTGATCGTGGATAAGCTCAACCACAAAGCATATGCGTTGTATCAGAAAAACGGTTTTTATTATTTAAAACACATTGATATGAAAACCGGGAAAATTATCGGAACATTCAAACTTACCAACCAGTATGTGGAAAAGATCAAGATCAAAGATGATTATGTGTATTACATTTACCGGCCGTTTGAATCGCTGCAGGAACAGTTTGTTTATAAAGAGTTAATAAGAAATTAATTGATTTTTGATTTGATTTTTGTAGATTTATAATGCTTAAACTTAAAAACAAATCAAAATGAAAAAGACAATTGTTTTCGCTTCTGCTGCCGTATTGTTTTTACTGGCCGCGGTTGCATTTACCCCGGCGGTAAATCCCGAGCTTGAAATAGGAAAGCCGTTGCCAAACGCGGATACAAAAATGATGGATGTAAGCGGTAAAGAAGTGTCGCTTACGGATGTAAAAGGTGAGAACGGACTGTTGGTCATGTTTTCCTGCAATACCTGCCCGTATGTAAAATTAAGCCAAAGCCGTGTAAAAGAGCTGGGCGAATTTACCAAACAGAATAAAGTAGGGATGATCCTTGTGAACTCAAATGAAGCACAGCGTTCCGACGATGATTCATTTGAAGCCATGAAACAATATGCAAAAGACCAGGGCTACACATTCAGTTACGTGGTGGATAAAAACTCCGTATTGGCAAATGCCTTCGGGGCAACCCGCACACCGCATTGCTTTTTATTTGATAAAACCGGTAAGCTGGTGTATCGTGGTGCTATTGATGATAATATCAAAGATCCGAACGATGCAAAAGAACATTATCTGAAAGATGCAATTACTGCAATTGCTACCGGAAAACCTGTTAAAACAAACTCCACCAAATCGGTTGGATGCAGTATTAAAAGGGTGGAAGAGCAGTAGGGATTTTGGATTAAAGAATTAAGGAATAAGGATTAAACCGGTTGTGTGAGCAGCCGGTTTTTTTTATTTGCTGCGTGCCAATATCTCTTTCATCATTATTCGGAGCTGTCATCCCGTGCCTGACACGGGATCTCATGAATGTTTGCAATACTTTGTTTGATGGGAATGCAGATTTGCTATGATCATTAAGATTAAAAAGATAGCTGTGTTTACTTTGTGTTCGAAACTCATTTATGAGATTTTGCATTAAAATGTAGTTTTTATTTATGCCTTTTACTTTTTGAAGGCAAAAAGTAAGAAAAATCTTTTCTGCCTGTAAGGTAATTTTTCCTTCCGCTGACGCTGCAGGAAAACCGCGGTTAATTTCGCGCATGCGGTTGATCGCTTCGTAGCTATGATTTTTCTGGCGCTTATTCCCGCTATTACTGAACAGGCCGAAAGAGTCTGCAGAATGAGTATTCTATTGTTTTTTAAAATTGGCAGCAGCATGTTTGAGAAGCGGAGCACGATTTTAATCTATCCGATCCGAAGGGAGTAAGAAAAGTAAATTCAGAAGGGCGCGGTGGCCGGAACAAGTAGCGGGGACGAGTCGGATGGTGCGTGGTCCGCCGCGGCGGATTGTTCTTGTCCCGCAGGTGCGGGATTGTTTCTTTTTGTTTCAAGACAAAAAGAAAAGAGGATGAAATAAAACAGCATTCGATTTTATACTTCTAAAGATTCAAACAAAAACCTGCATTTTTCTAATGCAGACTATTTAAGATAAGAAAGGATAGCTGTGTGTTGTTATTCGTTTAGCACCTCCTAAGAAGCAACCTGCAACACATAGAAAACACACAGCATCTAAAGACTAACTACTAAAGACTAATTACTCTCTTTATAGTGATATTCTTTCAGCAACAATCCAATATCCTTGATCAGCTGCTCCACATCCGTTGAATCCGTACCGTCGTAATAACCACGGATCCGTTTGTCCTTATCGATCAGTGCAAAATTTTGTGTATGAATAAAATCATCCGGGCCACCGTTGCCCTGCTGTGCATCCAGGAAATAACCCGAACGTGCCACTTCATACAATTGTTTTTTATCACCGGTCACAAACATCCATTGTTTGCTGTCGGCATTATGCTTTTGCGCGTATGCTTTTAAAAGCGGTACCGAATCCACTTCCGGGTCAACGGTATGCGACAGGAATTTTACTTCCGGATTTCCTTTGTATGTATCATAAATATGTTCCATTTTGGTGCTCATCACCGGGCAAATGCTGTGGCAGGTGGTAAAAAAGAAATCCGTTACATATATGCTTCCTTCCAGGTCCTTTTGTGTGATCGTTTTCCCGTCCTGGTCAATAAAGCTAAAATCCTGCACCGTGTGATAGGTCGTGTCTGTTTTTCCTTTATTTGCTTCGTACGACATCGGCCCGAAGATCGCCAGGTAGCGGATCGGTTTTTTATTGTCATGAATAAAAAAGGCATAAGTTAAAAATCCCGCTGCGATAACTAACAGCGATAAATTGATGAGCGTTGTTCTGCTTTTTTTGTTGGAAGGTGTAAGCATCTTGATTTTATTTTTGCATCTGTTACGGCATTTGCTCCACCGTGCTGATCTCTTTTTGAAGAACAGCATACGTGAGCTTTTGCTCATAAAAATTCCGGTATTTCTTTTTGTTATTTACGATCAGTGTAGCGGGTATGGAGCCCGTCCATTTATCCGAAACTTTTGGAATAAAATAATTTCCGTTGGTTTCGTCCAGTAAAAAAACGTCGGAGCGGATGTGCTTTTTTGCAACAAAAGGAAGCACTTTTTCATCGCGGTCTTCTTTAAAATCCAGCGTGATCAGTAATACTTTTACTTTTTGCGTGCCGTATACTTTTGTAATGCTGTCAAAATCCGGTAATTCCTTTACGCAGGGCGCACACCAGGTAGCCCAAAAATTAACGATATAGGTGGTGTCCGAATTATTATTCAGCCGCCGTTCCAGATCTTTGATCTTTATAACACTTATATTCTGCGAAAACACAAAGGATACAGAAAACGCAAACAGCAATGCAAAACAGTACTTCATGAAATTACGAATTACGAATGGATACAAATTTACGAATCATCGCGGATACTGCGTGTAAAATATGGATTTGAGTGATAAATATTCGGCGAAGCTAACATCCGGACATGATTCGGAATCTGTCCATTAAAACTGGTGTGGGTTGGATTCTGCTAATATTTATGAGATCCCGCAACACGTGCGGGATGACAGTATAAAGAAAAATTGTATTTCATATTAAACACAGCTCGGGGTATCGCCCCCTCTCTTGCGGAGAGGGGTGAAGGGCTGAGGTCTGCGTACAGCAAACTTTGAATTTTGAACTTTAAACTTTGAACTACTTTATAATTCCACGCCAATCACTAAAATATCATCCGTTTGTTCTGCATTATTTTTCCATTCGTTAAAAGCCCGCTCCAGTTCTTTACTCTGCGTGTTCATCGAATGTTTGCTGGTTTTTTCAAGCAGTTGCTTGAATTTTTTTGTCATGAATTTTTTATTCGAACTTCCCCCAAACTGATCCGCAAAGCCATCGCTGCAAAGGTACAGCTTATCGCCCGCAGCGTAATCAAAAGAAATGTTGCTGTAGCTGCGGTCGCTCTCCAGGTAAAGCCCGCCAATCGGGTAACGCGAGCCTTTTAGTTCCTTCAGCGTATTGTTCCTCACAAGATAAAGCGGACGGAAGGCGCCTGCAAACTCTATTTTTTGCTGATCAGGATCAATGCAGCACAGCGCAATGTCCATCCCATCATGGTGTTTGTCCTCATCCTGGTAATCCATCGAATACGCAAATGCTTTTTTTAATTTATGGTTAAGCCGTTGCAGGATCAGGGATGTATTGCTTTGCTGTTCCTCAATGATGATCTGGTTAAGCAGACTAATGCCGAGTACCGACATGAAGGCGCCGGGAATTCCGTGCCCGGTGCAATCCGCTACTGCAATGATGATCTTATTGTCGAGTTTGGTAAACCAGTAAAAATCGCCGCTCACAATATCCTTTGGTTTAAATAATAAAAACGATTCGGGAAACAAGCGGTACAGATGTTTTTCTTTCAACATCATGGCTTCCTGGATGCGTTTGGCGTATACAATGCTGTCGTTCAGCTCGGTGTTTACATCAGCAACAGTCTCCGTTTTTTTTAAAGAAAATTCAGGACGGATGTCCGGTGCTTTTTTTGTAGTTCTGAAACCGAAGATGCCGGATACCGTTTCGGAAAAAAAAGAGAAAGGCGTTCTGGTAATGTCTTTTTTGATATATAAAGTTTGTGTCATAAGTTGCGTTTAGTAACACAAGATTAACAGAACTCTGCAACCATAATGTTTACAGTAAATAAACAAATTGTTAAACTAGAGCAGAAGGGCTTGGGATGGCATTAGCAGCGCTTTTTTTTCGATGAATGTGCATTATTTTTGCCACAGATTCACAGATTTTTTTACCAGGGAAGGATTACACAGATAAAAATCGCAACGCGGTTTTATAATTCAGTGCAATTTGTACTTATTTTTTTAATCTGTGAATCTGTGGTTCACACACACAGCATCTGCATACAGCAAACTTTGAACTTTGAACTTTGAATTTTGAACTTGTTTTTTATTGATTCGCGCTTAGCGCTTTGTGATGTTTCCGTTTTCTCGTCGTTTTTTTACTGAAATTATCCGACAATACACTAATGTTGCCATCCGCTTCCAAAACGGCTAAGTTCACGTCCGAAATATTTTCCACGCCGTGTTCCCGGATAGAAGCATTCAGCTCTTCCAGCGTGATCTTTTGTTTCTTCATATTTTCCATGATGATCTGGCCTTCATACACCAGCATCACCGATTGGCCTTCAAGGAAATTTTCCACCGGCTTAAAACGATAGATCAGCAGGCGTAAAGCTGCATTGAGTGCAAATAATGTCGCGGCAGCAACCAATCCGCCCTGCAAACTTGTACTATTGCCTACCATGGCGTTTTGCACGGAATTGCTGATCAGTAAAATAAAAACAAGGTCGATGACCGAAAGCTGCGAAAGCTCCTTTTTTCCAAAGATCCGGATAAATGCCACAATGGCGAGATACACGATCGCAGAACGCATAACAATGGATAGAATATCGGTCATAAACATAGATTTTATTAGTAATTCAAAGATATTTAATAATTCCAGCCTTTATCGCCTAAAAAAGTGTTTTTATAGATTTTTTTCATAATTTTAACATCGAAATATTAATTATAGATGCTTTATGGCTGGAGGATTTGTTGAAGAATATAAGATTATTTCTCCTGCTATCAGTACAGCAGGTGTTTACTACTTCACAACGGATAGCGATGTTAATTACGAGGTGCGTTTTGGGCGCAGGCAGGACAATATTCTGCATGCTACCATTGTATTTGGCGTTACCAACGACGAATATGAAGGGGAGGAGTACACTGTAACCAATAAAGGCGAGTTATACCGCGTAATGACCACGATTGTAAAAGTGGTGAAAATGTTTATGGCCGAACATCCCAAAATGATTGCCTACGAATTTACCGGCCTTGCAAAGGAAGATGAAGCCGAAGACAAACTTACTTCCCGCATCAACCTGTACAAACGCTATTTACCCCGCATTTTTGAAGGCGACTGGAAATTTGATTATTCCCGCGGCAATACCATCATTGTTACACGACACAGGTAGGAAGGGGATTATAAATTATAAATGTTGAATTATAAATTATCCGGTCACGCTGAGCCTGTGTTTCGCAGTGTGCAAAATATATTTATTACCAGAAACGTATGAAGGCATTTTTTCTGATTATATTCCTGTTTACAATTCAGCTTTTGTATTCACAGGATACAACCGTAACATGGCTTAACAATATTGACACCACCGCATTTCAGCTGCACTACAACAAAAAAGCAATCCCAAAAGAACTGTACCCGCTAATAAAAATTGATAAAGCAAAAGACATTGCAAGTGCGGACGGACTTTACCAAGCGGGCTGTGTTGGCAGCGGATTACCCCGCAGGCGACTAAACTGGATAGCCAAGGATACTAATAATCATTGGGTTTTAAGTATTTCGCACGGTGGTTACTCTAGCGGTACGGAATATTACTTTATCGACAGAAGTAAGGGAACGCTAAATGTAAATTGTTTTACATTTTACGGGTCAACAAATTTTAATGATTTAAGCTTTGGGTCGACTATTCCATTACTGAAAGCCCGCAAGTTTTACCGGAAAGTCCAGCATTAATGAGGTGGTTATTTCCTGCAAATAAAATATCATAAAAAATCCCGGAGACAATCGTCATCCGGGATTTTTTATGTTTGGTATTTATAATTTATAATTCAGCATTCATAATTATTTTTTAGCGGCTGCTTTTTCTTTTTCCAGTGCGTCAATCACACCTTCCAGCTGATCGCTGTCAATGCGTTTTGCACGGATGATCTTATTCTCATCCAGTAAATAGATTACCGGCGTGCTGTAAATATCGTAGATCTTTTTTGTGACGGCGCGCTTGTAATCATCCAGTTCCTGCACGTTGGTCCAGTTGAGTTTGTAGTCACGGATAAATTTTTTCCAGTCCTCCGGTTTATCTTCCGTTTCAATCGCATACACTTGTACGCCTTTTGCTTTCAGCTTACTGTTATACACTTCCAATAGTTTCGGGATCTCTTTTTTACAATGTCCGCAGCCATGATCCCAGAATACCACAACGGTATATTTTGCTTTTATATCATACAGCGAAATATATTTTCCGGTTGAATCCGGCATCTTGATGGCCGGTGCTTTTTTACCGAGCAATAAAGGTTTTAACTCCGCACCGCGTTTTGTGATCTTGTATTGTTGTGTGGAATCCACCCAAAAAGCCTGTTTGGTTACATAATACTGATCCACCATGTGCACAAACACCGCATCCATGCCCATGATCTTCGAGCTTTCGTAAGTGTATGTCAGCCAGTACACCAGGTATTTAAATACTTCCTGGTTCGGCCGCGATTTCCCGATCAGGTAATCAGCAGAAACGGAAATAGAGTCGGGGATCTGCGGCGTTAGCTTATCCATGTATTGTTTGATCTTGTTATGAAAGATCGGGCTGCGCAGCAAGCGATCATCCGTAAGATCAAAATTATCGAAAAAGTGGGCTTTGTAATAATGGTAAGCAAAGGTCGTGTCCTTTTTACCGTTTGGCAGGATCGGCGCTTCCGGAATTACCGGCTCTTCCATTGCTTTGAACAATTTTGCAACAAACGTTTTCGGATTGTTTTTGATAAAATTGTCTTTGTACTCTTTTACTTCTTTGTCAATCGCAGCTGTTTTATCCTGCACAATCTTCGCCGAATCTTTATTGGTATCTTTTAATCGTCTGTAAGCATTTTGTAGTGGCAGGATTTGTTTTTGTTTGTCGGCCATAAAATTCTGATATTCATAAAAGAATTTATTTTCGTCCGAGCCTTTTACTTTCATGGATTTAATAAAATCAGCCGTATCTGTTTCTATGGTAAAGTTCTGACCTTCGTCCATCACAAAATCAAAATATTTGTTTTTGCCCGGCGGTACAAACAGGTAAATTCCCTGCGGCCATTTTTCGGTTCCTTTAAAGATCACTTCGCCTTTATCGTCCACTTTTGCCGAATCCATAATGTACTGCTTATCGCCGTAATAACGGGCCAGTTGACAGGTTGTAGCAGGTTTTAAGCCTTTTGCCGTAATTTTTATGTTGTATCCGTCGGTGCCTCCTGCAAGCAGCGCAGTGGTAAGTGCTGAAAATGTGAGCGTAAGAAGGTGTTTCATATAATTTCTGTTATAGTGTGGTGTTTAAGTGTTATTTTTTTGGAACAACAGGTTGCGTTTTTGTAGCTTCCCTGTTTACAAATTCCATTTCGGCTGAAACAATGATCTGTTTTTCCGCAATTTTTACGCCACAATTTAAAGGATGTGCATAAACTGTTTTGGTGGTGTTATCCGGCATCGGGAAAATAAATTCGGTGCCAATGGTTAAGGGGCCTTCAAATGTAAACGGGGTTTCAAAATATTGCGCCAGATCCACGTCCCACAAATGCCGTAATGTTCCTAAAAACATAATGTTGAGTGGAAATTTAGCATCCGTGATCTCCACGTAAATAAGATTGGTGGTAGGTTCGTAGCAAACTTCTGCGTTGCCGGTTACGTGCATCAGGTAAGTATATTTAGAGATAGTAACCTTTACATCGGTCACAAAATCCACCCGGCCGGGATGAATATTGAATTGCGGGTTAACAAGCGCCCATTCATAAGTACCATCCACAAACATAAACGAATAAGAGGCTGTGCCCTTGATATCTCCAAGCGCCTTGAACATTTTATTGAGCACCGATTCCCGGATGGTGATCGTAAGGTCTTGGTTCTGAGCATTCGTGCGGTATACGAATGAAAGCCAGAGCAGCGCAATAATAAATAAGACGTGTGGTTTTTTCATATAAAATTAAACGTTCAAAAATAACATTTAAAGATAATCATTGGTCTTAAAAAAGGATAAATAACCGTTTATGTAAAAAATGGGGTGCGTTAAACTTTTTTACTTAATTTTGGTCAGAGAATAAAAAATCAAGTAATTAATTATTAACCCCAAAAATATAGAAATGAAAAAAATCTACATTCTTGCCATTAGCTTTCTAATGTTATCTGCCCTGAAATCCAATGCACAGGATACATTGGTGTACGAAAGCTTCAATTTTCAGTCTTTTTATGACAATATGATAACAGATGTTGTACCGCCTCCGGGAACACTGCCCTTAAGTGATCCAAGCAATGCTTTATGGTATAGCTATGACAAGGACGGTTTAAATGACGGTTCAGGTGCAGGCCGTGATGGCGGCTGGTTTGCTGTTCAGCCATTTTCGGATGTAGATACAACCAATAACGTAGCGATCGGTGCAAATTCCTGGTTTGATAGCCCGGCATTGGCTGAAAATTACCTGATCACTCCTGTTTTTAATTTAGGAGCGCATGACACCTTGTTCTGGAAATCGGCACCAAGCCAAACACCGCGTTACCTGGATGGTTACCAGGTACAAATTTCTACTACAACCAACGATGACTTGTCATTTAATACAACTTTATTTACAGCAGCTGAAATGACTTCTTTGGGTTCTGATACAACTTTCAGCACCTTTGGATTCTCTACCGGGTTTGTTCATGGTCAGGATGGTACTTACATTGATATAGCGACTACCACTGCACCAATTTTGCATACAGGCCAGTTACGCCCGTTCTCCGTGCCTTTGGATGCATATGCTAATCAATCTGTATTTATTGCATTTTATCACCGTACATTTGATGATAACATGATCTCTATTGATGATTTTATGATCCGTGGACAGCACGCACCATTGGGAATCACTGAAAACAGCAACGAGTTAGGCTTAAATGTATTCCCGAATCCTGCTACTGATATGTCGCAGGTAAATTACAATTTGGCTGCAGAATCAGCGGTTGTAATCACTGTTTACGATATTACCGGTAAAGTAATAGCTTCCGAAAACAAAGGAACACAAGCAACCGGCCGTCATTTTTCAATGATCAACACTGCTAACCTGGCAAAAGGTTTTTACACGGTGAGTGTACAAACTGCTACAGGCCGCAGCACTGTAAAATTAATGGTGAACTAATCACAAGCATAGCATTTAATAAAAAAGCCTCCGTACGTTATGTACGGAGGCTTTTTATTGAATATGAAATGAGCAGGATCCCCGAAGCTGAATTCCCATCCTGTTTGCCACAGATTCATAGATTTTTTGCTCAAAAAATTATTACACAGATGAATCGCAAAGCGATTTTGATCGGTGTACTATTTACAATGTTCAAATCTGTGAATCTGTGGCTTTGTTCTACGCTTCCTTAATCTTCCTTGAATTCGGAAATAAAATGGAATTTAATATCCGGGTTTTTTTCCTCTGCCATTTGCAGCGCCCAGGCCGATTCTGCTAAAAATACCGGGCGACTTTCTTTGTCCATCGCCATGTGATGCGCTTTCTCAAAAATAAATTCTTCCAACTTCTTCTTGTCCTTGCTGCTGATCCAGCAGGCTTTGTACAGCGAGATCATTTCGTAATTACAGGAAGCAGAATATTCGCTTTTTAAGCGGTGCTGGATCACCTCAAATTGCAGGGCGCCCACCGTTCCTAATACCTTGCGGTTGTCGGTGCGCTTGGTAAAAAGCTGCGCAACTCCTTCGTCAGTAAGCTGTTCTAGCCCCTTCGCTAGCTGTTTGGTTTTTAAAGGATCTTTGTTGACTACATATTTGAACAATTCCGGCGAAAATTGCGGAATGCCTTTAAAATTCATTTTTTCGCCTTCGGTAAGTGTATCGCCGATCTTAAAATTATTGGAATCATACAAGCCGATAATATCACCGGGAAATGCTTCATCCACCACACTTTTATCCTGCGCCATAAAAGCGGTTGGATTGGAGAATTTCATACTGCGGTTTTCGCGCACATGAAAATAATTGGTATTGCGCTCGAACTTACCGGAAACAATGCGTAAAAAGGCAATGCGGTCGCGGTGCTTCGGATCCAGGTTGGCGTGGATCTTAAAAATAAAGCCGCTGAAATTTTTATCGTCCGGTTTTACCTCGCGGGTATCCGTTGTTCTGCCTCGTGGCGATGGTGCGATCTGGATGAAACAATCCAGCAGCTCGCGCACACCAAAATTGTTGACCGCGCTACCGAAAAATACCGGCGAAACCATGGCTTCATTGTATTCTTCCACATCAAATACCGGATAACCGGCTTCCAGCAATTCCACATCGTTGCGCAGGGTATTGGCGTAATCTTCCCCGATGATCTTATCCAGCGTGCCATCATTCAGATCTTTGATCTCGATGGAATTTTCCATGGTTTGTTTCTCGCCGGAATTAAAAACGGTCAGGCTTTTTTCATATAAATTGTAAACGCCTTTAAATGTTTTCCCCATGCTGATCGGCCAGCTTAAAGGGCGCAGATCAATGCGTAATTCTTTTTCAATTTCTTCCAGCAGATCAAAGGGATCTTTTCCCTCGCGGTCCAGCTTATTGATAAAAACAATCACCGGTGTGTTGCGCATGCGGCATACTTCCAGCAATTTGCGGGTTTGCGGCTCCACACCTTTGGCACAGTCGATGAGCATTACCACGCTATCCACAGCTGTAAGCGTGCGGTAGGTATCTTCTGCAAAATCCTCGTGGCCGGGCGTATCCAGCAGGTTGATCTTAATTCCTTTGTACTCAAATCCCATTACAGAAGTGGCAACGGAAATTCCCCGCTGCCGCTCGATTTCCATAAAATCGGAAGTGGTGTGCTTTTTAATTTTATTTGATTTTACAGCGCCAGCTGTCTGGATGGCACCGCCGAAAAGCAATAATTTTTCAGTAAGGGTGGTTTTACCGGCATCGGGGTGCGCAATGATCCCGAAGCTTCTGCGGCGTTCTGTTTCTTCTTTGATTGTCATGATTTGTTTTACTGTTTCTTCCGGATCAGGGAATTACCGGTTTCAATTATTCAAATAAAAAAACCCCTTCCGTGGAAACGGAAAGGGGTTTTGAAATAATGTGATCCAATTATTGTTTCTTTTCAGCGATACGTGCTGCTTTACCTGTTAATCCACGTAAGTAGAATAAACGAGCTCTGCGTACAACACCTACTTTATTTAATTCTACTTTATCGATGTAAGGTGAATTTACAGGAAATACACGTTCTACACCAATACCGTTGCTCATTTTACGAACTGTAAAAGATTCGGTAAGGCCAGCGCCTTTGCGTTGAATAACAACACCCTGGTATTGCTGAACACGTTCTTTTTCACCTTCTTTAATTTTATAATGAACAGTAACAGTATCACCTGCTTTAAATTTGGGGTGGTTTGCTTTTGCTCCGAATTGCTCTTCTACGAATTGTATTAAATTGCTCATAACTCTTTGTTTTATAATGTATTAACTGTATTCTTTTCCTAAAAGGACTGCAAATATAGTTTATTTTTCTAAATCGAAAACAAATCTTCAAAAATATTTCCGTGTTTTTTATGCTAAATGCAACCAAATGCAATTTTAATGCGCCTTTGAGGTTATAAAGATATGCTTTTTTGCAAAAACTACTCCATTTCCGTTCCCGAACCCTGTCACGAAAAGTGGGAGAATATGCATGCCGCTGCCGGTGGCCGCTTTTGCGATTCCTGTGAGGAAAATGTAGTGGATTTTACCGGGATGAATGAAAAAGAGATCATTCTGTATTTCAGGAATAAAAAACATACGGGCTGCGGTAGGTTTGAAGTCAGCCAGGTGGGGAAAAATTACGTGGTGAACCCGCAAATTAAATTGCAGCTTCATCAGCGTTTTTTCAGCTATTTGTTTACATTTTTTGTTTCGAATGCAATTGTGGATAAAGTCGCAGCACAAACCGATACGACAACAATTGTTCAGCCCGATACGATTGCTCAACTGGCAGGAAATGATTCAGCGTTGCTTGCAAAAGATTCGCTGATGATAGCACAGGCGGACACTACCGGTTGTGTTGAGGATTCCGCAAGCATTGCCATGGAATTAAAAGCGGAATTCCCGGAAACGTTATCTGTTTCCGAACCTTATATTGTAACTGTAACAACGGTTAGTGGGGGCTTTTATTGGGATCCACCGGCTAATCCGGATCCTACTTTCCTCGATTTTTTTAAAGTTAAATTTCGTGATTCACTGGCAGTATTGAAGAAAACGGTGGGAATTATAAAAGAAGAGCAAATTCCAACAAACCCTGAAACTCCCGAAAAACCTGCTAAAAAAGATACTACCATTGTAAGCGCCGTGCTACCGGATGAGCTAAAACGCAAAGGAGATAAGAGAGCGTAGTTTTTAACAATCCAACATACAACTCACACACAGGTCTTGATTCTTGTGTCTTGCCTCTTTCTACACCTGGTCTAACATCCAATATCTAACAATCCAACATCTTATTTACTCTAACAAATCCGGCCTGCGCTGCTGCGTGCGTTCAATGCTTTGCTCGTGCCGCCAGTTTTCTATCTTTTCGGCATGACCGGATAAAAGGATCTCCGGAACTTTCCAACCGTTAAATTCGGCAGGCCGCGTATACACCGGAGGCGCCAGTAAATTATCCTGGAAAGAATCGGTGAGGGCAGAGGTTTCATCCGAAATAGCGCCGGGAATAATGCGGATCACACTGTCGCAAATCACGGCAGCTGCCAGCTCACCGCCGGAAAGCACATAATCGCCAATTGAAATTTCGCGGGTGATAAAATGATCGCGGACACGCTGATCTACGCCTTTATAATGGCCGCACAGAATAATGATATTTTTTAAGGTAGAAAGATGATTGCTTGTTTTTTGATTGAGGGTTTCTCCATCTGGCGAAGTATAAATGATCTCGTCGTAATTGCGCTCCGCTTTCAAAGCATTGATGCAATTAGCGATCGGCTCGATGCTCATGACCATTCCGGCGCCACCGCCAAATGCATAATCATCCACGCTTTTTTGTTTGTGAGTGGAGTAATCCCGCAGGTTAATAAGGTT
This sequence comes from Bacteroidota bacterium, assembly GCA_025963715.1. Taxonomy (GTDB): domain Bacteria; phylum Bacteroidota; class Bacteroidia; order 2-12-FULL-35-15; family 2-12-FULL-35-15; genus 2-12-FULL-35-15. The sequence continues at coordinate 98,303 of JAOQAG010000017.1, forward strand.
GACCTCTACCAATCCTTTATCGATGGCACGTTTTAAAATGCTGTGCTGAAAAGGGCTTTCCAGCAATTGTGGCAATACGGTGATGATATCTATTCGCATGGCGCAAAGGTAATATAATGTGCTGATGTGCAGATTACTGATGTGCAGATTTTCTGTGCGGGTGCTTTGCGCAGATTTACTTGCTTACAGCTTTTTTACGAATTTTACTTCCGTGATTTCAAATCCTAATCGTTTGTGCGCAGCAATACTGACTTCGTTCCATGACCAGGTAGCGGATTGCAAGTGTTTGCAGTTTTTTTCCCTGAACCATGTTTCCAATTTGTTATAAAGTGCGAATCCTGCGCCAAGTTTTCTGCATTTCTCTGCTACAAACCAGTCTTCCACAACTCCAATGGGATTCAGCACAAGATCCTCGTCGGTGCTTACTCTGCCGATGATGAAGCCAATTGTTATTTCTTTGCTTTTTGCAAGAAAAATAGCGGTAGTGCCTTCTGCTATCTCCAGTTCCAGCCCGGCAATGTAACGCCGGTAAATGGCTTCTGTATCCTGTTCTTTTTCTACTTCCTGCACCAATGGCGATGCTCCGGCTTTAAAATAATCATGTTGCAGGCTTAGCAAAAGGCGAAGCAGCTCCGGCTGATCGGAAGATTGATACTTGTAAAGTGTTGTTTCCATTTGCATTGTTTGTGAAAATTTTCTTATTCGATCTTTATGCAATAAGTAAGCAGTTTCTGTGATCCGGTTGGTGGCATTTCCGAAATCCATCTGTATTTATTTTATATATTTAGTGCGGACAAACGAAACAAAAAACAAACCATTAATCCTATGAATCACTCTTTCTCTCTCCGTACAAGTGTGTTGCTTTTGCTGATGTTATGTGTGCAATCTATAAAAGCGCAGGATACTATCTATAAAAATGACGGAACCGTTATTTATGCAAAAATAATGGAAGTAGGTACCAATGCGATCAGCTTTAAAAAAACAAACAATCCCGACGGGCCTACTTTTATTGAGAATAAAACAGACATTTCGCTGATCAAATACCGGAACGGGGAGCAGCAGGAATTTGTAAAGGTGCCTGATCCTGGTATTGAGCAGCAAAAAGTGCAACAGGAACAAAAACAGTCGGAGTTGAAAAGTACAACGCTGAATAATCCGGTAAACGCTAACCCGCCGAATGATGCTTTGAAGAACGGGCCGGTAAGTGAACATTATCACATAGAGGAACTGAACGGCAGGTACACGATCAACGGACAGAAATTAGGAAAAAAATCGCTGGACAGGCAATTGGCAAAATCAAAAAATCCGGCGGTGCGGGCCAGCTTAAAAACAGCAAAGGCATTTAAGATCAGCCAGAAAATTATCGGGCTCACATCCTACGCAACCACGGCAGGCGGAGGTGTAACCTCCATCGCTACTGTTTCACAATTTGTAACCGCATATCAAACAAAAACATTATCGCCAAAATATTATATGAATGCAGGCCTGAGCTTGCTGGGTACCATGGCTTTGCCGATCACTTCGGGTTACCTGAAAAAATTCAGGGATAAAGCGTATGATAAAACAATTGATCTGTATAATGTAACCAATTAAAGTATCAGGTAGTTAGTATCAAGTACTGATGCACTACTTATTTTTACAATCCTTTCTTTAAAAAAAATTATTCCGTAAGTTTGTGAACCTTAAAATCTAAACCAAAGCATATATGACAGCCATCAGACATAACTGGACCGTAGACGAAATTTTAGAAGTATATAATTCACCATTATTGGATTTGGTGTACCGCGCACAAACCATTCACCGCGAATTTAACGAAGCAAACGAAGTACAGGTAAGCTCGCTTTTATCGATCAAAACCGGCGGATGTGCCGAAGATTGCAGCTATTGCCCGCAGGCAGCGCGTTACAATACAGGTATTGAAGTGCATAAATTAATGAGCGTATCGCAGGTAAGTGAAGCGGCGGATAAAGCTAAAGCAGGCGGAGCATCCCGTTTGTGTATGGGTGCCGCATGGCGCGAAGTACGGGATAACAGTGATTTCGATCGCGTGCTGGAAATGGTAAAAACGGTGAATGCAAAAGGAATGGAAGTGTGCTGCACATTGGGAATGCTTACCGAAAGCCAGGCTCAAAAGCTTGCTGACGCCGGTTTGTATGCCTACAATCACAACCTGGATACATCAGAAGAAACGTATAAAAAAATTATTACCACGCGTACGTACGATGATCGTTTGGATACGATCAAAAATGTGCGCAAGGCAAAAGTATCGGTATGTTCGGGCGGAATTATCGGCTTGGGTGAAACCACCGAAGACCGTGTGAAAATGCTGCAGACATTATCATCCATGGAAGTGCACCCGGAGTCGGTGCCAATTAACGCACTGGTTCCTGTAAAAGGTACGCCGCTGCAGGATCAGCCGCTGGTTCCTATCTGGGACATGGTACGTATGATCGCAACAACCCGCATTGTGATCCCTGAAACGGTAGTGCGTTTATCCGCCGGAAGAACGCAAATGAGTTTGGAAGGGCAAGCCTTGTGTTTCCTTGCCGGTGCCAATTCTATTTTTGCCGGAGATAAGTTACTGACCACGCCAAATCCTGATTTTAATACGGATATGGAAATGTTTAATTTGTTCGGGTTGAATCCGCGTAAAGCGTTTAAAGATTCAAAACAACCGGAAGTAAAACAAAAAGAAGTTGCGTCGGTTTAATCATTTCGCAGAACAATTTTTATCAGAGGCTCTGGAAAGAAGAACAGAGCAGAATGCCTTACGCAAGCTGGTTGTAAACGACCAGCTTGTTGATTTTTGCAGCAACGACTATCTTGGTTTTGCACGTTCGCCGGAACTGGCTGCTGCAATTAAAAAAGAATTATCGGACTTGCCAACGCAATTATCCGGTTCTACCGGATCGCGTTTGCTGGCGGGGAATACCGCTTACGCAGAAACGCTGGAAAAAAAAATTGCTGCTTTTCACGATGCAGAAGCGGGTTTGATCTACAATTCGGGATACGATGCCAATGTAGGTTTGTTTTCGGCACTCGGACAAAAAAATGCCACCATTATTTACGATGAATTGATCCATGCTTCCGTGCATGACGGCATTCGCATGTCGCAGGCAAATTCCTACATGTTTAAGCACAACGATCTGTTTCATCTCGAAGAGCGTTTAAAAATCGCGGAAGGAACCTGTTACGTAGCGATTGAAAGCATTTATTCCATGGATGGCGATACCGCTTTGTTGCCGGAGATAGCAGCGCTTTGTAAAAGATACAATGCGGCACTGATCGTGGATGAAGCGCATGCTACCGGTGTTACTGTGAATGATGGAAAAGGATTGGTACAGCAGCTCGGCATGGAAACAGAGGTGTTTGCACGCGTACATACGTTCGGAAAAGGATTGGGCTGCCATGGTGCAATTGTATTGGGATCTGAATTACTCCGTGATTATTTAATTAATTTTTCCCGGGCATTTATTTATACCACGGCATTACCCGTACACAGCCTTGTTGCGATTCAGCAGGCGTATCAGCTTTTGCAAAAAAGCGAAGCGAAAATTACCGCTTTACAATCCCTGATAACGTTGTTTAAAGCCAAAGCAGCCGAAAATCCAGCTATTCAATTAATTGAGAGTAACAGTCCCATCCAATGCATTGTGATCCCGGGTAATGGAGAAGTAAAAAAGATCGCTTCGAAATTGCAGGAAGAAGGTTTGGATGTTCGCCCGATCCTGAGCCCTACCGTGCAAAAAGGAAAGGAACGCCTGCGGATCTGCATTCACCTGTTTAACAGGGAAAACGACATTAATCGGTTAATAGAATCGGTTGGTGGTCACTTACAAACAATTAATAGTTAAAAACTGCCAGCTCCATTTTGTGTGTAAGTAACTAAATTGTTATATTTTCGTTGAAAACAAATGTAAAATCACTTTATGAGAAAAATATTTGTTACCGGAATCGGAACTGACGTTGGAAAAACGGTTGTTTCTTCGGTACTTGTAGAAGCACTGAAAGCCGACTACTGGAAGCCTGTACAAACGGGAAGCTTTTTTTCTACAGATACTGCCAAAGTTCAGAAATGGGTTACCAACAGCGAAAGTAAATTCCATCCGGAAGGTTACCTGCTCAAACAATATATGTCGCCGCACGCTGCTGCCGAACTGGAAGATATAGAAATTAGACTAGCCGATTGCAGATTGCCGGAGACCAACAATACACTTATCATTGAAGGCGCAGGCGGATTAATGGTGCCGCTGAACCGTACGGAATTTATGATCGACATGATCGAAAAATTTGATGCGGAAGTGGTCCTGGTGATCCAGAATTATTTAGGCAGCATTAACCACACGCTTTTATCCATTGATGCATTAAAACACCGCAAATTAAATATCCTGGGTGTTGTATTCAATGGCCCGCCACACCAGCTTTCGCAGGATATTATTATGGATTACTGCGGATTAAAAGTGCTTGGCCGCATCAATAAAGAAAAAGACCTGACACAGGATGTGATCTCATCGTACGCAAAGGAATTTGAGTATTTGAAAGACCTGGTATCTACTAACTAATCCATACGAAAGTTCAAAGTTTGCTATGCGCAGATGCTACTTTTGCTAAAAACGGAGACCCATTACACTCGGTGTTGTCATCCCGGGCTTGACCCGGGATCTGCCAATTAGAAGCAAGAGTTTATAAAAATAAACATCTGGTTCATCTCACACAGTCTAACATCCAACATCTAATATCCAACATCTTCCTATTTAAATCTGCTGAAAATGTATAATTTTAACCACGATTATACAGCGGACTATGACATTACAGGAAAGAGATAAAAAAGTGGTGTGGCATCCATTCACACAAATTAAAGTGGCGCCCTTGCCGATAGCTATTGTGCGTGGCGAAGGCGCGTATTTTTTTGATGACCAGGGAAAGCGCTACATCGATGGAATAGCCAGCTGGTGGGTAAATGTGCACGGGCACAGTCATCCGTATTTAGCCAAAAAAATTTCAGAACAATTAAGCGTACTCGAGCATGCTATTTTTTCGGGTTTTACACACGAACCGGCTGTGGAGCTTGCGGAGCGTTTATTAAAACGCTTACCGGGCAATCAGTCAAAAATATTTTATTCAGATAACGGTTCTACTTCCGTGGAAGTGGCCCTGAAAATGGCATTCCAGTACTGGAGCAATTTGGAGATCCCGAAAACAAAAGTGATTGCATTTGAAAACGGTTATCACGGTGATACGTTTGGCGGAATGAGCGTGGGTGCACGCAATGCGTTTAACATGCCTTTCTCTAAATTATTATTTGATGTGATCCATATTCCGGTTCCGGTAAAAGGGAAAGAAGAAGAGAGTGTGAGCGCGCTAAAAAATGCTTTGCTACACGATGATGTGGCATCGTTCATATTTGAGCCGCTGGTGCAGGGCGCAGGAGGAATGGTCATGTATTCTGCGGAGGTGTTGGATCAGCTGATCAGCATGTGCCGTGCTAAAAAAGTGATCACGATTGCCGATGAGGTAATGACGGGCTTTGGCCGTACCGGAAAGTTTTTTGCTGCGGATCATTTGCAGCACAAGCCTGATATTATCTGCATGAGCAAAGGATTAACGGGTGGTGTAATGCCGCTGGGAGCTACCAGCTGCGCACAATTTATTTACGATGCTTTTTTGAGCGATGATAAAATGAAAACGTTTTTTCACGGACATTCTTACACGGCCAATACAACAGCTTGTTCGGCCGCGCTGGCGAGCATGGATCTGTTTGATAAGCCGGAAGCATTTGAAAATATCAAACGGATAGAAGCAAAACATACTGCATTTTTGCAGGAAATAAAATCGCACAAAGCGTTGATAGATGTGCGGCAACTGGGAACTATTTTAGCATTTGAGATCAAGACGCCGGAGCATACCAATTATTTAAATTCGCTGGCGGAATACATTTCCGAATTTTTTGTGGAACGCGGGATCATCCTGCGGCCATTGGGAAATATCATGTATATTTTGCCGCCGTATTGCATTTCTGATCAGGATCTGGATTATATGTATAGTGTAGTGGAACTGTTTTTGAATGAACAGGGGGAATAGTTCAAAGTTTAAAGTTCAAAAGTTTAAAGTTTGCTGTATGCAGATGCTGTGGCTAAATCAGAAGAATAACCTCACTTTATGCTGTCATCCCGGGCCTGACCCGGGATCTGTTAATTTGAAAGATAATGCTGATTTGCGTAAATGTAAAATGGATTTTTTAATTAATTATTTTCAAAACAAGTAACACGTTACACCTTATGTTTTCTTTTGTGCCTTATGTGGTGAACGGGGCGGGGGATATGTTGATTAAAAAACAAATTTAATTTTTGAAAATCAGATGGCATCCATCACTTCACTTTTAGGCGAGATAAAAAGCTGCAGCGTTTGCGAAAAGTACCTGGAATTTGGTGTAAACCCAATTATTGCAGCAAGTACCAAAAGTAAAATTATTATCGTCGGGCAGGCACCGGGCCGCATTGTACACAACACAGGCATTCCCTGGAACGACAAAAGCGGCGATAATTTGCGGAACTGGCTGGGAATCGATAAAATTACATTTTATAATCCCGATAAAATCGCGCTCATGCCAATGGGTTTTTGTTATCCCGGAAAAGGCAAAACCGGCGACCTGCCGCCACGGCCCGAATGCGCTCCTTTGTGGCATTCGAAATTACTGAAGCTGATGCCCGGTGTACAGCTTATTATTCTTGTAGGGCAATACGCACAAAATTATTATCTTGGTAACAATGCACAAAATACGCTGACAGAAACGGTTCATCAGTTTAAATCTTATTTGCCTGCTTATTTTCCGCTGCCGCATCCGTCGCCACGCAACAATATCTGGCAGGCAAAAAACGAATGGTTTGGTAAAGAAGTGTTGCCGGTGCTTAAAACAAAAGTGCAGGAGATTTTAAAATGAAAACATTTTTTGATTAGTATTTCGACGGAACATTTTTCGAATAAATTTGAATGAGTATCCGGAACTTTGCACCATAAAAAGAATTTACTTTAAGAACGTCATTGCGAGGGCTTTTCGCCCGAAGCAATCTCATTCTAGATTATATACTGGTGTGAGATTGCTTCGGGCGAAAAGCCCTGTGCCACCGCTAAAGCTATGGCGACACGCGGTCGCAATGACGCGTTGATTAAAAATTTCCCAATAAAAACAAAATGGACTTGGTATAAACTTTCCGGCTTCATTTAAATTTGTTTACAGGTCGATCAGTAAATTAGTACTTTAGTAATTCAAACACAGTTTCGTAAATTCGTATTCATTCGTTATCCGTACCGTATGTTTAAATCAAAGAGAGAACTCGTTTACATTATCCTTGCCGGATTATTTATAACCAACGCCATTGTTGCCGAGCTGATCGGTAGTAAGATCATCCAGATCGGGCCATTTGTAATGAGCATCGGGATCATTCCCTGGCCAATCGTATTTTTAACCACGGATATCATCAACGAACATTTTGGGAAAGCAGGTGTAAGAAAGCTTTCAATGATCACTGCTTCCCTGATCGCGTATGCATTTATTATTTTGTTTTTGGCAATTAAAATTCCTGCCGCTATTGGCATTTCAACGGTAACCGATGCGCAATTTTATGCCGTATTCGGGCAAAGCCTTTGGATCATTGTTGCCAGCCTGATTGCATTTATACTTTCCCAGTTGATCGATGTTTCTATTTTTTGGATGCTGCGCGATAAAACCGGCAGCAAAATGATCTGGCTCAGAAGCACCGGTTCTACTGTGATTTCCCAACTGATCGATACGTTTGTAGTGCTTGGGATCGCGTTTTGGTTGCCAGGCAAAATGACAACCGCGGTGTTCCTGAATGCTGCATTAACAGGTTATACATTCAAATTACTGATCGCTGTGGTGCTCACGCCGCTGATTTACGTGGGGCATAACCTGATCGAAAAATATTTAGGCGATGAGGAATCGCGCGAGATCATTAAGGAAGCGGCGGAAGAATCATTGCATCACAAAGTGGAGGAATAGAAATGATGCGGGTACAAACGATCTGTTTTCTGGCATTTGTTTTTTTTGCTGCAGCCTGTGGTAATCAATCTGCGCCGGTTTCCAACGCCGCTGTGGCGGATACTTCCACACAAGCTGTAAAAAAAGACAGTGCAAAATATCCTTCTGCAGAAGAGCTGGATGCTGAATACCAACGCATCCCAAAGGCAATCGGCTTTGACCTGTTCAAAAAAAGAATGGTAAGTTTGGAGGAACCGTTCAGTCCAGACTCCGCATTAAAAGCGCTTTTCCCCGGGCAGTATTATCAATTTCCATCACCGTATGATGATAATCAGCCGATCAGCATTGAAGAATGGTCGTGTCCAACCTGTACCCAAAAAGAATTTACCGGTTGGTACGAAGAAGAAACGGTACTTTTTCCTTTGAAAGACAGCAATGAAACCCGTTACAAAGACACGCTTTTGTTTACGGATGATAATGGAAACCGGAATGTGCTGATGTCGTTTTCCACTACGGAATTTGCACAAGATCTTATTCTTTGCGGGCGTTTTACCTGCGCCAATTTTGGCCTGGCCTTGTTTACCGAAGAAAATAAAAAATGGAATCTAAAAACGTTTTCGCCTGCTTTGGGTTGTTACGGAAGTTTTCAAATGATCCCGTCGATCATGTTATTAAAATTTGGTAAAAATAATTACGGCTGTTACTTCGATAATACCAATGGTGGCGCCGGTGGTCCGTTTTACAGCGATTCGTATGCCTTTGGGATCGTGAACGGACAATTTAAAATGATCCTGGAGCGGGTAGGAACGGGCCGGATCGCGAATGGAAAATCGGAATGGAAATCCGATTTTATAATTCCACAGCGAACAAGTGCTTTTTCCGATCTGGAAGTGGTTACCGCCGGTGATTATTATTCCAAGAAAAGCTTTGATGAAGCGGAAGATGATACTGCCAATACGCCCGGTGCCATTAAGGATGCGATCCGTTCAAACGAGCATTTTGATTTTAAGATCGTCAGTCATTATGCTTTTGAAAACGGAAAATATGTTTTTAAAAGCCAGGATCTGTCGATGGCGCCATCGGCAAACAAATGATAAGCAGATTTTACCACTAAGGCACTCAGAACACTAAGGTTTTTGTAACAATAAAAATACTTTTGCGCTCTCTGCGGTAAAACGTACGCAGTCTAAAGACTTGATACTTAATACCTGATACTTTTCAATATTCTTTCAACAATCGTTCAATATTCTCAATCTGTGCATTGATCTCTTTTTGCTGTTTCGCGATCGTTCTTTTTCGTGTATAAAACCAGTTAAAAGCAATCCAGGCAAGCGTAATCGCGTAAGTACAAACCCCAAAAGTAAGATCGCGCTGCGCAAATTCATACATGTATAAAATGATCCCAATCGTCAGTAAAATAAAATAAAGTGTAATTCCTTTCGTCTGGATCATGCGCTGCGTATTGCGGAAACGGATCAGCTGCTGCAGGTAATCTGTATTGCTAAGCGTGAGATCGCTTTGTTTCAAAAGCAATTGCACCAGTTTGCTGTTAAAAATAATTCCCATAATGATCGCGATCAGCGTAAGGATAATTCCAATCCGTGTGGTCCATTGCTGGAATTGATAATGCCATCCCAGCAAGGCAATGAATATAAATGTGCCGCAAAGGAGCAAGCCGCCGCCAACGTTTTTCAGCAGCATTTTTTTACGGGCTTTTTGTACCTGCAGCAAAATTTCAGCTGCATCGGGCAGATTTTTTTCTTCCGTTTTCTGCCACAGGTTTTTTATGTCGTCAAAGTTTTGCATAGTCGTTGAATCGTTCTGTTAATGTTTGTTTAATGCGGTGGATCTTCACCCGTAAATTCCCTTCCGAAATCCCTGTAATGCCTGCTATTTCTTTTTGAGGAAGATCTTCCAGCACCAGCGAAATGATCAATCGTTCGGTTTCTTCCAGCGTAGCAATGCATTTGTACAATACTTCGATCTGCTCCGTTAAATGTTCCTCTTTTTTATCTTCGATCTGGAAGGGAAATTTCTCGACTTCGCTCGAAATGACAATGTTTGTCATTTTTGAGGAACGTTCGATCTGACGAAGGCAAATGTTGGAAGCGATCCGGAAGATCCAGGTGCCGATCGCCGCTTCATTTCTGAACGTATCGAGCTTTTGCCAGACCTGTATAAATGTTTCCTGCGTCAGATCTTTTGCCCAGTCCTTATCATTGACATAACCCATGCACAACCGAAAGATCTTCGGGCTGAACGTACGGTAAATTTCTTCAAACTCCATTTCTCTTAGTTAAGGAATTGATCCAATTGTTTAAAATAAAAAGCGGTGTCATCATACATTACAAAGTGCAATCCTTTATCGGCATACTGCAGGCTGGCCTTTTTCAAATTTTTATATTGTTCGGCAATTACAGGTTTCATCCCGGAAAAAGCGCTTTCCAATAAGATCAGTGACGGACATTTGATCGTTGAAATCGTTTCTCTTAAATCCGTGTTTAAAAACTGGCAATAAATTTCTGCCATCGTTTTGCGGTCTGATTTTACCGACCATTGGATCGCTTGTTCCAAATGTACAGTATCTGTCATTAAAGAAGGCATGCTTTGTTTTTGCATCGCATAAAATTGTTTGTCGTCCATCGCTTGAAAGCGCGTTACATACGGCGAGCAATCCGGATTTTTATTCGCTGCAAAAGCCGGGTTTTGAAGTGCGCCCAGGCAAGGCAATGCATCTACTACAATTATTTTAGAAATTAAAGTTGGATAATCAGCTGCTAACAACAAAGCCATTCCGCCACCAATGCTGTGGCCGAGAATGATCGGTTTTGCAATTTTATTTTCTGTAATGTAACGCGCAATTTCGGTTTCCCAGTTTTTGTAGCTGTTGGTATTATCAGCTGCAACACCTGCAAAACCATGGAAGGTAAGCGTGTAACATTTATAATCCTTTTTATAACGTTCTACGGTTTCGTTCCATACTTCGCCGGAACAGGAAAGCCCCGGAATTAAAATAATGTTTTTAGTGCCTTCGCCGGTAATTTTTACATCAAATGGAAAAGCAGTTTGTGCAATGGTATTCATGCAAATACTGCTGAATACGAAGAGGGATAAGATTAATTTTTTCATAATTTTTTTGTGATTGTTTATCCTTTTGATACCGGGAAATTCAAAATGTTACAAAAAAAAAGAAAAAAGTTCAGTTAACCGCAAAGGACGCGGAGAAGGCGCAGAGGACGCACAGGTTTTATGCCTGGCCTTATGTGTTTCTTTGTGTCTTATGTGGTAGAAAAATGAGGAGCTTCTTTTTTTTCTTTGCGCCTTTGCGGGAAAAAACACCGCGAGAAATAGAAACACTGGAAGGATTACCTGACTTTAAATACCATCAACTCTGTACGACAGTTAATCAAATATATTTTTACTTGCTCCTCCCGGGTTACAGCCTTATTAAGTTCAGTATCAGGAATCAAAAGCTGTGATTCGCCATAGCCTTTTGCAACAATCCTACCCGGAGCAATCTTCGCTTCTGTAAAATAATAAAGGCAGGAGCTTGCTCTGGACTCGGATAATTTTTTGTTAGCATTCGTAGAACCCCATGAACCGGTATAAACTCCCAATTCTACCATAAGTTCCGGATGCGACGATAAAAATTGCCCCACTATTTTCAATGAATCCGCATTTAGGATCTGGCCATTATTCATGTTATATATTATTTCCGGGATCTTAATAATATCGCCCACTTCAAAATCTTTATCCTGCATGGTTTTTACATGCCGCGGCGAAGGCATTCCTAAATTATGACAAAACAAGAACAATGCTTCATCGCCTTTTTCGGACAAGCCGCCAAAGTTGGCTGTGGAATATTGCGGAGCCGAATAAATTTGCTGGCAGTTAAAACAAATATTCACATACGCCACCGGTTTATTGGCAGCATCGTAAAACACAAATGCATGATGCGGAAAAAAACAACCCGATTCTCCTTCACGGAAAGTGGACTTATCATTCAAGATCATCAGCAGTGTATCTGCTTGTGCCGGGCTCAGTTTGTATTTAACCGAATCCACATTTTTTATCAGCTTTTTTGTTTTCGGATCAATTACCGATTCATCATATTCCATTTTACCGTCAAACTCTTTATTAAAAGTATAACCGATCACTTTCACATATTTTTTTGATGGAAATACATTATGAGTTTGTGCAACAACCAGCTGCGTGCAGAAACAAAAAAAGAAGAAAATTCTCATGCTGTTTTTATTTTAATGAAATCGGATGTAACTATTATGAAACTAAATTATTTTAAGAACGTCATTGCGATCCGCCCTTTGGCGGAGAAGCAATCTCATTCAAGTATACACACTGGCATGAGATTGCTTCGTTCCTCGCAATGACGAAGTATTTAACATTCTCTATTTATTAAAAAATAATTTCAATTCCCCCGCTAAGCGTTCCACATCCACTTTCTCGATCGGGTGCTGCGTTTCCGGCAACACCATAAAATTTGCATTTTTCAATTGGCGGTACATATCAATCGTTTCTTCCAGTGTAACCATCGTGTCCTTGTCGCCAATACCGATCATTACCGGTTGCCCGATGCCTGCATAATCTGCTAATTGTAATGGATTATTAGTTCCCAAACTAATCATCATCTCTGCCGTTTTACTCAATACGATTTTCCAATCGTTCGGCTGATGGCGCTTTTCCAGTGTTGCTGCAAAAGCCGGAATCTTCACCACGATCTTTTCCGCATCCAGCATTTTTATTTCCTTCGCAGCAATTTCCGGTGTCCACAAAAATTTAGTGGCAAGTGTAAATACATTTTTTATTCTCTCCGGGTAATGTTTTGCTAAATACAAAGCCACGTATCCGCCCATGCTGTAGCCGAAAATAGAGACTTGCCCCAAATTATTTTTTTGCAAATAATTCAATACATCCTGCGCAAATATTTCCATCGAAAAAACATCCTGCATCGCTTCGCCGCCATGGCCGCTAAAATTAAGATTATGGATGATGAAATCAGTTTTTAATTTCTCTCCCAATGGCTGGAGCTGGTCTTTTGCTCCGATGGCGCCGTGCAGTAATAGTACGTGCTGCATGTTTATCTTTTAAAAGTAAATGTATAAGTTGCCGTGTTCGCTTTGTCGTCCGTTACATCAATGCTGAATGTGTGTGTGCCCGGTGCTGTTTGCTCATCAAATGTATAATACAATAAATTTTGTTTGAATTCGTATTCGCACAACACCCATTTTCCATCAATACTGCCGCGGTATTTCCGGATGCCCGATAAATTATCAGTAGCAATGATCCCAATCGTTTTTGCTTTGCTCAGGTCGGTGGTTTTACCCGGAATAATTTTGAATGCCGCTTTTAATTTCGGTGCAATCGTATCGATCCCGATCGTAAAATGCCCGAACGATTTTGCCTGTGTGCTTACAAAACCATCATTATATGATCCGCCTTCGTAACTGCGTTTTCCTTTATCGTTGATGGAAATAATACAGGCTTTATTCTGTAAATTCTCCGGGAGATGAATTGCTTTAATGCTCAATAAATAGGCTTTTTGCACCGCTACTTCATCGTTCATGATCTCGTACAGCGGCGAGTAGGTTCCTTTCACCGAACCATCTGCAAAATAACGAAAATACACATCATCGTACAGCGCATTTTCCGGGATCACGATCCGAAGATCCGCCTGCGAAATTTTATTTTCTTTGGTACAATCAAACTCCAGTGCCGAATCTCCTTTCGTTATATAACGCGTTGCATCAACAGACCTTGTGCTGCCTTTTACTTTCAGCATCATTTCGCTGCTGTTGCCCGCAAAATCCCTTACAATATAACGGATCCAGTGAACGGAATCATCCTCAAAATGCAGCACGCCATTATTGATCACGTTCTTGTAAATTCCCAGTTGATTGTTTTTTGACACAAAACATTTCTGAATTTTATCGCCGTGTTTTTGTTTTTCCGCATAATCAATGTGCGCATTCACATAGCGCGCATTTTCAAAACTGAATTTTTCCAGCTCGTGATAATACACCCGCTTGCCGCCCGATTGCAGCTCGATCGAAAAAACGCCGTTCTGTCCCTGGTTACCATTTTCAGTATCGTAGGTTTCAATTCCAAAGCCAATATCGCCGTTTACAACGATCGTGTCCGCTTTGTTTAAAATGTAATAATGTCCTTTTAAAAATGCCGGTTTTATTTTTTTTACCGCATCCTTGCCATTCACTCTTCCATTGTGATTGATCGGGTAAATCGCAATCTCCGTGATCTTGGGTTTTACCGTGTCCGGAATTTTATATCCGAAATAATACGGGTTAATTGGTTTTTCCGTAGCGGTCTCCCGGATCTCAAAATGCAGGTGCGGCCCTTCCGATCCGCCCGTGTTTCCGGATAAAGCAATCAATTGCCCTTTTGTTACCGGCAGCACATCTGCGCTCAGCAACGTATCCACTTCAAAAGACTGCAATACATATTGTGCTTTTTTCAGGAACGCAGCAATAGCCCCGTCAAAGCGCTGTAAATGCCCGTAAACACTCGTGTAGCCGTTAGGATGCGTAATGTAAAGCGCATTACCGTAACCATACGGCGAAATTTTGATCCTGGAAATATAGCCATCTGCCGCAGCATACACCCGCATGCCTTCCTTACCATTAGTTTTAATATCAAAGCCTGCATGAAAATGATTCGGCCGGATCTCCCCGAAATTACCCGCCAGTTCAATGCTGGTATCGATCGGCGACCGGAAATAATCAGTCGGATAATTGGTTTGCGCAAAAGCCCTTGCGGAAAAAAAGGTAAAAAAGAAGAGTAGTGGCAATCGTTTCTGCATTTGCCAAAGATAGGTTTTTACCACTGATTTTACCACTAAGGTTTTTTACCACTAAGGCACTAAGAACACTAAGGAAGGGCACAAGCATTATTTTCTTTTAACTATCATAAACACAAAGTAACACGCTTCGCCTTATGTTCCCTTTGTGTCTTATGTGGTTCAAAACGGACTGGCATACGCGCACAGCAATATGCTTCGCCTTATGTTTCCTTTGTGTCTTATGTGGTTAAAATTTTTAGTTTTTGGCAAGTAGTTAAACACAAAGTAACACGCTTCGCCTTATGTTCCCTTTGTGCCTTATGTGGTAGAAAGAAAATGAGATTCCGTAAGGAATCCACACATAGTAGCACCTGGAAAATTAAAATGTCACCAGGCAGAGCCTGGCGCCTACGTGTATTCCGTAAAAAATCCAGACACAGCAACACGCCTCGTCTTTTGATCCTTTTGTTTTCTTTTGTGGTTCAAAAACGGGGAAGCATAACAATCCTCCTTTTTTCTAAGTACCCTTAGTGCCTTAGTGGTAAAATCCGCCTTAGCGTGGAACAACGTAAAGATTTATTTTGAGATTACCGTTTTGATGATTATATTTGTAAAAAATGAAATAAAGTACATTAATAATTGATTATGAACGATTTAACTCCAATAATTACCGATCTGAAAGGCAAAATCGAAACGCTGGTAAAATTACACCAGCAATTAAAGCAGGACAATGATAAATTGTCAGCCGAAAATGCCGGATTATTGAAAACAGTGGAAGAGCAGAAGGCGACCATCGGATCATTGGAAAAAAACAACCAGGAATTAGTTCAGAACAAAAACGAAGAGCAGAACATTATAATTACAGATACGAAACTTAAAATTAACGAGCTTGTGCAGGAAATAGATGATTGCATTGCTCTTTTGAAGTAAAATTAACAGTTTAAAGTTTTCGGTTTTCAGTTTAGCTAAAGAAAACACGAAAACTAAAAACCCGAAACTATAATATGGCTGAGGTATCGTTAAAAATTGTCATTGCAGGCCGCACTTATCCGCTTACGATTAAGCAGGAGGATGAGGAAGCTGTAATAAATGCAGCGAAAATGATTAATGATAAAGTGAAAGAGTTTGAGGTCAATTATTCCGTTCGCGATAAGCAGGATTTGCTTGCTATGAGCGCACTTAACTTATTGGCAACTCAACAAAACGCACCTAAAAAGCCGTCCGGGCAGGACGAGCTCAACCAGTTGGATCTATTTGTTTCAGACTACCTTCAAAAAGAGAACAATCCTACTACGTAGTTTACAGTTTTTTAACAATCCATTGTAAACAACATTTTCCTTCCGGCTGATCGCTTTGCATTCAAAAGCATAATTTGGCATTGTAAAAACCAAATGTTGCTGAATTTTATATATATAATTTAAATTTTTCAAACCACTTATGAGCACAAACATACTATTGATACTAGCGGCAGTTATAATCGGCATTGTCCTGGGAGCACTGATCGCCTATTTAATGATCAAAAAAGCAAACGAATCAAAAGCAACCAATATCCTGAAAGAAGCGGAAGCAGAGGCGGAAGTCATTAAAAAAGAAAAAATCCTGCAGGCAAAAGAAAAATTTCTTCAATTAAAAGCAGAACACGAAAAATCCATCAACGAAAAAAACAATGCGGTTCAAACGGCTGAAAACCGTATCAAACAAAAAGAACAGACACTTTCCCAGAAACAGGAGCAGGTGCAACGCAAAGATGCCGAGCTGGATACCGTTCGCCAAAACTTAACACACCAATTGGAAGTGGTAACGGCAAAACAACAGGAAGTGGAAAAATTCCACCGCAAGCAAGTGGAGCAGCTGGAAACATTGAGCGGTTTATCTGCCGAAGATGCAAAAGCACAATTGGTGGAAAGCTTAAAAGCAGAAGCAAAAACCGATGCACTTTCTCACATCAAGGACATTGTAGAAGAAGCAAAGATCAACGCCAACAAAGAAGCGAAAAAGATCGTGATCCAAACCATTCAGCGCGTTGCTACTGAACACGCGATTGAAAATTCCGTTTCCATTTTTAACATCGAGAACGACGAGATCAAAGGACGCATCATCGGTCGTGAAGGCCGTAACATCCGTGCGCTGGAAGCAGCAACGGGAATCGAGATCATTGTGGATGATACCCCGGAAGCAATCATCCTTTCCGGTTTTGATCCTGTAAGAAGAGAGATCGCGCGTTTATCGCTGCACCAATTGGTAACAGACGGCCGTATTCACCCTGCCCGCATCGAGGAAGTAGTGGAAAAAGTAAAAAAACAAATTGAAGAAGAGATCATCGAGATCGGAAAACGTACTACCATTGATTTAGGAATTCACGGATTACACCCGGAATTGATCCGCATGGTGGGCCGTATGAAATACCGTTCCTCTTACGGACAAAATTTATTGCAACACTCCCGTGAAGTTGCCAACCTGTGTGCTACAATGGCAGCGGAATTGGGCTTGAATGTGAAAATGGCAAAACGTGCCGGATTGTTACACGATATCGGTAAAGTGCCGGACGATCAGCCGGAAGTTCCACATGCTATTTTAGGAATGCAATTGGCAGAAAAATACAAGGAAAAACCGGAAGTTTGCAACGCTATCGGAGCCCATCACGATGAGATCGAAATGACGACATTATTGTCGCCGATCGTTCAGGTATGTGATGCCATCAGCGGTGCGCGCCCTGGTGCCCGCCGCGAAGTTGTTGAACAATACATCAAGCGTTTGAAAGATCTGGAAGCATTGGCATTGTCGTATCCCGGCGTTGAAAAAACGTATGCGATCCAGGCGGGCCGTGAGTTGCGCGTGATCGTTTCCAGCGATAAAGTAACCGATAAAGATTCGGAAACATTATCCTTCGATATTTCACAACGCATCCAAACGGAAATGACGTATCCCGGACAGGTAAAAGTGACCGTGATCCGCGAAACACGTGCCGTAAATTATGCTAAATAGTCTGTAGTAATTAGTCGTTAGTGATTAGACTGTGTGCGATATAGTTTTTAGTATTTTAAAAAAGTATTTTGAGTAGAAATAGAATTGTAATAGAACCCGGCACTGCCGACAGTAACTATTGGAAAGACCTCTGGAATTACCGGGGGCTTTTCTACTTTTTAGCCTGGCGTGATATTTTGGTTCGTTACAAACAAACCGTAATTGGTGTGTTGTGGAGCGTATTACGCCCTTTACTTACCGTGATGGTGATGGCATTCATCGGTTGGCTGTTCAATTCCGCCACACCGGATAATGTCCCGCGTTTGTTGCTGGTTTCCGCAGCTACATTGCCGTGGCAGTTTTTTTCCAATTCATTTAGCGATGCAAGTAATTCGCTTTTGGCAAATTCCAATTTATTGACAAAAGTGTATTTCCCGCGCCTGATAGTGCCTGCAAGTACTGTGATCGTTTGCCTGATCGATTTCGCCATTTCATTTGTGATCCTGATCGGCATCATGGTGTATTACCAATACATGCCCGATCTCAAAATATTAATGCTGCCCTTGTTTTTATTGCTTGCGCTGATCACGTCCATCGGCACCGGCTTGTACATCGCAGCGCTTAACGTAAAGTACCGCGATTTCCGCATCATTGTTCCCTTCATTGTACAATTCGGCTTGTATGTATCGCCCATTGCGTTCAGCAGCTCGCAAATCTACAACAGTGACCGCATTCCGCAATTTGCAAAATACCTGTACTCGATGAACCCGATGGTAAGCGTGATCGACGGTTTCCGCTGGAGTATTTTACGCGGTACCACACCGATTTACATGCCCGGCTTTTTATTATCGGCGGGTATCAGCCTGCTTTTTTTAATCATTGGTGTACGGTATTTCCGTAAAATGGAAAAAACATTTGCCGATGTTATTTAAACAATCATGAGCAACACGATCATAAAAGTTGAAAATCTAAGCAAAAGCTATATTCTGAAACATCAGAATACGGAGAATTATACCGCTTTGCGTGATGTGATCACTAATAAAGCAAAATCGATTTTCAATTCATCCGCAAAAACGCCTTCCGCTACAAGTGAGGAATTCTGGGCGTTGCGCGATCTTTCATTTGATGTGGAACAAGGCGATCGTGTGGGAATTATCGGGCGGAACGGAGCCGGAAAATCAACATTATTAAAGATCTTGAGCCGCATTGTAGCGCCTACAAAAGGCCGCATTACCATTGATGGCCGCGTAGCCAGCCTGTTGGAAGTGGGTACCGGTTTTCACCCCGAATTAAGCGGGCGCGAAAATATTTACCTGAACGGTTCCATTTTAGGAATGAACAAAGCAGAGATCACGCGTAAATTTGACGAGATTGTTACGTTTGCAGAAGTAGAGCGTTTTTTGGATACGCCTGTAAAAAGATATTCCTCCGGAATGTACGTCCGCCTTGCCTTTGCAGTTGCAGCACATTTGGAGCCGGAGATCTTAATTGTGGACGAAGTGTTAGCCGTAGGCGATGCCGAATTCCAGAAAAAATGTTTGGGGAAAATGCAGGATATTTCCGGTGAAGGCCGCACGGTTTTGTTTGTAAGCCATAACATGGCCGCTATTTCTTCGCTGTGCAACAAAGCCATTGTTCTTGAAAAAGGAACGCTGTTTGAAAACGGTCCGACCGATAAAATTATTAACTCTTATTTACATCGCGGCGAGCGGAATACAGGCGAAACCCGTGATGATTCGCCTGCAGCACCAAATGCAAAGCTAAAGATCAGAAGTGTAAAGGTTTTAAATGAGAATCGGAATTCGGTTTCGGAATTGAATAATGCGAACAAAGGATTTATTGAAATTGGCTTTGAAGTATTGCAGGAAGGCCGCGGTTACGACGTAAGTTTTGTGCTGAATCATGCACAATACGGACCTATTTTTACCAGTTGCCTGAAAGATGTGGACACCGAAAAAAACGATGGCCGCATTTGGAAAAAAGGAAATTACACGTTTGTGATTGAGTTACCAATGGACATGCTGCGCGAAGGCGATTACATGATGACGGTTGGCAGCGCCATCCCGAAAATGGAAGTGCTGGACCATTTTAAATACGAAACACAATTTTTTATTTTTGATTCAGTGAGTCCGGTTGCAAAAACCACGGAAGGCCGCGGTGGCGCCGTGCTACCGATATTGGGCTGGGAAGAACATAATTTCACAAACAGTTAAATCGCATTATAAAATCATATCTGCATGGATTTGCTTCGATTGCCGGTTTCACTTTCAAGAAGAATTTTTAAACGCCTGGGTTACACGCTTTCCAAAGACGCGAAAACCATTATTATTCAAAATTATTTTAATACATCTCACAAAAAAACTGCGCTGCTTTCCTACATCCGTTTTGTTTTTGAAAAAGGATACGTACACGATGAGCGCCATACCAACCGTTACACCACGTTTATCATCGCGGAAGCGCTGAACAGGCTGGGTTACAATGTAGATATTATCAATTACAGCGATCATTTCAGCGGCGACATCAATAAATATGACTTAGTATTTGGCTTGGGGAATTCATTGGAATACGCACTACAATTTCGCGAAAGCAAAAAAACAAAAGTGATTGCGTTTGGTACCGGCTGTAACCCGTTTTTTTCCAATGTGATCACGATCAACCGCATTGTGGATTTTTATAAACGCAGCAATAAATTATTACTTTCCTCATCGCGTTACATTAAGGAAGATCAGCCGCTACAGCACGAAATAGCCGATTGGATCATTTTGCACGGCGGCACGTTTGCACGAACAACGTATCGTCCGGACAATATCAGCTCCATCCACGCGCCGGTTTTTATAAAAAAAGCGGTAATGCGTACGGATGAAGAATGGAAGACGGCGAAACAAAATTACATCTGGTTTGGCAGTGATGGCGCCATTCACAAAGGGTTGGATCTGGTGATCGAGGCATTTGCAAAAACACCGGATCGCCATTTATACATCTGCGGAAATTTAGACAGTGAAAAAGAATTTATGGATTATTACAATCCTGTAATTAGCTCGCATCCGAATATTACCTACCAGGGATTTGTAAATCTTGATTCGGATCTGTTCCGGGAAATCATACGTAAATGCGCATTTGTGATCTTTCCGAGCGCTTCGGAAGGCAATTCAGCCGGGGTAATCACGTGTATGGCCAATGGGGGAATGATCCCGGTGGTGACCAAAAATGCGGATGTGGATCTGAATGGTTTTGGTGTATTGATCAATGATTTTACAGTGGATGCCGTTTCGGATTCCATCAAACGATCGCAGGCATTATCGCTGGAAGAATTAAAAATGCACAGCGAAAAAATCATCGCGGAAACGCATCATCTGAATTCTTTCGATTTTTTTAAAACCGATTTTAAACAAAAGCTGGAAGAAGCTTTAAAAGCAATTTCTTGCTTTAAAGGCAATTCTTTGCTTTAAAAGCAATTTCTTAAATGCTGAACAGTATAAAACGCATCCTTTTAAACGGTACCGGATTTGTTTTGAAAAAAATAGCTCTGGAACGGATCAACACTGCAAAAAGCAACAGGATTGTTCTGCTCAAGCCCGATGCAATTGGTGATTACATCATCGTACGGAATTTAATGAATTATTACATTCAGCATCCTTCCAATAAAAACATGGAATTTTACCTCATCGCCAGCAGCAAGCTCAAAACGCTGATCGATGCGACAGACAAAGATCTATACAAAGAGATCCTGTATTTAGATAACAGCATTACATCAAAATTCAAAAATCTCTACCGCTTTTATTTCCGGATTCACAGATTAAAAAGCAAACGGATCTTGTTCCCGGTTTATTCGCCAACGCATGAGATGGATGAGCTGGTGATGATGACGGGCGCGCCCGAAAAGCTTGGAATTAAAGGCGATTGGGTAAACAAGCCGGAAGGTACATCGCCGAAAGGAAAAGTTAAATACACATTATTAGTGGATGTGGATGCGATCCATGGATCGAAATTCAATCACGAATTTTCGAAAATGAAATTGTTTTTTGAAGCGGTTTTGGACGAAAAAATTCCGATTTCAAAACCTGCTTTGCCCGCAACAATTGTTAAAACAAAATTCAACAGGATCGTGATCTGCCCCGGTTCTGCAGGCGCTTACAAGATCTGGAGTCCTGAAAATTATGCCGCATTGGTTGATCTTTTAAAAGCGCAGCATCCGCAATTCAGCATTGATATTATTTGCGGTCCGGGGGAAGAATATCTGGGAGAAAAAATAAAAGCACAGACGGATAATTTCAAACAATTATTGAATGTAAAAAACATCAGTGTGTTGTGTGCTGAACTGGAAAAATGCGATCTCGTAATTTCCAACGATTCGGCGCCGATACACATTGCAGCAGCGCTGGATGTATATTCGGTGTGTATTTTCAACGGAAGCCGGTACGCACGTTTTGTTCCTTATCCTGCTGAAATTACAGATAGATCATTGGCTGTTTTACCGCCGCAGGTGCAGGAAAAAATGGAGAATGGAAATCCGGAATACATGGAGTATCTTTACAGGAACTTAACGGGGGAAAACATCAATTCGATTGGTGTGGAAGAGGTTTTGAAAACAGTAAACAACGTTTTATTAAAAATTGCCTGATGCCGAAAGTATCCATCATAACGATCAATTACAATGATGCCGCGGGTTTGGAAAAAACCATCCGCTCGGTGATCGCTCAGACATATACGGATCTGGAGTTTGTAGTGATCGATGGCGGTTCCACCGATGGCAGCGTGGATGTGATCAAAAAATACGCCGACAAGATCACATTTTGGGTTTCGGAAAAAGACAAGGGCATTTTTAACGCACAAAATAAAGGAATTGAAAAAGCCAGCGGAGAGTATTGTCTGTTCTTGAATTCCGGCGATTTTTTGGTAAATGAAAATGTACTGAAAAATGCATTTTCCTATAACTATTCGACCGCCATTATTTACGGCGATATGCAGATTGATGTTGGGAACAACCAGATCGTACATGGAAAAATGCCGGAAAAGATCAGCTTTTACCAGATGTATTCAGATACGCTGTGGCACCCGGTTTCATTCATCAAACGCGAATTATTCACAAAATTCGGCAATTACGATGAAACATTCAAAATGGTAGCGGATTATGATTTTTTCTTTCGTGCCATTATCATGAATAACGTTTCCACACAGCACATTCCCCTTGAAATTTCCGTGTACAACGTAAACGGATTCAGTTCCAAGTCCGAATTTAAAAGCATCGAAAAAGCAGAACGGCTGGCGGTTTTGAATAAATATCTGCCACCGGCGATCGTTGCTTATTTAACGGAGAATATAAAGATTAAAGATGCAGGCAAAAAAACGATTTATCAACGCATTATCAACCGGTTAAAATAATGGAAAACAACCTGCAGCCTGCCGTTTCAGTGATTGTACCGTGTTACAATTATGGCGCGTTTTTAAGCGAGTGCCTTGATAGTATTTTGGCACAGACTTTTACAAACTGGGAGTGTATCATTGCGGATAATTGTTCGACCGACAATACAAAGGAAATTGCGGAAAAATACCTGCAGAAAGATCCCCGCTTTAAATACATTTATTGCGAGGTAAAAGGCGTTTCGGCGGCACGGAACAAAGCCATTGCAAATAGCAGCGGAAAATACATTTTGCCGGTGGATGCGGATGACAGGATCGGGGCAGGTTATCTGCAAAAAGCCGTTCCGGTTTTAGAGGGAAAAAACAATGTGAGGATTGTGTATTGCCAGGCGGAATTGTTCGGGCATGTTTCCGGAAAGTGGAATTTGCCGGAATATAACCTTGAAAAAATGCTGAAACAGAATATTATTTTTTGTTCAGGTTTATACCGTCGCAGGGATTTTGATCAGGCAAAAGGCTATAACGAAGCATTTTTGCAGGGATTTGAGGATTGGGATTTTTGGCTGAGCTTGTTGGAAAATGGAGGAGATGTATACAGGATCAACGAGGTATTGTTTTATTACCGCATCCGTAAAACATCGCGGAACAACTCGCTGGATATGGAAAAGCAAAAAATATTGCGAAGGATGGTATATGAAAATCACAAACAATTATATGCGCGTTCATTGAACGTTAGCGATGTGATTTTTGAAAATTACCAGAACGAAACCAGTTACAATTCCATTGCTGCATCCATGGATTACAGGATCGGGAAGCTGTTGCTAAGCCCGCTCCGCATGATAAAACGAATTTTTGGAAAATAAAAAATGAGATCAGTTTGTTTATACAGCAGTTATTTCGAAAAGCCGGTAATTCCTTACTACATCAGGTTTTACCTCGAAAACCTGTTGCCTCATTTTTCCGAAATGATCCTGCTTACCAATGAAAAAGCACTGGATGAAGAATCGCTCACTTATTTAAAGTACAAGAATATCAGGCTGATGTATGTGAAAAATGAAGGCTGGGATTTCGGCATGTGGTACAAAGGTTTGAAGCAGATCGATGTAACAGCTTACGATCGCATTGGTCTGATCAATGATTCCTGCGTTTTATTTACGTCGGCGCAACCGTTTTTCGACTGGCTGGACATCAATGAGCTGGATTATTGCGGGATGCTGGATTCCAACGCCATTGCCTATCACATTCAATCGTATTTTGTGATCATCAATAAAAATGCAATTGCAACTGCTGTCGATTATTTTAACAAACACGGGGTAATTACCGATCTGAAAAAAACGATCCGGACGTATGAGATCGGGCTGAGTCAGCACATGATCAATAAAGGATTTAAAGCGGGCGCGCTGCATTCCACTAAATTATACACCGGCGAGTTTAGCCCCACCTATTACATGCCCGAAGAACTGATCCGGAATGGCTTGCCGCTGATCAAGAAAAAAATTGTTTCCTGTTCGTTCCGCAACGATGAGCAGCTAAATTTAATGCGGATGAAATACAAAATGGATCCGCGTTATTATATTAAGCTGATCCGTGCAAAATATAAAGATGACGCCACGTTGATCGATTTAAAGCAAATAGAGCCGAAGCGTAATTTGAATTTTCACTGGTGCATGCTCAAATACAATATCCGCTTTTTCTTTTTTCAGATCTTTCGCAAATTTAAATTCTTAAAGTCCGCATGAGTTCACTGGTAAGCATTTGCATTCCTACGTACAACGGCGAACAGTATTTGAAAGAATGCCTGGATACCGTGCTGGCACAAACCTACACAAATCTCGAAATTATTGTAGTGGACGATTGCTCGAAAGATGCTACGGCTGCGATCATTGAAGAATATATTCGGAAAGATAAGCGCATAAAACTGTACCGCAATCCCGAAAATTTAGGATTGGTTGGCAATTGGAATAAATGCCTGGAGCTCGCTCAGGGCGAATGGATCAAGTTTATTTTCCAGGACGATTTGGTAAAGCCTGATTGCATTGAAAAACAAATAAATGGGGCGAACGGACATTCATTTGTGGTTTGCGATCGTGAATTTATTTTCGATGATAAAGTTCCGGAAGCCATCAAAGCCTATTACAACGGGCCATTGCTGGCATTGAAAAAAATGATCAGCACAGGTAAAAATATATTTATTACCGCAGCGGAAATTTCCAATTACGCTGCCGCGAACATTTCACTGAATTTTATCGGGGAACCGACCGCTGTCTTATTTAAAAAAGAAGCCGTAAAAAAATACGGAATTTTTAATGCCGACCTGTCGCAGATCTGCGACCTGGAATACTGGCTGCGGATCGCTACGGCGGAAGGCCTGGTATACATCCCGGAAGAGCTGGTCAGCTTTCGCATTCATGCAAGTTCTACCACTTCGCAAAATGTAATTTCCAATACCAAATTCAAACCGCGCTACATCGATGTGATCCTGCTGGCACATGAATTTTTGCATGGAAATGAATTTGAAACGTTCCGCAATTCCATCAGCTTTTCGCAAAAGAAAAAGATCGGTTTTTTTATTACCTCGCGCATGATCGAAGCAAAAAAAGCATTTGAGAAAGATCCTTCTTTCGACCCGCAATTTTTTAACAATCTGTTTGTGAAATATCCTGCTTTAAAGCCGTATTATCGCCCTTCATTCGCGGCAAAATTAGTATATTGCACAGTGATGTTAAGAAGAAAATTGAGAAAGCTTTAACCCATTTTTTGCAATGCCCGATATTTCAGTAGTCATCGTTAATTACAATGTAAAACAGCTGCTGCTGGATTGTTTGAATACGATATGTACTCATATTCCTGACGGTTTGGTTATTGAAATAATTGTGGTGGATAATAATTCTTCTGACGACAGTGTTACTGCTGTTACCGGTGCATTTCCGAAGGTAATCGTGATCGCTAATCAATTTAATGCAGGTTTTTCGGGTGCCAATAATCAGGGAATGAACATCGCAAGAGGAAAGTTCATTTTTCTCCTAAATCCAGATACAGAAATTGTTGGAAATGCAATTGCACAATTATACAATTACATGTTAAGGGAACCGTCCTGTGTCATTGTTGCACCGCAATTATTAAATTCCGATCATTCTATTCAGTTATCCGTATGGAAAAATCACAGTGTGAGCGATTTAGTAATAGAAACATTTTTTTTGCACAAAATGATAAATACACTGCATTATCTGCCACCCAAGCTTAACACAACGTTTGAAGCAAAAACATTTTCAGGCGCTGCATTGTTTTTTAGGAAAGAATTAGTTGGAGAAATGGGAATGTTGGACGAACATTTATTCTGGATGGAAGATGTTGATTTTTGTTTGCGTGCGCAGAAATACGGGAAATTAATGTATTTGCATTCCGCACAGGTGTTGCACCATAGCGGGCAAAGCCACAAGAAAAATTACAACATTGTGATCTCCAATCAACTGCTCAGCAAATTGAAATTTTATAAAAAACATTTTTCCATTTTTAATGTCCTCATCGCAAATCTCAGCTGCTTCATTTTTATCATTTCCAGGCTGATTGTTTTTTCACTATTATCTCCATTCAGAGAACGCTTTCATTTGAAAGCAAAAGCGTACTTTTATACACTCAAACGCTTTTTTAAGTATTTGTTTTTTAACGAGAAGCGGATCGTATAACAGATCATTATGAAAATTTTAATTCTTTCGGATATAAATTCTGCCCATACCCAAAAATGGACGGTGGCATTGGCTCAGAAAGGACTGGAAATTGCAATTTTTAGCCTGACAGCACCGGAATCAGATTGGTATTTGGAGCATGGGATCATGCTTTTCGGATCTAAAAGGCAACAAGCCAACTCCAGTTCCAAGCTCGGTTATTTAAAATCTGTACCGGCTTTAAAATCTGCCATTGCTTCGTATCAGCCACAGGTCGTACATGCACATTATGCAACCAGTTACGGATTATTAGGTGCATTAACCGGCTTTCATCCTTTTGTAATTTCAGCATGGGGAAGCGATGTGATGGAGTTCCCACATAAAAATTTTATTAATAAAAAAATATTAAAATATAATTTCAAAAAAGCTGATGCGATTCTTGCAACCAGCCAGGTCCTGGTAGACGAGATAGGACATTTCAGTGCAAAAAAAGTATTCAAAATTCCTTTCGGCATCGACATCAATTTTTTCAAGCCCGCGGCAGCTGTTAACCCGCTTTTTCCGGAAGGAACGGTAGTGATCGGTACTGTAAAATCGCTGGAAAGCATTTATGGAACAGACATTTTAATTGCCGCCTTTAAAAAAATAAGAGACAAGTATCCTGATAAAAAAATCAAGTTATTGGTCGTTGGCGGAGGAAGCAAAGAGCAGGAATACAAAGCGTTGACTACATCGTTAAATCTCGATCAGGATGTTGTTTTTACAGGGAAAGTTAAATACGAAAATGTGCTCAATTATCACAATATGATTGATATATTTGTAAATGTTTCACGGAACGAAAGCTTTGGTGTGGCAGTATTGGAAGCCGCCGCCTGCGAAAAGGTAGTGATCGCATCCAATATTGGAGGGTTAACAGAAGTAGTGAAAAATGGAACGACGGGTTTTTTGGTCGCACCGGAAAACATACAGGAAACGGCAGATGCAATTGAAGAACTAATTTTGAACGAATTTTTAAGGGTACGAATGGGGAAAGCAGGACGGGTATTCGTACAAAAACAATTCGATTTCAGCAGTAATGTGGAGGAAACCTACGCTGTTTACAAACAGGTGCTGACAAAATAAATGGAATAGAAATTAAGACAGAAATATAAATCATTAATCGCCCTCAAATGACAAAGCCACCAAAACCAGGAATTGTAATAATAGGAGCAGGCGGACACGCTAAAGTGATCTGCGACGCTATTATTGCCGGGGATGAATACCACGTTGCCGGTTTTACAGATGCCGTTGTACCTGCAGACACACTTGTGCAATACGATTACCGCGTGATCGCACACCAGGATCATTTACAGGACATTACTAACCGTGCCGAATATTTTATTGTTGCCATTGGCAGCAATCCGGTACGTGAAGAATTATATGAAAAAGCGCTGCAGTTTTTCAAACCGGTAAGCATCATTCATCCTACTGCTATCATCGCGCAAAGCGCTGAAATAAAGCTGGGAGCAGTTTGCCTTGCCGGTTCCATCGTCAATTCCAATTGCGTGATTTCCGAAAATGTCATCATCAATTCCGGTGCTGTCGTTGACCACGATTGTATCATCGAAAAAAATGTGCACATCTCCATTGGCACGATGGTAGGAAGCAATTCAATTGTTGCGGAAGGGGTTACCACTTCGATCGGCGAGCGCATTGAATCATTTTCAAAAATAAATTAAGCGTGAAAACAGTTGCCATTGTCATCCCCTGCAGAAACGAAGAGAAGTACATTGCAAAGTGCCTCGATTCTATCTTAGCGCAGGATTACGATGTCTCGAAGATCAGCGTATATGTGTGTGACGGAAAAAGCACGGACGGAACGGCAGCAATCGTGAACGAATACGCGGGTAGAAATTCAAATATATTTTTGCTCATCAACGAAAAACAAACCACGCCCTTTGCGTTGAACCTTGGCATTAAAGCTTCCACAGCCGATGTGTCCATTATTCTTGGTGCGCATTCTGAGCTGTATCCCGATTATGTTTCCAATTGCATCGCGGCTTTCGCTCATGGCGATCTGATCGGATGCACCGGCGGCATCATCGAAAATGTGTACGAAAATGAAGTGGCGGAAGTGATCGGAAAAGCCATGTCGTCGGGATTTGGTGTGGGAAATGCGCATTTCAGGACAGGCAATAAAGACGGTTATGTAGATACCGTTGCTTTTGGCGCTTACAAAAAAGAAGTGTTTGAAACCATCGGCTTTTTTGATGAAGAGCTGATCCGTAACCAGGACGATGAATTTAATTTCCGGGTGCTTAAAAATAATTTTTCCATTTACCTGGCGCGTAACATCCGCTCCAAATATTATGTGCGTGCGGCATTCGACAAATTATTCAAACAATATTATCAATACGGCTACTGGAAAGTATACGTCAATAAAAAACACCGCACGGTAACCACAGCGCGGCAATTAGTACCGCTGGCATTTGTGCTTTTTTTACTGGTGGGTTTTATCAGTTCCTTTTTCAGTCACATTTTTTTATACCTGTTCCTTGCGGGATTAACCTCGTACGCGCTGTTATCCGCTTATAGCGCTGCCAGATTGAGCAGCAATATCAAACAGACATTCCAGATCATGAAAGCATTTTTTATCCTGCATTTTAGCTACGGTATCGGCTATTTGCAAGGCGTGATCGATTTTTTTATTTTTCAGAAACAGATCAAAAAAGAAGAAGTATTAACACGTTAACAATTAATATTCTTCAAGCTATAAATAATTGTTAATTAATGTCTTGATCAGACTCTCTCCTTTTAATTTTAATATTTAATTATAGAATATCCATAATTAGACAGCATATTCTATACATTCCTCTCAATTATAAAAAAATTAAGCACTTTTTGTTTAAATTCACACCTTATTAAACTCAAAACCATTACTACTATGAATATCTCAAAACACATCAGTTTTTTCTTGACATTAATTCTTATAAGTAAATTATCACTTGCACAATTTTCAACAGGCAGTGGAAATATTACTCAGGTAACTACCGGAAATGTAGGGATTGGAACACCATCTCCCACAACTAACCTGGATGTACAAGCAGCAAATCCTATCATACGGGCGAAAATTAACTCTGGGGTAACCTCTTATGCGGCTGTATATGTAGAATCAAATACATCGGGCGTTAACCTTATTCAATTAATGGGAGGTCAGGCAATGACAGGAACTTTATTTGGTGTTAATCGTGCCGGAGCGGCTCAGATTTACTGTAATAATTCCCCGCTTATGATCGGTACTGGTCATGGCTATGATTTTACACTTGGAACAAATGCTACAGCAAACATAACTATAAAAAATGGTGGGAATGTAGGGATTGGTACTACTACTCCGGAAGGAAATTTGCAGGTAGGAACCGGAATTGCAAAATTGGTATTTGGAGCAGCTACGGCAAGCACCATGGGATACGGAACAGGCTACCTTGGATTTAACGCATCCCGCCAAACTGCTGGCACCTGGACAGCTGCCGGAGATGGTGCTCACAACGGAGGATCAATCATATACGGGAATGTTAACGGTGATCTTCTTTTTTCCTCTATAGGTAATACAGGCGCTTCTACACAATCCGGAATTACAGATGCGACCATTGTGAGTAATGTAAAAGTAATGATCACAAGTGCTGGGAATCTTTTGATCAATAAAACATCACAAACAAATTCCAGCTACAGATTAGATGTAAATGGCATGGTAAGGGTAAATGAGATCAGGGTTAATCTTACCGGTGCTGATTTTGTTTTTGGAAGAGGATACAAATTAATGCCATTAAAGGATTTAGAATTCTATATCAGCCAAAATAATCACCTTCCGGAGATTGCTTCTGCAAAAGAAATGGAAACAAATGAAGGTGTTGCCATTGGTGAAATGCAGACAAAATTGCTTCAGAAAATTGAAGAGCTTACTTTATACATCATTGAGCAGAATAAACGCATTGAGGCACTGGAAAAGGCCAGTCAATAATTATTTTTTGTAAAGTTTCTGATTAATATTAATTATGCGGCATCGGCTAATTGATACTAATGCATAATATTCAATGCTCAAAAAAATACACATGAAATATTTAAACTCAATTATACACGTTAAAACTAAATGTTTGTTTTTGTTGTTGATTCTCATCACGGAGATCAACACAAACGCTTTTGCACAGACCTACAGGCAGCAATACGATAAGTTGGATCAAATTTATTATACAGATGACTTCCTTGATAGAAATAATTTCGACGAAGTCCTGCATAATGTTACAGGCTCTTTAATGCGTTCTTATGTGATCATGTACCGTGGAACCGCTGATCTCAAATACCTTAATAAATTTATTGTGGCCTCGAAGAGGGTAATAGATAGAAGAGATGATAATTGGACTGCAATTAAAGCATATACAACCCATTTGGGAAGCGCAAGTGGAACAATATTAAGCAATAGTAGCTATGGCTGGTCAAGGATTAGTGGCGGAGTGGTATCAACACGATATATGGAAACAGGGACAATTACCCGTCCGATGATTGAATTTATGCTGTTGATGCAGGAACATCCAGAACTGGACAATACACCGCTGCCTACAGAAGTTGGAACACCATTAGGCCAAACATCCTTTCACGATTATGCAATGTGGTTAAGAAGTAAAGTCGTCGAATCATTAAACTGGGAATATACTTACCATTGGGATCAAACCAATGAATATTTTGGCGTAGGTATCAGTGGTAATTCAGATGCTGAAGGTATAAACCAGCAAGCTTCCTTAGGTCTTGCTTATCTTTTAATGTACAAAGTATATATAAATGACGGGCTTGCCGATCCCGGATTCGGGATCATCGGGAAGCGCGTTGCTACACATCTTTATGATGTCATGATTACTAGAGGTACTACTAATTCTTCGTCTACTGGTGGCTGGCAAAGTTGGATTGGTGGGTCTACCGGAGGTGCCAGTACGGTTATTGAAGATGTTTTTCATGCCCGGCTGGATGATGAGATGGCCCAAGAAATGGTGGATCAAGGTCTAAATAACTCAAGCGGTTCGCCTTTCTCCGGTACTCAGATGGATGAGGTTGCCAACGGATTTTATTACCATATTGGAGCGGTTCCCCGTACTATATATATGAATGTTGCAGCCACTAACAGTACTTGTAACCAAGCGTGTGACGGTTCGCCTGATGATACATATTATATGGCAGGTGCGTATGCTTATCTTTGCCGTTATTACTCGGGGATCTACCAGGAAGTAAGTGATATTTATTCCCCTGACCAGGTTATAAATGGAGCTCAAAATACTGTTTTTGCGGGAGCC
The DNA here is from genome assembly GCA_025963715.1 of Bacteroidota bacterium. Taxonomy (GTDB): domain Bacteria; phylum Bacteroidota; class Bacteroidia; order 2-12-FULL-35-15; family 2-12-FULL-35-15; genus 2-12-FULL-35-15. The sequence goes on from JAOQAG010000017.1 coordinate 130,421, forward strand.
CCTTTCGATGTAAGTGGTAGTGGTGGTATCGTTATGCTTGGGCTTTCGCAGCTGGTTTATCATGAGCATCTTTTTAACCCATTAAGTGTTAGAGCAAGCGCTGCAATTACTACACAGGTTGGTGGAGCTACATCTTTTAATTTTTTAAATAGCTCCAGCACCAAAGAAATTGCCGTTGCTAATAATACTGCACATTATATAAGGATTTATAATTTTGATAACAACTACAATATAAGTGCTCCTACGGACTTTAGTATCTCCGGTTTATCACTTAAAGGGTTAGCTGCAAGTAATTTTGATACGTCCACTCCAGAAGATGAGCTAGTGGCATTTGATGCGATCAGTCAAAAAATATATATCTATAAAAAAAGTGGAACAACCATCGCATTACTAACTTCAAGTTCTGCACTTTCAATCACTGCAATTGGTTTGGCAACGGGAGAATTTAATTCCAGTAATCCCGGCAATGAAATTTTACTTGTAACGGCCAGCGGCGATGTTTCCATGTACAAGTATGATGCAACGACCAATACCGTTGTAGCTCTTTCTTTAAGCGGCAGTGCCACGGGATTAGCAAATGTTGCAGGAATGACTGTAGGTGATTTTGATGGGAATGGTGTGGATGAGATTGCTTTGGTAAACAATACAACAGGCTTAATCAATACGTATTCTATAACTGGAGGTAATACATTACAATCTGATGCTGTAAGTTCAAGCACGGGTGTAACCAATCAATGGAACGGAATTACCAGTGGCGATTTTGATGGCGATGGCTTAAATGAAATAATGGTACACCGTAATTATGACGGGGCTTTTATGCTTTATAAGCGATCACTCACAAATATTATTTATAAGGATATGGAAATATTTCCTGTATCTCAGGGAAATGGGGTAATGTGTAAAACCAGCTTTGTAAATAGCCTTGGTAAAGATGGTTTAGTTACACTTAGAACGTTTGATGGACAAGTATCTCTATTCAATCTCGATGGCTTTTGTAAAGGCTTGGACTTAAATAACCAAACGCTTGATGCAACAGCAAGTCTTGGAAATTATTATCCCATAGATTACCATGTAAATAATCTATTGATTGCGGGAAATAATTTTTCCATTCCTTCGCCAAGTATCGTACAAATGTCATCAGGTAAAGAAATAAGATTTACTGATGGTTTTACAGCATCCGCCGGTAGCGATGTCCATGGATATATTGATTCTGCTTTAACCTGTAATCCGGACGTTTTTCTTCATAAACAGCCACAGCCGCACCGGAATCAAACACGGGAATATTCTTCTACTGAAAAAACGCGACCCGCGCTCATTGATAATGAGATCATTATTTCACCTAATCCCAATAATGGTAATTTTATTGTAACATTTACCAGGAACGATCAAGCTATTACAATAAAAGAAATAAAAGTTTTTGACATATACGGGAAGATCGTATGGTCAGTCGGCGCATCATCCAATGCTACAATTAACATTGATATTTCCAGTTATTCGGCAGGTATTTATTACGTGCGTATAATTAATACTATGGGAGAAATTAAAATGAAAAAATTTATTAAGCAATAATGATAAGAAGCAATGGCTAATTTTTTGCATAATTAATCCGAATAAAATTTAAAGGTGATAAAAAAGCAATTTCATATCAAAGCACACCAGTATCTCTTACTGCTGATCGCTTTTTGTTTGCCTTTTGCACGATTGGTAGCCATCTTTATTGCTTTGTTACTGCTCAACTGGCTGCTGGAAGGCGATTTTAAAAATAAGCTCCATACAATCTTCAAAAATAAATTCGCGTTGTTGTTCCTTGCGTTTTATGTGCTGCATTTAGTTGGATTATTGTACACGCAAAATATGGAAGCCGGTTTGTTCGATATCCAGGTAAAGCTTTCCCTGCTCATCTTTCCACTGATCTTAGGATCCCGCCCGGTAGATAAAACGGATAGAGATACTATTTTTTTAGCACTCATTGCGGGCGGTATTTTTTCCGCATTGATGATGCTCACACGTGCTATTTTTACTTACTTCACAACCGGCGAAGAAAACTTTTATTACGAAGCCTTCTCTTCTTTTCTCATTCATCCAAGCTACATTTCTATGTACCTGAATGTAGTCATTAGCTGGATGCTCATCAATTTAATGAATGGAGGTTTTGCCGGAAAAAAATTCTCGAATAAGATCGCAGTTGCTATTATTTTATTTTTCTCCTTCATCATCGTATTGCTTTCTTCCAAAATGGGATTGATCACGCTGCTGCTGATCTATATTTCGTTCTTGGTTTATTTTATCATCAAAAGAAAAAAATACCTGTTGGGATTTTCCGGGATCGTGCTGATCTTCCTCGCCATCTTTTTGGTATTGCAGCTTTCGCCGGAAATTAAAGGCCGCGTTACCCGTGCCATCAGCGCAGTAACCAACGATAACCCCGATCAGAAGAACGCAGAAAGCACCGCTGTGCGCATGCTGGTTTGGAAAGCAGCCAACCAGGTGATTTCAGAGCATCCGTTGTTGGGAGCCGGAACAGGAGATGCCAAAGACGAGCTGATGAAGGAGTATGAAAATCGTGGAATGACCGGCGCCATCGAACATAAATTAAATTCGCACAACGAGTTTTACCAGGTATTTGTCGCACTGGGATTGATTGGTTTAATTTTATTACTTGCCGGTTTATTCCTGCCTATGATCTTCGCCATCCGCAAACCAGATCCCATTTATTTTTGTTTCCTGCTGATCATCATCTTTAATTTTTTACCGGAATCCATGCTCGAAACACAGGCTGGAGTGATGTTTTATGCATTTTTTAATAGCATGCTTTGTTTTTGTAACTTTAAAGTAACCAAAGAACCGGCAGTAACCGGAACTGTAAATTAACAAAAGCAATCATGGAAGAAAAGTACAGAGGATACGATATTGTTTTTTTTGACGGGGTGTGTAATTTTTGTAATGCCGCAGTAGACCGTATTTACCGGAGAAACAAAAAAAGAAATATTTATTACTCTTCCCTGCAATCAGAGTTTGCAAAAAAAAATTTGCCGCCGGAAGCAACAAATAACATAGATACCATTATTTTTTATTCCGGAGGAAACCTGTATTACCGGTCTTCCGCAGTGCTGCAGATCGCAAAACGCCTGGATGGCGCTTACCGGTTATTGGTTGCATTGTACATATTTCCACGTTTTATCCGCGATGCGGTTTACAAGCTCATCGCGAAGAACAGGTATAAATGGTTCGGTAAAAAGGAATCCTGCAGGATCCCGACAGCCGGAGAAAAAAAATATTTTTTAGAATAAATCTTAAAACAACATTTAAACAATGATTCCATTTTCGCCACCGCGTATTGATCAGAAAGTAATTGACGAAGTTACCAAAGTGCTTAAATCCGGTTGGATCACCACCGGGCCACGCACCAAACAATTTGAAAAAGAGCTGACCGCGTATTGCGGAAATAAAAACACTTTGTGCCTGAACAGCGCTACTGCAGGCCTGGAGATCATGCTCCGCTGGTTCGGCGTGAAAGAAGGTGATGAAGTGATTTTACCGGCTTATACCTATTCCGCTACTGCGAATGTGGTGATCCACTGCGGCGCTATTCCTGTGTTTGTGGATGTGAATCCCGATGATTTCAACATCTCGGTAACGAACGTGGAAAAAGCCATTACCGCAAAAACAAAAGTGATCATGCCGGTTGATTTTGGCGGTTATCCCTGTGATTATGATGGTTTGAATGCGCTCGTAAAAAAACACGCCCGAACATTTGTTGCTGCAAACGATATTCAAAAAACACTGGGCCGGATTTTAATCCTTTCTGATTCGGCGCACTCTTTCGGTGCCTGGTACAACGGAAAACGTGCTGGATCATTAACAGATGTTTCCGTATTTTCTTTTCACGCCGTAAAAAATTTAACAACAGCAGAAGGCGGTTCCGTGGCTTTGAATTTGCCGGAACCGTTCAACAATGAAGAAGTTTACAAAGCACTTTGCGTAAAAACATTGCACGGGCAAGACAAGGACGCACTGGCAAAAACACAAAAAGGGAATTGGCGCTACGACATTGTGGAAGCGGGTTATAAATGCAACATGACCGATATCATGGCCGTGATTGGCCAGATAGAGCTGGAGCGTTACGACAAAGAAACATTACCCAGAAGAAAAGACATTTGCGAAAAATACACAGCCGCGCTTTCAAAATACGATTGGGCGCAATTGCCGGTTTTGCAATCGGGCACTAACACCGAAGGTTGTTATCACTTGTATGCTTTGCGCATTAAAAATGCAACCGAAATGCAGCGGGATGCCATTATCAAAGAAATTTTTGACAAAGATGTTTCCGTAAACGTGCATTTTATTCCCGTACCGATGATGAGCTTTTACAAAGGTTTGGGTTACGACGTACACAATTACCCGGTAACATTTGACAATTATTCCCGCGAAATTTCATTACCGGTATTTTTCGACCTGAGTGATGGGATGGTGAATACCGTGATTGATGCTGTAGCCACTTCCGTAAATAAAATAATGGGGAAATAATCAATTATGGTTATGTTGTAGAACATTGTTGTTTATGGAAACAGAAATACTTTCTTAAGCTGTCATCCCGGGCTAGACCCGGGATCTGCCAATTAAGAACTGTGTAGGTGCTGCAAGTATTTAACAGACCCCGGGTCAAGCCCGGGATGACAATATTATTTGTGAACATTGTAAAAAAACAACATTTTACTACAACATAACCTCGATTATTAAAAACTAATAATAAAACCGTCTACAAACTACGAACAACCAACTACTAACCAATGACGAAGCGGCTCTTCGATATATTTTTTTCACTTACCGGATTGCTGATCCTGCTGATCCCATTTTTGATCATCTCACTGATCATTGCATTGGATTCACGTGGCGGCGTTTTTTATAAGCAGGTAAGAGTAGGGAAGAATGGAGCTGATTTTAAGTTGTTGAAATTCCGCTCCATGCGTACCGGCGCGGATAAAAGCGGGTTGCTTACTGTTGGTGGTCGCGACAACCGCATTACCAAAGTGGGGTATTTTATCCGTAAATACAAAATAGATGAATTACCACAACTGATCAATGTATTGAAAGGCGATATGAGCCTGGTAGGGCCGCGCCCTGAAGTCCGCAAATACGTGGACATGTACACACCCGTACAATTAAAAGTACTGGAAGCAAAACCCGGGATCACCGATTATGCAAGCATTGAATACAGCAGCGAGAATGAATTATTGGGAAAGGCTGCGGATCCCGAGCAATTGTATATTGATGAAATTATGCCTGCAAAATTAAAGCTGAATTTAAAATACATTGAAGAGCAGGGAATAAAAACAGATTTTAAGATCATCTTCCGGACCATCGGAAAAATTTTAAAATGAAGAAAAGTAAAAATGGCAATCAAGATAAAGAGTTTAGGATTAGGATTGATCGAACGCATATTGAGTTGGCTTCACAATCAATTATCTGAAAAACAATTTCTGATCCTTTCCAGTGCATTAGTTGGACTCAGCGCGGGAATCGCCGCTGCCATCCTTAAAGCATTCGTTTACCTGATCCATCATTATGTAGTCGATCAGAAAATATTTACCAACGGCTTCAAATATATTTTTGTGATCCTGCCGCTCATCGGGATCGGGCTTACCGTTGTAATCGTTCGTCGTTTTTTCAAAAATAAAATGGATCGCGGTAACGCTGCTATTTTATTATCCATTGCCAAAAAAGGTAGCTTTCTTCCTTTCAATCAAATGTATTCGCATTTGCTTACCAGCGCTGTAACGGTTGGTTTTGGTGGCTCTGCGGGATTGGAGTCGCCGATCGTAAGCACCGGTTCTGCCATTGGTTCCAATTATGCACGCACCTATAAATTGAATTATAAAGATCGCACACTCTTGCTGGCTTGCGGCGCTGCAGGCGGAATTGCAGGCGCGTTCAACTCGCCCATTGCAGGCGTATTGTTTGCATTGGAAGTATTATTAGTCGGGATCAACATCACCGCGTTTATTCCACTGCTCATCGCAGCAGCTTCCGGCGCGCTCATTTCCAAAATTATTTTCCGTGAAAACGTATTGCTGTATTTTCGTTTGCAACAGCCTTTCGATTATCACAACCTCCCGTTTTACATTATACTGGGCGTTCTGGCCGGATTTTTATCGGTGTATTACGTCAACTCATTTGATAAAACCGAGCATTTTATTGCAAAAATAAACAGTCCTGTAAAACGGTTGATGATCGGCGGCTTGTTATTAGGCTTGCTTATCGCGATGTTCCCTTCCTTATTTGGCGAGGGTTACGAGAGCATTAAAAATCTCGCGAATGGTAATATCAAAGAATTATTCAAAGACAGTGTGCTCGAAAAATACATTACCGGCAACTGGCTGATCTTCATTTGCATTTCAGCGGTGATGCTGCTCAAAGCATTTGCAACGGGATTAACATTGGGAAGCGGCGGTAACGGAGGAAATTTTGCACCCACTTTATTCGTTGGCGCTTACCTCGGATTTGCATTTTCTTTTATTTTAAAAATGATCGGCTTCAAGGATATTCCCGTAAGCAACTTCACGATCGTGGCCATGTCGGGTGTATTGGCAGGCGTTTTTCATGCGCCCTTAACCGGGATTTTCCTCATCGCAGAAATTACCGGTGGTTACGAATTGATGATCCCGCTCATGATCGTATCTGCGAGCAGCTATACACTTGTCAAATATTTTCACCCCGATTCGCTCGATGTGATCCGCCTTAAAAAGCTGGGAGCGTACATCTCGGAAGACAAGGACAAAGCGATCCTCGGAAAGATAGAAGTGGAAGGAATGATCGAAAAAAACTTTACGACGCTGGAGCTGGATGTAAAGCTGGGCGCGATTGTCGAGAAAATAAAACATTCGTCACGCAACGTGTTCCCGGTTATCAATAAACATAACCGCCTGCTGGGTGTTATATTATTGGATTCCATCCGCGAGGAAATGTTCAACCAGGAATTGTATAACAAAGTGATCGCGAAAGAATTGATGCAAAAAGTAGATGCAAAGATTGACATCAATACGGACGATATTTTTTCCATCATGAAAAAATTTGACGAATCGGGGCAATGGAATTTACCCGTGGTCGATAATGATAAATACGTTGGATTCCTTTCCAAATCAACCATTCTCACAAAATACAGGGCCGAATTATTGAACTCCTATTAACGCAATTTAAAACGTCAGACATTGGATCATCAAAAAATAATTACCGCACAGCAGCTTTATTTTTCATCCGATGAAACCAAAAACATCGTATTCAGAAAAGCGCAGCTGAAAAAACTCAAAGCATTGCTTATTGCGAACGAACCGGCATTGTGCGAAGCCATCTATAAAGATTTTAAAAAATCAACATTCGAAACCTACGCAACCGAATTAAGCCTGGTGTATCACGAAATTGATACAGCAGTTAAAAAGTTAGCACGCTGGAGCAGCCGTCAGCGAGTAGCCACCAACATGGCAAATTTTCCGGCAAAAAGTTACATTATTCCCGAGCCGTTAGGCGTAACATTTATTATGGGTGCCTGGAATTATCCCTACCAACTATCACTGGCGCCGGTAGTGGCAGCAATGGCTGCAGGCAATACTATTATTTTAAAACCAAGTGAAATCCCGGTTCACAGTTCCGCGATCCTCGCAAAGCTTATCAATGAACATTTTCCTCCGGATTATTTTACCGTGATCGAAGGTGGAGTAGAGGTAACCACCGGATTGTTAAAATTAAAATTCGATAAGATCTTTTTTACCGGCAGCACCACCGTTGGTAAAATTGTTTACAAAGCTGCCGCTGAACACCTCACGCCCGTAACGCTGGAACTGGGCGGCAAAAGTCCGGCTTTTGTTTTAAAGGATTGTAACATAAACCGCACAGCGCAACGCCTTGTATGGGCCAAATTTTTAAATGCCGGTCAAACCTGTATCGCGCCCGATTATGTATTGGTTGATCAATCCATTGAAAAAGAATTTTTAGAAGCACTGAAAAAATACATACAGCAATTTTATTCGGAAAATAACTTCGAAAATTATGTGCAGATCATCAACGATAAGAATTTTGAACGTTTGCTAAACCTGATCGAGCCAAACAAGATCTATTTTGGCGGCAATCATAACAAAACGGAACGGTACATCGCTCCAACGATCCTTCAAAATGTAAGTTTTAACGACAAAGTAATGCAGGAAGAGATCTTTGGGCCCATTTTACCTGTGATCACGTTTACAGATTTAAATAAAATAACCGCGGAAGTAAAACAACATCCGAAACCATTGTCGTGTTACGTTTTTTCCAATAATACAAAACAGGTTGAGCACTTATTACACACACTTTCTTTTGGTGGTGGCGCCGTAAACGATGCTGTGATGCACATTTCAAACGGGCATCTTCCGTTTGGCGGCGTGGGTAACAGCGGTATGGGAAATTACCACGGAGAAGCAGGATTCAAAGCGTTTTCGCATTACAAAAGTATTTTGCACAAGCCGTTTTGGTTTGAAGCAAACATGAAATACGCGCCTTATACCAGCTTAAAGTTAAAGCTCATTAAAAAATTACTCGGCTGATTTTATTTGCAATAAATTCCACAGGTTTGTGGATTTTTATCATCATTTTGAATATAAAAAGCTACTTTTTTTACAATTTATGACGTAACTTTGTGGTACGATTATTTCTATTTCCCTGTGAATCCGACTAATAAAATAGTTCGTGAATAATTTAAAGAAATGAATAAAATTCTGGTCTGAATTTTGAGATATTAAATGTGCTTGCACCCAGTTAAGTAGTAGTGGTTAGTGTTTAATTAGGGTAAGTAATGAGGGTTTCTGATAGTATCAGGACCCTTATTTTTTTGTAGTTACCTGAACGTCTATTTATTTTCGTTTCTCATTTCGAGTGGAGTCGAGAAAGGATTTACCGATATGTTTAATTGGAATTATAATTTTATTTTATGCTGTCATCCCGGGCTTGACCCGGGATCTCATAAATGTTTGCAGTCTTACCTGCCCGTTTTTAATTAACAGATCCCGGGTCAAGCCCGGGATGACAGTAAATTGCTGAGCGCTGCTAATAATTAAAATTCATCAGAGCTTTTTTTGTGTGAACCGTTTTCAACTGTCATTTCGAGCGGAGTCGGGAAAGGCAGTGCAAAATTCGTAATAAAGCCACAGATTCACGGATTAAAAAGTATAAGGGAATCACACAGATTAAAAATCGCTTTGCGATTTAATCTGTGTAATAATTTTTAAGTAGAAAATCCGTGAATCTGTGGCAAAAACAGCTAACAATTTCAGCGTGTTTAGTAACTAAGAAGATTAAGTTTATTCTGCTGATAATCAGGAGAATGAAAGATTTTTTTTAGAAAATCAACCCAAATTAAATCCGGGAAGATTTCAATCCCGTACATCACACGTTACACTTGGTGTAATTTCATGTTAGTAAGTGTTTAATTAATGTCTGTGGTTAGCATTAATTAATATTAACAAGGGTTTCCTCTCCTGGAGCCCTTGTTTTTATTTATACGGTACGTATATTTTTACTTACACTTATTGTCGTTGTAATCCTTTTTCACAAGCGGATTATCCAGTACCTGGAACGTTAAATACGGTTGCCCGAATAATTTACAATAACGGTCGTGATTTGCTTTTTCCGCTTTTTCCAGCGCGGTCACAAATAAACGGGAATTAACCAGTTCCTGCTCCTGCGAGCAGAACGAAATAAACGCAAACAACAATTGCTCATCCGGTTTATCTTCTTTCACAAACGACGATAATATACTGGAAGCAAATTTATAATCCTTGAAGCGGGCAAACACATACGATAATTTCAAGGCATTTTGCCAGGACCCGTCTTTAAAATTATAAAAAGCCTTGATCCTGTTAATGCTCGCTTCCACAACCGGTGCGCCGGTTTCCATCGTGTCATACACATCAATGATCCTGAATTGCCATTCCGCATTCAGTGCATCCACATATTTTTTCGGTACTTCCGTTTTATACATCGCATCGATCTTCGCCTGCATATCGTCCTGCGCTTTTTTATCGCCGATCGTGCTGTCCAGCTTCACAGCGCAATACAAATTATTGAATTTAATGTAATTGTTTGCCGGATCTAAAACCGCCAGTTTTTTCATCGCTTCAAAATCCTCATCATCCGCCACATTGCTGACCATATAATGGTAAACCACCTGGTTGTTCAACAAACCGGAATATTTAGCATCGGCCGGGATCTGCATTTTTGATGGTGCTTCGGCTGTATATTTTTGGTCGCGCACCTGCTTGCCGATGTAGTACTGAATTTTATACGCCTGTTTCAGATCTGCTTTTTTCACCGCCTGGTTGAATTTGCTTACCGAGAATTTTTCTTCTTTCGGCCCGGTAATATCATACGTTACATCCATCACGATTTGTGCAAAACGCTCTTTTCCAAGGATCGGTTCCAGTTCGCCTGCCAGGTTTTTCGAATTGATCTCCTGGATCGCTTTTTCCTTCGTCATTTTTGCTAAATAATCATATTTGCCGTCTTCGGTTTCCATTTGGAACAGGTTCCAGGAGTCGCTTGTTTTTACGTTCGTAACCACACCCGCTTTTTGCATGTTCGACAATGCTTTGATGATGCTTTCCGCACGTTTTTTCTGCAGGCTGGCATTCGCGGAAGCATCGCCTTCAATCGACGAATAAGCGGTGATATACAATCCTTCAATAAAGAAATCCGGTTCCTGCAAAGCATCTAAAAACGGCTGCAGGTCGGTAGGCTTGTAATCCGATTTGTTTTTTTCAAACGGAATGGAAAAGTTCAATAACGTAGATTCCGATTTAGGCTCAAACGGCGGCTTGCTGTAAGCATCGTCCTCCGGCATCAGCAGCATTGTAAGCGGACTGTTGGATTCCTGGTCGCCCTGTTCGATGTACGATTTGCGGATCGTTTTACATAATTTACCATCCTGGATCACCAGCAAATTAATTTCATAATCCCCTTTCAGTGTCGATGGGATCGTCCCGATCTGCACATCCAGCTTGGTTACTTTTTTGCCTTTTTTCTCCGGTTTTACTAAATTTTTACTCGCGATCTTGTCCTTCGTCATTGTTTTTTGAAGGATCCCCTTACTCAATAAATTATTATCGTAAATGTTGTATTTCGGGTTATCGTATTGTGCTTTTTGTACAAAATCGATCGCCAGACCATCCTTCGGTTTTTTGATCAGCTTGTTAAACGATTTCAGATCCGCATATTTCAGATACACTTTATTCCCTTTCACATAAATTCCTTTTTGTAAACCGTCATAATCCTTGAATTTATCGCAGTTCTTGCAGGTACGCGCATCCGGTGATGCAATTTTTTTATTCTTGGAAGTATAAGGCGTTTTTAATTCTTTTTTCATTTTAGCGCCATCGTTCACAATATTAAATCCGCCAAAAACCACGGAGATATATGCTTTTTTTCCGGTTTCATCCAGCTTCACCGATGGGCTTGCAAACACATAATTCCCGTTCTTGATGATCGCCAGTTCCCTTTTACCCATCTTCCATTTTGTGATCACGGCATCGGCAACATCCTTAGGGCTTGCAGCACTTTTCCCTTTTAATGCAGATACGGAGATCACCGTTTCTTCCGCATTTTTTGTTCCGCCCGAAGCGATCACCCGCTTTGCCGTTGTTTTGTATTTTCCTTTGCTGCCTTCCAGCTGCGCCTTGTTATTTTTTGCCATGTCATCCGCTTGCAGGCTGCTGGCTTTAGAAAGGATGTCGTTTGTTTCCAGCGTATCCAGGTTAAAGGAGATCCGCAGTGCGTTCAGTTCCTGCAGGATCAACTTTTCAGCTGCCGCTGTTTCCACCGTTTTCTTTTCGGAAGGATCGGTTTTAGAAGATTTTTTTTGAGAGAAAACAAAAGTACTTGTTGTAATAAATAACAGGAAGAGAGTAGTCTTTTTGATCATGCAAAGGGATGTTTTAGGGTGTTAAAAAGTGCTTATAAGTGATTTTAAATTTTAGTTCATTCACACTTTTTTTTATTAGGTTTGTACAAGTCGCTGTTTTGAGCAGCGAACCTTCACAAATATATTTTTTGGGATGGAATAACAGCAATTTATTAATCAACATTTTATGAACAAGATCTTAGTAGCCAATCGTGGCGAAATTGCATTGCGTGTTATGCGTTCCTGCCGCGAGATGGGAATAAAAACCGTAGCCGTTTTTTCCGAAGCCGATAGAAATGCCCCTTTTGTAAAATATGCCGATGAAGCCGTATGCATTGGCCCGCCGCCTTCCAACCAGTCGTATTTGCTGGGCGATAAGATCATTGAAGTGTGTAAACAGCTGAATGTTGACGGGATCCATCCCGGTTACGGCTTTTTATCCGAAAACGCCGGTTTTGCCGCAGCTGTTAAAAAAGCAGGGCTGATCTTTATCGGGCCTTCACCGGAAGCTATGAACATGATGGGCGATAAGCTCTCTGCCAAAGCAGCCGCTAAAAAATACAAGATCCCAATGGTACCGGGTTCCGAAGGCGCCATCGAAAGCATTGAAGAAGGCAAAAAAATAGCGCTGGAAACCGGCTTTCCTTTACTCATCAAAGCAAGCGCCGGTGGTGGCGGAAAAGGAATGCGCATTGTCGAAAATATTGAAGAATTTGAAGAGCAGATGAAGCTGGCAGTCAGTGAGGCTACTTCCGCTTTTGGCGATGGTTCTGTGTTCATCGAGCGGTACGTTGCCGGTCCAAGGCACATCGAGATCCAGATCCTGGGCGACAGCCACGGAAACATTGTGTATTTATTCGAGCGCGAATGCTCCGTTCAGCGCCGTCACCAAAAAGTGATCGAAGAAGCGCCTTCCTCCGTTTTAACACCGGAGATCCGTAAAGCAATGGGCGAATGTGCTGTAAACGTAGGCAAAGCCTGCGATTATACCGGAGCCGGAACTGTGGAGTTTTTGCTGGACGAAAATAAGAATTTTTATTTCCTGGAAATGAACACCCGCTTGCAGGTGGAGCATCCGGTAACGGAAATGATCACCGGAATTGACCTGGTAAAAGAACAAATTAAAGTAGCACGTGGTGAAAAATTATCATTTACACAGGACGATTTGAAAATCCATGGACACAGTGTGGAAGTACGCGTATACGCGGAAGATCCAACCAATAATTTCCTTCCGGACATCGGAAAATTAGTAACGTATCAGCGCCCGCAAGGCCTGGGTGTGCGTGTTGACGATGGTTTTGAAGAAGGAATGGACATTCCGATCTATTACGATCCGATGATCTCCAAGCTGATCTCTTACGGAAAAGACCGTGAAGAAGCCATTAACAGAATGATCCGCGCCATTGACGATTATAAGATTATTGGTGTGGAAACAACGCTTCCGTTTTGTAAATTTGTATTAAAGCACGAAGCGTTCACCTCCGGAAATTTTGATACGCATTTTATCAAGCATTATTTTAAGCCCGAAATGCTGGCGCAGGAAAACGAAGATGAAGCAGAAATTGCAGCCTTGTTCGGCGCTAAATTAATGAACGCAAAAAGATCGGCAAAAAGTGCCGATTCCAATGCACCGGTGGCGGTTTCCAAATGGAAAGCCAATCGTTTAAATTAAGAATGCGGGAAGAAAAGCAGAGGGGAAATACAATTTTTATCGGTGAATACATAACTTTTTATATAGTTACGCGTTATAGATAAAAATTGGGTACGTGATTTGTATTCAGACAGCCAAATGGCAAAAAAAATTATAATACTCCTTTTACTTTTTCCCTTGCTCAGCATGGGTCAAAAAGACGTTCTCAAAGGCCTCGTACTTCCTGTAAAAGGGGTGTATGTTCGCACTACGATATATGAAGGCGATACCATTCCTTACGTTGTTTTGCCAGCCATTAATTGTTATACCGACCGTGTTTTCAGAAATGAAGCACAAAAAACAGCCTGGACCAGGATCAAATACAACGTTAAAAAAGTATATCCGTATGCCATTCTCGCTGCCGCGAAATTAAAAGAATACGACCGGATCCTGGCCGCAATGCCGGAAAACCAACGCGCAGCCTATACAAAAAAAGCCGAACAGGAATTAAAAGATCAGTTTGGTGAAGAAATGAAAAACCTGAGTGTAAATCAGGGACGTTTATTGATCAAATTAATTGACCGTGAAACCGGTCACACCACGTATGATGTGGTAAAAGACATGCGCGGTTCCTTTTCCGCTTTTATGTGGCAGGGCGTTGCGCTGATGTTCAATTCCAGCTTAAAATCGGAGTATGATGCTGACGGCGATGATAAAGCGGTGGAAGAAGCCATTAAACTGGTGGAAAACGGCGATTTTTAAATTAGTTTAAAGTTCAAAGTTGGAAAGTTCAAAGTTTGCTGAATGTTTGTGTCAGTTCGAGTCCGCCGCGGCGGAAGAACCAGAAACATATCATAAAATTACAGTTATCCCGGGGTCCCGTTCCGGGATCTTTTATTTAAAGACGATAAGTTTTTTACAATTCAAATAGCAACGCCTTTTTTCACCACATAAGGCACAAAAGAAAATATAAGGCGATACTCAAAAGCGCTAGTTATTTTTTGCCACAGCCCCGATAGCTATCGGGACACAGATTTTTTATTTGTGTAACTGCTCGATCTGGAAACAAATTACAAAACGTACTGTCATCCCGCATTTATTGCGGGATCGGTTAATTAAAAAAATATTACACAGATTAATCGCTTTGCTAGTTTCGATCAGCGTAATTCTTTATTATAAATTTTTTTAATCTGTGAATCTGTGGCTTTCTATTATCCAGTCATTGTCAATTTTCAATTATCCCTTGTCAATTATTTTCTCCCCCAGCTCTTTAAAATCAATCCCGTCAAAATTCCCGGAGCTCATCATCAATAAATTTTTATTGGTGAAATCTTTTTTTAATAATTCTTCCAGCAATGCTTTTGAGTCGGTGAACACTACAATATTGTTACCGCCAAAAGCTTGTTTTACCTGCTCAACAGTAATTGGTTTTAGTTTTTTATGTTCGATGGTATGCGGGTTAAAATAAACAATGGCTTCATCAGCCAGCGCCATGGAATCGTTGTATTCTTTCAGGAAATTTTCCGTAAGGCTGCTGAATGTATGCAGCTCCATGCAGGCAATTAATTTACGATCAGGGAATTGCTTTTTTACCGCCTGCGTGGTTGCTTTTAATTTGGAAGGCGAGTGCGCAAAATCTTTGTAAACAGCGGTGGTTTCATTTTTTGCAACCAGTTCCAACCGTTTTGAAGCGCCGCTAAAGCTTTGAATCGCTTCATAAAATTGTTCATCGCTGATACCGATTTGATTACAGACTAAACGTGCGCCGTTCACATTCATTAAGTTATGATCGCCGAACACACTTAACGGAATTTTTTTTGTACCGACGTGTAAAAATGAAACGCCATTTTCGATACTGTTGGCGGGAATACCATAAGGTAATTTTTTAATATCAGCGCGTGCAGCTTCACCCACTTTTTTTACTTCCGGGTCCAGCTCACAATACACAAGGCTTCCATCCGGTTCGATCAGGTTTGTGAAAATAGTGAACTGTTCCACATAATTTTCAAACGTAGGGAACACATTGATGTGATCCCAGGCAATGCCGCTTAAAATAGCCACATTGGGTTTGTACAAATGAAATTTCGGGCGGCGGTCGATCGGTGACGATAAATATTCATCGCCTTCAATGATGGCGATCTTCGCTTCCTTGCTAAGTTTTACCATGGTATCGAATCCTGCCAGTTGCGCGCCTACCATGTAATCGCAATCCACGTTGTTAAAATGCAGCACGTGCAGGATCATGGCGGTGATGGTGGTTTTGCCATGACTACCGCCAACCACCACACGCAGCTTGTCTTTGGTTTGTTCGTAAATGTATTCGGGATACGAATATATTTTTAATCCCAACTCCTGGGCTTTCAATAATTCGGGATTATCAGCACAGGCATGCATTCCAAGAATAATTGCATCTAACCCGGCGTGAATGTTATTAACGTCCCAGCCTTCTTTTGCAGGCAACAGATTTAATTTTGCCAGCCTGCTTTTGGAAGGTTCAAAGATCTCATCATCCGATCCGGTAACGTGATATCCTTTTTTATGCATGGCAAGGGCCATGTTATGCATGGCGCTTCCGCCGATAGCGATCAGGTGTATATTCATTTAAGTTCAAAGTTTTTTAGGTACGGATAACGCCCGCCTGAACGATTCGGGCAGGAACAGGAGCGAAACTACGAATCTGTGTGTTAAAAAATAACAGACTAAAGTTGTTTGTAAATCCTGTTACAACCGTTGATGCTAAACTAATAAATGTGCAAATGTTATAAGAATGATTTTATTGAAGTTGTAAACAAGGAATCGTTAATAGAAGAGATTGTCACCAGGCAGAGCTTGACGCCCACGTGTACACAAGAAAATTAATTTTGCTTTCTGATTGGCAGATCCCGGGGTCAGGCCCGGAATGACAGTATAAATAGAGGGTGTGCTCCGATCTGGCAGATACGACACTCTCTTTTTTCTCTGCGTCTTCTTTGCGCTCTCTGCGGTTAAAAACGTAGCATCTGCACAAAGCAAACTTTAAACCTTGAACTTTGAACTTGTTTTTAACGTAGCATCTGCGCCAAGCAAACTTTAAACTTTTGAACTTTAAACTTTGAACTATTTCTTAAGCCGTGGATCCAACGCATCCCGCAAGCCTTCGCCCAATAAATTGTAGATGGTTACGGTAATAAAAATAGCGAGGCCCGGGAAGATCACCAGCCACCAGGCACTGTATTGCTCGCGGCCCGCATTTAGTAAGGATCCCCAGGTAACGGTACCCGGAGGCACGCCGATCCCTAAAAAGGATAAAGCAGATTCGGTCAATATTGCGGAAGCCACACCAAATGCAATGGCCACCAATGCAGGTGCTAAAGCGTTGGGTAATGCATGTTTGAATACAATCCGGAATTCTTTAAAGCCCATTGATTTTGCTGCCTGGATATACTCGAGGTTGGATACACGCAGAAATTCGGCGCGCGTAAACCTTGCAATGCTTGTCCAGCCGGTGAGCCCGATGATGATAATGATGTTGATGAGCGATTTTTCTTTGGCTATTGCTGCTACCGAAATGATGAGGATGAGCAACGGCATGGAAATTAAAATTTCGATGATGCGTGAAATGATCGAATCTACAGGGATGTAGACCAGCGTATGCAGGAAGGGGATTTTTCCGATTGCTTTTCCAAGCCAGTAAAAAAGAGCGGCAACGATCACAAAAATAAAGAAGCTGATGCATAATTGCTGCAGCATGGCGGCAGTGGAAGTAGCGGCACCATCGCTGATGCTGTAAGCACGTACGGAAAAACCGTAATAATAGGCAAACACCAGCCCGATCACAAATGTCCAGAAGGAGCCGCGTGTGGTTTGTAATTTTTTATCGCCGAAATAACCCGCCATCGCGCCAAGCACAAGCCCCAGGAACCCTGCAATGCTCATGGATAAAATTCCGATGGAAAATGAAATGCGTGTACCATTTATCAATCCCGATAATACATCTTCGCCGCTTTTTCCGGTGCCGAGCCAGTGCCGGAATCTTGTTGGCATGGGAATGGTTTGCCCGTCTTTATTAGTGAATCCCTGCTTGCTGCCCGGTGATACATAATCGATATTATCGTAATCGGTTTTTTTCGGATCATAGGCGACAGGTGCAAAAACGATGCTTTCCACATCCATTTTTTTCCAGTCGGCTATATCGTATTGAATGTTTTCGATCTCACCGGTCTTCGGATCTTTGACCGCGCAATTGTTGGAGAACGAAAATGCGGGGAACATGGTAACGCCTTTGTATTTGCAATACAGCGGCTGATCGGTAGCAAGGATGGGTGAAAGAATGGCAATAACCGCCAGCAGAACCAGCAGCTTGTATGAATAATACGCTGCTTTATTTTTTTTGAATTGCTCCCAGGCGTATTTCTTAAAGCTGAAATCGGCTTTGGTGATTATTGCTGTTGTGTGTTGTTCCGTTTCTTCTGCCATGTTTTTATTTGTAGGAGATTCGTGGATCAACAATGGCGTACAAAAGATCTGCAAAGAGATAACCTACGAGCGTTAAAAAGCCGGTAAGGGTAAGTATGGCAATGATCATCGGGTAATTGTTGTTATAGATCGCAAACACAGCTTCGGAGCCCATTCCGGGGATAGTGAAAATACTTTCGATGATCACGGAGCCGCCGATGGCTGCCGGAAATACATTGGCAAATACGGTAATGATGGGTAATAAGGAATTGCGGAAGGCATGCTTCCAGATCACTTTATTTTCGGGCAATCCTTTGGCACGTGCGGTACGGATATAATCCTGGCCTACAGTTTCGATCATGGACACGCGCATGATACGGGATAAGAACGCGAAGGAGCTGTAGATGTAGCAGATGGCCGGAAGTATAATGTAAGGCAGCGACAATTTTACTTTTCCGAAAAAACCGATAGTATCCGGGTAACCGGTAGCGGGTTTTACTCCCGAAGCTGGCAGCCAGTGAAACACATCCGGGTTGGCGAAGGTCATTAACAGCAATGTTGCCAGCCAGAAGGAAGGCATGGAATAAAGCATGAATAAAATAAGGGAAGAAAATTTGTCGAAGCGCGAACCTTTTTTTGCTGCTGCTTTTACACCGATCGGGATGCTGACGATATAGGCGAATACGATGGAAAGCACGGAGAAAAAAAGTGTCCAGCCGATCTTGGACCAGATGACATCGGAGATGGGTTGTTTGGTGACATAGGAAGTGCCAAAATCGCCGTGCAATAATCCGCGCGAGAATTTGCCGCCATCGCCGAACAGCCATTGCTGGTATTGGTTGTGACGGTAGAATGCCAAACGCGGGATGTAATTTTTCCAGCCGCTTGTCGTTGTTTTAACGGTTGTATAATTGTTTTTGAGTGATTCAAATTGCGGTTGGAGTTTGCTGAAAAAAGGATAGGAGGAAAGCAGCGCGCCGATGGTGTTGAATTTGGAGCTGATCACATTATCGAGGTAAGTAGAGCGGAGCGACAGTGATTGATAACGCAGTTGGTTGATAACGTCGCTGATCTTACTTTTATCGTATGTTTTCAGTTGATTGCTATCCGGTGCAAAGGCTAATAATGCATTGTAAAATGTGCCGGTGGTGTGATAATAATCCTGGATCTGGGGCCAGTTGCCATACATGGCGATCAGGCGGTCAAGCGCTTCCTTTTCGCTTTTATCATAAATTTTATAAAGCGTATCGGGGCGGGAAACGGAGGTGAGTGAAACGTAAAAAACAGGAAGATCGAGTCCCAGTTTTTTGCGCCAGAATATTTTTTGTTCCAGCAGGTTGGCGCTTTGCGTGCTAACTTCGCCGCCGCTTTGTGCCGCCGAAACCATTCGTTCTACAGGATCTCCCGGCGCATTTACGCTGATCACAAACCCCAGGAGGGTAATGACAATGAGCGTGGGAATAAAAATTAAAATCCGTTTAAAGATGTATTTAAGCATTATTTGATTAAATCTCTGTGATCTTTTTAATTTAAAATGAGTATTGGGAACGTTGTACTAAGGGATGCTGTTTTTTAATTAGTTCAATTAATTACATTTTTACTTTTTGAAGGCAAAAAGTAACAATCCGCCGCGGCGGACTGCCTGTAAGGTAATTTTTCCTTCCGCTGGCGCTACAGGAAAACCGCGGTTAATTTCGCGGATGCGCTTTACCGCTCCGTAGCTATAATTTTTCTGCCGCTCATTCCCGCTATTACTGAACAGGCCGAAAGAGTCTGCAGAATAAGTATTGTATTATTTTATAAATTAGGATTTCAATAAACTCAATAGCGTTAATGCAAAAAAACATTTGGTATAAAGTTCCCGGTACTCATTTATTTTTAATTTGCCGCTGCCGGTTTTTGCATTGTTCCTTCGTTCGAAAGCAATTTTAAATTGGTAAGCCAGTTGCCGGGGCGCTCGAAATACATTTCCTGGTTGCCGAAACGTTTGTGAATGATGTTGCGGCGTAAAGATGCGAACAGGAAAATATACGGCTGATCGTCGTACACCAGTTGCTGGAATTTTTCAAGCAATGGAATGCGTTTGGCATCATCGATCTCCGATTTGATGGCATCGATCACTGCATCGGATTCTGCATTTCCAAAACCGCCGTAGTTGGAGCCTTTGGAAGCCCAGGAAGAGCTATGCCAGATCTGCGTGTAATCTTCAGGTGCAAAGGTGCCCGACCAAACGGCCACCATCATATCAAAATCATGATTTTTTGCATTGTCGTACATTACTGCAAAATCCAGCGGATCAAGGTCGGCTTTTACGCCTGCTTTGTACATTTGCTCGGCGGTCATTTGCGACATGTCTTTCCAGGAAATATCGGTGGTCATGTAGCTCAAATTAAATTCCAGCTTTACTTTTTCACCGTCAATCATTTTATCGCGGATGTTATCGCCGTCGGTATCTTTCCAACCGGCTTCGTCCAGTAATTTTTTTGCACCTTCAATGTCAAACGGGATCAGTTTCAGATTTTTATTGTAGCCCGGTTTTAACGGAGATACAGGGCCAACCACGCGTTTATACAATCCGCCGTTCACCACTTTGTTGATCTCATCCATTGGTGTAAGCATGGCCATGGCGCGGCGCACTTTCTGATCGGTAAAGATCTTTTTGTGCTTGATGCCATCGGGTTTCATGTTCATAGCAATGTAGCTGTAATTATAAGTATCCGTAAAATTCGAATTGTAATTGGCATTAAATTTCGGATCTTTTCTTAGTTCCTTCAGTGTTTTGGTGGATGTGTAAGTAGAAGCATCCAGTGTTTGGGCTTTAAATTCAAGCATTTGAGAGTTCGGATCTTTATTGATCTTGAAAATAATCTTATCCGGGTACGAATTTTCGTACATGTTTTTCTGACTGGATTTAAAGCTCCAGTGATTTTTTTTGCGGGTAAGAATCATGCTTTCGCCAGCATCCCATTTTTCTACATAATAGGGACCGGCACCTGCTAAATATTTAGGATCCCGGCCGTATTTGGCGCTGTTGAATTCGGTAGCCCAATCGTTCAGATCTTTGTGTGCGTCCGCTTTAAAAGTGGGATCGTCAAACTGTGCGAAGGTATATTTTGCGAGCACGTTGTTTTTATCGAAGAAGCTGCGCTGCATCAGGGGATAATCCGATAAAAACGCGATGTTCTGTACATATTTGCGTTTTACTTTCAATACAAATTTACGCGGGTTGGTTTTGTCGGGGATAATGTCGGCAATGTTCTCCAGGTAAGGTTTTGCGTGCGGGTTGTCGGTAAGTGGACATTTGTTGGCTTTGAACGTATAAATAACATCTTCCACACTTAGTGGCGCGCCATCATCAAAGGTAATGTCATCACGTAATTCGTATGTAAACTGCAATCCGTCGGCGGAGATCTCCGGCAATGCTTTTACGGCATCGGGGCGAGCCACCAGGTTTTCATAATCCACGCCGATCAGGTATACCTGCGTGTATCCCATACGTTCGGTACGTGAGCCGGAAAGGCCGTTGCAGGGGTGCATATTGTCGGGTTCGCTCAGATCGTGGCAAACAAGGATGTTTTCTTTTGACCAGGAAGGATCGATTTGAGTGGCATCGGCAATTTTGATGAATTTAACATCAGCAGCATTGATGCTTTTATTGTCGGGATTGTCCTGTGCGGTTTCGGTAGAGCCGTTTCCGCCACAGCTTGAAAAAAATGCAATCAGGGATAGAAAAAAAAGATTTTTAACAGAGGGAATGCGATGGATTGCCATTGTATAAAGCTTTATTGGTGGTTATATTAAACTGAAAGGCAAATATAATACTCCGTCCTGATTATTGCTATAAAAGTTGATAAATGTTGATGAATAAGCCGTTTAGCGTTTTTGTCAGCAATTTTGTTCTTTTTTGTTTTAGAATAAAAAATCTTTTTCTACATTTGCATTCCTTTAAAAATAAAAGGTATGTAGGTGAGGTGCCTGAGAGGCCGAAAGGACCAGTTTGCTAAACTGGCGTACGGGTAACTGTACCGAGGGTTCGAATCCCTCCCTCACCGCAGATTCATTTAAATGAATCAAATTCAATTAAAAGTGATTTAGATTAATCTAGATCACTTTTTTTTATCCCTTTTTACTGCTAAAAGTTCGAACTCAGTAAACTTGCCTTCATTTTTCAGGTAAAATCAATTTCTTATAATTCGACATCCTTAACGTTAAGTGTAAAATAATTTTTATTTGCAATCAGATAACGCAGGGATACTTTTTACCTTGACTTAATAATCTCTCTATGCTTTAGACCCCATCTGCCTAAAGTTCTTGCAATTTCAATAAAAGATTTCCCATATTCAGTTACATTATATTCAACAGTAACAGGTTTTGTATCATGTACCGTACGTTCAACAAGTGTATTTAATTCTAAATCCTTTAATTCTTTTGAAAGCACCTTAGCTGAAATCCCTGAGATATTTCGTTTTATCTCCATGAAGCAATTTTTCTCGTTTTTATTCCAAGAAAGATAAAGCATAATTAACAACTTCCATTTCCCTCCCCAAATATCAATACTATCACGCATAGCCATTAGTGCATTATTACAATCTTCAAACGTTCCTTCTTTATTCATTATTAGCAGATAGTTACCTTAAGTTAACTGGTTACCACCAGGTAACTCAATACAAAAGTAAGTTACTTCAAATTACTTTTGCCATGTAAATGAAAATTAATTTTAGTGCTAATAAAAAAGTTTCTATTAATGTTTAAAAAATAAATGAAAAGATGAAAATTGGAATAATAGGGTCAGGGCGTATGGGAGGTACACTTGGTAAATTATGGGCTGCTTGCGGTCATGAAATTATGTTTAGCTCACGCAATCCGCAAAGTTCTGCTATACAAGAGTTGCTTAAAGCAGCAGGTAAAAATGCACAATCAGGTTTGGTAAAAGAAGCGGTACAATTTAGTGATGTTTTGCTTTTAGCCTTGCCACCTGAGGCTGTTGACCCTTTTTTAGAAGAAATTGGAGATTTAAATAATAAAATACTTATAAACGCTACGAATCGTCGTGACGGAAAATCCGCAGGAACAGAGGTAATTAGGCTGGCAAAAAATGGAAGAGTAATCAGGGCTTTTAACTTAGTGCCGTGGGAAATTTTATCAAAGCCAAAATATCAAGAAACTAATGCGAGTATATTTATTATTGGGGATGATTCTGAGGCTAAGGAAGTTGTTTCTAAATTGTGTAAGGACATTAACTTCGACCCTGTAGATGCAGGCAAGTCAGAGAACATCGTCCCACTTGAAACGGCAATGGGTCTTTTGTGGAAGGTGTTTTCACCTAATTTTGGTCGTGATTATAGCTTCCGCATATTAAGAAGGAATCAAGGAATTTAGCAGTCCGCCATATAGACTACAATTCGATAGTATTCATAAACTCATTTATTGCTATTAAATCCTCTGTCAAATTATCAGAAATAGTTACATTTGCTTCTGAAGAAATTTTGTGAGGAGAAACTGGCTTTTTTAAACGACTGTCAGCCAACTCACTAAGAGGTTTGAGGTTCGAAATTTGTCCCTTCTTTCCCGCACAGATAAAATGAAGCCCCGCTTTCCGCGGGGTTTCTGTTTTTCCGGAAAGCTGAAAGCTTGCTTCCGGGAATTTCCAGGAAAATAGAAAAGAAGCTAATTCAATCCCTCAGTGCAACAAAGCAGAAAAGATCTGGTAGAATTTGATTTCTGCTTTATAATATGGGAAAGTGATAACTAAAAAAGTATTTATCCTTTTCCGAACTATTTAAGACTACCTTTCACGCAATTCCTATTTATCCCGCAACTGATTCTTTTCCAACCGGAAAATAAAATCCGGAATACCAGCTTAAAAAATAAACAGCAGATGAGCATAATCATTACCAAAGAAGAGGTTGCTTTTCAAAACGAAGAGAAAGAAAAACGTGCCGCAGAATTAAGCGTTGCCAATAAGCAGCTTGCTTTTCAAAATAAGGAAAAGGAAAAGCGTGCAGCGGAATTGAGTATTGCTAATAAGGAACTGGCTTTTCAAAACAATCAGAAAGAGAAACGGGCGGAGGAGCTGGTTGTTGCGAATAAAGAATTGGCCTACCAAAATGAGGTAAAAGAAAAACGTGCAGCCGAATTGATCATTGCAAACGAAGAGCTTGCTTTTCAAAATGCAGAGAAAGAAAAACGTGCGGCAGAATTAAGCGTTGCCAATATTGAGCTGGCGTATCAAAATGAGGAAAAAGAAAACCGGGCTGCCGAACTGATCATTGCTAACAAGGAATTGGCTTTTCAAAATGAAGAGAAAGAAAAGCGGGCAGCAGAGCTAAGTATTGCCAATAAGGAACTGGCTTATCAAAACAAGGAAAAGGAAAAACGTGCAGCCGAATTAATTATAGCCAACAAGGAGCTTGCTTTTCAAAATGAAGAAAAAGAAAAGCGGGCAACCGAATTAATCATTGCCAATAAAGAGCTGGCTTACCAAAATGAGGTAAAAGAGAAACGTGCAGCGGAATTGATCATTGCCAATGAAGAGCTTGCTTTTCAAAATCATGAAAAAGAAAAACGTGCAGCCGAATTAAGTATTGCGAATATTGAGCTGGCGTATCAAAATGAAGAAAAAGAAAATCGCGCTGCCGAATTGATTATTGCCAATAAGGAACTTGTTTTTCAAAACGAAGAAAAGGAAAAACGTGCGACAGAGCTGGTAATTGCCAATAAGGAGCTGGAACAGTTTTCATACATCGCCTCACATGATTTGCAGGAGCCGCTTCGTACGGTTTCTAATTATATGAAGGTTTTTGAAGAGGATTATACAGATGTATTGGACAACAATGCACACAAATATCTTCATTCGGTAAATAGTGCGATCAAAAGAATGAGTTTGCTTGTTAAATCGCTTTTGGATTTTTCGAGACTGGGGCATAATACCAACCTGGCTTTTGTTGATTGTAAAAATTTAATTGATGTTGTGCTCCTGGACCTGGAAACGATGATTGAAAAATCAAACACGCTTATTGAGGTATCGGAAATGCCCCAATTAAATGTGTATGAGATTGAGATCCGCCAGGTGTTCCAAAACCTGATCACGAATGCAATAAAATTCCGGAAAGAAAATACCCGTCCTCACATAAAAATTCATTCGGAAAAAATAAATGACGAATGGAAATTTTCCGTTAATGATAATGGAATAGGGATTAATCCGGTTTATTTTGAACGGATCTTTGATATTTTTCAGCGGTTGCACACCAATGAACAATACGAAGGAAACGGGATCGGGCTTTCCAATTGTAAAAAAATAATTCAGGCACACCAGGGAACAATTTGGGTTGAATCGGACCCGGAACGGGGAACTACTTTTTATTTCACAATACCTAATTTAACAACATGAACAAAAAGTTAAAGTGCATTATGCTGGTTGATGACAACGCAGATGATAATTTTTTCCATGGACGGATAATTGAAAAAAGTGATCCGGCGTATGTAGTTGTTGCAGAACAAACGGGAAAGGATGCGCTAGAATATTTAAAATCGGAGAAAAAGAATAATGCGCTGCATCCGGATCTGATTTTCCTGGATATTAATATGCCGGGTATGAATGGATGGGAGTTCCTGGAAGCGTATGATAAGCTGGAAGAAAAATATAAAAGCCGTGCTATTGTAATTATGCTTACCACTTCGGAAAATCCGGACGATAGGACGAAAGCGAGGGCGATGAATATTGCTTCTGATTTTAAAACAAAACCATTGACCCAGGAAATGCTGGAAGAGATCGTTCGTAAATATTTTACAGAATGAGCCGCTTCTTTAATTGCTTTTGAAATGCACATCCGGCATACCGGTTTTTTCTTATGTTTCCTGAAGATCTATCTGCCGTAAAGAAGCCTGATAAAGTATTGCAGGAAGTAATTCTTTGCCTTAAAAAATTCCCGCTTCGTGCGGGAATTTTTGTTTTGTTAAAATATTTATCTTTATGCTATAACAAAGCAAATTGTTTTGATGGAAAAACCGGAAGAAAAAAACTTACAATTGGAACGGCTCGTGTTTTTTAGTGATGCCGTTGTTGCTATTGCTATAACGCTGCTGGCGCTGGATATAAAAATTGAGCACATTCCCGGTGAGCATCTTACTTTTTCAATGATCACTGCCAAGTGGCAAACATTTGCGGCATTTTTTCTTTCGTTCATTAACATTGCCACTTATTGGAAAACGCATCATACTTTTTTTGTGCACATCAAAAAAATAGACGAACGCTTGCTTTGGGCAAACATCCTGTGGTTATTTTTTATTGTACTGCTGCCTTTTTCCACTTCGCTGATAGGTGTTTATTCTTTTGATACACCGGCGATCTTTACGTACAGCCTTAATTTATTACTGATCTCTGTTTTTCAAAACATGATCTGGGATTATTCTTCCTTTGCGGGCTTTTCAAAACAGGATAAAAAAGAAGATACCACGATCTCGCACATTCCGATCCGGCTTTATTGTAACCTCGATATGATCAACTGCATAATTGCAATTGTGATCTCCTTTTTCAGCCCGGTTACGGCATTTATTTTATTGTTTACCAAGCTTCCGCTGATCATATTAGCACGCTTTTTTTTCCTACCGAAAAGCGGCGGAAAAAAAACAAAAGGTAAACGCTGATATTAAAGACTTGTCGCGATTGCCCTGCATAAATGACATTTTTAACCGCGGGATCTTAAACTTTGGTTTGTAAATTTGTGAAGAGCTAAACCGGAAAATAATGGCAAAAAAAAGCGCAAATGCGGTGGATCTGTACATTGCAGATTTTCCGAAAGAAACCCAACAAAAACTGCAGCAGTTAAGGGAAATAATCCTGGAAGCAGCTCCCGGAGCGGAGGAGAAGCTCAGCTATAAAATGCCGTATTATTCCTATCACGGCAGGCTGGTTTATTTTGCAGGTTACAAACACCACATTGGTTTGTACCCGATGGCATCGGGGATCACAAAATTCAAGAAAGAAATTTCCGGTTATAAAAATGCAAAAGGGTCTGTGCAGTTTCCGCTGGATGAACCGCTGCCGGTAAAGTTGATCAGGAAGATGATGGTATTCAGGGCGAAAGAAAATCTTAAAAAAGAGTCTTGCATTAGTAAAATGTAGTTTTTATCTATACTTTACTTTTAACTTTTTGAAGGCAAAAAGTTACAAAAACCTTTTCTGCCTGTAAGGTAATTTTTCCTTCCGCTGGCGCTCTAGGAAAACCGCGGTTAATTTCGCGCATGCGGTTGGTCGCTTCGTAGCTATGATTTTTCTGGCGCTTATTCCCGCTATTACTGGACAGGCTGAAAGAGTCCTCAGAATGAGTATCCTATTTTTTTTTAAATTGGCAGTAGAATGTTTGAGAAATGTAGTGCGGTTTTAATCTATCCGATCCGGAGGGAGTAAGAAAAATAAATTTAGAAGGGCGCGGTGGCCGGAACAAGTAGCGGGGACGCGTCGGATGGTGCGTAAGGCCGATGGCTTGTTCTTGAATTTTTTGTTTCTTTTTGTTTCAAGACAAAAAGAAAAGAAGATGAAATGAAGCAGCATTCGATTTTATACTTCTAAAGATTCAGACAAAAACCTACATTTTTCTAATAAAAAATCTTAAAAAAGTAATTAGTCGTTAGCACTGTAAATACAAATGTGTGTAACCTTTTCCCGATCCACCCGAATAATGATACATAATCCTTCTTTTATCGGTAAAGGCAGAGAATAAGCACTACCTTTAAGAAAAAACGGGATGGCAGGTAGGACTTTTATGATAGTGGATGATGATACGGATGACCGCTTTTTTTTCCGAAAGGCAATAGACGAGATCGATTCCTCGAATATATGCCAGGAGGCCTGTAACGGCCAGGATGCGCTGGATCAGCTCCGGAAGATGGAGCAATTCCCGGATTTTATTTTTCTTGACCTGAACATGTACATCATGAATGGTAAGGAGTGTTTGGCCGAATTAAAAAAAGATGAACGGTTAAAAAAAATTCCTGTTATTATTTATTCCACCTCTTTATATGCGCAGGACATTGAGAATATGCGCAAGCTTGGGGCTGTTCACTACCTTGCCAAACCCTTTGATATTACAAAGCTTTCCCAGGAGATTACCGCTATTTTAGCCGGATTGCAATAAGCTGTAATTGCAGCATTTGTATTTCTGTCTCTTCATTTTTTTCTTTTTAATTTTATTATTCCGACCAATGGCTTTAAAAAAAAGTAAATCAGCCCCGCCTGCTTCCGTGCAGGATTTTCCTATTGTTGGTATTGGTGCGTCGGCTGGCGGATTGGATGCATTCAGGCGTTTTTTGAAAGCCGTTCCTGTCAATTCGGGCATGGCCTATGTGTTGGTGCAGCACCTGGATCCTTTGCATGAAAGCATTCTTCCGGAGCTTCTTGCTAAAGTGACAAAGATCCCGGTAAATGAAATTACCGATGAGATTCACCTGGCGCCCAATCATATTTATGTGATCCCCGAAAATAAAGTGCTTACTTCCGTAGATGGTATTCTGAGACTAAGCCCACGCGAAAAAAAGAGTTCTTCCCAGCCGATAGATGTTTTTTTTACATCGCTTGCCGAAGCCCACCTGGGTTTGGCTGTGGGTATTGTGCTTTCCGGTAACGGGAGCGATGGTACACTTGGATTAAAATCGATCAAAGAACATGCGGGAATTACTTTTGCACAGGATGAGGAATCTGCTTCAAACAAGGAAATGCCCTGGAATGCGGTAAATGCAGATGCTGTTGATTTTGTGCTGCCACCTGAAAAAATGCCTGCAAAATTATTGGAATTGATGCAGGTGTATTACGGTGAGCAAGGGACAAAAAAAGAAACTGCTGACGATGAAGGTACTTACAAACAGATTATTACACTTTTGCGACAAAGCAGCGGAGTGGATTTTACAAATTACAAACAAACCACCATACGCAGGCGTATTATGCGGAGAATGGCGATGAGCAAGAGTGAAAAATTAACAGATTATTTAAAATTACTGCGAAAAGAAAAAACGGAGCAGGCATTACTTTTTCAGGATATGCTGATCCCGGTTACTGCATTTTTTCGCGATCCGCTGATCTTTAAAATCATTACGGAAAAAGTATTCCCTACCCTGATCAAAAATAAGCTGGCAGTGGACCCTATCCGGATTTGGGTGGCGGGATGCTCCACAGGTGAGGAGGCGTACACATTAGCAATTATGCTGCATGAATTTTTAGGAAAAAAAATAGCAGGGCGACAGATCCAGATCTTTGCATCTGATATTTCAGATGCGGCAATTGCAAAGGCAAGAGCCGGGCTGTATTCTAAAGTAGAATTAAGAAATATGTCGCCGTCGTTATTGAAAAAATATTTTAAAAAAGAAAATGAAAATTACCAGGTGAGTCGGCAGATTCGCGATGTGTGCGTGTTTGCGATCCACGATTTTTTGAAAGACCCTCCTTTTGCAAAAATGGACCTGATCAGCTGCAGGAATGTATTGATTTATATGGATACCTTTTTGCAGAAAAAAGCGCTCAGTACGTTTCATTATGCGCTGAAAGAAACGGGCTTTCTTTTTCTTGGAAAATCGGAAACAACGGGAGGTGTATCCGAATTGTTTGCGCCTTTTGGGAATTATAAAATATATTCGAAAAAGTCGGTGCTCCACCGCTTTGTGCCTACTGTTAGAGCTAATAAGGAAGATGCCGGAAAAGCCCCTGCCGCACTACAAAACCGTGCAAAGGTGCCAAAAGTGGAAGTGCCGCAAAACGACTTCCGGAAAACAGCGGAAACAATTTTGCTTTCGGAATTTACGCCCGCCGGTGTGGTTATAAATGATCAGATGGACATTGTTCACATTCACGGAACGGTGGCTCCTTTTCTTGAACCGCCAAGTGGCAAGCCTACATTCAATCTTTTAAAAATGGCACATGAAGGCCTTGCTTTTGAATTGCGGAATGCTTTTCATAAATCCAAAAGCAGCCAGGCTATTGTTACCAAAAAAAATATCTCCATTAAGGTAAATGATAAACAGCGCCTGGTAACGATCAAGTTCATTCCGCTTACAAATACCATTGATCCTCATTTTCTGATCATTTTCCGCAAATCGCTGGCTCCAAAAGAAAAAAACAGATGGGATATTTCAGCTGAACAAACGAATAGCGAATCGTTGCAGCGGATAGCACTTGAAAAAGAGCTCGTACAAACGCGTGAAGATATGCGTGCGATCACGGAAGAGCAGGAAGCGGCAAACGAAGAGCTGCAGAGTGCTAATGAAGAGCTGCTGAGCAGCAGCGAAGAGCTGCAAAGCCTGAATGAAGAACTGGAAACATCTAAGGAAGAAACGCAATCCAGTAATGAAGAGCTGATCAGCGTGAACCAGGAATTGCTTGAAAAGCAGGAACAGATCAAGGTGATGCTGCTGTATGCCGAATCGATTACGGATACTGTGCGGGAACCGCTTGTGGTGCTTGACAAAGCATTTTACATTAAAAGCGTCAATCCGGCTTTTGCAAAAAAATTCAGCATTACGGAAGAGGATGCGGAAGGCAAATTGATCTTTCAAATAAAAGATAAGCTGTTTGATAATTCGCAAATGCGTTCGCTGCTTGAAAAAGTGCTGCCGCAGCAAATGGAGATGAATGATTATGAGATCACGATCAATTTGCCTTTGGGCGAATCGACCATGTTGCTGAACGCCCGGCAGGTAATCAATGAAAAAAACAAAGAGCAATTAATTTTGCTGGCGATTGAAGACATTACGGAACGAAAAATAAGAGAGAAAAAGAAAAAAGAGTTTTCGGAAGAGCTGGAGCAAAAAGTGAAAGAGCGGACGTTACAGCTGGAGCAAAGCCATGTGCAGCTGGATCAGTTTGCACATACTACCAGCCACGAATTCCAGGAACCGTTGCGCAAGATCATCACTTTTTCGAAGATCCTCCAGGATAATAAAAAGGACATTGATCCTAAAACAGTAAAGGAATATTTGAACAAAATAGAAGGCGCTTCGCTGCGGATGACAAAGCTGATCCACGACATGCTTAATTTTGCAGGCGTAACAAATTATGAAATGTTGTTTGTAAAAACGGATTTGAATGAAGTGCTGAAAGGTATTTTATTTGATTTTGAATTGCTGATTGCTGAAAAAAAGGCAAAGATCACGATTGACAAGCTGCCTGAAATTGAAGCGGTACCTTTCCAGATGAACCAGCTTTTTTATGACCTGATCCACAATGCACTTAAATTTTCAAAAACGGATGTAGCACCTGTAATTAAAATCTCTTCGCGAAAGCTTACAAAAGCGCAGCTTAAATTGCATCCGGACCTGAATCAATCGCTTACGTACTACGAAATAATATTTAAAGACAACGGTATTGGTTTTGACCAGAAATACGGGCAGCAGATCTTCACCATGTTCCAGCGGTTGAGCAGGAGCGGGCATTATGCAGGCACTGGAATTGGACTGGCCATTTGTAAAAAAATTGTACAAACGTATGCGGGACAAATATTTGCAGAAGGCATTGAAAATAAAGGAGCCATATTTCATGTGTTGCTTCCGGTGCAGCAGGCAAAAAATATAACAGGGGAAAAGGGTCTTGGTTTTAAGCAGGGGTACCGGAATTGACAGATTTCCCTGATCCGTTAATAATATTATAGCAGCATGAATTTATTGTAATAATCCCTGAATCTCAGGTAAGTTATACCTATGCTGTACCCGGCACAAAACAAAAAAGCCTCCCGGTTTCCCGAAAGACTTATCTATGTGTGGTGGTCTCGTTGCGATTCGAACGCAAGACCTACTGCTTAGAAGGCAGTTGCTCTATCCAGCTGAGCTACGAAACCGGGAATGTTTTACTTTTATTACTCAAAAAAAAAGCTAATCAACCAATCTGAAAATTTGAAAATTTAATTTCAAATTACCGAATTAACCAATTAGCTAATTTAAGTCGGGGCGGCAAGATTCGAACTTGCGACCTCCTGGTCCCAAACCAGGCGCGATGACCGGACTACGCTACGCCCCGAACTATTATTTTTTATCTTAAATTGAAAGAACTGCCTGTTTAAAATGCCTCGGGGATTTCTTCCTAAAGCGGATGCAAATGTAATATATTTTTCTAATCAACAAACAAAATATTTCTTTTTTGTTTGTTTTTTTCTGCTCCCGAATAAAAAGGAAGTTATAAATACGAAGAAGATTGATGCTTTAACGGCTGATAATTAGTGGGTTATTGCTCTCTATCGCAATTTGTATGATCAGCCTGACAATTTTAACAAATAACCCGGCAGTATCCGCATGGTATAAAAATTTAGTTCCTGATAGTAAACAATTAGTTTATTAATCACTAAAACTAAAGATCATGAAAAAATCAATTATAGTAGTGCTTGTGGGGCTGGGAATAAATACGCTTACCGCACAGATCAACAATCCAACAACCGGTTTGCCGCCTGCACCGGGCAGTCCGGGCTCAACAGGGATAACGGGTGCAACGGGATTTACAGGCACTATCGGTACAACCGGAACAACCGGCTTTACCGGCTCAACAGGGAGCAATGGCTCTATGGGAATTACCGGAACTACCGGCGGCACTACACCGATGGGTGTACCCACACCTTTGCCAACAGGCACACAAGGGGTAAGCGGGCCAACGGGAACATCTTATAAGGATTCAAAAAAATAACATGATTCTTTTGGACAAAAAACTCCGCAAATAAATTACTGTACCAGTTAAATAAAAAGCTGCATGAATAATTTCATGCAGCTTTTTTTGTATGATCCTTCGACAAGCCCGGGATGACAATGAATTTCGGAATAAATTTATTTCCCTGTATTGGTGCTGTCTTTCGCTTCTTTTTTAAAATACCTTCTCAATAAAAAATTGTGCTGTAATGCTTCCAGGTCCTGATCCAGTTTTTTAGAACCGCTGTTCAGGTTTTTGATCGTGGCTTTTAAATTGGCGCCGGTTTCTTCATCCCGCAATAAAACACCAACCGGACTTTTAGGATTGCGGGTTGCATTGTTGAGATTGGCAATGAACAAAGATGCCGTATCCGCAATGTTATGAAGCTCCAGCACGGATTGTTTGATGGAATTAAAAACGACGGTATCCGTTACCAGCTGATTGGCGAAGGTTCCTTTTTTATTCAGGCCATTGCTGAATGTGGAAAGCGAGCTGATCAACTGCTCGGCTCGCTGCGATGCTTTTTGCAGCGAATTGCCTGTTGCGGCGATGCTGTTGTAGATCGAATCGCTTTTTAATAATTTGCCGATCGTGCCTTGTCCTTCCGCAAGTCCTTTGCTCACTACTTTAAAATCATTCGTAATAGCCAGTACATTTTTATTGTTTTCCTGCAGCATGTTGATCATGTCTTCGGTTGAAAATGTTTTTTCAACGCTCAGTGTATCACCTGCCAACACTTGTTCTGCGTTGGCCGTTCCGCCGTAGATCACTAAAATTTTATTTCCGATCAAACCATCAGTGCTTACTTTTACCTTCGCATCCCTGCGGATATACGACTGTACTTTTTCATCAATGTTCATGATCACTTTTACCTGCCGCCCATTGAGATCAACCCTTTTAATGGTGCCGATCTTTACGCCGGAAAACCAGATGTTGTTTCCTTTTTGCAGGCCGTTCACATCATCAAAAAAAGTAGTGACTTCCAACTTGCTGGTAAATGTAGTGTGCAGGTCGCCAATGATGAGCACACCCGCAACAAGCAGGGCAATGCCTACAAAGATAAATACGCCCACAATCACCGGCCGTTTGTTTTTTGATTCTTTCATGGTTTATTGTATAAAATTGTAATTGAAAAAACGTTGTACCCGCTCATCGGTTTGTGCAAATACATCATCAAAGCTTCCTACTTTTAAAAACACGCCGTCCATCAGCATGGCCACGCGGTTGCCTGTTGCTTTGGCACAGGTAAGGTCGTGCGTGATAATAATAGAGCTTGTTTTGTATTGTTGCTGTACATCGTTGATCAGGTTGTTGATCTCGATGCTCGTGATCGGGTCCAGGCCCGATGTAGGCTCGTCGTACAGCATGATCTCCGGTTTTAAGATCAGCGTGCGCGCGATACCGATGCGTTTGCGTTGTCCACCCGACAGATCAGAAGGAAGCTGATCTATTTTATCTTTCAATCCAACCGCTTCCAGCACTTCTTCCACGGCTTTATCCACTTCGTTTTTTTTTAAATCCGGATAATTCATTTTTAATGGAAATTCCAGGTTTTGCCGCACGTTCATACTGTCATACAAAGCACTGTTCTGAAACGAAAAACCAATTTTCAGCCGCAATGCATCCAGCTCTTTTTGATTTAATTTATCCACCTGTTTGTCCAGCACCATTATATTTCCGGCATCGGGTTTTAGCAGCCCCACCAATATTTTTATCAATACCGATTTACCCGTTCCGGAACGCCCGAGCACTGCCACATTCTCGCCTTTAAAAACATCCAGGTCGATGCCTTTCAATACATCGAGCGGCCCAAATGATTTATACAGGCCGCGGATGGAGATCACGGCTTCCGTGTGGTTGATGCTGCTATCGTCGTTTTTTTTGTGCATGATTTTAAAAATAACGGATCCAGTTACTGATCTGTACAATTACAATTTCTTCTATAAACACCAGGAACATCGAAAGCACCACTGCCTGGTTGGCAGCACGGCCAACACCCTGCGTTCCGTTGGAAGCATTGTATCCTTTGTAACATCCCACGATCCCGATGGTAAAACCGAAAACAATAGATTTTACAACCGATGTAAATACATCCAGGAAGGTGATGGTGGCAAATCCTTCTTTAAAAAAGCTGATAAAACTAACGGCTTCATGGGCGTTTACATTCACAAAGGAACCCAGTAAACCCACAAATCCGCAGTAAAGCGCCAGCATTGGAATGGTAATGGTAGTGGCGAGTACGCGGCTTACAACTAAATATTTAAAAGGATTGATGGCCGAAACTTCCATGGCATCGATCTGTTCTGTTACTCTCATAGAGCCTAATTCGGCGCCAATGCTGGAGCCTACTTTTCCGGCGCAGATCAAGGCAGTGACAAGGGATCCTAATGCCCTTACCAATGCAATGGAAATAAGGGAAGGCAGCCAGGATGTGGCGCCGAATGTTTCGAGTGAGAGACGGGATTGTTTGGTAAACACCATCCCGGTAATAAATCCGGTTAAGGTGATCAGCGGAAGTGAACGCAAGCCTATTTCATAACATTGATTGATGATCTCACGCACATGAAACGGCGCTTTTGATGCTTGTCTGAAAAAACGCCCGATGAATTGAAAGGCGCTGCTTACGCCCGAAAAATAATCATCAATGCCTTTGGAAAATACAAACGATTTGGGTTTCGATTCCATCATATTTAAAGCATTACTTTTTAAAGCAGTAATACCAGCAGCATTGGAATTACCGTGCCACTGATTAAAACGGTAATTGGGGATTTAAATGCTCAACGGATTGCTGTTTCGCTCAAAAATGCAGCGGGGGAAGAGGGAAAATACTTACCCAAAAGGATTACTGATATACTGATGTGCAAATGTGCAGGCGAGTTGTGTGATTTTAAGACCTGATAAAGGAAATATGTAATTTTTTAATTCAACATTCGGGAATCCGGGTCTTTATGGATCTACAATTAAAATTTAATTTTGCACATCAGTAATCATTCTGCACGTAGTTCGTTATCTGCACATCAGAAATCTGCACATTAGTAATCATTCTATGCGCATCAGGAATCTGCATACCAGGAATTATTTTTTCAATAATTCCACCTATATTTGAACGGCTTGGTAAAAAATACCGGATTAAGCTACGCACTAAACTAAACGAAATTTTTACATCTTGAAAAGGAAAATAAACTCTTGCATTTTAGTGCTGGCTTTACTGTTATGCCAACTTTATACATTTGCACAAGCAAATAAAATTGACTCGCTGCGTACCGTTTTACCTACTTTAAAGCAGGATACCAGTATTGTGAATACGCTCAACCTGCTAAGTCGGCAATTGTTTATAAAAGGAAAATACGACACTGCCATGCTTTGCGCGAACAATGCAAAAGCGCTTGCCGAAAAAAGCGGTTATAAAAAAGGAATAGGTCTTTCGTATAATAGTATCGGGAATATCAATTTTACGAAAGGAAAACAGGACGAAGCGCTGGATAATTATTCCACCGCTTTAAAGTTTCAGAAAGAGGTAGAAAACCTTCCGGGTGTAAAAAAAGGAATTGCCGCATCGTACAGCAACATTGGCAATATTTACATTGGGCGCGGTAATTACGATGAAGCCTTAAAAAATTACGCGATCGCTTTAAAGCTGCGCCTGGAGATTGTTGATAAGCAGGATATTGCTATTTCGTACAGCAACATCGGCGTGGTGTATTATTATCAGGGAAATTATCCGGAAGCCTTGAAAAATTATTTGCTGGCCTTAAAGCTCGAAAAAGAGATCGGCGATAATGTAGCCATAGCACGCACTTACAACAACAGCGGTAACATTTACCTGCAGCAGGAAAATTATTCCGAAGCCTTAAAAAATTATTTTGCTGCCATACTGATCCAAAAACAGGTGGGCGATAAGCAGGGAATAGGACGTGCGTTTAACAACATTGGCAATGTTTATTTTCTGCAAAAAAAATACGACAAAGCGCTCCACTTTTTTTTCGTGGCGCTTCAAAAGAAAACGGAGATCGGCGACAGGGACGGCATTGGCCGCTCCTTCATCAATATCGGCAACAGCTATTACACGCAAAGTTTTTTACCGGGTGTAACACCTGCGGAACACGAGCGTTTGCTTAACGATGCGCTAACGGAGTTCATGACGGGCTTCCGCATCCTGGAGGATGTGGACGATCAGCAGGGAGTTGCCATGTCGTACAACGATATTGGAGTGTTGTATGTGGCGCAGCATAAAACAGCAGATGCTATTGATTACCTGAACAATGGACTTGCGGTTGCAAAAGCGATCGGCAGCAAGGAGGATATCAAAGCCAGCTATACCGGCCTGGCTTCGGCCGATAGCGCCAGCGGAAATTTTAAATCTGCCTACGAACATCATAAATTATTTTTGATCTATCGCGACAGTTTGCTGAATGAAGAGAGCACAAAAAAGACCGTTCAGGCACAAATGAATTTTGATTTCGAACAAAAAGAGATCAAACAAAAAGCAGAGCAGGATCAGAAAGATGCGATCTACCGGGAAAAAATAAAACGGCAAAAAGTAATTGCCTGGTCGGCTGCCGGTATTTTTGGATTTATATTATTGTCTGCTTTTTTACTGTTTAACCGCTCGCGCTTAAAGCAAAAAAATCTGTATCAGCAAAAGCTTAACCAGCAGCAAAAAGAGCAGGCTGTTGCCGTGATGGAAACGCAGGAGCAGGAACGAAAGCGCATTGCAGAGGATCTGCACGACAGCCTTGGACATTTGCTTTCCACCATTAAATTAAATTTGCAGACATTACCCGAAGAGCAAAAGCAATATTATGTTAATTCATTGCAATTGCTCAACCAGGCTTCCACCGAGATCCATAATATTTCTTTCGACCTGATGCCGCAAACGCTGGAAGAGGAAGGAT
The DNA here is from genome assembly GCA_025963715.1 of Bacteroidota bacterium. Taxonomy (GTDB): domain Bacteria; phylum Bacteroidota; class Bacteroidia; order 2-12-FULL-35-15; family 2-12-FULL-35-15; genus 2-12-FULL-35-15. The sequence goes on from JAOQAG010000017.1 coordinate 167,956, forward strand.
TGGTGCCTGCTTTGCGCGAATTGGCGGATAAGATCCGTAGATCCAGCCTGTATGATATTATGCTGCAGGTACACGATATGGATAATTTTACGCTCGACAAGCAAACTAAATTTAATATTTACCGCATTGTGCAGGAAGCCGTGAACAACATCCTGAAACACGCGGAAGCAAAAGAGATCAACATTCAGCTGATCAAGCAGGACGATCATTTAACGATCATGATCGAGGACGATGGAAAAGGATTTAATAAAGCGGATCTGAAAATGAACGGCCGCGGATTGCGTAATATTACTGCCCGTTCGGAATGGCTTGATGGAACGATTACTATTGATTCCACACCCGGAAGAGGCACCACCATTGTGATTGAAATACCTGTAAATTTGGAAAATGAACATTAGACTTATCATAGCGGATGATCATCCCATTTTTATTGATGGTATGAAAGGATTACTCAGCTCCGTTGCCGGGATAGAAGTAATTGCGGAAGCGCTCAACGGAAACGAGCTGGTTGAAAAAGTGCGCGCTTTAAAACCGGATGTGGTGCTTACCGATATTCAAATGCCGGTGAAGGACGGGATTGAAGCCACGAAGGAAATTCACAAACAATTTCCGGATATAAAAGTGGTGGCGCTTACCATGCTGAACGAAAGTTTATACATCAAAAAAATGCTGGAAGCAGGCGCTTCCGGTTATGTTTTAAAAACAATCGATAAAGAAGAGCTCATTGCAGTAATCAAAAAAGTGGCAGCTGGCGAAAAACATTTCAGCGCTGAAGTCACATCACAGCTGTTAAATAATTATTCAGGCAAAACTTCCCCGCCGCAAACGCTTGCAGATACATTAACAAAAAGAGAAAAAGAGATCCTTGTATACATTGCGCATGGTTTAACTGATAAAGAAATTGCTGAAAAAGTATACCTGAGTCCGCTTACCATTATTACGCACCGTAAAAATATATTGAGCAAGCTGGGATTAAAAAACAAAGCGGAGCTAACGCGGTTTGCGATGGAGAATAATTTAGGCGCTTGATGGCGCGGAAAAAAATTCACCACATAAGGCACAAAGAAACAAATAAGACGTAGCGCAAAAAAGGTTCACCACAAAAGGAACAAAAGAAAAACAAAAGGCGAAGTCTGACATACCAATGTGCAGCATTTCATTGCTATTCCAGTACGTGCTTTACACCTTGTGTAACACTCCCGTTCTTTTGATTCTTTTGTTTTCTTTTGTGGTTCAAAAGGGGGCGGGGCTCACGTTAGTAAGTCATAACCTGCGGTATGTGGTAGAAGTCTCCCCCAAATGGGGGAGCATTCAATATCCTCTCATTGAGTGTTTTTTCACTCGTTATTATGTTTCATTTTTGTAGCACTAAACCAAAAAAACGCTATGAAAATAAAAACCACCATTCTCTCCATTTTTATTGCATTCATCGGGATCATTACCAGCAACAGCGCAAAAGCGCAGGATACCATCGTAAAAACAAACGGCGAAATTATTTATGGGAAAGTGCTGGAAGTAGGCACCAATGGCGTATCCTATAAAAAAGCGCCGATCAAGGAAAGCACTACGTATGTGGATAATAAAAAGGATATTTTGTACATCCGTTTTCACAACGGCGAAAAACAATTGTTTGCCAACACAACCACTGTTCCGGTGTTACCCAATTCAAATCAAACACCCACAAACACAGTTCCTATGGCTTCCGGCGATAATGGTTATTTAAAATCCGGACCGGTAAGTAACCAGTACAAGATCGATCATATTGACAGAAAATTTACGATCAACGGACAAAAAGCAGGAATAAAAGATGTGGACCGTTTGCTGGCAAAATCTACCAATCCGGCGGTGCAGATCGCTGCAAAAACAGCAAAAGCAACCAAGATCGCGCAAAAAATTATTAAGCTTACATCTATTGGAACTACCGTGGGCGGCGGCTTTACATCTGTAGCTACCATTTCGCAATTTGTAACGGCTTATCAAACCAAAACCCTTTCACCAAAATATTACGTAAATGCAGGTGTGAGCTTATTAGGCACTATGAGTTTGCCGATCACATCGAAGATCTTAAAAAACAGGCGCGATAAATTGTATGATAAAGCAATTGACCTGTACAATTTAAAAAACTAAGAACATATTTTGTAGATAAACCCGGAAAAGCCTTTCAGATCATCGAAAGGTTTTTTTATTAAATAAGTATCCGGAATTTTGGACTATAAAAGAAATTATTTTAAGAACGTCATTGCGAGGGCTTTTCGCCCGAAGCAATCTCATTCAGGTTTTATACTCTGGTGTGAGATTGCTTCGGGCGAAAAGCCCTGTGCCACCGCTAAAGCTACGGCGACACGCGGTCGCAATGACGCGTTAATTAAACTGTTTACGATAAAAATAAAATTGGTGTACGTTTTCTTCTCTCCATTTTTATTAATTCGTTTTCAGGCGGTTCAGCTCGTCCTGTGTACCTTTTTGTTTTTCCTGCCTTTGAAACTGCGATCTTCCCAGCTTCCAGGTAAGTGTTAAACGTACGCGCTGCGAATCGCTGTAAAATTTTGACGTGTAATTAATATTCTGAAATTTTTCGGTATTCGAGTAACGGTCCGTATGAAATACATCGCCGCAGCTAAGCCTTGCTGTAGCTTTTCCTTTGGCAAATATTTTACGGATCCCGGCATCTGTCACAAAAATGGGTGCATTTACCACATAGCCATTAATGTTCACCGTGCGGTAAAATACGTTTACTTCAAACGACCAGTCGTGCGACAAATTAATCGAATTCAGCAAATTAGCGATCGCTGTATAACCCGCTTTGCTGTAATATCCTTCCTGGCTGTTGCCGAAATAGTGATCGTGAAAAGCGTTCACCGTTGCAGTTAACGTCCACCATTTTGTAGGATGCAGCGTTGATGTCACTAAAATATTAAAAGAGTTATACGTGCTCATGTTTTCGCTGATCGTATACAGCACATGCGTGCTTTCATTCTGATGTGTGGCATCGGAGATCACATTTGTCATGTGCAGGAAACCCAAACTGACGCTGAAAAAACCTTTATACAAGTAATCAATACCTAAATTATCACTCAATTGCGGTTGCAGGTAAGGATTGCCGACACTATATGTATACGGGTTACGGTAAAACCGGAAAGGATTCAGTTCACCATAATCCGGGCGGTCGATCCGGCGGCTGTACGAAAAATTAAGCGTATTGCTGCTGTCCACTTTCCAGTTCACAAAAAACGAAGGGAAAATTTTAAAATAATTGATCTTTACCGTCGAATCATTTATTTTCTGAATGCCTCTGGCATTGGTGCCTTCGCCACGCAGACCGATCTGCATCTCTACTTTTTTAGAAAGCGGTTTTGAAAAATTCAGATAGCCCGCATAAATATTTTCGCGGTATACAAAATGATTTGTTTTAGCAGTGTCGTTCACCGCAATACCATTGTTCACATTCCAGTAATGCGCATAGTTCTCCGATGCCACATCGCTTGCTTTCAGCCCCGTTTCAATCTTTCCGTTTTTCCACACCGGCTGTTCGTAATCCACATTCGCAGCAAGAATGTTCACCGTTTCCGGAAGCTTGTAACGCAGCGTGGTAGAGTAGACCGGGTACTGATTTTGAGTCGCTGCATGCCGCGTTACATCTTCTTCATTGCCTGTGAAAGAATACGCCACATAATCCACATTCGCCGAAAATTCTTTCCCCGTTGTATCGATCTTGTATTTATAATTAAGATTGCCGCCAAAGTTATACGATACGCCGGTTTTGGTAGTGGCTGTATTTAATACCGAATCCATTTCATTATTGGCATTGTACACTTTTGATTCATCATCTCCGGCTGCCTGGTTGGCATTCCAGTAAACTTCAGCCACTGCACCCAGCGTTTGTTTTTTATTGATCTCGTAATCCATACCGGCACGGCCGCCACTTCCCTCATTATGGTTCAATTGCAGCCAGTGCTCATTAAATTCGGCTGAAGTAACGCCATTTTCCGTAAAAATATTTTTCTGGTCCGATGCATTATAAGATTTCATATAATATGAATTATTATTTGCAAAAAAATTGAACTTTTTTGTCCGGTAATTCATATTAAAGCCGCCGCCTTTGCCACTGTAAAAGCCTTGTCCGTAAATTCCATATACCTGCGCATTCAATCCCAGGTTCTTATCTTTTACCAATACAATATTAATCACCGCGTTTCCGCTCGCATCAAATTTGGAAGAAGGGTTCGTGATCACTTCGATCTTCTCGATCTGGCTTGCATCCAGGCTTTTTAAAAAGTTAGCCGCATCGGCTGCCGACATATACGAAGCGCGCCCGTCGATCATGATCAGTACGCCCGATTTTCCCCTTACGGAGATCTGATCGTTGCCATCCACCGTTACACCGGGAAGTTTTTTCAATACTTCCAATCCGTTAAATCCCGCTCCGATAATACTGTTCTGGATGTTATAAACCGTGCGGTCGATCTTGTGTTCCATAAACGACCGCTCGGCCACTACTTCCACATCCTTCAATAATTTTGCATCTTCCTGCAGTTTGATCGTGCCGGTGTTGATCCCTGCCTTTTTATCCGTGATCGTGATCGGGTTGCTTTTCCATTTTTTATAGCCGGTATAATTTATCCCTACGTAAAAAGTACCGGTATCTTTGATCTCCAGCTGAAAAAAGCCTGCACTATCAGTTGTAGCGCCGGTGATCAGTAATGAATCCGATGATCGCAACAGTAAAACATTGCAATACGGAATGCTTTTTTGTGAAGCATCTGTTATTTTACCGCTGATCTGTGCATGCACAAAAACAGGTAAAATAAAGAGGAACAGGAGAAATGTATTTTTTATGTAGTGGTTAGCCATGGGTTCAAATATAAAGCAAATTGATGCAGGCGTTTCAACCGCTCAACACATTTTAACCTTTTTTAAAAGGGAAATTGTTAAAATAGCATAACGCGGAATTCGCTTTTAGATACAAAGACGCAGAAAATAAAGTACGGATGATACGGATAACGAACAGGAGCGAATATTACGAATCTGTGCATTGGAAATAAATCAATAAACGGTCTGTCATCCCGGGCGTGACCCGGGATGACAGCTTATAAGAAAAAGTTTACATAAAATTATGCATCTTAACACGCAGCATCCACCCGGTTTCGTAATATTCGCTCCTGTTCGTTATCCGTACCACACAGATTCGTAAATTTGTAATCATTCGTAACATATACACAGATTCGTTATTCGTTAAATTCGTTATTCGCTGTTTCAAACACAGCAAACTTTAAACTTTTGAACTTTAAACTTTGAACTAACATATGTCCAACATCAACTTAATAATCGAAGAACGGCCTGCCGACATCGGCTCTTTTATGGTGGGCCGCTTATTGCCTTTCCGTGGAAAACGTATGGTAGGGCCTTTCATCTTTATCGATCACATGGGCCCAGCGCAGTTAACCGGTAGCGAAAATTTTGATGTGCCGCCGCATCCGCACATCGGGCTTTCCACGCTTACGTACCTTTTTGAAGGTAAGATCATGCACCGCGATAGTTTGGGAACCGCCATCGAGATCAAGCCGCAGCAGGTAAACTGGATGACTGCGGGAAAAGGCATTGTGCATTCGGAACGCACACCCGAATATTTACGTCATGCGGATAAATCCATGCACGGATTGCAGATCTGGGTAGCCATGCCAAAAGAGTTGGAACAATCGGAACCCTCCTTTTTTCATGCCAATGAAGAAGAGCTGCCAGCATGGGAAACAGAGGGCATTCATTATAAACTGATCGCAGGAAAAGCATTTGGAAAACAATCGCCGGTGCCTGTACACAGCAATTTATTTTTGCTGGAATTAAAAAGCAAACAAGCACAAAAAGTCAATATCGGGCATGAGCTCTTCGGCGAAGCTGCCATTTATATTTTAGAAGGAAACATTGAGAACGAAGGAATAACATACGAACCGAAACGTATCCTGGTGGCAAAAGAAAGCCAGCTGTGCGAATTTACACTGGCAGCAAACAGTACTATTTATATTTTCGGTGGAGATGCTTTTCCCGAAGAACGCTTTATTTACTGGAATTTTGTTGCCAGCAGCCAGGAGCTGATCGAAAATGCAAAACAAAAATGGCAGGCACAAACATTTCCAATAATAGCAGGCGAAACAGAATTTGTACCGCTGCCGCCATCACATCCTAACTTTAAATAAATATGGTTACCATCAACGCACACATTGCTAAAGAAAAATACCAAACCACGATTAAAAGCGCTACCAATTTAATTGTAGCCGATGAGCCCGAAGAGAATGGCGGAAACGATTTCGGATTTTCTCCTTCTGAGCTGCTTGCGGCATCGCTGGGCGCTTGTACATCCATTACCCTGCGTATGTATGCCGACCGGAAAGGCTGGGACCTGGAGGATCTGAATGTGGAAGTTTCGTTTACGCGCGATCCTGAAAAAAACATGTCTACGTTTACACGCAAGATCAAATTCACAGGCAGTTTAACCGGGGAGCAAAAAGAACGGCTGATGAAGATCGCCGACAGCTGCCCTACGCACAAAGCGCTCACCAACCCGATCACGGTAAATACCGAACAGGTAGCATAATTTTAAAAGAGTATCAGGAACTTTGCAGCACAAAAAAATTTTAACCACATAAGGCACAAAGAAAACATAAGCTCTGAGTGTTATTGCTTAGTTTACGCTTAGCCTTATGTTTTCTTTGTGCCTTATGTGGTAGAAGTAAGGGAGTAGAATTTATAAGAGCATGGAAGCAGGTTAAACCAGATTGAAATATTCTGCTGCCAATTGGTTAAAAATAAGAGAATGCTCATTCTGCAGACTCTTTCGGCCTGTTCAGTAATAGCGGTAATGAGCGGTAGAAGAATTAAAGCTACGAAGCCATGACTGCGTCGGTGAAATTATCCGCGGTTTTCCTGCAGCGTTAGCGGAAGGAAAAATTACCTTACAGGCCGGTCCGCCGCGGCGGATTGTAACTTTTTGCCTTCAAAAAGTTAAAATATAAATTTTAAAATAATCATTACTCATGGAAACAACAAAACATTTAACCTTCCGGATAGGAGGGGAGCTGGAAATAAACCGCCTCGGTTATGGCGGCATGCGACTTACCGGCCCGGGCGTATGGGGCGATGTAGATGATCGTGAAAACGCAAAAAAAGTATTGAGAACAGCCGTGGAAGGCAGTGTAAATTTTATAGACACAGCCGAAGCATACGGCCCGTATACCAACGAAACGCTTATTGCGGAAGCATTGCACCCGTATCGCAAAGGATTGGTAATTGCTACCAAAAGCGGGCTCGACCGTATCGGGCCAAGTGAATGGCAGGTAAATGGCAGGCCGGAACGCATTATACAGGGAATTGAAGGCAGCTTGAAACGCCTGAAAGTAGAGCAAATTGATCTTTGGCAATTACACCGGATCGACCCGAATGTGCCCGTGGAAGAAACACTGGGGCCGGTGGCGGATGCTGTAAAAGCCGGAAAGATCCGCTTTGTGGGATTATCCGAAGTAAACATTGCGCAGATCGAACAAGCCGAAAAGGTGATACCGATCGTATCCATACAGAATATGTACAACCTGGGCGAGCGTAAATGGGAAGAACTGGTAGATTATACTGCAAAACGCAACATGGCCTTCATTCCCTGGTATCCATTGGCTGCGGGGCCGGGCAAACTGGAAGAAAAGATTGTAAAGATCGCTGCAAAGCATAAAGCAACTACCGCACAGGTGGCGCTGGCATGGCTGCTGAAACGTTCTCCCAACATTTTACTGATTCCGGGAACGGGTTCTGTAGCACATTTAAAGGAAAACCTGGGCGGCGCAAATGTAAGCTTGTCGGATGCCGATTTTGAGGAATTATCTGCTTAACCGGTTGCAGAAAAGGAGCCACAGATTCACAGATTTTAAATAATAAAAAGGGAAATTATACAAATTATTAGTAATCTCATCGCGGAAGCGGTGATAATCCTTTTTAATTTTTTTAACTCAAAAAAATCTGTGAATCTGTGGCTAAAAACATTTGAAATTTCGGTGTAAAATATTGATTTTTAGTCTATTATGAGTTATTTCTCGATTCAGTCAACTCAAATTCTCGACTTTTTTCAATAAAATAGTTTGTGAAACAGAAAAACTTTTTATCTTTGCATCCCGATTTAGAAATGGATCGCTGGTTTAAACAGAATATTAATTTGCTTTTCGGTTAAGAAAAGCGCAAATCATAGATAAAAATGGCATTACGTACGTTCCAACCATCGCAAAAGAAAAGAAAAAACAAACACGGTTTCCGTGAAAGAATGGCATCTGCAAATGGTCGCAGAGTATTAAGATCACGTAGAGCTAAAGGAAGAAAAAAATTAACTGTTTCTGACGAAAAAACTCATAAATAGAAATTGATAAATGATATTTCAATTTGAATAATTCAATAAAAAATGCTTCTCGTAAGAGAAGCATTTTTTTTGCCCGGATATGTTGAAAATCTATAATAAAATTCAAATTAACAAACACTCAAAAATGATACTTTCGTAATCATTTTCAAATTAGAAAATTTTCAAATCAGCACATTAATAAGATATGCCAAAAGATAACTCCATAAAATCAGTATTAATTATCGGTAGCGGGCCCATTGTGATCGGGCAGGCCTGCGAATTTGACTATTCCGGTTCCCAGGCGGCACGCTCGCTCAAAGAAGAAGGGATCAGGGTAACGCTGATCAATTCCAATCCGGCTACCATCATGACGGATAAAGTAACAGCAGAAAATATATACCTGCTGCCGCTGGAAGTAAAATCCATCGTTAAAATATTAGAGGAAAATCCGGACATTGATGCCGTGTTGCCTACCATGGGCGGACAAACGGCCCTGAACCTTGCTATGAAATGCGATGAAATGGGTATTTGGAAAAAATACAAGGTGCGCATGATCGGTGTGGATATTGACGCGATTGAAGTGACCGAAGACCGCGATAAGTTCCGTGCCCGCATGGAATCCATCGGTGTGGGAATGGCGCCCTCGCACATTGCCAAATCCTTTTTGGAAGGAAAAGAAATTGCGCAAAAATTCGGATTTCCGCTCGTGATCCGCCCTTCGTTTACCCTTGGTGGCAGCGGTGGAAGCGTGGTATACCAAAAAGAAGATTTTGATGCTGCGCTTAACCGCGGATTGCATACGTCGCCGATCCACGAAGTGCTGATCGACAAAGCTGTATTGGGTTGGAAAGAGTTTGAGCTGGAATTGCTGCGCGATGGGAACGACAACGTGGCCATCATTTGTTCGATCGAGAATTTTGATCCTATGGGTGTGCATACCGGCGACAGCATTACCGTAGCACCGGCAATGACTTTATCCGACAGTACGTTCCAGAAAATGCGGACGCTTTCTATTAAAATGATGCGCAGCATCGGGAATTTTGCAGGCGGCTGTAACGTACAGTTTGCGGTAAATCCGGATGATTCCGAAGATATTATTGCCATTGAGATCAATCCGCGCGTATCCCGTTCATCGGCGCTGGCAAGCAAAGCCACCGGTTACCCGATCGCAAAAATTGCAGCTAAATTAGCCATCGGTTACAACCTGGACGAGTTGGAAAACCAGATCACCAAATTAACATCTGCTTATTTTGAACCTACACTGGATTACGTGATCGTAAAAATTCCGCGCTGGAACTTTGATAAATTTAAAGGCGCTAACCGCGAGCTGGGTTTCCAGATGAAATCGGTTGGCGAAGTGATGGGTATTGGCCGCTGTTTCCAGGAAGCGCTTCAAAAAGCGTGTCAGAGTTTGGAAATCAAACGTAACGGATTGGGTGCCGACGGACGCGAAGTGACTAACCAGGACGAATTATTAAAAAGCCTGGAACGCCCGAGCTGGAACCGTTTATTCCATATTTACGATGCGATCAAAATGGGAATTTCCATCAAAACCATTCAGAAATTAACCCGCATCGATCCATGGTTTTTAAACCAGATCGAAGAAATGATCCTGCTGGAAGGCGAAATTTCGAAATACACATTGCCATCGCTGCCACGCGATTTATTTTACGAAGCAAAACAAAAAGGATACGCCGATCGCCAAATCGCACATTTATTAAAATGCCTGGAAAGCGAAGTGTTCAACCGCAGAAATGAGCTGGACATCAAACGCGTTTACAAGCTGGTAGATACCTGTGCGGCAGAATTTGAAGCGAAAACTCCTTATTATTACAGCACGTTTGAGGATGAAAATGAATCGATCGCATCCGACAAGAAAAAAATTGTAGTGCTTGGAAGTGGTCCTAACCGCATCGGGCAGGGGATTGAGTTTGATTACAGTTGTGTACACGGTGTGCTTGCCGCGAAGGAATTGGGTTACGAAACCATTATGATCAATTGTAATCCGGAGACTGTTTCTACCGATTTTAACGTGGCCGATAAATTATATTTCGAGCCGGTTTTCTGGGAACACATTTATGATATTATTTTGAATGAAAAACCCGAAGGCGTGATCGTGCAGCTGGGCGGACAAACCGCGCTGAAGCTGGCGGAGAAGTTGGAACGTTACGGAATTAAGATCATCGGCACGGATTATAAATCGCTGGATCTGGCGGAAGACCGCGGAAGTTTTTCCAATTTATTAAAAGACAACGGCATTCCTTATCCGCAATTCGGCGTGATCGAAGATGCAGAACAAGCAGTGGAATTATCGAAAACACTGGGCTTTCCATTGTTGGTTCGTCCCTCGTATGTATTGGGCGGACAGAACATGAAGATCGTGATCAACGAGCAGGAATTGGAGCAGCACGTGGTGAACTTACTGAAAGATCATCCCGGCAACCAGGTATTGCTGGATCACTTCCTGGAAGGCGCCATAGAAGCGGAATCCGATTCGATTTGCGACGGTACTGATAATTACATCATCGGCATCATGGAGCACATCGAGCCTGCGGGCATTCACTCCGGCGATTCTTACGCTGTATTACCTCCGTTTGACCTGAGCGAAAATGTAATGAAGCAGATCGAGCAGCATACAAAAACAATTGCGCTGGCTTTGAAAACGGTTGGTTTATTAAACATCCAGTTTGCGATCAAAGATGAGGTCGTGTACATCATCGAAGCAAATCCACGCGCATCACGCACGGTGCCGTTCATCGCGAAAGCGTACGACGAACCGTATGTGAACTACGCCACCAAAGTAATGCTGGGTGCAAAAGTGAAGGATTTCAAATTCAATCCGCGTAAAAAAGGATATGCTATAAAAATTCCGGTTTTCTCTTATGAGAAATTCCCGGAAGTAACAAAAGAATTAGGGCCTGAAATGAAATCAACCGGCGAAGCGATCTATTTTATTGATGATTTGACGGATGAGTTTTTTCACAATATTTATTCTGAACGGAATTTATACTTAAGTAAGTAAAGAAGTTCAAAGTTTAAAGTTAGAAAGTTTAAAGTTTGCTGTATGGGTGCTGTGTTTATTTCGGAGTACAATTCTTCCATGTCCTGTCATCCCGGGCCTGACCCGGGATCTGTTAATTGTCCACTAAGGCAGTGAGAACGCTAAAAAAAATAAATAAAGCCACAGATTCACAGATTAAAAAAATATTAGCAAATTACACAGATTAAAATCGCAAAGCGATTTTAATCTGTGTAATAATTTTGTCAATAAAAAAATCTGTGAATCTGTGGCAATACACATAGCATTTTACATCCCGCTCTTTGTATCCTTTTGCTTTTTTTTGTGGTAAATTTTATCACACAGCAATCAACAATGCTTAGTGTCCTTAGTGCCTTAGTGGTAAAGTCCTTAGTGGTAAAACCTACAAAGCTCCTTCAAACACAAAACATCCCTCAAATTTATTTTTCAGATCCGTTTCCTCTTTGAAAATTCCATACAGCGTAGAGCCGCTTCCACTCATGGATGCATACGTTGCGCCCAGGTCGTATAATTTTTCCTTGATGCTTTTGATCTCCGGAAATTGCGGAAAAATAGAATCTTCAAAATCATTGTGAACAACACCTTTCCATTCCTCAACCGGTAAATTTAAAATGTCATTTTCCAGTGAGCGTGTTGCAGGCTTTGGTTTTACACCGCTGTAGGCTTTTGCCGTATCGATGTGAATGTTGGGATACACCAATACAACATAATATCCTTTTAAGCTCATGCTCAGCGATTCATACTGGTCGCCTTTACCTTCTGCGAAAGCAGGCTTGTTGCTCACAAAAAAAGAACAATCGCTGCCCAGCTGTCTTGCATAATGGTGCATCTCTCCCCATGAAATTCCCAGCTCAAATTTATCATTCAGCAAGCGGATAAAAAAAGCAGCATCGGCCGAACCGCCGCCTAAACCTGCACCAATCGGGATGTGTTTGTGCAAATGCACTTTTACATTTGGTAAGGGATAATCTGCTGCAATGGCATGATAGGCATAATAACATAAATTATCATCCGCATTTCCGGGGATCTCAATTCCCGATGTGGTGATCGTGATCCGTTCGCTACCGGCTTCTGTGTTTTCAACCACTTCCAGCGCATCACACAGCCCAACCGGGTAAAATACACTTTCAACGTTGTGAAAACCATCGTCGCGTTTTTCAATAATGTTGAGGCCGATATTTATTTTAGCATTCGGAAAAGAAATCATGTATTTAGTAATTAAGTAATTAGTCGTGAGTCATTAATAATTAGTATTTACGAATTACGAATGAATACAAATGTACAAATCTGTGGGTGTTGCAAATGATGAATGAGTACAAATTTACAAATCCCGTATGTGCTGTATGCTAAATTTATTCATGTTCCTTCTTTCGAAGCTGTCATCCCGGGCCTGACACGGGATCTCATAAATGTTTGAAACGTGTTTTTTATCTTTAATTAACCGATCCCGCAACATTGAGGGATGACAGACAATTTTGTAACTCATCTCCGATACACAGATTGGTATATTGGTACGAATTGGTATTTAGCAGATAACACAGATTCGTAATATTCGCTCCTGTTCCTGCCCGAATCGTTCAGGCGGGCGTTATCCGTACCTGCCAAAGCCACATATTGATTGGTTATTTCACATAATATTTCGTATTTTAGCCCTCCATTAATCAAATTTCCTGAAGATGAATTATTTAGATTTTGAAAAACCAATTGAAAGTTTGGTTGAACAATTAGAAAAAGTAAAACAAGTAGCAGAAAAAAGTGGTGTCGATGTTTCTAAAACAACTGCTGATATTGAAGAAAAGATAAGAGAAGCACGCAAAGAAATTTATTCAAATCTAACTCCGTGGCAGCGGGTACAGGTATCCCGTCACCCGGACAGGCCTTACACATTGGCCTATATCGATTACATTACCGGCGGAACGTTCATGGAATTGCATGGCGACCGCACCGTAAAAGATGACAAAGCAATGGTAGGCGGTTTTGGAAGCATAGATGGCAAAACTGTGATGTTTATCGGGCAGCAAAAAGGGATCAATACCAAAATGCGCCAGATCCGTAATTTCGGGATGCCAAATCCGGAAGGTTACCGCAAAGCATTGCGTTTGATGAAACTGGCTGAGAAATTCAACAAACCCATCGTTACATTGATCGATACACCGGGTGCTTTTCCCGGCTTGGAAGCGGAGGAACGCGGACAAGGCGAAGCAATTGCCCGTAATTTAATGGAAATGGCGCAGTTAAAAGTGCCTGTAATTTGTATCATCATTGGTGAAGGCGCTTCCGGCGGTGCATTGGGAATTGGGATCGGCGATAAAGTAATGATGCTGGAAAATACCTGGTATTCGGTTATTTCACCGGAATCCTGCTCGTCCATTTTATGGCGCAACTGGAACAATAAAGAACGTGCTGCCGAAGCATTAAAATTAACGGCGACCGATATGCTGGGGAATAAATTAATTGATGGAATTATTCCGGAACCATTAGGCGGCGCACATGTAAACCATACCGAAATTTTTGCAACTGTAAAAGCGGAGATCTTAAAAAATATTGAAGCGCTGGAGAAAATAAACCCGAAAAAACGGGTGGATCAGCGCATCGAAAAATTCTGCGCAATGGGTGAAGTGGAAGAGATGGAAGCGTAAAATAAAAAAGCTTTTTATTTTAGTTCAAAGTTTAAAGTTCAAAAGTTTAAAGTTTTGCTTTACGCAGATACTGTATGCGTTAAATCAGAGACAAATCTCTCTTCGCTCTGTCATCCCGGGCCTGACCCGGGATCTGTTCATTAAAAACCGTTAACAATATCCTGCAAACATTTAGGAGATCCCGGATCAAGTCCGGAATGACAACTCCGAAAGGGAAATGACAGTAAAATAAAACATTCAGTATTTATACACAGCATCCGCACAAATCAACATCTTCAGATTACGCACCGCCTTTTGTTTCTTTTGTTTCTTTTGTGGTTCATCAAAACACAGTACTCACCCAGCTAACTTTAAACTTTTGAAATTAAACTTTGAACTCAAAAGGTAATCTCCACCATCTTATCCGGGTTCGTGATCTTCGCACTTTTATCCTGGTCATCCCAATAAAAATTGATCATATTGGATTGTTCCGGCAAATAATCATACAGCAGCGTGTTGTAAATATTGATCGTACCCTTACTATTGAACGGAACCGTTTCGAGATAGCACCAGGTAGCATCCGTTTCCACTTCATATCCTACAAATGAAAGTACCTGCAGCTTGCCGCCCACATTGATCTTAAAATTTTCGTTGATGTATTTATTCAGCAATGCCTGTGTAGCTTTATCTTTGGTGCTGGTGGCAAGATCTGTTTTTTTACCGTATTTTTTCAGCAGCACTTCTTCCAGGTCGTCTGTAAATAATTTACAGCTCACATCCATGGTTTTTTTGGAGGTGCTCACGCGTATTTCGGTCAGGCCGAGATAGAAGCGGTGAGCCGGAACAGTAAAGGCTGTTACTGCAATAAAAATGCAGAACGCCGTTAGTGATTTTGCGGAAAAAACAGTAAACTTGTTGACCATAGTTCAAAAATACGAAATTTGAATAACTTTTCCCTTTGGTTCACAACAGGTGTTGGACACATTACCGATTTTGAGGGTTATGACCACATGCTGTTCCTCCTTGCCTTGTGTGGTGTATATACGATAAACCAGTGGAAAAGTTTACTGGTGCTCATCACCGCATTTACCATCGGGCACTCGGTCACACTCGCGCTAAGCGTACTCGATATTTTTAGCATCAATACAAAACTGGTCGAATTCCTGATCCCGGTCACCATTTTATCCACCTGCGTGTATAATATCTATAACAGGAACAAGATCCGGGAAGGAAACTTTAAAGCAAATTACTGGATGGCATTGTTTTTCGGGCTGATCCACGGGCTGGGATTTTCCACACTTTTAAAATCCCTTTTAGGCAGTCAAAAAAATATTTTATCCCCGTTATTTGCCTTTAATACCGGAATAGAAGCCGGTCAGCTAATTATCGTAACAACTATTGTATTGTTTTCCTTATTTTTAACAAGCATTTTCAGGATCCGGCAAGTCCGCTTTAATTTTTTTATTTCCGTTGCCGTATTTGGAATAGCATTGCTGCTGGCCGCCCAGCGTTTTTATGATTTGATCCATTAAATTTTTTAATTCGAATGAAAAAAATTACCCTTTCAATTCACCTGCTGTCGCTTTTAAGCGCTGCGTTTGCACAAAACATTCAAAACAATCCAAAAGCCAATCACGGAAATAAATTTGAGCAGCTGGGTACCATTTTACCAACACCCAACAGCTACCGTACTGCTTCCGGTGCGCCCGGAAGTGCTTACTGGCAACAGCGTGCCGATTATGATATTGATGCATTTTTGAACGAGAAAGACCTGAAGCTGGAAGGATCGGAGCAGATCACCTACTATAACAATTCGCCTGATCCGCTGACGTATTTGTGGCTGCAGCTGGATGAGAATGAACACAATCCCAATGGCGAATCCAATTATTTCGACGGAAGTAAAATTTCGCAGCCGGTAACGGATGTGCAGCTCGACGGGCTGGATGTGAAAAAGAAACTGGAAGGTTGCGGAGATAACATCATCAGCGTGACGGATGCATTGGGTAAAGAATTGCCGCACACCATCAATTACACAATGATGCGCATTGATTTGCCAACGACGCTAAAACCCGGTCAGCAATTTGTTTTTAAAATAAAATGGAATTATAAAATTCCGGAGCGCATGAAAATTGGCGGCCGTGGCGGTTACGAATATTTTGAAGGTGATGGAAATAACCTGTTCACGATCACGCAATGGTACCCGCGCATGTGTGTGTACAACGATTACGGCGGTTGGAACAACAAGCAATTTACCGGAAGAGGCGAATTTTCACTGGCATTCGGAAATTTTAAAGTACGCATGAAAGTGCCAGCCGACCATGTGGTAGCCGCAACCGGGCAGTGCTCCAATTATGCAGCGGTATTAACACCGGCGCAGTTTGCTAAATGGACGCAGGCGCAAACCAGTGATAAACCGGTGGAAATTGTGACACTGGAAGAAGCAAAAAACAAAGAAAAAAATCCGGATCATACCAATTTTAAAACCTGGATCTATACAGCCGAAAACGTGCGCGATTTTGCATGGGGCAGCTCCCGCAAATTTGTGTGGGATGCCATGGGGATCAAACAAGCCGGTAAAACGGTAATGTGCATGAGCTATTATCCCAAAGAATCCTATGCGCTTTACAGCAAATATTCAACGAAAGTGGTGGCGCATACCATTCGCACATATTCAAAATATACGATCAATTATCCATACCCGACCGCCATCAGCGTGGAAGCATCCAACGGAATGGAATACCCGATGATCTGCTTTAATTACGGCAGAACGGAAGCGGACGGAACGTACACCGAAAAAACAAAATACGGAATGCTGGGCGTGATCATTCACGAAGTGGGACATAACTTTTTCCCGATGATCGTGAACAGCGATGAGCGCCAGTGGACCTGGATGGATGAAGGATTAAATACCTTCGTACAGTTTTTAACAGAACAGGAATTTGATAATAATTTTCCTTCCAACCGCGGCCCGGCCAATAAAATTGTGGATTACATGAAAATGTCGAAAGACCAGCTGGAGCCAATCATGACCAACAGCGAGAATATCAATAATTTTGGCGCAAACGCTTATGGAAAGCCTGCAACAGCATTAAATATTTTACGGGAGACGGTGATGGGCCGCGAATTGTTCGATTATTCATTCAAGCAATATGCGGAGCGTTGGGCGTTCAAACATCCAACACCTTCTGATTTTTTCAGGACCATGGAAGATGCTTCCGGCGTGGATCTGGATTGGTTTTGGAGAGGCTGGTTCTATGATACCGATCCAGTGGATATTTCACTGGACAGTGTAAAAGCATTTACTGTAAAAAATTCGGATGTGGTTCCTGTAAAAATGGATACCATCCGGCCGAAGCCGCCTGTAAAGGATTTTGAGCACATTTCCAAAGTGCGCAATCGTGAAAGCGGAATGAAATTTTTGGTGGATACGGATACAACACTGCGTGATTTTTATTATTACAATAAAATGGCTGCAACAGATGTAACGCCGGTGATCCGTGATGAAAATGAAAAATTGAGCGCCATGCCGGGAGATGATTTTAAAAGTTATGAAGGTAATTTTTATTACGAATTGAATTTTAGCAACAAAGGCGGAACAGTCATGCCGATCATCATTCAATGGAATTATGCCGACGGAACAAGCGAAGTAGAGCGCATCAGTGCTTATATCTGGCGCAAGGATGAAACCAAAGTGACCAAAACATTTGTAAAAACAAAAGAAGTAAAATCGATCCTGATCGATCCCTACAAAGAAACTGCCGACATTAACGAAGCCAATAATTCATGGCCGAAAACAGAAGTGAAAACACGTTTTGATGTGTACAAATCCAAACGCGGAAGCCGCTTTGATACGAATGATGTGAATTACATGCAGAGGGCGAAAGGGAAGAAGTAGTTAGTCTGTAGTCGTTAGTATTTAGATGTTACTTAAAATTAATATTGCTGGCATTATAGAAAAATAATCACACTATTTACTGTCATCCCGGGCTTGACCCGGGATCTGTTAAAAAGGAATCGTAATTTTTTTACCGGAATAAATACTATACTGCAAACATTTATGAGATCCCGCAACATTGCGGGATGACGATACTCAAAGGAAATTGTATTTAAATATTAACTTTTTAAAATCATTATAATAAAACGAATCACGATACATACTGTCATCCCGCATTTATTGTGGGATCGGTTAAAAAAGAATCGTAGTTTTTTAACCGGAATAAATACAGATACTGCGAACATTTATAAGATCCCGGGTCAGGCCCGGGATGACAACTTCGAAAGAAGAGCATTTATGAATTTAGCATCTGCGTACAGCTAAATTAAACTTTTGAACTTTAAACTTTAAATTTTGAACTCATGATATACGTAATAAAAGCCTTAATCATCATCATCGCGCTGGAACATGCGTATTTCCTATGGATGGAAATGTTTGCCTGGACCACGGTCGGTAAAAAAGTATTCAAACAATTTCCGCCGGAATTATTTGAACCCACCAAAGCACTGGCTGCTAACCAGGGATTGTACAATGGGTTTTTAGCGGCAGGTTTGATTTGGTCACTGTTCATCCAAAATGTGGAGTGGAGCCATTATGTAGCTATTTTCTTTTTGAGCTGTGTGGCTGTGGCCGGAATTTACGGCGCGTTAACGGCATCCAAACGTATTTTTGTAGTGCAGGCTTTACCGGCAATCATTGCCTTGTTTTTGATCTCGATATTGTAACGCGTGTTTTACCACTAAGGCGCAAAGACGCGAAGAAAAAATAATTCTTTTTCGTTATAAAAATGCGTGGCCACAAGTTGATAATTCATCTTCTCAGTAATATAAATAAAAAGGCGCTTCATTTATTTGAAGCGCCTTTCTTTTTGTATCTGCAAGCATTTATGAGATCCCGCAACACGTGCGGGATGACAGTATAAAGAAAAATTGTATTTCATATTAAACACAGCTCGGGGTATCGCCCCCTCTCTTGCGGAGAGGGGATGAAGGGGTGAGGTCTATCCGCCGACTTTCACCGAAACCGTTGTTCCGCCTTCCCCACTGCTATCATGATCTTTGCCGTTGAATGATTTCGTATTGTTATCCGGCGTACGGTCAATTAATTTGTTGTACGGATCAATTCCCACTTTCACCGGTTCTTCATCTACTGTGATCTCAAATTCCATTTTGTTTTTATTGATCTTGCGTTTTTGAAAATACAATTCCGTTTCTGTTTTTTTACCGTCCACCAGCTTGCTACCAAATACGCCAATGTCGATCCAATCGGCAACCGGAACGGATTTCATACGGCCAATGCTATCGGATTTGAACTTCATGCATTCCACCGAAAATTTCACAAGGTATTTTCCTTCTTTGGTTTTTGTGTAAGAACAGCTGGCCGTTTTATTTTCATAAATGGTGATCGTTTCAAACATATCATTGATGATGTATTTTAAACTATCCGGTGTAGCTGCCCGCAGGTAATTCACAAACTCAATAGAGTTGGTGTATGGCGGTTCCTGGTAAGCCACTTTCTTAATGTATTTAGCCAGTGCCGCATTCAGCGAATCTTCGCCGATGTAATCTTTCAGTGCATACATGATCACGCTGCCTTTGTTGTAGTGAATGTATTGCTGGTTTTCACCCAACATCAACGGCAATTCTTTTTTCGTTTCCATAGCACGGCCACGCAAATAATTATTCATTTCGTATTTCAGAAATTTTTTCATTGCCTGTTTCCCGAATTCTTTTTCCATTACCATCAGCGCGGAGTATTGCGACATGGTTTCCGACATCAGCGTGGAACCTTGTACATTGCCACCGATCACCTGGTGCGCCCACCATTGATGCGCCACTTCATGCGACGTCACGTAAAACGGATAATCGATCGATTGCGGATCTTTATCATTTACTTTGGCAATGAAACCAATGCCTTCTGAAAAAGGAATGGTATTCGGGAACGATTGCGCAAAGGTGGCATACCTTGGAAATTCAATGATCCTCACTTGTTTGTGCTGATAAGGGCTGAAATTTTTCGTGTAATAATCCAATGATTTTTTCACACCTTTGATCATCCGGTCAAGGTTATATTCATGGCCTTTATTGTAATAGATCTCAATTGCTATTGGCTGGCCGTTTGCCGGATTGATCCATTTGTCGCGTTTTATTTCATAACGCGCAGATAAGAACGAGTAGAAATTCAGGATCTTGCAATCCATTTTATAATGGAAATAATTTCGCCCGCCCTGCTGCCATTGTTTTAACAGGTATCCCGGAGCAATAGCCGTTTGATCGCCGGAAGTGCTAAGCGTACATTCAAAATCGATCCAGTCGGCATCGTTCGAAATGTAAGTGTTCATCCGGGCAAGACTATCGTTTACTTTTGCCATGCGCTCTTTTGGCGGTAAGCCGTATTTTCTGCGTGCAGCGCCGTCATCCAGTTCTCCCTGCGGGTTGTATCCCAACGATGGCAATGCCTCACTATTAAAGAATGTCCCGTTGTAAACGATAGCGGTACCGGCATCTGAATTTTTAAATCCTTTACGGAAAAACTCAATGTTCATGTCCAGTCTCATTGAATCGCCCGGTTTTAAAGGCGTTGCCAGTTTGTAAATATAAAACCCGTTGTCTTTATCGCTGAGAACAGCTGTTGCCGGTTTTTCAAATTTAAACTCGTTTATCTGAATGCCGGATAACATGTTCAGGATCACACTGTCCACATTACGGCTGCTTTTATTTTTAATGATGTAATAACCTTTCAGCTTTGCACCACGCTCCTGCGGATAGATGTCCACATTCCAGTTGGCCGAAACAATACGCGGTTGCTGGGTTCGTTCATACTTTTTGTATTTTTTCTCAAAATCTGCGGTGTTCTTTTCTTCCGCTTTCGGAGAAATGTTTTTATTTAAAATATTGGTGTTGTAATAAATAAATCCGCCGCTAACAATAAAAACAAGGAGCGACAAACTCATTGCCAGTTTTGCTTTCCCGTTAAAACGCCCTTTGGCAATGCGAAAGCGGTTACGTACTCCTTTTTCTTTTCCGCGTACCCACATCAGCGTGGAGATAATAACCAGCATCATGGCAAAACCGCTCCAGTAAATTTTATACATGATAAAAGGAAAAACAATGTGTCCGTATCCGTTCATATCGGAATAAGGCAGGTCCGGCCCGCTGCTGTTATAATCGATCAGCTGTGAGGTCCATTCCAGCCCCGAATAAATAAGCGGCAGTACAATAAAGAAGAGGATAGCGACCGTGTAACCCACATAACGGTTGTTAAAAATAGCCTGTACTGATAATGAAAGAACGCATACCAGCGTTAACCCGATCAGCTTGAAGCCATACAGATCTTTGATGTACTGAAACACTTCCACATGGTAATAACCGTAATAAAACTGGATGGCCATGCCTGTGAGCATCACTACAAATAATAATACGACCTGTATCAGGATAAGTGCAAGCAGCTTGGAGGCGAAAGCTACGTATTGTTTGGTGGGTGCTGTCCCAACGAGCTCTTCCACTTTTGCATCGCGTTCGCGCCAAACCACCACACCGGAATAAAAAATAATGATGATCATCATGAAAAACTTGAACAGCATGCCACCGATCTCCAGGATCTGGTAAGTTAAAGGATAGGTAGGTGTGCCGTAAATGGTCCCGCCCAAAGGTACTACGAGCATTAAGGAGGCGATGGAAAGAAATACGATGATCAAAAAGAAAATGCTGCGGGTGATCTTGCGGAATTCGAATTTAGCAAGGAACCATACCTGGTACCAGCTGTATTTTACAGAAAAATTTTGTGTTGGTTTGATGACATCCGATAATGAAATAACAGGAGCGGAAGAGCTGGAAAGCAA
Organism: Bacteroidota bacterium; assembly: GCA_025963715.1. GTDB lineage: Bacteria > Bacteroidota > Bacteroidia > 2-12-FULL-35-15 > 2-12-FULL-35-15 > 2-12-FULL-35-15. Next base: position 189,817 of record JAOQAG010000017.1, read on the forward strand.
TTCGTTTTTATTTTTACGGCCAAAGAACGTAATTGGATTGTTGAACTGGCTGAACTGAAAGCGCATGTAGGTGAGTGCTGTTACCAGGAGCCCGACTCCCAGCCATAATAAACGGTTGTAAAGCAGTAGTCCTTCGAATGGAATTGACAAATTATTTTGTTCCTCCGGCGACCAGTACCTGGTGACCTGGCGAAAAGCGATTTCGCCGAAAGGTTCAACAATAGCCGCTAACTGCTGATTATCAATATCGCCTAACAAAGCTGTGGCAACGCTTTTAATGATCACAAAAATAAGGCAGCCGATGTAGCCCGCTATCATATTGCGTGTAAATGTTACGAATGAAAAGAAGATGGCGCCGACCCATAACAAATTCGGAATGATGAAATACACGAAGGGTTCCAGGTAATTCATGATATGGAAAGGACTGAGCTTTGCAGGATCAATTCCCGGTAAGGCGCAAACCAGCATGTGTGCGAACATGCTTCCGCTGAATACAAACAGTGAAATTAAGAAAGCTGCACTGAAACGCCCGATGATGTAACCGAATTTGCTGATAGGCTTGGTAAATAAAAGCGGGTGGGTGTTGTATTGGAAATCTTTATAAACTACTGGTCCGATGATGGCGACCAATAGAATCCGGGACACCAGTCCGCCGTTCATGAATGTTAAAAACTGGGTAATGGCGCGTGCGGAGTTTAGCGTAGTGTTACTATCGGCCACTGTATTGCCAAATAAACCGGCTGCAAGTAACATGCTGAACAAGCTGATGAGGAAACAAATGGCAAAATAAATATAAACGGCCGGGCGCTTAAACCTGAGCTTTAATTCGAAGGAAAATATTTGATTAAACATTTTTTATAGTTTAAAATAGTAAAATAGTTTAGTGTTTTGAGTCTGGAGTTTTTAAAAAAAAGTTCAAAGTTTAAAGTTCAAAAGTTTAAAGTTTGCTGTGTTTTATGCAGCGAATAACGAATTTAAACGAATAGCGAATCTGTGCGTGATCCATATTTTTAACTGTTTTTGCTAAAAGTTTAAAGTTGATTAGTTTAAAGTTTGCTGTGTGCTGAAAAATAAAGTGCGGAACGGGTAACACAACTTTGAACTTTAAACTTTTGAACTTTGAACTTACTTCGTGATTGTCGCGAAGTACACATCTTCCAGATCTGTAGTAATAGTGTTAAACGAAGAATCAGGTTGTGTTTCGCTGAACACATGGATCTGAATTTTTCCTTCCACTACTTTGGTGGAGATCACCTTGAATTGTGTTTTGTGTTCGCCCAGCTCTGCTTTATCAATAAGTTTCATCCAGATCTTTCCGTTCATGTCGGAAATGGTTTGTGTTGGCTTTCCTTTGAGTAAAATGGTTCCCTGGTTCATGATCACCATGTTGGAACACAGGTTGCGCACATCTTCCACAATGTGTGTGGAAAGGATCACGATGATGTTTTCGCCGATCTCGCTTAATAAGTTATGGAAGCGGTTGCGCTCCATCGGATCCAAACCGGCAGTTGGCTCATCCACAATCACCAGCTTTGGATTGCCGAGCAATGCCTGTGCAATGCCAAAGCGTTGGCGCATTCCACCGGAATAATCGCCGATGTAGCGTTTGCGTGCTTCAAATAAATTGGTTTGATTGAGCAAAGCTTCACAGATCTCTTTGCGCTCCTTCGCATTATCAATTCCTTTCAGGATCGCAAAATGATTGATCATATCCCATGCAGTAACTTTCGGATAAAAACCGAAATCCTGCGGCAGATAACCCAACACTTTCCGCACATCATCTTTTTGTTTCAGTACATCCAGATCGCCCAGCATGATGGAACCGCTGTCGGCTTCCTGCAAAGTGGCAATGGTGCGCATCAGGGATGATTTACCGGCGCCGTTCGGGCCCAGCATTCCAAACATGCCGCTGCTGATCTCGAGGTTGATGTTGTTAAGTGCTTTTAGCCCGTTTGAATAGGTTTTTGAAAGGTTGGTGATGGTTAAGTTCATGTGATTTGTTTTAATATATTTTGTTGATTCCGGAAAAGACGGATTTACCCCGGTGTTTGTTACATGTTTGTTCAATATTACAAAAAAAAGAAGTTCAAAGTTTAAAGTTCAAAAGTTTAAAGTTGGCTGTGTGTTTTTTTACCGCAAAGGGCGCGAAGAAGACGCAGAGAGCGCAAAGTTAAAGCGCTTATTTTACTAAGATTTTTCTTTTCAGAGCTGTCATCCCGGGCTTGACCCGGGATCTGTTAATTAAATACTGCTAACATTTACGGGATCCCGCAACATTGCGGGATGACGGCCGTTATTGTGATTCATTTTTATAAAAACATTCTCTTTTTCCTCTACAAAAAAATGCTCCCCGGTTACGAAGAGCATTTTTTTAATTTAAGCGCACAGCAACATTTTCAAATTTTCAAATTGAATAATTTTCAAATTGTTTACTTCATCTCATCAATGATCGAAACCGTTTCATTCAGGTAAAGATCTTTTTTAATGGCTTTGAAAAATTCTTTGTTTTTGGTTACTTTCACTGTATCCGTTGGATCAGTTGTGGCAATATCTGCTTTCAGCGACATTACTTCAACTCCCGGGATTTCCTTATCCAGCTGATCCATTTGTTTTGCTTCCTCTTTGTATTTTTTCTGTTCCGCTACATATTTGTCGTAATTGAGGGAAACAATGGTATTGTCTTTTTGTTTTTTCAAACGTTTTGCGGCATCATCTAAAATTTCAAAACCCGGGTTTGCTTTTACGCGCGCTTCACTGTTGGCTTTTAATTTTTCAACGGAGTAGGTTGGGTTCCATGCTACGTATTTTGCAGGAGTAATCTCATCCCATGCCATTGGATAATCCTGTTCTTTTTCGCCCTGATCCAGCAAATAATACGGATCTGGCAGCACAATATCAGGGATCACTCCTTTTAATTGTGTAGCGCCGCCGTTGATGCGGTAAAATTTTTGCGTAGTAATTTTTACCTGGCCCAACGGCTTGATGTTGTTGTATTGTGCCGGTAAATAATCATCCAGATCGTAGAAACGCTGTACCGTTCCTTTTCCGAAACTTGCCGGGGAAGTTCCCACGATCACTCCGCGTTTGTAATCCTGGATAGCTGCTGCCATGATCTCGGAAGCAGAAGCGGAGTTGGAGTTTACCATTACTACCAGCGGTCCGTCATAAACCACGGAAGGATCTTTATCTTCCAATATCTGTGCGGAAGTATTTTTTTGTTTTACCTGTACGATCGGGCCTTTATCAATAAACAAGCCCGCCATATCAACCACATCCGGTAAAGAGCCGCCGCCGTTGTAACGTAAATCCAAAATAATTCCGTCTACATTTTCCGCTTTTAATTTCTCCAGCTCTTTTTTCACATCTTTGGAGCAGCTTCTGCCACCCGTTCCGTTAAAATCGGCATAGAATGTTGGTAATTTAATGTAGCCGATGTTTTTCTTCCCTTTTAAAATTACGGATTGTGCGTAACTATCTTCCAATACTACAATATCGCGGATCAGCGGGATTACGATCACACTTGCATCCGATTTTTTTACGGTCAAACGCACTTCAGTTCCTTTTTTACCGCGTACCAATTGTACAACATCGTCCAGGCGCATGTCCACAATATCAACCGGTTCCGCACTTCCCTGCGCCACTTTTAAAATAATATCGCCTGCTTTTAATTGTCCCTGTTTCCAGGAAGCGCTTCCCGGTACAATACTGGATACTTTGGTATATCCGTCTTTTTCCTGTAATTGTGCGCCAATGCCTTCCAATTGTCCGCTCATGCTGATGTCGAAATTAGCTTTGTCTTTCGGTGGAAAAAATTCAGTATGCGGATCGTAAATTCCGGTAATGGAATTGAAATACACCGCCATGCGGTCGTTACGGTCAAATTCGCGGATACGTTTAAAATAATCGTCGTTATTTTTTAATACTTTTTTACGTGCTTCGATCTCGATCTGTTCTTTGGTTTTGATCTTTACGGTATCACTTTTTTCATGCGCTTTATCCTGTGTATCCATCATTTCCACCACTTTTGCAAGTGTCTGGTATTTTAAGGATTTACGCCATGCTTCTTTTAATTCTTTTGGATTTTTTGCGAAGGTTAATTTTTCTTCATCCAGCTGCAGGTCTTCATCCTGTGTAAAATCGAATGGTTTGTCCAGGATGTCTTTATAATAAGCCTGTGCATCATCCACACGTTTGGTGATCAGGTCGTAGGATTTATCAAAAAAGGTAAATTTTCCGTTGCTGATCTCATCATCGATGTTGTGCTGCATTTTTTTCAGATCGTCCACATCGCCCTGTAACAGGAACTTTTTATTGTAATCCAGCCGCTGGATGTAGAGCTTAAATACTTTTTCTGCAAAATCATCATTCACTGTTAAAGGCGAATAATGCACATTGCTAAGGCTTTGCATCAGGATCTGGTCGATGGCCACATCTTTATCCGATTGCACACTGGTTTTGAAGGTATAAGATGCTAATGCTATTCCGGCAACCGGGATAAGTAAAAGCCATTTTCTTGATCGGGTCATATATGTCTGCTAAATACTAATTAATACTAAAACGAATAACGAATTTTAACGAATAACGAATCTGTGTATGCGATGCGTGTACCGTGTGTTGAAAAAATTAAAAGAACGATTTTACGAAAATACGAATCTACGGGGGAAATCGTATGATTTATTTGATAAAAGGTAAAAAGGAACGATAAAAGGATTTTCCGGATTTGAATCTAAAAAATGAAGCCTTCGATTGTATTGTAAGGTTGCCACAGATTCACAGATTAAAAAAGATTATTTTATTTCACAGATGTTGTGGGTAAGTGCTTTACCCGGAAATCCTTTAATTATTTTTTACCTGTAAAATCTGTGAATCTGTGGCTGATAAGCTTTTGTTTACAACCCTAAAATTACGCTCAAATTGCACTAATAATTATTATTTAACAATTTATAACAGAATGTTTTTTTGATCTACATTTACGGGAGAAACATCATTCCGGAATAAACCAACACTTAATATTTACCATTATGTCAAAGCGACTATTACTCATTATTACAGGACTTGTGATCGCCATCCTGGTCAGCCTTTCCGTATTCAGTAAAATGCATTCCCGGGCTACGGACGAAAAAGAGAATCCCGCATTCAGCGCCTATATCAGTGCGTATACCTCGGGTATTATCTCTAAGGAATCAACGATCCGCATTTTACTGACCAATGAAATGGAATCGCCGATCGAGATCGGGAAACCGGTGGATAAAAAACTGTTTGACTTTTCGCCTTCCATCAAAGGAACAGCGGTATGGGTGGATAGCCGCACCATTGAGTTCCGCCCCGAGAAGCCATTACCGGCCAATACGGAATACAAAGCCGAGTTTTATTTGTCAGAAATTTTAGAAGTGCCCTCGGAGTTTGAAACCTTCAATTTTGATTTTCAAACCATGCAGCAATCCTTTGAAGTGTTTGCTGATAAAATGACCACCACCGATAAAAAAACGTTACGAACACAGCGGTTGGACGGAACGCTTTCCACCGCAGATGTAGCGGATGTGGCAGCTGTGGAAAAAATTGTGAATGTGATCCAGAACGGAAAATCATTACCGGTTACCTGGACGCATGAACCGGATAAAACCACGCATCATTTTTCGGTAGATGGCATCCAGCGTACGGAAAAAGCCGGTAGCATTGAATTGAAATGGGATGGAAGCTCCATTGATACAGATATAAAAGGAAGCAAAACAATGGAGATCCCTGCGCTGGGCGATTTTAAAGTGATGGATGTAAAAGTGGTGCAAAGTTCGGAACAATACGCAGTGCTGCAGTTTTCGGATCCGCTGATGGAAGGGCAAAATCTGGATGGATTGATCACACTGACCGGCGGCAGCGCTTTAAAATATGTGATCGATGAAAATGAAGTACGCGTATATCCGCAATCGCAGCAAACCGGTGCACGCACGATCACTGTTGAAACTGGCGTGAAAAACGTATTGGATATGCCGCTGAAAGAGCGGTATACAATGGAGATCATGTTCGAGCAATTAAAACCGGAAGTGCAATTGATCGGAAAAGGAGTGATCCTACCGAATTCCAGCGGGCTGATCTTCCCGTTCAGGGCAGTGAGTTTAAAAGCCATTGATGTGAAGATCCTGAAGATCTACGAAAAAAATATCCCGCAATTTTTGCAGGTCAATAACATGGAAGGTGAGCGCGAGTTGAGACGTGTGGGAAAAGTGGTGTTGAAAAAAACAATCCAGCTGACGCAGAAAAGCGCAATGGATTTAGGTAAATGGAACACGTATTCGCTTGACCTGGCGCAGCTGATAAAAGCAGAGCCGGGTGCGATCTATAAAGTGATCATCAGTTTTAAAAAAGAATATTCGACCTACAGTTGTACCGATGCTGCGGCAGTACCGGATGATGGAGATGAAGCATCGGATAGTGAAGATATGCAGCGCATGAGCGACGGTACCAACGATGACGATGAAAAGGACTGGGATTATTACGGCGATTATTATTATGATAATTATGAATATTACGATGAAGGCGAAGGCGATTACCAGAATCGCGATAATCCTTGCAGCAATGCGTATTACCGCGGTAAGGAAGTTAGCCGCAACGTGCTGGCATCCAATTTAGGCTTAATTGCCAAACGCGGCACCGATGGCTCGATGACCTTTGTGCTGACCGATCTGGTGACCACAAAACCTGTATCGGGTGCAACTATTGAATTGTACGATTACCAATTGCAAGTGTTGCAAACGCTGAAAACCAACAGCGATGGGATGTGTGAAGCTACGTTTAAAAAGAAACCGTTTTTGATGGTGGCGAAAAGTGGCACGCAGCGCGGTTATTTAAAGCTGGATGACGGGTCGGCACTTTCGATCAGCGCATTTGATGTATCGGGTGAAGAAGTACAGAAAGGGATTAAAGGATTTATTTACGGAGAGCGCGGTGTATGGCGTCCGGGCGATACCTTGTTCCTGTCATTTATATTGGAAGACAAACAAAATACGCTGCCGAAAAATCACCCGGTGCAGTTTGAATTGCTGAATCCGCAAGGGCAGGTATTCCGCAAGCTGATGAAAACCGCAAGTGTGAACGGCTTCTATAATTTTACAACTACAACGGAAAAATCATCGCCGACAGGTAATTGGACGGCGCGCGTAAAAGTAGGTGGCGCGTGGTTCACAAAAAATATCAAGATTGAAACGATCATGCCGAACCGTTTGAAAATTAATTTAGATTTTAAAACAGAGCGGCTTTCGGTAGCGCACAAAGACCAGGCGGGAATGCTGGAAGTACATTGGCTGCAGGGCGCTATTGCGAAAAACCTGAATGCAAAAGTGGAAGTAACATTGAACCAGATGGAAACCACGTTCAAGAATTACGACGGTTATGTGTTTGATGATGTGGCGCGGAATTTTACATCGGAAGCACAAACCATTTTCGATGGAAATACCGACGATAAAGGCTTTGCGCAGGTAAAACCCAATATCAGTGTAAACGATGCCGCACCGGGAATGCTGCGCGCTAATTTTAAAGTGCGTGTGTTTGAGCAGGGCGGCGCATTCAGTGTGGATCAGTTCTCGTTGCCATATTCACCGTACACTTCCTATGTAGGAATGAAAGTGCCGGAAGGAAATAAATTTTCGGGCATGCTGGTTACGGATACTAATCATATTGTGAAAATTGCAACAGTGGACAGTGATGGAAAACCGGTGTCGCGCAAAAATTTAAAAGTGCAGATCTACAAAGTATCCTGGAGATGGTGGTGGGACAGCTACGATGGCGACCTTGCCAACTATGTAGGAAATACGTATAAAGAAACATATCAAACATTGGATGCATCGACGGTAAACGGCAACGGGCAGTTTGTACTGCGTGTGAACCGCCCCGATTGGGGGCGTTTTTATATCCGCATTACGGATGAGGAAAGCGGGCATACTACCGGGCAAACGGTTTACATCGACTGGCCAGCATGGGCGGGAGCATCTCCGAAAGGAAATGAAGGCGCTACATTATTATCGTTCAGCAGCGATAAAAAAACGTATAACGTAGGCGAGGATGCAAAATTAATTATTCCGTCGGGCGGAGATGGCCGCGCACTGGTAAGCATTGAGAGCGGTTCGAAAGTATTAAAAGCGTATTGGGTGGATACTAAAAAAGGAGAAACCAATTGTACGTTTAAAATTACGCCGGACATGACACCGAATGTGTATGTGAATGTAACGCTGGTGCAGCCGCATGCGCAAACGCTGAATGACTTACCGATACGGATGTATGGCGTGATCCCAATTTCGGTGGAAGACCCTAACACGCATTTAAATCCTGTGGTAATTACTCCGGAAAAATGGAAGCCTGAAAGCAAATCGAGTTTTATTGTATCGGAAAAAGACGGTAAGGAAATGACCTATACCGTTGCGATTGTGGATGAAGGATTGCTGGATTTAACACGCTTTAAAACGCCGGATCCATGGGCTGCATTTTATGCACGCGAAGCACTGGGCGTAAAAACCTGGGACATGTTTGATATGGTGATGGGGGCATTTGGCGCGGAACTATCACGCATTTTAGCGATTGGCGGTGACGGCGATATTAATAATAAAGGAGGGAATAAAGCCAACCGCTTTAAGCCGATGGTAAAATTTTTCGGGCCGTATCATTTGAATAAAGGTGAAAAGAAAACCATTGAATTTATGATGCCGCAATATGTGGGATCGGTACGGACGATGATCATTGCCGGAAATAATGGTGCTTATGGCTCGTCGGAAAAAACAACACCGGTGCGTACGCCGCTGATGATCCTGGGTACATTGCCACGCGTGGTGGGCCCGGGCGAGGAAGTGGATTTGCCGGTAACGGTTTTCGCGATGGAAAAACAAGTGAAGAATGTGAAAGTGGAAATTGTAGCGAACAATATGTTTACGGCAATGGATGGAACTTCCAAATCATTATCCTTTAAAGAAGTGGGTGATGATGTAGTGAACTTTAAATTAAAAGTGAACGCTGCATTGGGTGTTGGAAAAGTGAAGATCATCGCCACGAGCGGAACAGAAAAAGCGGTGTACGATATTGAGATTGATGTACGCAACCCGAACCCAAAAGTGGTGAATGTGCTGGAAAGTGTAGTGGAAGCAGGCAAAACCTGGACTACGCCCTACACTCCGGCGGGGATGACGGGAACGAACAAAGGCACGGTGGAATTATCGAGCATCCCGCCGATCAATTTGGGTGAGCGTTTGAAATACCTGATCGAATACCCACACGGTTGTGTGGAGCAAACTACATCAGCCGTATTCCCGCAATTGTATCTGGGGAGCCTGATGGAGTTGAACAGTGATTTTAAAGTGGCGATGGATAAAAATATCCGCGCAGGGATTGATCGTTTAAAACAATTCCAGACCACCAGCGGCGGAATGAGCTATTGGGCGGGACAATACGATGCGGATGATTGGGGAACCAGCTATGCCGGGCATTTTATGATAGAGGCAGAGATGAAGGGCTATGCATTGCCTGCGGGTTTTATGGAAAACTGGAAACGCTACCAGCGCAACCGTGCCAATGCCTGGGTGGGGAAACCGCACGAAAAATATTATTACAACAACGATGGTTTGGATCAGGCGTACCGCTTGTATACGCTGGCATTGGCGAAAGCACCGGAGCTGGGCGCGATGAACCGTTTGAAGGAATACACGGACTTATCCGTTGCTGCAAAATGGCGATTGGCAGCAGCTTACATCAAAGCCGGTCAGCCGGAAACCGCGCGCAAGCTGATCGCGAATTTAGCTACTAACATTCCGCAATACTCGGAGATGGGCTACAGCTATGGGTCTAACGAGCGGGATGAAGCCATGATCCTGGAAACGTTGACCTTACTGGATCTGAAAGCAAAAGCGGCGGTGCTGGCAAAAACAGTGTCGGCAGCGTTAAGCTCCGATGAATGGATGAGCACGCAAACCACAGCATACTGCTTAATTGCGGTTTCGGAATTTGTGGGTGCAAATGGCGCCAGCAACGAGATGCGTTACAATGTAAAAATTGATAACAAAGCGGCGATCAGCCTGAATACAAAAATACCGCTGAAACAAATTGATATGCAATTGAACCGCGCTACACCGGGAACGCTTGCGATTACGAACAACGGAAGTGGAATTTTATTCGCGCGTGTAATTATGGAAGGTATCCCGGAAACGGGCGACCAAACGAACACAGAAAACGACCTGAGTATGAGCGTAAATTATACGAACATGCAGGGCGGCGAAATTGATGTGACGAAACTGGAACAGGGAACGGATTTTATTGCCGAAGTACAGATCACGAATCCGGGTTTGAGAGGGGAGTATTTACAAATGGCACTCACACAAATTTTTCCGAGTGGCTGGGAAATCCACAATACGCGGATGGATGATGCCGAGAGCGTGATCAAGAGTGATTACCCGACGTACCAGGATATCCGCGATGACAGGGTGTATACGTATTTTAATATTCTGCCGAATAAAACAAGCACTTTCCGCATTGTGCTGAATGCTGCGTATACGGGACGTTATTATTTACCGACGGTGTATTGTGAGGCGATGTACGATCATACGATTAATTCGCGGAAGGCAGGGAAATGGGTGGAAGTGGTGAAGCCGGGGAGTTGATGTGTGGATTGCTGATTACTGATGTGCAGATCGGGGATGAGAATGATTAGGGATAAAATAATTAACCACAAGTATTAATTTGATTTTTTTATCACTAGATAGGATTTAGAATCTGCGGAGCAAGTAAAATATAGATACATATGAATTTTTCAGACATGGGCGAACACACAAAATTATATGACAATTGGAATGAAATGTTAGTAGCCTTAGAAGCTATGGAAAAATTTCAGTTAATACATAATGGCATAAGAATAGATTACATAGAATTACTCCGAATAACTGAAAGCAATGAGTTAATAGAACCTTCCTTTGATGCACTTTATCGAGCTTGTTTAAGAAGCCTCTTTTCATTAATAGAAGCAGATATTTATGGTTTAAATGTACTTGATACATATAATAACTATAACGACAAGCATTCTTTCATAGATAAGTTCAAAGAAACATTTAAAAAGATAGCAAAAACTTGGAAAAAGGAAGAGATTCAAAAAATATATTTTGATTCTAAGCTAACAGCATTAAATGATTTAAAAAAAATGAGAGATGAACTCGTTCATCCAAAAGAAATAAATCATCTTCATAAAGCTACTGATCAAAATTTTCAAAAACTTAAATCGGTATTTAATGAGTATGATACATTTATAAACGATTTAATGAATGGTTTTTTTATAGGAACTAAAATGCCTATTGACGCTAAGTTATAACTTCTTTCCTATCACTAGGAAAAGCCTAGTGACGATCTTCCTCTTTCATACCCTTAACCTCTAGCATCTCCTTCAACAATAACAGCATAAAATAATTTGTGCTTTTTATCTCTGTCAATTCCATTTTATCCCCGTAACTCACATTCTGCATCTGAAAAATTAAACTTTCCCGGAGTTCATCTACTAAATCCGTGGGGAAAACTCTTTAAGTCTGAAGGTGTCTTTGTCACTAGGCGGAGCCTAGCGCCTACGGACACTGCACAGGTAATGTGAGGATGTTTTAAAAATAATTGTAGTCCGGAGAATGGTATTTGAGGATTCAAAAATCCTAATTATTAAATAGTATGTTAATTAGGACGGTAGGCGCTAGGCTCTGCCTAGTGACCTTGCACTTTTTGTTACCAGGCAGCGCCTAGCGCCTACATGTGTAGTGCACATTCATTCTTCATTGTAAATTAAATCCGTTCATCCAATTTTATTGGACCATCTTCATTAGCGCTGCTCATTCTCCATTCCTGTGGCTGATTTACAAAACCAGCTTCCACGGGATTATCATGGATGTAATCCACCTTTTGTTTGATCATTTTATTACTGTATAAAAAGAAAGGATGATTTTCGTGTTTCCAGAATTGCATCTCTTGTTTTTGCGGACTGTGTTTTCCAAAATCAGTAAATTGTTTTAGCATCCATTCTTTTCTGCTTTCCTGCGGATTATCGGCAATGGCTTTTAGTAGTTGTTTAGATGTAAAAGATTTCATATCTCTTAATGTATTTGAAATATCGCCTCTTTCCGAATAAGTAATAAAATGTACATGACTAGGCATAATACAATAACAATAGATCGGCATGTTTTTATTTTTTTGACAGTATTGAAGACTTTCAATCAAAATTTCCTGATATTCTCTTCTAATAAAGACATCAACCCAACCAGCTACGCTAAACGTGACGAAATATAATCCATCACTATCCGTTTTATATTTTTCCGACATAAGCGGCAAATGTAATGAAGTAAAGGGTTGAGAAACGTTTTATCGGAAATATTTGAACACTATTTTGTCACTAGGCGGAGCCTAGCGCCTACGGGAGTAAATATTTGAAAATGCATTATTTGAACGTTTAAATCTGATAATATTGTCACTAGGCAGAGCCTAACGCCTATGGGATATTGCACAGATAATGTGAAGATGTTTTTAAAATAATTGTAGCACTGAGGGGTTGCATTTTAAGATTTAAAAGTTATAATTATTAACGGTATGTTGATTAGAATCGGTAGGCGCTAGGCTCTGCCTAGTGACGTCTCAAAAAGTTAATAGTAATTGCAATGTTAGTATTTGTCACTAAGCAAAGCCCGGTGCCTACAAAAAATTATAATTAATAGTTCTTAGATCGTATAAGATTGTTTAAATTTATCATGGATATTAACAACACATGAAAAAATACCTCCTTTTATCCCTTCTCTCCCTTCAACTCCTTTTCGGTTGCAAACGCCAACCCACTGAATTTGAAAAATTCGATAACCTGTTTGAGCAGCTGACGGCGGATACATTAAAAATTTCATATATAGTTGATGCTGATAACACGTTAAATGATTCGCTTATTATTGGTAAAAGAATTCCTGTCACTTTTTATCATTTATTTGAATTTCCGCAAGAATTTGCAGCAGATACAGCAGGGTACAGCTCAAGTATTTTTGTTAATGCATTTAAAAAAATCGTTTTCGGCAACCGTGTTGGATATCTTGTGAGGTTTTATAATAAAGAAACAAGGGTGCCCAATTTTATATGCCTGTATGTATATAACAGCAATACACGTAAAATGAGTTCGCCGGAAATTGTTCAATATGTTTATGGTTCAGAGGGTACGGAAGCACTTACCGATAGTTGGATCTTTGATCTCAACAAAGATGGTAGCAAGGATCTGATCCAGAATATATATGAATGTAACTTATCCGGCAATGATGCGGAGATAACTCATTTTGTAGATACATTAACCGTGAAAATTTGGACAGATACAGCTTTTAAAGCAACTTGCCCTGATAATTACAAACAATTAAAAAAACAGTTTAAAGCAAATTGCATTTGTTCCTGCGGAATAAAGGAATAGAATATGAAATTTTGTAAAAGCAATATTGTACTTTTTATGAGAAATTTAAATTTATAAGAGATAAATACTCCATGAAAAAATATGCCTTCTTACTCCTCCTTTCTCTCCAACTCCTTTTCGGTTGTAGGCATGAGACTACCGAAATTGAAAAATTTGATGGCTTCTTTCGCGAATGTGTTGCCGATACAATAAAAATCGCAACGATCCATGACCCGGAGGCAACTGACAGGTTGATCAACGGAAAAGCAATTCCGGTTATTTTTTATCATTTATTTGAATTTCCACGGGAGCTTAAAGAGTATCAAACCGATAGTTCCAAAATTTTTGTTGATGCATACGGAAAAATTAAAACGGGAGACCGTATTGGATACCTGATCCATTTTTATAGCCTTGAAAGCCGTGTTCCTCATTTTATATGCCTGTATTTTTATGATAAAAACACAGGTAAAATGGGTCTGCCTGAAATTGTTGATTACTCCTACGGAGCAGAAGGTACAGAATCATACATCCAAAGCTGGTTCTGTGATTTGAATAAGGATGGAAATAAGGATCTTCTTAAAAGGGTTTACAGTTGTAATTTAATTGGTAGTGATGCGAAAGTCAATTTTGTAGATACATTAACCGTTAAATTATGGGAAGACGGTAGATTTAAAGAAACCATTCCCGGCAATTGCAAACAGTTGAAAGAGGGATTTATTGTAGATAATCAATGCCTTTGTTGCGAACCGGTTGAATAATATGCCCGGGCAAACAGAAAACTATAAACCAATGAAACAAACAGATCTGAAAAAAATCATCCAACAACTTCTCAAAGCAACCAACGCTTTTGATGTGGAAGCAGCACTTACTTTATTTGCTGCTAATGCAGTAATTGATGATGTATCCGTTGGCGAAAAATTTAAAGGCAAAAAGGGTGTACGCAACTATTTGGAGAAGTTTTTTGTGGGTTACAAAACAAAAACCAAATTGGTATCCGTTGAAATGCCCGATGAGCTGCATGCGAATGCGAAGGTGGATTTTACAGGCGATTTCGGCCATGAAACCGGAGCTTTAAATTTTACCTTTAATGCAAATGGCCAGATTCTGAAAATAGATGCGTATCTTGACTAATAATTACAGACTTACGAACAAAAAAGATGAAAGAAATTATTATTCCGGCAGTAATCATTATTATTATCCTTATTAAAACGTTTAAAAATACTGAGCGCAGAAAATCAGGTACAGCATCCGGCGAACATTCCACTTTTGATCATACGGATCATTCCTATAACAATAATGATATAATTCATCATCATTCAGGAAATATAAATGAGCATTCTCATTCTGACTCTCATTTTAATTCGGATTTTCACTCTCATTCAGATCACAGCTCGAGCAGCTCCGATGCTGATTTTATAATCAATGATAGCTTTGATAACGGAAGCAATGATTTTGGAGGAAATGATAACACTGACAGTTTCAATTAAATGATGGGTATAGCAGCTAAAAATAATAAGTATAAAAAGCAAAACTTAACGATATAAAGATGGAAGCCGGAAACCATTTAAAACGGGGTGATGCTGAAAAACCAAAAGAGTAAGCAGGATTTTAAAAAATGTATTAAAAATGGGACTATTTGATTCTTTATTTGGAAAAAAGAAAATGACACTGGAAAATGCTGATAAAAAAAACGATGATTTTATAGCGAAAAACCCGGTTGCGAAAAATGATGAGGACGAGCTGATGCGCAATGCCTCCAAATTAATGACCAGCGCAAAATATGCGGAATCGCTGGAGCTGTATAAAAAAATATCAGAGAGCTATCCTGAAAAAAAAGGATTGTACGACAGCCAGGTTGGAGTAGCCTATTATTTTTTAGGGGATTACGATAAAGCAATTGAATACTATGTTTCGGGAATGAATAACGGCGCTCATAAAAGCATGATGGATGATAACATCTGGGAAGCAACGGAGGCTTTGTACGGTAAAACAAAAGATAAAAGCAAAGTGGAATATTACATCAGTCTTTTTCCAGGCGGGAGCCATAAAAAGGAAGCAGAAAAATTATTGCAAAAGTAAGTATTGTCAGATTAAGATAGTAAGCATCCGGAACTCTGTAAACAAAAAGCCCTCGCAATGACGTTCTAATTAAATAAGTTAACTAAACCACAAATGAGAACAATCTTATCTTGCCTTTTGCTGCTTGCCTGCGGGATTGCAAACGCCGCCGGAATTAAATCGGACAATTCTCCCTCACAAATAAAACGCGGTTTTATCATTCATGCATCGGATGCGTATGTTGGCGGAATTAATAAAAATTTTGTCGGTCTTGGGCTCGGGTTCGAAAAGCCCATTTCCCAGGTAATGGAAATATACGTAGGCGGCGATTATTTTTTGCCGCAAAAGGCGAAAGGCGTAGTAACCGGTACTTCAATGAATTGGTTTGGCCCCCAGACAACTGTTCAGTTTCCGGTAAACCTTACTTACAATTTATACCGGATTAATTTGAATGGGTATTATCATTTTTTAAAACATACCGGCGACAAATTTACAATGTATGCCATCGCAGGTTTTAGCGTTTTGTTTGCCCTGAGCAAAAATAATCGTGATGCAATCTATAGTAATCCCGATTATTCCATACCGTATGACGACAAAAGCTTCGTGATCGCCATGTATGGAAACCTTGGAGTAGGCGCTACCATAAGAACAGGTAAGGTTTATCCCTTTTTTAATGCACAGTATAATATCGCGATCGGTGGTTCAGATGCAGATGCTCCGGTTGTTAAGATTCCTTCGGTAATAACTGCTACAGCAGGATTAAGAATTCCATTTTAAATACTTTTTTTTAATTATTATGAAAACAAAATTTGTGTTTTTCTTCGTTTTATTAATTTGTGTGAGCCTGAAAGCACAAACCGTTATTATTTACAAAACATACGAAGATTTCCAAAATAATAATGGCGAACAGTATGATTCGCTAAAGAATGCCTGGGCTTCTCATTTTCACATGGCTCTTTTAAAAGATGGAAAAAGAATAGCTGTGGAAGGAAAGAATTTCTGGGGATTTAAATACGGAGACGCTTTATTCAGAGTAAATAAAGGAGCGGCATACCGGGTATTGACATACGGGCCTAAGCTTTGTTATTACGAAGACGGGTATGCTTACATTGTTTCTATTATGCATAAAGAAAGTATGGTGAGCTTTGAAAACGGAATGCCGGTCAGTTTTATTTCTACATCTTTAAATTCCGAATTGATTACTTTGTTCAGAACCGTTCATGATTACAAGCACGAAGAAAAACAAATAGAAAAGCTAAGGACTAAATTAGCAGGTCCTGTATATGACGATTTTTTTAAATGTATCAACGGAAGCTTGTTCATTGATGTATTGAGAGCCTGTACTCAAAAGTTTGAACAATAAGGAGACATTTCTCAAATCCCTCCGGCACGTTTTTTTATTATTGCTTAAAAGCTACTAAACAACCAATATGAAAAAACTTCTTTTCTTTCTCTCCCTTTTTATTTTCCATTCCGCTTTCGCGAAGGAAGAAAAACATGCACCCGATACGGTTACAGTAGGCGTGTATGTGAACAGCATTCACGATATTGATTTTAAAGACAAACAATATACGATCAGTCTTTGGTTGTGGCTTAAGTATAAAAATCCCGATTTTGATTTTTCCAGGTACCTGGAAGTTCCCATGGCAAAAACAGTGGATAAATCGTTTTACACGGTGGATACGCTGGACGATGGCCGCATTTACATGCTGATGAAACTGGAGTGCGTGATGAAAGATTCCTGGAAGATCCAAAATTTCCCATTCGACCGTCAGAAATTACGGTTCTCCATCGAAAACTCACAATACGATTCCGGCGACCTGGTGTTTGTGGAAGATACTGTTGGAAAACATTATTCCAAATGGACCTCCACCGACTGGATGGTGATTCCGGACAGCTTTAACATTACTACCGGCATCAAAAAATATGAAACTAATTTTGGTGATCCTGCACTGAAAATGCCACATTCGGAGTTTAGTTCTTACAGGGTGCAAATTGGCATTGAGCGGGATTCGTGGTGGCTGTTCCTCAAATTATTTATGGGAATGTATGTTTCGTTCCTGTTGTCGTTCTTGTGCTTTTTTATTCACCGCGACAGTATTGATGCGCGTTTTAACCTGAGCGTGGGTTCCCTCTTTGCTGTGATCGGTAATAAATATGTGGTGGATGCTTCACTCCCGGAATCCACGTCGTACACACTGGTGGATACCTTGCACGGGCTTACGCTATGTTTTATTTTTGTGGCAGTGGCCTGTTCGGTATATGCTTTAAAACTCTCCAAAGCCAATAAACTTGATGAGATCCGGCGCTTTGATAAACGGGCAGCCTGGATGCTGTTTTTGGTTTACGTGCTGCTGAGTGCCTGGTTTATCTTTCATGCGCAGTATTCGCAACCGAAGTAATTTTTCTATGTATTTACTTTTTGAAGGCAAAAAGTAACAATCCGCCGCGGCGGACTGGCCTGTAATATAATTTTTCCTTCCGCTGGCGCTGCAGGAAAACCGCGGTTAATTTCGCGCATGCGGTTGGCCGCTTCGTAGTTTTAATTTTTCTGGCGCTTATTCCCGCTATTACTGGACAGGCTGAAATAGTCCTCAGAATGAGTATCCTATTGTTTTTTAAAATTGGCAGAAGAATGTTTGAGAAGCGGAGCACGGTTTTAATTTATCCGATCCGAAGGGAGTAAAATCTCACACCAGTATATAATCAGAATGAGATTGTTTCGGGCGAAAAGCCCTCGCAATGACGTGCAAATTAAAATTAGCAATACAAAAGGTTATGTTGTAGTAACATGTTTTTTTTACAATATTCACAAATAATACTGTCATCCCGGGCTTGACCCGGGATC
>JAOQAG010000014.1 GCA_025963715.1 Bacteroidota bacterium
TCTTAAGCTGTCATCCCGGGCTTGACCCGGGATCTGTTAAATACTTGCAGCGCCTACACAGTTCTTAATTGGCAGATCCCGGGTCAAGCCCGGGATGACAGTATTATTTGTGAATATTGTAAAAAAACATGTTACTACAACATAACCTTTTGTATTGCTAATTTTAATTTGCACGTCATTGCGAGGGCTTTTCGCCCGAAGCAATCTCATTCTGGATTAAATACTGGTGTGAGATTGCTTCGGGCGAAAAGCCCTCGCAATGACGTTCTTAAAGGAATTCTTTTTTATGGTACAAAGTTCCGGATACTCATTTAATAGTATAAAAAAAACAATGCTCAAAAGCCACGATTTTCAACAATCGTGGCTTTTTATTTGGAGCGTAAAAGCGTTGCTAAAACAGGATCAGCTGCTGATCTTCTATGTGTTTACGTCTAACTTCCATTATATTTTTTTAAGCAAAAAAGCCTGGATATGTTTGTGTAAAATATATTACAAATATGATAAAATCAATCATCCGGCTAAAGGCAAAACAGTGCATTATAATAAACATAATGTTATTCAGCTTCATTAGCAATGCAGCTCTGGCTCAATCAGACAGTATTCAAAAACCATTTAACCACAAGCTCTCCGGGATCATAAAAGATAAAGGTACAGGCGAAGCGCTTCCTTTTGCTATTATCCAGCTGAAAGGCACCACAACGGGTGTGACATCCAATGTGGATGGTTATTTTTCATTAACAAACATCCCGGCAGATACAAGTACCATTGTTGTATCCTACCCGGGATATTCGGCTACCGAGATCCAGTTAAAACCGGGACAGGCAACCACGGATTTTAAAATAGAAATGCTGCCTGCAGCAAAACAGTTAAAAGAAGTAACCGTTAGCGCAGAACGGGAAGATGTGATGCTGGTTGACCGCTCAAACGTAAGCATGATAAAAATGACTCCTAAAAAATTAGAGCAATTGCCTAACATAGGAGAAAAAGATATTCTACGCGCTTTTCAATTAATGCCGGGCATCAGCTCTTCCAATGAATCATCATCGGGCTTGTATGTCAGAGGAGGAACGCCCGATCAGAATCTTGTTCTTTATGATGGATTTACGGTTTATCATGTGGATCACCTGTATGGATTTTACAGCGCATTTAATTCCAACGCGCTTAAAGATGTGCAGTTGTACAAAGGCGGATTCGAATCAAAATTCGGCGGACGGCTTTCGAGTGTTACTGAAATAACCGGTAAGGACGGGAATCAGAATAAATTTAATGTGGGTGCAGATGTAAGCTTGCTTAGCTTCAATGTATTTGCGGAAGTTCCGATCGGAGATAAATTTTCTTCCATTGTTGCATTCCGCCGCTCTTACAGAGGGCTTTTATACAACCAGATCTTTGGGATGTTTAACGCTACAGGAGGTACAGCAAAAGCGGAAGGCGGAAGAGCGACCACCAGCACTACGGTTGCTTCTTTCTTTTATGATGTAAATGGAAAATTTACTTACCGGCCAACAAAAAAAGATATTATTTCGTTAAGCATTTATAACGGAACGGATAAGCTTGATAACAGCTCCGCAGCAACCGAGCAGCCGATCAGTGGCTCCAGCTCTACATTCAGCAACAGCAGCACCGATCTTACAAACTATGGAAATATCGGCAGCAGCCTTAAATGGTCGAGGCGCTGGAATGATAAATTATACAGCAATACCATTGCAAGCTATTCCAATTATTACAGCGACAGGAACAATTCACAAACCAAATCGATTACGGATTCACTGGGCGCTACCAATACAAGCAGCCAGGGGATTTTTGAAACTAATAATTTACAGGATTACAGCTTAAAATCAGATTATCAATATGATCTGAAAAATAATGTGCAGCTGCAATTCGGAGGTTTTGGAACGTATTACGATATACAATACACCTACGCTCAAAATGATACGGTCACTATTTTAAATAAAAACAACCAGGCTTATTTAACCGGAGCATACTTACAAAGTAAAATTGATTTATTGCATAACAAGATCCATTTTCTTCCCGGGATTCGCGCAAGCTATTTTACTACTACCAATAAAATGTATTACGAGCCGCGCGCATCGGTTGCCTACAACATTAACGATAAAATAACGCTGAAAGCTGCAACGGGCTTGTATTACCAGTTTGCCAACCGTGTAACCCGGGAAGACATTCTTGCAGGAAGCCGCGATTTTTGGCTGTTATCCGGTACAAACGATGTTCCGGTAAGTTCGGCAATGCATTACATCCTTGGCGCTGCTTATGAAAATGATAACTATCTTTTTAGTGTAGAAGGTTATTACAAAACGTTAAGCAATCTTACGGAATATTCGCTCCGGTTTAATCCCCAGCAAGGCAGCGATGTTAGCTACAGCGAAAACTTTTTTACCGGTAAAGGATTTTCAAGAGGTATTGAATTTTTAGTGCAGCGCAAAGTGGGTAAAATAAAAGGCTGGGTAAGCTATACGCTGGGGCAGGCACAAAATCTTTTCCCGGTTTATTCAACCGGTTATTTTCCGGCGGCACAGGATGTAACACACGAATTTAAAACGGTGCTGTTATACAAATATAAAAAATGGAATTTTTCAGCAACCTGGGTATATGCCACAGGCAGGCCGTACACAGCGCCATCCGGGGCTTACAATGTAACACTGCTGGACGGTTCACAACAAAGCTTTTACACGGTTACAGCAAAAAACGGGCAACGCCTGCCAGCTTATCATCGTGCTGATATAGCTGTGAACTACAGCATATTTGCAGGAAAAAAGAACCGGCGCGAAATCGGGTACATTGGTGTTTCGGTGTTTAATGTTTACAACAGAACAAATGTGTGGTATAAACAATATTCGATCACAAACGGACAGATCCTTCAGACAAATGTTAACTATTTAGGGATCACACCAAACTTAACATTATCATTTAAACTCAGATAACATGAAAATTTCAATGCCAAAAAAACCGATCTTCATTCTTGCCGTTTTATTTTTAAGCATGGCGGTAAGCTGCACAAAAGAAGACAATACAGAGTTTACGGATGCCGCTATTATTGAAGCGTACCTCAATGATGGTCACTATTTTTCCCTTTCGGTGAGCCGCCAGATCCCCTTCTCCGATAACGTCACTTATTCTTCTGATGATATAAATAATTTATCGATCGCTATCAATTATAACGGCAGCACGCATACATTAACACCTTTAGGAAACGGGCAATATTCGGATAGCACGATTGTGATCAACCAGGGAAATGTTTACAATCTTTCATTTACATTCAATAATCAAAATGTAACCGCAACAACCAGCATCCCTGCAAAACCAATTAATTTTCAGCAATCTGTAACCGGAATTACGGTTCCGCCACAAGTGGAATCCCATTCCGGGCCTACAGGAACATTGCCTGATCCGGTGGAACTTTCCTGGAATAATCCCGATGGCAGCAATTATTTTGTTGTTATTCAAAATATGGAAACAAACCCGGTTCCAATCACAACGGGTGCAACCGGACAAAGTGATAAAACATTCCGGACACCGCCAACAAACTTAACGGTAACGGAAATACGGCCATTGGATTTTCAATATTATGGAATGCACCGCCTGATCCTGTATCACGTGTTGCCTGATTATGCTGCGTTATATGCAACCGGTAATAACAGCTCACAAAATCTTGCCAATCCCTCAACAGCAATTACCAACGGATATGGAATATTTACAGGATTAAATTCGGATACGCTGTTTATTGATGTGATACATCCCTAACAGAAAACAGCCATCGGAGAAGGGCTGGTTTGTAGCGCCAGCCCTTTAATGACGCTGAAATTTTATAACACAGGAAGCCCGGGAATAATATGAAAAGCAGGAACTTTGTAAGCCTAACAATTGCCTTCTCATTTTTAGCCATTTCTGTAACAGGCTTGTTATTATATTTTGGTGTAAAATCAGAATCAATAGAAACAATACATGTACTTTTTGGTTTGCTTTTTACCGGTTTTGCAATTTTTCATATCTGGTATAATTTCAGCTCACTTAAAAATTATTCTAAAAACCGGAAAACAAACGTTATAAAAAAAGAGTTTGCTTTTGCTTCACTGATCTTTATTTTTTTAACGATCGTCATGTGCCTGGGCTTTTCGTTTATTGAAGATCTTTCGCACGCAGGCAGAATACTTGCCGGGCATAACAAGAGCCATCAGCGCAAAGATGAAGGGCTAAGTTTTAGCCAGCTCTCTACCAATGAAAATGTGAAAGGCACTTCCCTGCATTTTGTTATATGGGAAAACGAAGAAGTGCTGGCTCCTTCAATAGTGATCTGGGTGGCAGATTCAAACAAAAAATATATTGAAAATATTTTTTTACCGGCAAAAGTGCTGACAGTACCGGCATCGGTTTTTGATAGCAGGGATTTCGAAAAACCGGATCTCAGAAAAGAACTGAAATTTAATGACTTTAATCCTGCATTGTTCCGGAAGTTCACAAAAAACAATCCCAATCTAAAATTCAATTTCAGTAACGCCACACCCATCAGTAGTTTTATGCTGGAAACCAATACTCACGCAAAAAACAATTTTACTATTTGTCTTGAAATAATGTATGCAGGCACAACTGAATTTTACTATGCCACAATAAATGCCTCTAAAAACAGTACATTTCTGTTGCAGTCATCACAGAATAGATTTATCAAAAAGGGAGTGGTCATTATTGATGATTTAAACAATTTTAATTAGTACGTCATTGCGAGGGCTTTTCGCCCGAAGCAATCTCATTCTAGTTCATAATCTGGTGTGAGATTGCTTCGGGCGAAAAGCCCTGTGCCACCGCTAAAGCTATGGCGACACGCGGTCGCAATGACGTTCTTAAAATAATTTCTTTTCAGGATGCAACCTTCCGGAACTCAATAAATTTATTACGCACTTAATACGGCGCATTCATAGCTGCAGGCAATCTTCATACAGCCTGGCACTATTTATTTCTCTCTGCGCAGCAATTTATTTTAAAAAAAAATAGCGATTAAAGCCCTCCGGGCATTAAATGGCACAAATTATTCATTGGACAAATTGGGATAGCTGATCATAACACTTTCTGACTTCCCTCATTCAACGGACTTTAAGCAAAGCCTGATTTTGTTTTACAAATTATAAAAAAATGGAAACACTCGCTCAACACCACGAATCAATAGCAGCACTAATTGCAAGGGTATTCCTGGGCCTCCTTTTCTTCTTCCAGGGATATGATGCAGTATTTAAAATAAAAATATCCAATGTAATTGAAACGTATGAAAGCTCATTTGCGGACAAAGGCATTCCGCGTTTTTTAACCGTATGTGGTGCATGGTTTACTTCTTATGCAGAGCTGATCGGTGGCTTGTTCCTTATTACCGGATTGTTTGAATACTGGAGCTTATCCCTCCTTGGACTCGACCTGATTGTTGCTTCCATAGGATTTTGCATTGTTTCTTCGATTTGGGATACACGCCATGTTTTCCCACGGCTGGTATTGCTTATTTTTTTACTGGTAATACCTCCGGCATGGGACCATTACTCCCTTGATCATTTATTATCCATCATTTATAAAAACTAAATTATCATGAAAACAATTCTCGCTCCCACAGACTTTTCAACATCCGCAGACAATGCCATTGATTATGCGGCAGAGATAGCAAAAGCAACCAATGCAAAACTTGTTCTTTTCCACGTGTACAACATCCCGATAGTTCCTGCAGAAGCTCCTATTGCAATGCCAACAGAAGAAATAGAAAAAGATGCGATGGCTGAACTGCAAAAAATAAAACAGCGCCTGGATATGAAACACGGAGAGCAGCTCTCTGTACGATGTGAATGTGAGCTTGGATTTCCGGTGGAAGAGATCAATTCATTTGCAAAGACGTGTAACGCCGACCTGATCGTGATGGGAATGGAAGGTACCGGGGCCTTAACCGAGAAACTAATCGGCAGCATTACAACAGCGCTTATAAAAAAAGCAAATTGCCCGGTGCTGGCGATAGATGAACATGTACAATTTACCAGCATCGGAAAAATAGCTTTTGCTTCCGATTATAATCAAACAAACAATAAATTGGTGCTTGCACCTTTAAAAGAGTTCGCCGAATTGTTTAAATCCCACATCTACATTCTGAATGTGGTTCCGGAAGGTGAAGAAATTCCTTCTATAGACAAAGCGGTGGAAGGAATAAAACTGGAGCATTTGCTGGAAGGTACCGATCATTCGTTCCATTTCAAAAACAATAAAAATATTGTTGATGGGATCAATCAATTTGTGGAAGAACAAAAGATCAACATGGTGGCAATCATCCCGCGGAAACATCAGTTATTTCAAAATTTATTTCAGGAATCTACAACTAAACGCATGGCTTTTCATACAAAAATTCCTTTGCTGGCATTGCACGAACAGGAATAATTATAAAGCATACTATATCCTGATCAAAAATAAAAAATAAAATTGCACAGGATTGTTTTTATTCTGAATGACGATGCTCAGTTTCAGCCATGATTCAGATCAGTAACAAAAAAAATCCTGTTGGGCGTAGCGTCCCGCTACGCCCAACGACAAACACGACATTTAACATTGATTGACTATCCGAAAGTTTATACCAGGCTTATACTATTTTAATTGAAAAAACCTTAATTTGTGCGTCATTGCGAGGGCTTTTCGCCCGAAGCAATCTCATTCTGGTTCATAATCTGCTGTGAGATTGCTTCGGGCGAAAAGCCCTCGCAATGACGTTCTTAAAATAATTTCTTTTCATGGTGCAAAGTTCCGGATACTCAATAATATTATTCAAAAAAAAATCCGGCTGCTAACCGGATTTTTTTATTTGAATGATTGATTTAAAAATTACTTCGTCACCACAACTTTTTGTTGTACTGTTCCTTTATCATTTTTAATAAAGTAAATACCATTCTCTACATTGTCGATCTTAAAAGAATAATTATCGGCAGCCGTTAATCTGAATGTTTCCAATGTTTGTCCAAGACTGTTTACCAGTACATACGTTCCTTCTGTATTTGCTTTGATCATAAATGCGCCGGTGTTCGGGTTTGGATAAATGCTGACCGCATTTTTCGCTGCAAGTTCTGCAATGCCTGTTAATGTAATGTTGCTACAAGGCGATGTAGCGGTACAACTTCCAACAGTGATCACCACTGCATAATCGCCGGTGGATGCAGGAGTAAAATTGTAACTGGTTGCTCCTGCAATTGGTGCATTGCCATTGTTACAATCCACCCACTGGTAAGTATCGGCACCTGCGTTTAAAGTAATGGTAATACCATCGGAAGTTACGCTCGCATCAAGCGGCGCCAATGCATTAATGTGGATGGTTATAGTACTGTCGCAGCCGTTCGCTGCCGGATACACCTGCGTATAGGTCCCGCCGGAAGTATAGGTTGTTCCGGCAGCTGTTGCAGATCCACCATCACACATATCCGCGTTAATCGTGCTGGTTATAGCATCCAATAGTGTTAAGTTAGTGGTAACAATACTATCGCACGCGGCTATCGCATTAATGGTATCAGTGTACGTACCGCTTACGGTGTAAATATTGCTTCCAATAGTTAAACTTTGTCCGGCGCATAGTACCGGCGATTGTGTTCCCATTGCATACGGGCACATTTTGAAGATCGTTCCTGCATTTGTAGATGATCCTCCGTAATAAGTAGTTCCGTAAAAAGAAGTTCCATCTGTGATCAGCGAGCCGTCCGGATAATTTCCTTCTCCATAATTAAATGAATGCAGAATGGAATAATCTGTTCCGTCGTCTTTAATTTTAAAGATCATGCCCAGGTAATTTGCGCCGCCTCGTTCGGTCATTCCATACATATAATTGCCTTTTTGTAAAAGCGTACATGCACGCGGGTATTGTCCATCAGCTACACTCAATGCACGCAGCACGGTAAACCCTGTTCCGTCGGGCTGAATTTTAAAAATAGTACCTGCCATATTTACCCCACCCTGCAGTGCCATTCCATAAAGGAAAGTGCCATTGTAAGTTAAGCCGCCACCGGGGTTACCACCTGTCGTAGTATAATCAAAATCCTGCAGCTTGGTAAAACCGGTCCCGTCAGGCATTAATTTATAAATGATCCCGTAATTGTATGCCCCTCCGTTGTATGTCATTCCGTACAGCGCAGTACCATCGCTCACTAGCCCATTCGGCTGGTTTCCGTTGGTATTGTCAAAATCATGAAGATTGACAAAATTGCTTCCATCGGTCATTACTTTATATGCAGTCCCGTTCCCGTTCGCACCGCCAGATGATGTTGTTCCGTATAAATACGTTCCATCGCTGATAAGTGCGCCGCTACCCGGCATGCCGCCGGTAGCAGGATCAAAGCTATAGGCCACACTGTAATTTGTTCCGTCGGGCATCATCTTAAATATCACGCCCTGGTAGTTTGATCCGCCACCCGTGGTGGTTCCGTACAAATAGGTACCATCGTAATAAAGTGATCCGGTAGGATTGTAGCCATCGTTAAAAACAAGATCACGCAATATGGTGTAACCTGTACCATCGGGATTGACCCTGTAGATCACACCAAAATTGTGTGCACCGCCATCATAAGTAGTTCCATATAAATAAGTACCATCAGAAACCAGGCTTCCATGAGGCGCATCTCCATTAATGTTCCCTGCGAAGTTAAACAGTGTTGTATAATTACTTCCGTCAGGCATTATTTTATAGATGGTCCCTTTGTTATTCGTTCCGCCCAGCCCTGACATAGAATACAAATATGTTCCGTCAGAAATAAAAGAGCTGCGCTGTATGCTTCCTGCGGAGCCATCAAAGTTATACAGCGTTGTAAAACCTGTTCCGTCAGGCATGATCCTAAAAGCGGTTCCGTAGTAATTATAAGCACCACCTTGTGAAGTTGTTCCATAAAGGTATGTTCCGTCGGAGATAAAATGCCCCGGAGGCTGATTTCCGGTTAATGTATTTTGAAAATCAAAAAGTTTGCTATAACCGCTTCCGTCAGGCATCATCTTAAAGATCACGCCATTGTTGTATGTTCCGCCATAAGGTGTTGATCCGTAAAGAAAAGTACCATCGTAATAAAAAGTATTTCCTTCCGGCGCGCTTCCGTTAGTACCGTCAAAATCAAGCAGTTTTGTATAAGCCGATCCGTCTTTCGCCATTTGAAATGCAACACCTTTGTCGTTTACCCCCGCATGGCTGGTCATACCATAAACAAACCCGCCTATAGAGATAAGCGAACCGTATGGATATCCACCATCTGCACCGCCTGTAAAATTATATAAGGTAGCATAATTTGTTCCGTCAGGCATAAGTTTAAAAATAGAGCCCTGGCCGGAAACTCCTCCGTAAGCATTCATACCATACAGGTATGTTCCGTCAGAAACAAGCGCACAGGAAGGATTGGTCCCATCCGGGTCACTGGAAGTAAACGTATGCAGCTCGGTATAAGAAGTACCATCCGGCTTTACTTTAAAAACAGTTCCACTACCACCCGATCCACCGCCAAAAGTGGTACCGTACAGCCAGGTACCGTCATAAATTGGAGAGCCATACGGACTCCTACCTGTTCCCGGGCTGCCAAAATCTATGACCTTGGTATAACCGGTCCCATCCGGGTTTATTTTAAAGAGTGTTCCGTAATCGTACAGTCCGCCATTGCCGGTCATACCGTACATAACGCCGCCAACGTTAACCAGGTTTTGATCACGCACAGGCCCGCCGCCGGAAAAAGCGCCATTACCGGTAAAATCATACAGCTGTGTGAACTGCGCATTGGAAAGCGCAGGCAATAAAAAGCAGGCAACAACAAAGAGTGCCTTAAAAGATCGTAGTAATTTTTTCATGATATTATTTTTATTCTTGTTTTTAAATCAACGCGGCAATTTACCTATACTCCGGAAGTTGAAAATAAAAATGTGCTGAACAGCAGAGTTATGTGTACAAACGACGGGGTTTCTACCACAGATAAGCGGTGACGTACCAACCTGTAATTTGAACCACAAAAGGAAACAAAAGGAAAACAAAAGGTGAAATATAACATGCCAACGTCAACATATCATCGATATCTTTAAACGCAGTTTAACATCTTGCTTCCTTTGTTTTTCTTCTGTGGTAAACCTTTTTTACACACCAGACCTTATGTATTTTTTTGTACGGTATGTTGTAGAAATTTGGTAATTGTGAGTGGAGCAATTGATCTCCGCTGGTGCGGGATTGCCCGCCCGGATGAAATAAATTTTCTCTTTCCATAAATAGTAGCAATTATCATAGGCCAGCTTCCCGCTAGCGGCAATACATCCGGCTGATAATTCCAAAATCATCAGCAATTTACCATCATCCTATTCCAATTATTATGTGTAACATTATGCCCTGTTAATTTTAT
The DNA here is from genome assembly GCA_025963715.1 of Bacteroidota bacterium. Lineage (GTDB taxonomy): Bacteria > Bacteroidota > Bacteroidia > 2-12-FULL-35-15 > 2-12-FULL-35-15 > 2-12-FULL-35-15. The sequence continues at coordinate 10,377 of JAOQAG010000014.1, forward strand.
TAATACAAATAATCCGGGAAACGATCTGCCATTCAAACAATGAGATGTAGCGCAAATTCCGGGCTTCCACTCAAAATTTTTACAAACTACTCCTCCTTATGAAATTTAAAAATTTATTGACGTTGGTTTTACTACTTGTTGCAGCAACTATTTTTGCACAAGCACCGCAACGATTTAACTACCAGGCGGTGGCCCGCAACAGCAGCGGCTTTATATTGGCAAACCAGGCAGTAGGGATGCAAATCTCCCTTCGGCAGGGAACTGCTACAGGAACCATTGTTTATACCGAAACCCACGCCGTTACCACCAATGATTTAGGTTTAATGAACCTTTCCATTGGTGGAGGAACAGTTACTGCAGGTACTTTTTCAAGCATTGATTGGTCGGCCGGACCCTATTTTATTGAGATCTCAATGGATGTAACCGGCGGTACTTCTTATGTAATTATGGGCACACAGGAATTATTGAGTGTGCCTTATGCATTGTATGCAGCAAACAGCGGCACATCCGGGCCTGCGGGAATGCCAGGAACAACAGGTGTTACTGGTGCTGATGGAACAAACGGCGCTACCGGAGATAACGGAAGTACAGGTGCAACAGGCGTTACAGGAAATACGGGTATCGCAGGAGATGCAGGAGCAACGGGCGCAAACGGAACAACAGGCGCTACCGGAGATAATGGGAATACAGGTGCAACAGGAGTTACAGGAAATACGGGTATCGCAGGAGATGCAGGGGCAACGGGTGCGAACGGAACAACAGGAATTACAGGAACTCCGGGGATTGCTGGTACAACCGGTGTTACAGGAAATACAGGCATTGCAGGAAACACAGGAGTAACGGGTGCAAATGGAATAACAGGAGTTACAGGAACTCCGGGCATTGCCGGCATAACAGGTATTACAGGTGTTACAGGAAATACAGGCATTGCAGGAAACACAGGAGCAACAGGTACAAATGGAATAACAGGAGTTACAGGAAATACAGGCATTGCAGGCACTACGGGAACAACAGGAGCAACGGGCATTACAGGCCCTACCGGTGTAACCGGATCTTCCTTTTTTAGCGGTACAACCGCACCAGCAGCAGGATTAGGAGTAAACGGAGATTATTATCTTTCTACCCCCAACGATTATCTTTATAAAAAAACAAGCGGCACCTGGACATTTACCGCTTTTGCAGCCGGGCCAACGCTTTATGGCGGAGCATCCGGAGATGATTCTCCTGTTGTTGGCCAGGTAGGTGATTCATTTTTGAACCTTACTGATGGAACATATTCCGTAAAGACCGGCGTAAGCACCTGGAACACGTATGGGGCCATTGCAGGAGCGATCACCAATGTAAAACAGTTAAATTCCAACTACAACCTGGATCCCCTAAAGGATGGGGTTGTTTATACAAAAACGCCGGGTAACCAGTATGTGCTTCCCCTGGCAGCAACTGCAGGCAGAGGGAAGATCTATTACATCAGGGGCGATTTCGCAAATACATTTACAGTGACGGTAAACGGCAGTTCGGATTGGATCAACGAGGCGACTGATGGTGTGGATGTATCTACCACAACTCAGCGTACATACGCTACCTATGTAAGTGATGGTATAGATCATTGGATCGAGCTGGATTATCGTTAGCATATCACCAATGAATAATTTCAATACTAAAAAAGCACATCGGAAATGATGTGCTTTTTTGTAACAAACCGGGTAAAGAATTTTCTATAGTGGCTTAGTTTGAGAAATTATAACGTACGATTTTTCAATCAATTACTCTTCGACAAGCTCAGTTGACTTTGTAGTCATGTTGAGCTTGTCGAAACATTTGGCGGATTCAAACGGAGCCACTACCGAATTTTCTATTTACATCTATTAACTTGCATTTATCAATTATTGTTTTATTTTAGCATCACCAACCAACTAACCACAAACATGAAAAACAAACTGATCATCCCCGGATTAGCACTCATCGCTATTTCCCTTTGGAGCTGCGGGCCTGCAGACACAACAACCAAACCCGAATTTACATTCACGGTAACAGCAGATGCCAATCCGAATTACGCAAAATTACCGCCATTGCAATCCTTTATTTTTGAAAACTACAAAGGCAACTGGCTTATGTTCAGTGGCCGTACCAACGGCTTTCACAATTTTAGCGAACCGGGCCAGGACTTTCCTAAATTAATGGCCAATCAGTTTATTTTTGTTTTTAATCCAACTTCCGGACAGCTGGACAGCATTGCTATTCCAAGCTACGGCGGCGACACTGCCAATGTATTTCTTTCCACCAATCTTGCACATACTGCAAAAGATGGTTATTTGTACGCTTGCGGCGGATACGGTGTTTTATCGGGTGGCGACAGTGCCAGAACAACTTATAGCTATTTTATGAAGATGCAGATGGACAGCGCCATTGCAGCTGTTCAATCACACAATGCAAGCAGCGCAGCACGGTTTAAAAAATCCATCATCTGGGGACAAAGCCCTATGGTGTGCTCCACAGGAGGCGAATTATACCTATTGCCCGACAACAATTTTTATATGTGTGTAGGACATAAATTTACCGGCAGCTATATAGATAGCACTGCAGTGCAACAGTACGTTGATAAGATCAACGTGTTTTCTGTAAGCGTGGCAAACAACAGCCTGGTACTCACTTCCAGCGCTAACGGCCCTATCACCGACGGATTGCCGGATTCAACAACACAATTCCGCCGCCGCGATTTAGTAGTTGCACCCAATGTACTGGCAAACGGAACGGACATTGGCCTTGCCATTTACGGAGGAGTGTTTACGTATGGAGGAGTGGGCTCACCTTTTAACACCGGCGGTAACCCATTTCCGCACCCGATCTATATGGATTATCACCAGGCGCCTTATTACAAAGTGGATCCTTACAGCCAACCGACAAATATTTATTCCACTGCTTTTTTATCCATGTATGATAGCGGCTCTCAATCTATGATCACCAGCTTGTTTGGTGGGCTTGGCGATTCGGTACAAAATTTCAACGCAGCCAACTGGTCAAAAACAATCAGTTCCAACATCCGCTGTTTTGCAAACAATAAGGATACCACCACTACTTATGCAAATGTAGGAGGAGGACTACCTGCTTACATTGGTTCCGAAAGTATTTTTATTCCGGATGCAAGTGTTACCTATTACCAAAATTACGGTGACTATAAAATTATTGATTACAGCAGCTTAACAAATGGTCAAACGGTAGGCCGCATTTATGGAGGCATTGTATGTACCACGCTTCCTATCGGAAACAACAACGCGATCACCTCTGCTTCCAACGTTGTTTATAAAGTAGTATTCAATAAACTGGAGCCCTTGCAAGCCAGCAAATAAGAACTGATCCCGATTAAAAAATAAAAAAACGCCTTTGCACAAAATTTGTGTAAAGGCGTTTTTTGCATGTTTTTACATTATAGGATTTGCCTACTTGCGTGTAAGGTCATCACGCAGTGAAAGCTCCGATACATCCACAAGTGCGGCAGTGATGGCAAACACCACCAACCCGGCGCTGTTGCGGATGCCTGTTTTTTCCAGGATGCGGTTTCGATGGCCTTCCACGGTGCGGATACTGAGGAATAATTTTCCGGCAATTTCCGTATTTGTATACTGCTTGCAGATGAGCCGGATGATCTCGATCTCGCGCGCCGACAAAGGAGAATGTGAAGTAAAATCGGGTTGGGCTGGTTGCGGGTCACGCAAAAAATCCTGGATCAATGCAAGATCTTCCTGCCGGTAATAAATACCCGCTTCATGCACTTTGAAAATAGCCGCAGTTAATTCTGCACTGCTGCAGTTCTTTGGCATAAAAGCAGCAAATCCATTGCGCAATGCAGCAGCTACATACACTGGCTTGTAAAAACTCGACAGTGCGATCATGCGCAGATCCGGGTAACGCTGATGCAATGACTCCATAAGGTCCAGCCCGCTCTCTGCTTTTAACTTAAGATCGGCAAGCAATATATCCGGCAATCCTTTTGCCTGGATCGCCTGTTCCAGGCCTTGCCCGTCGAACACCCGGAAGAATATCTCAAATGAAATTTCCTTTGCAAGCAACAGGGCCAATGCTTCGGTGAACAATACATCATCATCCACAAAACCAACTTTTATTTTTTTTGTCATGCGTGTTGTTTCACAAGTAATAACGTTGTTCCTTTTCCGGGTGCCGCGCGCAGGCGACTCTTTGCTTCTATCGCTTTACAACGCTTATTAATATTTATAAGCCCCGTTCCTTTTTTGAGTGTTGCCGGATCAAAACCGCAACCATTATCGCTCAGTAAAAGTACAGTATTGGAATTAAATATTCGAAAATGGATCGTGACCTGTTCCGCTTTTCCATGCCGCACGCTGTTGTGTATAAATTCCTGGCAGATCCGGAATAATTGCAACGTGGTCCATTCATCTGCCTGTAAATTTTGTTTGGTATAAACGATCCTCAGTTTGGTTTTCTCTGCAAGATCTATCGCAATTTCTTTCAGCGCAAGTATAATTCCCCATTCTTTCAGCATCGGCGGGTAAATGCCGTGACTGAGATCGCGCATGTCTTCAATATTTTTATCGAGCAGCTGGTTGATCCCGGAAAGAAAACCGGATTGCTGATCTGCAGGAGCAGTATACAGTTGCTGCACTTTCATTTTTAATGTGCTGAGACTTACGCCGAAATGATCGTGCAGATCGGAAGCAATGCGCTGCTTTTCCTCTTCGCTGGCATTGATCTGCGCTTTTAATAATTCCTGCTGGTATTCCAATTGCTGGATCTGCTGCTCCATCTGCGCACGCTCCGCTTTTCGGAAACCCAAACGCACAAGCAGGATCATGGATACCACCAGCAAGCCTATAAACACAAAAGCAATCAGGATCCAGGCACCAATGATGGACGTGTTTTGCCATTCTTCCATATTTCAAAAATCAGGAATGTATAAAAAGCCATTGTCAGTATTAAATTTGCCAGCCAAAAATAAAATTTGAGCTGCGACGGTACGTTGATCAGAAAATTAACCGGTAAAAAAAATACGAGGTTGAGCGAAAAGAAAAGCAGGATGGCCGAATTCATTCGCATGCGCTCTACCGCTAAGGGCACGGCATTGCCGATCTCCCTGAAATGAAGCATACAAAGAAACACAACAGTTACAGGATCCACCACCCGGCTGTATGCATTAAAATGCAGGGGATCCATCCACTCTCCCTGGTAAAATTCCCAGGCAATAAAACCAAGCCCAATAACAGGTACGATGAGCAAAAATCTGGATTGTGACGGAAGGAAATAACGGAAATATAACCAGGTAAAAAATGCAAGTTCAAGAAACCCGAACAATGGAATAAAAAGCAGGTTGTTGTGCATTACAATTCCAAAGATCCGGCTCAGCACATCAATGATCAGTGCCATTGCCAGATAGCCCAGCAACAAACGGTGCACTGCATTCAAGGCTAAAAATCGAAAAAGCCCGATGATCACTCCGGCGATCAGAAGCAGCGGCATGCAATACGTAAATAGTTCGATAAAAAATTTGGCGCCCCCATTCATAGCTCTTATACGGGTTATGGCAACAATGCAAATCTTTTTCTGGCTGTAGCATCTTCTCCAAAAGGAGGAACCGGCATCACCGTATCTTCGAATACCAACGTTTTGGAAAAAGGAACCAATACCAGGTCTACAAAATAAGAAGCTTCATTACGTCTTAAATCCGGGATTAGCCCAAAATATGCAACGATGCTCTCTTCATTTTCATCCAGATCAGTTCCAGGAATTAAAAATGCTTCAACAACAGTTGCATCTTTAATAGTAGTATCTAACCACGACTTAAAATTAATCTCCCAGGCTCTGATCCGGGCCATTGCCGTCGGCAATGGGATGTCATTATCCCGGGGCGGTATGCGATCTACTCCAGCCTGAACAATATGTTCCGCTGTTTTAAGTTTGCTCTCCTGATCATACGTAGAGGATATAAGATAAAATTGAATGTCGTCATTTTTATCAATTGCAGGATAAGCATGCAGATCTATCGCAGGTTGCAGTATATCGCCAACCGGAAAATGAAACCCTGTAATGACACCCAATGCGTCCATTGCTTTGATGTTATTTTTGTTATCATTCCATTTTTTTATTGCAGCGCGAACCTCATTTATATCCAGCATGTCTGTAAGTGTTTTTTTTATAAAGATATAATTTTTCAGGAATAATGCAATGATTTGACGAGCAGGATGAAAAGGAAATTTTTATGACTCTTGAGCAGGATCATTTAAGCTACAACATCCGGAGCCACAGATTCACAGATTTCTGATCTGTGTAATGGCTTTATACTTTTTTAATCTGTAAATCTGTGGCAAAACAGCGCATAATTTCCACAATTCCTTCCTGGCATATTATTTTGGTAAGCATTTACAATGAATACTTAACCTCAACCCCCGAAGACCATGAACCACCTGACCTCTTCCAAAATCCGCCATTTCCTTGATGCTTTCACAGGAAAACACAATGAAACTATTAATTCCGGGCAAACCGTAAAAAATACGGCCGCTCCGCAAATGGGTTCCTCTACAAATTTTTGGGGACATGGTTTTGAAGCGGATGGGCTCAGCTGGGATGAATATGGAAATCCGTATGTGATAAATGATACCGTTCATTAACCGGAAAATGAATCTTTTAAAAAGAGCCATTCGGAGCTTTATACCATAAAAAGAAATTACTTAAAAAATGCCATTGCGCAGCCCAAGCGGAGAAGATCTTATTTAAATCTACCACATAAGGCACAAAGAAACACATAAGGCAAGATATGCCATGCTAACATGTGCCCGCCCCTTTTGAACCAAAAGAAAACAAAAAAAACAAAAGAAAAGTAAAAGGCGATACGCAGCAATACCAACGTGTTTTGCTTACCCATTTCTACCACATAAGGCAACTTGTAAATTACCAACATGTATTACATACAGTTTAACAATCGGGTCTTTTGTTTTTCTTTTGTTCCTTTTGTGGTGAACCTTTTTTCGCGCTACGCCTTATGTGTTTCTTTGTACCTTATGTGGTTTAATCGGGTAATGGTGATTTCATTTCGATTTGTCATCCCGGGCCTGACCCGGGATGACAGCTCAGAAAAGTATTTCTGTTTCCATAGCAACATTGTTCTACAACATAACCATAAAAAACAATCATAAACTTGGTATAAATCTTCCGATTTCATTATTTTTTAAACACCACAGGATATTTTCCCCGGATTTATTTTGAACAACAGCGCGATTTGTTAAATTTGAGTCGGCTTTACTTACTCCAAAATATTTTTTATAGAGCCGCTCCTTTAAAATCGTGAAACGTTTTTATATATTTTTTTTAGTAGTGTGCTGTTGTTTTGGATCCAATTATTCCAAAGCCCAAACTACTTATACCTGGACCGGAGCCACCGGCGCAAGCTGGGCTGTATCCACCAACTGGTCGCCAACACGCACCATACCCGCTACCACAGATGTTATTTTATTTAACAGCGGCACCACCTTAAACATCACTGCCGTTCCAACACAAACTATCCGCTCCTTAACCATTACCAACAATAGTAACATTACATTAACCGGCGCTGCAGGTATTTTAACATTGGCCATCAACGGCCCCACGCTTACCAATAACCTGTTGATCGATGCAGGTTCCACGCTGCTGCTTACATCAGCCGGAACAACACTCACACTTAACTTTTTAACTACAGCAAGCCAGCGCGGACAAATCGACGGTAGCCTGCAATTAATAAAAGGGATTTTTAATACATCGGGCATTGCTACTACGCTTGTAACAGTTGGCAGCGGGGGAAACATTACCAACAATTCATCTGTTAGCGGCGGCACACCGGTTGCAGGATCAGCGACAACGCTTGTATTTGCAAGCGGTGCGGGCTACAACCACATTACTGCAACGCAGGTAGCCGTGCCCACGGCAACGTACGACGTAAACTCTACCGCCAATTTTACGGCGGGCACTTCCAGCATCAATAACATGACGCAGGCCTTCGGGAACCTGACCGTAAATTCTGCGGGAACGCTCACGCTGGTAAGCGGCAGCCCTACCATTGCAGGAGTATTTACATTAACAACCGGTGTGTTTGCCGTAAATGCAAATGCGTTAACGCTTAACGGAACCATTGCATCCACAGGAACAGGAACCATCACCGCAAGTGGCAGCATCAGCATCGGCGGAAGCGGCGGCGATTACGGCACGCTGCGTTTTACATCGGCGCCCACGCTTACGGCATTTACAATGAACAGGGCAGGCGCAGGCATGGTAAGCATTACACAAGCGGTAACCATCAGCACGGGCGGAACGCTCAATCTTACAAACGGTGTGATCAACAGCAACGGAAATTTAATTTCGGTAACCAATGGCGCTGCAGCTGCTGTAACCAATAGCGGTGGCACGGCATCGTATGTGAACGGCGCATTGCAACGTACGCTTGCCGCGAATTTAAGCGCCGCTACCATTATTTTTCCGGTTGGAAAAACAGCTTGTCAGAAAGTTTCTTTTAACGGGCTTTCCACCACCAGCTCTGCAAGTAACGCCGTTGTTAAGGTAGAAGCCTTTGATGCGGATTGCGGCGGAACATTCAGCTCCAGCCTCACCGCATTAAATACAGATAATTATTGGAGCGCAACTGTTATCTCAAATGCAACAAGCCTCTCCAGCCCGGGCACCATCAGCCTTACAGATGCAGCACCGGTAGTGGATGCAACAAAAGTGATTACTAATTGCAGCACACTTGCAGGGAGCTATTCATCGATCGGGGGCAGCAGCGCCGCACCTGTACTTACTTCTACACTGGCTATTCCTGCTGCTCTTGGTTATTTTGTGATCGGCACAAAAAATAATACACCGCTTTGCGGCAGCTACACCATCGGGCCAACCGGAACATTTGCAACGGTTACAGATGCGGTAAATTCACTGAACACACGGCCGGTTACCTGCAGCGTGATCTTTGAACTGGAAACTACATATACGGGTGCCGGAGAAAGTTTCCCTATCAGTATTTTATATACCGGCTCCGCTTCCGCTACAGCGATCTTCCGTCCCATAACAGGTGCTGGAACACTTACCACCGCTGGTGATCCGGGATCGGGCAATGCGCTGATCAATTTTAACGGTGCCGATTATGTAACATTTGATGGAAGGCCGGGAGGCGCCGGAAGCACTGTTAACTGGGTTCTCCGCAATTCACGCACCGCTTCCATTGTTGGCCCCGCGATCCAGTTTTCCAACGGCGCTACCAATGATGTGCTGCAATATGTGCGTACAGAAAGTCAGAATTCAGCGGGAACCAGCGGCACTATTTACATCAGCAGCTATCCTTTGTGGGCGGCGGGAAATAATAATATCACCATTCAAAATTGCGACATTACAAAATATACAAGCGCCACCACCACACATGTAAACGCTATTTATGCATACGGCCAAACGGCAAACCCGAACAGTTACATCCAAGTCTTAAATAATAACATTCACAGCTTTACACCGGCCATCACTTCGGAAGCTACCGGCGTTACCGTAACCGGTACCGGGCTTAACACCAATTACGGTGATAACTGGACGATCAGCGGAAATAGCTTTTACCTCGATTGTGTAGAGCAACAATTGTACAGGTATACGGTCATTAATTTTATTCCGGGATTAGGCTCCGCAGGAAATACGATCTCTAATAATTACATCGGCGGCACGGCGCCCTTGTGCGGAGGATCTACCTGGACAACCGCTGTAGGCGGCGCAGGCAACACCATTCAAACCTTTGAAGGTATTTACGTAACGGCAGGAAGCACCGCAATTACCGGCAACACCATTCAGAGCATCAGCCTCACAGGCATGGGTGGTACATCGTACGGAGCCATCCACCTTGCGAACGGAAGCTCTTCCGGCGTTTATTCCATCGCCAATAATTTAATAGGAAGCACAGGAACCTGCAACAGCATTCAGAATGCGGGGCAATGGAAAACGGTTGGCATTTGGTGCGACAATACCTGCGGAACTGTTTCGGTGACGAATAATACCATTGCCAACATGACGGAAATAAACGCGTTGAATGCTGCTGCTACGTTAACCGGCATTTATTCGGATTGCGGATCAAATACAATTACCGGGAATACCATTTACAATTTAACGGGCGCCGTAACCACCAGCGTTGCACAATTGTACATTGCGCACGATGGCAGCGTGGTGGGCATTGCAGACAAAAGCATTAACAGCGGCAGCACACAAACCATTTCCAACAACACGATCTATAATTTAAAAAGCACGTACACCGGTGGAACCGCCAATAAATTATACGGAATTTATACCGTCATCGGAGAACCGGGACAAACACACGTGTACAACGCCAACTTAATTTACGGAATAGATGCTGCCGATGGAAGCAGCAATGCAAGGATCATTGGGATTGGTGCAGTAGGCTCCAGCTGGTCGAGTGCGGTTACTTCTGTTTTCAGCAACAACATGATCGATTTAGGTTATCGCATGGATGGGACTTCTATTATTTCGGGCGCGGAAATAACCGGGATCCTTGATAATACAGCGGGTTATACAAGCGGCGCTAACACTACTTTTATGGATTATTATTACAACAGCGTTTACATCGGCGGAAGCGGCGTTACCGGAACTACCAATAATACATATGCTTTCAGGCGGCTCAATACTAATTCCAGCCCGAAAAATACGGAAGACCTGCGGAATAATATTTTTGTAAATAACCGATCTAACAGCACGGGAATTAAAATCCATTACTCGATCTACCTCGATAATTCCAACACCATTACCAGCAATTACAATGATGGCTGGGGAAGCGGAACGGGTTATAAATTTGGCAGTACGCTTGCCACAGATTATGTGACGCTTGCCAACTGGCAATCCGCAACCGGTTTCGACAACAATAGTATTTCTTCCAATCCGCTTTTTCAGCAAAGCACACTCCCTGCAGATCTGCATTTGCAAGCTGGCAGTCCCGCAACAGGTACTGGAATAAACATTACAGTTGCAGCGGATTATGATGCACAAAACCGGCCGGGCGGTTATGATATAGGTGCTGATCAGTACGATGCCGCTTACAGCATGCCATCGCTTACAGTCACTCCCTGCGGCGGTGTGATTGCATTGCCGGTGGAGCTTTTATTTTTTAACGGAAAATTACAGAATAAAAAAGCGCTGCTATCCTGGGCCACCGCTACTGAAACCAATTGCGATCATTATACCATCGAAAGAAGTACGGATGCTGTAAATTTTATATCCGTTGGAACGGTAAGAGGCGCGGGGACTTCCAGCGCTGTACTAAATTATTCTTTCACAGATGATCTGCAAAACGTTTACACGGATGATCAATCACAGATATTTTATTACCGCTTAAAACAAACGGATTACGATGGACATTTTGAATATTCCAATACCATTGCATTAAAAAGTACAGCAGAAAATGATGTTGCTATGGATGCCTTTCCAAATCCTGTTACTGATCAACTGGAAATAAAAATTTCGGGATCCGGTTTGTTAAATTGCAGCTATACGCTTACGGATGTGTTTGGAAGAGAAGTGATCAGGAAAAATGAATTTAGCATTGACAATAATCAATTGTATCAGCTTGACCTGTCGGACATACAACCGGGGATATATGTGTTAACGATTACTGTTAATGGAAGCAATTCTATGCAGCGTTTTACAAAAAAGATCATCAAAAAATAGATCTGCTCTCTTGTATTAAAAAAATAAAAATCTACCACATAAGGCACAAAGAAACACATAAGAGCAGAATGTAACATGCCAATGTTTATTATGTGTTTAACAGGGTGCTGTCTTATGTGTTCCTTTGTTGGAAAACAAAACGGAATTTATGAATTATAGTTTTTAAGAAAATTATAGAATAATAACGTGATCATTAGGTGTGCAGGATCAAATTCCCCTCTTGAGAGGGGTTAGGGGTGTGTTCATATAGAAAACATTATCTTAAGAACGTCATTGCGACACGCGGTCGCAATGACGCGTTGATTAAAATTTTTTAATAAAACAGTTTATACCAAATGCTTTTATTTTGTATGGTTATGTTGCAGAACATTATTGTTTATGGAAACAGAAATACTTTCTTAAGCTGTCATCCCGGGCTTGACCCGGGATCTGCCAATTAAGAACTGTGTAGGCGCTGCAAGTATTTAACAGATCCCGGGTCAAGCCCAGGATGACAGTATTATTTGTGAACATTGTAAAAAAACAACATTTTACTACAACATAACCAAAAAGATTTAAACCACATAAGACACAAAGAACACATAAGGCAAGGCTAAAGCTAAGCAATAACACTCAGAGCTTATGTGCTCTTTGTGTCTTATGTGGTAGAAGTAAGGGAGTAGATTTATGAGATTGTTCTCTGCCCTGGTGGAGAAACAATTTAAAAAAATAAGCGCTTAATAATTACCGGATAAAACCGTGCGTTTTGATTCCGTCAGGTAAAGTGATTCCTGTAGCCATTCCATTGCTTTTTCTTCGGTAGAGAAGATCCTTGTTGGAATATTCGGGCGATTAATATTGATGTAAAAATTGCCAATTAGTTTATTGGCAGTGGATGTGATCAGCAGCGCCGTTGCAATGCAGCCTTCTTCTTTTTTTGATTGTGCGGCAAAGGAGCGTGCATCACGGGATACCGAAAGATTTTTCACACGGCCATCCACCAGCGCCAGGTAATGATCAGTATTGGTCAGCATTTTTGTAGCTTCATGATTTTGAAGCGCATCTGCCAGCTCCATTTCGGCTCCTTCCAGTATTTTGATGGTTAAAATCCTGGAAATGGCATTGTATGAAATTTCTGCTGTACGTGTGGTGATTGTGCTCATTTATCCGATTAAATAGATTTTAACATAGATTAATAAGGTAAATTTATAGATAAAAAATTGTTAAAGCAAGATTAATTATTGACATTTTTTGCAAATTATTAACCAAGCGTTGTTTATCCTGATTTCATTGCGAACTTTAAGCCCGCTATGTACAAAATCCTCTTAAAGCCCGTTTTTTTTCTCTTCGATCCCGAAAATATCCACCACTGGGTATTCAGTACCATCAAATTTTTATGCAAAATTCCGGGTGTGCCTGCATTGCTGAAAAGCGTGTATGTGGTAAATGATAAACGCCTGGAACAAACCCTGTTCGGCTTAACATTCCCCAACCCGGTTGGCCTGGCTGCAGGTTTTGATAAGGATGCAAAGCTGTTTGACGAGCTGGGATATTATGGCTTTGGGTTTATTGAAATAGGAACGCTTACGCCCGTTGCACAGCCCGGGAATGAGAAACCGCGCATGTTCCGGTTGCCCGAAGACGAAGGACTGATCAATCGCATGGGATTTAACAACGGTGGTGTGGCTGCTGCTGCTGAACGCCTGAAAAAACGAAAAACAAAGATCATCATTGGTGGAAACATCGGTAAAAATAAAGTAACGCCCAATGAAGAAGCCGTGAGCGATTACGAAAAATGCTTTGAAGCTTTATTTGATCACGTGGATTATTTTGTGGTTAACGTGAGCTCGCCCAATACGCCTAATCTCAGGGCACTGCAGGATAAAGAACCGCTCACGCATTTATTGAACCGCGTAAAAGAACTGAACGCAAAAAAGAACAATCCGAAGCCAATTTTGTTAAAGATAGCACCGGACCTTACCGACGGCCAGCTGGATGATATTATTGGGATTGTAAAAGAAACGAAGATCGATGGAGTAGTGGCGACAAATACCACCATTTCGCGCGAAAATTTAAAAACATCCCCAACCCGTCTGGAAGAGATCGGTGCAGGCGGCTTGAGCGGAAAACCGGTGCGAAACCGATCCACGGAAGTGATCCGGTATTTATCCGAAAAATCCGGTAAAGCATTCCCGATCATTGCAGTAGGTGGGATCCATACGGGCGAAGATGCCATCGAAAAATTAAATGCGGGAGCAAGCCTCGTGCAGATCTATACCGGTTTTATTTATGAAGGTCCGGGGATTGTAAAACGCATCAACAAAAAAATATTAAAACAACGCGCATGAAATTAGTAGAATGTCCGCGCGATGCCATGCAAGGCATCCACGATTTTATCCCGACCGAAAAAAAAGTAGCTTACATCAATTCCATTTTAAAAGTGGGTTTTGATACCGTTGATTTCGGAAGCTTTGTGTCACCCAAAGCCATCCCGCAAATGCGTGATACTGCGCAGGTGCTGGATCAGCTGGATCTTACAAAAAGCAAATCTAAATTACTGGCGATCATCGCAAACGTACGCGGTGCGCAGGATGCCGTTGAGTTTGATGAGATCAGTTACCTTGGTTTTCCGTTTTCCATATCAGAAACATTCCAGCAACGCAATGCCAATTCAAGCATCAGCGAATCGTTGCAGCGGGTGGAGGAAATTCAAGATCTGTGTGTCCGTAATAAAAAAGAATTAGTCGTGTATGTTTCCATGGCCTTCGGAAATCCTTACGGAGATGAGTGGAGCAGCGATGTGGCGATCAACTGGACCAAACGCCTGGCACAGATGGGAATTAAGATCATCGCCCTGAGCGATACCGTGGGCGTTTCCAACCCGGAGAACATTAACTATTTATTTTCAAAACTGGTTCCTGAATTTCCGGGAGTGGAGATAGGTGCGCATTTGCACACAACGCCCGGCACCTGGGAAGAAAAAATTCATGCAGCTTACAATGCCGGTTGCCGCCGGTTTGATAGCGCCATTAAAGGTTTTGGCGGTTGCCCGATGGCATCGGATGTGTTAACGGGAAACATGGCGACAGAAAACCTGCTGCATTATTTTAACAAGCACAACGTGATCACGGGCATTGACGAAAATGCGTTTGCAGAAGCAATGCATTTGGCTTCTGCAACGTTCCCGGTGTAATTATTTCCCGGTTTCGGAGCGCATTAAGCATACCTTTATGATCAGATCTAAAGATAAAAATGAAACCTACTAAATTTCAAAAACTCGTAACCAACAGCTTCCTTTTTCGGCTGTTCATGCTCAGGAAACTGCCAATGGTATACATTGCAGGCATTCGTGTAAAGGAGCTTTCGGCCGAACGGTCGATCACAACGATCAGGTACAAATGGCTGACACAAAACCCGTTTAACTCCATGTATTTTGCCTGTCAGTCAATGGCAGCCGAATTAAGCACCGGTTTGCTGGTGATGAACGGTGTGTACGGTTCGCAACCGCCGGTATCCATGCTGGTGATCAAAAACGCATCGGTTTATCATAAAAAAGCAGTAGGAAAAATTACGTTTACCTGCAACGACGGAAATCACATTGCCAAGATGATCGAACAGGCGAAACAGAGCACCGACGGGGTAATGATGGAGTTAACATCTGTTGGAAAAGACGAAAAAGGAGAGGTGGTTTCCGAGTCTGTTTTCACTTGGTCGTTGAAAGCAAAGGTTAAATAGTTTTGAACAGCCCCTTTGTATAAATTAACATATTTTTACACGGTTTTATGCTTACCTTCGTGTATTATCAATAATCATTCTAAATGCAAAAAGTCAGCTTTAACAACAAGAACAGTGTTTTTTTTAATGCGCTTAAAGAAAAAGTAGACACTTATTTCAAATCAAATAATATCAAAGAAACCGGGAATTATAAACTGTATTTAAAAACCATTTTCCTTTCCCTTTCCGCCATCACTTTATACACCATTTTAGTGTTTTTTACCCCGTCCTTATGGATCTCCATTCTTTTATGCTGCCTGATGGGCGTTAATCTTGCCGGGATTGGATTTAATGTAATGCATGATGGCGCTCACGGAAGCTTTTCCACTAAAACCTGGGTGAACGAATTAATGGGTTATTCGCTGAATGCGATGGGCGGAAGCGTTTATTTATGGAAATACAAGCACAATGTTAATCATCACTCATTTACCAACATTGAAGGAATGGATGATGATATCGACATTAAACCCTGGATCCGTGTACATACCGACCAGAAAAAATACTGGTATCACCGTTTTCAGCATGTGTATTGGGCGATCCTTTACGGCGTTACTTATTTGCTGTGGATCTTCGTTCAGGATTTTAAAAAATATTTTACCGGTAAGATCGGCGATCTTCCTTTCCGCAAAATGGATGTGAAAGAGCATGTGATCTTCTGGGTAGGAAAATTGTTATACATCGCAGCATTCATTGTTTTACCGCTCTTTACAGTAGGAATTTTGGAAACCATTATCGGTTACCTTATCATTGCGTTTGTAACCGGTTTTATCATTGCTATTGTTTTCCAGTTAGCGCACATTGTAGAAGATGCTTCGTTTGAAACGCCAACATCCACCAATCACAAAGTGGAATCGGAATGGGCGGTACACCAGATCCAAACCACAGCCAACTTTGCTACAAAAAGCAAAATTGTTTCCTGGTTCACAGGCGGTTTGAATTTCCAGGTAGAACACCATTTATTTCCACGCATCAGCCACATTCACTACCCGAAGATCAGCGAATTGGTACGTGAAACCTGCGCACAGTTTGGAATCCCTTACCTGGAATTTCCAACGGTATTAAGCGCGGTACGTTCGCACGTAGTGCATTTGAAATATGTAGGAAGAGCTTAAGAGGGAAGTTAAAAGAGAAGAATCCCGATAGCTATCGGGATAAAATTCAAAAGATAAAAAAGAAGGAATCCGGTTGGGTTCCTTTTTTTATTGTGGTAGTTCGCCACGAAGGCGCAAAGGCGCGAAGAAAAGCTTTAGTGTCAGGATGCTAAATAAAATTTGGTCACACACATTTAAAATTTGTTAAAAAAAAGAGATTACAATCTTTAAAATGAAAACACAATCATAATTAAAAACGGTCATCCCGTGCTTAGCCTGTCAGAATCTTCGGGAACACGGGATCTCATAAATGATAGTGGATAATTTTATTCTTCACCATCATCATCCGTTGATTTTGTTTTCACCGCCGGAGTAATCGGCAGGTCAAAATCTTTTGACAGGAGTATTATACTTGCCCGCCTGCTTTTGATATTTATGGCAGCCTGATCTTGTTTAATGATCTTCCCATAATAATCTCTGAATTCATACGGATATTTATCTGAATACGATTTGTAAAACAACCGTTTTGGATCAATGCCTTTACTTACAAGCAAATCAAAAATCTTTTTTGCCCGGGCTTCGGATAATTCTTTTTTGTTGCTTTCATCTGCGGAAGCATGGCCCGAAATCTCCAATGTCCAATGCTCGTTTGCCATTAACAGGCCTACAAAACAATCAACGGAAGTTGTATCAGAGGTTTCATCATTGCCCCAGGTAACAGTACTAATTTCCGAACTATTTTTCTTAAAGTGAAAATCAGGAAAAATATAATCAATGATCATTGGCGCCAGGCAAACGTTGTATGTCCTGTTTTTAAGCGTATCCGAATATGTGAATTTTTTGTGATCGCTGCTGTTTAGATATCCGGGGTTTTCATAATAAGCAGAAGGGCAGTTCCCATATTTAATTCCTTTGCTGCGCCCTGTGGAATCGACTGGCACTGCTTTTATAATATAAGTGATCCCGGTTTTAAAATAACTTTTTAAGGAATAATTTCCCAGCGAATCAGATGTTGTTTCTGCAGAACTGCCATCGCTTCCAATCATTTTTATTTTCACATCTTTAACAGGATTTTTCATTTTGCAGTCATATACATTTCCTGTTATTTCATCATTGTATTTTGGAACGTAATCTTTACTGATCACACTCAAAAAAATCCTCCGGTTCTCCTCGCTATTTTTAGCAGCGGTTTTTATAACCTGGCCTTTGTCATCTTTGTATTCGTAGGGTGCTTTGTCGGAAAAAGAAACACATTGTATCCGTTTCGGATCAATCCCCCTGGCGATCAGCATGTCCGCTATTCTTTTAGCCCTGGCCATTGCCAGCTGGTCTTTGTCTTTTTCATCCGATGCGGCATGTCCCGCAATTTCTATGACCCAGTTTTTTTTCGCCATCATCAGGGCAGTAAAACAATCCAGCGCCGTGTCATTACCATTTGTATACATCCATTCCTGAACAAGAAAAAAATCGGTGCTGTTTTTCTTGAATTTAAAATCCGGGAAGGGAAACATACATGAATATGTTGGTACAAGGCAAAAATCACTATGTTGTGTTTTTACACTCTCTGAAAATGAAAAAATATGTTTATCGCTGCTGTTTAAATATCCATAATCCTCATACCATGCCCAACTGCTATTTCCATAAGTAATACCTTTGTGCGGGCCTGTCATTGTATTTATATTGATCATTGCAACATAACTAGTCTTGAGCTTAAAACAATTTACAAATGAATAATTTCCTGTTGAATCGGTCATCACTGAAACTTGAGTGCCATCACTGCCAACTACTTTGACAGTTACGCCAGAAACTCCTTCATGCGTTTTGCAATCATCCACTTTTCCTGAAAATGTAAAATTGTTTTCCTGCCCGTAAACCATTACCGGCAGGCAAAACAAAACCATTAAAAGGAAAAATAGCTTTTTCATTCTACTGATAACTGCATTTATCTCATTTAGATACAAAACATCAAAATAAATCATTTGTTTTTTAGTACGTCATTGCGACCGCGTGTCGCCATAGCTTTAGCGGTGGCACAGGGCTTTGCGCCCGAAGCAATCTCATTCCGGTTTTACATGCTGGTGTGAGATTGCTTCGCTCGCGCTCGCAATGACGTACTAATTTAATTTTGTTCAATACAACATCAAACAAAAAAGCCACACATTCCAGAAAAATCTGTGAATCTGTGGCTCCGTTTTAATCTCAAAAATCTTATTGTTGAATTCCCAATTTTGTCATTACATCCATGCTCACGCCGGTAGTGGAATATCCGCCATCATGGAATAAATTCTGCATCGTAACCATGCGGGTTAAATCGGAGAATAATGTAATGCAATAGTTAGCGCAATCTTCAGCTGTTGCATTTCCCAACGGAGCGATCGCGTTTGCATAATCATAAAAATCGCCAAAGCCTTTGATCCCGGTTCCTGCAGTTGTTTTTGTCGGCGATTGAGAAACGGTATTGATCCGTACTTTTTTCTCCAAACCATAGTGATATCCAAAGCTGCGTGCGATCGATTCCAGCATAGCTTTAATGTCTGCCATATCCGTGTAAAACGGGTAGGTGCGCTGTGCTGCCATATACGTAAGAGCTACAACGCTTCCCCATTCGCTGATCGCATCCAGTTTTTTTGCAACCGCCAGCATTTTGTGAAAGGACATGGCCGATACATCGATCCCTTTCATGAAATAATCATAATTGGATTCGGTATAAGGAATATTTTTACGGATGTTCACGCTCATGCCGATAGAGTGCAGCACAAAATCAATTTTGCCGCCCAGTACTTCCTGCGATTGTGTAAATAAAGTGGTCAGTTCTTCCACGCTGGTAGCATCCGCCGGAATGATCTGTGAATTTGTTTTTTCTGCTAATTTTTTAATTTCGCCCATGCGCATGGCGATGGGTGCGTTTGTTAAAACAAAAGTAGCGCCTTCTTTATGCGCTTTTTCGGCTACTTTCCAGGCAATTGAATTTTCATCCAGCGCCCCGGTAATAATTCCGCGTTTTCCTTTTAATAAGTTATACATATCGTTTGAAATTAGAGATTTATGTTCGATTTTTTAATTTAATAGTTCCGGTAATTCTGCGCCGGAACTCCTGTTCATGCAGCTACAAATATAACAATAAGTTTAATTCTTTAGTAACTCTTTTGCATTGCTGATTGCCGCTGCTGTTGGTGTTCCCGTGCTCAGCATTTTCGCAATTTCCTGCACGCGCTCATCCGCGCTCAGCTTTTTAATATTGCTATAGGTTTTATTGTTTTTATCTTCTTTGTAAACAAATAAATGGGATCCGCCTTTGCTGGCGATCTGCGGTAAATGCGTGATCGTGATCACCTGCATTTTGTGCGCCATCTGGTTCATGATAATTCCTACTTTGTCCGCCACGTCACCGGAAACGCCGGTGTCGATCTCATCAAAAATAATAGTAGGCAAGGCCGTCAGTTGCGCGATCAGCGATTTAATGCTCAGCATCAAACGCGAAAGCTCACCGCCCGAAGCCACTTTGTTCAGCTCTTTAAAATCACTGCCTTTGTTAGCCGAGAACAGGAAATTTATTTTATCAATTCCGCTCCATGTAAATGTTTCCAATGCGTTTTGGCTTACCTGCAGCTGTGCATTGGGCATGGATAAAGAGGCGAGGAGGGAAGCAATTTCTTTTTCAATTTTTGGGATCACTTTTTTACGGTTTTCCGAAATGGTTTTTGCCTGGGCCAAAAGTGTTTTGTTCAATTTTTCGATCCCCGCTTTTGCTTTTTCAATGGCCGTTTCCAGCGAACTGAAATCAAGCAGCTTATTGCTGAGATCGTTTTTGATCGCTACTAATTCTTCAATTGTTTTTACCTGGTGTTTTTGTTGCAGGCGGTAAATCGCATCCAGCTTGTCATTCAGCAGCTCTATCTGTTTTGGATCATATACAATGTCCTGCTCCAGCGTTTCCAATTCGTTGGTAATGTCTTTGATCTCAATGTAAGTGCTGTTGATACGTCCGCTCAGTTCGGCAATTTCCGGTTTGAATTTCGCCATCGCGTTCAGCATTGTGCGGATCTCGTTCAGGGAGGAGAGTAAATTTTGTTCGCCTCCGTTTAATCCGAATGCAGCTTTCGATAAATTGGATTTAATATCTTCCGCATTGTTCAGCGTTTCCAGTTCCTGCTCCATTCCGGTTTGTTCACCGGTTTTCAATTGCGCATCTTCCAGCTCGTTGAACTGGAACTGAAAATAATCCAGTTCTTTTTTTGCTTGTGATTCACGCTCAATCAAATTGTTCAATTCTTTTTCCAATGCTTTGTAAGCCGTGTAATCCGACTGGTATTCTTCCAGCGCTTTTTCATTTTTCGCGAAAGCATCCACCACCGAAAGTTGAAAATCGGTTCCGTTCAACGATAAGGTCTGGTGCTGCGAATGAATATCGATCAGCCGTTCTCCCAGCTCTTTTAATTGATTGAGTGTAACCGGTGTATCATTGATAAAAGCGCGTGATTTCCCTTCCGGGTTGATTTCCCTGCGGATCGTGGTAATGGCTTCATAATCCAGTTCGTTTTCTTTAAAGAAGGATTTCAGCGCATATTCTTTGATGTTGAATGCCGCTTCGATAATGCATTTTTTTGTTTTGTCCTGCAATGCCTGCGTATCCGCACGCGAACCGGCAATCAGCCCCAGTGCACCCAGTAAAATGGATTTTCCGGCGCCGGTTTCCCCGGTAATAATGGTCAGTCCCTCCGAAAGATCAACTTCCAGCTTATCGATCAGCGCGTAATTTTGTACAGATAAATGTTTGAGCATAATACATAAGCACAATACCGTTTTAACGAAGGCATGTACTGATCGCTAAATTAAAATTTTTAGTTGCTGATTAGAACAGAAGAGTGGAAAAGAAATCAACAAAAGAGATGTTAGATATGAGATGTTAGATATTAGACTGTGTGTTGGAAAATTGATTACTGATGTGCAGATTATTGATATGCAGATGGACGTACTGAGTGAAAAGAGTTGGTGTGTGGAAAACGGGTTTAGCTCAACCACAATTAAAAATTACAATCACTCGGGCGGACGCTTTTGATCTTGTGCAGTAATAGGGGGAATAATCGCCGGACGAATGTTGCAAAAGCAAAAAATATGTTTTTGCATGTATCAAATCAGTGCTGAGAATTGATTGGCGATTAATAACCGCGGTTCTTCTGAGCGCTAGCGGAAGAAGAAATTACATTACAAGATTATCCCGCACGTGCGGGATTGCTACTTTTTGGCCGCCAAAAAGTAGAGGAAAAAAATTTAACTACTTAACATTGCAGAATATCAATTCGTCGTCTGCAAGATCTTCTGGTACTTATTACTATTGGTAGGATCTATCAAATTAAGTGTATTCACCACTTTGGCCTTTTCATCGGTAAAAGCACCCGAAAAAATATTGATCACTTCATCTGCTTTTGCATTAAAAAACACCTGCATGTTAAACGACAATGGTTTTGCATCGTGCACTTTCCTTAATGTTTCAATGCTTTCCGCAATCACAGCACGCCCTGCATCTTTATTCTCTACCATGGCATCCAGCCCTTTGCGGTGATAATTATACATGCATTCGCGCAATGGTACAAACGATGCATCCATCATGTTGTTGATCAGCCAGTAACGGTTTTTATTGCTTTCAAAAGCTCTCCAGCCTTTATCTGCTGCGTCCTGCGCGGTATTTACAATTGCCAGTGCTTTTTGAAGATAAGGCGTTCCGCCGTTCAATGCATACGTATCGTAATCCAGCCCTAAAATAATGTTTGCATAATACGCCAGTACAGACGTAAGATTGGAAGTATAAGAATTGTCGTTGTAATCCAGCGGCTGATTTTCCAGGTATTTGAAGGTGAAATCAGGATCGTTGTAATTCAGTAAAACAGATGTGTAGGAAGCTTTAAAAACCGGGCGGCGCGATTGGATCTGGATCGTGCCCGTAAATGCATCTGCATCACGCGAAGTAAGGTTGATCAGGATACTGCAGTCAATACGCTCTTCCAGGCGGAAGGCATCATTGGTCCATTTACGGTTGTTCATAAATTCGTTGATCGCCGTTTGCAATACCTCGTAAATATGTTTGTCGCTACCTGAGATCTGCTGAGAAAGCACCTGCACCTGGCAGTTCAATTCCTGCGCGTTGATCCTTACAACTGAAAAAAATAAAGCTATGAATATAAATTTCCGCACGGTGTTTAGTTTTTAATTTTCAATGTATGTTTCACTATTTCCTTCACAATATCTTTCGCCACTTCCTGTTTACTTTTTAACTCAAATTTAATGGTTTTATTGTTCCTGTCAATGATGGTGATCTTGTTCGTATCGCCTTGAAATCCGGCACCCTTATCGTTTAACGAATTAAGAACGATCAGGTCCAGGTTTTTCTTTTTGATCTTTGCTTTTGCATTCTCCAGCTCATTGTTGGTTTCCAGTGCAAAGCCTACCAAAAATTGTTTCTTTTTTATTTTTCCTAATTCCGCCAGTGTATCTTTTGTCGGGATCAGGTCGATGTGCAGCGGCTGATTTGTTTTTTTTATTTTTTGTTTGGCTGCTGCCGATGGTTTGAAATCAGCCACCGCTGCCGAAAGAATGGCAATATCAGCTGTTTTAAAAGCTTTTATGGAAGCATCGTACAATTCTTCTGCCGATGTGATGTTGATCCGTGTAATGTTTTTATTGTTCGTATTTAAATTCGTTGGTCCGCATACAAGCGTAACGCTGGCACCTTGTTCCGCCAGTTCTTCCGCAATGGCAAATCCCATTTTGCCGCTGGAATGATTCCCGATAAACCGAACCGGATCGATCGCTTCATACGTTGGCCCGGCGGTTACCAGTATTTTTTTTCCTTTTAAAAGTAAATTTTCAGAGAACACATTTTCTAAAAAATCACAGATCTCTTCCGGTTCTGCCATGCGGCCTTCGCCGTATAAGCCGCTTGCAAGCTCTCCGTTTCCAGGCTGGATTACCATGTTCCCGTATGATTGCAGACGTTTTAAATTGTCGATAGTTGCCTTGTGTTTGTACATATCCACATCCATAGCGGGTGCAACATATACATTGCAGCGCGCCGACAAATAAACAGCCAGCAGCAGATTGTCGCAAAGCCCGTTTGCCATTTTTGCCAGCGTATTGGCACTTGCAGGAGCAATCAGCATGGCATCGGCCCATAAGCCCAGTTCCACATGATTGTTCCATTCACCTTCTTTGTTTTTGGTGAAATCGATCATTACCGGATTTTTGGAAAGAGTGGAGAGGGTAAGCGGAGTAATAAATCCGGTAGCAGCGGTTGTCATCACCACTTTTACATTGGCACCGGCTTTTACCAGTAAACGGATCAGAACAGCCGATTTATAAGCAGCAATGCTGCCCGAAACGCCTACAATTATATTTTTGTTCTTCAACATCGTTTGTATGTAAAAAAAATTGGCAGTTAACAATTTGTTTTTGCGAAACGCAAAGCTAATTGAACTGCCAATTTATGAAAAAGTATTGGATTATTTTTGTGTATCCGTTGCTGCTTGTGGATTACGATAGTAAATTTTGTTTTCCAAAAATTCGTTGATCGCGATCAAAGAAGGTTTTGGTAAACGCTCGTAATATTTAGAGATCTCAATTTGCTCACGGTTTTCAAAAATCTCTTCCAGATTGTCTGTATGAGAAGCAAATTCCGCTAACTTATTGGTCAACTCTTCTTTCATTTCAGCACTGATCTGGTTGGCACGTTTAGAAACGATTGCAATACTTTCGTACAGATTTCCGGTTTTACTGTCTAAATCGCGTAAATCACGTGTAGTCGTTGTTAAGTCGGCATTTGTTTTTTTGTAGTCCATTATTGTCTGTTATTTATGATGTTGTTACTGTTTTTTTAATTGTTCAACGGCACTTCGAGGCACCCAACTGTTATTTATGATGATGATTTATTGTACTTTTCCAATGCTTTTTGTGCGCTGCTGTATACAAATTCAGCGTCCTTCAAATAAATGCTTTTCGGATAACTTTCTACAAATTTAGTATAAGAATCCATAGCAGCCTTATATCGTTCCTGTTTTTTTGCTTCAATACTGATCAGTGCCAGCGAATACCAGGCTCTGATAGTCAGGTAGCTCAATTGCTCGGCATGTTCCGTTCCCGGAAAATCCTTGATATGATTGCCAAAAGACGTGACAGCCGCTTTGTAATCGGCCATATTGTAATACAGCATGGCATTTTCGTACGATTTCCGTTCCAGTTTGCCTCTCAGCTGATCGATCAGCTCATTGCACTTAGGGATACGCTCACTTTTAGGATAACGGGTTACAAAGCTCTGAAATTCTTTGATAGCAAGCTTTGTATCGATCTGGTCCAGGCTGTATTCCGGTGAATTAAGGTAAAAGCAATACGCATTCATATAAGCGCATTCTTCGGCATGTTTTCCGGAAGGAAATACCTTTACATAATTGCGGAATTGGTAACCGGCCACAAGGTAATCTTCGAGGTTGTAATTGCAATAAGCGTAATAATAATGTACTTCTTCGCCCCTGGCAGTACCGCGGTAAACAGCCATTAATTCTTCAAACAGGCCAAGCGCTTTGGTGTAATCTTCGGCATCAAAATATTTGATGGCCGCTTCGTATTTCTGGTCAAGTGTTCCGTTTTTGGTCAGCTTGCTGTATTTCCCGAAGGATAAGCCCAATCCTCTTTCCTTGCGGTCGGGATTGCCTTTTTTGCCTAAGCGGTGGTGTACTTTTCCGGTGCTGTCGTTGTTCACTTTCGCTACGCCTCCGTCGGAGTAATAGATCTTACGGTTGCTGTTGCAGGAAACTGCTGTGATCAGCAAAACGACCAAAAAGGATATAAAAAGCTGTTTTTTTATCATAAATGAGGCGCAAATATAGTGTTTTTTCCGCAGATAATCCGGTGTTTAGTTTTTTTAACTTTTTCAAGAATCCCCTGTTAATTAAAAAGGCTTTGAATATCTCTGATAAAGCATTAATTTCGCATCGCTAAACCTGAAAAACGACAATATCGATGCAAGTATGAAATTGATATTGCTTATAACCTCAAAAACACAATTATAGTATATATGAAAGATTTATTTGAAAAAATAAAAGCAAATCGTGGCCCGATCGGGATGCACGCAAAAGAATCACACGGTTATTTTACATTTCCGAAACTGGAAGGGGATATTTCCCCGAGAATGATTTTCAGGGGAAAAGAACGTCTGAACTGGAGTTTGAACAATTATTTAGGATTGGCAAATCATCCGGAAGTTAGAAAAGCGGATGCGGAAGCTGCAGCAGAATTCGGTTTTGCAATGCCGATGGGTGCGCGTATGATGAGCGGAAATTCCAATAACCACGAAAAGCTGGAAGCTGGCTTATCTGCATTGGTGCAAAAACAGGATACCATTCTTTGTAACTTCGGTTACCAGGCAATGGTTTCGGCGATCGATTGTTTGGTGGACCGTCACGATGTGATCGTGTACGATGCCGAATCACATGCTTGTATCCTTGATGGTGTACGTTTGCACATGGGGAAACGCTATGTGTTCAAACACAACGACATGGCGGATTTTGAAAAACAAATGGTTCGCGCAACCAAATTAGCGGAAACGCAAAATGGCTCTATCTTAGTGATCACCGAAGGTGTTTTCGGGATGCGCGGCGACCAGGGAAAACTGAAAGAGATCGTGGAGATGAAGAAAAAATTCAGCTTCCGTTTATTTGTGGATGATGCGCATGGGTTGGGTACATTGGGTAAAACCGGTGCCGGAACAGGCGAAGAGCAAGGTTGCCAGGATGGGATCGATATTTATTTCGGAACATTTGCAAAATCATTTGCGCTGATCGGTGGCTTTATTTCCAGCGATGAGCACATTGTAGAATATTTACGTTACAACATGCGTTCGCAGATCTTCGCGAAAGCATTGCCAATGCCATTGGTAGTAGGCGCGTTGAAACGCCTGGAGCTGATCCGGACACAACCGCAGCTGAAAGAAAAATTGTGGGAAATTACGCATGCATTGCAAAACGGCTTGAAAAATGCCGGTTTCGAGATCGGGGAAACAAACTCATGTGTAACGCCTGTGTATATGAACGGCTCCATTCCGGAAGCAACCAACCTGATCCTGGATCTGCGCGAAAATTATAACATTTTTTGCTCCATGGTGGTGTACCCGGTGGTGCCAAAAGGAATGATCATTTTACGGATCATTCCAACTGCGGTGCATACGTTGGAAGATGTAAGCTATACGATCGAATGTTTCTCTAAAATTGTAGGGAAATTAAAATCCGGACAGTATATCTCGGATAAGATCGCTGCGCACTCTTAAGTTGGCACGAGTGGGACACTCGCGCCTGCGTGAGCATTCGTAATGCAATAATGGCGTAGTTTTTTAGTTTCTTTTATAGAATCAATACATTGAGAAAATGAAAAAGCGCATTTTATTTATTGTGGCACTATTAACGGGAGTCCTTTTGTTCGGTTCGTGCCGTGGACATAAGGATTGCCAGGGCAGGAGACATACCGTGAAAACGGATATGGGTGGCTGGTTGTAAGGAAAAAATTAAACATTTATAAACCAAAAACATGAAAAAAACTCTGATTCTGGCGCTGGCATTGTTTGCAGGTGTAGCCGGTTTTGCACAGGCAAAAAAGAAAAGTCCGATCGACGGGCGTATTTATTCCATGACGCTTACTCCGCAGGGAGAGAAAAAAGCAGAACCGACGAAGGATGAAGCATCGCTTGCTACAAACAAATTCAAATCTACTTTTTTGCTGCAGGCCGGATTTCAGCCAACGGATTATGAGTATGAAATAGATTCAACATCGGGTACACCGGTGATCCATTTCACAGTGGAAGCAAAAAATGAGAACCAGGAACGTTTTTCATGGGATGCAACTGTGGATGGCGATGCGATCACCGGGACTGCTATTATCCGCAGAAAAGGAAAAATTGAACATACGTACGCGATCACCGGCACCTGGAAAAATAAAAAGAAACCAAAGCCGCAAGCCAAACCGGCACCCAAAGCAGCAGCGGCGGATTCTACCAAAACAAATTAATTTAAAATAAGATCAATAAAAAATCCCCTTCCGGTTTGGAAGGGGATTTTTTTAAAGG
This sequence comes from Bacteroidota bacterium, assembly GCA_025963715.1. GTDB lineage: Bacteria > Bacteroidota > Bacteroidia > 2-12-FULL-35-15 > 2-12-FULL-35-15 > 2-12-FULL-35-15. Next base: position 38,025 of record JAOQAG010000014.1, read on the forward strand.
AATTTGAAGTAATCTATATTCAGATTAAGCTTTTTTTACATTCACTGCGTTTAAGCCTTTTTTACCTTCAGCTACTTCGAAAGTAACTGTGTCGTTTTCCTTAATTTTGTCAGTCAAGCCTGTAGCGTGAACAAAAATTTCCTGACCTGCGTCATCTTTAATAAAACCGAATCCTTTTGTTTCATTAAAAAATTTTACTGTACCTGTTTTCATTTTAATTGGTGTTGATTAAATTAGTTTTAATTAGCAAGGCAAATTTATATCAATTATCTAAAAAAAACAAATTTTTAATTATTTTGATCGTTTTTTTATAAAATACCATCGATAGCAAAGCTTCATTCAGCGAAACTATGTTGACAATCAGGCGGTTTTAAGCCGGAAAATATCTGAAAATCAGATTTTTTGATAATTACGCTCTCCAAAAATGGCGCTTCCCACTCGTACCATATTACTCCCGGCTTTTATAGCCAGTTGGTAATCGGAACTCATGCCCATGCTTAAAACGGAAAGTTGGAGGTTGGAAGCGTGCCGGTCGTAAAATTGTTTTAAGGAATTAAACTCCGCGCTGATCTGCTGCTGATCATCAGTATTAGTAGCCATTCCCATAAATCCCACAATTTTTATATTTTGTAGATCGCGGAATGCTTCGGAATGGAGGAGTGTTTCGGCTTCGGTAAAGCTTAACCCGAATTTGGTGTCTTCATTGGCAATGTAAATTTGCAGAAGACAGTTAATGATCCGGTTATTTTTTAATGCTTGTTTGTTGATCTCTTCCAACAGTTTTAAACTGTCAACGGAATGAATGAGTGCAACAAACCGCGCAATGTATTTTATTTTGTTGGTTTGTAAATGCCCGATCAGGTGCCATTCGATGTTTTTTGGCAATTGTTCGTGTTTATCCGCCATTTCCTGCACTTTGTTTTCACCGAAAATGTGATGGCCTGCGTTATACACTTCCATGAGCTTTTCGGGCGGATGTGTTTTGGTAACGGCAATAAGTGTTACATTTTCCGGTAAGGCTGATTTTATATGGTGGAGGTTTTCTTTGATGGACATGGTGTGTGTCTTTGGTACGCAGATTTAAATGGAATTTTTATGCTGAAATTATGATCGCCTGCGGCGGATGATGATAAGGTTATGATTGCTTTATGGACATGCTGTGTGTTTTGGTACGCGGATTTTAAATGGAGTTTTTATGCTCAGGTTATGATCGCCTTCGGCGGATGATGATTTGTTATGATTGCTTTACGGACATGGAATGACATTGTATTATTTAATTAACAGATCCCGGGTCAGGCCCGGGATGACAACATAAAGTAGAGATTGCTTTTTCAAAATTAACATTCAACGTTCTTAAATTAGCCGATCCCGCAACAGGTGCGGGATGACAGTATAAAGGATCTTAGTACTCCGAATTAAACACAGCATCAGCGCACAGCTAACTTTAAACTTTGAACTTTAAACTTTGAACTACTTTTTACAAAGATTCGTAAAATTCGTTTCTGTTCCTGCCCGAATCGTTCAGGCGGGCGTTATCTGTACCGTATTTACTCACTTAAGCTATAAATTACCAACCCGCTCCTCATCTTTGGTTCCACCCAGGTTGTTTTGGGCGGCATGATGTTGTTGGTGTCTGCAATGTGTTTGAGCTGCTCCATTTCCACCGGGTACAGGCCAAACGCCACTTTAAAATTCCATTTATCCACCTGGTGTTTCAGCTCTTTCATTCCTTTAATGCCCGAAACAAAGCCAATGCGCTTATCGGTTTTCAGATCATGCACATTTAAAACCGGGGCAAGGATCTGTTCTGTAAGGATGGATGCGTCAAGACTTCCAACGGGTTGCTCGTTGTGAACAATTTCTTTTTTTGCATCCAGCGAATACCAATTGCCATCCAGGTACATGCTGAAATTATGCTTTTTTACCGGCCGGTAAATCTCTTCGCCTTTGTTGGTGATGATAAATTTTTCCGATAATTTTTCTAAAAATTCTTTTTCAGTAAGATTGTTCAAATCCCTTACCACACGATTGAAATCAAAGATCTTTAATTGTGTTTCCGGAAAAAATACACCTAAATAATAATTGTAAGGTTCTTTTCCAGTATAGTTCGGATTTTTTGAGCGGCGTAATTTTCCAAGCAATCCGGAGGATGCAGAGCGGTGATGGCCATCGGCAATATAAATTGCAGGAATATTTTCGAAACGTTCGCGAATGGTGCTTACTGTTTTTTTGTCGGTCACCAACCATAATTTATGGCGTACCCGATCGGTGGTCGTAAAATCATATACCGGCTCTTTGGCAATTGTTTTTGCAGTAATGTCGTCGATCACAGCATCATTCGGGTAACTGAACAATACCGGCTCTGCATTAAAATCGCATACTTCCAGGTAATGCATTAATTTTTCTTCGCGGTCGGTAAGTGTTTGTTCATGAATTTTTATTACGCCGTTAAAATAATCGTCGATGCTGCTGCAGCCAATGATGCCGGTGTAAATATTTCCTTCTTTTAATTGCTGATAAATGTAATAGGCCGGTTGTTCGTCCTTTATAAATACTTCCTCTTCTACAAATTTTAAATATTTTATTTTTGCTTTTTGCAAACGCTCCATCGAACCCGGCTTGGATTTTTTTCCATCGCTGAAATCGGGGCTGATCACATGTAAAAAAGAGTAGGGGTTACTGGCCAGTTTGCTGTGCAATTCGGCTGTATTATAGCCATCTACAGAGCGGGATGCTACCAGGTGAACTTTATCTTTTGCAGGACGAATGCCTTTGAACGGAATTATTGTTGCCATTTTTTTTACCACGAAGGCACTAAGCTCACTAAGGCTGATCTCTCAATGTCTGATGCTTTGTACTGAATTTTAAAAGCGTTTAAAATATTTTTATCAATCAAGTGCTAAGGCACAAGATCTTAGTGAACTTAGTGCCTTAGTGGTAAACTCCTAACCTAACTTCTCTATAATAAGATCCGAGAGTTCAATCCCAATGCGTTCCTGCGCTTCTTCCGTAGCTGCGCCGATATGCGGTGTCAGGGAAATTTTCGGATGACTTAAAATTGCTTTGGAAGGTGTTGGTTCGTTTTCAAAAACATCTAATCCGGCGTGTGCAATTTTTCCGGAATTTAATCCTTCAATCAGATCGTTCTCATCGATCACGCCACCGCGTGCAATGTTTACGAGGATCACACCGTTTTTCATTTTTGCGATCTCGTTTTTTGTGATCGATTTTCCACCCGGAACGTGTACCGTGATCATATCGCTTTGCGTTAACAGATCTTCCATGGAAATGGTAGAAACAGCAATTCTCACTTTTTCTTTTGCACCCTGGATCTCCAGGTCCAGCAATGCTTCTTTCAGGAACGGATCGTGCGCAATTACCTTCATCCCGCAACCCAGTGCAATTTTTGCAACCGCCTGCCCGATGCGGCCAAAACCAATAATGCCGATCGTTTTACCTTTTAACTCAATTCCTTTTGCGTATTTCTTTTTTAATGTTTCAAATTGTGTATCGCCGTTTACAGGCATCTGGCGGTTGCTGTCGTCTAAAAAACGAACGGAAGTAAACAAATGTGCAAATACCAGTTCGGCTACCGAATGTGAGGATGCAGCAGGTGTGTTTACAACTGTAATGCCTTTGCTGCGGGCATATTCCACATCAATGTTATCCATTCCCACGCCACCGCGGCCGATCAGCTTTAAGCCCGGACAGGCATCAATAACGTCTTTACGTACTTTGGTTGCACTGCGCACGGTTAGCCCGATGTAGTTGTGCTCGTTGATAGCTTGTGCTAAGTTTTCCTGTGCTACTTTTTCGGTGATCACTGTAAATCCGGCTTTTTCGAGCAGGGCTTTTCCCTGTGCATCGATGCCGTCGTTTGCTAATATTCTTTTGCTCATAAATTAAGTTTTGGAAGCTTTTGTAAAATCCCTGTAAAAATAACAGAAATGTTGCCTTTAAGAAAAAAATTGATCATAAAATATCACATTCCATCCTGTTTTTTTAATCCTTTACAGAAGTTGCTGCGATCAGGTTTTCTTCTGTTTCAAATGTTGAAACAATTTACAGCCTTTCCTAAAAACAGAAACAGCCTCCGAAGAGGCTGTTTCTGCAATCCAATTACAATTTAACTTACTTAATTCTTAACCATTCTTTTCGAAGCAATCACTTTACCATCAACGATAAGGCTGTACATGTACATGCCATTGGTAAGATTGTTTCCAAAAACAGTTAATTGTCCTTTCCCTTTTGTTGTAATGTTAAATGTTTTAACAACAGTACCATTCAGGTTCACAATGTTAACCATTGCTTTGCTGAACGATGCAGGAATATCATAATTGATCACGGTGCTTTCTGCGAATGGGTTTGGTGCATTCTGATCCAGCACGATCATGTTTGGATTTGCCTGGTCTACTACTTTCGTAGGACTTGTTCCCACATGATCTCCCAGCACTTTAGCTTTGCAATCCAATACCCTGATCTCTCTGCAGAATTTAGTAAAGCAGCATTGGTCGCCTTGTTGCGAGAACAATGTTAAGCACACATTGTAAATGCCAGGATGTGCATACTGGTGAGTGGTTGTTGAACCCAAACCTGTTGTGCCATCGCCGTAATCCCATAACCAGCCGGTAATTGGTGAACCTGCGTATGTAACATACGCATTAAATGTGTACATGCAGTTATCCGTATTGAAGGTAATGTTTTCTGTTGCTTCAAAATGACATCCCTGGTCACAGGCTCTCTCAATTTTGATTTCTTTGCAAACGGTTTTCGTACAGCATTGTTCACCGTTAAAGATCGTTACAGTTAAACATACAGTATATGTTCCCGGTGCGTTGTAATAATGGATTCCGTATTGAGTGTTTCCACCGCTCCCGTCGCCATAAGTCCATGCATAGGATACAACCTGGTAACCCGCCGGAATTCCGGAAACGCCTGCCAGCATATTGATGCCGCAATTGACAACGCTGCCGTCAAAATCAAGCCTGAAACCGCACTCCGGTGGTTCGGGGTTGCTGCAGTTTCCAAATACCGCATGGCCCACATCGCCTGCATTTACTGTAATGGTATACGTACCTGCGCCTCCCGGAACGGTTTGTACCCAACCGGCTTGCGCTACTTCACTTACGGTATATGTGCCCGGATGTAAGCCTGTAAAGCAATAATCTCCAACACCGTCAGTTACGGCAGTACCAATCAAATGGCCAAGATTATCATATAAATTAATGGTCCAGCCTGGTAAACCCGGATCAACAGAGGGATTAACCGTTCCATCGCAATTTACATCCTGCAGTTTTGTTCCGCAAATGCTTGCATAAGGATTACAGCAGGAAGATGTAAGCAGGTCGGCGCCTGATATTGTTCCTTCCAGCGCAAAGCCCATCGCAACAGCGCCACTATTGTAAAGCTTTACGCTTAAGCAATGTCGCCCTGCCGTTACACTAAATGATTGGTTGAATGTAAGCCTGTTGGCCCACCAAAACTGGTAACCTGCAAAAGCAGAAGCAATAGGTACTCCGTCTAAAAGCACTTCTCCTCCGTCATCTACCAGCATATCGAAGCTGATGGTAACGGTAGTTGCTTTACAAACACAGAAACATTTTTCAAATTCCCATGCACCGGCAGTTATTGGCCAGTTGTTGGTAATGTATGCACTGTTTTGAAATGGCGATACCCATTGTGCATTCGGGCAGCTGTTCCATACCGGATAAGGAGTAATATCATAACAAGGCGCAGGTAAATGTACCGGCGAAATCCATGGCGTATCTACCAGTGTCCAGTTACTTTCATAAGCAAGCGGTGTGTTGTACGTACCTGTTGTTTGATTGTAGCCGGTACTGATGTTGAGCACATTCCCAAGGCAGGTGGCATCGCACTGGTCGGTTCCGTCGCCTCCGGGTTGTGCTTTTTCCTGCGCACTTAAATTCAAATTTGTAAAAAATACAGCAAAAAATGTAAATACCAAAAGCATTGTTTTTTGCTTAACAAGGTCTGTGATCGCATGCACACGCCGTAGTTGTAAGGTTAGTTTTTTTTTCATAACATGTAGTTTTTAGTTTTGCCTACTCTCTTGAAAGCTTTTCGGCACCCGCTTTATTATTTTACTGATACTGAATAAATAAAAGATCAAAAAAATAATACATGCACGGAGAGAGCATAACATGAGCACGATCATACACGGAGAGAGTATAATCTCAAACAAAAAAACACTAAAAGAAAAAATAAACCGGGTAAAGGAGTAGGAGGTATACCCGCGGTAATAATTGTTTAAAAAAGTAAAACAGGTAGGAGAGAAGTGAAACCTGCAGCAAAAAATTATTTTATAAATAAAATAATTTAAAGTGCTCAGAGAGAATAAACACTTGTGAAATCAACTGTTTCGGAAGAAACAGAACAGGTAAAAAGAGAGAATGAATACCTGCAGCAATAATTTTATTTGGCTAACGTAGATCATTTTTTTCTTTTATGCAAATTTTCATTTTAAAAAAAAATGTCACTGGTCTGTTTTTCTATCTAACGGTCGTCTGCTTATTTAGAGATCACATGAAATTTCAGCTCATATCCCAGGCGCAATTCCTTGTTGGTGAAATGACTGGTATCGGTCTGTATTTCCGATGAATAAAGCATCCCGCTCCGTGGCAGCGGGTTTACAACAATGATTGTATCGTGCTTTAGTGTATTGTTGAGGCGGGTTAAGCTGGTAATACGTTCGTCATGCGCTTTTGCGTATACGCTTGCAACCGGGTATTGGTTAATAATATGAAAGATCATGATCCCGCATCCTAAAAACAATCCGCCATACTTTAAAATGTTAATTTTCTGATCGTTGAAAAATCCGGTGTAACCGCAATAAAAACAAATGCAGCTGCTGTATACTGCCAGTAAAAAGGATACAATGAACCAGATGCGCGGCGGGCCGGTTTCCACCATCACATAGGCAACGGTATAGAAAAAAATAAGCAGTAATCCCATCAGCAGGAGCGTTGCTTTTGTAAAAAACATTTTTAATGAAACATCCGGAGCTGTTGTTTTTGATAATGATTGCCCGGCTACAATAAAAGGAATGGCGAAAATAACAATATAGATGAGCCTGAACGGCAGATACAATGCTGTAAATTTTACAATGGATTTTGCAGTGATAAAAAACGAGTAGGCAAATTGATGTTTCGGAAATAATTCGTCACGCAGGTAATTGCCGGGAGCGATCAGAAAAATAATAAAGGAAATTCCTAAAATGCTGTAAACAATTAGTAAACGACGATTCAAAAAGTTCGATATAAATGCCTTGAAATTATTTGCCTGTTTGTATCTGTAAATAATAAAGATTAAAAATAAAATCCCGTAAAGCATAGAATATACTTCAGAGGAACCGCCGACATAAATAAAACAAAGCGAAGAAAATAAAATGGCTACAGCGTTGTTCCCCTTTGAAAATAAAAATGCAAGTCCCCAAACAAACGCGATCACGCTCCACAGGTAGGAAGTGAGGCTGCAATACCAAAACCAGGTTTCGGCAATATCGATGCTTAAAAAATACAGCAGGGCCGTGAAGGATATCGATAAAAGAATAGTTTGCAAGCGGCTGATCTTTAAATCCAGCCGTACTGCAGCGTTAGTCATTAATTTATAAATACCTGCGATCAATAACAGGAAAGAAACGAACGGGAATAAAATATATCCGGCCTGGTGTACATCCAATATTTTGTAGATCACATCCATTAAAAAAGTAGCGGCAAAGCGTCCGCACCATTCCATATATTGGGAAGTAACACCTGTAATAATTCCATGGTGGCGCACATCCCAGATAAAATAATAATCATCTGTCGCCAGCCGACTGTAATAACAAAGCATACCGTACAGCGCAACAAATAAAATCAAAACGAAAGAGAGTAGGAGGGTGTAGCGCTTGCTCATAAAATCAAAACTACTGAAAAAAAATAGTATTTTTATCAAATTATAAATCATCCGTTATTTCTAAACACATGATCAGGTTAATTACATTTTCCTTTTTAATTGCAGCGGCCGTTTGTATGTATAGCTCCTGCAAAAACACTTCTTCCGGCAATGCGTTTACTGCTTGCGATACAGCTCATTTTAAGCAGAAAGAAAACCTGTCGGCGCACTATCATTTTTGTTATCCAAAAGAATGGAAAGGTTTGCCGCCGAATAAATTTTTTGACGAATTTTTAGGCGAATCTTTTGCAGACAGTGCCACTCAGTATAAAAAAATATTTTCAATAAGGTTGGAAAGCACTACAAATGGCCGCTCGGCATTGGGCGATTTTAAAGGATATATTGATTCTTCGCGGAAAATGATCAATCTGTATGTTCCAAATGTAAGGGTCCGCACGGATAAGGATACAACCTGGAACGACCTGAAAGCGCACGTTTTTGAATTTACCGGAACGATCTCCGACCGCCCGTTATGGACATCTCAATTGATCATTGACGGTGCCAGCCTCAATTATTTTTATGTATTGAATTTTCAGCAACGCTTGGATGATCCGCAAGGATCGGATTATGACCTGAAAAGGAGGAATGATATTTTTAATTCATTTGTGCTGAAAAATTAAGATATACAGGTTGCACTGGCGCGAGTATCCCAACGTGCCGTTTATTTATAGAGCGTCCCGCTCTTTGCTTAAAAGAGGGCGGGACGCCCTCAAATAGTTCGGCACGTTGGGACACTCGCGCTTGCCGGGAAATTAAGATATACATGTATTGCAATTTTAGAAGATATTCCGCATTTCTCTGCCGCCCTGGACGTTAGCAAGTCCCGAGTCTTCGGGAATCCCGGAATCTGCCAATTAAAAACTATAAAACACATGCTGCAAACATTTATGAGATCCGGGTCAAGCCCGGGATGACATTACAAAAAGAGATTCCGGTTTGATTTACACACAGCAAAACTTTGAACTTTCCAACTTTAAACTTATCATCTAAAACAAAAAAGGTTTCGCAATCGCGAAACCTTTTTTGTCGTAGCATTAATTATTAATATTCTTCCTGATCTTTATTATAAAATCCGGGAGAGAGAATATTCTATTTTACTGATTCAACCACCGCTTTGAAAGCATCCGGGTTGTTCATCGCTAAATCGGCCAACACCTTGCGGTTTAAGTCAATATTTTTAGCATGGATTTTTCCCATAAATTGAGAGTAAGACATTCCATAAGGACGAACACCTGCATTGATACGTTGGATCCAGATTCCGCGGAAATTGCGTTTTTTCTGTTTTCTATCGCGGTATGCGTATGTTAAACCTTTTTCTAAAACGTTTTTAGCAATTGTAAGAACGTTTTTGCGGGCGCCCCAATACCCTTTAGTTTGTTTAAGGACTTTTTTTCTTCTGGCTCTTGAGGCCACCGAGTTAACCGATCTAGGCATTTCTTTTGAGTTTTTTTGGTTTCAGCGCTCTTACAGTTAAAAGAGACTTAGTACTGAGGACCTGGTTATTATTAGTTAAACTGTAATTAATTGTTTTTTGGTATTCTAATTATTGGTGGATTTATAAATCCCGGATAATTATTTACCGATAGTCAACATTGCTTTTACGCGAGGCAAATCCGTTTTGTCAACCAAGCCAGTGTGAGTTAAAGCACGTTTAGCTTTTGTTGATTTTTTGGTCAGGATGTGGCTTTTGAAAGCATGCTTTCTTTTCACTTTTCCAGTTCCGGTCAAAGAAAATCTTTTCTTCGCACCAGACATTGTTTTCATTTTAGGCATCTGATTAATTTTTGATTTGTTGAATTCCTGAGTTGTTGAATCTCAAAAATGTTTTTAATTATTATTTAATTTACTCTTGTATTACTCTTCTGAAATTCAGAAATTCTGAATTTATTTTGTTTTTTTCGGCGCGATCACCATGATCATTTTTTTACCTTCCAGCAATGGTAATTGTTCTGCTTTGCCGTAATCTTCCAGTTCATTCACAAAGCGCAATAATAAGATCTCACCTTGTTCTTTAAATAAAATGGAACGTCCTTTAAAGAATACAAATGCTTTAACTTTTGAGCCTTCCTGCAAAAATTTAATGGCGTGATTTTTCTTGAAATTAAAATCGTGCTCATCAGTTTGCGGTCCAAAACGGATCTCTTTGATCACAGTTTTTTGCGCTTTTGCTTTCAGCTCTTTTTGTTTCTTTTTCTGATCGTATAAAAACTTTTTATAATCGACTACTTTACAAACGGGCGGTTCTGCATTCGGAGAGATCTCCACCAGGTCCAAACCGACTTCTTTTGCAATCTCCAATGCTCTTGCGATCGGGTACACGCCTTGTTCTATTCCTTCTCCCACAACACGTACTTCACGTGCCCTGATGCGATCATTGATGTTATGCAGGTCCTCTTTACGAACCCTTCCGCCTCTTCCAAAACGATTATCAGGACGTGGCCCTGCCGGTGTTGCCGGTTTGTTCGTTGTTGGCTTGTTAAATGGCGGTTTATTGTTACTGCTGTTGTTAAATGGTGCTGCTATTGTTAATTCCTCCTAAAATTTGTTTATACTTTATTTTATTAAAATGTGCTTACTCTGTTCTGAATTTCAGTGTTAATGATCTTTGCAAAGTCTTCCAGGCTAAAACTACCCAAATCGCCATCGCCTTGTTTACGCACCGAAACCTGATTTTCCGCTTCTTCTTTCTCCCCAACGATCAGCATATACGGTACTTTCTGCAATTCAGTGTCACGTATTTTCTTACCGATTTTCTCATTACGGTCGTCAACGAGCCCGCGAATATCGTAATTTTTTAACAATTCTAAAACTTTTTTTGCGTAATCGTTATATTTTTCACTGATCGGCAGGATCGCAATTTGTTCCGGGGTAAGCCATAATGGAAATTTTCCAGCGCAATGTTCGATCAAAACGGCGATAAACCGCTCCAGTGAACCAAATGGTGCACGGTGGATCATTACCGGGCGGTGTTTCATATTATCGGCACCGGTATACTCCAGCTCAAAACGCTCCGGCAGGTTGTAATCCACCTGGATGGTTCCCAGCTGCCATTTTCGTCCCAATGCATCTTTTACCATAAAATCCAGCTTAGGGCCATAAAATGCTGCTTCGCCTAATTCTACCACAGTTTTTAAGCCTTTTTCAGCTGACGATTCCACGATGGCTTGTTCTGCCAGGGCCCAGTTTTCATCGCTTCCGATGTATTTGGTCTTGTTTTCCGGGTCACGCAGGGAAATCTGTGCTGTAAAGTCATTAAAATCAAGTGCTTTGAACACATAAAGCACCAGGTCAATTACTTTGCAAAATTCTTCTTTTACCTGGTCGGGGCGACAGAATAAATGTGCATCATCCTGTGTAAAGCCGCGTACGCGGGTCAATCCGTGTAATTCGCCCGCCATTTCGTAACGGTAAACGGTACCAAATTCCGCAAAACGAAGCGGCAGGTCTTTGTAGGAGCGGGGCGATGTTTTATAAATTTCGCAGTGATGCGGACAGTTCATCGGTTTCAGGAAAAATTCTTCTCCTTCATGCGGTGTTAAGATCGGCTGGAATGAATCTTTTCCGTATTTTTCATAATGTCCGGATGTAACGTATAATTTTTTATTCCCGATGTGCGGCGTTACCACTGGTAAATAACCGGCTTTCATCTGTGCTTTTTGCAGGAATTGTATCAAACGCTCCCGCAGCATAGCGCCTTTCGGCAACCACAATGGCAAACCCATTCCAACGTTTTCGGAGAATGCGAACAATTCCAGCTCTTTTCCTAATTTACGGTGATCACGTTTTTTCGCTTCTTCCAGCAATACCAGGTAATCGGTCAGGTCTTTTTGTTTCGGAAATGTAACAGCGTAGACACGTGTCAGCTGTTTGTTTTTTTCATCGCCTCTCCAGTAGGCACCGGCAACATTCATCAGTTTTACTGCTTTTATAAAACCGGTATTCGGGATGTGTGGGCCGCGACATAAATCGGTAAAATTTCCTTGTTTGTAAAACGTAATGCTTCCGTCTTCCAAACCTTCGAGCAGGTCTAATTTATATTCGTCGTTTTTTTCTTTGAAATAGGCAATGGCATCCGCTTTCCCAACTTCCGTGCGGATGTATGGATTGCTTTGGCGTGCCAGCTCCAGCATTTTGTCTTCTACTTTTTTGAAATCTTCCTGTGAAAATGCTTTGCCGCCCAAATCGATGTCGTAATAAAAACCATTTTCAACGGCCGGGCCAATTCCAAATTTTGTTCCCGGATACAGTGCTTCCAGCGCTTCTGCCATTAAATGGGCGGAAGAATGCCACATGGTTGCTTTTCCTTCGGGATCATTCCAGGTAAGCAGTACTAATTTTGCATCATCGTTGATAGGGCGCGTAGCATCCCATACTTCGCCGTTTACTTTGGCGGATAATACGTTTCTTGCTAAGCCTTCGGAGATGGATTGCGCTACTTGCAGCGCTGTGGTTCCTTTTTCGTATTCACGGATGGAACCATCGGGAAGTGTAATTTTAATCATAGTTGTTGTTTTATCCAAACACCCAAACAAACGGGCGCAGGTAGTTAATTTTATAAGTGTGCAAAGATAAGATTATTAATTGATTTGCTGATTTCTGATGTACAGATTTCTGATCTACTAAATACCAATTGGTACTAATATACCAATCTGTGTGGTGCTGTGTGTGATGGAACGCGCATGAAGCAGATGGAGCGGATTAATCTAAGAACTAGCATCTAATTACTAAAGACTAGCTACTAACGACTATTCTTATACGAGATCAGCATCACAATGCATTCGTTTTTTGTAACGCCGTATTCGGCATTTTCGCAGGTGGGGATGGCGTATTCTACTGTGTAAGTGCCAGCTTTGCTGACTTCAAACATGAGCGTCTGGCCATTGATGATCCTGGTATCGAGGATGTTTTCGCGTTCCGGTTTTTCGGGTTTGGCGGCATTGAATACTGTTAGGCCAAGCGTATCTTCGGAAGTAGATGTACAAAAATAAAGTTTGTAAAGTTGTCCTTTTAACGCCGAGAATTGCGCCTGCATGGTTTTTGTTTTATTGTCCATGGTAAACTCGGTAAGTGCAAAACCATCGTAGAGATAAGGCGCTTCAATTTTATTTTTGTTTGCATCGATCAGCTTTGAAACTGTTGATTGTGCATGTGAAGCTGCCGGGAAAAAAAAAGAGATCACAAAAAGAAAAGAAATGGAACGCAGGCTCATAAAAAAATTATTTAGCATCGGGTGCGGGTGCCGATTCAATGTAACTGATAAGCATGATCACACATCCTGTTTTTACAACACCCGGTGTAGAGCTGACAGGTACATCGTATTCGATGTAATAATTGCCGGATTTGGTAGGCTCGAATGACCAGAAGTTATTATCGATTCCCTGCGAATTGTCGAATACTTTGTGACGATTGTTTTTTACACGATAGCTTTTATCGTAAATGTTCATGGTCAGCGGCTCTTCAAAACCGGAGGAACAAAATACGATCTTGTATTTTTGTCCCTGGAAAGCGCAGAATTGCACTTCTACAGTTTTGGCTTTGGCATCGAATGTAAATTCGTTTACCACATAGCTGTCGTACTTGTAAGGTGGCTTGATATTGGGTTTGCAGGATTTCATAATCTGTTTTGCCTTGCATTGGGCAAAAGAATAATGATTGGTACAAACTAATGCACCAATCATTATCAGTATGAGGTATATAACCCTGTTTTTTGTCATTTTGGTTTATTTATATCCAACCATAAACACCATGCAGCCGCTGCCGCCTTTTTGTGCAAGAGTATCTGCAGGTACATCATAATCTACAAATAATTTACGTGCTCTCGGAACATCAAATGTCATTTCGGTATCACCGGCTTTGCTGGTATAGATCGGCTCACGTTTTTTAGAATCTTTATCTTTTGTATACACGTTGATCTGGATCGCTTTTGGCAATGCCGTTGTATTGAAGATCAGGCGATATTTTTCGCCGATAAATACAGGCACTTCCACTTCCAGTTGCTGTGCTTTTTTTGTGAAGCTGATCTTTGTAAATTTCTGGCTGTCGTATTTGTACGGCTCCATTTTTTTCTTGCAGCTTGCGGTCAGTGCTTTTTTATCACAGTTGTCAGGGCTTTGTATGGTGGTAAATCCGAATACAAACACAAGACCAACCAAACCCGCATAAACTATTTTTTTCATAATCTTAAATTTTAATGTTAGTAATTCAGGTTTGATTATCCGTTGATGAATTTGGTTCTTAATTCTTCAATTTTCTTCGTCAGCGTGCTTACTTCATCATCTGTTAAGGTCATTTCTTTATCAGTATCGTCCGCTGCAGCAGGGTTGTTTTTTACAGATGGAAGCGCATCGTAAACTGTTTTTATGCTTTCCAGATCTGCTACCAAACCACCAATGGTCGGGTCTTTTTTCTCTTGTGATTTTAAGGAATTGATGATGCTTCCCAAAATGGTCATTTGTTCTGCCAGTTTGCTGTTCAGCGATTTATCTTTTCCTTTTTCGTAAACTTTAGAACCTACATACATACTTTCTACCCATGCACCTGCAAATACGATGGAAGTAACCTGTTGCTGGTCGTTTTCATCAAGATACATATCGGTTACCATTTGCAATTCTGCAATGATGTAAGCCAGTGAATCTTCGTTGCCAATGTTTTTTTCGAAGCGTTTTGACAAATTACTTTGTTCAAAAACAGAGCCCATTCCAAGGTTATCAGCCATAGAGCGGCAAAGTTTCATATAGTTCATTGCTTCCTGATTTTGTTTGTTCAAAACCGTGTAGGAAAGATCGGCGCTGTAAACACCAAGATTTAATGCTTTGCTTAAGTTGGTTGTGTATTTCGAAGGATCTTTTTGAGAGCTGGTTACGCCGTCTTTGTATTTTAATCCCGATTTTTTGAATATAGATGCAATTTGCAAAGGAGAAGGAAGCGAGTAAGATACTTCTTCAGTTTCAGCGCTCGCAGTTTTTACCGTATCGGCCGGGGGAGTAATTACAGTATCTTCTTTAGGAGTTTCGCTGCCACATGATGCCAATAGCATTCCAGCGGCAATAAGCATTGTACCTTTAAGCACGAATGATTTTTTGTTTACAAGCATTTTTTTCGGTTAATAATTGGTTAATAACGATGTATTTGGAAAATTCAGGGCTAAACTACAAAAAAATATTAAAGTACAAAATTCCAAAGGGCTTAATATCTTAATATTTATTGAGCGTTATTTGTTTTTTATTGATGATCCCGATCACTTTTCCTTTGAAGGTGGTTCCGGTAAACGGTGTGTTTGCCGATTTGGATAAAATATGCTTTTTTTCAAGCGTATATTCCTGTTCCGGGTCAAACAAAGTGATGTTAGCCGGTTCGCCTTCCCTGATCAGCGGCTGTTTCAGCTTTAAAATGTTCCTGGGATTGCTGGTAAGCGTTTCAATGATGGTTTCCAGTTTTACTTTTCCTTTGTTGGAATTGATCAGCCCGAATGCGGTTTGCAGCCCGATCATGCCATTGGAAGCGTGATCGAATTCCACTTCCTTGGATTCAATATCCTGCGGGCGGTGATCGCTGGTGATCGCGTCGATGGTGCCATCTGCAATCCCTTTGCGGATCGCTTCCAGGTCGGTTTTGGTGCGTAAAGGCGGACTCAGCTTATAATTGCTGTCGAAGCCGGTAAGTAAGCCATCGTGCAGCGCAATGTTATAAGCAGTTACAGAGCTGGTTACTTTTAATCCTTTGGCTTTTGCCTGGCGGATCAGCTCTACTGATCGTTGTGTGGAAATATTTGAAATGTGGATGGGCGCATCGGTATATTCTGCAAGGGAAATGTTCCGGGCTATCATCAGCTCTTCTGCCAGGGCGGGAATACCTTTGAGTCCAAGCCGTGTGGAGATCTCGCCTTCGTTCATTTTTCCGTCCTGCGAAATGCTTTTGTCATCGCAGTGCGTCATCACCAGTCCGTCGAAATTTTTTGAATAGAGGAGCGCGCGCATCAGTATGCCTGCATTGGCGATCGCGTTTTTATCGTCGGAAAATGCTACTGCGCCCGCCTGCTGCATGTCGTACATCTCCGATAATTCTTTTCCTTCGCGGTTTTGCGTGGTTGTGCCTACCGGGTATACATCCACAATGGCTCCGTCAGTATTGTTTTTAATGTACTGGATCTGTGCTTTTGAATGTACGGGCGGGTTGGTGCCAGATACTACTGCAACGCCTGTAAAGCCGCCTGCTGCAGCTGCTTTCATTCCGCTCTGCAGATCTTCTTTGTGCTCAAAACCCGGATCGCAAAAATTAGCCTGCAGATCCAGCCAGCCATTGGAAAGATGAAGATTGGCGGCTTCAATTGTTTTTACATTCTTATCGGCCGTGATCTTTGATTTGATGGAAGTGATGGTTCCATTCTCGATCAGTACATCCATTGTTTTGCCATGGTGCGGCGAATTGGGATCGATGATGTGCGCTTGTTTGATGAGTATATTCATGGATCTACTAAATACTAATGTTTACTAATTTACTAATCTGGGTACGGATAACGAACAGGAACGAAACTACGAATCTGTGTAAAGAAAGTTCAAAGTTCAAAGTTTAAAGTTCAAAGTTTGCTGTGCGCTGATGTTGTGTTTACCTTTTTGTTTTGTCTATTGTCTACTTTTTTGTTTGTTGTCTACTTTTCTTTTGCCATTACCTGTTTACTTTCTTCTTTCCTTATTTCAATAATCTTAATAATGCAATCTCTATCGCTAAAAATAAGAGTGCGAGAACCAAACAAAGCTTCCACAATTTTTTTCCCTGGTCGATCTCCGCTAATGTGTTAGTGATGCTTCGTTCGCTGCTATTTAAGATGTTGAAATTCATGTAATTGTTTTTATCTACCTGTTCTTTTAACTGATCGGAAGTAAAGCAGGTTAAATCCGATTCGTTGCGGTTAAAATTATAGGAAATGCCCATGATCAGGTCTTTATCAGCATATACATTGTAATTGCCTGCTTCGGTAATTTGGTTGTGAACCATGATCTCCGTGCGGGAATCCAGTACTTTGTGCTCCGGGATGATGTCAAAATTAGGGTTGATGCCTTTGATGTGGTATACATTTTCTCCGGTAAGCACATTGTTGGTTTCAATGGCATCTTCATTGCCAATGGTATAAAACAAGGGCGCAGCGCTTAGGCTGTACATCCCGATCTTGTACATGGTTGGAACAAAAATGGCATGTTTGGCAAAGTTGCTGAAATCATCGCCCAGAGCGGCCGTACTCAGGTACAGCTTGCCTTTTCCTACGGAATATTTGGCAAGGAACACATCGCCGTTCTGCAATTTCAATAAATATTCTTCGTTGCTGCGCGTTGCTTTTGAAATAACATAATGGGCGCTTACTTTTGGCAGATCGAGGTTGGTGGCGCTGAATGTTTTTTTCTCGAACACATCTTTGTAGATCTCATTATCAAGATTGATCTTATCCACTTTGGTATTGGCCGTGTCCAGCTTTTCGAAATAATTGGCGCGGGCTGCGGTTAAAAATTCTTTATAGGAATTTAAATCGCTTTGCGCGGATGGAAAAACCAGCACGCTGCCGCCGTTTTCCATAAAGCGTTTGAGCTCTTGTGACAAGCCGGAAGAAACTGTTTTTAATTCGTTGAGAATGATAAGTTTGTTAGTGGAAAGTGTGGAATAATCCAACTTGTCTTCCACTGCATTTTTGAAAATGAACAGCGAATCGCCTCCGAATAATTTTTTTAAATACAAACTCTCGGTGGAAACCGCAGCTGCAGCATTAATGCAGAGTACCGGAATATTTTTTGCCACTTCAAAGCTGAAATAAAATTTGTCGTCGAATGTTACCGGGTAATCGTTCAGCTCGATGCGGCAGTGCTGGATGCCGGTTTCTTTGGATGCAAAAGAAAGGATCACTTCGGTTTGTGATTCTTTATCGACATTAAAACTGGCAGGTGTTTTCTGAATGTTGTTAATGAACAATTTAATGGGATTGTTCTCGATCACTTTGTCGGAAACATTTTTAATGCGCACGTGCAGTTTTTCCACCTGGTTGAATTGCCTTACGGGTGTTTCAAACCAGCAGGTATCGATGTATACGTTGCTTTTTTCTGTCGCGGTAAGCGGAATTAAATTGACGCGGATGCTCGTGTCGTTTTTTACCTGCGGGAGGTTGGTATTGCTTTTTTGAAAATCGGAAAGGATGAAAGCGGTTTTGTTTTTATTGCCGCTTTGCTGCAGTACATCAAATGCACGGGAGGTGATCGCCGAAAGGCTGCGTGTAGCGGGCGTGATCTTTATTTCATCCAGCAATTCAACAAATTCTTCTTTGTTGACCAGGCGCTGGTGTTTTCCTTCAAAATCGTTGCTGAGCAGCTGAAAGCGGTCGGTTGGCTTGTAGGCTGCCACAATTTCGATCGCGCGTTTTTTTGCTTCATCCAGCAAGGTGCCATTTTTATTGATGGCATCCATGCTAAAGGAATTATCGATAAAAATGCTGATGGCTTTATCGCCGGTAATAATTTTTTTATTCTCAACCGGAATAAAAGGTTGTGCAAATGCGAGAACGAGAAAGGTGATGAACAGGATGCGTGCTGCTAAAACGAGTAAATGTTTGAGCTTTGATTTGGCTTGTGTTTCCTGCTTTACTTCTTTCAAAAAACGAACGTTGCTGAAATAAACGGTCTTGAATTTCCTGAAATTAAATAAGTGAATGATTATAGGAATGGCAATTGCCGAAAGTGCAAATAAAAATGCTGGATAGGTAAAGCTCATCAAAGCCCAAAGATAATAAATTTTGGCGGATGTAAAATTTCTGCCGCGAAATGTTTTCAATGTTGAATTTAATTAAGGAAAATAGGCTGTTTTTTCTGTAAATTGTGTACAATTGTTCTTTCACAAACCACTATTCCATGAAAACCACTACACGTTTCTTTATTGTCTTTGCCATTATTATTTCATCTATTTCTGCTAAAGCTCAGGATACTTTGTATTTAAAAAGCGGCTTAAAAGTGGCTTCCCAGATCACAGAAATAACGCCTTCGGAGGTGCGTTATAAAAAAGCAAGTAATCCCGACGGACCAACGTATGTGATCGATGCGGTGGATATTCATTTTATTAAATACCGGAACGGAACAACAGATACGATCAATGCCAAAGCACCGGTTGTTGCAATAACTCCGGCCAACGAGCAAAAAGCTCCTGTATATGTTCAAGCACCTGTTCCGGCGGCACCGATTGATTTGCATCCGCCGATCTATACTGCAGGAATGTTTTATAGATATAATAACAGGCGCATGAAAACAAGGGAAATGCAAGGGATATTGTTGAGTGTGCACGATCCTGAGATCGATTTGCATGTGAAAAAGGCAAAATTGGACAAGGGCCTGGAATATATAGGATTTGTGGGAGTTCCGGCTTTAGCGTTCGGATTAGGGTATACTGCTTATGCATTTTTTAATAACGATGGAATTGCTTACGATAATCGTGCTCCAACATCGTATGCACCGGGAGTGGCAGCTATAGCCTTAGCTGCGGCTGCGCTGGCAACATCCATTACGGTTAAGATCGTAGGGAAAAATCACAACAAAGCGGCGATCGAGATTTACAATCAGAAATATTAAGGTACAGATAGCGAACAGTACGGATAACGAATAAAAACGAAACTACGAATCTGTGTGTTTGCTGTGTGCTAAAAAGAACTACCCCCTTCAAGGGTTTCAATCCCTTGATGGGGTGATAGCAAACATTGGTATGTAATGTTGTGTGAAACGATATGCAAATCTGTGTTTTTGTTGTGTACTTTCCGCTCTTTGCGGCTTTGCGTGAAATCAATTCTGCGCTCCCTGCGTGAAAAACCAAGCTAAAATTTTTCAAAAGCACCCAACCCAAACAATGCAAAATCATATTTAACCGGGTCTGTTGCATCCAGCTTGCGTAGATTGGCGCTTAATTCTTCCACTGCTTTCCAGTCGTTTTGTGTACGTTTTAATAAGCCCAGCTTGCGTGCAACATTACCGGAATGCACATCCAACGGGCACATTAAATGGCTGGCATCCAGGTTTTTATTTTTCCAGATCCCAAAATCCACACCTCGCTTATCCGAACGGACCATCCAGCGCAGGTACATGCACAGGCGCTTTGCAGAAGAATTTTCCGAAGGATTGGAAACATGTTTTCCTGTACGTGCCGGATGCGGAATGGAAAAAAATATTTCGCGAAAATGAGTAATGGAATGGAGAAGTACTTCATTTTTTGTTCCGCTTGCTGCCGGACTGAATGCCTGCTCGAGCCCTCCGTGTTTTTTATAAATATTTTTTAAGGAAGCCATAAAAAAAGTGGCATCCACGCCGTTAAAAGTACGGTGTACAAAATCATCGAAACGGCTTATTTCCTTTTTGCCTGCGGATAAAATAAACTCATGCGGACTGTTATCCATTAACCGCATCATTTTATTTGCATTGTTGATTATGGTAACGCGTTGCCCCCAGGCGATAGTGGCTGCTAAAAAACCGGCAATTTCAATGTCTTCTTTTTTTGTAAATAAATGCGGAATCGAGATCGGGTCGGTTTCAATAAAATCGAGCCGGTTGTATTTATCGTATTTTTCTTCGAGGAAAATTTTTAATTCTTTACTGTTCAGTTTCATTTTTTTGATTTATGATTTGTACAGATAACGAACAGGAACGAAACTACGAATCTGTGCATCTACTAAATACCAATTATTACTAATATACTAATCTGTGTGTATGCTGTGTGTTAAATTAGTTCAATGTTTAAAGTTCAAAAGTTTAAAGTTTGCTGTGCGCAGATGCTGCGTTTGCTGATCGGAGCTCAATCTCCCTTTATCGTGTCATCCCGGGCCTGACCCGGGATCTCATAAATGTTTGCAAGACGTGTTTTATAGTTTTTAATTGGCAGATCCCGGGTCAGGCCCGGGATGACAACACGGAGGAAAAAATTGGACTTCGAAATAAACACAGTACGTGCTTCGATTCGTAGTTTCGTTCCTGTTCGTTATCCGTATTATTCACTTTCTATCTTATCCCTCAGTTTTTTCATCAGGTCCTCGATCTTTTTAAAATAGCGGTAGCGCTGCTTTTCAGCTACGCCGCTGATCAGGTTGGATTTGCGGATCAGGTTTTTGAGCCACAGGTCGGTTTCCCCGCAAAATGCGGTGTTGGTGGTAAGGATCGTGTTAAACGTGTGGTAGGAAAGGTAGGTAGCCTTGAGTCCGGCAGTGGTTACCAGCACACAATTGTTTCCGATCATTACATCGCTGTGGTACAGTGCGTAATTATTTTCGGCAGAGGTCGGTTTGTCGTTTGCATCCAGCTTTATGTTCAGCTCCGCCTGGCGTTTGATCCTGTCAAGCATTTGCGATACATGGTCGCAGATGAGTAAAGCGTCCGCTTTTGATTTAAAGATCCCGGCTTCCCAGTAAAATTCAATCTGTTTGATGGTGCTGTTTGCGGTATCGTCGCTCCAGATCTCAATGGAAGGTACTTTTGAATACATTTCGTAGATCGCGGCAGCGGTTTCCTTTAGCTCGTCATCAATTAAAGTACTGTCGTATTTTTTATCTTCAAAATCCTTTGCATTCAGGATGGATTTATTCCAGTAAAACATTTTAAAGGCGGTAAGCTCGGGGCTGACGAAGTGGTGAAATACTGGAATATCCTCGGCTGCAAAAATTACTTCTTTTTCATCAAAGTGCATGATCTTGCTGAGATCGTGGCGGATGGATTTAAAATAAGCTTTGAATCCATCAGGATGTCCGTCCATTTTATTGTATTTGAAATGGGCAGAACCATCGTCGTTGCTGTTGATAAAGGAATCGAAGGAGAATTTAAAATGTTTGCAAATGGCGGAGATCTCTTCGATGCTCAATGCTGTTTCGCCGCGCATACGCCTGTAAGCACTGTCGTTGCTCACCTGCAGTAAATCTGCAAGAGCATCCACCAGGGAAATATTGGAAGGCAAAGCATCTTTTAAACGCTGCATCAAGATCAATTGAGCAGATTCCGGTGTTTTTTTAGCCATAAAATTGTCGCATTAAGTGATAATGGAGTAAGGAATTATTTGCAATTATTCATAAAAATACGAAATGAATTTGCAAAAATCGCAAAAATTAACAATTGCCGGGAGTAAGCCCCACTGTTTTTTTGCAGGGAATGCTTCAAATCTGTGAACAGGAGCGGGATGCCGTTTCTGCAGCCCGGAAAGCCGGAGTAGTTTTGCTTCAGAAAATAACACAAATCAATTACCAAAATCTTAAAGCCATGAAAACTCAAACCTTTCGCCTTTCAAAAACAAAAGCCATTTTTCAATGCTGTGCGGTTGCATTTTGTATTGCCGCAGCTGTAAGCTTTATCGGACAAATAGATCTGCGTGAATTTGTAACTAACATTTTAACCAGCTGGGATTCTATTTAATTTTTTTAAACCACACCATCATGACTATCACCAAAAAACGCTTAATGAAGATCATCATCGGACTGATCCTAAATTCATTTTCACTGGCGGCTTTGTCGCAGGATACTATTGTAATGAATGATGGAACACAGCGGCTCGCGAAAGTGCTGGAAATTACAACGACGGAAGTAAAATTTAAAAAAGCCGATAATCTGTCCGGCCCGCTTTACATCGAGAACAAATCCAGTATTACCCGGATCAATTATGCAAACGGAATAAAAGATGAATTTACAGCATCGCCTGTAATAGTTGCGGCAGCTCCGGAACCTGTTTCTTATATCCGTAAATACCCGCGAATCTTCAAATCGGGCAACGTTTATTTATATGGCGATCAAACGCTGAGAGAAAATGAGATCCAGGCAAAATTGCAGAGCCTGAATAACCCGGAGATTGCGGAACATGTGCGGAATGCCAAATTGTACCGGGGGCTGCAGAATATCGGATTTGTGGCGCTTCCGCTAATGGCAGCAGCTAACTTAAGCTTTATACAAAATTACGATGTATATACTGACAGGCCTACTTCCCAGTTCAGGCAAGCGGAAACTCTCCTTGCATTAAGCGCCATTTGCGTGGTAGGCTCTGTTTATTTTAAGATCCAGCGCTCTCATCACAATGCTGCTGCCGTGAAATTATACAACGAATCATACTAACATTTTGTACGGATAACGCCCGCCTGAACGATTCGGGCAGGAACAGAAACAAAATTGCGAATCTGTACATCTACTAAATACCAATCCCCGCACGCGCGGGACTAATATACTAATCTGTGTGTATGCTGTGTATCAAATATTCGATGAATGCTTACAATTCAAATAACATTTTACACATAGTCTGATTACTAAAGACTAACAACTCAATACTATTCACTCTTTAAATCTAAAACCATGAAAACAACGGATAAAACATCTATTATTTCTTCTGAAAAAACAAAGAAACAAGAGGAAATCTCGACCGATAATTTATTATTGTTCCTGAACCTGAATGTGCTGGAAAAGTATTGCAAACAAACATTTGAGCTATATGCAAATGTGTTCAAGATCAAACGGTTTACTTTATTAATGGTTTTTATTGTAGCAGCATTTAGCATGAATGCACAGCAAACTACTTTGAAAAAAAGCGGGAGCCGCGCCAGTGTAACGGTATTGAATATTGATACAAAGGGCTTAATGCTGGATCCGGCACAAATGGGAAACATGGTGCGCCTGGAGCTGGAAAAGCTGGATACATTTGAGGTAATGGACCGTTACGATGTATCGTACGTGGTGGAAAAAAATAAGCTGAACATCAATAATTGTTACGGAAAAATTTGTTTGGTGGAAGTGGGGAGTCTCATTAATTCCGATAAAATGTTTACCGGCAGCGTGGAGCTGATCGGGGAAACCGTGGTGGTAACGTTCCGGCTGATCGATGTAAAAACTGCAACCATTGAGCGAACACAGGTGAATGAATATTTGAATTTGCCGAGAGAAGTGCAATCGATGGTAAAAATTTCTGTCCGTGACCTGTTTCATTTAAAGAACGATGAGCCGCTGGTAACGTACCTGACAAAGAAAAATAATTTTGAAAGCTCTACAAATAATAACAATCGTTCGAAAGTAAATTTATCGGGGCCACGCAGCGGGTTTACATATTTTACAGGCGAAACAGCGCGTTTGCTGCAGGCACCCCGCAGTCAGGGTGGTTACGGCTCATACCCGCTGATGTTCCAGTTCGGCTACCAGTTTGAAGCGCAATATTTAAATGAAGGAAATTACCAGGCTTTGTTCGAATTTTTACCAACGGTTTCGGGCTTCAATCAAAATGTATTTATTCCGAGCATTACGATCATGAACGGTTTCCGGAACAACAAACACGGTTGGGAAATTGCGTTTGGGCCAACGTTTGGACTGATCAATAAGGCAAGCGGTTATTACGATGCCAACAACGACTGGCACCTGGCAAGCGAATGGAAGGATGATGTAAATCCCAATCCGTATAAAACGCAGCAGCGGATCGATAGTCGCGGTGGATACGAATTGCAGGCCGGTTTTATTATAGCGGCAGGCCGCACTTTTAAATCCGGTAAATTAAATATTCCGGTAAATGTATATGTGGTTCCGAGCAAGGACGGGATCAGGATGGGCGCTTCTTTTGGCTTTAATGCTAAGAGGCGGTAAAAAGTGATTTGCTTTTTAGGCTCCGGCTGCGGAATGTGGCCGGGGCTTTTTAGATACGAATTGTACGAATCTGAAAGACGAATTTTTACGAATCTGTATCTACTAAATACGAATAAATACTAATATACTAATCTGTGTGGTGCTATGTTTATTTGTATTAAAACTCTTAAAAAATACTGTCATCCCGCAATGTTGTGGGATCTCATAAATGTTTGCAGTAAATTATACCAACCTGTCTGTCAAAATTATTATAAAAATGAAACTATTATTTTTTTCTTTTCTGCTTGTTTGCTCAACATTGCAGGCGCAGCAACTGGATGATTTTGTTGCTGACGATTTGGGTAAAACCAATTTTTTTAATTACAAGTATTTCCCCTATAATTATTCCTATAAATGGATTGCCGATAGCGGAAATGCCATCGTCGTTACTGTTGATACCCTGAATTACTGCCGTATTATCCGGAATAAAATTAAAAAAATACGCATTTATGAATTTAAAAATGAGAATGATTCGGTATTGATACAAACAATAGATTATGCGAATTATCATTTGGATACAATTCAGCTGGATTGTCCCGGCAGTAGCCACCACCGCGTTGTAAAAAAGAAAAAAATAAAAGTGTACGATGATTTTTTCAGAAATAAAAAAGTGTATAAGTATGATCGCTATGGGTATTTAATTGAATGCAGCACTTACAACCGCGGTATTTTATATAAGATCTGGAAACAGGCAATTGGCCTGGGAAACAACAGAGTCTATTATCAGTATGCTGAAAATTACACGGAAGTAACAGTATTTGTGAGCTTTTCGGAGCTGAACCTTTTTAAAAGTGATGTTAAAAAAGCGCCGGGTTATTCTGTGCATACAAAAAATGCAAACGGTGATTTGCTTTCTGTGTTTGACTATTTAAAGTTGCCTTCCGGAGATTTTCAACTGGCAGGCGGATATAAATATGTTTATGAGTATGATTGATTTTCTCGCAAAGGCGCAAAGTTCGCAAAGCTCTCAAATTATAGAGGCTGTATATCAAGCTTCGCCTTATGTTTTCTTTGTGCCTTATGTGGTAGAAAAAAATGCGCTTGTAAAAGCAGCACGAAACATGGAGCCATTTCCATAAAATTGTTTTAGAAATTGCTTTAAAGGGAAAAATTTATTTATTCAATGTTTTTCAGGTTGAGCTTGCGTAGTTTCGGCGCAAATTTGGCCGTTCCGCTCACGATCAGCACCGTCATAATGCCGCCAAAAACTACGGAGCGCACCAATCCCATTGCTTTTGCGGTTACGCCGGATTCGAGCGCACCGATCTCATTAGAGGAACCTATAAAAATACTGTTGACTGCTGAAACCCTTCCGCGCATTTCATTGGGTGTTGAAAGCTGTAATACGGTATGCCGGATCACTACGCTGACATTATCGAATGCACCGGTTAAAAACAAACAGAACAGCGATAAATAATAATTATGTGAAAGTCCGAAGAAGATCGTGGCAACGCCAAACAAACCAACATTGATAAATAAATTGCGGCCTGCATTTTTTTTCAGTGGTTTGTATGCAATAATAATGGCTGTAAAAATAGCACCAAGGGCAGGAGCGGAGCGAAGGAAGCCTAATTCCACCGGTCCGACGAATAAAATTTTATCGGCGTACGCAGGCAGCATCGCCACAGCGCCGCCAAATAAAACGGCAAACAGATCCAGCGAAAGCGCACCTAAGATCAATTGATTGCTGAATACAAATTTGATCCCGGCTGATAAACTTTCGGTAAGCGTTTCTTTTTGTTCTTTTTCAGGAAGCGGTTTTGCCGCGATCATGAAAAAAGAGGTAATGGAAATGAGAATAAAAATAATGTTGACGGTGTAAGCCGTGCTAAAACTAATGGCACAAATAAATCCGGCAATGGTGGGCCCGACCACTGCACCCACATGCCACACGCTGCTGTTCCAGGTGGCGGCATTGATGTACATTTCGCGCGGTACGATCTGCGACATGAACGCAGGAAATGCTGCGGAGATAAATCCGCGGACAATGCCAATGAAACAAAACACAAGATAGATCGGCAATGTGCCGAAATGTTGAATAACGGTGGAAGTACTGAGCGAAAAATAGAGCAGGGTGGAAGTCGAGAGGATCAGCAATGAAATGGATACCAATATAATACGCTTACGGCTGATGGTATCGGCTACGTGTCCCGAAAAAAAGGAAACAATAATAAAGGGAATAACTTCAGCCAAACCGATCATTCCCAATGCCAGCTCATCTTTGGTGATCTTGTAGATCTGCCAGCTTACGATGAGGCTTTGCATTTGAATGGCCAGCGTAAGAAAAAAACGGGTGTTTAAAAAGTATAAAAATTCTTTGACCCTCAGCGCTTCGTATGGATCGTGCTTGATGATGGTAGGCTCTTCATTCATAAATGATTTGTTAACTGCTATTTTCTAAACTGTTCGAACTTGCAAACATTATTTCAGTTCAGAGATGCTGATCTTGCATGTCATTCCGAGTCCGCCAGGGTGGAAGAAACAGACATTCTTCATTCTTTCAATTTATAATACAGGCAACAAATTTACAGTTTATATGATGATTGTTTTAATAATTATTTTAAATTTGAGTTGAATTAAACATCTTTTAACATGAAAAGACTGATACTCTTCGTGGCATGCGCTGCCATTATTTCCACTTCGGCTATTGCTCAAAAAGTAGAACAAAGCAATGTTCCGCCAGCTGTTTTGACTAAATTCAGCGCTACTTTTTCTACTACCGAACCGGTAAACTGGGAGATGGATTATGATAATTACGTTGCAAAATTTAAAAATAATAAAGTACAGATCGAAGTGACGTTCAACAAGGATGGCAAATGGATCAAAACGGAAACACCTATTGCACACTCGGCATTACCGGCCAGCGTAAAATCCTGCCTGACGCGGCAATTTGACATTTACAAAGAAAACGACATCGAGAAAGTGGACAGTCCGCAGGGAACTACGTATAACATTGATGTGGAATGCAAACAGCTGAATTACGAAGTGGTGATCTCCGACCAGGGCGACCTGGTTTCGAAAGATGAGGTAAAAGAATACAAACGCGACGAATAGTTACGAATAACGAATTTTCCCGAATAGCGAATCTGTGTGTGATGGAACGCGGATGACGCGGATAAAACGGATTAAAAAATAAAAGAAGTATTGTGTATAAGTAATAAAAAAATCCCCTTCGGGTTAAGAAGGGGATTTTTGTTGTTTATTACACATACGTTGTTTATACTCAGTTGGGTATAGCCCCCTCTCTTGTGGAGAGGGGATGAAGGGGAGAGGTTTACACGCAAATTCGTAAAAATTCGTTTTAGATTCGTACGATTAGTAATACACCATGCGTCTCACTTCCGAAATGTGTTTCGAAAAGCGGATCACCTGGCGGGTATAACCGTACTCGTTATCATACCATACATATAATACAATGTTTTTCTTATCCGGACCTACAATGGTTGCCTGGCTATCGAATACCGACGGGCAGGGATTTCCGATCACATCGGTGGAAACCAGCTCATTGGAGTTCATGTATTGGATCTGCTCAACCAATGCACCGTTTAAAGCGGCATCTTTGATCGCATTGTTCACATCCTCACGGGTTACTTCCTTATCAATGGTCATGCTTAAAATAGCCAGGGACACATTTGGGGTGGGTACACGTACGGAGTTTGCTGTGAATTTACCTGATAATTGCGGTAATACTTTTTTCAATGCGCTTTCCGCACCGGTTTCGGTAATTACCATGTTGAGTGCAGCAGAACGGCCACGGCGGTATTTTTTGTGATAATTGTCCAGTAAATTCTGGTCGTTGGTATAGGAGTGAACCGTTTCAATATGTCCGCGTACAATTCCTAATTTGCTGTGGATCACCTGCAGGATCGGCATGATCGCGTTGGTGGTGCAGGATGCTGCAGAAAGAATGGTATCTGTTTTTACATCAATGGTGTGGTGGTTTACACCGTGTACCACGTTAGGGATATCTTTTGCAGGAGCAGTCAATAATACTTTTGAAATTCCTTTTGCATTTAAGTGGCGGCTCAGTTCTGCTTTATCGCGGAACACACCGGTATTGTCAATTAATAAAGCGTTATCAATTCCGTAAGCGGTATAATCCACATCTTCCGGATTCTTCGCATCGATCATGTGCACCGTATGTCCGTTGATGATCAGCGCTTTTCCTTCAAAATCTTCAATAATGGTTCCCGGGAACGGCCCGTGTACGGAATCTGTACGTAATAAATCGGCACGTTTGGTAATTTCTTCGTTGCTGGCGCCGCGGGTAACGATCGCACGTAAGCGCAATTGCTCGCCTTTACCAGCCTGTGCGATGAGCTCGCGTGCTGCAAGGCGGCCGATCCGGCCAAAACCGAATAATACCACATCTTTAGGAGTGATGGTTTGTTTGGTGCTGATAAAATCAACCAGCTTATTTTTAAGAAAATCGGTTACGGTTTTAAAATCGGCGCTCTCTTGTTGAAACTCAAAAGCAAGCTTTCCGATATCGATACGGGAAGGGCAAACATCCAGCTTCGAAATTTCGGAAGCAATGGCAAGTGTATCTTCCACAGAAATGGTTTTACCTACTACATTTTTTGCATAATGGTGCAAATTAATGATCTCGCTGGCGCTGCGATCCACCAGCTGGTTCCGGAAAAGGATCAGTTCAATTGATTTTTCAAACCACAGTTTGCCAATAAAGTTAATAAGGTCGATCGCCGCTTTTTCATGCCCGATCCATTCATTCAATTCTGCTTCATACGAGCCTTTTACTTTCCCTTTTGTAGGTTCCATCGTTTCAGATTTCATATTAAGATTTAGTTAAAATTTGGTTATGTTTCCGGATTAAATGTAAAAAAATTAACCGCACAAACTGTTTCCTTTTTTTAATTAGTTTTAAAGAAACTGTTTATGCGGTTAACATATAAATTGCGGTTTTTTACCTGATTATCCTAAGTAGGTTTTTAGTAATTTACTGCGTGAATTGTGTCGTAATCTGCGGATCGCTTTTTCTTTGATCTGGCGAACACGTTCGCGGGTAAGGTCAAATTTTGCACCGATCTCTTCCAGCGTTAAACCGTGGTTGATACCGATCCCGAAAAATAATTTTACCACATCGCGTTCTCTTTCCGTCAAAGTAGAAAGGGAGCGTTCGATCTCCCGCTGTAATGATTCGTTTAACAAACCGTTATCTGCACGTGGCGAATCGTGGTTTACCAATACATCCAGCAAGCTGTTTTCTTCACCGTTCACAAACGGCGCATCCATGGATACGTGACGGCCGGAAACACGCATGGTGTCGGCAACTTTATCCTGTGGCAATTCCAGTAATTCGGATAATTCTTCTGCGCTTGGTTCGCGCTCAAATTCCTGCTCTAATTTGGAAAATGCTTTGTTGATCTTGTTCAGTGAACCAACCTGGTTCAAAGGTAAACGTACGATACGTGATTGTTCTGCTAAAGCCTGGAGGATGGATTGACGGATCCACCATACTGCGTAAGAAATAAATTTAAAACCACGGGTCTCATCAAAACGTTTTGCTGCTTTGATCAAACCTAAATTTCCTTCGTTGATAAGGTCGGGCAAACTCAATCCCTGATTTTGATATTGTTTTGCTACGGATACTACGAAACGTAAATTGGATTTTGTCAATTTCTCTAATGCCGCCTGATCTCCCTCTCTGATCTTTTTTGCAAGGATCACTTCTTCATCAGCGTTGATCAATTCTTCCCGTCCGATTTCCTGAAGATATTTATCCAAAGAAGCACTTTCGCGGTTGGTGATCGATTTGGTTATTTTGAGTTGTCTCATTTTATTTAGGAGTATTTAAGGTGATATACTAATCTAGTACAAAGGTACTTTAAAACTACGTTATGTTACAATTATTTTATGTTAAAAAATATCATGTAACTTATTGACTGTTAGTAACTTATAATATATTAGACCGAGATGTAAAAAGCCTCTGCCAAGAGGCTTTTTTCGTCGATCAAACAAAAATAAGCGGGTGATAAATAATTTATGGGGAAAAAATTACATGCCGAAACCGTAGTAAGCCCGCATTCCGTTCGGGTATACTCCCTCGATCAGAACGCCGCCTTTTTTGGTTTCCAGAGCTGCTTTAATATCATCCACGGTAGTGATCCGTTTTTTGTCCACGCTGGTAATGATAAACCCTTCTTTGATGCCTGCGCTCAGCAATTTACCTGCAGTTAATTTATTGACACGCAGCCCGTTCTCGATCCCCAGCTTTTTCATATCGTCCTGGTTAATGCCTTCAAAAGTGGCACCCAAAGTGGAAACAACTTCCACTTTGGCTTTTTCCACCACATCGGTATTACCGTTCTTGTTTTTAAGGGTTACGGCTAATGTTTTTTCCTGGTTGTTGCGTTTTAAGGTCACGTTTACTTTGTTACCCGGACGGAAACGGCTGATCTGTTCCTGTAATTCGGGTACATTGTTCACATCCACTTCGCCGATTTTGGTAATCACGTCGCCTTCCTGGATCCCTGCTTCCTCACCTGATCCTCCCGGAGTTAAACCGTTTACATACACCCCTTTGATCTCATTGATGTTTTTGTCTTTTGCCAGTTTTGCATCCAAATCGCTGATGCTTACGCCGATGTAGGCACGCTGCACTACGCCAAACTCCAGCAGGTCGGCCACTACTTTACGCGCCATGTTTACCGGGATCGCAAATGAATATCCGGTATACGAGCCTGTATTGGAGGCAATTGCAGAGTTGATCCCGATCAGCTCGCCTTTGGTATTTACCAGGGCGCCACCGCTGTTACCGGGATTTACGGCTGCATCCGTTTGTAAATAAGATTCGATCGGGGAAATGCCTTTCGACTGATCATCTCCTAAAATACCAATGTTACGGGCTTTTGCGCTGATAATTCCGGCTGTAACGGTAGAAGTAAGGTTAAACGGATTTCCGACAGCCAGCACCCATTCGCCTACTTTTACATCATCGGAATTACCGTAGGCCATAAAAGGCAGGTTGGTTTCTTTGATTTTCAACAATGCTAAATCAGTGGTAGGGTCTTTCCCGATCACATCGGCTTCATAGCTGCGTTTGTCATTCAGGGTTACTTCCACTTTGTTGGCGCCATCCACCACGTGATTGTTGGTCACAATGTAACCGTCCTGCGAAATGATCACACCAGAACCGGTTGCCATTGGCGCTTCCTGGCGCTGAGGGGAACGCTGTCCGAAAAAATCGCGGAAAGGGTCGTACAAATACTGGTTTTGGCTTTCCATCGGGTACGTGGTTTTTACGTGTACCACCGCATGCACGGAAAGGTCGGCGGCAGTAGTAAAATCAATAGCATTTTCCGTGCTGGTGCCCGGCATGTTCACATATTTTACCGGGGCATGGTAGCCCAGCATTTCGGCAGATGTTGATTGTTTTTCTTCCAGCAAATGACTAACTCCCAGTGAAGTTAATCCGCCGATACTAGCAATTGCGAATACACTTAATATCTTTTTCATATTGAATAGTATTTAAATTTTTATTGAATTTTTTAAGGTGCTTATTTAACACAAATTTTATTCCTCTTATTGTTGTTAAAACTTTTATTAACAATAATTAACAGCGGTTTGCAAAGGTTGTTTAACTTTACATCCGATTTAATAAAAGTACTAAAATTTTCCAGATTTCCGATGAGTAATTTTAAAGACAAAGCGCAGGTTTTTGTGATTGGTTTATCAATAGGTTTATTGATTGCCGGCGCTTTTTTTATTCTTAAGCTCGACGATTATTTTAAAGAATTAAGCATCTATAAAAAAGTATCCCAAACTTTTTCTTCCCACCCGGATTCGGTTGTTACCGTTATGGAAAAGCCCGATGCAGGAAAGGAAGTAAAAACGAAAAAAAATAAATCCACGGAGCCGGAACAAAAAGAGGAGATGCAAACAACATCTGCGCAAGCCATGGATGCCGATACGCTGAGCGGCGCCAAACCTGACTCGCTGTTGCCGTTAATGGCAGGCGGCGACGACTTTGTGGTGCGGAAGGATGAGTTGCTGTCCACAAAAACAATCGAGGTTTTTAATTTAAATCCTACCGTAAAATCAACTGCCAAAGATTCATTACTGCAAAAAGTAAGCGGGATAAAAGATGACAAAACTACCGATAAGCAATTTTTTAATGTGGAATTCTGGGAATCGCCATTACATTATAAAGGATACAAGCTCAGCAAGTACAAAATGGTATTGTACGGTTATGCTTCTGCAGATAATTTAAAACTTTACCGCCTCGACGATGTTATATACCTGAAAACGGGAACATTTGTATACCGCTTGGATTATGTAAGTGATTTTAAGCCTTACGAGCGCATTACGGATGAGCAGATCATCAGCAAACTGAAATAATCCCGCATTAATTTAACCACACATGACTATTTTATTTTCCAAATACGAGGGTACAGGCAATGATTTTATCATTATTGATAACCGCGATCTGAAATTTGACCGCAAAAAAAACGAGCTGGTAAAAAAGCTGTGCGACCGCAGGTTTGGAATTGGTGCTGATGGATTAATGCTGTTGCAGAATGTACAGGGCTATGATTTTGAAATGGTGTATTACAATTCGGATGGAAATGAAAGCAGCATGTGCGGTAATGGCGGCCGTTGCATTGTGGAATTTGCGCGGGCACTGGGTTTGGTAAAGAAAACTGCTTTTTTCCTGGCATCGGATGGCGAGCATGAAGCGGTTGTGAATACTGGTTTTATAAGCTTAAAAATGAACAACGTGAGCAAAGTGGAGCTGGGTGCCGATTATTCGTTTTTAAATACGGGATCACCGCATTATGTGGCCTTTGTAAATAACGTGGAAAATTTTGATGTGGCAGGAAAAGGAAGAGCGATCCGTAATAACGACCGTTTTAAAGCGGAAGGCACGAATGTGAATTTTGTTGAAAAAAAATACAACGATTTGTTTGTCCGTACTTATGAGCGCGGTGTGGAAGGAGAAACATTTTCCTGCGGAACCGGCGTAACGGCTGCGGCATTGGTGGCAGCGTTAAAAAGTGTTTCGACTACCGAAAGCTTTTGCGATATTAAAACACTGGGTGGAAATTTAAAAGTAAAATTTACGAAACATCCTGACAACTCATTTACTGATATCTGGCTGGAAGGCCCGGCAACCTTTGTTTTTAAAGGAGAGATCACTATTTAAATCAAAGCCACAGCCCCGATAGCTATCGGGACACAGATTTTAAAATATGAAATTTTTATTTCACAGATTAAAACATGATGTGAATATTATTTATAAATGCAATCGATATCACCATATACTATAACTATCAATGAACCGTTCGGTGAAGAAAAACTGCTGGACGGAATGTACATTGTTATTGTTCATGCATCCCGGATTCCCCCGCACATTGGGATCATTGCGGATCAGGCGTATCATTCGCTGAGTATAAAAGGGCAGGAGCTGAATGTGCCGGTGGCTGCATTTATAAGGAATACAACATTGCGGAAGATCCCGTGCTTGTTTATCAGGATAAACGCTCACCCGGTGTATGACGCTGCACATTTAAAAGCGCATTTTATTTCCAGCGTGCAGCAATTTTCAAAAGTAGCTGTAGGTAGCGCCACTTGCCTGAGCCCTGTGAAATTATTTTTTGAGGAAACGTACAAGCTGAACTTACAGGAGGTGCATTCTATTTTTGAATTAATCCCCAAACTGGAAGCGGAAGGATTGATAGGCGCAACGTCGTCGTTATTCATTCCCGGCGAACGGTTTCAGCTGCCAACATACAGTATGGAGGAGATCAACAAAGGCATCGCGCAAGCGGAGAAGGAAGCAAAAGCCATTACCAAAGCCACAACGAAATTAAATTAGTTGGGTAAATCAATACATACATCATGAAGCTAAAAAGTGAATTTATTACGCTCAGGGCGATCGAACCTGCGGATATCGATGTGCTGTATAACTGGGAAAATGATACGGACAACTGGAAAGTGAGCAGCACGCAAACGCCGTTTTCGCGCTTTGTGCTGGAGCAATACA
This sequence comes from Bacteroidota bacterium, assembly GCA_025963715.1. Classification (GTDB taxonomy): domain Bacteria; phylum Bacteroidota; class Bacteroidia; order 2-12-FULL-35-15; family 2-12-FULL-35-15; genus 2-12-FULL-35-15. The sequence goes on from JAOQAG010000014.1 coordinate 72,623, forward strand.
TTACCAGTGCACATGAAGATCTTTATACGGCCAAACAATTACGGCTGATGATCGATACAATTGTTCCGGCAGGAGAAGAAGTTCGCGCTGTAGGAAGTATTGATTTATTTGATTTTGACCCCAACCATTTGCGGGTTGGTATTGGTATTTTGATCGCGGATAAAAGCGACCGTAAAAAAGGATATGCTTCGGAAACTTTGAAATTACTGGTGGAATATTGTTTTACTTCCCTGAATTTAAAACAGGTCTATTGTAATATTACCATTGATAATGAACCGAGTATTTTGTTGTTCCAGAAACATGGTTTCCAGATCACGGGGATTAAAAAGCAATGGATCCGGGATGGCGCTGTGTTTAAGGATGAGTTGCTGTTGCAAAGGATCCGGTAAAAATAGTTCAAAGTTTAAAGTTTGAAAGTTTAAAGTTTGCTGTGTATATGCAGGCGTTAGGCTCTGCCTGGTGACATTATGTTTGTCACCAGGCAGAGCCTAGCGCCTGCGATCACTTAGTTTAAAGTTTACTGTGTGTCAGGCATTCATTTGAGATTTCGTGCAAGCGAAATATAACCTTTGCGTTCTCCAATACACAGCAATCACCCAACCTCTGCGAACTCTGCGCCTCTGCGAGAAATAAATACAGTGGCTTTTATTTATGGTGTTTTGATTTTCTATTAAGCCGACTTACTAACCGCTGATCTACCCCATCAAGGGACAAAAGAGCCCTTGAAGGGGATGCTCCGAATGTTGATTTCGTTTTGATTTTACTTAATCAAGCCGACGTTCTCACCGCTGATCTACCCCTGTCAGGGACAAAAAAGCCCTTGAAAGGGGGCGCTCCAAAATTTTAATCCGTTGTAACTTTATTTATTAAAGCCGACGTGCTAACCGCTGATCTACCCCTGTCAGGGACAAAAAGCCCTGACAGGAGCGCCCCGGTTTTTTATTCCACACAGATTAGTTATTCGTTAAAATTCGTTATTCGTTGTTACCGTTATCTGTACCCGATTTTTTCTGTTAAATTTGTATTCCTGTACTTGAATATGAAATTTTCCATCCGCACATTTATTTTGTTTTTTGCATTTTCAGTGATCGTACTGTTGATGACTTTTTGCGGACCGGATCAAACACCGCCGCCGGTGGCTGTAAAACCCGCTGATCCTTACCTTAATCATAGTGATACTGCTCATTACGTGGGAATGCACCAATGCATGCTTTGCCACCAGAATATTTACAACACCTTTATTGAAACAGGCATGGGTAAAAGTTTTGACCTGGCAACAAAACACAAAAGCTCTGCAAAGTTTGACAAGAATACGGTGATCTACGATAAATATTCTGATTTTTATTATCATCCGTTCTGGGACAAAGACAGTCTGAAATTTATGGAATTCCGGATGAAAGGAAAAGATACTATTTTCAAACGCATTGAAAAGGTTGATTATATTGTAGGTTCCGGGCAGCATACCAATTCGCACATACAAAGTGTGAACGGCTATTTGAACCAGATGCCGATGACTTTTTACACGCAAAAACAACAATGGGATTTACCGCCTGGATTTGAACATGGCTTTAATACACGCTTTGCGCGGAAGATAGGATTGGAGTGCATGAGCTGCCACAATACATTACCCGGATTTGTGGAAGGATCTGAAAATAAATTTACAAGCGTACCCGAAGGTGTGAGCTGTGAGCGTTGTCACGGACCGGGTAGTGTTCACGTGCAGCAGCGCTCCACGGGATCAAAAATTGATACCTCCAAATACATTGATTACTCGATCGTGAATCCGGGTAAGTTGCCGATCGACCTGCAGTTTGATGTTTGTCAGCGCTGCCATTTGCAGGGAAATACAGTATTGAAAGAAGGAAAATCATTTTTTGATTTCCGTCCGGGTATGAAATTATCGGATTACATGACCACGTTTTTGCCGCGTTATAAAAATGCGGACGATCAGTTCATCATGGCTTCGCACGCTGATCGTTTGAAACAAAGTAAATGCTTTATCAATAGTTTTAAACCCGAAACGGATTCGACTTCATTGCGTCCGTATAAAAATTCACTGACCTGCGTTACCTGTCACAATCCTCACGTAAGTGTGCGTGTAACGGGCAAGGAAGTGTTTAACAACGCCTGCAAAAATTGTCATAATACTACTACGCACAACGAGTTGTGTTCCGAGAAAGAAAGTGTACGCGCTGCAGTGCAGGATAATTGCGTGGGTTGCCACATGCCGCGTTCGGGCTCTATTGATATCCCGCACGTGACGGTACATGACCATTTCATCCGCAAACCGATGAAAAAAGAGGAAGTACAAAAAGTGAAAGAATTTATCGGTTTGGCAGCGATCAATGAAAAACATCCGGACAATAAAATTATGGCACGGGCGTACATTCAGCAATACGATAAGTTTGAGTATAACCCTGTGTTCCTTGATTCTGCTAAGAAATACCTGGGCGATAAAACGGCGGATGACGTAAAAGAAAATTTAGAAGACCTGGTGCATTTGTATTTTATAAAACAGGATTATGCACGGATCCTGAGTTATGTAAATCAAACCGGGAAGGATGAATTACTGAACCGTGTGCTGATAAAAAAATCGTGGAGTAATGATAATGCATGGACGCTATACCGCATTGGGGAAGCGTATTACAACACACAAGACATTGCGGATGCTTATTTATTTTATAAAAAAGCGGACGAACTGGCGCCGTATAATCCCGAATTTAAAAACAAGCTGGGCGCATCCTTAATGGCGCAAAATAAAGTTACGGAAGCCATGGCGGTTTTTGAAGCGACTTTAAATGAGAACCCTAAATTTGTTCCTGCACTTACTAATTTAGGATATGCGTATTTAGTTTCCGGTAATCCTGATCAGGCGAACGTATTTTATAAACGTGGATTGGCCTTGGATCCGGATTATGAGCCATTGCTGATGAATGTAGCGGGATTGTATGCGTATCAGAAAAACTATGCAGCAGCGCGTGAAATGATCGGCAGGGTTTTGAAAAAAAATCCGAAGAATGAGCAGGCGAAGCAGGCGTTTGAGCAATTAAAAGGACTGAATTAATGATTGCTGAATAAACAGCACAAAATCAATTATGGCAAAAAAACAGAAATCTTCTTTATTAAAAAAAATCATCGTTGCGCTATTGATCATTATTGTTATAGTTGGCGGCGCTGGCGGATACTGGGCATATAAAAATCTGTACCAGTCGAACGTGGACCTGGGCGATAAAAAATCACAGATGATCTACATTCCCACCGGTTCGAAATTTGAAGATGTGCTGCGTATTTTAGGGGAAAATAATTTGTTGAAAGACCGTACATCGTTTGAATGGCTTTCTGAAAAGAAAAAATATAAAGGCGCTGTAAAGCCTGGAAAATACCGGATCCTGGCAAACATGAGCAACAATGCGCTGGTGAATTTATTGCGTGCCGGGATCCAGGAACCGGTAGAAATTAATTTCAACGGGCTGCATTCGCTGGATCAGCTGATGCTGCGCGTGGGAAGAAGAATTGAAGCGGATTCTACCGATCTGCTGAATGCCGTTCATGACAATGCATACATGAGCAAATATGGTTTTAACGAAGACAATATTCAGGCCTTGTTTATTCCGGATACCTATGAGTTTTACTGGAACACTTCCGTAGATGAGTTTTTTGACCGGATGGCAAAAGAGTACAAAACATATTGGACGGATGCACGCAAACAAAAAGCGAAAGCGATCGGTTATTCACAAACGGATGTAACCATTTTAGCATCCATTGTGCAAGGCGAGCAATGCTGTGATAATGAGGAGAAAAAAACAATTGCGGGATTATACATTAATCGTTTAAAACAGGAAATGCCGCTGCAATCGGATCCGACAGTGATCTTTGCCATCGGCGATTTTACGATCCAGCGGGTTTCACTGGAGCAAACGAGAGTTCAGTCGCCGTACAATACCTATATGAAAAAAGGATTGCCTCCCGGACCGATCGGTTTTGCACAGCAATCTTCCATTGATGCGGTATTGAATTATCAGAAAAGCGATTACATCTACATGTGTGCAAAGGAAGATCTTTCGGGAAAACATTATTTTGCAAAAACGTACGAGCAGCACCAGGTGTATGCGAAGAAATACAGGGATGCGCTGAACGCGCGGAATATCCATTAAATACGGATAACGAACAGGAACGAATATTACGAATCTGTGTGATACGGATAACGTTCACCTGAACGATTCGGGCAGGAACAGGAACATTCTTCGACAAGCTCAGGATAACGCAGATCTGTGTTTTCTTCTTTTTCGTACTCCCTGCGGATCGGGAGATCATTATTTAAAAATATTCGTACAAGATTTTACAGCTTAAAATGCTAATTTTATAAAAAATCCATATCTTATATAGTACATGCTTTCCAAAAAAACGAAATACGCTATCAAAGCACTGGTGCACCTTGCCAAAAATTACGGCAAAGGCCCTATATTGATCAGCCGCCTTTCGGAAGAGGAAAAGATCCCGAAAAAATTTTTAGAAGCGATCCTGCTTGATCTGCGGAAGCAGGGAATCTTAGGCAGCAAGATTGGAGTAGGGGGCGGGTATTACCTGATCAAAAAGCCGGGTGAAGTGGTGTTGAGCCAGGTGTTGCGCTCCATCGACGGGCCGATCGCACTGATCCCCTGTGTGAGCATGAATTTTTATGAACGCTGTGACGATTGCCCGGATGAAACTATTTGCGGCATCCGCGATGTGGTGATGCAGGTGCGGGATGCTTCCTTAAAGATCCTTTCGGAAACCACGCTCGGCGATATTTTAAAAAGAGAAACACTCTTAAAAGCAAAGAAAAAAAAAGCTGTTAAAAAATAAGTTCATTTTTTTTATTTTAAATATCTACTAAATTGATAGATATTATATATATTTGTCCCGCATTCAAAAAAAATGAATGATTGATAATTAACATGAGCAACAGCAAATACATACTCAAAAGGGTTTTCAGGGCTATCCGGTCCATGTGCTGTTATATGTGCCTTTAGGCATATTCTGTTTTTACTGAAGAGCATTGTTTCAGAAACAACCTTCGGATTCCCAAAAAAGCGAGATCATTTAATTATTTCAAAATCATTTATATCTATTTTATGAAAACAAAATCCTTACTTATTTTATTTATACTATTTTCTTTCAGCGCGAAAAATTTTGCACAGAATTCCGACGATGTGCTCAATTTACTGATCCAGAAAAAGCTCATCACGGAAACGGAAGCCGATTCGCTGCGTGCTGATAACGCATTGAAACAACAGGAGCAAAAAGAAAAGCAAAAATTTTTCCAGATCCTTGCCAACAAACAAATTCAGATCGGCGGTTACACACAATTGCGTTATCAGTCGTTCCAGGAAGCCGGTAAGCCGGATGGTTTTGATGTGCGCCTGGCGCGGCTCGACATCAAAGGAAACATCAACCCGTATTGGGAATACCGCCTGCAAACGGATTTTGCCGGTTCCCCGAAAATTGTGGATGCATATGCTGCTTACAAACCATTTGATTTTTTGAAAATCACAGTCGGACAATTAAAAGTGCCATTGTCGCCGGAAAATATTGCGGAATCTTCCAAGCTGGAAAGCATTGACCGCGCACAGGTGGTGGAAGCGCTCGCCGCGAGAAGCAAAGATGTGATCGGGAACCAGAACGGCCACGACATTGGCATACAGGCAAGTGGGAGTGTGGTAAAAATCAGGGAGCGTTACCTGCTGGATTATTACATCGCGTACCTGAACGGTGCGGGTGTGAATGTGAGCGATAACAACGAATCGAAAGATGTGGCGGGACGTTTGGTGTTTCATCCCTTTGCCGGATTTGATATTGGCGGCGCGTATTACAACGGGCTCGACAAATTCGGGACACCGGCAAAAGACCAGCAGCGCTTGCGCTACGCAGGCGAGATCGCATTCACATATAAAGGCGCGAACATCAAAGCGGAATGGATCCACGGTCAGGATGGAATTATCCAGCGGGAAGGCTGGTTTGCACAAGCTACTTATTTTGTGTGGAAGCGCAAAGTGCAGCTGCTGGCCAAATACGACACGTATGATCCGAATGTGATCCACCTGCCGGACACATCGCCAACGCAGCACGACATCAGCACGTATTATATTTTCGGCGCTAATTATTATTTCAATGATTGGACAAAGCTGCAGGTGAATTATTCTTACAGGCAGGAGCAAACAAAGCAGATCAACAACGATTTAATTTCTGCACAAGTACAAATCAGTTTTTAATTCACATCATTTTATAAATACATAATCATGAAAAAAATAATTTTAATTGTTGCGATCACCGGCTTCGCATGGTTCACATTCAATTCCAATAAAAAAATAGATCCGCCAAAAGTCGCAACTACGGCACTTACCGGGAACATAACTATTACAGGTGCATTTGCTTTGTACCCGGTTGCGGTAAAATGGGCGGATGAATTCAAAAAAATAAATCCGGGTGTAACCATCGATATTTCTGCAGGTGGTGCCGGTAAAGGAATTACGGATGTGCTTTCGAAAGTATCAGACATTGGTTTGGTATCGCGGAACCTGAACCCGGAAGAGATTAAAAAAGGCGCGTATCCTTTTGCCGTTACCAAAGATGCGGTAGTGCCTACAGTAAGCGCCACCAATCCGATCTTAAAAGATTTGCTTGCAAAAGGAATAAAAAAAGAAGCACTGAACAATATTTTTATCACCGGAAAATACAAAACCTGGGGCGAAGCGGTAAACATAAAAAGCGCTGTACCGATCCATGTATATACCCGTTCGGATGCAGCCGGTGCCGCAGAAACCTGGGCGAATTATTTTGGTAAAAAGCAGGAAGACCTGCAGGGCGTTGCCGTGTATGGCGATCCGGGATTGGCGCAGGCTGTGAAACGCGATCCTACCGGGATTGGCTTTAATAACATTGTGTATGTGTACGATTCAAAAACAAAAAAACAAACCAACGGTGTGATCATTCTGCCACTCGATTTAAACAACAACGGTAAAATTGATCCGGAAGAAAACTTTTACGACACCATGGATCAGATCATTGCAGCCATTGCGGATGGAAAATATCCGGCGCCGCCTGCACGCGATCTGTATTTTGTAACGGTGGGGAAACCGCAGAACAAAGCCGTTAGCGCCTTTATTCGTTTTGTGCTTACAGAAGGGCAGAAATATGTACATGATGCGGGTTATATTAAATTAAGCGATGCGAAAATAAAAGGAGAATTGGCGAAATTATCAACGGTGGATTTGTAAAAAGAAAAGATTCTGTTGCAGGAAAATGTTTCTTTTACCTGATATTTTACATCGAAGTTGTCATCCCGGGCTTGACCCGGGATCTCATAAATGTTTGCAGTATGTTGTTATTAGTTCTTAAATAACAGATCCCGGGTCAAGCCCGGGATGACAGATCTGGAGAGTATTTCTGTTTCCATAGCAACATTGTTCTACAACATAATCAAAGAAAATAAAACATGAACATCCGCATTGTAAAAGACAAAGCCGTTAAAAATATTTTTCTACTGCTCACTGTTAGTTCAGTGTTGCTGGTGGTACTTATTTTTATTGGCTTGTATTACAAATCCGTACCCATTTTGCATTCTACGTCCTTGTCGCATTTATTATTTTCAAGCGAATGGAAACCTTCGAAAGCGCAATTTGGATTTGCCGCTTTTATTGCGGGAACATTGTGGGTAACGCTCATTGCCATTGTCATTGCATTGCCTTTATCCTTGCTTTGCGCGATCTATTTATCGCAATATGCACCGCGCCGGTTAACGCGTTTTCTCAATCCGCTTATTGATTTATTGTCAGGTATTCCGCCGGTGGTATATGGTGTGTGGGGAGTATTGGTGGTAGTGCCGTTCATCCAGGAACATGTTGCGCCGCATTTTGTGGAATATTCATCCGGCTACAGCGTACTGGCCGGTGGAGTAGTGCTGGCGATCATGATCTTCCCGCTGATCATTAATATCCTGGGAGAAGTGTTTGCCAACGTGCCAAAGGAATTAAGTGAAGCATCGCTTTCCATCGGGGCAACCCAATGGCAAACGATCAAATATGTGCTGCTGAAAAAATCGCGGCCCGGAATTGTAGCAGCCGTTGTACTTGCTATTTCCCGGGCATTTGGCGAAACCATTGCCGTGTTGATGGTTTGCGGAAATATCCCGGAATCGCCACACTCGGTGTTTGATTCCTGCTATCCCTTACCGGCGCTGATCGCCAACAATTACGGCGAAATGATGTCGGTGCCGCTCTACGATTCGGCATTGATGTTTGCTGCGCTTATTTTATTTGTGATCATCTTTTTATTTAACGCCGGGTCACGCATTATTTTAAACCGCCTGGAAAGGAGAATGAATTAATGAACAAACGGAAAATAGAAGAAACATTTTTTAAAGGATTGATGCATGCCGCTACAATTGTGATCGTCGGTTCGTTGTTTTTAATTCTCTGGACGGTGGTCTCGAAAGGCTTTCATGCATTCAATTGGGACATGGTCAGCAAAGTGCCCGAAGGCGGTTTTTACATCGGCAAAGGCGGTGGGATTTTAAATGCCATCATCGGATCGGTTTATATTACCGTTGGTTCCGCTTTGCTGGGCCTGGTGATCAGCATTCCGGTTGTTTTGTATCTCAATGTGTATTCAAAAAAAGGTTCGCGTTTTGCTTCCGCGACAAGGCTTGCGTTTGATGTATTGTTTGGCATTCCTTCCATTGTTTACGGTGCATTTGGCTTTACGATCATGGTATTCTTCGGGTTAAAAACATCCTTGCTGGCCGGAATTATCACGGTAACGTTATTGATCATTCCCATTCTTGTGCGTGCCATGGATGAAGTAGTACGCGTGATCCCCTTCGAATTATCGGATGCAGCTTATTCGCTGGGTGCCACCCGTTGGGAAACCGCAAAAGTATTGTTGCGTCAATCGGTGCCCGGGATCATCACCGCCTTGTTACTCTCCTTTGGGCGTGCCATCGGCGATGCTGCCTGTGTGCTGTTCACTGCCGGTTATACCGATAACATTCCCACATCGCTCCATCAGCCAACGGCAACATTGCCGCTTGCTATTTTCTTTCAGCTCAGCAGCCCGATCCCCGAAGTGCAGGAACGGGCGTATGCAGCAGCGTTGATCCTTACGGTGATCGTGTTGATCATCAGCATTGCGGCAAAATATTTTAGTAAAAAATTCTCAAAAAATAAGATATGATAAACCTTGCTCCGCACATCAGTGTGAAAAATCTGAATGTATACATCGGTGATGCGCACATTTTAAAAAATATTTCCATTGATATTCCCGATAAAAAAGTTACCTCATTCATCGGGCCATCCGGCTGCGGAAAAACCACACTGCTCAAAACATTTAACCGTTTGCTCGATCGTCAGAATGATGTACGCATAGAAGGACAGGTGCTGGTGGATGGCGAGGATCTGTATGGAAAAGATACGGAAGTAACACATATCAGAAAAAAAATGGGATTATTGTCGCAGCGCCCTTTCCCTTTGCCAATGAGCATTTACGACAATATTGCTTACGGCCCGCGCATTCACGGAATTAAAAATAAAAAGAAATTAAATGAGCTGGTAGAACATCATTTACGTTCCACCGCTTTGTGGGACGAAGTGAAAGACCGTTTGCATTCGCCTGCCACACGCTTGTCGATAGGGCAGCAGCAGCGCTTGTGCCTGGCACGCGGGCTGGCGGTGGAACCCGAAATTATTTTGGGTGATGAGCCTACTTCGGCACTGGATCCGGTATCGACGCAGCGCATTGAAGAATTATTTTTGCAGCTGAAAGATAAATATACATTGGTATTGGTTACGCACATTCTGCGCCAGGCAAGGCGTGTGTCGGATTACATTGCATTTATCTACATGGGCGAGATCATCGAATTCGGCCTGACGGAAGAATTATTACTGAACCCAAAAGAGCAGCTGACAAAGGATTATATTAAAGGATTTATTAGTTGATGATGTGTTTTAAGCCACAGATTCACAGATTAAAAATCAGATGGCTATCGAAAAGTTTATAACAAGCGATAGCTTTTTTATTGAAAAAAAAATTTAATCAACGCGTCATTGCAAGGGCTTTTCGCCTGAAGCAATCTCATTCTAGATTATATACTGGTGTGAGATTGCTTCAGGCGAAAAGCCCTCGCAATGACGTTTTTTTTAAGTAATTTTTCTATGATTCAAAGTTCCTGATACTCAATTAATATTTTATTGGTAATTTAAACACATCAAATTTGTGTATCGATAAAAATGAGATCTGTTAAAACTGAATTTTCCTGCTGCATTATTTTCCTGGCATTTTTTATTTCTGCGGCATCTGCAAAAAACAATTGTAACATGCCTGTTGAAAAAACAGATTCCTGCCAGGACCTGATCTGTTATGCAAAGCAAAAACTCCCTGTTCCGCTTAGCGTTATAAAAAGCAAAACGGTGATCGATTCCACTTACCTGCATAAAAATGTGTTTTTTACCGGGGACACTATTTATACGCTTAATGAAAATTATTCTGCGCTGATCCTGAATTACAACGATGGATTGGTATGTTCTTACCAGTTTATCCTGATAATGGACCTGAAAAATAATGCCAACACGGATTATGTGGTTGGTAAAACCGATTGTGACCGGGATGGGGAGAATGAATATTACAGCTATTCCTTTGTGATCAAAAACGGGATCATAAAAATTACACAAAAACATGCAGAAGAAGGGGAGGATGAGTTGAAAATTGGGCGTGCAACCAGTTATGTGGTAACGGATAAAGGGAAATTGAAAACGAAATAATGTTTGCCTGAAACAACTATAATATGCCACTGATATTACTATTTTTAATTGCCTGGCTGATCTGTCTGTATATCTACGCAGGGCAATTATCTGCCAGCATTCTTAAAACAAAACAAAAAGAAGTAAGCCGGAATAAGATCTTATTTATTTCTCTTTTGATCACACCCGTTCTTTCGTATGCCCTGGGATTCCTGTTTTTATTTTTAGTGTACACTACTTCAATCCCTTTTCCCGATTGGGTGTTTATTTTTGTAATGATCGTTTGTTGCATTATTATCCCGTTTATGGTGCCGAAAATGGTTGCCGTTTTTTTAAGTAAATGAGGGTTTAAAAAATAGTTGTATCTATTTTAACGTTGACCGTTATAGTTGAAAACTATAAACTTACACGCCATGACAAAAAACATTTTAAAAAGCGCCTTTATTATCTCAGCAGCATTTGTATTCTTTTCGTTTGATCTGCCGGAAGGCTGGTTTAAAGCGGGAGACAAGCCCCAAAGTTACGATATGGGAATTGACAAAGGAGCGGGACAGGACGGGAAAAATACAGCAACGATCAAATCCATTGAACCGAAAATTAAGGGTTTTGGCACGTTAATGCAAAATTGCTTACCGGATAAATATATTGGCAAAAGAGTGCGCATGAGCGGTTTTCTTAAAACGAAAGATGTATCCGGTTGGTCGGGTTTCTGGCTGCGTGTAGATCAGTCCAATACCACCGAAATTCTAAGTTTTGACAACATGCACGACGGTGCAAAAGACCGTTCTGTAAAAGGAACAACAGACTGGACAAAATACGAGATCGTGCTGGATATTCCGGCCGCTGCATCCAATTTGGCATACGGCGCCTTGTTATCGGGAACCGGGCAGGTCTGGTTCGATAATATTAAGTTTGAGATCGTGGATAATACGGTTCCTGTAACCGGTAAGGAGTGGGATACGAAGATCCCGCAAAACGAACCTGCAAATCTTGATTTTGAGAAGTAAGACATTGGAAAAAGATGCCAATTAAAAAACTCATAATAAAATTTTTTGTTTGCCGCTATTCTTCTCAAGGGATCTGCTGTAACCGGTTTTCGATTAGCGATGGATTGTATTAGTCCGCTTGATTCCAAAATGAAAAGAAGAAGAGTGAAATAAAATTTAATGATTTTGTGAGCAATAACATTTTGTGTCAGATTTTATATTCCTGAAGTACTGTGTATCGGAACGCAGATCAAAAATGATTTTTAAGATTTACAAAAAGATCGCCTGTGGCGGATTATGATTTTTTTATGATCTAATTGGTTCCAAATATATCAAACAGGTAATTAATGATAATTCAGCCTGTCTATTGATCGCACAGCAAACACATAGCAACCAATGAACAAGTAAACAAATGAACCGGTAAACTAATTTCTATTTCGTTAATTGATACAGATCTTTATATTCAATATAGGAATTTCTGCTCATCGTGTAAACCGGTTCACTGTTTTCAAACATTATTATTGCTTTGCTTGTATCGTTCGCAAATGGAAAAAATATGTTATAAACCCTTCCATCACTCAGGTGTATCCCGTATGTTCTTACTGAATTTTCGATTTTTATAGAATTTTGCGTGTATTCGTGTGTTACTGTTTTTCCATCCATATCTTTAATTTTAAAGCTCTTCGCTTCAAATTCAATATCAAATTTATTTCCATTCGCATCTGTTGCTTTCCAATTCCCATGGTAAAGGTCAGATCCGCTGCAGCTTGCCATAAATAGTACAAGAGTTACTAAAAATGCATGAATGTATTTTTTCATAGCTAAAATGTTTAATTTATTTTTGATCGTTTATCTGTTCTGTGGAAAGGTTACTTATTGAAGCGTGCAGGTTTTGGTACTTGTTTCCTGGTCAGAACAAAATGATTTAGCTTTTTTCTTAGTCGTTTTAATTTCCGAATTATAAGTATAGCCGGAAGTGGTTTTACAAACACAGGTATAGTCTTTTTTACAAGACGGCAATCCTGTTAAAGTGATTGTGCCAATGATCAGTAGGCAAGTTGTAAATTTATACATAGTTTTAATTTTTTAATGTTTATAAAGTAAAGATATGTGTTTTTAAATAACTTGTTGATGCCAGTCCTAATCTGAATCCTACAGGCCCGGAAACACGTCAGTATTATGTAACAATGATCCTGAACGATGTGGAAGTGGGGATTCCTTCTTTGCCGATAACAATTAATATTTAAGTTTAGTTTTTAATAATAAAAAAAGAAGCTCCGTGATTGGAGCTTCTTTTTTGTTGATCTTTTTGTAAAAAAACAGATTGCTTTTTTCTGGGTCGTTCGTACCTTCATACCATTTCGTCACCAGGTTGGAGCCTAGCGCCTACAAATGCTATAATATCTTTGAAAGCATTTTCTTCTATTTAATAATTATATGGCTAGCATGTTTCAATTTATTATAATCATAAATTTGACCTACATAATTATCTATTTCGTCCTTATTAGTTTCATAATTGAAATAACTAAAATACATACCCAATATACCTTTTTGTTTATCAACATAACAAACCAAATCCTTGCCATGTTTATTCCTAGTGACATCATAATATTTAAATTTAAAAATAGAATCGTTACTATTAATAAATATGTCCTCTAATTCAAATGAATAATTTATTTTACTTGAGTCAATCTCATTTATATACTTAGCTCCAATATTCATATCAAAATTAAATAGCAAAAATTTATTGGTATCTTTTTCGTCAATATTTGTTTTGAAATATATTTTATTTTTTTCTAAAAAAATATACCCTTTTAAATGATCCATATTCGCAATAAATTTATCATTTACTTCTATCCCTTGCCAACTAGTAAATTCAAATTTGTATGCAGGATTCTTTTGATAATAAAAGAGAGAATCAATTGTTAATATTTGTCGTTTTTCCGGGTTAAGACCCAAATTTGATTTGTATTCCGAAAAAAATGGTTCATTTTTTATTGAAGTATTTTTACAGCCTAATACCAAACTAATTACAATTATTATATATATATATAACCTTTCATTATTTATTTTTTTGTTTAATGTTTTCTATTGTTTTTTCAATTTTTTTACCTGCATTTTCAATCTGCTTTTTTCCAACACTTGCTGGATTATCACCGTTAATGTCAATATCTTCATCTCTTGGAGAATAAACACCTACCAGTTTAACTTTATCTCCAAAAAATTTCTGATGATCTTCTAGAGTGGAATGTTTATTTCCTAACATATCATCTAATACGTGAGCTTTTGCTTCATGCCATATCGAATTTGCGCCTACTTTCATAGCATTCACAGCAGCTTTTGTATTTGTAAAAATATTTTTTGTTATAAACTTAAATATATCATTATTAATTACCATTACAATGGCTTTTTGATTTTCGCCAATATTCCATATACCATAATCAAGAGCATTTGCTTCAGTTACAAAATCTGTCTGACCTTCAAGGCCCTCATCTACTGTACCATCAGGATTAATCTTTAAAGGAGAATATTTATTATTAGCATCAACTGGTCTAAATGAAGCAATATAAACATCCATTTTTTGAGGATTAATTTGAGGGTCTTTTATATCCTTTTGAAATTGCCGCCATATGTCAGTACAATTCAATATCCATAAAGCCATTCTTAGACCAAAATTTGCTTTATCTTGATCAACAATTTTTACTTTTTCCAGCCCATCCATATCAATACACCTTATTACATCATTTTCTGCAAATGCATATGGTGTAAGCATTGGATATTTACCCATTAAAGGATCAACACTTAAAAATTTCCCTAGCCGTGGATCATAAATCCGCATCCCATAATCCTGTTGATTACCAGCGCCTTTTACTTCGTTGTCATTCTCTTTCCCATTAAATCCGTATCTGTATTGCTTTGTACGCCTACAAATAAAACTATTATTTGTGTATCAGGAAATATTCAAAGAACATTTACTTTAATAAAAGTAGGAAAAAAATGGGAATGTTATAAATAAAAAAAGCTCTGAGTTATCAGAGCTTTTAAAGAATACTTGAGTAAATTTAATTAATCTATTGAGATTGATAAATGTTTATTTAAGCCAGCTTCAACGATCTTTTTTAAAGTCATAATTTCCATATCATGTCCGTTTTCTAATTTTGTAATGTACGTTCTTGACGTACCTGATAGTTCAGCAACTTGATTTTGAGAAAGATTTGCTGATAACCTTGCTGTTTTGAAAAGCTGTCCGATCTTTAAACTTAATCTATCATCTGCTGTACTTAAATTGTATAATGTATCAGCACCCACCTCAAATGGAACTTTTATTTTTTTTCCATTCATCCCTGTCATAAATACATCCACATTATCCCACGATAATGTATGGTTTGCCACTTTTACTTTAGCAAATTCACTTGGAATTAATAGCTTATAATCCGGTTCGGACTTGGTTACTTTCCAATTATTTTTTAAAATCTCATTAAAATCAAGAATCCTATCTTCTCCATTGCTAAATAATACAGAGAGTTTTAATTTGTTTTTTTCAATGCGATTGATCTTTAAGATTTTAACTAATCGCTTATACGTTTTATTTTCCATTTTTTTTGCCCCCTTTCTTTGTCGTTTTCTTTTTTACAGGTACTTTTTTAGTTGGTTCTTTTTTTTCGGGTAACCTTAACCTGGGATTTAATTCATAAAAATTCTCTTCAACTATGGCTCTATTTTCAGATAGCCATTCTTGTACAATTTTTAATTTTTTACCTGAAATATATCCTTCAACTATTTCCCCGGTTCTGATATTAACTAAAGCCACATCGTCACCTGAAAATGCGTGTATGTGAGGAGGGAGATGCTCCCTGCTTCGCACATATATACTTACTCCGTCTTTGTCAATTAATAATGGTGCCATATCTTCTTATACTACAAATGTACCTAATTAGATACATAAAAACAAAAAAAATAATTTTTTTACGTGTTAATCTATCGGAAACCATTTATTCATCAATTCCCTTTGCTCTTCCACATTCGTCTGGCGGTACTTAATAGTAGAAGAAATCCATTTATGCCCCGCCATCAATTGTACCTGCTCCAGGGGTAGTTTTTTCTCATTCATCCAGTTCGAGATCACGCTCTGCCGGATCGTCTGGGGATTTAGGTTCCGATCCGGGAATAAGCCTTTATACGTGGAAACCAGGTAATGAATATCGTCCTTTGATAATACCGTTCCCAGCTTTCCAATAGCCAGGCAATCCGTTTCGGACTTCAATAGCTTTTTGCGGCTTTCGTGGATGTACCTGTCAAGGATACGGTATTGCCGGGGCATGATCTCCAAATGCCTGGATGCGTTTTTCCGGCTGTTCTTTATGAAGATAATGCCTTTGTCCAGGTCAATGTGATCTACTTTTAAACGGCTTATTTCACCAACGGTCAAACCCTGGTAGATCAACAGGGAAATAACCGCCTGGTTGCGCAATTTTAAATCCTGGTAACGTTCTTCCCGCTCCAGGAGCAATTCCAGTTCGGTACTGCTGAACAAATCGTGTAAAGTAATGTTCCGGCTCTTTCTTATTTTGATTTGAAGCGCCCGGCAGGGATGGTCATCTCTTTGCTGTGTTGCAACCAGGTAATCATAGTATTTTTTTATTCCCGGTGGAAGAAAAAGCGACGAAAGATTGTCCTGTGTGCGGTAAAACCGTTAAGGGACGAATTGATAAAAAATTCTGTTCCGAATTATGCCGGAATGCTTCCAATAACGAACGGGGATTTAAGGAATATAAAAAAACGAATGTTATCAACGGGATTCTGAGAAAGAACAGACAAGTACTTGAAAAGCTAATTTCCCAGCGGATTAAAAAAGTGAGCAAAGAACATTTGTTGCAAATGGATTTTAACTTTTATTATTTTACACACATCCACACTGCCGGTAAAGGAGTGTGCTGTTTCTTTTGTTATGATTATGGGTATTATTCTGCGGAAAACGATTGTTATAAGCTGGTAAAGCGCGATTGTTTTTAAATTTATTTGATTAAAAAAGGTTTTTCGCCGAATATTTGAATGAGATCAAGGATTGCGGGAAAGAGGCAAAAGATAAATGCATTTTAAAACACTCTTTAATTTTATTGTATGGATGCAGTTGCGATCACTAAAAGAAGTTACCATCCGCTAGTGCTGTTTTTTTATTACTCTAAACTATTAACGAATGATCAATTAGCGCAAATACCTGATACGACTATTGCTTATTGGGATAAAAACAAACTGGAATTCATGTTTGGTTCTGATTGGGTAAAGGGTGTTTCTGCGGATTATGAAAATTTTTCAAAAACACAAAAACGTAAAATTGTTGCCAAAGCGGCTAAATTATGCCTCAAAACGCTGGCTTGTATATCTTCTGTATTGGATAAGACAGGAAACATCCAGGGAATAATGAAGAAAAATGCGAAGAAGGTAATTGATACCATTGATTATCTGGTAACGGAAATGCCGGTAAAAAAGGCTTGCCGGATTTTTAAGATTTCAACAAATCAATATTTTCGCTGGAAGAATAAAATATACTGTACCGCTTCCGTTTTAAATCTTTGTTTTAAAACCCATCCGCATCAATTAACGATTGCTGAAGCAACTTGCATCAAGGAGGCAATCAATAATCCTGAATATAAATACCTCCCGGGAGTAAGCATTTATTATTCGCTTTTAAATGCAGGAAAACTGTTTTGTTCCATCACTACCTTTTACAAATATGCACAATTGCTTTTTGTGGGTGAAAAGTTAAAACGCCCGAAAGAACCCAAGGTTAGGCTGTTTGCATCACGTCCTTTTGAATACCTTCACATTGACACGACTTTAATCCCAACACTAAAAGGCGGAACAAAACGGGTGGTATTTGTGAAGGATAACTTTTCAAAGGCATTACTGCATAAAGTGATTGTTCCGGATGGAAAATCGGTATGGATTGCCGATGTTTTAAAAGAAACGTTTATACAACATCATTTAATGAATTACAAAGAACCTATTCACATCATATCGGATAAAGGCTCGGAAAACAGGGGAGAGGTTTTAAAATGGATCGATCAGTTTGAGCAGCCAAACATGGTGATTAAAAAAACGGTGGGCGAAGATCATTTTAAATACTATAATAATGAGGTGGAAAGCGCCTTTCATATTTTTAAAAATGAATTCTCCCGTGATAAGATATACAATGATACCGCTGATTTACAAAATGGGATTGATGAATTTTATATTTATTTCAATGAAAAGCGCTACCCGAAAGAATTATACGGATTAACGCCTCAGCAGGTTTTGAATGGTGAAATTCCTGATAAGAACAGGTTTAAAGAACAAATTAAAGCTCAAAAGGGAGTACGCTATCAGAAAAACAAGTCCGCAAAATTCTGTGATGTGTGTTCTTAAACTGAAAATCAAATAAAAAAATCATTTTAGAAATTGAAAATTTGTAATCCGGATTGCTGCCAGAAAAATAATCCGGAATAAAATACAAATTTTTCAACTAAAAAATGCCTGCAGATTTTAAAACGGATATTCGTAGGTTTTGAAGCGTTTTTCCGTGGACAACAATCGTTGAAGGCTACTCCTTTTCCAAAATTGGAAATTACTTAAAAAAGAGGAATAACATCTTCAATTCCAGTCTTAGGCAAATCTTCACGTTGCTGTCCTATGATATAACCTTTAGAAGTTGGTTCGCAAAACGTATAAGAATTCATTTTATAAGAAATGTGGTCAAATTTTTTCGAATTATAATTAATAGCAATATTTAAATGGTCTTTATCTGCATAATTTAAAGCAACTGATTTTAGTCCGTATATTTCTTTAATTAAATAAGAAAATAACAATACCCTGTCTTCACAATCAGAAAAATCACTAGATATTGTTTGCTCTGGATTAAATATTCGATCTTGCCCCCATATTTCTCTATCATCCTTATAAGGTAATGATTGGCAAAATGTGAGAAGTATATTTAGATTGGTTGTTGTGTCATTCTTTTGAAATAGAACCTTAAATTGGTTAATAATACTTGTTTTAAATTCATTGGAGATAAAAGCAGATAAATAAGATTTTCCTACGGACATGGCAGGAATACGATCGGAATATAATTTTAGCTGCTCATTGATTTTAATTGTTACATTCATCGTTTTTTCTTTATAAATAAAACTGATAGTTTTATTTATAATTTTCGATTTGAAATTTGGCTTTTTATTAGGTTCTAGCTTAAAAGAATTACTGCCATTTAAGTTTAAGTCCCTAAATCTAGACATATCTTTTACTTCTTTATTTTTATCAAATGATATTTCGCAATAATAATCTCCATTATAAAAAAAACCTAATGAATGCAAAAATTGATAATTTACCTTGTCATATACAGCAGTCTCATGTATTAAATATAATAGTTGAACATTGTAACCAGATTTTTTCAAGAGACAATAATTAATAATATTCTTGTAGTTTTCATCAATTGACAATGAGGATGTAAAATCTTGTAGTAAAAATGAATAACCAATGTCGTCCAAATTTAATTTTTGAGATAGCGCTTTTAATTGTTTAATTATACTCTCACAATCATACCTATATATATAGTTACTTAAATCGTTAATAGTAGCGGAATTAACTTCTTTCAAGTAATCGGAATTATAATTAACTAAGCTATCATTAAATGAGATTTCTATTTTTTCTCCATAAAAATTATATGAATTTACCTTTCCGAATAAGTAGCATGGAAAAATCAAAAAAATCAAAAAAATATTTTTTTTCATATTTAGCTTTTAGGAGTTACACTTACACCAGTAGGTGTGTCGGCTTTAATTTCCTCCGGTCGTACTACACCATGTGTTTCGTTTATTTGAATATTAGGTAAATTTGTCTTTAAATATTTTTTAATATTATAGCCCAAATTTTCAGCAGCCATTCTGTAACCAAGTGCAGGGCCTCCTGTATCGTTAATTATTATAACGCTTATGTCAATTTGTTTAGGCGGATTTGTGGACGTTTGAATTTCTTTGACCATTTTTCCCAAACGTTGTTCTAGATCCGATCCTATGTCCCCCTGATTTGCAGGCTTACCATTGTGTGTCTCGCCTGGAATCCAAGATTGATCAGCAGCACTCATATATACTGACTCATCCCCTGCTGGCATAGAAATTTTATTAATTCTAGCCGCCGTGTTACTACTAGGTTTTTTAATTTTTACAATATCATCAGGAATAGTTGCCGGTTTTAATTGGTCAGGAAGATTGGTTTGAACCAAATTAGATACTAAAGGTGATGGTGTTAACGGAACTAATGGTTCGCCTAAAGGGGCTTCAGAACCAAGTTGCTGCGTTCTTCCTGATTTAAAAACTTTATCTGTGCTATAATCTTCTGTACGTAACATTATTTGTGTATTAAGATCAGCGTTTCCTGGCGTTATTTCAACGGTTCTCTCAAAAACTTTACCGTTCATATACTTTTCTACAAAGGTTTTAACTGTCGCTTTTTTTTGTTCAAGTCCATCTAAATCAACAGCCCATATTGGCATATTTGCAGCAAATTGATAAGGTGTAAACCATGGATATGATTGGAATAATGGATCTACAGATAAAAACTTCCCTAACCTCACATCATAAATCCTAAATCCATAATCATAACTAGCACCGCCACCCTTCACCTCATCATCCTTTTCTTTCCCATTAAAGCCGTATCTGTACTTATTACTACTAAACGTCCTACCATCCATCGGGCTTCCAAACGCATAATAATCATTACTTGCAATTACCTCGGGTTGAAAATAATCAATTATTCCATCCGCATCATCATCCCTCGGGTATTTTTTATCTGTAAATACGACGAGCACATTCCCTAAATGGTTGCTTGCTTCATATTGTTTATTTCCCAATGTCCGTACAAAAGGCGATGGAGTAGCAGGGATAGGCGGTGTTAATTCGATCTCCGTTTTTTCTATCCCCAGTCTTGCACTTCCAAAAATATTCCTTTCTGTTACTTTAAAACTGGTGGCCAAACTTACCGGCGCCAGTTTGTAGGTGGTCATAATATTACCTTGCGCATCCCGTGCATAATACGTGGTAATCCAGTCGCTGGAAGAAGATGGCGTGCCGCCCGGCCGTGGCTTTTCTATTTTAGAAATGCGGTTTCCGTTTGCATCATAATTAAATTCCAGATCGGATTTGGTACTGCCGGAAGCACGTGTAATGCTCTTGATTTTTCCGTACACCGTCCAGGTAATATTATCAATCTCTTCCTGCTGGTCTTTCACTAAATTACCGATCTCATCGTACTGGTAATTGTTAGCGGTATTGGCGTTTGCATTATCGTACGCGTGCCCTACACCAATCGGTGTGCTTTGGTCCTGGTCGTCAATATCATCCGTTGCATCGCTGTTGGAAGCAGCATCCTGCACCTGGTACAGCCTGTTCTGATATTTATTACCCAGTCCATCCGTCCGGTAATTATAGGTCAATTGGTCAAAGCTCAATCCGCTGGCATCGGCCCTTTCCTGTGTCAGAATGTTACCGTTTGCATCGTAGCTGAACACATTGTGATACCTGTTGGCGTAGGTAGAGCCAGCGTCCCATGAATTGCTGAAAATGGACAAGTTCGTATATGCCTGTTCTTCCAGGATCCTGTTCAGCTGATCGTATTTATAGGCCGTTCCCTGCGGTAAAATGTTCGGCACTTCAT
>JAOQAG010000015.1 GCA_025963715.1 Bacteroidota bacterium
TCTTAAGCTGTCATCCCGGGCTTGACCCGGGATCTGTTAAATACTTGCAGCGCCTACACAGTTCTTAATTGGCAGATCCCGGGTCAAGCCCGGGATGACAGTATTATTTGTGAATATTGTAAAAAAAACAGGTTACTACAACATAACCTTTTGTATTGCTAATTTTAATTTGCACGTCATTGCGAGGGCTTTTCGCCCGAAGCAATGACGTTTTAAAATAATTTCATCTTTTTAGTACAAAGTTCCCGATACTCATTTAATTTTAAAACAGGTTTGTTTCGGGCAACCTTTTTTTATTTTACACGTTCAAAAAAAGTAACTTTGCAGCACTGTGCCACCATTAAAACAAACAACCGGGATGTTGATCCATCAACCTGTATCTGCCAAGGATACATCGTTAACCAATTCCCTTTTTAAAGATAACCTCCTGGTACCGGCCGGTCCAAAACCCGCTATCCATTATACCAATTACGATTACGCGGTTTCACTGGTGCTTTTTATTTCCTTTGTTGTATTTGTATGGCTGTATGTTTCCAACCGAAAACGCCTGAATTTACTGGTAAAAGGTTTTTATACCAGTAAATCCAGTAACCAGCTTTCGCGCGATGAATATACGGCATCCAACCGCATGGGCCTAATCCTGTCGCTGCTGTTCCTGCTCACCATCACGCTTTTTGTGGGGCAGGTAAGCGATTATTACGGACTGGTATTTCCGGGCGGAAAAGTGATCGGATATGGTATTATTGTACTGGTGCTGCTCCTGCTTTATGCTGTAAAGATCATTACCGTGCAGCTATCTGGTTTTGTGTTTAAAACCGGAAAAGAAACGGCGGAGTATGTTTCCACCTTGTTTGTGTTCATCAATCTTTTGGGGCTTTTTATGCTGCCGGTGGTGATGTGCCTTGCGTTTTTCCGGCAGGTTTCGCCCACCATTTTTATCTATACAGGCTATGCCATTATTCTCGGTTTTGTATGCATCCGGCTAATACGTGGAATAGTGATCGGTTTTAACAGCAATAGAGTTTCTAAATTCTATTTATTTTTGTATCTTTGCACCCTCGAAATAATACCTTTTATTTTGATCGTAAAGTTGTTTATTCTTTACGTTTAAATTGAAAGCAGTACTTAACAAAAAGGGACAAAAGTTTTATTTGTTTCACGTAAATAATAACGCGCAAACTTGAAAGTAAAAACTTTATTAATCAGTCAGCCAAAGCCCGAAGGAGATAAATCTCCTTATTTTGACCTTGCTAAAAAATGCAATGTAAAAATTGACTTTCGCCCGTTCATAAAAGTAGAAGGCGTTCCGGCCCAGGATTTCAGAAAAGATAAGATCAATATCCTCGATCACACGGCAGTGATTATGACCAGCCGTAATGCGGTGGATCATTATTTCCGCATGTGCCTGGAAATGCGCATCACCGTTCCCGAAACCATGAAATATTTTTGCGTGTCGGAATCCACAGCGTATTACCTTCAAAAATATGTGTTGTACCGCAAACGGAAGATCTTCCATGGCAAACAAACCATTGTGGATCTGATGGAAGTGATCAAAAAACACAAAACAGAAAACTTTTTATTGCCTTGTTCGGATATTGCAAAAGAAGAAATTGCGGATAAGCTGGACGAGCAAAAAGTAAAATATACGAAAGCTGTAATGTTCCGTACTGTAGCCAGCGACCTGAGCGATCTGGCAAATGTGAACTACGATGTGCTGGTGTTTTTCAGCCCGGCAGGTATCAAATCCTTATTCAAGAACTTCCCAAAATTCAAGCAAAATAAAACGCGGATCGGCTGTTTTGGCCCTACTACCGCTGAAGCGATCAAAGAAGCGGGCTTACGCCTGGACATTCATGCGCCAAACCCAAAAGCGCCTTCCATGACCATGGCACTGGAGCAATACATTGTAGCTGCCAACAAAGCAGCGAAATAAATCTCCGGCTTTTTTGCCGCTTGTGTAAATTTTGCCTTTACCCATCACATTTTATGTGTTAAATGCGTTATTTAACTTTACCTTTATAATACAATGCAAACATTTACAAAATCAGAACGTCTGTGTAGCAAAGTAATTATAGATGAAGTGTTTAAAACGGGGAAAACCATCTCCCTTCCGCTGTTTAAGCTTTTTTGGATCCCTGCCCCGCAGGTACAGGAATATCCGGTGCAAATCGTAATAACGGTACCCAAGCGCAGCTTTAAAAAAGCGGTAGACCGCAACAAATTAAAAAGAAGGATCAGGGAAGCGTACCGTAAAAATAAAGCGCCGGTGTATGCCGCTTTAAGCCCAAAGGCATATAGTTTTATGCTCATCTACACGGGGAAAAAAATCGCGGAATACAACGAGATTGAGGAGAGAATAATTAAGCTGATGGAGCGTTTTATAGCAGAACAAAATGGCAATGAAGTACTTTAAGATCATAACCGTTTCTTTGGGGTATGTATTTATTGGCCTGATAAAAATTTATCAATACAGTATTTCGCCATTGTTAGGCCCTGCCTGCCGGTATCAGCCTTCCTGCTCGGAATACGGAATTGAAGCATTAAAAAAATACGGCATATTTAAAGGCGGCTATTTAACTATTAAACGCATTGCTTCGTGCCACCCCTGGGGCGGACACGGACATGATCCGGTACCTTAAGGAAGTTCAAAGTTTAAAGTTCAAAAGTTAAAAGTTTTGCTGTGCGCAGATGCTGTTTTGATGAACGTTGTGAAGTTGAAAAGTTTTAATACAGGTTATACGCGGCGCTTACACAGATTGGTATATTCGTAAAGATTGGTATTTGGTAGATACACAGATTCGTTATTCGTTAAAATTCGTTATTAGTAGATATGAAAACATTCATCAAAAAATTCAAGATCACCTTCATCATTGCATTGATTGGTGGTTATGCCGTTTTATCCTACAGCTTTGTAGATAATTATTTTGAGGTATCAAAAAACCTGGACATTTTCGCGACACTTTTCCGCGAGCTTAACATTTATTATGTAGATGAAACCAATCCCGGTGACCTGATGAAAAAAGGCATCGACGATATGCTGGCATCACTGGATCCATACACCAATTACATTCCGGAATCGGAAATTGAGGATTACCGTTACATGACTACCGGGCAATACGGCGGCGTGGGTGCATTGATCCGCCAGCAGGGCGATTATGTGGTGATCTCGGAACCGTATGAAGGATTTCCGGCGCAGAAAGCCGATTTACGCGCAGGGGATAAAATTTTAAAGATCAACGATATTGATGCGAAAGGAAAAAAGACAGACGACATCAGCAAGATCCTGAAAGGGCAGCCAAGCACGGCTATTAAGCTGGTGGTAGAACGCGAAGGCGAGAAAAAACCTTTGGAAAAAATCGTGAATCGCGAAGAGATCAAGATCAACAGCGTATCGTATTCCGGTATGATCACGCCAAACATTGGTTACATCAAGCTTACCGGCTTTACCG
Organism: Bacteroidota bacterium; assembly: GCA_025963715.1. GTDB lineage: Bacteria > Bacteroidota > Bacteroidia > 2-12-FULL-35-15 > 2-12-FULL-35-15 > 2-12-FULL-35-15. Next base: position 3,450 of record JAOQAG010000015.1, read on the forward strand.
AAAATGCAGCAGAAGAAGTGAAGCAGGCATTGCTGGATCTGAAAAAAAATCCCGATTTAAAATCGATCGTATTTGATTTGCGCGGCAATCCGGGTGGCTTGCTGAAAGAAGCCATTGATATTGTAAATATTTTTGAAAGCAAAGGAACCGAGATCGTGAGCACACGCGGTAAAGTAAAAGATTGGGATAAAACACACAAAGCCCTGAATGAGCCGGTGGATCTGAACATTCCGATGACAATTTTAGTGGACAGAGGTTCGGCTTCGGCTTCCGAAATTGTTTCGGGTGCATTACAGGATCTCGACAGAGGTGTGGTGATCGGGCAGCGTTCCTATGGAAAAGGATTGGTGCAACAAACCCGTCCGCTTAGCTACAACGCACAATTGAAAGTTACGGTGGCAAAATATTACATTCCGAGCGGCCGCTGTATCCAGGCATTGGATTACTCGCACCGCAACGAAGATGGCAGTGTTGACAGGGTTGCCGATTCGCTGATCTCGGCGTTTAAAACAAAGAACGGCCGGATTGTGTATGATGGCGGCGGGATTACGCCGGATCTGCCTGTGGATGTACGCAAATACAGCAACATCCTGGCAAGCCTCGTGATCAAAAACCTGATCTTTGATTATGCAACCAAATACCGTGTAACGCACGCTACGATTGCTCCGGCACGCGAGTTTAAATTAACGGATGCGGAGTACGATGATTTTGTTACGTTCTTAAACGGTAAGGAATACGATTACACCACCAAAACGGAAAAAACGCTGGAAGACTTGAAAACAAGTGCAAAAGCGGACAATTCGCTGGATGCGATCAGTGCCGATATTGATGCATTAAAAGTAAAGATCGCACACAATAAAAAAGATGACCTGGTGAAATACAAAGCGGAGATCAAGGAATTTTTAGAGGAAGAAATTGCATCGCGTTATTATTTCCAGAACGGCCGTTTGGAAGCATCTATGAAAGATGATGATGAGCTGATCGCTGCGATTGCATTGCTGAGCGACAATATCCGTTACAACAAAATTCTGACAACGATCGTAAAAGCAGACAAACCTTTTTATGAAGATAACAAACAGCGACTGGATGAGTTGAACAAGAAAAGAAGCGGAGAAGGACATAATTAATTTTTCAATGATATTTTTAGGAAAGCATTCGTGAAAGCGGATGCTTTTTTTTTAAGTAATTAACAATAAGCAGTTGGCAATAGGCAAGGACGTACTATGTGAAAAGTGAATAGTAAAAAGTAAAAATCTTTTAATAACGTCATTGCGAGGGCTTTTCGCCCGAAGCAATCTCATTCCAGCTTTGGCTAATAGTGTGAGATTGCTTCGGGCGAAAAGCCCTCGCAATGACGCGCTGATTAAACGCATCAAATCATAATTTTGCTATCATTTATTGAAATAAATACTAATTTTTCTGCAATTTATTTGTAACATTAGCGTTGTAGTTTATTGAACATGAAATCACTTTTACCTCAGAAAGCGCATTATTACATTTATATTTTTTCAATCATCCTGCTGGTGATCGGGATGCCGCTGTCTAAGTTTTTAATGAGTCTTTCGCAAATTATCCTGATTTGCAACTGGGTTTTATCAGGGCATTTGAAAAGTAAATTCAGCTCTTTTTTCAATAATAAAGCAGCGCTTGTTTTAAGTTCCTTGTTGCTGCTGCATTTCATCGGGTTGCTGTATACTATTGATTATGCTTATGCTTACGGCGACCTGCGGATCAAAGTACCATTGTTTATTTTACCATTGATCTTATCCACTTCTCCTGCGCTTCCTAAAAAGATAACCGATCTTATTCTTCATTTATTTGTCGGGGCCATTATTGTGGCAAGCGCAATCAGTACACTCATCCTATTCAATGTGATCCATCGCCATATTGTAGACATCCGTAATATTTCCATTTTTATTTCACACATCCGTTTTGCATTGTTGGTCTGCATTGCTGTTTTTATTTCTATTTATTTAATGCGCGGGGCAACGCAGCAAAAATTAAAAATAGTGTATGCAGGCATCACCGCATGGCTGTTACTTTTTTTAGTGCTGATGGAATCCATGACCGGCATCGCTGCATTGATTGTGGTGGTGGCCGTATTCGTAATTTACAAAATATGCAGGTTAAAACAAGCAGCGTTAAAATATTCAATCCTGCTTGTATTGGTTGGTATAACAGTATATTCCGGCAGTGTGATCTATTCGGTGCTTACAACAGAAGAAAAAACGGATGTAGTGGATTTTACAAAACTGGAACCGGCTACGAAGCAGGGAAATGGATATTACCATGATACAACTGCAAAAGCGTATACGGAGAACGGGCATTACATCTGGCTCTACTATTGTGAAAGTGAGCTGAAAGAAGAATGGCAGAAAAGAAGCAATATGGATTTTAACTGGAAAGACAAGAAGGGAAATGTATTGCGTTTTACACTGGCGCGCTTCATGACCTCTAAAAACTTGCGGAAAGATGCAGAAGGAATGAAACAGCTTTCGGACGATGATATCAGGGCGGTGGAACGCGGTGTTGTCAATGCGGATTATCAGAATATCAGCAGCATCAAAGGCCGTTTGCACGAGCTGGGCTGGGAGATACAGATGTACAAGACGACCGGGGATGCCAACGATCATTCACTTACACAGCGTTTTGAATATTGGAAAGCAGCAACAGGAATTATTGCAACGCATCCATTGATTGGTGTGGGAACGGGCGATATAAAAAATGCATTTGACGAGCAGTATGAAAAAACAAATTCCGGACTCAAAAAGGAATTCCGATTCCGTTCACACAATCAATATTTATCAATGGCAGTGGCCTTCGGAATCATAGGCCTACTTTGGTTTTTGATCACACTCATTTACCCAATGATCAAGCTGAATAAAACGTTTGATTTTTTATACATCACATTTTTTATTGTTGCCACCGTTTCTTTCCTAACAGAAGATACACTGGAAACACAGGCTGGCGTTAATTTTTATGCATTCTTTAATGCATTTTTCCTGTTTGTACACAATTCAAAGAAGGATTAAATTCATTCATATTGTAATTTGAAGAACGTCATTGCGAGGGCTTTTCGCCCGAAGCAATCTCACTCCAGAGTGTAAAACTAGAATGAGATTGCTTCGGGCGAAAAGCCCTCGCAATGACGTATTGTATTATAACTTCTATAAAAAAATAGGATTTCACTTCATCAGCACTGCCACCTGTAATGCATTGATGTCATTGATGCAGGTGCAGGATGTTGGATTTTTCCGGCAATCCTCACAGACTTTTGTGATACAGACAAACGCTGCGTTTTTACCAATTGGCTGCCATCTGCCGGGATGCATTGGTTTAATTGGCGGATAAATTCCGATTGCGCCAATGCCGCAGGCAGAAGCAATGTGCAGCGGGCCGGTGCTGGCAGCAACTAAATAACCGGCTTTGCTGATGAAGGCGATAAAATCCGGGAGTGAAAATTTTCCGGTAATGTCAACTACATGCAATGGCAACGTTTTTAACCAATCAGCGAGCAGTCGTTTTTCTTTTTCTGTTCCACTGATAAAAATTTTGTAATCACTTTCCGGTAATAATTTTATAAGTGCACTGTAATTTTCCAGGCTCCATTCCCTGGCGCTGGCATTGGATTTTGGATGCAGGATCACATTTTTCTTAACCGGATCAAGCAGCGTTTTTGCTTCGTTGCTGAGCGCCGGTATTTTTGTAAAACCGGTGTAAGAACCAATTTCATTTAATGCCGGAATCTCATTTATCTCAAGTGGTTCCAGCAATTTGCAATTTAATTGTGATTCGTGCAGCTCCGATTTTTTTCTGCTCAACCGCACCATTTTATTTACTTTTCCCCAATGGAACAAGCGGTTGGTAGTGCCAATTCTATTGGGGATACCTGCTTTTTTTGCCAAAGCCGAAAGTCGCTTGTTTGGAAAAACATGAATGAAAGTATCCGCATTTAATTTTTGCAATGCAGCTGCAGCATCGGTATCATTCAGTTTTAAAAGCTCATCCGCATTCATGAATTCGTCCACATGCTCACAACAGTTGATGATGGCTTGTGTATAGGTGCGTCCGAGGAAAATAATTTTTGATTGCGGGTAGTATTTTTTGATCAAACCGCAAAGTGGTAAGGTCAGGATCACATCGCCGATCGCATCAATGCGGCTCACAACGATCGTTTGGGCGGTATGTTTAATGGATGCTTGCACCGTTGGTTGAATACAGGGTTCTTAATTTTTTATATTTCAGGTATGTCGCGTAAGCGGAAATGCGCGACACGGTATAACCTGCAACGCCATCCAAAAATCCAAGCTTCATAAAATAATCGCGGATAAATTTAATGACCGGGCTGATCAGTAATTTTGCAAGGGAAGCTTTTTTTCCTTTTCCATATAAGTCTTTCGCTGCAATGGTAGTAAAATTATCTGCCTGTTTGTAATGCTGCTCCAGCGTGTAATAGCTGTAATGCAGGCAGTCGCCGTTCAGATGCACAACGGAAACCGGTTTCTCAAAAATTAATTCTTCATGAATAATGCCGCCCCATTTGGTGTTGGTACGATCAAAGAGCCTGATCTTTTTATCCGGATACCAGCCGCCGTGTTTGATCCAGCTGCCGCAATAATTGGTAAGCCGGTTAAACTCGCAGGTAAGTAATTGATCGCCCTGTTTTATTTTTAAGATGGAAGTTTTCAGTTCTTCTGATAATGCTTCATCCGCATCCAGCGATAAAACCCAGTTGTATTTTGCCACTTCATTTGCAAAATTTTTGGTTGCGGAATAACCCAGCCATTGGCATTGAATAAAATTAACGTTGTATTTTTTGCAGATGTTTTCCGTTTGATCGGAAGAAAAAGAATCCACCACCACAATGTCATCCGCAATGCCCTGAACGGATTCGAGGCAGCGGGCAATGTTTTTTTCTTCGTTATATGTGATGATTACGATGGAAAGCTGTGGCATAAATAAAGTTCAAAGTTTAAAGTTCAAAAGTTTAAAGTTTTGCTATATGCAGATGCTTTGTTCATTGGTTTACTTGTTCACTTGTTTATTGGTGTGCTGTGTAATGCTGTATTTTGCTAATATACCAATCGGTATTTTTTATTGTAGATTGAACATCAATAAAATTGTACTCCGAATTTAACCAGCGAAATTACACACCCCTAACCCCTCTCAAGAGGGGAATTGACGCTACGCATATTTTTAATTGATACACAGATTCGTAATGTCATCCTGAGCTTGTCGAAGGACGTTCCTGTTCGCTATCCGTACCCTCACCAATCCTAAATCCTTAATAACAAAATCCTAAATCCTACTCTTGAAAATAAACCCGCTTCACCCTTCTCGAAACGCCCGTCAGCACTTCATACGGGATCGTTCCCACATCTTTTGCTACTTCCGCGATCGGGTATGCTTCACCAAAAACGATCACTTCATCATTTTCATTTGCATGAATATCGGTGATGTCGATCATGCACATATCCATGCATACATTGCCAATGATAGGCGCAGCTTTTCCTTTTACCATCATCTTTCCGCGGCCATTGCTCAGCTTCCTGCTTAATCCGTCGGCGTAACCAATGGGTACCGTTGCGATCACCGTATCTCTTACTGCAAGACCTTTTCGGCTATAGCCAATGGTTTCATTTGCCGGAATGTGTTTAATCTGCGAAATGCTGGTTTTTAATGTGCTTACATTTTGCAATTGTGTCTGTTCGCCTGGGTTTACACCGATGCCGTACAAACCAATGCCTAAGCGCACCATATCAAATTGTGCATCGGGAAACCGTGAAATGCCCGCCGAATTTAAAATGTGGCGCAGCACCGGATAGCCGATGTGCGACTGGATGCGTTCATTCATTTCGTTAAAACGCCGGATCTGCAGCCAGGTAAATTCATCATGTTCGGCTTCGTCGGTGGCAACAAGGTGCGAAAAAATAGATTTTATTTTCAGCTGTTTGTTATTTTTAATGCGGACGATCAATTCATTTATTTCGCTTTCTTCAAAGCCCAGGCGGTGCATGCCCGTGTCGAGTTTCAGGTGAATGGAAATTTGTTTATTCAGGTTTCGTTCACTGCGTTTGATCGTTTCTTCAAACAAACTCAATACACGGAAGCTGTAAATTTCCGGTTCCAGGTTGTATTGCAGCATGGAATCATAGCTTTGTTCCTCCGGGTTCATCACCATGATCGGCACGGTGATTCCGGCTTTGCGTAATTCAATTCCTTCATCGGCGTAAGCCACCGCTAAATAATCAACACGGTGAAACTGAAGTATATTGGCAATTTCAAAGCTTCCGCTACCGTAGGAAAATGCTTTTACCATGGCCATGATCTTTGTATCCGCTTTTATTTTCGAGCGGAAATAATTGAGATTATGAACGATCGCATTCAGATTTATTTCCAGTACCGTTTCGTGCGCTTTTTGCTGGATCACTTTGCTGATGGCTTCGAAACCGAATGCACGTGCACCTTTCAGCAAAATAGTTTCATCCCTGAAAAATGTATTGTTGTAATGCTGTAAAAAATCGGAAGTAGAATTATAAAAACTTTTTTCAACCTGGAAAAGATCCGCTTGTCGCGAAATGGCTTCACCGATCCCGATCAAACGCGAAATGCCTTTTTTGTGGATCAGCTCCGCTACTTCTTTGTAGAGATTTTCTTCGTTACGCCCGCTTTGCAGAATGTCCGAAAGGATCAGCGTTTTTTTCGGATGTTGTTTTTGCTGATTTAAAAAATCCAGCGCAATACCCAGTGAGCTTAGATCGGAATTGTAACTGTCGTTGATGATGGAACAATTATTAATTCCTTCTTTCAGCTCCAGGCGCATGGCTACGGGGCTCAGGAACTTCATGCGCTCGGCGATCACCGGATTTTCGTAACCCAAATACAACAGCAATGCCCAGCAATGAATGGCATTTTCGATGCTTGCTTCATCCAGGAATAGAATGTTGATCCGGATAAAATTATTTTTATAAACGGCCTGGATCTCCGTATCTGTGGTATTTTTCGTAATTCTTCCGATCAGCAGATCGGCACGTGATTTACGCGACCAGGTAAAAACAGCGACTTCTTCCAGTGCCTTATTTGCACTCAATTCTTCATTGATCACCAGGTAATCTTTGCAATAAACAAGCACTTCGGAATTGGTAAACAGTTTTAATTTCTCTGCTATTTTCTGATGCTGATTTTCAAAATTTTCGTCGTGCGCCTGCCCGATGTTGGTGATCAGTCCAATGGTTGGGCGAATGATCGGCTCCAGCAATTCCATTTCATGAGGTTTGGAAATGCCCGCTTCAAAAATAGCAAGATCGTTTTCACGATGCATTTGCCAAACCGAAAGCGGAACGCCCACCTGCGAGTTAAAGCTTTTCGGGCTGCGTACAATGTTTTTATCTTCGCGCATCAGCTGGAACAGCCATTCTTTTACCACTGTTTTTCCGTTGCTGCCCGTGATCCCGATCACCGGAATGTGAAACTGGGCGCGGTGATGCGCACACAGCATTTGTAATGCATGCAAGGTATCTTTTACAAGGATAAAGGAGGCATCAGCGAAAGCAGTAAGGTCAGCAGGCAATACAGAAACAACAAAGGTCCGCACGCCTTTTTCGTACAGATCGGCAATAAAAATATGGCCGTTGTTCCGCTCGCCTTTAATAGCAAAAAACAGCGAGTTTTCCGCAGTATTTATTTTACGGCTGTCGATCAGCAGATTTTTGATAACGATGTTGTTATCATTGTTTCCGCTGATGATCCCGTTGATGATAGAAGCTATTTCTGAGATAGAATAATTCATTATTTTTTTGTTGCTTCAGCAAAACAATCTCTGCACAAAGGCTCATAATTATTGGTTTCGCCAAGCAATACCAGCTGCGATTCTTCCGTGATCCGGTGCGAATGATTGGCCAGGTTTCCGCAGCGCATGCAGATCGCGTGTACTTTTGTAACGTATTCGGCAGTAGCCATTAAACCCGGAATTGGGCCGAAGGGATTGCCTAAATAATCCATATCCAGTCCGGCTACAATTACGCGGATGCCGCTTGCCGCGAGCTGATTACAGACTGCAATGAGTCCATCGTCAAAAAACTGTGCTTCATCAATTCCCACCACATCACAATCGGTAGCCAGCAATAAAATATTGGAAGAGGAAGGAACCGGTGTGGAATGAATGGAATTTCCTTCGTGTGAAACCACTTTTACATCATCGTAACGGGTATCGATTGCGGGCTTAAAAATTTCCACTTTTTGCCTGGCAAACTGTGCACGTTTCATTCGCCGGATCAGCTCTTCCGTTTTACCCGAAAACATAGATCCGCAGATCACTTCGATACAGCCTTTGCGTTTATGAGGATTGATAGTGTTTTCGAGAAACATTTTTTTAAAATTCTGAAAAAATTAATGTATTTTTAGTGTTCATAAATACACAACAAATCTAATCAAAAAAGCGTTGTGAAATTTGTCACCATTAAATTAAAATTTGTATGGACAAAAAGCAGATCCGGAAAGAAATCACCACGTTAATAAACAGTATTAAAGAGTATTCCGACAGTATCCGGGATAAAGAAAATATACCTCAACTGGAGCTGGAACTGCTGCTGCACAAGGTGGAGAAATTGCACCAAAAATCGATCGTTTTAAATTACCTGAATTCCGTTGAAGAAGAAACAGCCGTTACAAAACCGGTAGAAACACCTGAAAAAACAGTAGTGCCACCGGTTGTGGAACCTCCAAAAACAGAAGCGCCCAAAGAAGAAAAAATAACAGAAAAACCGGAAGAAAAAGCGCCGGAAAAGGAAACACCCAAAGCAGAACCGAAAGCCGAAACAGTTGAGGAAAAACCGGTAAAAACAGAAGAACCGAAAGAAGAGCCGAAAGTAGAAACGGCTGTTACAGAAACGCCAAAACCAGAAGTAGTAAAAACAGAAACACCGGTAGAAACGCCGAAAGCAGAAGTAAAACCGGAAGAACCTAAAAAAGAAATTCCAAAACCGGAAGTAAAACAAGAAGTAAAACCGGAAGATAAAAAACCGGTTGATCTTTTCGGATCGGAAATTCCGGTAGTGGAAAAACCAAAAGCAGAAAAGAAGCCGGAGAAAAAAGAAGAAAAATTACCAACGCTGAATAAAATCCAGAAACCGCCTGTTTCCGACATTCGTGCAGCAATTGGCATCAATGATAAATTTCAGTTTGCCAACGAATTGTTTGCCGGTGAAATGAAAGAATACGACATCGCGATCCAGCAGCTGAACAGTGCAGAAACCATGGAATCGGCATCCGAATATTTCAGAAGCCTGGAGCAATTGTATGGTTGGGATCCGGAAAGTGAAACGGTAAAACGCCTGTACGACCTGGTGGACAGAAGATATACCAGTTATTGATCGTAAATTTATTTTTTTTAATTGCCTATTGCCTATTTATTTTTTAATTGTCTACTGAATTTAACTGACCCCATGCGTTCGCCACTCGTTTTATTTTTATTTTTTTTCCTTTCGTTTTCCCTTCATTCGCAGGAAATTAAAAAAGGGGATGCGTACGCCTATGCCCGTAAGATTGTTGATACCATGGCTTCGGAAAGCATGCACGGCAGGGGATATGTGAAAGATGGCGATAAAATTGCGGCAAATTACATCAAAACGGAATTTGAAAAATTTAAATTAAGATCCTTTACACCGGATTATTATCAATCGTTTGCATTCCCGGTAAATACATTCCCATTCGTTAATTTTTTTACCTGGTCGAAGATCGGCGATCTGGAAGTTGGAAAAGATTTTATTTTTTCACCTTCGTCGGGAAGAGCTGTTTCGTATTCGCCCATGAGCGAAGTGATCTGGCTGGATAGCGCCACGTATCACGACAGCAAAAGCCTGAAAAAATTCCTGAAAAAGGATTACTCAAAAAACTACATTGCTGTTGATTTTGAAGACAGGCCTGAACGCGAATTGATCACGTTGTTGGATAGCAAAGTAAGAGGACTGATCTTTATAAAACACAAAAAACTCACGGCTGATTTTGAGCAGGGATCTGATAAAATTCCTGCTGTGGAATTATTGATCCACGATGAGATCACCCTTGAAAAGCTGAAAGCGAGTAGCTTTGCGGACATGTCGTTCGACAATAAATTTATTCCGGACCATGCATCGCAAAATGTGATCGGTTATGTGGAAGGCTCGGAACACCCGGATTCATTCATTGTTTTTACAGCGCATTACGATCACATCGGACAGATGGGACGCGCTATTTTTCCGGGTGCCAACGACAATGCCAGCGGTTGCGCGATGCTGCTGAATTTAGCACGTTATTATTCCATGCCGGAACACAGGCCGAAATGTTCCATTGCTTTTATGGCGTTTTGCGGCGAGGAAGTGGGATTGCTGGGTTCGAGGTATTACGTTGGACATCCGTTATTTCCATTGAAGAATATTAAATTTTTGCTGAACATGGACATCATGGGAACAGGGGAAGATGGTATTACGGTGGTAAACGGATCGGTATTTAAAACCGAATTTGATAAATTAAAACAGATCAATACCGAAAATAATTTTATCAAAGATGTGAAGATCCGTGGCAAAGCGGCAAACAGCGATCATTACTTTTTTTCTGAGAATGGTGTACGTGCCTGCTTTATTTACACGATGGGCGGCATCAAAGCATATCATGATATTTATGACCGCGCACAAACGTTGCCGTTAAATGAATTTGAAAATCTGTTTAAGCTGATCACAAAGTTTGGTGATTATTTGCAGAATTGATTGGATTAGTGATTATTTAATAAATAAAGATGGCAAGATGCCATCAAATAAAATGGCACGTTGGGACACTCGCGCCAGCTACATAGTAAACACACAGTACAACATAGTATGAGCGCACAGCAAACCAGTAAACTATTGAACCAGTGAACCAATAAACAAAGCATCAGCACACAGCAAACTTTAAACTTTTGAACTTTAAACTTTGAACTAATAAAACATAACAAAAACTCCAAACATAAAACACAAAATTAATTTTGAAACTATATATCGTCCCCACACCCATTGGAAACCTCGAAGACATCACACTTCGCGCGATCCGCATTTTAAAAGAAGTAGATGTGATCCTGGCGGAAGATACCCGTACAAGTGGAAATTTATTACGGCATTTGGGAATTGAGAAACGCGTATATGCGCATCATCAGCACAACGAACATAAAACTGTTGCGATGATTGCCGAACGGATTGCAAACGGCCAAAAAATAGCATTGATCACCGATGCAGGAACACCGGCTATTTCCGATCCGGGATTTTTACTGGTGCGCGAATGTATTGCCAACGGCATTGAGGTGGAATGTTTGCCCGGTCCAACGGCATTTGTTCCGGCATTGGTCAACTCCGGATTATCCAGTGATGCGTTTTGTTTTGAAGGATTTTTACCTCAGAAAAAAGGGAGACAAACAAAAATAAAATCACTGATCACAGAACCGCGCACCATGATCTTTTATGAATCGCCGCACCGTTTGGTAAAAGCGCTGGATCAGTTCATAGAATATTTCGGCGCCGACCGCAGAGCATCTGTATCGAGGGAACTCACCAAATTATTTGAAGAAAATAAGAGAGGGACTTTGCAGGAATTGTCCGATTATTTTAAAAGTAAAACGGTGAAAGGCGAAATTGTAATTGTGGTGGAAGGAAATAAAATTAAAATAAAAAAAGGCAAGGCAGGCCGGGAAGAGTTGGAAGAGGAAGAAAGATAATGATGACAATTAATTATATTAAAATTTAAAAAAAATCCTTCAATACAAAATGGAAGATGGACAGTTAGCATCCGAGATTGCCAATGTAGGCGCGCCTCCGGGAACGGTGGTGTATTACGGTGAAGACCGCTCGGAAAAAGTAAGAATCACGCTCATTGAATACAATGAAGAGCGTTTTGTTGAAAAAGAATTTTACAGTTTCCAGGATTGTATTGATCACGTGGATTCGTCGATGGTAAAATGGATCAACGTGGATGGCATTCACAATGCAGAGCTGATCGAGCGTATCGGTAAACATTTCGGGATCCATCCGCTGACGCTGGAAGACATTGTAAATACCAACCAACGCGCAAAATTTGAAGATTACGATAATTACGTGGTAGCGATCATGAAGATGATCTATTACGAAAAAGAAATGTGTTCTGAACAATTGTCGGTGGTGCTGATGAAAGGAATGGTAATTTCTTTCCAGGAAGCGCAGGGCGGCGATGCATTTGACCTGATCCGGAACCGCATCCGGCAGGGGAAAGGCCGCATCCGAAAAATGGGCGCGGATTATTTAGCATACGCATTGATCGATGCCGTGGTGGATTGCTATTTCACGATCCTGGAACGCATTGGCGATAAGATCGAATTACTGGAAGAGGAATTAATTACCGAGCCTTCCAAAGAAACGCTGCAGCAGCTGCATTACATGAAACGCGAAATGATCTTTGTGCGCAAAGCGGTATGGCCGATGCGCGAGCTGATCAATAACATGGAACGCAGCGAAACGGAATTAATAGTACCATCTACGGATATTTACCTGCGCGACGTGCACGATCACACCATCCGCGTGATCGATACGGTGGAAACTTTCCGTGATTTGCTTTCGGGAATGATGGATATTTATTTGTCCAGCGTGAGCAATAAAATGAACGAGATCATGAAAGTGCTTACGATCATTACCACCATTTTTGTACCGGTAACGTTTATTGCCGGTGTGTACGGAATGAATTTCGATAACATGCCCGAACTGCACAGCAGATACGGTTATTTTATGACCTGCGGTGTTATGTTATTGATGATCGTGCTGCTGATCTATTATTTCAGAAGAAGAAAATGGTTGTAATTTTTTAAAATTAAACTGTATCTGAAACTTGCATGATAAAATGGAATTACATTAAGAGCGTCATTGCGAGGGCTTTTCGCCCGAAGCAATCTCATTCTGGCTTTATACTCTGGTGTGAGATTGCTTCGGGCGAAAAGCCCTCGCAATGACGTGCAAATTAAAATTAGCAATACAAAAGGTTATGTTGTAGTAAAATGTTTTTTTACAATATTCACAAATAATACTGTCATCCCGGGCTTGACCCGGGATCTGTT